>NZ_JBMBWF010000002.1:0-404622 GCF_048606415.1 Knoellia tibetensis
GTCGGTACGTGGCCTGTCAGGAGGGCGCCGGTGTCGGGGTGGCAGGTCAGGGTGGTCGAGTCGGTCAGGCGCACGCTCGCCGGGAGCCGGTCGAGGTCGACGACGGTGGTGCCGGGCCGGTTGAGCCCGCCGAGCTCGACGACCCCACGGACGGCCCGCTCTGCCAGTCCTGCCCGGTGGCCCTGTGCCGGCGCGTCCGTCGAGGCCGAGGCCGGCGCAGCGGCGGGGTGACTGTCTGCAGGCGCGGGGGTCGTGTCGCCTCGGAGCGCGGTAGTCGCTTGGGGCGTCACGGTGGCGGTGGACGCGCGGGCGGTGCGGGTCGCGGGAGCTGTGTATGCCGCGGACGAGGTGGTGGCTGCACGTGCCGGCTCTGGTGCGGTGGCTGCGCGCGCGGGCTCTGGTGCGGTGGCTGCGTCGGTCGTGGTGGCGGCGCTGGGAGCGGGGGGGTGGGTGGCGTGGAGGTGGATGGTGACGTCGGCCTGCTGGAGGACGAGCTGCTGCAGCGCATCGACGCGGGCCTGGTCGAGGGTGAGGCCGGGGTCGGCGCTCTGGAGGGTGCGCGCGAGGTGGTCCACGGCCTGCCACATCACCAGGGACTGCTCGACCGGGACGAGCCCGTGCCACTGGTCCGCGGCCTCGGAGATCGCGCGTCGGGTCAGGCACCGGTCCTTCAGGGCCTGCTTCTTGCGTGCCGCGGCGACCTCGGGGGCGTGGCGGGTCACGAGCCGGCGGGCGCGCGACGCCAGTGGTCCTGCGGTCTCGTCCCAGCCCCGCGATGGGCAGCCCGGGGCGCCGTCCGTGCCGTGTGCCTCCGGGCTGTCGCCGCTGACGTTCTCGCCGTCGGCGTCGAAGTCGCCCTCAACGCTGTTCCTGTCGCCGATGTCGTCAGCGCCGCCCTCGTCGGTGTTGTCGTGGCCGGGGCGGGGGTCGGTGCTCTTCCACGGGGCGGGGTCGGCGGCGCGGGCGACGAGGCGTTCGACGATCGTGGCGGCGGTCGCGTCGTCGCAGTCCCTGACCTCGCGGGTGACGAGGTGGGCGCGGAACTGGTCGAGGGCGCCGGACCCCATCGCGTCCACCAGCCGTGGGGTGACGGTGACCTGGTGCACGGCGTCCTCGACCCGGTTCGCGGCGACCGGGACCGAGACCCCGAGCCGGTCGGCGACGAGGGAGGCTGTGTCGTCGGCGACGAACCCGAGCCCGTGCCGCTTCCACGCCCAGCCCGAGGCGTCCTCGGCGTCGCGGACCTCCTCGTGCGCAGCCAGATGCGCCATGGCGTGGGCCTGGATCCCACCGCAGATGTTGACGATTTGCTGCGCCTGCTCGATCGTCGCCAGCAGCGTGTCCGCGTCGAGGAAACCTGCCGGACGCGACACCCCGACCGGTGCCGTCGCGGCAGGGGCCGACAGCGCGGCATACAGTTCCGCCACCGCTGTCGACACCGCGCCCAGGTCCATGACACGAGTGTAGTCGAACAATAGTTCGAATACAACACCTCGACGGTGTGAATGTCGCTGTGCCGCAGCCACATTCGAGACGAGCCACCGTCTGTACCTCGTGAGCTGATGAGTCGCGACCGCTTCCTCGTTCGGCGACGACCGGCGGGGCCCACCGACCTCGAGCGCATGCCCCTACGATCGACGCCGTGGCGTGGGCGAGGTTCAGCTCCCTGGACGGGGGCGTCATCGAGGCGACCGGCGTCGAGGCCGTCACCTCGGACATCGACGACGTCACATCAGGGTTCTGGGCCGTCGTCATCACCTTCGAGGGCCGCCTCACGGCCGTGCGCATGGCGTCCGTCGACCGGGACCCATCGCCTACCGGCGTGCCCGACTGGACCGGCGTGCAGGGGGAGTGGGCCACGAGCCTGGACGACACGGCATACGTCGCAGGGGTGGAGGAGATCCGTGAGCGGATCGCGCGCGGCACGGTCTACCAGGTCAACCTCTGTCGCGTTCTCAGCCGCGCGGCGGAGCCGCGCGTGTCGATGCGCGCCCTGGGCAACCTTCTCGCACAGGGCAACCCGGCTCCCTACGCCGCGACGATCGACATCCCCGAGGCCGGGCTGGAGGTCGCGTGCGCCTCACCCGAGGCATACCTCACCCGACGCGGCAGCACCGTCACCTCCAGCCCGATCAAGGGCACCGCGCAGACCGCCGAGAACATGCTGCCCAAGGACTACGCCGAGAACGTCATGATCGTCGACCTCGTGCGCAACGACCTCCAGCACGTATGCCGTCCCGGCACCGTCCGCGTCGACCACCTGTGCCGTCTCGAGCAACATCCCGGCCTCGTCCACCTCGTCTCGGACGTCTCGGGGGAGCTGCGGGAGGACGCGACGTGGCGCGAGCTGCTCGACGCGTCGTTCCCGCCGGGCTCGGTATCGGGCGCCCCCAAGCACACGGCGCTGCGGGCCATCGACGACCTCGAACCGGTGCCCCGCGGCCCCTACTGCGGGGCGGTGGGTTGGATCGACGCCGACCGTGACGAGGCGCTGCTCGCGGTCGGCATCCGCACCTTCTGGGTCGACGAGGAACCCTCGGGGGAGCGCGTGCTGAGGTTCGGGACGGGCGCCGGGATCACGTGGGGCTCGCACGCCCGCGGCGAGGTGCGCGAGACCGAGCTCAAGGCGCGGCGCCTCATGGCACTGGCCCGTGGACAGGTGGCTGGGAGCGCCGGGTCCTGACCCCGACCGTCTCCGGCAGCGGGATGTCACTCGCGGGCGCGGTCGGGCGCATCTGCAATGCTCGACCCATGAGCGATATCCAGGTGTGGGTGAACGGTCGCATCGTGGGAAGGGACGAGCCGTCGGTGCTGGCTCTCGACCACGGGATGACGGTGGGGGACGGTGCGTTCGAGACGTGCAAGATCGTCGACGGTGAGGCGTTCGCCATGACGCGTCACCTGCGCCGGTTGGGGCGGACGCTGTCGGGGCTGGGCCTGCCCCCGGTCGACGACGCGCTCGTGCGCGAGGGGGTCAAGGAGGTGCTCGCCACCGGCGACCGGATCGCCTTCGGCCGCGTGCGCATCACCGTCACCGGGGGAGCGGGACCGTTGAGCTCGGACCGGCACGACTCGCCGCCGACCGTCATCATCGCGTCGACGCCGTCGAAGCCTCACGCCCCCTCTGCTGCCGTCGTCACCGTGCCGTGGGTGCGCAACGAGCGCGGTGCTACCGCCGGTCTCAAGACGACCTCCTATGCCGAGAACGTCATCGCGATCACCCACGCCAACTCCCGTGGCGCCGCGGAGGCGCTGCTCGCGAACACGCGCGGCGAGCTCTGCGAAGGGACGGCGTCCAACGTCTTCGTCGTCACCGACGGTGTCCTGCGCACCCCGCCGCTCGACAGCGGCTGCCTCGCCGGCATCACCCGTGAGCTCGCCATCGAGTGGTGCCGCGAGGCCGGGGTCGAGGTCGTCGAGGAGACGATGCCCTTCGACGTGCTCGAGTCCGCGGACGAGGTCATCATCACGAACTCGTCCCGCGACGTGCAGGGCGTCCACCTCGTCGACGACCGCCGGCTCGACGCCCCCGGCCCGGTCACCCGTCGCGCCGTCGACATCTGGCGGACCGCCGAGGCCGACCTCGGGATGGACCCGTGAACCACCAGGACCACCACGTCTTCGTCGAGAGCGACGAGGACGACTGGGCCTGGCGCCGGCGGATCCGGGCCAACCCGAAGGCCGCGCGGATCTATCGCATCGGCGTCTTCGTCCTCGGGCTCGTCGTCGTGGTCGTCGGGCTGCTGCTCATCCCGTTCCCCGGACCCGGCTGGCTCATCGTCATCGGCGGGCTCGCGATCTGGGCGACCGAGTTCGAGCGGGCCCAGCGCGTCCTCGAGTTCGTCAAGGCCAAGGTGCGGGCGTGGGAGCAGTGGATCAAGCGCCAGAACCCGTTCGTCAAGCTCCTCGCAGGGCTGGCCGGCCTCGTGTTCGTCGCGGCGGTGCTGTGGCTGACCTTCCACTTCTCGGGGATCCCCGGCTTCTTCCCCGACGGGCTCGAGAACTGGATGCGCACGACCGCGCGCGTCTGAGGACCGTCCGCAACCGGGGCCGCAGCCGCAACCACAGCCCCCGATTTCGCCCACGGGAATGGCGGCGGGTATCCTCGTCCAGCCCGCTCCGCAGTGGGTGCCGGACGTGTAGCTCAGCTGGTTAGAGCGCTCGCTTCACACGCGAGAGGTCAGGGGTTCGAGTCCCTTCACGTCCACCCTCACAGGCTCGGGTCGACATGATGGGGCCCGCCTTCACGTCCACCCTCGCAGGCTCGGGTCGACATGATGGGGCCCGCCTCCACGTCCACCCTCACAGGCCCGCCCCCTACTGTGCCTTCACCTCCACCCTCACTCCACAGGTGAGGTCCTCGAGGTAGACCGCCTCGCGTCCGCCCGGGTCGAGCACCGTGCTGGGCTGCTCCGTCGTCACCGTCCGGATGTCCACCGGACTCGAGGCGTTGGCATCGGTGGGATCCCTCAGGGTGAGCTCGCACTCGGTGTTGCCCTCCCAGTCCTGCACGGTCACCGTGATCGGACCCGTGGCACGGAAGGCGTCGGTGTCGCCGCGATAGGGCGGGAAGGTCGCCGGCAGCGTCGCCTCGCCCGACCCCGCCCGGCCGACCACGCGGCACGCGGAGTCGCTCGCCGTCCATCGGAAGGTCCCGGTCTGGGCCACCTGGAAGCTGCGGGTGCTGTAGATCGGGTCCGACACCTCCCGGAGGTTCGTGCCGCCCTGCTCGAGCGTGAACGTGCACCCGTCACCGCTGCCGTGGAGCTCGAACCGCCACGGACCCTCGGCCGTGTAGCTGCCGGACGTCGGGCTCGACGACGAGCTGTCATCGGACCCACCGGAGTCCCGGTCCCACAGGACCGCCGCGGTGGCGATCCCCGCCGCGACGAGAACCCCGACCGCCGCAAGACGAGCCACCGGAGTGCCCAGCCATCGCCGTATGCCGTCCTCCCGCCTTTGCGTATCGGCCGCCCGCCGTTCCGTGCCGCCCAACGAAGCGCTCCCCGACCCGGCGCCGGTCGGTGAGCGGACGGCATACGCCGCCTCCTCGTCGACGACCACGTGCGCGTCGAGGTGCTCACGCGCGCGGGCGGCCACCTCGGGCCGGTCGTGCTCGGCGACCCCCGCCAGCGTCTGCTGGGCCGCGAGGACCCGAGCCGGGTCGTCGTCGTCGAGCCACTGGGCGAGTGCGTCGACCCCGCCGATCCGGACCGACGGATAGGAGCTGTCGAGCGACGAGGTGATGCCCGCAGGGACCTCCGCGGGCTCGACGGTCACTCCGGCGGGGCTGCGCGCGAGGAGGATCGCGCCCTCGGCGCCGTAGAGCCAGCGTTGCGGGGTCTGCATCGCATCCGAGGCCCGGACGCGGTCGAACGCGAAGCCGTAGGCGTCGTCCACCGAGACGAACCCATCGCGGTCGAGGTCCGCCGAGCCCGAGCGCAGGCCCTCGACCAGCGCCTGGGTGAAGACCGAACCCGGCACCTCCTGCCCTGGGACCGGCTCGCCCTCGAAGGAGTACTCGCTGCCACGCGAGGCGGTGAGCACGACGCGGCCCCGGCCCTGCCCGAGGAAGTGCTGCCCGAGGCCGAGCTCGTCGTCCCCCTTGGTGCCCGCGGCGAAGGCCCCGCTGAAGCAGCAGTCGAGGACGAGGACCTGGCGCCTGGCGCGGCAGTCCTCGAGCTGGGTGAGCAGCCACTGCGACTCGACGCCCGTTGCCGCCAACCGGGTCTTGGTCGTGTCCCGCGCGGCGAAGTAGAGACGTCGGCGCAGGTCCATGAGTCCGTGGCACGAGAGGTAGACGAGGACGAGGTCGTCGAGTGAGCGGTCCGCGAGGAAGTCGCCCACCGCGACCCGGACAGCCTGGGCGGTGCCGTCCTTGACCGTTGTGACCTCGAAGCCGCCGATGTCGCTGTCGCCCAGGACATCTCGCAGGTCGTCGGCATCGCGTCCGGGCGCGCGCAGCTGCCGGAGCGAGAGGTCCTCGTAGGTCTCGGTCGCGATGACGAGCGCCAGCCGGCGCTCGGTCGGCAGGTCAGGTGCCGGCCGAGTGTCGGGCGATCCAGGCATCGATGATCCTCTCCTGCTCACCGGCTGACACCCTTGAGAGCTTGAGGGTGTCGCCGCCGATGGTGACCTCGACGTCCCGGCGCCGCTGGGTGGCCCAGCCACGCAGCGCGTCGACGGCTGCCCGCAGGACATCGGCCGAGGCGAGCTGGACGGCGAGCCAGCCGGCGACGGCGGCAAGGCCCTTGGCCCCGTCCGGCGCCTCCGATGCCTCGACGGGGCGCACGTCGTCGACGTCGAGGGTGAGCAGCTCCTCGCGCAGGCCATCGGTGAGGTCGAGGAGCTCGTCGGTCTCCTCGTCGCCGTCCGGCTGGACCTGGACGAGCACGTCGATCCGCGTCATGGCGAGACTCCTGTCGTCACGCCCGTGACGCGTCACCGAGACACCTCGGCCGCGTTCGGGCCTGCTCCTTGTATACGACTGTCGGGCCCGCGGCGCCAGAGCCACGAACCACGGGCCCTTGACGACCTGTCCGGCACCGGGCCCGATTTCGACATGTCACCGTCACACCTTGGGCGTAACGTGCGCATCATGGAGCGCACCCTCCTCGACGCCGCTGCACGCACCACCGGGGAGCAGCGACTGCTCGACAGCTTCGCGGCCATCCCTCCGGGGGAGCGGGTCCGCCTCGCGAAGCACACCTCCAACCTCTTCCGCGAGCGGTCGAACACCCGTGTCCCGGGCCTCGACACGACCGGTCTCACCGGCGTCCGCGTCGTCGACGCCGGCACCCGCACCGCCGAGGTCGACGGCATGTGCACCTACGAGGACCTCGTCGCCGCGACGCTCCCCCACGGCCTCATGCCGCTCGTCGTGCCGCAGCTGCGGACCATCACGCTCGGGGGAGCCGTGACCGGCCTGGGGATCGAGTCGTCGTCCTTCCGCAACGGCCTGCCGCACGAGTCGGTCCTCGAGATGGACATCCTCACGGGCACCGGCGAGATCGTCACGGCGACGCCCGACAACGAGCACGCCGACCTCTTCCGCGGCTTCCCCAACTCCTACGGTTCGCTCGGCTACGCGACCCGGCTGCTCATCGAGCTCGAGCCGGTGACCGGCCACGTCGCCCTGCGCCACGTCCGCTTCCACGACGTCGAGAGCCTCTGCACCGCGATCGGCGAGGTGGTCGCCACCGGCGAGCACGACGGCGAGAGAGTCGACTTCATCGACGGCGTCGTCTTCTCGCGCGACGAGGCCTACCTCACCGTCGCCCGCCACACGGAGGAGACGGGCCGGACCAGCGACTACACCGGGCACAAGATCTTCTACCGCTCCCTCCAGCACGACGACCCCGAGCCCCGCCGCGAGCTCCTCACGACCCACGACTACCTCTGGCGCTGGGACACCGACTGGTTCTGGTGCTCGCGCGCGTTCGGCGCCCAGAACCCGCGAGTGCGTCGCCTCTGGCCGAGCCGCTGGCGCCGGTCGAGCGTCTACTGGAAGCTCGTCGCCCTCGACCAGCGTCTCCACGTCTCCGACCGCATCGAGGCCCGCAAGGGCAACCCACCGCGCGAGCGGGTCGTCCAGGACGTCGAGGTCCCGCTCGCGCACACGGCGGAGTTCCTCGGCTGGTTCCTCGACACCGTCCCCATCGAGCCGATCTGGTTGTGCCCGTTGCGTCTTCGCGGTGACCGCTCATGGGGCCTCTACCCGCTCTCGCCGGGGGAGACCTACGTCAACGTCGGGTTCTGGTCGAGCGTCCCCGGCGGTGAGCCCGGCGCCACCAACCGCGCCATCGAGCGCAAGGTCGACGCCCTCGACGGCCACAAGTCCCTCTACTCCGAGTCCTTCTACTCCCGCGAGGAGTTCGACGCGCTCTACGGCGGCGACGCGTATGCCGTCCTCAAGGCGAAGCACGACCCCTCCGGCCGGTTCCCCCACCTCTACGACAAGGCGGTGCGACACGCATGACCAGCACGACCCGCGAGACCAGGACGATCGCCGACCTCGTGGACGAGGTCGTGGTGGGGCCGCTCCCGGTGCGGATCACGGCATACGACGGGTCCAAGGCCGGACCGGACAGCGCCCAGCGGACCCTCCACATCGGGACGCCGCGGGCCGTCTCCTACCTCGCGACCGCGCCGGGGGACCTCGGCATGGCGCGCGCCTACACGACCGGCGACCTCGTCGTCGAGGGCGTGCACCCGGGCAACCCCTACGACGTCCTCGTCGACCTCGAGGAGCTGCACTTCCGGCGGCCCGACCCGCGCCTCGTCGTCGACCTCGCGAAGGTGCTCGGGCTTCGGGGCCTCACCCCACCGCCACCCCCGCCCCAGGAGGCGCTGCCGCGCTGGCGCCGGGTGACCGAAGGGCTGCGGCACTCGTTCACCCGTGACCGCGAGGCGATCCGCCACCACTACGACGTCTCGAACCGCTTCTACGAGCACGTCCTCGGTCCGACGATGACCTACACCTGCGCGGTGTTCCCCGACCTCGACGCGGACCTGGACGCCGCGCAGGAGAACAAGTACCGCCTCGTCTTCGACAAGCTCGGGCTCCGGCGGGGCGACCGTCTCCTCGACATCGGGTGCGGCTGGGGCGGGATGGTCCGCTACGCCGCGCGTCGGGGCGTGCACGCGCTCGGCGTCACCCTCTCCAGGGAGCAGGCGGCGTGGGCGCAGGAGGCCATCGAGCGCGAGGGACTTGCCGACCTGGCCAGGGTGCGCCACGACGACTACCGCAATGTCGCCGAGAGCGGGTTCGACGCCATCTCGTCGATCGGCATCACCGAGCACATCGGGGTGCGCAACTACCCGGGGTACTTCCAGTGGATGCTCGCCCACGTCAAGGAGGGCGGCCTCGTCCTCAACCACTGCATCACCCGCCCCGACAACCGCCCGAGGAGCACCGGCGCCTTCATCGACCGCTACATCTTCCCCGACGGTGAGCTCACCGGATCGGGAAGGATCATCACGACGATGCAGGACAGCGGCTTCGAGGTGCTTCACGAGGAGAACCTCCGGGAGCACTACGCCCGCACCCTCGCCGGCTGGAGCGAGAACCTCGTCGAGCACTGGAACGCGTGCGTCGACGAGGTCGGCGAGGCGACCGCCAAGGTGTGGGGCCTCTACCTCGCCGGGTCGCGACGCGGCTTCGAGCGCAACGTCGTCCAGCTCCACCAGGTTCTCGCGACGAGGCTCGACGGCTCGCGGTTGCCACGCGTGCCGCTGCGCCCCTGGTGGCAGTCATGAGCGTCGTGATCGTCGGGGCCGGCCTGGCGGGGGCCACGGTCGCCGAGACCCTGCGCGAGCGCGGGTTCGATGGCGACATCGTGCTCTTCGGCTCCGAGCAGCACCTGCCCTACGAGCGCCCACCGTTGAGCAAGGCCGTGCTCCTCGGCGAGAAGGAACCGGACTCCGCCACCGTTCACGACCAGGCGTGGTGGCGCGAGCACGACGTCGACGTCCGCACCGGCATCGAGGTCCAGTCCGTCGACCTCGCTGGCCGACGGGTCATGACGACCGCGGGGGAGCAGCCCTACGAGTGGCTCGTGCTCGCCACCGGCTCGGAGCCGCGCCGCCTGCGCATGGCAGAGGAGTCGGGGCGTCCGGTCCACTACCTCCGGACCGTCGAGGACTCGCTCGCCCTGCGCGAGGCCCTCACCGAGGGCACCAAGGTCGCGATCGTCGGAGCGGGCTGGATCGGGCTCGAGGTCGCGGCGGCCGCCCGGCTGGCGGGTGCCGAGGTCAGGGTGCTCGAGACCGCCGAGCTGCCCCTGCTCGCGGTCCTCGGACCGGAGGTCGCCCAACACTTCGCCGACCTCCACCGGTCCCACGGCGTGGACCTGCGCCTCGGCGCCGACGTCACGGCCGAGGACCTCGGCGATGCCGACCTCGTCGTCGTCGGCATCGGAGCCGCCCCCCGGACCGCGCTGGCCGAAGGCGCCGGACTCGACGTCGACGGGGGTGTCCTCGTCGACGAGCTGCTGCGCACCTCCGACGACCACGTCCTCGCAGTCGGCGACATCGCGAGCGAGCAGCACCCGGTGCTCGGTCGCCGGGTGCGGGTCGAGCACTGGGACAACGCGATCGGTCAGGGCAAGGCGGCCGCGGCGACGATCCTCGGCGCCTCCGAGCCCTACGACCGGATGCCCTACTTCTTCACCGACCAGTACGACCTCGGCATGGAGTACTGGGGTCACGTCGGGCCCGACGGCTACGACCGCGTCCTCACCCGCGGCGACTTCAGCGGGCCGTTCCGGGCCTGGTGGGTGCGTGGCGACACCGTCGTCGCGGCCATGCAGGCCAACGACTGGGACGCCTCCGACGAGATGCGGGCCAGTGTCGGCCACCCTCCGCCGGAGGACTGACCGAAAGGCCGGTGTATCTGGGCACCCCGGGCCTGCTCCTTCCTCGTGACTCGGTCGCGGGGGCGACCGGGCAGATCCCAGAAGGGCAGAGTCACCATGCACCAGCTCAGCAGCAGAACCCGCCGCGTCCTCACACTCGGCGCACTCGCGACGATCCTCGCCGCCGGCGGGGCCGCCGCGCAGTCGGCGTCCTCACCGAACCCCACCCCGAGCGGCAACCGCGGGCCCGCGCTGTCGATCGTGCCGCCCGGATCGCCCGGCTCGGACTTCGTCTTCCACGCCGTCGCCCCGTGTCGCATCCTCGACACCCGCTATGGCGGCGGCCCGCTCCACAACGCCACGCGCACCTTCAGCGCCAGGACCGGCCTCGCCGCCCAGGGCGGCAACGCGGCCGGCTGCGGCATCCCGACCAACGCCGAGGCGGTCCAGGTCAACCTCGGCGCCGTCCCGGTCACGTCCGGTGGCTACGTCCAGGGCTGGGAGACCGGCCAGCCGCAGCCCCTGGCCTCGCTGCTCAACTTCGGCGTCGCCGCCATCGCCAACATGGTGACGATGCCGCTCAACGGGTCGGAGCAGTTCAACCTGCGGGTCACCGGCAAGGCCAACGTCTTCGCCGACGTCGCCGGCTACTACACCAAGCCGGCCTACGTCGCGGTCTCGCCGAGCGGCACGATCTACACCGGCATCGCTTCGGGCGTCGTGTCGGTCACCAAGACGTCGACCGGCAACTACGACGTCGTCTTCGACCGCAACGTCGCGAAGTGCTCGGCGACCGCGAGCAGCATCGTCTGGGCCTCGAACACCGACCCGTCGCCCGACAACAACGCCGGCTACGGCGGCAACAAGGTCAAGGTCGGCATCACCAACAGCTCCGGCACCTTCGTCGACGACTACTTCTTCCTCAGCCTCAGCTGCTGACCGAGAAGCACCCGGACGGCCCGTGCGCGACCGCGCACGGGCCGTTCCACGCGTGTGGTCCGCGTCAGATGGCGGCGTCGCCCCGGGAGAGGAGCCACACGGCATACTCCGCGTTCGGCGGGTGCAGCTCGTAGCTGCCGGCGAGGAGGTCCACGCGCAGCCCGCTCACCTCGACGTCACTGCGGAACTCCTCCGGCGCGTAGGCGCGGCTGCCCGCGGGCCCGGCGGCGAGGTGGAAGCCGACGAGGATGCGGCCGCCGGGGGCGAGGAGGTCGCGCAAAGTCGCCAGGGCACGTCGCTCGGTGCCCTCCGCGAGGAGGATGAAGACGTTGCCGACCGCCACGACGAGGTCGTATGCCGTGGGGCGGCCGTGTGCCTCCAGGGCCTCAGGCGTCGTCTCGAGGATGTCGAGGGGCAGCAGGCCGATGCCCGGGTAGGTGCGCTCGGACTGCTCGACCAGCGCGGTGTCCGGCTCGACGCCGGTGACGTCGTGGCCGCGCGCACGCAGGGCGGCGGTGACCCGGCCCATGCCCGCGCCGGCGTCGAGGATGCGGGCCCCGCGCGGTGAGAGCGCATCGGCGAGGCGCGCCTCGCCGTCGACGTCCTCACCGCGGGCCACGAGGTCCGCGAACCGAGAGCCGTAGCCGTGGCTCGCGGGTCCGGCGAGCGCCCAGCGGGTGGGTGGGACCTCGCTCACGCGGTCGCCGTGGTGACGGTGGGTGTCCCCGACGGCAGCTCCGACGGCGGCTCCGTCGGCAGGGGCTTGAGGAGCCCGGGCGCGCCGAGCCACGCGTCGGGGATCGCGAAGGCGTCGACGAGGGTGCGCGCGTGCGGTGCCAGGTCCTTGCACAGCACGCCGACGTCGTGGATGACCGCCTTCGAGTGCACGGGGGTGAGGCGGCCGTGCTCGAGGTACCACGCCCGGTGCTGTTCGATCGTCGAGAGCGCGAAGAGGTCGGTGACGTCGTCGAGGAGCTCCTTGACCGGACCCTCCTCGCACTCCTCGACCGCGGCGCAGAGGGCCTCGAGCAGGACCCGGTCGATGTGCGCCTCGGCGGCGGCGAGCAGGTGGTCCTGCGCGTTGTTGTAGATCCGGAAGGCGTCGGCGGGCTCGGCCTTGGCCGCCTTCGAGAGCCGCAGTGCCACACCCTCGAGCAGGTGCTTCTCGCGGTCGACGAAGAGCGCGACCTGGCGGCCGCGGTGGCGCTCGGCGCCGTCCTCGTCGCTGCTCGGGGCTCTCGACATGAGCCTGGAGATGAGCCCGGCCGCAGGCGTCTTCTCGAGGATGGACGAGGCGGTGAACCGCGACGCGAAGGCGATCATCGCGAGCGGCGAGTTGTCCTCGAACGTCTCCTGGAACTCGGTGAGCAGCCCCTTGGCGACGAGCTGGAGCAGCACGGTGTTGTCACCCTCGAACGTCGTGAAGACGTCGGTGTCGGCCTTGAGGGTCGTCAGGCGGTTCTCCGCCATGTAGCCGGCGCCACCGCACGCCTCGCGGCACATCTGGATCGCGTCGGTCGCGTGCCGCGTCGCCGCAACCTTGATGCCGGCGGCCCGTGCCTCGAGCTCGCGCTGGCGCTCCTCGGGGGCGGCGCCCTCGTGGTCGGCGACCTCGTGCATCATCTCGACGAGCTCGTTCTGGGCGAGCATGAGGGCATAGCTGCGGGCGATCGCCGGCAGGAGCTTGCGCTGGTGCGCCCGGTAGCTCATGAGGGTGAGCTCCTCGTCGGAGCCCGGTGCGGCGAACTGCCGCCGGTGCAGGGCGTAGCGCGTCGCGAGGGTGAGCGCCGACCGGGTGGCGGCGCCCGCGCCACCGGCCACCGACACGCGGCCACGCACCAGGGTGCCGAGCATCGTGAAGAAGCGCCGCGACGAGTTGTCGATGGGCGAGGTGTAGGTGCCGTCGGCAGAGATGTCGCCGTAGCGGTTGAGCAGGTTCCACCGGGGGACGCGCACGTGGTCGAACGACAGCGTCCCGTTGTCGACCCCGGGCAGCCCGCCCTTGGCGCCGTCGTCGCCGATGGTCACGCCGGGCATCGGCTTGCCACTGGTGTCACGGATCGGCACGAGGACGCAGTGCACGCCGTGCGACTCGCCGTCGCCCGTGACGAGCTGGGCGAAGACCGCGGCCATGCGACCGTCACGGGCGGCGTTGCCGATGTAGTTCTTCTCGGCGCCGGGAGTGGGGGAGTGGACGACGAGCTCGTCGGTCGTCGGGTCGTGGGTGGCGGTGGTCTCGAGGTGCTGGACGTTGGAGCCGTGCCCGGTCTCCGTCATCGCGAAGCAGCCCATGAGCGTCCCGTCGAGCATCCCCGGCACGTATGCCGTGTGGTGCCGCTGGGTGCCGAGGTTGGCGAGCGCGCCGCCGAAGAGCCCGAACTGGACCCCGGCCTTGACGAGGAGGGAGAGGTCACCGTGGCCGAGCATCTCGAAGGCGGTGACGGAGGCGCCGAAGTCGCCGGTGCCCCCCATACCCTTGGCGAGTCCGGCGGCGGCGAAGTCCTCGCCGGTGAGGGCGAGGAGCTGGCGTGTGGTGTGACTGCGGTACTGCTCCATCGGCAGCGGTTCGGCCGGGGGAGCGAAGCGCGAGACGTCGTCGTGGGCGCGCAGCCGGCGGCGCACGTCACCCCAGCGTCCGTCGAGGATGCGGGTCAGCTCGGGGGCGAGGTCGTCCACGGTCACTCCTTGTCGTCCATCAGTCGTCGGTCAGTCGTCGGTCGGTCGTCGGTCGGTCGTCGGTCGGTCGTCGCTCGCGGGGTCGGTCGGCCACGCCGACGAGAGTCCGGCCCAGATGAGCTCGGTGAGGTGTTCGTTGAGGGTGGCACGCGAGGTGCCCGAGGCGGCCGCTCCGGACCGGAGCCATTCGTCACCGGCGGCGCGGACCATGCCGACGACGGCGTGCCCCCAGGTCTCGGCGGGCTCCGTGCTGCGACCGGCCCCCTCGAGGGTGGCAGCGATGAGCGCCCCGATCTGCACGCCCATCGCGCGGCTCACGGTCGAGGCGAGGTCGATGGTCTCGGTGCGCTCCGACGGTGGCACGAGGGGTGCCGCGACGATGAAGCGGTAGACCTCGGGGTCGTTCTCGACGAGCGAGAGGTAGGCGTCGACTGCCGCACCGAGCAGGGCACGCGGCTCCGTCGACCGCTGGGATGCGGTGCCGGAGAACGCACTCAGGTCGCCGACGGCCTTGGTGATGTCGCGCAGGATGATCCGGTTGACCCGCTCCGCCACTGCGGAGTAGAGCCCGGCCCGGTCGCTGAAGTGCCGGTAGAAGACGGTCTTCGACGTCCCCGCGCTCGAGGCGATGTCGTCCATGCCGACGCCCGCACCACGGGCGCGGATGGCGCGCAGCGTGGCCTCGACGAGCTCGGTCCGACGTCGGGCGCGGTGGCTCTCCCACCTGCTGCGCCGGCCGTCGACGACCTCGTCGCCCTGCGGGTCCGTGGTGCTGGTCACAAGATCGGACCGTAGCAGGTGCGGAGAGGTACCTGCTACCGTCAGTACCGGATATGTGGCGCGTCCCACGCGGCCCACGACGTCCTCCCTCCGACCGATCCCAGGAGCCCCCGGTGTCACCTACGAGTCCCCGCCGCGCCGCCGTCCTCGGTGGCAACCGCATCCCCTTCGCACGGCAGTTCGGTCCCTACGCCAACGCCTCGAACCAGGACATGTTCACGGCCGCCCTCGAGGGCCTCGTCGCCCGCTACGGCCTCGGCGGCGAGCGCCTGGGTGAGGTCGTCGGCGGTGCCGTCATCAAGCACAGCCGCGACTTCAACATGACGCGCGAAGCGGTTCTCGGGTCGAGCCTCGACCCGCACACGACGGCATACGACGTCCAGCAGGCGTGCGGCACCGGTCTCGAGAACGCCATCCTCGTGTCCAACAAGATCAAGCTCGGCCAGATCGAGTCCGGCATCGCCGGTGGCGTCGACACCGCCTCGGACGCGCCGATCATGGTGACCGAGAAGCTGCGTCGCAAGCTGCTCGGGGTCAACCGGGCCAGGACCGCCGCGGACCGCGCCAAGAAGCTGCTCGCGATCCGCCCCACCGACCTGGGCATCGAGACCCCCGCCAACACCGAGCCGCGCACCGGGCTCTCGATGGGCGAGCACATGGCCATCACCGCGAAGAAGTGGGGCATCACCCGCGAGGCCCAGGACGAGCTGGCCGCCGCGAGCCACCAGAACCTCGCCGCGGCATACGACCGCGGGTTCTTCGACGACCTCATGACGTCCTACCTCGGCCTCGCCAAGGACCAGAACCTGCGCCCCGACTCGAGCGTCGAGAAGCTCGCGAAGCTCAAGCCGGTCTTCGGCAAGGGCGAGGGCGCGACGATGACGGCGGGCAACTCGACGCCGCTCACCGACGGCGCCTCCGCCGTCCTCCTCGGCAGCGAGGAGTGGGCCGCCGAGCACAACCTGCCCGTGCAGGCGTGGCTCGTCGACGGCGAGGTCGCCGCGGTCGACTACGTGCACGGGGACGAGGGCCTCCTCATGGCCCCCGCGTATGCCGTGCCGCGCCTCCTCGCCCGCCAGGGCCTCTCGCTCCAGGACTTCGACTACTACGAGATCCACGAGGCGTTCGCGTCCACCGTCCTGTCGACGATGAAGGCCTGGGAGGACGAGGACTTCTGCCGCGACCGGCTGGGCCTCGAGAAGCCGCTCGGCTCGATCGACCGCTCCAAGCTCAACGTCAACGGCTCGTCGCTCGCCGCGGGCCACCCGTTCGCCGCCACCGGTGGCCGCATCGTCGCCTCGCTCGCCAAGATGCTGCACGAGAAGGGCCCGGGCAGCCGCGGCCTCATCTCGATCTGCGCGGCCGGTGGCCAGGGCGTCGTCGCGATCCTCGAAGGAGCCTGACCGATGGCGTTCAACTACGGACAGTTCGTCAGCGGTGGCATCGGCAAGCAGCTCGCCACCACGCTCGGCCTGCCGCGACCCTCGCGGCTTCGTCGCCACAAGCCCGGCGGCTCGCTCGTGCCGGGCGAGGTGTTGGTCGCCGGCCACGGTGACGCCCCGGTCGCGGAACGGGTGCGGCACCTGCTCGCCGACGCCGGCGTCTCGGTGGCGTCCCAGCCGTCGACGTCGGTCGCGGCGGTCGTGCTCGACCTCACCGCCATCGACACCCCGGCCGACCTCGAGACCCTGCGTGGTGTCGTCGCACCGGCGCTCAAGACGCTCGCACCCACGGGTCGCGTCATCGTCATCGGGCGTCCGCCCGAGTCCGCGACCTCGGTCGCCCAGGCTGCCGCGCGCCGCGCCGTCGAGGGCATCGTCCGCTCGATCGGCAAGGAGATGCGCGGTGGCGGCACGGCCAACACCGTCCTCGTCGCCGAGGGCGCCGACGCCGGTGTCGACGCGACCGTCCGCTTCCTGCTCTCGGGCCGGTCGGCCTACGTCTCCGCGCAGGTGTTCCACGTCAGCGAGCCGGTGGGTGACGTCGTCGCCCCCGCCGACTGGGACCAGCCGCTCGCCGGCAAGGTCGCCGTCGTCACGGGTGCCGCGCGCGGCATCGGTGCGGCGATCGCCGAGACCCTCGCCCGTGACGGAGCGACGATCATCGCGGTCGACATGCCCTCTGCGGGTGGCCCCCTCGCCGAGGTCGCCAACCGCCTCGTTGGCACGGCGCTCCAGCTCGACGTCACGGCCGACGACGCCGGGGCCAAGATCGTCGAGCACGCCTCGGCGCGCCACGGCGGGTTCGACATCGTCGTCCACAACGCCGGCATCACCCGCGACAAGCTGCTCGCCAACACCGAGGCCGACCGCTGGGACTCCGTCCTCCAAGTCAACCTCCTGTCGATCCTGCGGATGAACGAGGCGCTCGTCCCGGCGATCAACGACGGCGGCCACATCGTCAACGTGTCGTCGATCGCGGGCATCGCCGGCAACCGCGGCCAGACCAACTACGCCGCGTCCAAGGCGGGCGTCATCGGCATGACGTCGGCCCTGGCCGCCGACAAGCGCGTCCTCGACAAGGGCGTCACCGTCAACGCGGTCGCGCCTGGGTTCATCGAGACCGAGATGACGGCCAAGGTCCCGCTCGCCACCCGCGAGGTCGGCCGGCTCATGAACTCGCTGTCGCAGGGAGGCCTGCCCGTCGACGTCGCCGAGACCATCGGCTACTTCGCGTGGGACGCCAACCGAGGCGTCACGGGCACGACCGTGCGCGTCTGCGGACAGATGCTCATGGGGGCCTGATGGGTCAGCAGGAGACCTTCGACACCGCGCCGACCCTCGCCAAGGTGTTCGTCCGAGCAGCCCTGGCCGGCAAGAAGTCCGGTTCGACGCTGCCCGGCAGCGAGCTCGTGCTCGCTGGGCACACCGTCGACCGCGAGCACCTGCTCGACTACCAGCGGCTGTGCGGTTTCGGCGTCGACGACGTCCTGCCGCACACCTACCCGCACATCCTCGGGTTCCCGCTGCAGGCCGAGCTCATGGCGCGCAAGGCGTTCCCACTGCCGCTCGTCGGGCTCGTCCACGTCGAGAACGCCATCACCGTCCGCCGGACCCTCACCGCCGCCGACGTCCTCGACGTGGCAGTGCACGCGGAGGCGCTGCGCGAGCACCCCAAGGGTCGACAGGTCGACCTCGTCACCGAGGTGAGCGTCGCCGGCGAGCCCGTGTGGAGCGGGCGCTCGACCTACCTCGCCCGTGGGCGGCGCACCCCGGACGCCGAGCGCGGCACCGAGGCGCCGCCCATCCCGACGGGGGTCGCCGCCGCGCGCTGGCGCCTGCCGGGGAACCTCGGTCGTCGGTATGCCGCCGTCTCGGGTGACGTCAACCCGATCCACATGCACCCGCTCACCGCCAAGGCGATGGGCTTCCCCAAGGCCATCGCGCACGGGATGTGGACCTCCGCTCGCGTGCTCGCCGCGCTGGGTCGCTCGGTGAACGGTCCGAGCACGTCGCATGTGTGGTTCCGCAAGCCGGTGCTCCTGCCGGGGTCGATCGACCTCGTCGTCGACCGCAGCGCGTCGTCGGTCGTCGCCGGGCTGCGGTCGACCCGCAGGCCCGAGACCGAGCACCTCGTCCTCACCCTCACCACCCACGACTGAGCCCCGGCTCTCCACTTCTTGCGGATAGGGGACGTTGCGCGCCCGTCGACGGCGCCGAAGGCGTCCGCTATCCGCAAGAAGTCCGGGTTCAGGCGGGAGTGAAGCCGAAGACCCGTCCGTAGAAGGCGAGCTCGCGGCTCAGCGAGTCCTCGATGGCCGACGCCGCCCGGAAGCCGTGGCCCTCGTCGGGATAGAGGACGAGGTCGACGTCCTGCCCCGCAGCCCGCATCGCCGCCGCCATGGTCTCGGCCTGTGCGGGTGGGACGACCTCGTCGATCCCGCCCTGAAGCAGCAGCACCGCACCCTGCACGGAGTCGAGGTGGTGGATCGGCGAGCGGTCGACGTAGGTGTCCTTGGCCTCGGGGTAGGGGCCGACCATCTGGTCGAGGTAGCGCGACTCGAACTTGTGCGTGTCGGTCGCGAGTGCCTGGAGGTCCGCCACGCCGAAGTAGCTCGCCCCCGCCGCGAAGGCGTCGCTCGTCGTGAGGGCGCGAAGGACGGCATACCCTCCGGCACTGCCTCCGCGGATGGCGAGCCGCCCGCCGTCGACGAGACCCGCCTCGGCGAGCGAGCGCGCGCCGCTGATGATGTCGTCGTTGTCGACGACGCCCCAGCGGCCGCGGAGCCGGTTGCGGTAGTCGCGGCCGTAGCCGGTGCTCCCCGAGTAGTTGACGTCGAGCACGGCGAAGCCGCGGGTGGTCCAGAAGGCGCGGGCCAGCTGGAGCCCGGCCTCGGTCCGTGACGTCGGCCCGCCGTGGGCGAGCACGAGCAGCGGCGGCAGCTCACCCTCGGGCCCGGTCGCGTCCGGCGACGTCGGGGGGAGGAAGACGCCGTGCGCCTCGAGGCCCTCACCGTTGGTCCAGGTCCACGGCTGCGCCGTGCTGGCGTATGCCGGGTCGAGACCCTCGTCGCGGCTGCGCCTCAGCGTCGTCAGGTCACCACCGACAGGGCCGCGGACGATGAACGGCAGCTCGGAGAGGGTGCCGACCCGGAGGGCCACCTCCTCGCCGATCGCCTGGAGATGGTCGAACTGCACGCCGTCGACGTCGAGCTCGGTGATGTCCCCCGACCCGGGGTCGAGGATGCCGAGGTGTCCTGCCTCGTTGGCCCACCAGTGGACGAGCGCGCGTCCGTCGGCGAGCAGGGTGAAGTCGCTCATGCCGAGCACCCACTGCGGCGTGATGAGGTCGGCCGGCATGGAATGCAGGGCCACGGTCTCGGATCCGTTGTGCCGCTTGAGGTTCCACCACCCGGACTCGTCGGAGGCGAACCACAGCGACCCGTCGGGGGCGAACCTCGGCTGGCCGACCGAGACCTCGTCGTCGCCGGCCACGACCGACCACTCCAGGGGGCCTTCGTCGGTCAGCGCCGCGCGACGCAGGGTCGTGGTGTCCCACGGCATGTTGGGGTGGTCCCACGTGACGACCGCGACCTGCGTCCCGTCGCCGGAGAGCGCGGCGCGCGAGACGAAGTCAGTGCCCTCCCAGAGGAGTCGCCCGCCGTCGGCGTTGTCGCCGTCGAGCGCCAGCTGCACGAGGGTGTTGACGGGTTCGCCCTCGCCGGAGTGGTCCTCGCGCACGGCGAGGACGAACCCGTCGCCGAGCACGAGTCCGCCGTAGCGGAACCCGCCCTCGGGCGTGATGGCGCGCAGCCCGCCGTCCTCGACGACGTGGACCCGGAGGTCCGGCAGGGTCGTGACGACGACGACACCGGACCGGACGGCATACGCGCCGCCGCCGTACTCGTGGACCCGGGAACGCACGTTGACGCCCTCACCGACGACGTCCTCGACCTCGCCGGTCACACCCGCGTGACGGACGAGCGCAACGCGTCCGCCCTCCCAGGGGCGGGACTCGAGCCAGTAGGTGTCGTCACCGTCGACGCGCACCTCGTCGAGCGTGCGGGTCGCCGCGGTGAGCGCGGCCGGGGAGAGGGGCGACGGCCAGGAGCCGTGGGGCAGGACGGTCATGAGGCCCAAACTAACCGTCGGCGGATGGCGGCTTCACGGTCACGCGCCGGGTCAGGGACGGAAGTAACCGGCGAGGTCGCCGATGAGGTGGGTGCTGCCGCTGGCGTTCCGGAAGCTCACCCGGCCACCGGTGCCGACCTTGACGGTGACGAGGTTGGCGTCGGTGGCGCCCTTGGCGAGGTTGAGGTTCGAGGCGTTCGGGCGGGTGGTGCCTGAGGGCCAGGCGGTGACGAAGGTGGAGGCGGTGGGGCCGGTGCCGGTGAGGTTGAGCGTGACCGCGGTCGCGTCGGCGGGCAGGCCCGGGATCGTGAGCGTGACCGTGGCGCCTGCTCCGACCGGTGCCTTGGGGACGCCCGTCCCGGTGCGAGTGTCGAGGATGCGAGCCGGCGAGCCCGGGTAGTAGGTCACGGGCGCCGAGGGGGAGTAGTAGCCGGCGAGGTCGGCGATGAGGTGGGTGCTGCCGCCGGCGTTCCAGAAGCTCACCTTGCCGCCCGCGCCGACCTTGACGGTGACGAGGTTGGCGTCGGTGGCGCCCTTGGCGAGGTTGAGGTTCGAGGCGTTCGGGCGGGTCGTGCCGGCGGGCCATGCGGTGACGTAGGTCGAGGCGGTGGGTCCTGTGCCGGTGAGGTTGAGCGTGACCGCCGTGGCGTCCGCGGGCAGGCCGGGCACGGTGAGGGTGACGAGCTCGCCCGCGCCGACCGGAGCCTGCGGGACCCCGGTGCCGGTGCGGGTGTCGAGGACCCGGCTCGGTGAGCCCGGGCTGTAGGCGGCGGACGCCGAGGGGGAGTAGTAGCCGGCGAGGTCGGCGATGAGGTGGGTGCTGCCGCTGGCGTTCCAGAAGCTCACCTTGCCGCCCGGGCCGACCTTGACGGTGACGAGGTTGGCGTCGGTGGCACCCTTGGCGAGGTTGAGGTTCGAGGCGTTCGGGCGGGTCGTGCCGGCCGGCCACGCGGTGACGAACGTCGACGCCGTGGGGCCGGTGCCGGTGAGGTTGAGCGTGACCGCGGTGGTGTCGGCGGGCAGGCCCGGCACGGTAAGCGTGACCGTGGCGCCCGGGCCGACCGGTGCTTCGGGGACGCCGGTGCCGGTGCGGGTGTCGAGCACGCGGGTGGGCGTCTGTGCGACGAAGCGCCCGCCCTTCGGCGTCCCCGTCAGCGTGGCCGCCATCGTCGAGGCACAGCCACCGGTGGCGGTCATCGCGGCGGGGGTGGACGCGCCGTTGTTGAGCCGGGTGCTCGGCGTCGTCGTCGAGCTGAGCCTCGTCTGCCCGGCGGCCCCGTGCCAGGCGTCGCCCGGGCCACCTCGGTAGAAGCGGTCGTCGAGCCCCTCGAGGCCGTCCGCCTCCACGACGTCGACGAGCCGATCGGTGTCCACGGAGTTGTCCGGCTGGTTCTCCTGGACGTGGTAGACGACGAGGCCGCAGCCCGGCAGCGCGACGTCGGCCCCGGACGGCTGACGGTTCTCGACGAGGAAGTACTCGCCCCGGCCTGAGCCGGTCCACGAGAACTCGGGGCCGTTCGGGTTCGGCAGCAGCCGGTAGACGCCGTCGGTCGTCTGGACCTGTGTGAGGTCCACGGACCGGGTACCCACCACCTCGACCGGGTCGACCCACCCCTGCACGCTCCGGCTCCACGCGTCGGGGAGGGTCGGGGCGTCACCTGGCAGGACGCTGCTTGGCTTGGTGCCCCAGCTGCCTGCGGCCATGAGGCTCCACTCGCCGATCCCGGACGACGACTGGTCGATGTCGTAGAGGTCTGGCCAGCCGAGGTCGTGGCCGAGCTCGTGGGCCATGATCCCGATGGTCGCCTGGTGTGCGTCCGTCGGGTCGCTCACGTCGCAGTGGGACTCACCGAACTGCGTGTAGCCGGCCCGCCCGACGACCTTGCCGTCGACGGTCGGGGCGCCGGAGTCGATGGCCCACTGGTGGCCCCAGACGTTGGGCGTGCACGACGTCGTTCCGCCGTAGGAGCCTTCGTAGCCGGCAGCGATGACCGTGACGTGGAGCTCGTCGGGCTCGACGACGCCACTGCCGTCGGTGTCGTAGGCAGCGAAGTCGACGAAGGGGTTCGCCGCGGTGACCGCCGCAGCCGTCACCGCCCAGGCGCGGCCATCGACGTCGTCGAAGTAGTTCGGGTGGTTCATCGGCAGCGTGACCCACCCGACGACCCCGTCGTTCACCGTCCCGGACGACTCGGTCGCCGGGGTGATGTCGAGCTGGTTCGAGCTCGCCGTGCGATAGAAGGAGCGCACGCTGTCCGTCGCGCCGAAGAACCGCGCGTTCCACTGCGCGGCCGTGGTGCCGACCGATGACCGGTTGAGGAACTGGGCGAGGATGACGAGCGTCTTCTGCGGCCCCTCGACGCCCATGCGGGGCAGCGCGCTCTCGGGCGCGTCGACGCGGTCCCGGGCGGGCCGGAGCCCCTTCGCGGCCGAGGGTGCTGCGGCGTTCCGGGTGACCCGCGAGCCCGATGCGGCGGGCTGGCCGGCGCGGTCGAGCCGGGTGGCGAAGCGCCAGGTGCCGGCCGTGTCGCGGGCGACGGTCGCGTTGCCGACGGTCCACCAGTGGCGTGCCGCGTCGCCGCGCTGGCGGGCCGTGAAGCTCGTGCCGTCGGGCTGGACGAGGGTCTGCGGGGCCGTGTTGACCGGCGCGCCCCTGACCTCCCGGACCTTGCCGACCGTGCCGACCCTGCCGACCGTGCCGACCTGTCCGGCGTCCGATGAGCCGGAGCGGATGCTGACTGCCGCCGGCCCTGCGACGGGCTCCTGCGCGGTCGCCACCGCGGACGGGACGCCGCCGAGCAGGGCCACCGCCATCGCCACGAACGAGCCACGCCACGTCAAAACCATCGTCATCACCTCGGGAGCTGTGACAGCCCGACCGCCAGGTGTCGCGCAGAATTGTGCCACCGTGCCGGCGACGACTCGCCGTGGTCGGGGAAAGTGGGGACGACTCAGATGCGGTGGTGCACCCAGACGCCCGGCTCGACGTAGACCGCGTGGTCGTGCTCGACGCTCACGTGCACCGGGTTGAGCGCGAAGGGCACCTCGACGTCGCCGGACCGCTCGAACGGCAGCCCCGTCCAGCCACGCCACTCGGCGAGGGTTCCGGAGATCGTCATGGCGCGCGGGCAAACCTTGACGACCTCGCCACCGACCCGGACGTGCAGGCGCAGCCACGGGTCCTCGGGCAGTCCGTCCTCGCGCATCCGGGTGACGTAGTCCCGCATCGGCAGGTGCGGGTGGAGGTGCTTCAGGCTCGGCCGCACCGGGGCGACGAGGTCGTGGAACCCGTGGCGGGCGGCGTTCTCCCGCTTGTGCTCGAGCATGACCGACGCGAGCCCCGTGCCCTGGAGGTCCTTGCGGATCGCGACCTCGAGCGCGGAGACGTGCGTCGGCTCGCGCCCGGCCACCTCGTCGTACCACGCCCACGTGATGACGCCGTCCCATCCGTCGTCGGGCAGCTCGGTGCGCCCGAGGTCCTCGCCCATCGCGAAGGGGATCGAGTGCGACTTCGCGACGAGCCGGCCCGGGTCCGCCGCGTCCCAGGCGACGAGGGTCCATGCAGCGAAGGTCGTGGCCGCCCGCGAGTAGTACTGGTCGCTCACCGGGTCCCACTTCATGAACTCCGGCCACGGGTCGTCGAACTCCCGCAGCAGCGGGGCGAGGTCCGGGCGGTCGGCGAGAGTGGCGACGGCGAGCTCCATGCCCGAACCGTAGGGCGGCCCGAGCCCGAACGCACCCGGTTTTGCGGTGCGGCTCAGCCGCCGTCGACGGCCATCTCGCCGAGCTCGGACCACTCGGTCCCCGGCACGGTCGTGTTGACGATGCGCGGCGTCGCGGCGAGGTGTGGCGGCAGGTGGCTCTGGGCCGCCCGGAAGTGCTCCGATCCCACGTGGGCCGCCCCGGCCTCGTCGTCGCGGAAGGCCTCGACGAGGACGTACTCGTTCGGGTCGTCGAGGCTGCGCGACCAGTCGAACCACAGGCACCCGGGCTCGGCGCGGGTCGCCTCGGTGAACTCGCGCGAGATCTCGGGCCAGCGGTCGGCGTGCTCGGGGCGGACGAGGAAGCGGGCGGTGATGAAGATCAAGGGGGCTCCTTCGGCAGGCGCGTTCCGGTGTCGTGAACCGCGTTCGACCCTACCGACCACGCCCGGAACTGCGTCGCGACCCGGCTCCGCCGGCGGATAGCATCGGTATGCCGTGTCGGGACGTCCGCACACGGCATACCTTCCGCAGTTCCCACCTCAGGAGAAGCCTGTGTCATCCCAGATCACCGTCCACGTCGCCGGAGACGAGCGATCGGTGGGTCAGGGGACGACGGCCGGGGAGCTGTTCGAGGGCCAGCGCGACGTCCTCGTCGCAAGGGTCGGTGGCGAGCTGCGCGACCTGGCCCACGTCCTCGACGACGGCGACGTCGTCGAGCCGGTGACCGCGCAGGAGCAGGACGGGCTGGATGTGTTGCGGCACAGCGCCGCCCACGTCCTCGCCCAGGCGGTGCAGCAGGTCAACCCGGACGCGAAGCTGGGCATCGGCCCGCCCGTGCGCGACGGGTTCTACTACGACTTCGACGTCGCCGAGCCCTTCACCCCCGAGGACCTCAAGGCCCTCGAGAAGGTCATGCAGAAGATCGTCAACGAGGGCCAGACCTTCGTGCGGCGCGAGATCGGCGACGACGACGCCCTCGTCGAGCTCAAGGACGAGCCCTACAAGTGCGAGCTCATCGGGCTCAAGGGCGGCTCGGCCGGCGACAAGGCCGAAGGCGCCGACGTCGAAGTAGGCGGCGCACAGCTCACCATCTACGACAACGTCCGCCGCGACGGCACCCGCGCCTGGGGTGACCTCTGCCGCGGCCCGCACGTGCCCAGCACCAAGGTCCTCGGCAACGCCTTCAAGGTCATGCGCAGCGCCGCCGCCTACTGGCGCGGGTCCGAGAAGAACCCGCAGCTGCAGCGCATCTACGGCACCGCCTGGCCGACCAAGGACGACCTCAAGGCCTACCTCGACCGCCTCGCCGAGGCCGAGAAGCGCGACCACCGCAAGCTCGGCGCCGAGCTCGACCTCTTCAGCTTCCCCGACGAGATCGGCTCGGGCATGGCGGTCTTCCACCCCAAGGGCGGCGTCATCAAGCGCGAGATGGAGGACTACGTCCGCCGGCGCCACATCGAGGAGGGCTTCGACTACGTCGGCACCCCGCACATCAGCAAGGACGGGCTGTTCCACACCTCGGGACACCTGCCCTACTACGCGGACACGATGTTCCCGCCGATGGAGCTCGAGCACGCGGAGTACCGCCTCAAGGCGATGAACTGCCCGATGCACAACCTCATCTTCCGGTCGCGTGGGCGCTCCTACCGCGAGCTGCCACTGCGCTTCTTCGAGTTCGGGTCGGTCTACCGCTACGAGAAGTCCGGCGTCGTCCACGGCCTCACCCGCGTGCGGGCGATGACCCAGGACGACTCGCACTCCTACGTCACCCCGGAGCAGGCGCCCGCCGAGGTCGAGCACCTCCTCGACTTCGTCACCGGGCTGCTCAAGGACTTCGGCCTCGACGACTACTACTTCGAGCTGTCGACCCGTGACGAGGACGGCGAGAAGGCCGACAAGTTCATCGGCTCGGCGGAGCAGTGGGAGACCGCGACCAAGGTCCTCGAGGAGACCGCCGGCAAGTACGGCGTCGAGCTCGTGCCGGACCCCGGCGGAGCCGCCTTCTACGGCCCGAAGATCTCGGTCCAGGCGCGGGACGCCATCGGGCGTACCTGGCAGATGTCGACGATCCAGTACGACTTCAACCAGCCCGAGCGGTTCGGCCTCGAGTACCAGGCGGCCGACGGCTCGCGCCAGCAGCCGGTCATGATCCACTCGGCCAAGTTCGGGTCGATCGAGCGGTTCATCGGCGTCCTCGTCGAGCACTACGCCGGCGCGTTCCCGGTGTGGCTCAGCCCGGTCCAGGTGCTCGGCGTGCCCGTCGCGGACGAGTACAACGACTACCTCTGGGACGTCCTGTCGCAGATGAAGGCGAAGGGGATCCGCGTCGAGCTCGACGAGAGCGACGACCGCTTCCCCAAGAAGATCCGCAACGCGAGCAAGTCCAAGGTGCCGTTCATCCTCATCGCCGGTGAGGAGGACCGCGCGGCCGGTGCGGTGTCGTTCCGCTACCGCGACGGGTCGCAGAAGAACGGTGTGCCGGTCGCGGACGCCGTCGCCGAGGTCCTCGCCGCCGTCGAGTCACGCGCCCAGGTCTGACCGGAGCCGGCGAGGTGGGTCGAGTGGATGACGCCGCGATCCGCCTCGCCGAGCCCCGCGACGCCTTCGCGGTCGCGGCCCTCACGCTCCAGGACGACCGCGAGTGCGGGGCCGTCGTCGAGCCCGGGTTCCTCGACCGCCACGCCGACGCCTGGCTCGCCGACCGCGCGAGGGTGACCTTCCTCGCCGAGGCCTCGGACGGGCGGCCGCTCGGGGTTGTCACCGCTGCCGTGGTGACGACCCTGCCGAGCTCGCGCCGGCCGGTGTCGCGCTGGCTGCACGTCTCGCTGCTCTTCGTCACCGCCGACGCGCGCGGCGCCGGGCTCGGCGCCCGGCTCCTCGGTGCGCTCCAGGAGTGGTGCGTCGCCAACGGGGTGAGCCGGGTGCAGCTCAACGCCGCACCGCGGGCGCGCACCCTCTACGAACGCGCGGGCTTCGCCCCTCCGGGCGACGACCGTCTCGAGTGGCGGGTCGAGCGCGACCGGCGCTGACGGCATACGAGGGTCTGCGCGGTGCGTGCGACGCGAGCGGCTGGCGAGAAGTCACAACGCAAGGCCCCATGCGTGGCAGATCCCCACGAACCGAAAACCGGTGGGTCCGGAGGACAACCTCCACGGCTCGGCGCACGTCTGAGGTGGTGGATGGGTTCGGCGTCCCGGCGCAGGGGGTCGTGACGCCGAACCCGTCCGCCACCGACCGGGCCGGCCGGCGCCGACGGCCCGGTGTCTAGGATCGGTGCATGACGGACGAGCGGCCCGGCGACGAGATCCCGACCGAGGCCGAGCACGAGCTCGTCGGCGTGCCGGACGGGTTCGACCGGCTGTGGACACCCCACCGCATGGCCTACATCACGGGGGAGCGGCCCTCGAAGGAGGCCGGTGTCGGCTGTCCGTTCTGCTCCGCGCCCGAGCGCGACGACGAGGACGGGCTCATCGTCCACCGCGGCGAGCACTGCTACGTCGTCATGAACCTCTTCCCCTACAACCCCGGTCACGTCCTCGTCTGCCCCTACCGCCACGTGTCCCTCTACGTCGACCTCACCGACGACGAGACGACCGAGTTCACCCGCCTCACCAAGTCGGCGCTGCGGGCGCTGGAGGCGTCCTCGGGTCCGCAGGGCTTCAACATCGGCATGAACCAGGGGGCCGTCGCGGGTGCCGGGGTCGCGGCGCACCTGCACCAGCACATCGTCCCGCGGTGGGGCGGAGACATGAACTTCCTGCCGGTCGTCGGCCAGACCAAGGCCCTGCCCGTCCTCCTCGAGGACGCGCGCTCCCGACTCGCCGCGGCCTGGCCGGGGGAGTGAGCGCAGCCCATTAGGCTGACGCCACCATGCTCAACAAGTACGCGCGCCCCTTCTTCACGAAGCTGTTCACGCCGCTCGCCTCGCTGCTCGTCCGCCTCGGGGTGAGCCCCGACGTCGTGACGATCGTGGGCACCCTCGGCGTGAGCCTGGGCGCGCTCGTGTTCTATCCCCGCGGCGAGTTCCTCGTCGGGACCCTCGTCATCACGGCCTTCGTCTTCTCCGACACCGTCGACGGGATCATGGCGCGGGGCTCGGGCCGCTCGAGCACGTGGGGCGCCTTCCTCGACTCCACGCTCGACCGCGTCGCCGACGCCTCGGTCTTCGGCGGCCTCGTCCTCTTCTACGCCGGTGGCCAGCTGCTCCGGCCGGGCAGCACCCTCGAGGTCCGCCCGGGCATCATGGCCGCGCTCGCTCTCGCGTGCCTCATCCTCGGCATGGTCGTCTCCTACGCCAAGGCGCGCGCCGAGGGCCTCGGGATGACCGCCAACGTGGGCATCGCCGAGCGCGCCGAGCGCCTCGTCGCCGTCCTCGTGACCACCGGTCTCGTCGGCTGGTTCCTGCCCGAGATCTTCCTCACGGTCGTGCTCGGCCTGCTCGCCCTCGCCAGCTTCATCACCGTCGTGCAGCGGATGCTCGAAGTCCGCCGGCAGGCGCTGCACGTCGCGTGACGGCCTTCCCTGCAGCCGTGGTCTCCCGGGCCACCGACGCCGTGACCGTGGCCGGCTTCCGGGTCGGCTGGTCCCTCATCCGTCGTATGCCGGAGCGCGCGGCCTACGCGCTCTTCGACCGGATCGCCGACCTCACCGTCGCCCGTGGCGGTGCCGCGCGGATGCGCGCGAACTACGCGACCGTGCGACCGGAGCTCGACGAGGGAGAGCTCGACGCGCTCGTGCGCGACGGTATGCGGGCCTACATGCGCTACTACTGCGAGGCCTTCCGGCTGCCGGTGCTGACGCCGGGCGAGCTCGCCGCCCGGGTGCGCGTCGAGGGTGATGCCCCGGTGCGTGACGTGCTGGGCGAGGGTGGGTCCGTCGTGTGCTTCCTCGGCCACCTCGGCAACTGGGACCTCGCCGGGGCCTGGGGAGCGGTGCACCTCGGACCGGTGACGACGGTGGCCGAGCGGCTCGAGCCCGAGGAGGTCTTCGAGGAGTTCCTCGCCTTCCGCACCGGCCTCGGCATGACGATCCACCCGCTCACCGGCGGTCCGGCGCCCTTCCCGCTGCTGCGCGATGCCGCCCGCGAGCGTGGCCTCATCCCGCTCCTGGCCGACCGCGACCTCTCGCGCGACGGCGTCGAGGTCGACTTCTGCGGCGAGCCCGCTCGGATGGCTGCTGGACCGGCCGCGCTGGCCCTGGCCGGGCGGCGACCGTTGCACCCGGTGTCGATCCGTCACGAGCGGCGGGGGAGCGGCTGGGGGATCGTCATCATCTTCCACGAGCCGGTCGCCGTCCCCCCCTCGGGCACGACCCGCGAGAAGGTCGCGGCGATGACGCAGGCGTGCGCCGACGCCCTCGGCGCGACCGTGCGCACCCACACCGCCGACTGGCACATGCTCCAGGCCGTCTTCACCAAGGACCTCGACCCCGACCGCCTCGCCCGGGCGGGTGCGTCATGAGGATCGGGATCGTCTGCCCCTACGCCTTCGACGTCCCGGGCGGTGTGCAGTTCCACGTGCGCGACCTCGCGGAGTTCTTCCTCGCCCAGGGGCACGAGGTGCGGGTCCTCGCACCGGTCGACGACCCCGAGGCCGAGCTGCCGGCATACGTCATGTCGTGCGGGCGGGCGGTGCCGGTGCGCTACAACGGGTCGGTCGCGCGCCTCACGTTCGGGCCGGTGACCTCGTCGCGGGTGAGCCGCTGGATCGAGGACGGCGACTTCGACGTGCTGCACCTGCACGAGCCCATCACGCCCAGCGCGTCCCTCATGGCGCTGTGGGCCTCGACGGAGCCGGTGGTGGCGACCTTCCACACGTCCAACCTGCGCTCCCGCGCGATGCACGCGGCCAACCCGCTGCTCCGGCCCTCGACCGAGAAGATCCGCGCCCGGATCGCCGTGTCGGAGGAGGCGCGGGGCACCGTGCGGCGCCACCTCGGCGGCGACGCCTACATCATCCCCAACGGCGTCGACACGAGCCGCTTCCGCCCCGACGGTGCCACGACCCGGTGGTCGGGGACGCCGGACCGACCCGTCCTCGCGTTCCTCGGCCGGATCGACGAGCCGCGCAAGGGCCTCGCGGTCATGCTCGCGGCGATGCCGCGCGTGCTCGACGCGCTGCCCGGGGCCCGGCTCGTCGTGGCCGGACCGGGTGACGTCGAGGAGATCTCGGCCGGACTCGACCCGCGGGTGCGTGCAGCGACCGAGTTCCTCGGCGCCGTGTCCGAGGACGACAAGGTCGCGCTGCTGCGGTCGGCGGACCTCTATGTCGCCCCGCACACCGGGGGCGAGAGCTTCGGCATCGTCCTCGTCGAGGCGATGGCGGCGGGGGCGCCCGTCCTCGCGAGCGACCTCGAGGCGTTCACGGCCGTGCTCGGTGACGGGCCGGCCGGACGGACCTTCCCCAACGGCGACGGCGGCGCGCTCGCCGAGGCGGTCGTCGACCTCGTCGGCCACCCCGAGGAGCGGGCTCGGCTGCGTGAGGTCGGGATCCGGCGAGCCCGGTCCTTCGACTGGAACGTCGTCGCCCAGCGGGTCATGGCCGTCTATGAGACCGTCATCGAGGGCGCCGACCACTCGCCGGTCGAGTCGGCCCTGCGGTCGGGGCTCCTGGGGCGCCTGCGCTGGCCGACGAGAGGTGAAGCCTGATGTCCGACATCGACGTCCTCCAGGTCGCGACGATCGTCGCGCTCGTCCTGCTCGCGGTCGCGTGGTACCTCTCCTACTCCGCGTCGCGGCTCGACCGGCTGCACGCCAAGGTCGAGGGGGCGGTCTCGGCGCTGGACGCGCAGCTCGTGCGACGGGCCGAGGCGACCCTCGAGCTCGCGACGAGCGGGGCCGTCGACCCGGCCACGTCCCTGCTGCTCGCCGACGCCGCCAGCGAGGCCCTCGAGCGGCACACGCACCACCCGCTGAGCCACGACCCGCTCGACGGCCAGACGTTCGCCGGCCGCGAGGGGACCGAGACCAACCTCACCGAGGCCCTGCGTGCCGTGCTCGCCGAGGACATCGTGCAAGGGCTCCGGAGCGACCCCGACAGCCCCGGCGCGCTCGCCCTGGCGCGGGTCGAGTCGACCGCGCTGAGGGTGCAGCTCGCCCGCCGGTTCCACAACGACGCCGTCCGCGAGGTGCGCCGGGTGCGGGCCAAGGGTGTGGTCCGGCTCTTCCGTCTCGCGGGCCACGCGGCCCTCCCGCAGCCGGTCGACCTCGACGACGAGCTTCCGCCTGCTGTGGTCGACTGAGCCGGTCCTACACTTGCGGGCATGAGTGAGAACACCCCCGCCGAGAACACCACCGCCGCAGCGTCCCAGGCGTCCCACACGGGCACGACCCGGGTCAAGCGCGGCATGGCCGAGATGCTCAAGGGCGGCGTCATCATGGACGTCGTCAACGCCGAGCAGGCCAAGATCGCCGAGGACGCCGGCGCCGTCGCCGTCATGGCCCTCGAGCGGGTGCCGGCCGACATCCGCGCCCAGGGTGGCGTGTCGCGCATGTCCGACCCCGACATGATCGACGGCATCATCGAGGCCGTCTCGATCCCGGTCATGGCCAAGGCCCGCATCGGTCACTTCGTCGAGGCGCAGGTCCTCCAGTCCCTCGGTGTCGACTACATCGACGAGTCCGAGGTCCTCACCCCGGCCGACTACGCCAACCACATCGACAAGTGGCAGTTCACCGTGCCCTTCGTCTGCGGCGCCACCAACCTCGGCGAGGCCCTGCGCCGCATCACCGAGGGCGCGGCGATGATCCGCTCCAAGGGCGAGGCCGGCACCGGCGACGTCTCCAACGCCACGACCCACATGCGCAAGATCCGCGCCGAGATCCTGCGCCTCCACGGCCTGCCCGAGGACGAGCTCTACGTCGCCGCCAAGGAGCTCCAGGCGCCGTTCGAGCTCGTCAAGGAGGTTGCGCAGGCCGGCAAGCTCCCGGTCGTCCTCTTCACCGCCGGGGGCATCGCCACCCCGGCCGACGCGGCGATGATGATGCAGCTCGGCGCCGAGGGTGTCTTCGTCGGCTCGGGCATCTTCAAGTCCGGCAACCCGGCCCAGCGCGCCGAGGCCATCGTCAAGGCGACGACCTTCCACGACGACCCCGACGTCATCGCCAAGGTGTCGCGCGGTCTCGGTGAGGCCATGGTCGGCATCAACGTCGACGAGATCCCCGAGCCGCACCGGCTCGCCGAGCGCGGCTGGTGACCTCCGGCGGTCCGTCGCGAACCGCCTCCAGCACCTCGTCGACCGCCGTCGTCGTCCCGTCCCGGGACGCGGCGGCGGTCGCTCGTTTCCCAGTCTTTCCCGAACGCCGGAGCCCGGGAGTGGCGGGCCGCTAGCCTCGGCCCATGACGACGATGGGCCGTGGGTTCGACGGCGACCTGGTGCCGCAGCCGGCCGAGTGGCTCTTCGGTGGTTTCGGCCTCCTCGGGTCGTTGCTGCCCGTCCTCGTCGGGTTGGGCCTGCTCGCGCTCTACATCCGCTCGCGGCAGCCACGGGTGCCGCTGACGACGGCGCCCGCGGCATGGGCCGCGGGCCGCGCTCCCTCGGCCGTGGGCGGAAGTCCCATCGGGCAGTGGAACGCGCGGGTGACCCCGCAGGGCTACCGCGAGCAGGACGGCGAGAGCGGGGTCGTGCGCCTCGAGAACGGCTGGTTCGGCTTCCACGTCGCCGGGGTCGCGACGCCCACGTGGATCGTCCCGGTCACCCACCTGCGCGCCGGGCTGCACAGCGTCTTCTCGCAGGCCGAGGTATGGATCGACTCGGAGCAGACCGGGCGGCTCAACCTGACGGTGAGCCACGAGCCGATCGTCATCCCCGTGGGCGGCTCCCTGGCCGACGCGGGTCAGCGCCGCCACGCCGACGAGCTGCTCTGGCTGCTCCACAAGGCCGGCGCGACCATCGACCCCGCCTGACCCACGCACAACTCACCAATTCCTCCCGTTCGGTACAAATGCTCGGTGTACCGAACGGGAGGAATTGGTGAGTTGTGAATGAGGAGGAGGTCGGGCAGGGCGGTTGGGAGAGGGTTGGGCCCGAGGGGCTCGGCGTCAGTGGGGGACGCGGTGCGAGTGCGTGTAGACGCTCATCCGACGCCCGCGGGCGAACGCCACGAGCGTGACCCCGAGCCGGTCGGCTGCCTCGATGGCGAGCGACGACGGCGCCGACACGCACGCGAGCACGGACACCCCCGACACCGCGGCCTTGTGGACGATCTCGAAGCTCGCCCGGCTCGACACGACGAGGAGGGCCCCCTGCGTGGGCAGGTCGGTGACGAGCGCCCCGCCGAGCACCTTGTCGACGGCGTTGTGCCGTCCGATGTCCTCGCGGACCAGCGCGAGCGACTGGACATCGGGGGAGAGCGCGAGGCCGGCACCGTGGGCGCCGCCGGTCTTGGCGAAGATCGACTGCCGCGACTGGAGCTCGTCGAGCGCGGCGGCCACGCGCGCCGCCTCCCACACGACCTCCGGCGGGCGGGCCGCGACCACCGCGTCCACCGCGTCGACGGCCGTCGTGCCGCACAGCCCGCACCCACCGAGCGAGGCGAGGTTGCGCGTCGACGTCACGGCGAGCGCGCTCTCGCGGCCGGGAACCTCGAGGTTGACGACGTTGAGGGTGTCGAGGTCGGAGCAGAACCGCGCCGAGACGACGTCCTCTCGACGGGCGACGATCCCCTCGGCGCGCAGGAGCCCGTGGGCCAGGTCGACGTCGTGACCCGGCGTGCGCATCGTCACCGTGAGGGTCTCGCCGTTGACCCGCACCTCGAGCGGCTCCTCGCCGGCCACGGTGTCGATCGAGCGGGTGACCTCGCCGTCGAGGTCGATCCGCACGACCTTGTGCCGTGACGTGACCCGGCCCATCAGCGCACCGCCGCGGCGCGGGGGGCGGCTGCCGAGGAGTCCATGCGGTCCATCATCCCTCTCTCAGGTCACCGCTGCACGCGTCGCGAACTCGGCCCGCTCGAACTCGCGGCCGTCGAGCACGTCGCGCAGGTGCACCGCCGCGGTGAGCACGTCCTCGTGCGAGAGGTAGAGCGGGGCGAACCCGAGCCGCACGATGTCCGGCTCACGGAAGTCCCCGATGACGCCCCGCGCGATGAGGGCCTGCACGACGGCATACGCCTCGGGGTGCCGCAGGCTCACCTGCGAGCCGCGACGCGCGTCGTCGGCCGGTGTGACGACCGGCAGGTCGACACCCAGGCCGCCGAGGCACTCCACGAAGAACGCCGTGAGCGAGAGCGAGCGTCGCCTCACGTCCGCGACGTCCAACCCGTCGTATGCCGTGAGGGCGCCTTCCAGCGCCGCGATCCCGAGCACCGGGGGAGTTCCCACCCGGGCCCGGGTGATGCCGTCGGCCGCGACGTGGTCCGGCGACATGGCGAAGGGCGTCGCATGCCCGTTCCAGCCGAGGATCGGGTTGGTGAAGGCCGTGAGGTGCTCCGGTGCGACGAAGATGAACGCGGGAGCGCCGGGCCCGCCGCTGAGGTACTTGTAGCCGCAGCCGACGGCGAAGTCCGCGCCGCCGGCGCTGAGGCCGACCTCGACGACCCCTGCGGAGTGGCAGAGGTCCCAGCACGAGAGGGCGCCGGCGTCGTGCGCCGCGGTCGTGATGGCCTCGAGGTTCCACAGCTCGCCCGTGCGGTAGTCCACCTGTGAGTAGGACGCGAGTGCGACGTCCTCGGACCCCGCGAGCCGCGCGACCGCGTCGCCGGGGGAGACGAGCTCGAGGGTGAGGCCGAGCTGCTCGCAGACCCCGCGGGTCACGTGGACGTCGGTGGGGAAGGAGTCGGGGTCGGTGAGGACGACCTGGCGACCGGGACGCAACCGGGCCGCGGCGTGGACCGCCTTGTAGAGGCTCACGGTCGTCGAGTCGCCGACGACGACGGAGCCGGCGGGGGCGCCGACGAGCTCGGCGATGCGGTCCCCCACCCGCTCGGGGGCGGTCCACCACCCGGAGTCGTTCCAGGCCCGGATGAGCTGCTCGCCCCACTGGCGCTCGACCGCGTCGCGGGTCGCCTCGCGGGCGGCGACCGAGAGGGCGCCGAGCGAGTTGCCGTCGAGGTAGACGACGCCGTCGGGTAGGACGAAGTCGTCGCGGCGGTCGGACGAGGAGTGCTCGGCGTCGAGGCTGCGGGCCCGCTCGGAGAGACGCGCGGTGGAGTCGTCGGTCATGACCCGACCCTCTCATCCTCGAGCAGCATGAACGCGAGGTCCGGTCGGTGGTCGGGCAGCCACGGCGGGCGGGCCGTGCCGACGGTGCGCCACCCCCGGCGCCGGTAGAACTCGCCGGCACTCGTGTCCTCGCCCACGACGTCGAGCATCGGGGTGAGGCCCCGACGCCGGATCTCGGCGAGGGCGGTGTCGAGGAGGAGACCGCCGATGCCCGAGCCGTGGCGGTCGAGCGCGACGAAGAGGACCGACACCTCGGCCAGTCCGTCGGCCGGTCGCCCGGTCGCGGCCACCCACTCGTCGCCCATGCGCCCGACGGACAGGTCGGTCACCGACACGTGGCCGACGACCTCCGTGCCGTCGAGGGCCACCCAGGCGGCGAGCTCGCCGGGGCGCACGACGAACTCCTCGGGCGGAAACGGGAGCGGCCACCGCTGCGGGTAGGAGGTCGCTGCCTGCTGTTCGCCGAGGAGGGCGACGAGGGCAGGCAGGTCGTCGGGTCGTCGGGCGCGGGTCGTCACGGGCACGGGCTCACGCTAAGCGGGCGACACAGGGCGCCCACCAGCGGGTTCGCCTCCGTCGTGACCGAACCGTGACCCACCGCAGCCCCACCGCGATGTGTCGCAGGTCACAGAGTGGGTAGGAGAACGCCGTCCGGATGCCGCGCCGGTCGGTTTCGCCCGCTGACAAAGGAGTCGCACATGTCCCCGACCGAGCTCTCACGAGACATCCCCCGCCGCCTGCTGCTCAGTGGCATCGGCGCCCTCGGCGCCAGTGCCGCACTGACGGCCTGTGGCGGGTCGAGCACGCCACCCGGGACCGCGCCGTCGCAGGGCTCGTTCGGGGAGGGCGAGAAGTACGACGGACCGCAGGTCAAGCTCGCCTTCTGGAACGGCTTCACCGGTGGTGACGGACCGTTCATGAAGCAGATGGTCGACGCCTTCAACAAGGAGAACCCCAAGGCGCAGGTCGCGATGAACACCCTGCAGTGGGGCGACTTCTACCCGAAGGTCCCCACCGCGGTGGCCTCGGGTGCCGGCCCCGACGTGGCGATCATGCACATCGACCAGCTGGCCACCAACGCCGCGCGCCGGGTCATCGTCCCGCTCGACGAGGTCGCGTCCGGGCTCAAGCTCGAGGAGAGCGACTTCCAGGAGGTGGTGTGGAACGCCGGCGAGTACAAGGACAAGCGCTACGGCATCCCGCTCGACATCCACCCGCTGGCCTTCTACGCCAACAAGGGCCTCATGGAGAAGGCGGGCATCACCGAGATCCCGACCGACCGCGAGGGCTTCGAGGCAGCCGTCACCGAGCTCAAGGGCAAGGGCGGCGTCGCCACCCCGTTCTGGGTCACCGCCACGTGGCCGGCCCACCTCATCTTCACCTCGCTCATCGCCCAGTTCGGTGGGAGCATCTACGACGAGGAGGGCGCCAAGGCGACCTTCAACTCCGACGCCGGTGTCGAGGCCCTCCAGTGGATGACGAAGTTCATCACGGACGGGGCCAGCCCCAAGAACGTCTCCAACGACGCTCAGGCGGTCGCCTTCCGCCAGCAGCGCAACGCCCTGACCTTCGACGGCATCTGGATGATGAACGAGTGGGCCAAGGTCTCGGGCCTGCAGTGGGAGGCGGCCAAGTTCCCGACGATCGGTGACAAGCCGGCGGTCTGGGCCAGCTCGCACAACTTCGTCGTCACCAGCCAGGCGGCCAAGGACCCCAACAAGCTGGCCGCCTCACGCGCCTTCATCTCCTACATCTCCGGCAAGTCGATCGAGTGGGCGAAGTCGGGGCAGGTGCCGGCTCGCAAGACCGTCCGCGACTCCGCGGAGTTCAAGGCGCTCAAGGTGCAGTCGACGCTGGCCGAGCAGCTGCCCGACGTGCAGTTCCCGCCGTCGGTGCCGGGCATCGGCGACGTCACGACGCCCACCTACGAGACGGCGGTCAACGAGGTCGTCCTCGGCAAGAAGCAGGCCAAGGCGGCGCTCGACGAGGCGGCCAAGAAGGCCGACTCGCTGCTCGAGGCCAACCGGTCGAAGTACCAGTCCTGACATGTCCACGGCGACACCTGTTGCCGCGTCGGAGCGCACGAAGGACCGGCGGCCGGAGGGCCGGACCAAGGCGCCGAACGCGGACCCGGCGGTCATGCGCGCGGGCACCGGCACCGCCCTGCTCTTCCTCGCCCCCTACCTCGTGCTGTTCGGGGTCTTCGTCCTGGCGCCGATCGTCTACGGCCTCTGGATCAGCCTCCACCAGTGGGACTTCCTGCTCCCGGGCAAACCCTTCGTGGGGCTGCGCAACTACGTGGACCTCTTCACCGGGGGGTCGACGACCTCGGGTCCGTTCTGGAGCTCGATGCGGGCCACCGGGATCTTCACGTTGCTCAGCGTCCCGCTGCTCATCGTCCTGCCGCTGGCCCTGGCGGTCGCGCTCAACAAGAAGTTCCGTGGACGCAACATCGTACGGGCCATCTTCTTCGCGCCCTATGTCCTCGGGGTGGCGGTCATCGGTCTGCTCTGGCGCTACCTGCTCGACCCCAACGTCGGCGTCGTCAACTACTACCTCGACCAGCTCGGCATCGACCGGATCCCGTTCACCACGGCGACGCCGTGGGTCTGGCTGGCCCTCGTCGTACCGACGATCTGGTGGACGGCGGGCTACAACATGGTGATCTTCCTCGCCGGCCTGCAGGACATCTCGGCCGACCTCTACGAGGCGGCCGAGCTCGACGGCGCCAGCGCGTGGCAGCGCTTCCGGCACGTCACCCTGCCGGGGCTCAGGCCGGTCATGATCTTCGTCCTCACCATCACGATCCTCGCCAGTGCCAACGTCTTCGGTCAGCCCTACCTCATCACCCAGGGCCAGCCGGGCGAGGAGACGAGGTCGGCCATCATGCAGATCGGTGAGGAGGGCCTGCGCCAGTTCAACATGGGCAGCGCATCCGCGATGAGCACGATGCTCACGCTCGCGCTGCTCCTCGTCAGCGCCCTCAGCCTGTCGTTCCTGCGGGAGCGCACCCCGAAGGAGGTCACCCGATGACCGCAGCCATCGTGGTCAAGGACGACCGCCCGGACGCGGAGGGCCGCCGGCCCGACGACGACGGGACCGCCCGCCGCCCGTGGCGGGCGCTCTTCCTCGCGCTCCTCGGACTGCTCTTCCTCACCCCGCTGCTGTGGATGGTCTCGACGTCGCTCAAGTCGACTGCCGAGGTCTCCCGGGCCGACCTCAACTTCATCCCGGGCGAGGTCAGCGGCGAGGGCTACCAGAAGATCCTCGACGCGCCCCAGACGCCTGTGGCCACCTGGTTCCTCAACTCGATGCTGGCGGCCACCGGACAGACGCTCCTCGTCCTCGTCGTCGCGACGATGGCCGCTTACGCCCTGGCCCGTCTGTCGTTCCCGGGCAAGCGGGTCATCACGGGCGTCGTCCTGGCGACCCTCTTCGTGCCGCCGATCTCGCTGCTCATCCCCAACTACGTCATCGTGTCGAAGTTCGGGTGGCTGGACAGCCTGGCAGCGGTCATCGTCCCCGGTGCGGCCGGAGCCTTCGGGGTCTTCTTCATGAGGCAGTTCTTCCTCGGGCTGCCCATCGAGCTCGAGGAGGCGGCGCTGCTCGACGGCGCCAGCCGCTTCAAGATCTTCCTCACCGTCATCGTGCCGCTCTCGCGGCCCGCCCTCGCGACGCTCGCGCTGCTCACGTTCCTCGCGAACTGGAACGACTTCCTCTGGCCGCTCTACGTCCTCTTCAGCCCCGAACGGCTGACGATCCAGCCGGGGCTGTCCACGCTGCAGAGCGCCTACACGACGGACTACGCGACGATCCTCGCCGGAGGTGTCATCGCGAGCATCCCGGTCCTGCTGCTCTTCCTCATCAGCCAGCGGTTCGTCATCGAGGGCATCGCCCGCGGCGGCGTGAAGGGCTGAGCCATCGACGCCCGAGCCAACGCCGAAGCCGACACCGGCGCGGGGACCGAGCCGACGCAGCCGCTGTGGGACGGCTACTGCGCCGACCCGTTCGTCCTGCAGGACCCCGACGGTCGCTTCGTCATGTTCGGGACCACGCCGGCACCCCTGCCCGGAGGGCGTGCCTTCCAGGTGCTCGTGAGCGACGACCTCGACCACTGGGAGGACGCCGGCGGGGCGCTCGTCCCGCTCCCGGACGCCCCGGACGGAGCGGAGTACTGGGCCCCCGAGGTCGCCCATGCCGAGGGCCGCTACTGGATGTACTACTCCGTCGGCGTGGGCGACGTCGGCCACCGCCTCCGCGTCGCGACGTCGGAGACGTCGACCGGCCCCTACGAGGACCTCGGGATCGTCCTCACACCGGACCTTCCCTTCGCGATCGACCCCTCGCCCTACCTCGACCCGTCGGGGCAGTGGTGGCTCTTCTACGCGACCGACCTCGTCGAGGGGGACCGTCCGGGCACGGTCCTGGCCGTCCAGCGCCTGCTCGAGATGACCCGGCTCGAGGGCGAGCCGACCAACGTCCTGCGCGCCACGGCCGACTGGCAGCGCTTCCAGGCCGGGCGCGAGATCCACGGCGGCGTCCACGACTGGCACACACTCGAAGGCCCGACGGTGCTGGACCACGACGGGGGGTGCCTGCTTCTCTACTCCGGGGGGAACTGGCAGACGCCCGGCTACGGCGTGGCCGTCGCGACGGCGCCGGGACCGCTCGGTCCGTGGCACGAGGACACCGACCGCGGCCCGCTCGTCTCGAGCGCGTCCACAGGTCTCGTCGGGCCCGGCCACTGCAGCGTCCTCACCGACGACCGCGGCACACGGCACCTCTTCCTGCACGCCTGGGACCCCGAGCTGCGACGGCGTCGGCCGCACCGGCTCGAGCTCCACCTCGACGGCGGGAGCGTCACCGCGCGCCCGCCCACCACCTGAAGGCCCCACGCACGACCCGACAAGGACACGGCCATGACCGACAGCACCCCCACCCAGCCACCCGGCCCGGGCCCCACCACCTCGTTCCGACGGGCCCGCACCCTGCTCGCGCCCCTCACCGCCATGGTCGCCCTGCTCCTCGCCACCGCCGGCGCTGCAGCGGCGAGCCCGACGGCCGCGCCCGCGGCTGCGAGCAAGGCCAAGCCCGTGACGACGACCTACGAGAACCCGCTCGCACCGGACATCCCGGGTGACGGAACCGTCGACAGCTGCGCCGACCCGATGATCATCAAGGGCCAGGACGGCGAGACGATCGACGGCAAGCAGGTCTGGTACATGTACTGCACGACCGACCCGCTCAACGACGAGGACGTCGACGCCGCGGGGAACCCCGTCTTCCACCGCATCCCGATGAACGTCTCGACCGACCTCGTCAACTGGACCTACGTCGGCGACGCCTTCCCGCTCGACGGTGGAGACACCCCTGACTGGATCGGACCCAGGGCCGCCTTCTGGGCGCCGGAGGTCGTGTACTCCGAGGCCACTGACCAGTACTACCTCTTCGTCACGGTGACCGACACCACGGCAGCAGGCGGGGGCTCCGCCGACCCGAACTGCACGGGTGACAGCGCGATCGGTGTCGCCGTCGGCGACAGCCCCACCGGTCCGTGGACGTTCACCGACGCGCCCGTCGTGGCACCACGCTCCAACGGCCCCGGGTGCAACTACTTCTGGACCTACGACCCCGACGTGCTCGGAGACACCGTGGGCAGCCAGGGCGTCCTGTACTACGGCTCGTACTACGGCGGAATGTTCGCCACGCCGATCACCTTCGGCCCCGGTGACCAGGTCAGCACGGGCACGACGGCTGACGACACCCAGATCGCGATCGCCAACCGCTACGAGGGCGCCAACGTGGTCTACAAGGACGGCTACTACTACCTCTTCGCCTCCGCGACGAACTGCTGCAACGGTGCCCTCACCGGCTACAGCGTCTTCGTCGGGCGCTCGACGAGCCCCTACGGTCCCTTCCTCGACCAGGAGGGCAACTCGTTCCTGGAGGCCAACGTCGGCGGCACGCCGTTCCTCACGATGAACGGCAACCGTTGGATCGGCACCGGCCACAACTCCGTCTTCGTCGACGAGGGCGGCCAGTGGTGGACCGTCTACCACGCGGTCGACCAGGAGGACCCGTTCTACGCCTTCCAGACCGGCTTCACGAAGCGACCGGCCCTGCTCGACCCGGTGGACTGGGTGGACGGCTGGCCCGTGGTCAACGGCGGCTACATGGCCTCCGACACCAAGATGCCGGCACCGGCCGCGCAGCCGGGGGAGCGGACCCGCTACCGCCCCAAGCTCCTCAAGCCCGACACGGTCAACCGGCTCATCGACCGCGACGAGTTCTCCGGCAGCACCCTCGACGGAGACTGGTCCTGGGCTGAGGGACGCGTGGGTGACGCCGCCGTCACCGACGGGGTCCTCCGCTGGGAGGTCGAGCACACCGACCTCTACGTCGACAGCAACACTGCCTCCGTCCTCGTCCGCGACGCGCCCTCGGGTGACTACGTGGTCGAGACGAAGGTGCGCCTCGAGGGACTGCCGGACGACGGCTGCTGCTTCAACTACGCGCAGGCAGGCCTGGTCATCTACGAGGACGACGACAACTTCATCAAGCTGACGAGTGCCTCCATCTGGGAGACGCGCCAGACGGAGTTCGCCAAGGAGCTCAGCCCGGTGCCCGAGGGGTGGAGCCGCTACGGCAACACCGTCGTCGGTCCCCCCGGGGACGACGATGACCCGGTTGCTCAGAGCGACTGGACCTACCTCCGCATCGTCGTCGAGCGCCTCACGGGCGCCGAGCAGGCTGCCGCGGGCGGGGACACGGAGCGCTACACGGCATACACGAGCCAGGACGGCACGACATGGGTGCGCGGCGGCACGTGGACGCACAGCCTCGGACAGGACGCCCTCATCGGTCTCGTGTCGATGGGCGCGACGGACCAGGTCACGTCACCGATCACCGCGGAGTTCGACTACGTGCGGGTCTACGGCCTCAAGGGCACGGCTCGACCCCAGCCCTGACCGGGCACCGGCGTCCGCCGCCTCCTCAGTCGAGGAAGCGGCGGACGTCGATGTGCTCGTGCCCCTCGTGGATGTGCTCGACCATGCGCTCGCGCACGGACTCGTCGAGCTCGATGCCCACCTCGTCGAGCGCGGAGTCCAGCTCCTCGCGCACCGTGCCCTCGGTCGCGCCCTCCTGCCAGGAGAGCACACGGTCGAGGACCGCCTGCAGCGCCTCGACCCTCGCCTCGACGACCTCGTTCGCGTTCTCGTCCCGGGATGCTGGTGTGGTCATCGCTCCACACTAGGCGGGCGGCGTGCCCCGTGACGGGGTGGCCGTCGGCGACACCGCGCCGGTGTCGGCCGGGTGGGCCCTCACCGCAGCGTCAGGCGCCCTCGGCCAGCATCTGTGCGAGCTTGCGCTTGGGCACGCCTCCGAACTTCTCCCTGACCCGCAGGACGTGGTTGCGCGCCGTGCCGATGGAGATGTGCAGCTCGTCTGCGATCTCCTGGGCCGTGTAGCCCTGTGCCGCCAGGGTCGCGACCTCGCGCTCACGGGTCGTGAGCCCGGCGGTGGAGACGAGCCGCTGGCTGGCCGGCACGGACGGCAGGTCGTGCCCACGGTGCAGACTCCGGTCGCGCAGCACCGCCGCCATCGACCGCTCGGCGCCGTGGGCCTGGAAGAGGTCGATGGCGCGCCGGCGCAGGGCGTTGCCCGTGGCCATGTCGGGCGCGACCCCGGCGGCGGCGTGCAGCAGCCGACCGACGGTCACCGGCTCGGGCAGGGCCGCGAAGCGCTCCGCGGCCTCGAGCAGCAGTCCATGCCCACCGGAGCCGCGGACGAGCCCCTCGACGGCGAGGCGCACCGCCGTCCCCCGGGGGTTGGTCGGCCACAGCGGCGCCATCGTCTCCAGAGCAGTCCGGGCTCGCTCGGGATCCTCCTGCGCCATGACGAGGACGAGGTCCTCCCACCCGAACCGCACGCCCATCCCGGCGGCCGTGTCGAGTGCCTTGTCGACGTCGCGCAGGGGAGCGGGCTCCCGTCGGGCGACCCTGTGGGCGGCTCGCACGGACAGCGCCAGCCAGAGCATCTGCTCGTCGAACTCGATGTGCCCGAGGGAGTCGTCGAGCACCTTGGGGTCCGGGCGCCCCTCTCGCTCCAGCGCGACGGCGCCCAGCACGATTCCCGCCATGCCCGTCGCCATCTGCGGTCGCCCCAGCCGCGCCGACCTCGCCGACGCAACGGCCGCGTCGAGGTCACCGGTGCGCCACTGGACGAGGGCCTCGACCGCCGCGAACTTGCGTGCCCACGTCGTTCCGTGAGCCAGCAGCTTGCCCTCGCGTGCCACGCGCGCGGCCAGCGCGTAGTCGCCGTGCCCGTATGCCGTGTGCGCCCAGTTGAACTGGTTGAGGCTCGCGATCTCGGCGGTCACCGCATCAGGGCTGGACGGGAGGACCTCGGCGGCGTCGCGCCAGTGCTCCAGCGCCTCGGGACGGTCGAGGTAGGTCTCGCAGCCGGCGAGCCGACCGGCGCAGAACGCGATGGCCCAGGGGTCCTTGGTGCGGCGGGCCAGTGCCAGGCCCTCCCTGCCCACCGTGACGCGGTAGTCCCCGCTCAGACCGTCCTCGCGGGGCCAGCAGAGCTCACCCAGCGTCACCGCCTGGCCGCGGAGGTCACCGGCCAGGCGGAACTCCGAGAGTGCCCGCATGAGGATGTCGGGGGTCTCGGCCGCCGTCCCCGCCCGGCCGCGCGTGAAGAGCAGCGCTCCGCGCGCATCGGGCGAGCCGACCTGCTCGGCCAGGGCCTCGAGGAACGGGTGTGCGTCGAGAAGCTCGCTGCCCCAGGCGCTGACGACGACCGCCAGCTCGCCGATGGCGACGCGGTCGTCGTCCAGGGCGTCGGCCGGCAGCGCCGCCGCCGTCCGAACGAGGAGGTCGAGGGCGGCCGCGGTGTCGCCCCGCAGGCCCATGCCCTCGGCTTCGCGCAGCACCGGGCGCAGGCCGGGGGAGACGCTGTGGGCGAACGAGGCGAGGGCCGACCGCGACGAGACCCGCCTACGGCTCGTCGGCGCGGCCTGCCGACGCGGGGCAAGGGGGGTCTGAGCGGCCATGTGACGAGGATATAGGCAGTTTTGACAGGTCCGCTCACGGCTCGGGAGGGCGTTTGCTTGTCCTCTGGCACGCACCCCCTGACGTGCCACGTCTGTGGAGGATGTTCATGCGATCCATGACCTCGAGGGCCGTGGCCCTCTCGACCGCCGCCCTGGTGGCCGCCGCGCTCGCCACGACCGGCACGGCGTCGGCGTCGACACCCGGCAGGACCACTCTGGAACCACCGTCCAGCGGGAACTCGAGCCGGGTGACCTGGACCGGCGGCCCGTACTCCGGTGCAGTGCTGGCGCCGGAGTCGTGCACGCCCACGACGTGCGACTCGCACGCGGTGGACCTCACGATCCCGACTGACCACTGGGACTCGCACGAGGGTGGCGTCGAGATCGCCATCAGCTGGGCCTCGGCCTCCGACGACTTCGATCTCTATGTCGACGACTCCTCGGGACGCCAGGTCGGCTCCAGCGCCTCCGGCAACACGACGAGCGAGTCGGTCGACCTGGGCACCCTCGCCCCCGGCTCGTACACGGTGCGTGTCGTCCCCTACGCCACCGCCGGCTCGAGCTACACCGGGACGGCGACCCTGGAGAGCACGGCGCTTCCCACGGGCATGAAGTACCCGGAGTCCCGCAAGGCGGTCGAGGACGAGCTTGTCGTCGACTACCCGCTCAACGTCGTCTTCGTCGGTCGCCGCCCCAGCGCCGCCGAGGTCGCCGAGCTCAAGCAGTGGACCCCCGCGAAGTACCGCCCGACCGTGTCCACCAAGACGTCCGCCTCGGGTGAGCCGACGCAGGTCGGCGCCGGGCTGCTCAACTGGAACAAGGACCACTTCGAGGGCGCCCCCTACTTCCAGGGCATCACCTACAACTACAAGATCAACGTGCTCGCAGCCACGGACGAGTACGCCAAGGCCCTGTTCCAGGTCGCCGAGGACGCCACGGCGAAGGCCCAGACCTACCACGCCGGTGCCGCGAGCACCCGCACGGCGAACCAGGTGAAGTACGACGCCGCCTTCGGCGCCCACCGCGTCACCGCCAAGGGCGGCGACCCGGCATACAAGGTCACCGACCCGTCGAAGACCGACCTCGTCGACGCCTACGCCGTGGAGGACTGGATCTTCCAGAGCCGCTACGACACGAAGTGGGCCTGCGCCTTCACCAACCTCGAGACCGGCGCGTGCTCCAACCCCTCGGTCGTCAACCCGGACAAGGGCGCCTACCACGACCCGTACTACGACAAGAACGGGCTCAACCTCGACCGCATGCCGCAGGGCCCGAACCAGGGGTCGTCGTTCTTCTTCCTCGACACCTTCACCCCGGACTACGCCAAGGACTACTTCCGCCCGAACGCCTACCACACCTACGGCACCGACAAGGTCATCGACGGTGGCATCGTCCCCAAGGCCGTCGAGGAGGGCGGCTCGTGGCGGATCACCGACCCCGACACCGGTGACTGGGACGGCATCGACTACGCCCGCACGTGGGGTGGCCGCTACCGGTTCCACTTCATCGACCTCGGCGCGGCCCCGAACGACTACGAGGCCTCCACGTGGGCCGGCAAGGGTCTGGGCATGTCGAGCGACTACCCGCACGGCGACCCGCCGGTGTGGCAGTACGCGTCCGACCCGCTGTGGAAGCAGCAGGGCGACACCTGCGCCACCGACGGCACCCCCGTCGCCGGCATGGACCTGCCCTACAACAACAACACCCCGTGCCGCATGATGCCGCGCCTCGCGCGCGACGTCGCCTACGGCCTCTTCTTCCGGTCGACGGCAGGGTTCCTCTACCGGCCGATCCCGCGCGGTGACACGTACTGGCTCGCGGTGTCGAACTGGACCGACTTCTACTCGCGGCCCCAGTGGGTCAACGGCCAGCTCACCAACGCGCCGTACTACGGCACCTGGTGGACCGACATGGACAAGCTCTACAAGATCGGCGACGTCTCCGGCGGCACGAAGCAGGACGACACCCTGCGCTGGCTGTCCTCGGCGACGCCCTACGCGCGCTGGGTCGGCCGCAAGAACGAGACGATCCCCCTCTACGACCCCACGAACAACCAGCCCACGGGCGAGGTGCTCGACACCTCCCCCAAGTACGCGGACCTGCCGGCTCCCTCGCACCACGTCCAGACCAAGGACGGTGCCACGAAGGTGCCCGAGCCGCTCCACGACGGGCACGACCACCACGCCCACTACGGCGACAAGAGCGTCAACCTCACCGCCGTCCAGGAGGCGCTCGAGAAGGCCAAGGCGACGGGTTCGGGCCTCGGCCCGGGCTACGACGGCGCCGTGTCGCACGAGTCGTTCCGCGACTTCATCGACGCCCACCCCGACGGCATCGCGGACCAGGTCGAGGGCGTCAACACGATCCCGGCTATCAACGTCGTGTTCGAGAAGGCCTTCACCTGGGCACTCCCGGCCATCGTCGGCGGCATCGCTGTCGGCACCGCGGACGGCGAGGCGTGGGGCGTCATGAACAACGTCAACGACCGCTTCAAGTCGAGTGCGTCGCACTACCCGGGCGTCCAGCCCGGTGACGCCCCGGGGTCCAAGCGCTCGATGACCGACACCTCGCTCCCGACCCAGGACAGCGGTGGCGGGTTCAGCTACACCATCGAGCACGAGGCCGCCCACAACCTCGGCCTGAGCCACCCGCACGACGGCTCCTATGGCGTCGACCGGTGCCCCGCGGGGCACCCGCAGGCGGGGCAGTGGGAGTGCTACTGGCAGGGCCTGGGCTGGATGTACGACGTCTCGGCCGCACCGACGACGTACGCGATGTCCTACCGTCCCTACGAGGTCGAGGACCAGGACCAGCTGCAGCGGGGTCACACCGCCGAGTACCTCATCGGCGCGCAGGACGCGCTGCGCGAGCGCCTCTCCGACGAGGCTGCGGCAGGTCGGACCACCCCGTCCGACGCGTGGAGCGCCGACTTCTCCAGGATGAAGCAGTGGCGCACCCAGGCCGGTGAGCTCTTCCGCAAGGGCGACTACCTGCACTCCGAGTACGCCGCCCGCAACGCGGCCCTCGCTGCCCGGGGCGTCCCGCAGACGGCGGCCAACACCTCGGCCCCCAAGCTCGTCGAGGCCGGCCAGGTGTTCTACTTCACCGTCAACCCGCAGGGCGACGGCCGACCGGCCGCCGCTGCGAACGTCAAGCCCACCTCGGTCACGGCTGCCCAGCCGGAGCGCAAGCAGACGACGCTGTCGGTGGCGGTCACGAACGCCGGCGACGCCGCGGCTGCTGGAGTGGTCGTCGAGCTCTTCGACGGGTCGACCTCCCTCGGGAGGACCGCACCGGTCGATCTGGCGGCCGGCGCGAGCACCACGGTCACCAAGGTGTGGGACACCAAGGGCGTCCAGGGCGACCGTGCGCTGCGTGCGGTGGTCGACCCGGCCAACGCCGTCAAGGAGTCGAACGAGGCCGACAACTCGCTGAGCCGCACCGTGACGATCCGGGGCAACCGGGTGGTCAACGGTTCCTACGAGGCCTCCACGTCGGGCACGTCTCCCGACGCCTGGACCTCGTCAGGCTCGACGACCTACGACGGCACCGGCGCCCACGCCACGGACGGTCAGAAGGCGGTCGGACTCACCGGCGGGCTGACCGGAGGCAGCTGGTCGAGCGCCCCGGTCGACGTCGCCGCAGGGTCGACGTACTCACTGGCGATGTCCGCCACCGGTGGTGCCCCGGCGGTGTCGGCGACCTTCCTCGACGGCGCGGGCAAGGTCGTGAGCAAGATCGCCTCCGTCGACCTCGTGGTGAGCAAGATCGACGAGTCCGTCAGCAAGATCGACGAGTCCGTGAGCAAGATCAGCGGTGGGGCGGTGAGCAAGATCAGCGGTTCCCTGTCCGTACCGGCGGGTGCCTCCCGCGTCGTGCTCACCACCAAGGCCCCGGCCACCCTGCCGGCCGGTTCCACCCTCTGGCTCGACGACGTGTGGGTCTGGTGACCGCCACGGCCTCGTGACGAGGTGGGGCCCAGCCCACGGACCAGCGGTGACCTCCACGCCGCCGGCCCGTGGGCTGGGGCTCGTCCACGTCGGCATAGGGTCGGGACGTGACCGCCCACCCCACCATCGGAGTCCTCGCCGTCCAGGGCGACGTGCGCGAGCACGTCCGCGCGCTCGAGTCCGCCGGTGCGACGGCGGTTCCGGTCCGGCGCCCGAGCGAGGTCGCGGAGATCGACGGACTTGTCATCCCCGGCGGCGAGTCGACGACGATGGACAAGCTCTGCCGGATCTTCGAGCTGCGCGACCCCCTCGTTGAGCGGCTGCACGCGGGGCTTCCTGCCTACGGCTCGTGCGCCGGCATGATCATGCTCGCCGACCGCATCCTCGACGGCCACCGCGACCAGCAGACCCTCGGCGGTCTCGACATCACCGTGCGCCGCAACGCCTTCGGACGGCAGGTCGACTCCTTCGAGGAGGACCTGCGCATCCGCGAGCTCGGACCCGAGCCGGTGCGTGCCGTCTTCATCCGAGCCCCGTGGGTCGAGGAGGTGGGGGAGGGCGTGCAGGTCCTCGCGAGCGTCCACGTCGGGGGAGCGGACCACCCGGTCGCGGTCCGCCAAGAGAACCTCGTTGCCACGAGCTTCCATCCCGAGGTCACCGGCGACCACCGCTTCCACCAGCTCTTCGTCGACATCGTCCGCCACGCCTGACCCTGCTGCTTGCGTCCGGCAAGGTGGTGGGTATGCCGTCACGTCGCCGAACGTTGCAGCTCACGCTGGGCTTGCGTCCGGCAACGTGGTGCCCATGTCGTCACCTTGCCGGACACAAGGGTGCGGGGGACGACGCGGACGGGAGCGGACGGCATACGACATAGGATCGACGCCGGACCTGCACGTTGACAGCACGAGGAGACACCTTGTCCGGCCACTCCAAATGGGCGACCACGAAGCACAAGAAGGCCGCCATCGACGCCAAGCGCGGCAAGCTCTTCGCGAAGCTCATCAAGAACATCGAGGTCGCGGCCCGCACCGGCGGCGGTGACCCGACCGGCAACCCGACGCTCTACGACGCCATCCAGAAGGCGAAGAAGAGCTCGGTGCCCAACAACAACATCGACAACGCGGTCAAGCGCGGCTCCGGCGCCACGGCCGGCGGCGCCGACTGGGAGACGATCACCTACGAGGGCTACGCGCCCGGTGGCGTCGCCATCCTCATCGAGTGCCTCACCGACAACCGCAACCGCGCCGCCGCCGAGGTCCGCACCGCACTGACCCGCAACGGCGGCCAGCTCGGTGACCCCGGGTCGGTGGCCTACGTCTTCGACCGCAAGGGCGTCGTCGTCGTCCCCAAGGGCGACAAGACCGAGGACGACATTCTCGAGGTCGTCCTCGAGGCTGGCGCCGACGAGGTCAACGACCTCGGCGACTCCTTCGAGATCATCTCCGAGGCCACCGACTTCGTCGCGGTGCGCAAGGCGGTCCAGGACGCCGGGATCGACTACGACTCGGCCGAAGCCTCGTGGGTGCCCAACCTCCAGGTGCCGCTCGACCTCGACGGGGCGAAGAAGATGATCCGCGTCATCGAGGCGCTCGACGACTCCGACGACGTCCAGGACGTCTTCGCCAACGGCGACATCCCCGACGACGTCCTCGCCCAGCTCGACGCCGAGGACTGAGCGACCGCGTGTTGCTGCGCGCCGCCTTCCCGCACGCTGTGTAGCGTGGCACCGAACACCTGTTCGGTTCTCTCGGAAGGCGGCGCGCGTGCGCGTTCTCGGCATGGATCCCGGCCTCACCCGGTGCGGTCTCGGGGTCGTCGACGGCCGGGCCGGTCGCGCGTCGATGATCGCCGTCGGCGTCGTCCGCACCCCCTCCGACGCCGAGCCGTCGCAGCGCCTCATGTTCCTCGAGCGCGAGCTCGAGGGGTGGCTCGACCGCTTCGAGCCCGACGTGCTCGCCGTCGAGCGGGTCTTCGCCGACACCAACGTCACCCAGGTCATGAACACCGCCCACGCCACCGCCATCGCGCTGCTCACCGCGGGCAAGCGCGACATCCCCGTCGTCTTCCACACCCCGACCGAGGTCAAGGCCTCGGTCACCGGCTCCGGCCGCGCCGACAAGGCACAGGTGACGACGATGGTGACCCGGATCCTCAAGCTCGCCGCGCCCCCGCGCCCCGCCGACGCCGCCGACGCGCTGGCCCTCGCGATCTGCCACCTGTGGCGTGGTGCCGCGACCGCGCGGCTCGACGCCCTCGCCAAGGCCGGTGCCCGGTGATCTCGTCGCTCTCCGGTCGGGTGGGCCACGTCGGACTCGACCGCCTCGTCGTCGAGGTCGGTGGCGTCGGCATGCTCGTCCACACGACCCCGCGCACCGCCGCCGACCTGCGCACCGGCTCCGAGGTCACCGTCTCGACGACGCTCGTCGTGCGCGAGGACTCGCTCACCCTCTTCGGCTTCGGGTCGGCGGGGGAGCGCGACATGTTCGAGACGGTGCAGACCGTCTCGGGCGTGGGTCCGCGCCTCGCCCTCGCGATGCTCTCGGTCCTCACCCCCGACGAGGTCAGCGCGGCGCTCACGACCGGCGACGTCGCGACCCTGACGAAGATCCCCGGCGTGGGCAAGAAGAGCGCCGAGCGCCTCGTCCTCGAGCTCAAGGACAAGGTCGGTATGCCGTCCGCCCCCGCAGGCGGTGACGTCGCCGCCGCGGCCGCGCCCTCCGGCGACGCCCGCCGCGACCAGGTCGCCGAGGCCCTCGTCGGTCTCGGCTGGTCCTCGAGGCAGGCTGCCGACGCGGTGTCGACCGTGTCGTCGTCGGCCGACCCGGATGCCTCCGTCGCGGCGCTGCTGCGCATGGCGCTGCGGGAGCTCGGCCGATGACCGGCCCGGCGATGCGCCGCACCTCGACGAGCGAGGACGACCTCGGCGGCACGACGCGTGGCTTCCGGTCCGACATCGTCGAGGCAGCGGGCGGTGACGACGCCACGTGGCGCGCCGACGACGGGTCGCTCGACGCGACCGCCCGGATCGTCGACGCCGGCGCCGACTCCGACGACGAGCGCGTCGTCGAGGCGGCCCTGCGACCCAAGCGGCTCGCCGAGTTCCCGGGGCAGACGCGGGTGCGCGACCAGCTCTCGCTCGTCCTCGAGGCGGCTCGCCGCCGGGGGAGCGTGCCCGACCACATCCTCCTGTCCGGTCCTCCCGGTCTCGGCAAGACGACGCTCGCGCTCATCGTCGCCGCCGAGCTCGAGCGCCCGATCCGGATCACGTCCGGACCGGCGATCCAGCACGCCGGCGACCTCGCGGCGGTCCTGTCGTCGCTCGACGAGGGAGAGGTGCTCTTCCTCGACGAGATCCACCGCATGTCGCGCGCGGCCGAGGAGATGCTCTACCTCGCGATGGAGGACTTCCGCGTCGACGTCATCGTCGGCAAGGGCCCGGGCGCGACGGCGATCCCGCTCGAGCTCCCGCCGTTCACAGTCGTCGGTGCGACGACCCGCTCGGGCCTGCTGCCGGCGCCGCTGCGCGACCGGTTCGGGTTCACCGGCCACCTCGACTACTACGACGCCGCCGACCTCACGACGATCCTGCGCCGCTCCGCCGGGCTGCTCGACGTCGACGCCGACGAGTCCGGCATCGCCGAGATCGCCGGGCGGTCGCGCGGCACACCCCGCATCGCCAACCGCCTCCTGCGCCGCGTGCGCGACTGGGCCCAGGTCCACGGCTCCGGGCACGTCGACCTCGAGGCCGCCCACGAGGCGCTCAGCCTCTTCGACGTCGACGACGCGGGCCTCGACCGGCTCGACCGTGCCGTGCTCGACGCCCTCTGCCGTCGCTTCGGTGGTGGCCCGGTCGGACTCTCGACGCTCGCCATCGCCGTCGGCGAGGAGTCCGACACCGTCGAGACCGTCGCCGAGCCCTACCTCGTGCGCGAGGGCTTCATGGTCCGCACGCCCCGCGGCCGGGCGGCCTCGCCCCGGGCGTGGTCGCACCTCGGCCTCACCCCGCCGCGTGACGTCGCGACCCAGGACGTGCTGCCGCTCGCCGACGGTCAGGGCCGTCTCGGCGGCTGATCGCGACGTCCTCACCTGAGCGGGCGCTCGGCGCATGCTGGATGGGCAGGCGCGCGGACGGCATACGAGGTTGCGGTTCGGACACGACCGCAGGAGGGCACTCGACCGGGGAGTGGCGCGTTGGCGAGAGTGACCACGTCACCTATGCTGACCCGGTTGCCCGGCGTCGACCGGGCCACTGACGCGCCCGGCAGCATGCGGGTGCGCACATCCCACTCGAAGGACTTCTCATGAACTCCGGTGCCGGCCTCGGCAACCTGCTCGTGCTCGCCCTGCCCCTGTTGCTGCTGGCGTTCCTCATGTTCACCCAGCGCAAGCGGGGTCGTGAGGTCCAGGCCTTCCAGTCGGGCCTCGGCGTCGGCGACGCGGTCGTCCTCACCTCGGGTCTCTACGGCACGGTCGTCGCACTCGACGACACGGTCGCGACCCTCGAGATCGCCCCGGGCGTCCAGGTGCGTGTCGACCGCCGCGCTGTCGGCATGGTGCAGCCGGGCGGCGAGCGCCCGGCCGGCACCGACGAGAGCCCGCGTCCCGACGCGACCCCCGAGGTGGGCTGAGATGGCACAGATGAGCCACGCGACCTTCGCGCGCCGTGCCCTCGCCGGCATGGCGGTCCTCACGATCGCCCTCATGGGCCTGCTCTTCGGCGCGAACCAGTTCAGCAACGGGTCCTACGCCCCCAAGCTCGGCCTCGACCTCGAGGGCGGCACCCAGATCATCCTCCAGCCGCGGCTCACCGGCGCGAAGACGGTGTCCTCGGAGCAGATCGCCCAGGCCCGCGACATCATCGTCCAGCGCGTCGACGCCGGCGGCGTCGCCGGCGCCGAGGTGACGACCCAGGGTGGTCGCAACATCGTCGTGTCGATGCCCGGCACGCCCCCCAAGAGCACCGAGGACGCGATCCGCCGCTCCTCGCAGCTCCAGTTCCGCCCGGTGCTCGCGATCGCGGCCGGCTCGCCCCAGGCGCAGCCGTCGGCCTCGCCGTCGCCCAGCGGCTCGGCCAGCCCGAGCCCGAGTGGCTCCGCCGTCCCGGAGCCGAGCCCCTCCGCCAGCGCCCCCGTCGCCAGTCCGGCACCGTCGTCGACCAACAACTCCGCCGTGCCCGGTGCCTTCGCGGCCGAGCCGAGCCCGTCGGCCTCGCCCTCGGCCAGCCCGTCGCCGAGCGCCTCGCCGAGCGCCTCGCCGAGCCCGAGCGCATCCGGTGGCGCCTCCGGCGCGAAGGACCCGCTCAGCCTCGACCAGATCACGCCCGAGCTCACCGCCGACTTCACCGCGCTCGACTGCTCGAAGGAGGGTGCGCTCGACGACCTGGTCGACGACGACACCAAGCCCCTCGTCACCTGTGACGCCGACGGCGCGGCCAAGTACATCCTCGGCCCGGTCGTCGTCTCCGGAGACAAGATCTCCGACGCCAGCGCCGGCTACCAGGTCGGCCAGAACGGCCAGCAGACGAGCACCGTCGAGATCCAGCTCAACCTCAACGGCGAGGGCGCCAAGCAGTACGCCGACATCTCGCGCAAGATGGTGCCGCTCCAGCAGCCGCAGAACCAGCTCGCAGCCACGCTCGACTCGCGCGTCATCGTCGCGCCGAGCTTCAACGAGGCGATCCCCAACGGCAAGGCGAGCATCACCGGCGGCTTCGGCATCACCGAGGCCCGCGACCTCGCCCAGCAGCTCAAGTTCGGCGCGCTTCCGATCTCGTTCGACCTGCAGACGCGTGAGCAGATCAGCCCGACGCTCGGCAGCGAGCAGCTGCGCTACGGCTTCTACGCCGGCCTCGTCGGCCTGCTGCTCGTGACGATCTACTCGCTGCTGCAGTACCGCGTGCTCGGGTTCGTCACGATCGCCTCGATCCTCGCGGCGGGTGTCCTCACCTACCTGGCGATCACGATCCTGGGCTGGTCGCACAACTACCGCCTCGACATGGCCGGCGTCACCGGCCTCATCGTCGCCATCGGCTTCACCGCGGACTCGTTCATCGTCTACTTCGAACGCATCCGTGACGAGCTGCGCGAGGGCCGCTCGCTCGAGAGCGCCGTCGCCACCGGCTGGGCTCGTGCCAAGCGCACGATCCTCATCGCCGACGGCGTCAACTTCCTCGCGGCGATCGTCCTCTACGTCCTCGCGAGCTCGAGCGTGCGTGGCTTCGCCTTCACCCTCGGCCTCACCACCCTGCTCGACATCCTCATCGTCTTCCTCTTCACGCACCCGCTCGTCACGCTCCTCGCCCGCCGGAAGTTCTTCCGCGGTGGGCACCCGATGTCGGGTCTCGACCCGGACAAGCTCGGTGCCGTCAAGAAGACCACGTATGCCGGCCGCGGCCGGTTCACGACGAACCCGCCCCGCGTTGCGGCCCACGAAGGGAGCCCGTCGTGATCATCACCCCACAAAGTTCGCCCACGCAAAACGTGGGACCCGCGCTCCCGCGTCACTCCGATACTTTGCGAGGACCCCGATGATCAAGTTCTCCGACCTCGGCAACGACCTCTACACCGGCAGGAAGTCGATCCCGGTCGTCCCCAAGCGACGGACGTTCTACATCGTCTCGCTCGTCCTCATGGCGATCGCGGTCGCGGGTCTGGGCATCAACAAGCTCAACCTCGGCCTCGAGTTCAGTGGTGGCTCCGAGTTCCGCGTGACGAACACGTCGGTGCCCGCCGACTACGAGTCCAAGGCCCGTGAGGCCCTCGGTGCGGCGGACGACTCGCAGGGCGTCCGCGTCTCCAAGCTCGGCGCCGGCACCGTCCGGGTGCAGACCGAGCGGCTGGACGACGCCGAGAGCGCCCGCGTGCGCACTGAGCTCGCCCAGACCTTCTCGGTCGGCGAGGACAAGGTCAGCGCGACCTTCATCGGCCCGTCCTGGGGTGACTCGGTCACGAAGCAGGCGCTGCGCGCACTCGTCATCTTCCTCGTGCTCGTCGCAGCCGTCCTCGCCGTCTACTTCCGCAACTGGAAGATGGCGGCGGCGGCGCTCATCGCGCTCGTGCACGACCTCGTCATCACCGTCGGCATCTACTCGTTCAGCAAGTTCGAGGTCTCGCCGGCGACGATGATCGGCTTCCTCACCGTCCTCGGCTACTCGATCTACGACACCGTCGTCGTCTTCGACAAGGTGCGCGAGAACACCAACGAGGCGTTCGCCAACGGGCGGATGACGTTCGCGAAGGCGGCCAACCTCGCCGTCAACCAGACGCTCGTCCGGTCGATCAACACGACCGTCATCGGCGTCCTGCCGATCCTCGCCGTCCTCGTCGTCGGCGCGCTCTTCCTCGGCCCGGGCACCCTGCTCGACCTCGCGCTCGTCCTCTTCATCGGCATCCTCGTCGGCGCCTACTCGTCGATCTTCCTCGCGACCCCGCTCCTCGTGAGCCTGCGCCGCAAGGACTCCGCCGTCCTCGAGCTCGACAAGCGCGCGGTCCGCTCGGAGGCCAAGCGCGCCAAGGAGCGGGCGGCTGTTCCCGTCGGTGCCGGCGCCTCGCAGGGCGGCGCCGTGGCCGTGGCCGAGGCCGACGGCCACCCCGCCGCGGACTCGTTCCCGAGGGCCACCGACGAGGAGTCGGCGACCATCACGGGCCGCCAGGTGCACAAGTACGCGCAGTCGGGCCCGCGCAACCAGCCCAGGCGCGCGCCCAAGTCGCGCCGCAAGTGACCCGATGACCGACCCGGTCGCGATCAGCAAGCTCGTCGAGAGCCGCCTGCGGGACGTCGCCGACTTCCCGAAGCCGGGAGTCGTCTTCAAGGACATCACCCCGCTCCTCGGGGACCCCGAGGCGTTCGGTGAGGTGGTCCGGGCCCTGGCGGCACGGCATACGGCATCGGGTGCCCGGCTGGACTCGGTGGCGGGCGTCGAGGCGCGTGGATTCATCATCGGGGCCGCGCTGGCCCACGAGCTCGGCGTCGGCTTCGTGCCCGTGCGCAAGGCCGGCAAGCTGCCGGGGGAGACGGTGCAGCGCACCTACGACCTCGAGTACGGCACGGCGACGATCGAGGTGCACGCCGACGCCGTCGAACCGGGGGAGCGGGTGCTGCTCGTCGACGACGTCCTCGCCACCGGCGGGACCGCGATCGCCGCCTGGGACCTGCTCGACGACTGCGGTGCCGAGGTCGTCGAGTTCGCGACGGTCGTCGAGCTCGCCTTCCTCGGCGGCCGCGAGGCGATGGGGTCGCGTCCGGTCCACTCCCTGCATGTCGTGGGCGGCGTGAGGGACGCCTAGACTCCGTCCATGGCAGAGGAAACCACGCCGATCCCGGTGCGCAGTGGGGCAGCAGGCTCCAACCGCGCCCGTGCGCGTGCCCGCCTCGCCCGGTTCGGCTCCTCGCGTCCGTCGGCGCACCCCGTCCTCGAGCCGCTGCTCACGACGGTCCGGCTGACCCACCCCAAGGCCGACCTCTCGGTCATCGAGCGTGCCTACGGGGTCGCCGAGCGCGCCCACGAGGGCCAGATGCGCAAGAGCGGCGACGCCTACATCACGCACCCGCTCGCGGTGACGACGATCCTCGCCGAGCTCGGCATGACGCCGCCGACCTTGGCGGCCGCCCTCCTGCACGACACCGTCGAGGACACCGACTACGGCCTCGACCAGCTCGAGAAGGACTTCGGCGCCGAGATCGCCATGCTCGTCGACGGCGTCACCAAGCTCGACAAGGTCACCTACGGCCAGGCGGCGCAGTCCGAGACCGTGCGCAAGATGGTCGTCGCGATGGCGCGCGACATCCGCGTGCTCGTCATCAAGCTCGCCGACCGTCTCCACAACGCGCGCACCTGGCGCTACGTGTCGAAGGAGTCCGCCCAGCGCAAGGCGCGCGAGACCCTCGAGATCTATGCCCCGCTGGCGCACCGGCTCGGCATGAACACAATCAAGTGGGAGCTCGAGGACCTCTCGTTCCAGACCCTCTACCCGAAGGTCTACGACGAGATTGTGCGGCTCGTCGCCGAGCGCGCGCCGGCCCGTGAGGAGTACCTCGCGACCGTGCGCGAGAGTGTCGAGTCGGACCTGCGGTCGGCGCGGATCAAGGCGACCGTCACGGGCCGGCCCAAGCACTACTACTCCGTCTACCAGAAGATGATCGTGGGCGGCCGCGACTTCGAGCAGATCTACGACCTCGTCGCCGTCCGCGTCCTCGTCGACACCGTGCGCGACTGCTACGCAGCGCTCGGCGCCATGCACGCCAGGTGGACGCCGGTGCCCGGGCGGTTCAAGGACTACATCGCGACGCCGAAGTTCAACATGTACCAGTCGCTGCACACGACGGTCATCGGTCCAGAGGGCAAGCCGGTCGAGATCCAGATCCGCACCCACACGATGCACCGCCGCGCCGAGTACGGCGTCGCCGCCCACTGGAAGTACAAGGAGAAGGGGCCGGCGGGCGCCGACCAGCCCTCGACGAGCCACACCGGCGCCAACGACATGGCGTGGCTGCGCCAGCTCCTCGACTGGCAGAGGGAGACCGCCGACCCGGGAGAGTTCCTCGAGTCGCTGCGCTTCGAGATCAACGCCAGCGAGGTCTACGTCTTCACGCCCAAGGGTCAGCTCGTGGGCCTTCCCGCCGGTTCGACGCCCGTCGACTTCGCGTATGCCGTGCACACCGAGGTCGGCCACCACACCATCGGCGCCAAGGTCAACGGTCGCCTCGTGCCGCTCGAGTCCCGCCTCGACAACGGCGACACGGTCGACGTCCTCACCTCCAAGGCCGACGGCGCCGGCCCGTCGCGCGACTGGCTCACCTTCGTCAAGTCGGCCCGGGCCCGCAACAAGATCAGGCACTGGTTCACCCGCGAGCGTCGCGAGGAGATGATCGACCAGGGCAAGGAGGCGCTCGTCAAGGCGATGCGCAAGCGCAGCCTGCCGCTCGCGCGCCTGTCGTCGGTCGAGTCGCTCACCGGCGTCGCCGAGGAGCTGCGGCTCAGCGGCATCGACGGCCTGTATGCCGCGATCGGCGAGGGCCACGTGAGCGCCCAGCACGTCGTCGCGCGCCTCGTCGCCGCCCAGGGGGGTGAGGAGGCCAGCGACGACCTCGCCGAGATGACGATGCCCCGGCCCGTGTCGAACCGCCGCCGCCGCGCCGGTGACCCCGGTGTCGTCGTCAAGGGCATGTCCGACGTCTGGGTCAAGCTGGCCCGCTGCTGCACGCCGGTGCCCGGCGACGAGATCCTCGGGTTCGTCACCCGCGGCATGGGCGTCTCGGTGCATCGCCGCGACTGCACCAACGCCTCCTCGCTGCTCAGCCAGCAGGACAAGATCATCGACGTCGAGTGGGCGCCGACCGCCAACAGCGTCTTCCTCGTCCAGCTCCAGGTCGAGGCGCTCGACCGCTCGGCCCTGCTCTCCGACGTCACCCGCGTCCTGTCCGAGAGCGGCGTCAACATCCTCAGCGCCTCGGTCCAGACCTCACGCGACCGCGTCGCCGGGCTCAAGTTCACCTTCGAGATGGGCGACCCCAGCCACCTCGACCACGTCATCAAGGCCGTGCGCAACGTCGGCGGCGTCTTCGACGCCTACCGCATCACCCAGACGTAGTCGCTGCTTGCCGAGCACGTCGCGGCTCACGTCCCGTCGCGCGGCTCACGTGACGTCGCGCGGCTCACGTGACGTCTCGCGCGGGTCACGTCGCGCGGCTCAGGTCACGTCGCGGGGCTCACGTGACGTCGCGCGCGGGTCCGTGGGCGACGAGATCCATCCGCGGCTCGCGCGCTGAGCGCGCTCCCCGCTCCCGCCAGACCCGCCATCGCCGCCCACGGACCCGCGCGCTCCTGGATAGTCGCCTAGGTGCCCCTCGGGAAGGTGAGAAGCGGCGTTAGTCGAGTGATGAGGGGTCTTCGATCGGCGCTGGCTGGGCCTGGCGGGAGACCGGAGTGCGCTCAGCGCGCCCAGGTCGGATGGATGGCGTCGACCGAAGACTCCTCAGCGCGAGGTGCGCGGAAAGGGGAGCTGTGGGTCGGATCAGGAACCGAACTCGGAGTTGGCGGCTTCGGCTTGGGCGAGCCAGGCCTGCTGCGACTCGAGCTTGGCGGTGAGGTCCTTGACCTTGCGGTCGTTGCCCGAGGCGGTGGCCTTGGCGAGGTCGGCCTCGAGGGACTCGATCGAGCTGCGCAGCTGTGTGACGAGGGAGTTGGCGCGGGCGGCGACCTCCGGGTTGGAGGACTTCCACTTCTGGTCCTCCTGCTCCCGCACGGCCGCCTCGATCCGGCGGATGGCCTTCTCGGTGCGGTCGATGTCGGCGCGCGGCACCTTGCCGGCAGCCTCCCACTTGTCCTGGATGACGCGCAGCTGCGCCTTGGCCTTCTCGAGGTCGGTGACGGGCAGGATCTGCTCGGCCTCCTTGAGGAGCTCCTCCTTGACGGCGAGGTTGGCGCGGTACTCCTCGTCCTCGGCGGCTGCCACCTCGTCCTTCGCGTTGAAGAACGCGTCCTGTGCGGCCTTGAACCGCTCCCACAGGGCGTCGTCCTCCGAGCGGGAGGCGCGTCCGGCCTGGCGCCACTGGTCCATGAGGTTCTTGAAGGCGCGTGCGGTGGGGCCCCAGTCCTTGCTCGTGGCGAGGGCCTCGGCCTCCTTGACGAGCGCCTCCTTGGTGCCGCGGGCCTCGGCGCGCGAGGAGTCGAGCTGCGCGAAGTAGCTGCGACGTCCCTTGTCGAAGTGGTTGCGGGCGTGGCTGAAGCGCTGCCAGAGGGCGTTCTCGGTGGGCTTGTCGAGCTTGGCCCCGCTGCGCTGGTGCTGCTTCCACTGGTCGAGCAGCGCGCGCATCCGCTCACCGCTCTGCTTCCACTGGGTCTGCTCGGGGTCCTGGCCCGAGATGGCCTCGGCCTCGGAGACGATCGCCTCACGCTCGGCGGCGGCCGCGGCACGTGCCTCGGCGCGCGCCGCCTGCTCGGTCTCACGCTTGGTCACGAGCCCGGTCTCGATCGCGGCGACGCGGGCGTCGAGCGCGGCGAGGTCACCGACGACGTGGGCCTCGGCGAGGTGCTCCTTGAGGGTGCTGAGGCCCTCAGCGACCTCCTTCGCCGAGACGTCCGGGTTGGCGAGCCGCTGCTCGAGCAGCTCGGCGGAGCCGGCGATCTCGTCGTACTTGCGGGCGAAGTACTGCAGGGCCTCGTCGGGCGTCGCGCCGGGGTAGGAGCCGACCTCGCGCTCCTCCTCGCCGACGGTGACGAAGACGTGGCCCTCGTCGTCGACGCGGCCGAAGCGCGCCGAGTCCGAGTGCTCGTGGACGACCGGCGCCACGGGCGGGGTCGGCCGTGCGGCCATCCGCGACGCGAGCGCTGCGGGGGAGGGCACCGCGGGCTTCGGCGCCGCCGGGGCGGGGGCTGCGGGAGCGGGAGTCGCGGGCGTCGGCACGGACGTCGCAGGCTCGGGGTCGACGGCGGGCGTCTCCGAAGCAGCGATGGTCTCGTCGGCGGGAGCGGGGTCCACGGTCGCAGGTGCCGCCTCCTCGGCAGCCGGTGCCGCCTCCTCGGCGGGCGCAGGCTCGGCCATCGCCGGGGTCTCGTCGGCAGGGGCCGGCGACTCCGAAGCCTCGGGCTCAGCCGCAGCGGACGTGGCGGGCGTCGGCATCGACGTCGCGGGCTCGGGCTCGACCGCGGGAACCTCCGCCGCAGCGGCGGTCTCGGCGGCGTCGGACTGCGCCTCGGGGCGGGTCTCCTCCGGCTGGACCGCGGCGCTGGTCTCCTCGGGCTCCGGTGTCGTCACCTCCACCGTGGCGTCGGGCGCGGCCGATGGGGCCTGCTCCTCCACGGGTCCGTCCGCGGGGGTGGTGCTCGTCGTCTCGTCGCTCACGGCTATGCCTTCTTCTCTGTCACCGCAACCCGAAGGATGCTGATGGGTGCGTTGGGGGCACCGATGGTCTCCGACTCGCCGCCGGGCTGGACACCCGCTGCGGCGACCTTGTCGACGATATCCAAACCCTTGGTGATCGTGCCGAAGATCGTGTATCCGTTCGGGTCCGGCAGGCTCGACTCCCCGTTGACGAGGAAGAACTGGCCGCCGTTGCCCTTGACCGGGTCCTGCGTGCGCGCCATGGCGACGGTGCCCCGCGGGTAGGTCCCGTCCTTGGGCGCGTTCTCGACGCCGAAGCCGTAGCCGGGGTTGCCCTGACCCGTCCCGGTCGGGTCGCCGCACTGGAGCAGCTTGAAGCCCTCGCTCACGCCGAGGCGCTGGCAGGGGGAGCTGAGCCAGTAGTCCGCCTTGGCCAGCTGGATGAAGGACGCGACGGCCTGCGGTGCCTTCGCACCGTCGAGGTCGAGGACGATGTCGCCGCAGTTCGTCGTGAGCGTCGCCGTCCACATCACACCCTTGGCGGTCGCCTTGTCCGGCAGCTCGAGCTTGGCCGCGGTGCCGAGGGGGGCGGGCGGCTGCTCGCAGCCCGCGGCGGTCGTCGACGGCTTGGCCGCTTCCTTCTCCTCCGGCTTGAGCGCGACGGCGAGACCGCCGACGAGCGCGGCCACGACCGCGACGGTCGCGACGATTGCCGCGACCCGCTTCATGCGGTCGCGCCTCTCGGCCCTCGCCGCCTGCGTTGCCTGCTGCTTCTGCCACCTGCGCCGGGCCCGGTCGCGCTCCTGCTTCTTCGTCACCCGGCGCAGTCTAGGGAGCCGGTATGCCGTGTGCTCACCCGACTAGGGTTCACCGGTGTGTTGACCATCGCCTTCCCCGCCGCGGCCTTCGGCACCAACTGCTACGTCCTCGCCCCCGGCGAGGGGGAGGAGTGCGTCGTCGTCGACCCCGGCATCGGCATCGAGGAGACCCTGCGCGAGGTGCTCACCCAGCACCGGCTCAAGCCGACGGCGGTCCTGCTGACCCACGGCCACATCGACCACGTCTACTCGGTGACGCCGGTCTGCGGAGGCGACACCGCGGCATACATCCACTCGGACGACCGCTACCGCCTGGTTGACCCGCTCGGTTCCGCGAGTCCGGGGATCGTCGGGATGCTCGAGCAGCAGTTCGGCTCGAAGGCCACGTGGTCCGAGCCCGGCAACGTCGTCGAGGTGACCGACCGGCAGGCGCTCACGCTCGCCGGGCTCGACCTCGAGGTGCTCCACGCGCCCGGCCACACCGAGGGCTCGGTGATGTTCGGGTTCGAGCGGCTGCCCGAGGGCGTCCGCGCTCCCGAGGAGCTCGACCGGACGATGATCAGCGGCGACGTCCTCTTCGCCGGCTCGATCGGGCGCACCGACCTGCCGGGTGGTGACGGCGCGGCGATGCAGCGCTCGCTGCGCGCGGTCGTCCTGCCCCTGGCCGACTCCACGCTCCTCCTTCCCGGGCACGGCCCGGCGACGACGATGCGGCGTGAACGGAGCACCAACCCCTACCTGCAAGGATTGACCGCGTGAAGGTCACCAAGCTGAGCGGATTTCCCGAGTACCTCCCCGCCGAGCGGATCGTCGAGCAGCACTTCCTCGACGTCATCCGCGAGACGTTCGAGCTGCACGGGTTCACCTCGCTCGAGACGCGCGCCGTCGAGCCGGTCGACCGGCTGCTCGGCAAGGGCGGCGACGCCGACAAGGAGATCTACGGCGTCACCCGGCTCGCCGACCAGCCCGATGGCGCGCGAGGCTCCGATCCACAGCTGGGCCTGCACTTCGACCTCACCGTGCCGTTCGCCCGCTTCGTCCTCGAGAACGCCGGCAAGCTCGCGTTCCCCTACCGCCGCTACCAGATCCAGAAGGTGTGGCGGGGGGAGCGGCCGCAGGAGGGGCGCTACCGCGAGTTCACCCAGGCAGACATCGACGTCGTCGACGTGGGCGAGCTCGCGCCCCACTTCGAGGCGGAGATGCCGCTCGTCGTCGCCGAGGTCTTCCGCCGGCTGCCGATCGGCCGGATGACGATCCAGGTCAACAACCGCAAGATCCCCGAGGGCTTCTACCGGGGCATCGGCATCGACGACGTCGCGGGCACGCTCCGCATCGTCGACAAGCTCGACAAGATCGGCCCCGAGAAGGTCAGGGCCCTGCTCGTCGAGGCGGGACGCACGCAGGAGCAGGCCGACCAGTGCCTCGCCCTCGCCGAGATCCGCACCGAGGACCTCTCCTTCGTCGACCGCGTCCGCTCGCTCGGTGTCGAGCACCCCGTCCTCGACGAGGGGCTCGACGCCCTCGCGGCCGTCATCCGGGCCGGTCTCGCCAGCGCCCCCGGCGCGCTCGTCGCCGACCTCAAGATCGCCCGCGGCCTCGACTACTACACCGGCACCGTCTACGAGACCCAGCTCGAGGGCCACGAGTCGTGGGGCTCGTTCTGCTCCGGTGGCCGCTACGACGCCCTCGCCAGCGACGGCAAGACCACCTATCCCGGTGTCGGCATCTCCATCGGCGTCTCCCGCCTGCTGGGCCTGCTCCTGTCCAAGGGGCTCGTCTCGGCCTCGCGCTCGACGCCGGCAGCGGTGCTCGTCGCCGTCGTCGAGGAGGAGTCGCGCAGCGAGTCGACCGCCGTCGCGACGGCCCTGCGCTCACGCGGCATCCCGTGCGAGGTCGCGCCGAGCGCCGCGAAGTTCGGCAAGCAGATCCGCTACGCGGACCGCCGGGGGATCCCGTTCGTCTGGTTCCCCGGGTCCGGGGACGTCGAGCACCAGGTCAAGGACATCCGCTCCGGCGAGCAGGTCGACGCCGACCCCGCCGAGTGGACGCCTTCGGCCGAGGACCTCACGCCGCTCGTGGCGGCCGCAGCCCCGAGTCCCTGAGCTCGAGCAGCGCGAGCGCACGGATCGTCTCACGGTCACCGCGCCGCCACGCCCCGCTGGGGTCGCTCGACACCTTGGCGAGCGACGCCATCGGCTGGTTGGCCATGGCGCGCAGCGCGAAGAGGTCGAGGTCGTCGTCCGCGTCGATGAACCGCTGCGCGGCCGAGGCGCGATGGACGAAGCGGCCACGCGCGATCGCCCACCAGAGGAGGACCACGAGGATCGGCACGAGCGCCGTGGTCCACCCGATGAGCAGGGCGAACCGCTCGACCGCGGTCACGAGGTCGGCCCCGGCCCGCTCGATGTCGGTGCCGGCACCGGCTGCCGAGCGGAACGGGCCGGCCACCCGGTCGTCGAGCAGCGGGAGGTCGTCCACCCCGTCGCCGGCGGCGTTGAGCTTCTCGCGGAACCCGGCACCCGCACCCTCGAGCCGGCGACCGGGCTCGGCGAGCGCCATCGTCACGTCGTGGACCCGTCTCCCGACCCACACCCACACCACCGCCCACGCGAGGATTCCGAGGTCGGCGAGCATCTGGGCGAGGCGGCGTCCGGGCAGGTCGGCGTAGAGCTTCACGCGCCCTAGACTCGCACTGCGGCACATCCACCGCGACCACGACGAAGGAGTCATCGGTGCGCATCGGCATCCCCAGCGAAGTCAAGAACAACGAGTTCCGGGTCGGCATCACGCCGGTCGGTGTGCACGAGCTGGTGGCCCACGGTCACGAGGTGCTCATCCAGAAGGGCGCCGGTCTCGGGTCCTCCATCCCGGACGAGGAGTTCGTCTCGCAGGGTGCGCGGATCCTCGACGACGCCGACGACGTCTGGGGCGAGGCCGAGATGGTCATGAAGGTCAAGGAGCCGGTCGCCGAGGAGTACCACCGCCTCCGCGACGACCTCACGCTCTTCACCTACCTCCACCTCGCCGCCGACGAGCCGCTGACCAAGGAGCTCGTCGCCAAGCGGACGACAGCGATCGCCTACGAGACCGTGGCGCTCCCATCGGGTGGGCTGCCCCTGCTCTACCCGATGTCCGAGGTGGCGGGGTGCCTCGCGCCCCAGGTCGGTGCCTACTCGCTCACCAAGCCGCAGGGCGGTCGCGGCGTCCTCATGGGCGGCGTCGGCGGCGTGGCCAACGCCAAGGTCGTCATCATCGGCGCCGGCGTCTCCGGGCAGAACGCCGCCAACATCGCGCTCGGCATGGGCGCCGACGTCACCCTCCTCGACACCGACCTCGACAAGCTCCGCATGAGCTTCTGGCGCTACAACAACCGCGTCCACGGGCTCGCGTCCTCCACCCTGGCGATCCGCCAGCAGGTCATGGAGGCCGACATGGTCATCGGCGCCGTCCTCGTCCCCGGTGCCAAGGCCCCGAAGCTCGTCTCGAACGAGCTCGTCTCGCAGATGAAGCCCGGCTCCGTCCTCGTCGACATCGCCGTCGACCAGGGTGGCTGCTTCGAGGACACGCGCCCCACGACTCACGCCGACCCGACCTACGAGGTCCACAACTCGGTCTTCTACTGCGTCGCCAACATGCCCGGTGCCGTCCCCAACACCTCGACCTGGGCGCTCACCAACGCCACCCTCCCGTATGCCGTCCGCCTCGCGAACCAGGGCTGGCTCGAGGCCTCGCGCACCGACCCGGGCCTGGCCCTCGGCATCAACACCCACGCCGGCGACGTCGTCTGCGGACCCGTCGCAGAGGCCCACGGCATGGAGCACCGCGACGTCGCCGAGGTCCTCGGCTGAGCTCGGACCCACGCCGTGCGTCCGGCAGGGTGACGCCATGACCCCCACCTCGGCGGACGCACGCAGCGCCAGCCGGGTGGAGCGCGCCGTCCGCTCGTGGCTGACGCACCTCGACGTCGAGCGGGGTGCGTCGGCCAACACCCTCAAGGCCTACCGACGCGACCTCGGGAGGTGGACGGCATACCTCTCCTCGATCGGGGTCGACGACCCCGCGGCGGTGAGCGAGCGGCAGGTGAGCGAGTTCCTCGCGCGGCTGCGCGAGGGCGACGACGAGCACCCTCCGCTCGCCGCGACGTCGGCCGCACGCACCCTCGTCGCCGTGCGCGGGCTGCACCGGTTCCTCGCGCTCGAGGGTGTGGTCGACGCGGACCCGACGGCTGCTGTCAGCCCTCCACCGCCGCCCTCACGCCTGCCGAAGGCGATCAGCGTCGGCGAGGTCGAGCGCCTGCTCGACGCGGCGTCGGTCGGGGACACGCCCGCTTCCCTGCGCGACCGCGCCCTGCTCGAGGTCCTCTACGGCACCGGCGCCCGCATCTCCGAGGCCGTCGGGCTCGACATCGACGACGTCGACGTGGAGGCCGGGGTCGTCCGGCTCGAGGGCAAGGGCGGCAAGCAGCGACTCGTGCCGCTGGGGTCCTACGCGAAGGTGGCGCTCACGGCATACCTCGTGAGGGGGAGGGGGACGTTCTCGGCAAAGGGCAGGGGGACGCCCGCGATCTTCCTCAACCAGCGCGGGTCGCGGCTCTCGCGGCAGAGCGCGTGGGCGGTCCTGCGGGCCGCGGCGGAGCGGGCCCAGCTCACCGGCCACGTCTCTCCGCACACACTGCGCCACTCGTTCGCGACCCACCTCCTCGAGGGCGGTGCGGACGTGCGTGTCGTGCAGGAGCTCCTCGGTCACGCGTCGGTGACGACGACGCAGGTCTACACGCTCGTCACGGTGCAGCAGCTGCGCGAGGTCTATGCGCAGAGCCACCCGCGTGCGCGCTGATAGTGTCGTGGCGATCAGCGGGATGCTGACCGCGTGCACGCCAGTTCCGGGAGAGAGATGGATTCGTCAGACATCGACGACGTGGTGACCTCAATGCAGACGTCCGATGACACCGGGACCGTGACCAGCGGCACCAACGGGCACCTGCCCGGGACCGAGCCCCCCGCGGGGCAGCCGGGTCCGACCGGTCGACCCCTGCCGAGCTTCCCCGAGCCGCCGCCGCTGGCCAGCCACGGACCGGCGCGCGTCATCGCGATGTGCAACCAGAAGGGTGGCGTCGGCAAGACGACGACGACGATCAACCTCGGCGCCGCTCTGGCCGAGTACGGCCGCCGCGTCCTCCTCGTCGACTTCGACCCCCAGGGTGCGCTGTCGGTCGGTCTCGGCATCCCCGCGCACGAGCTCGACGTCACCGTCTACAACCTGCTCACCGAGCGGGCACACGACGTGCGCGACGTCATCCAGCGCACCAAGGTCGACGGCCTCGACGTCATTCCGGCCAACATCGACCTCTCGGCCGCCGAGGTCCAGCTCGTCGGCGAGGTCGCCCGCGAGCAGATCCTGGCCCGGGTCCTGCGCCCCGTCCTCGACGACTACGACGTCGTCCTCATCGACTGCCAGCCCTCGCTCGGCCTGCTCACCGTCAACGCCCTCACCGCGGCCCACGGCGTGCTCATCCCGCTCGAGTGCGAGTTCTTCGCCATGCGCGGCGTCGCCCTCCTCGTCGAAACCATCGAGAAGATCACCGACCGGCTCAACCCGCGCCTCCAGGTCGACGGCATCCTGGCGACGATGTACGACGGTCGCACCCTCCACTCTCGCGAGGTCGTCGCCAGCGTCGTCGAGCACTTCGACGAACGCGTCTTCCACACCGTCATCAGCCGCACGGTGAAGTTCCCGGACGCGACCCTGGCGGCCGAGCCGATCACGACCTACGACTCCACCCACAAGGGCGCTGGCGCCTACCGCCAGCTCGCGAGAGAGCTCATCGCCCGTGGCGGAGCAGCCTGACACTCTGGCCGAGGCCCCCGGCGGCGTCCTGACGCGACGGGCGGCGACGACGGCCTTCGAGGTCCACCTCGACGTCTTCTCGGGGCCCTTCGACCTCCTCCTCGGCCTCATCTCGAAGCACAAGCTCGACATCACCGAGATCGCCCTCGCGCGGGTCACCGACGAGTTCATCGCGCACATCAAGGCCGAGCAGGCCAAGGGCGGCGACGGCTGGGACCTCTCCCAGGCCTCGGAGTTCCTTCTCGTCGCGGCCACGCTGCTCGACATCAAGGCCGCTCGGCTCCTGCCCCAGGTGGGCCCCGAGGACGAGGACGACCTCGCGCTCATCGAGGCCCGCGACCTGCTCTTCGCGCGGCTGCTCCAGTACAGGGCGTTCAAGGACATCGCCCGCACCTTCGACGAGCGGATGGCGACGGCCTCGCGGATGACCGCCCGCCAGGCCGGGCTCGAGCCGCAGTTCGCCAGGCTCCTGCCCGAGCTCATCATGACGGTGACGCCGGAGCAGCTCGCGATGATCGCCGCGGGCGCGCTCACACCCAAACCGGTCGACACCGTCGGCCTCGGCCACCTCCACGCGCCGGCCGTGAGCGTGCGCGAGCAGGCGAGCATCATCGGTGAGCGGCTGCGGCGCGACGGCGTGGCGTCCTTCCGGGCGCTCGTGCGCGACGCCGACAGCACCCTCGTCATCGTCGCCCGTTTCCTCGCGCTGCTCGAGCTCTTCCGCGAGTCCGCCATCACCTTCGAGCAGGCCGAGGCCCTCGGCGAGCTCACCGTGCGCTGGACCGGGTCGATGGAGGGCGACATCGACGTCGACGACGAGTTCGACGACGCCGCACCCGCGGAGGTCGCCCCGGGCGACGATGCTGCGCCCGCCGGGGACGCACCGACCGATGACGCCGCCCCGGCCGATGCCGCCCCGCCGGCGCCGGAAGCACCGACCACCGATCAGCGAGAGGCTGACCATGAGTGACACCGACCTGACCGACACGACCTCGGACGACGTCCGCGACGAGGGCGTCGTCGACGAGGTGCCGCAGGACCAGCTCGCCTTCGACGTGGGCGACTTCCCGGGTGGCCTGCGCGGCGCCGTCGAGGCCGTCCTCATGGTCGTCGACGAGCCGGTCACAGAGCTCGCACTCGCCTCCGCCCTCGAGGTGCCCGTGCCCGATGTCGAGGCCGCCCTCGCCGAGCTCGAGGAGGGGTATGCCGCGCAGCAGCGGGGCTTCTGCCTGCGCAACGTCGGTGGCGGGTGGCGCGTCTACAGCCGTCCCGAGTACGCCCCCGTCGTGAGCAAGTTCCTCCTCGACGGCCAGCAGGCCCGCCTCACCCAGGCGTCGCTCGAGACCCTCGCGGTCATCGCCTACCGGCAGCCGGTCTCACGCTCCCGCGTCGCCGCCGTCCGTGGCGTCAACGTCGACGGCGTCATCCGCACCTTGCTCACGCGTGGTCTCATCGAGGAGGTCGGCACCGACGAGGAGTCGACCGCCAACCTCTATGGCACGACCGCCACCTTCCTCGAGCGGCTCGGCCTGCAGTCGCTCGACGACCTGCCAGCCCTTGCCCCCTACCTCCCGGAGGTCGACGTGCTCGACGAGATCGCAGAGAGCGGCCGGTCATGACCCCGCCGCAGAACCGACGCGGCGGACCCGCGAAGAATCCGTCCGGCGGCCGCGGTCGCGGTGCCGGCCAGGGTGGCCCGCGGGGCGCGTCCGGCGGTCCGCGTGGAGCCGGTGCAGGTGCCGGTGGTGGTCGTCCCCGCGGCGTCGGCACGACGAAGAAGAGCCAACCGACCTCGCTGCCCAACCGGCCCACGTCGAAGCCGGTCGACGTCCACGACCCCGACGGCATACGACTCCAGAAGCTGCTCGCCTCGGCGGGCGTCGGGTCCAGGCGGGTGTGCGAGCAGCTCATCTCCGAGGGCCGCGTCGAGGTCGACGGGCAGGTCGTCACCGAGCTCGGCGTGCGCATCAACGCGGACCAGGTCGTCCATGTCGACGGCGTGCGCGTCACGCTCGACGAGTCGCGCGTCTACCTCGCCTTCAACAAGCCGCTCAACGTCGTCACGTCGATGAACGACGAGCTCGGCCGGATCGACATCGGCGACTACTTCGGTGACCGCAAGGAGCGGCTCTTCCACGTGGGTCGCCTCGACGCCGACACCGAGGGCCTGTTGCTCCTCACCAACGACGGCGACCTCGCCCACCGGCTCCAGCACCCGAAGTACGGCGTGCTCAAGACCTACCTCGCGCAGATCCGCGGACCCGTCCCGCGCGACCTCGGCAAGCGGCTGCGCGAGGGCATCGAGCTCGAGGACGGGCCGGTGCAGGTCGACTCGTTCCGCGTCGTCGACAGCCAGCCCGGCAAGGCGATCGTCGAGGTGATCCTCCACGAGGGCCGCAAGCACATCGTGCGCCGGATGCTCGCCGAGGCGGGCCACCCCGTCCTGTCGCTCGTGCGCACCCAGGTGGGCCCGATCCGCCTCGGGGACACCAAGCCCGGCAAGTTCCGCCGGCTCACCAAGGGCGAGGTCGGCGAGCTCTACTCCGCGGCGGGCATGTGAGCGAGGCGCCCGTCCCTCCGCGCGTCCACGTCGTCGGCACCGGCCTCATCGGCACGAGCCTCGGCCTCGCGCTGACCCGCGCCGGCGGTGCCGTGACGCTCGAGGACATCTCCACGACCAACGCTGCGCTCGCCCGCGACCTCGGCGCGGGGGAGACCGTTCCGACGCGCGGGGGCGCGCCGGGTGGCGAGCATCCCGACCTCGTCGTCGTCGCCACTCCGCCGGACGTCACGGCGGCCTGCGTCGCAGCCGCCCTCGAGCGGTTCCCCGACGCGGTCGTCACGGACGTCGCCTCGGTCAAGGTGGCGGTCATCGACGCATTGCGCGAGCGCGGCGCCGACCTCAGCCGCTTCTGCGGCTCGCACCCCATGGCCGGCCGCGAGCGCAGCGGGGCGGTGGCCGGGAGGCACGACCTCTTCCACGGTCGCGCGTGGGTGCTCACGCCGACGCCGGAGACGAGTGCGGCCGCCGTCGACCTCGTGCGTGCGGTGGCGGCGAGGGCCGGCGCCGCCGTCGTCACCCTCGACCCCGCCGACCACGACGCTGCCGTGGCGTCGGTCTCGCACGTCCCGCAGCTCGTCGCGAGCCTCGTCGCGGCCCGGCTCGAGCACCTCGCCGACTCGTCGGTGGCGCTGGCAGGCCAGGGGCTGCGCGACGTCACCCGGATCGCAGCGAGCGACCCGCACCTGTGGACCCAGATCCTCTCCGGCAACGCGCATGCCGTGCGCGACGTCCTCGCCTCGCTCGCGGGCGACCTCGACGGCGTCATCAGTGCGCTCGACGCCCTGGGGTCCGACACCGACGCGCCCGGCGCCCGGGGCACGCTCGCCCGCACGATCGCAGCGGGCAACGCCGGCCACGCGCGGATCCCCGGCAAGCACGGAGCCGCGCCGACGGCATACACGACCGTCCGGGTCCTCATCCCGGACGAGCCGGGACAGCTCGGCCGGCTCTTCGCCGACGTCGGCGCGATCGGCACCAACATCGAGGAGTTCCACCTCGACCATGGTCTCGGTCAGGCCTTCGGTCTGGCCGAGGTCGACGTCGTCCCCGGTGCCGCGGCAGCCCTCGCCGAGGGGCTGGAGGAGCGGGGCTGGCGGCTGCACGGGTGAGCGTCGGCGGGTGCGGCGCCACGACCACGACCGCCTAGGCTGACCGCCATGACGAGCGACTCCGCCCCGCTGACCATCGCCATCGACGGACCGTCCGGCTCCGGCAAGTCGAGCGTCTCCAAGGCCGTCGCCGCGCGCCTCGACATCGGCTACCTCGACACCGGCGCGATGTACCGCGCGCTCACCTGGTGGTGCCTCGACCAGGGTGTCGACCTCGCCGACGAGGCCGCCGTCGTCGTCGCCGCGGAGGGCCTGCCCCTCGAGCTGTCGACCGACCCGGAGGACCAGCGGGTCGTCGTCGGCGGCACCGACGTCACCGCCGACATCCGCTCGACCGCGATCAGCTCCGAGGTGTCCAAGGTCGCGACGAACACCGGCGTCCGCCCGATCCTCCAGCAGGCGCAGCGCGACCGCATGGCGGCCATCGCCGAGGAGACCGGGGGCGTCGTCGCCGAGGGCCGCGACATCACGACCGTCGTGGCTCCCGACGCCCTCGTGCGGCTGCTCCTCACCGCCAGCGAGGAGGCCCGGCTGCGCCGGCGCTCGGCCGAGGTCCACGGCGCCGTCGACGAGGAGGCGATCGCCGCCACCCGCGACCAGGTCCTACGCCGCGACCGTGACGACTCCGCCGTCTCGCAGTTCACGGTGGCGGCCGACGGTGTGGTCACGGTCGACACCTCCGACCTCGACTTCGACGAGAGCGTCGAGGCCGTGCTCGCGGTCGTCGCCTCGCTCGCCGGGCACGCGCGCGGCTGACCTCCCCGGGCCCGGCCCCGCACGACACCAGCGGAGACCGCAGCGGCGTCGCAGCGGTGGCGCAGCGATTCCGCAGCGGCGGGACGCAGCCTGCTCGGGACGACCCGACCAGCGGGTCCCACCTGAGGAGACGCCATGTCCACGCTTGCCCGACGAACCACGGGCGGGGCGGCGTTCTGCGCCCTCACCGTGGGACTGCTCGGCGCCACCGCCTCGACCGCGACGGCGGGCAGCGCCGCTCTGACCGACCCCCAACGCGTGCGTGTCGTCACCGTCAACGTCGACTTCGGCGCCCCCGCGAGCTCGGTGCGTGACGACTTCGCCCGCTACAGCCCTTTCGCCGACATCGTCATGCTCCAGGAGGCGCGGGACGTGCGTCTGGCCGACCTCGTCGACACGGACACGTGGATCGTCCGTCAGGACACGACGTCGGAGTCGACGCGCGGCAGCGCCCTGGCGATCCGGCGCACCGCCGTCCGGGCCACCGACGCGGTGACGAACTTCCGGCTCGTCAAGGGGACCGACGGTGGACCCTGTCCGGACGGCGGCATCCAGACCCGGTGGATCGCCGTGGCCGACGTCCACCTCGCCAACGGCGCGACCCTCGTCGCGGCCTCGCTGCACATGCCACCACCGCGCTGCGCCACCGGACCCGGAAGCCTGTATGCCGTCATGGCCGACAACGTCGTGGCGCTCTCGAACCGCCACCCCTCACGGCTGCTCCTCGGCGGCGACTGGAACAAGGTGGTGACGGACGACCCCAACGACATCTCGGCCCGCGCCGACGGGCGCATCGTCCCGCGCGGAGTCGGGATCGACGGTTTCTACAAGCCTCGAGGGCTCGCCAACGAGCCGTTGACGACCCTCGGGGACATCTACGGCCACCACGAGCCGGTCCAGATGGCCGTCTCGGTGCCTGCCTCGTTCTGAGCCGTGGGTCACGGGCGGTGCACTGACGTTCCCGCCCGTGACGCACGAGAGCCTGGGCCCCGCCGACGCCGTGGCGGGCGACCTCGGCCGTGGTGTGGGGAGCGTCCTCGTCAGGAGCCTGTATGCCGCGCGGGCGGTCGGCGCAGACCGGGTCCCCGCGTCCGGTCCGGTCATCCTCGCGGCGAACCACACGGGCTATCTCGACGGCGCCGTCGTCCTCGGTCTGGCGCCGCGCCCCGCGCACTTCCTCGTGCTCGCCGCGACCTTCGAGCTGGGCGTGGGGCCGCTGCTCCACCTCAGCGGGCAGATCCCGCTGCACCAGGGTCGTGGCGACCGGGTGGCCCTGACCTCGGCGCTCGGTGTGCTCGAGCGCGGGGAGTGGTGGGCATCTTCCCCGAGGGAGGACGCGGCAGGGGCGACCTCGAGAGGGCGGAGAAGGGCGTCGCCTGGCTCGCCCTCCAGGGGCACGCACCCGTCGTGCCCGTCGCGTGCCTGGGCACCCGGGCCACCGGTGACCTCGCGTCGTCGTGGCCGCGGCTGCGCAGCCGCCTCGTCGTCGACTTCGGCGAGCCGGTCGCGCTCACGGGGGCGGCCGGCATACCGGGTCGGGTCCGGCTCGAGCGTGCAGCGGAGCAGATCCGGGTCTCGCTCGCCGAGCACGTGCGGGACTCGAGCGATCGGCACGGCATCGAGCTGCCGACCGACGTCCCTCCCGACGTCTGGGACTGAGCGGACCGAGCGGACCGAGCACGGTGCGGCCTCTGGGAGAATGGTGCGCATGAACACCCCCGAGACCGACGAGACCGTGACCTCCGACGGGTCGCTGGACGAGTCCGTCACGCATGCCCTGCGTGCTGGCCTGGACGACTTCGAGCTGAGCGAGGAGGACCTCGCGCTCGTCGATCGGGGCGATGACGAGGCCGGCGAGGACGCCGAGGAGACGGCGGTCCCCGTGGTCGCCGTGGTGGGCCGCCCCAACGTCGGCAAGTCCACCCTCGTCAACCGCATCATCGGCCGGCGTGAGGCCGTCGTCGAGGACGTCCCCGGTGTGACCCGTGACCGCGTCGCCTACGACGCCGAGTGGGCCGGCCGCCAGTTCACGCTCGTCGACACCGGTGGCTGGGCCATCGACGCCAAGGGCATCCATCTGCGCGTCGCCGAGCAGGCCGAGATCGCCGTCGAGCTCGCCGACGCCGTGCTCTTCGTCGTCGACGCGGTCGTCGGTGCCACGGACGACGACGAGGCCGTCGTCAAGCTGTTGCGCCGGGCCGGCAAGCCCGTCGTCCTCGTCGCCAACAAGGTCGACGACCAGCGGACCGAGGCCGACGCCGCGGCGCTGTGGAACCTCGGTCTGGGCCAGCCGTGGCCGGTCTCGGCGCTGCACGGCCGAGGCAGCGGGGACGTCCTCGACGCGATCCTCGACGTCCTGCCCGAGAAGTCGGCCGTCGCGGCCTACCAGCGTGGCGGGCCCCGTCGCGTGGCCCTGCTCGGTCGGCCCAACGTCGGCAAGTCCTCACTCCTCAACAGGCTGGCGGGCACGGACCGCGTCGTCGTCGACGACGTCGCCGGCACGACCCGCGACCCGGTCGACGAGCTCATCGAGCTCGGCGGCACGACGTGGCGCTTCGTCGACACGGCCGGCATCCGTCGCCGGGTCCACCAGACCCGCGGCGCCGACTTCTACGCGTCGCTGCGGACCCAGACCGCGCTCGAGAAGGCGGAGGTCGCCGTCGTGCTCATCGACGCGTCGGTCTCAATCACCGAGCAGGACATCCGCGTCGTCCAGCAGGTCGTCGACTCCGGGCGCGCGCTCGTCATCGCCTACAACAAGTGGGACCTCACCGACGAGGAGCGTCGTCACTTCCTCGAGCGGGAGATCGAGCGAGAGCTGGTCCAGATCCCGTGGGCGCCGCGCGTCAACGTCTCCGCCTCGACGGGCCGTCACATGGACCGCCTCGTCCCCGCCCTCGACACCGCGCTCGAGTCGTGGGACACGCGCATCCCCACCGGCCGGCTCAACGCCTTCCTCGGCGAGGTCGTCGCAGGCCACCCGCACCCGGTGCGTGGTGGCAAGCAGCCCCGCATCCTGTTCGCGACCCAGGCCTCGACCCGGCCGCCCAGGTTCGTCCTCTTCGCGTCGGGCTTCATCGAGGCCGGCTACCGCCGCTTCGTCGAGCGCCGGCTGCGCGAGGAGTTCGGCTTCGAGGGCACACCGATCGAGGTGTCGGTCCGGGTTCGCGAGAAGCGCTCCCGTCGCTGAGCCCACTCGGTGTCGTCCGGGCCCTCGGGCGATGACGGACTGGTTCGAACTGGCCACTCACGTTGGCCCGTTTGTCGGGTGGTGACTAGTCGCGGGCTATAAACTGGTGGCTCGACGAGAGGGGTTCGCGTGTCACCGACAGCGGTGCAGGTGGTTGTTGCAGACGACGATGACGACATCCGGGACCTGGTGGAGCTCAAGCTCACCCAGTCCGGCTACGAGGTGCGTGCCACCGCCAACGGCGTGGAGGCACTCGAGGACATCCGTCGCGACCCGCCGCAGCTCGCCGTGCTCGACGTCATGATGCCCGGGCTCTCGGGCATCGACGTCCTGCGCGAGATCCGCTCGGACGAGGCGCTCAAGGGCGTCCGGGTCGTCCTTCTCACCGCCAGATCGCGTGACACCGACGTCGACATGGGTTTCTCGACCGGCGCCGACGACTACCTCATCAAGCCGTTCAGCCCGCGTGAGCTCGTCCATCGGGTGGCCGCACTCCTCGCCCGCTCTCAGTGACCGACACGCAGCCGATCGGGGCGGGCTTCCTCGACGAGGTGCTCGTCGGCGTCATCGGGTTCTGCGTCGTCCTCGCAATCCTCGTCGTCGTGAGCCGCGTCCGCATCGCCCGCCGTGCCGAGAGGAGCCGTCAGCGGCTCGCACCCCTGCGCGGCGACCTGCTCGCGGTCGGTGCCGGTGAGGACGAGTCCGGGGCCGCCCGCCGTCGCCTCGTACAGGACCGCACCGCCGGGCCCGACCTCGACAAGGCCGTCGTCGACCTCCTCACCAAGGTGCGCGGGGGACCGGCGGAGGACTTGGTCGAGGTGCTGCGGGAGCGCCAGGGTGTCGCCCGGGCCTTGCACTCGCTCGGGTCCGCCTCGAGCGTCCGCCGCGCTCGGGCGACCCGGATCCTCGGCCTTCTCCGCGACCCGTCGCACGTCAACGACCTGCTCCGCATGCTCGACGACCGCTCGGGCGAGGTGCGCATCGTCGCAGCCCGCGCCATCGGCGCGCTCGGCCCCAGTGCCGGCCCGTCGGCCGCGGGTGCCGTGCTCCGCGCGGTGCGCAGCCGCCGCTCGGCGCCGGGTGTCCCGGCGACGGTGGCCCTGAGCACCCTGACGCAGCTCGGCGTCTCGGCCGAGGCGGCGGTCGTCGCGGGGCTCGACGACGACGATCCCGGCGTGCGCAACGTCGCGGCGGGGGTGGCCGGCCACAACCTCTTCCTCGCCACCGGCCCGCGGCTCGCCGAGATGGCCGCCACCGACCCCGACCACACCGTGAGGGTCAGCGCGACCGAGGCCTTCGGGGCCGTCGGGCGTCCCGGGGACGTCCACGTCATCGTCGGACTGCTCGCGCCGGCGGAGCCCGCCGTGGTGCGCCGGGCGGCCGCACGTGCCCTCGGCGAGCTCGGCGGCGACGTCGCGGTCGCCGGACTCGTCTCGGTGCTGGGGGACGACGATCGCTTCCTCGCGACGAGCGCGGCCACGGCCCTGGCCGAGACCGAGGGCGGACGCCGCGCGCTGCGTGAGCTGGCCGCCGAGGACTCCGTCGCGCCGAAGGCGCGCTCCGCCGTGACCGGGATGCTGCAGATGCTCGACCTGCGGGCGAGCGGCAAGGGCGTCGCATGAGCGTCGACGACATCATCCCCGGGCTGCGCGAGGTCATCATCGACCTGCTCGCTGCCGCTCAGTGGCCCGTGCTCATCTACTTCGTCCTCATCAACACCTCCTACCTCGTCTTCATCGCCCTGGCTGCCTGGGACTTCATCCACCACCTCCGCCGGGTCGAGCAGAGCGGCCGGCAGGAACGCGTGGCGAGCGAGTTCGTGCCCTCGGTCACCCTCGTCGTGCCGATGTACAACGAGGCGGCCGGCATCGTCCAGTCGATCCAGTCGCTGCTTTCGCTCCGCTACCCGCAGCACGAGGTCGTCGGGGTCGACGACGGCAGCACCGACGAGACCTTCGAGCGGCTCAGGGAGGCGTTCGACCTCGTCGAGGTCGACCGTGAGATCCCGCGTGAGCTCCCGGTCAAGGCCGAGGTGCTGTCGATCCACGTGCCCCGCAACGGCCGCACGCCGCTGACGATCATCCGCAAGACGAACTCCGGACGCTCCGACGCGGTCAACGTCGGCATCAACGCCGCGTCGGGCGAGCTGTGCGTCTTCGTCGACGCGGACTCCATCCTCGACCCCGACGCCCTCATCACGGTGACCGTCCCGTTCGCCGACGACCCGACGCGGATGGTGGCCACCGGTGGGGTCATCCGTGCCGCCAACGGCAGCCGCGTCGTCGCCGGTCGTCTCGTCGAGCCGCGGATGCCGCGCCAGCTCCTGCCCCGGATCCAGGTCGTCGAGTACCTCCGCGCCTTCCTCATCGGACGCGCCGGCTGGTCGCGCCTCGGCGCCCTCGTCCTCATCTCGGGTGCGTTCGGCGTCTTCCGTCGTGACGTGCTCGTCGAGGTCGGCGGGCTGGACACCGACAGCATCGGCGAGGACTTCGAGGTCCTCGTGCGCGTGCACCAGCACCTCAAGCGCGAGGGTCTCGACTACCGCGTGAAGTTCGTCGGTGAGCCGGTCTGCTGGACCGAGGTCCCCTCGACGGCCAAGGTGCTCAAGAAGCAGCGCGCCCGCTGGCACCGCGGACTCTGGGAGACGCTGTGGAAGTACAAGCACATGATGCTCAACCCTCGATACGGCAAGGTCGGCATGCTCGCGATGCCGTACTACTGGCTCTTCGAGCTCATCGCGCCCCTCCTCGAGTTCGTCGGGCTGCTCCTCGTCATCCTGGGTCTGGTCCTCGACGTCATCAACGTCCCCTTCGCGATCCTCTTCATGCTCATCGCCTACGGCTACGCGATCCTCGTGACGCTCGCCGCGATGACGCTCGAGGAGATGACCTTCCGCAAGTACGCCCGCTGGCGTGACCTCGGGACGATGCTGGTCGCGGCCATCGCCGAGAACATCGGCTACCGCCAGCTCACCGCATGGTGGCGCCTCCAGGGGTGGTGGGCGAGCCTGCGCGGCCGGAAGCAGGTGTGGGGCACGATGACCCGCGTCGGTCTCGGCGAGGAGTCCCAGCCGTGAGCTTCCTCAACGACGTCACGGTGACCCGCCGGCTGCGGCGCCTCGTCTTCATCCTCGTCGGGCTCATGCTCACGGCCATGGTGGCGGGGGGTGTGGCGGTGCTCGGCGCCTACCGGCAGGTCGATCGCCTCGCGACCGTCCTCGGACCGGCGGCCGACGCCAACTCGATGCTCCTCCAGACCCTCACCGACGCCGAGACCGGCCTGCGGGCCTACGACGCCTCCCAGGAGGCCGCGCTCCTCCAGCCCTATGTCGGCGCGCACCAGCGGTCGGACGCCTACGAGTCGCAGCTCCGGTCGGCCCTCGGCCCCGAGAGCGCACGCTGGGCGGACTCCCTCGACGAGCAGGCGGAGTGGATCGAGGTGTGGTGGCGCTACGCGGAGAACAGCCGGGCCCGCCTCGACGCCGGGGGCAACCTCGACCTCATGACCGGCAAGCAGCTCTTCGACCGGGTCCGTGAGGCCAACGGCACGCTCGGCAAGGAGCTGCGCGACGAACGGGTCGAGACCCGGGCAGCCTCCACCGGGCAGCTGCGGGACGCCCTCGTGCTTCTCGTCGGCGGTGGGCTCCTCGCGTCCGTGCTCGCCCTGTATGCCGGCTGGCGCATCGCGCGTGCGCTCACCGGGTCGATCGACGCCCTGCGCCACGTCGTCCACCTCCAGCGGCTCGGGGACCGTGCGGCTCGTGCAGACGAGCGCGACGGCCCACTCGACGTCCGCGGCCTGGCTGCCGACTTCAACCACCTCACCGAGACGACCCGTCGGCTCGAGGAGGACCAGCGAGAGGCCATCCGGCTGCGCGAGCTCACCCTCGAGCTGGCGACCGCGCTCCGGGGCCGGGTCTCCGCCGACGAGGCTCTGGCGATGACGGTGCGGAGCCTCGGCGAGGCCACGGGCACCACCGCCGCCATCTTCACGACGGACTCGACCTCGCGCGGCGAGACCGGCAGGTGGGGGCTCGCGGCGTGCTGGCCCGAGGGCGCCATCGACGAGTCGGGCGTCGTCCTCGAGGTGCCGGTCTCCCGAGAGAGCATCACGAAGGGGCTGTGGCTCTCCGGCAGGCTGCTCGAGACCTCGGACTTCGCCAACGACGACCTCCGGCAGTGGCCCTTCTTCCGCAGCATCGCCGAGCAGGTGCCGATGGGTGCGCTGCTCGGCACTCCGCTCGGGGTCGGCGACGGCGTCATCGGCGCGATGCTCCTCGTCGCGCCGGAGCCGAGGGAGTGGACGACGCACGAGCGGACCACGCTCCAGCAGGCCACGGCATACGCGGCTCGGGCGTTCCTCGCCGAGGAGCGACAGCAGCAACAGGCCGAGCACGTGGCCCGGCTGGAGTCCCTCGACCGTCAGAAGGACGAGTTCGTCGGCACCGTGAGCCACGAGCTGCGCACGCCCCTCACGTCGATCGCCGGCTACCTCGAGATGCTCGCCGACGGCGACCTGGGCGAGGTGGCACCGGCACAGCAGAAGGCCCTCACCGTCATCGACCGCAACACCGTGCGGCTGCGTGGTCTCATCGAGGACGTCCTCGTCCTCAACCGCATCGAGACCCGCGGCCTCGACCCGAGCTTCCTCCCCGTCGACGTGGGCGCGCTCGTGCGCGACGTCGCCCAGGACCTCCAGCCGCAGGCGTCGGCCAACGACATCAGGATCGACGTCCTCGACCTGCCGGAGCCGTGCGTCGTCTCCGGCGACTCGCTCCAGCTGGGCCGTGCCCTCACCAACGTCATCGGCAACGCCGTGAAGTTCTCGCGCAACGGGGGAGCGGTCACCGTGTCCGCCGTGCTCGAGGCGACGCGCGTGCGCATCCAGTGCCGCGACGAGGGGATCGGCATCCCCGCAACCGACATGGAGCGGATGTTCTCCCGGTTCTTCCGGGCGAGCAACGCGACCCAGCAGGCGATCCCGGGCACCGGACTCGGGCTGGCGATCGTCAAGGCGATCGTCGAGGCCCATCACGGCGAGCTCGAGCTGCACTCCGTCGAGGGTGAGGGCACGAGCGTCGTCCTCGTGCTTCCGCTCGTCGAGGTGGAGCCCGACGCGCATCGCGAGCAGCCCGAGCCGCGACGTGACGTCGCGTCCGAGGTCGTCGTCGACGCGTGAGCTCCGGTCCGACCGGGCGCGGATACGATCGGGCCGTGCCGATGCCACGCTCCCTGCGGACGGCCGCCAGCGCGGTCGTCCTCGCGGCGGCCGTCGGTCTCGCGGGGGCGTGCACGACCTCGTCCCCCAGCAGGCCCGAGCGGCCCGGCACCGACGAGCGCCCCACGAGCGCGAGGGTGCTCACGCTCGAGGACCTCGCCCCGGGGCTGCGCCCCGCGAAGCCACGCTTCTTCAACCCGACCCCACCGGTGCGCAAGCCCGGACCTGCCCTGTCGCTCTCACTCCAGGCGAGCGCGAAGCCGGTCGGAGCGCGGTTCGATCCCGCGAACGTCGGGCTGTCCTTCGAGGCCAGCGACCTCGCCGACCCCCGCTGGGACCCCGACGCGAGCTACCTCGACGAGCTCGTCGGGGCGCTCGACCGTCCGTCGCTGCGGTTCGGCGGCAACTCGGTCGACCGGCGGGTGTGGTGGACCTCGACCGGTGAGCCGGCGCCGACGTGGGCACAGGTCACGCTCACGCCCGAGGACTTCGCGCGTCTCGCCGCCTTCGCGACCAAGGTCGACGCCACGGTGACGCTCGTCGTCGACCTCGGCCACGACGACCCGGCGCGAGGCGCCGACTACGTCCTCCACGCCCGCCGCGCCCTCGGCGCCCGACTCGTGGCCGTCTCGGTGGGCAACGAGCCCAACGGCTTCGCCCTCGCCTCCCAGCCGCAGTACCGGATGCGCGAAGGGGAGTACAACCCGTCCGACTACGTCGCCGAGCTCCGTCCCTACGTCAAGGCCATCCACGCGCGCGTGCCCGGGCTGCCGATCATCGGTCCGGGCACGTTCGACGCCCCGTGGTGGCGCGCCTTCGGTGACGCGAGGATCGCGGACACGGCCGCGATGGCGGCGCACTGGTACCCGCTCTGGGCGTGCGGCACGTCCGGTGACCGCAGGGCGGCGCCCACGGTCGGCAACCTCGTGTCACCGTGGCTGCACGACCGGGTCGACGACATCCTCGGCATGGGCCTGCAGACGGCTGCGCGCTACCGCCTGCCCCTCTGGCTGGAAGAGGCAGGTCCGACCTCGTGCGTCGGCACCAACGAGACGTCCCGCACCCACGCCCAGGCGCTCTGGACCGCGGACTTCACCCTCCACACGGCAGCGCTGGGCGTCCGGCGGCTCAACTACCACGGCATGATCGACGCCTGCCGGGGCGGGGCGCCGATGAGCCCCCTGTGCGACACCGGAGAGCTGGGGGAGCGCACGCCACGTCTGCGAGGACAGTCCAACTACCTCGCCCTCCTGCAGCTCGCCGAGGTGCAGCAGGGGACGATTCGGCAGATCGCCGTCGCGGGGGCGCCCCGGGTGCACGCCTACGCGATCGAGGACGCCACCGGCGTCACGCTCGTCGTCGTCAACATGAACGACCCGGCCGGCGTCGGGCCGTCACCCCTCACGCTCGCGCTTCCGAAGGGCCTGTCCGCCACCCGCGCCTCGGTGCTCTGGGCCGACACGCTCGACGTGCGCAACGGCAGCAAGCTCACACCGCTGTCACCGCTCGACGCCATGCCGAGCTCGGTCAACGCGGGCAGCGTGCTGGCGATCCGGCTCGACCGCCCCTGAGCCGTCCCACAGACCGGCGCCGGCGGACCTGACGAAGGGCCCCTGCCGTGGTCCGGCAGGGGCCCTTCGTGTCCCGTGGTCTCCCAGGGGAGCTGGTCGGGCTGACAGGATTTGAACCTGCGACCCCTTGACCCCCAGTCAAGTGCGCTACCAAGCTGCGCCACAGCCCGTGGCTCGCTCCCGCGTTGCCGCGCGAGCGAACGAAACCATATCCCATGCCTCACGCCGTCACCGAATCGGTTCCGGTGGGCGGCCCCACGGTCAGTAGACGTGGCGGCGACGCAGCTCGGAGGGCCGTCCATCGGGGTCGCCGAGGAGTCGTTGCGGCACCTCGAGGACCCGCCGGGGCCAGCGGCCGATGTCCGGCTCCCGCACCGCTCGGAGCCGGCCCGGGGGCCTGCGCCCGAGCATGCCGCCGTCGCGCCACTCCTGGAGCCGCGCAGCCGCATCGGCGTAGGCCGTGAACATCCCGGCGGCCGGGACGCAGTCGGCCATCGCCGCCTCGTGCTCCTCGCCGGACAGGGGCCGGTCGAGGTGCTCCGCCGCGAGGCGCAGCCGCAGGGAGCGGGCGAACGGCGAGTGGTCGGTGCCCGCGTCGTCGACGACGAGGGCGGCGAGCTCGGAGTCGTGGCTCCACGACCTGCGGTTGACGTTGTCGGACCCGATGGTCGCGTACCAGTCGTCGATGACGACGACCTTGGCGTGCACGTAGACAGGCCAACCCGCGTGGTTCTCGATCCCGTAAGCCGCGAAACGCTCCGGTGCCGCCTCGGTGAGCTGCTTGAGCGCCTCGAACCGTCCTTCGAGCTGGAGCAGCTCGGCCATGCCGCTGAGGTCCGGGCGGTGGGGGAGCACGGTGATGAGGTGGAGCTCCGGGTTCGCCGAGAGAGCCTCTGCCAGCGCGAGGCTCACCGTCGATGACCAGAGGTACTGCTCCTCGAGGTAGATGAGGTGCCGCGCCTGCTCGATGGCCTTGAGGTGGGCCCTGGCGATCGACCGCTCACCCTTGGGAGCGAAGGGATACCTCCGGCGCAGGTGGCGGTGCGGGTAGGTCCGCAGCACCTGCACGACATGGGTGCCACCCTCGACCGGCGGCGGTGCTGGCCGGCGCTCCGGCAGCGGCGTCGGCTCGTGCTGGACCTTGCTGAGGCGGTCGCGCAGCCGTGAGTGCAGCGCCGGGGTGAGCGGGGAGGGGTCGTCCCACCGCTCGCGGAAGACGGTCTCGACGTCGGCGACGGCCGGGCCGGTGATGGCGCAGTGGACGTCGTGCCAGCCCGGGCTCGGGCCGTACTCCTCCGCCAGGGCCTGCTGCTGCGGGTCCCCACGGTGGTCGGAGGTGTCGCGACGTGAGTGTGCGACGTCGATTCCGCCGACGAACGCGATGTCCCGCGAGGGGTCGTCGCCGTGACGCACGACGACGAACTTCTGGTGGTGCGATCCGCCCCGGCGCACCCGCATGTCGAGCAGGACCTCGGCGTGCTCGTCGTCCTCGTCGGCGAGCTCCTCGGCCACTTCGCGGTTGTCCTCGGCCGAGAAGTCGAGCTGCTCGGTGTGCGAGCGCCAGATGAGCCCACGCACCTGGACTCCCCGGTCCTCGGCGCGGTCGAGCACCTCGAGCAGCGTGCTCGACGGGTCGTCGGTGAGCTGCTGGTCGGCGTCGACCCGCCACCCGGCGAAGAGGACGAGGTCGCCCGCTCGGGTCGCCTCGATGGTCCGGAACAGCTCCTCGAAGTAGGTCGCACCGTCGACGAGCGGACGCACCGAGTTGCCGGTCGACCAGGCCTGCTCACCGGGGTGCTCGTCGTCGATGGCCGTGTGCGGGTTGCCGCGCTCGCTCGCGGTGAGGAGCCAGCGGGTCACGTCCGAGCCGGGCCCGCCGCTCACGACAGCGCTCGGGCCATGCGGTCGACGGCCTCGGTGAGGATCTCCGGCGAGGTGGCGAGGTTGACCCGGACGAACCCCCGACCGGTCTCGCCGAACGACGGTCCGGAGGAGAACGCCACCCGGCCACGTTCGCGCAACACCACCGCCGGGTCGTCCCCGAGTGCGAGCTCCCGGCAGTCGAGCCAAGCCAGGTAGGTGGCGGCGGGGACGGCATACCGGATCTGCGGGAGCCTCTCGGCGAGGAGGCGCGTGAGCAGCGTGCGGTTCGCGTCGATCTCCTCGGTGACCTTCGCGAGCCACTCGCGACCCTGCGTCCACGCGGCGATCCCCGCGATCTGTCCGAGGTGGCTTGCGCCGTGCGAGTGGACCTCGTGCAGTGTCGCGCCCGGCGGGGCCTCCTCGCCGGTGACGACGAGGGCAGCCTTGAGCCCGGCGAGGTTCCAGGCCTTCGATGCCGAGAGCAGGCTCACCCCGCGCTGCGCGCCCGCGACAGTCAGGTAGGGCGTGAAGTCGCCGTCGTGGACGATCGGCGCGTGGATCTCGTCGGCGACCACGGTGACGCCGTGGTGCTCGGCGATCGCCGCGAGGGTCTCGAGCTCTTCACGCGTGTGGAGCGTCCCGGTGGGGTTCTGGGGGTTGCAGAGCAGGTATGCCGGCCCATGCAGAGCATGGGACCCGCGCTCGACTCCCGCTCGCGCCTCACCGAACGCCCGGTCGAGCGCCTCGGGGTCGAGCCGCCCGGCAGGGGTGAGGGGGGCGTCGACGACACGGCGCCCGGTCATGTCCACGAAGTCGAAGAAGGCGTTGTAGACCGGGGACGACACGACGACGGGTCCGCCCGGGTCGGTGACGCCGCGCAGGACCTCGGCGACGCCGATCATGACGTCGGCGACGGGGGAGGTGCGACGGGTGTCGACCGACCACGACCACGTGTCGGAGGCATAGGTGGCGGCGGCCTCGACGTACTCGGCCCCAAGGGGGTAGCCCGTGTCGCCGCGGCGCATCGCGGCCTCGACGGCCTCGACGACCGGCAGGCACGGCTCTGCGTCCATCTCGGCGACCCAGAGGGGGAGCACGTCGTCGGCGTAGACCCCCCACTTCACACCGGTGCGCCGCGGGCGCCAGGTCGTCGCGTCACCCGTCAGGAGAGTGGAAGTCATGACCAGACTGTAGACACGACGACATAGGCTGAGCGCATGACTGCCGGTGAGAGCCTGCGGGGGACCGACAGCGCCCCCGTCGACCGCGTCCTCACCCTGCCCAACGCTCTCTCGGCCCTCCGGCTCCTCGGTGTCCCCGCGTTTATCTGGGCCATCGCGACCGAGCACGACGCGATCGCCCTCGTCATCCTCATGGCGTCCGGGATCACCGACTACCTCGACGGCAAGATCGCCCGTCACTACGGCCTCGTGTCGCGCGTCGGACAGCTCCTCGACCCCATCGCCGACCGCCTCTACATCGTGACGACGCTGCTCGGGCTGGCCTGGCGCGACATCATCCCGTGGTGGCTCGTCGCCGTGCTCTTCGCCCGCGAGGCGTTCATGGCCGTCGTCGTCCTCATCGCCCACCGCTATGGCTGGACCGGGCTGCCCGTGCACTTCATCGGCAAGGCTGCGACGTTCAACCTCCTCTACGCGTTCCCTGCCCTCCTCATGGCCGACGGCGGCGGCTGGCTCGCGACCTTCATGCGTCCCGTCGGGTGGGGCTTCGCGTGGTGGGGCACCGTCCTCTACTGGGTCGCCGGCATCCTGTATGCCGTCCAGCTGAGCCGCCTGGTCGCGCAGCGGAGGGCGTCGTGAGCCACGCGTCGATCCCGCCCGCCGAGCGCCGCTCGCGTCGCCCCGACGCGTCGATGACGCTCATCACCTCGATGCTCGAGCGACCCCTGGACCCCGGCTATGCCGCGGCCGCAGAGCGACGCGAGAAGGCCGGACTCTCCCGGTCGACGAGCCTCAGGTCGCCGCGGCTCGTCGTCTTCCTCGTCATCATCGGCGCCCTCGTCGGCATCGCGGCCATGCAGCTGCGGGGGAGCGAGACGACCAAGCAGCGCACCAAGTCGAGCCTCATCGAGCGGATCGAGCGTCAGCAGACGGCGGTCGACGCCCAAGCGGCACAGGCCGGGGCACTGCGCTCCGAGATCGCCGCGCTCGACGCCGAGACCCTGCGCAACGTCAGTGAGGAGCTGGCCCAGGACGTGCAGCGACTCTCGCTCGTCGCGGGGGCGGTGCCCGTGCGCGGCCCCGGCTTCGTCGTCACCGTCGACGACGCGCCGAGCAGCGCGGACGAGGGCACGAACTCCGACCCGCGCGGCGACAGCGGGTCCACCGACGGCAAGGTCATCGCGCGCGACCTCCAGCTCATCACCAACAGCCTGTGGGAGGCCGGCGCGGAGGCGGTGTCGGTCAACGGTCAGCGCCTCACGACGACCGCGGCCATCCGCTTCGCCGGTGAGGCCATCCTCGTCGACTACCGCCCGCTCAAGCGCCCCTACGTCGTCACGGCGATCGGCGACCCCGGCGACCTGCCGGCGACCTTCGCCGACGGCAGCGGCGGCACCTACCTCTCGACGCTCAAGAACTCGTTCGGCATCCGGGTGAGCACGGTCGTGCGCAAGGAGGTCACGATTCCGGCGTCGGCGACACTCGGGACCCGGTCCGCGACCCCCGCGGATAGGCTCGGCCCCGCCGCACCGCCCACGTCCGAAGGAGGACCCTCGTGATTCCCGCCCTGGGTCTGGTCATCGGCATCGTCGTCGGTGTCCTGCTGCAGCCCGAGGTGCCGCTGTGGCTCCAGCCCTACCTGCCCATCGCGGTCATCGCCGCGCTCGACGCAGTCTTCGGCGCCGTGCGAGCCGTGCTCGACGGCATCTTCAACGACAAGGTCTTCGTCGTCTCGTTCCTGTCCAACGTCGTCGTCGCCGCCTTCATCGTCTTCCTCGGTGACCAGCTCGGCGTCGGCAGCCAGCTCTCGACCGGTGTCGTCGTCGTCCTCGGGGTGCGGATCTTCTCCAACGTCGCCTCGATCCGTCGCCACCTCTTCAACGCGTGAGCCGACCGTCATGAGTGCCAAGAAGAAGAAGAGCCGGGGCAAACCGCGTCCCGGGGTCCCGACGGCCCAGCCCCCGGTCGTGGGTGCGCCCGATCCCACCGCCGATCCGGCAGTGGTGCCCTTCGCCGAGTCGGACCCGGACCCGGTCGCTGAGCCGGCCGAGGCCGGCGACGCCGCCGAGCCGACGGTCGTGCACCAGCCGGTCGACAGCGTCGCGCCCGAACCCGAGCCCGAGCCCGTCATGGCGCGTGAGTCCGAGCCCGTGGTGGTGACCGAGGCCGAGCCCCTCACCGCACCCGAGCCGGAACCCGTCGCTGCGCCGTCGTCGGCCCAGCCCGATCGGGTCGACGACGCCCAGCCCTACCCGGGCACCCCGGGTCCCACCGACAGCTCCGAGCGGGCGTGGCGACGGCTCGGTCTGGCCGCCCGCCCACGACCCACCAAGGCGAACGTGCTCGCGACCCTGCTCGCGATCGGCCTCGGGTTCGCCATCGCGGCACAGGTCCGGCAGACGTCGATCGAGGGCCTCGAGGACCTGCGCGAGGACGAGCTCATCCGCATCCTCGACACGGTCGACCAGGACGGCAACCGGCTCGCCGAGGAGATCCAGACCCTCCGCTTCTCGCGCGACCGCCTCCAGAGCGACACGACGAGCCTGACCGAGTCGCGCACCGCGGCCCAGCAGCGTCTCGACTCACTCGCCATCCTCACGGGGACCGCGCCCGCCAGGGGTCCCGGCATCGTCCTCACCATCCGCGACCCCGAGTTCGGCGTCACCGCGCCGATGCTGCTGGACACCCTCCAGGAGCTGCGCGACGCCGGCGCGGAGGCCGTCGAGATCAACGACGTCCGCATCGTCGCCAACACGTACTTCACCGACGGCGAGGGCAGCATCGCCATCTCCGGCAAGGACGTGTCGGCGCCCTACGTCATCACCGCCATCGGTGACGGCTCCACCCTGGCGTCGGCCATGGAGATCCCGGGAGGGGTCACCAACACGGTCCGCAGCGTCGGGGGAGAGGCGAGCATCGAGACCAAGGACGAGGTCACCGTGTCCGCGTTGCAGACCGTTTCCGAGCCTCAGTACGCTCGACCCATTCCCAGCCCCACGAAGTCCTGAACGGACCAAAGGAGTTCACCGATGAGCGACCTCGAGTACCCCAGCGACCTGCGCTACACCGCCGAGCACGAGTGGGTGCGTGCCGCCGAGGGTGACACCGTCCGCATCGGCATCACGTCGTTCGCCCAGGACGCGCTCGGGGACGTCGTCTACGTGAGCCTCCCGGGCGTGGGGGACACCGTCGCCGTCGGTGACGCGTGCGGGGAGGTCGAGTCGACGAAGTCGGTGAGCGACCTCTACGCCCCGCTCGCCGGTGAGGTCACCGCGGTCAACGAGGCCCTCGACGCCTCACCCGAGCTCGTCAACTCCGACCCCTACGGCGAGGGATGGATGTATGAGATGCGTCCCAGCGACGCCGCCGCGGTCGACGGACTGCTCGACGTCGAGGCCTACCAGCAACAGCTCAGCTGATTCCCAGCCCCACCACGGGCATTTGCCTAGTCATCCCTCGAGCCGTCATCTAGGGTGAATGCTCCACGGAGAGCACAGACGAGGAGCCGCACAGATGAGTGACCAGAGTCGCGACACCCCTGCGCGCGAGCCGGAGTCGTCGACGACGATGCAGTTCCAGGCGGTGCCGGGTCTCGAGCAGTCCGACATCGTCCACGAGAGCGAGCATGTCCTCACCCGTGCCGACCAGGCGACCGTCGAGGCGCTGCGACCGGGGACGGCGCTGCTCGTCGTCCTGCGCGGACCCAACACCGGAGCGCGGTTCCTCCTCGACGACGACGTCGTCACCTCAGGCCGCCACCCCGAGAGCGACATCTTCCTCGACGACGTCACGGTCTCGCGCCAGCACGCGACGTTCGAGCGGACCGGGGGCCACTTCGTCGTCAAGGACGTCGGCTCGCTCAACGGGACCTACGTCAACCGCGAGCGGATCGACGAGTCGACCCTGCAGACGGGCGACGAGGTGCAGATCGGCAAGTACCGCCTCGTCTTCTATGCCGCCAAGCAGGGCTGAGCGGCCGCTGACCATCGGGAAGGTCCTCGACGCGCTGCGCGAGGAGTTCCCGCAGATCAGCATCTCCAAGATCCGCTTCCTCGAGTCCGAGGGGCTCGTCGAGCCCAGCCGCACTCCCGCCGGCTACCGCACGTATGCCGTGTCGGACGTCGAGCGGCTGCGTTACGTCCTGCGCGCCCAGCGAGACCGCTTCTGGCCCCTCAAGGTCATCCGCGAGTCCCTCGACGCGATCGACCGCGGGCTCGAACCGGCTCCCGAGGCCGACGCCCGGCCGCGCCCGCCCGAGCCGGTGAGCGACCCTGACGTGCCCGACGTCGCCGAGCTGAGGCCCACCCAGGCCGTCCGGCTCACCCGTGACGAGCTCGCGACCGCCACCGGCCTCGACGCCGAGGTCATCACCTCGCTCGAGGGGTTCGGGATCCTGCGCGCCGACGCCGACGGGCACTACTCCGCCACCGACCTCCAGGCGACGCACGCGGCAGCCGGCCTGGCGGCATATGGGATCGAGGCGCGACACCTGCGTCCGTTCCGCACGGCCGCCGATCGCGAGGTGGGCCTCGTCGAGCAGGCGATGAGCACGCGTCGTGCCGACGGGCGGGCCGCGAACGAGGCCCAGGTCGCCCATCTGTGCCTCCAGCTCCACGCGGCGCTGGTCAAGGGTGGTCTGGCCCGTCCCTGACGACGTACGGTGGAGCAGTGAAGTCACTGGACGTTCTCGGGGTCCGTGTCGAGATGCCGACGAACCAGCCCATCGTCCTCCTGCGTGAGCGCGACGGCAGCCGCTACCTGCCCATCTGGGTCGGCGCCGCCGAGGCCGCGGCCATCGCCTACGCCCAGCAGGGCGTGGTCCCGCCCCGCCCGCTCACCCACGACCTGCTCAAGAACGTGCTCACCGACCTCGGGCACTCGATCGACCGGGTGCGGATCACCTCGCTCGAGGCGGGCGTGTTCCACGCCGTGCTCGAGATCGACGGTGGCGAGGCCGGCGGCGGGGCGAGCATCGACTCGCGCTCGTCGGACGCGATCGCCCTCGCGCTCCGGGCCGGAGTCGAGATCGTCACCTCCGAGGAGCTCCTCGACGAGGCCGGTGTGGCGATGGCGGGGGAGCAGGAGGACGACGAGGTCGAGAAGTTCAAGGAGTTCCTCGACCACGTCTCCGCCGACGACTTCGACACCGGAGACCAACCGTCGAGTTGAGGGTCAGTGTTACGGAAGTGACACACGACACGCATGTTGTCAGGGTCGAGTGGTAGTTGACCCGGGGTTCCCCGACCCCTAGCGTCGCACTCAGAGAACGACGACCATGTAGTTACAGCGCTTTCGTGGACAGCAGGAGGACGGCGTGAACGCCATCGAAGAGAACCCCAAGGGGCATGTGCCGGTCGCGGCACAGGGCCTGCTGTTCACCGACGACCTGCCCGAGCTCGACGAGGAGATGGGCTACCGCGGCCCGACCGCGTGCAAGGCCGCCGGCATCACCTACCGCCAGCTCGACTACTGGGCCCGCACGTCGCTCGTCGAGCCGTCGGTGCGCGGTGCTGCCGGATCCGGCTCCCAGCGTCTCTACGGCTTCCGCGACATCCTGGCCCTCAAGATCGTCAAGCGCCTGCTCGACACCGGCGTCTCGCTCCAGCAGATCCGAGGTGCCGTCCAGGTGCTGCGCGACCGTGGTGTCGACGACCTCGCCCAGATCACGCTCATGAGCGACGGCGCCTCGGTCTACGAGTGCACCTCCAACGAGGAGGTCATCGACCTGCTGCAAGGCGGGCAGGGCGTCTTCGGCATCGCCGTCGGCAAGGTGTGGCGCGAGGTCGAGGGCGACCTCTCGCAGCTGCCGAGTGAGCGGCCGAGCGACGAGGCCCCCGCCGCGCACCCGGGCGACGAGCTCAGCGCCCGTCGCGCAGCGCGTCTGGCCTGAGCGCCGACCTCACCTTCCACGCGGTGCGTGCCCTCCGGGGCACGCACCGCTTTTGTTACCCTGAGCGGGCCGCACACACCGAGCGGGAGAGTCCTCGGCCCGACAGGGACCGGGGCGCCGAAGGGGCAAACTCCCCGGAACCTCTCAGGCGCAAAGGACCGCACGGATCAGGCACCTCTGAAGCGGCGTCCCCGCGACAGATGGGGAGGCCCGTGCCCGTCCCGTGCGCCAGGAGCCTCACCTCATGACCGACACCACGCTGAGCCCGACCGACCTGCCCGCCTTCGCGGGACGCCACATCGGTCCCGACGACGAGGCCGTCGCGGAGATGCTCGCGGCCATCGGCCGCTCGAGCCTCGACGACCTCACCACGACCGCCGTGCCGGACGCGATCCGGGCGACCCAGGCGATGGACATCGCCCCGGCCGCGTCCGAGGCCGCCGTCGTCGAGGAGCTGCGGGGTCTCGCCGCCCGCAACTCGGTCCTCACGTCGATGATCGGGCTCGGCTACTACGGCACCGTCGTGCCGCCGGTCATCCAGCGCAACGTGCTGGAGAACCCGGCCTGGTACACGGCATACACGCCCTACCAGCCCGAGATCTCGCAGGGACGGCTCGAGGCGCTCCTCAACTTCCAGACCGTCGTCAGCGACCTCACCGGCCTCACGATCTCGGGCGCCTCGCTCCTCGACGAGGCGACCGCTGCCGCCGAGGCGATGACGCTCATGCGCCGCTCGAGCAAGGCGGCCCAGGACGCGGTCCTCCTCGTCGACGAGGCGGTCTTCCCGCAGACCCTCGCGGTCATGCAGACGCGCGCCCTCCCGCTCGGCATCGAGATCGTCGTCGCGGACCTGTCCGGCGTCGCGACCACCGAAGCCGTCACCGAGGCCGCCGGTGGACGCGCCGTCTTCGGCGTCCTCGTCCAGTACCCCGACCTGCACGGCCGGATCCTCGACCACCGTGGCCTTGCCTCGGCCGCGCACGACGCCGGTGCGCTCGTCACCGCTGCCGCCGACCTCATGGCGCTCACTCTCGCCGTCGCGCCGGGGGAGTGGGGCGCCGACATCGCCGTCGGGACGACGCAGCGCTTCGGCGTGCCCATGGCCTTCGGTGGTCCGCACGCCGGCTACATGTCGGTGCGGGCCGGCCTCGAGCGCACCCTGCCGGGCCGCCTCGTCGGCGTCTCGGTGGACGCGACCGGCGCGCCGGCCTACCGCCTCGCCCTCCAGACCCGCGAGCAGCACATCCGTCGCGAGAAGGCGACGTCCAACATCTGCACCGCGCAGGTCCTCCTCGCCGTCATGGCGAGCATGTATGCCGTCTACCACGGACCCCGCGGCCTGCGCGCGATCGCGCTGCGCATCCACGCCCACGCCGAGGCCCTCGCGTCGGCCCTGGGGCAGGGCGGCGTCGACGTCGCCGACGGCCCGCGCTTCGACACGCTCTCGGTCACCGTGCCGGGCAAGGCCGACGAGGTCGTCGCCGCGGCACTGGACGAGGGCACGAACCTCTGGCGCCACGACGCCGACACCGTCATCGTGTCGGTCGACGAGACGACCGACCTCGACGACATCGCCGGTGTGGCCCGGGCCTTCGGCGTCGCCGAGCCGACGCGGGTCGACATCGCCGAGCCCGGCTGGGGCGAGGCGCTGGACCGCACCTCGGACTACCTCACCCACCCCGTCTTCTCGAGCCACCACAGCGAGACCTCGATGCTGCGCTACCTGCGCCGGCTCTCGGACCGCGACTTCGCGCTCGACCGCGGCATGATCCCGCTCGGGTCGTGCACGATGAAGCTCAACGCGACGACCGAGATGCTCGCCATCACGTGGCCTGAGTTCGCCAACCTCCACCCGTTCGCGCCGCTCGACCAGACCGAGGGCATCCGCGCCCTCGTCGACCAGCTCGAGCAGTGGCTCTGTGAGATCACCGGCTACGACGCCGTCTCGCTCCAGCCCAACGCCGGGTCGCAGGGCGAGTTCGCCGGACTCCTCACGATCGCCGCCTACCACCGCTCGCGCGGTGACGCCGAGCGCAACATCTGCCTCATCCCGGCGAGCGCGCACGGCACCAACGCGGCCAGCGCCGTCATGGCCGGCATGAAGGTCGTCGTCGTCAAGACGGACACGATCACCGGCAACGTCGACATGGACGACCTCAAGGCCAAGGTCGAGGCGCACCGCGACGACCTCGCCGCGATCATGGTGACCTACCCCTCGACCCATGGCGTCTTCGAGGACACCATCAAGGACCTGTGCGCGATGGTCCACGACGCCGGCGGCCAGGTCTACGTCGACGGCGCCAACCTCAACGCCCTCGTCGGGCTCGCTCAGCCCGGTCGCTTCGGCGCGGACGTGTCGCACCTCAACCTGCACAAGACCTTCTGCATCCCGCACGGTGGCGGTGGTCCCGGTGTCGGCCCGGTGGCCCTGCGCGAGCACCTCGCGCCGTTCCTGCCCAACCACCCGCTCGACCCCGAGGCCGGTCCCGGGACCGGCGTGGGCCCGGTCTCGGCGGCGCCCTACGGCTCGGCCGGGATCCTGCCGATCTCGTGGGCCTACGTCCGTCTCATGGGTGCGGCTGGTCTCCAGCGCGCCACCGAGGTCGCCGTCCTCAACGCGAACTACGTCGCCGCCCGCCTGCGCGACTCCTACCCGGTGCTCTACTCCGGCGAGGACGGCCTCGTCGCGCACGAGTGCATCCTCGACGTCCGTCCGCTCACCAAGGCGACGGGTGTCACGGTCGACGACATCGCCAAGCGGCTCATCGACTACGGCTTCCACGCGCCGACGATGTCGTTCCCCGTCGCCGGCACGCTCATGGTCGAACCGACGGAGAGCGAGGACAAGACCGAGCTCGACCGCTTCTGCGACGCCATGGTCGCGATCCGCACGGAGATCGACGCGGCGGGGTCGGCCGGCAACGCCGACTCGAGCGTCCTGCGCGGCGCACCGCACACCGCCCTGTCGTTGGCGGGCGAGTGGGACGTCGACTACTCGCGCGAGGAGGCCGCCTTCCCCAAGGGTGTCGACCCGCTCGCGAAGTACTGGCCGCCGGTGCGTCGCATCGACGGCGCCTACGGCGACCGTCACCTCGTGTGCTCGTGCCCGCCGCCCGAGGCGTTCGAGGACTGAGCAGGCCCCCGTATGCCGTGACGCCGCGCCGCGTGACCCATCCGGGTCGCGCGGCGCGGCTCACAGCGAGACCACGACCTGGACGTGTCCGTCGATCGTCAGCGCCCCGGTGACGTGTGGGGGTGTGCCTCGGCCCTGCCTCGGCGAGGTGGCCACGGCGTGGTGCCGGCGTCGGTCCGTTCAGGCCGCGCTCTCGGCGCCGGGGGCCGACACGGCGACGGTGCTGCCGCTGGCCGTCTTGCGCACGACGAGCTGGCTCGTGATGCGGCTGCGCAGCTCGCCGACGTGCGAGACGACGCCGACCGCGCGGCCTCCCTCACGGAGGGAGTCGAGGACGGTGATGACCTGCTCGAGGCTCTCGTCGTCGAGCGTGCCGAAGCCCTCGTCGACGAAGAGGGTGCCGAGGTCGAACCCGCCGGACTCCTCCCGGACGGCGTCCGCGAGCCCGAGGGCCAGGGCGAGTGAGGCCATGAAGGCCTCGCCGCCGGAGAGCGTGGACGTCTCACGCGTCACCCCGGTCCACTGGTCGAGGACGCGCAGGCCGAGACCGCTGCGTGCGCCTCGCGCGGCGAGCCGGTCGGAGTGCTCCAGCCGGTAGCGGCCGTCACCCATGACCCGTAGCCGCTCGTTGGCGAGCTGGGCGACCTTCTCGAGCCGGGCGGCGAGGACGTAGGAGGTGAGGCGCATCCGCAGGGTGTTGTTGATCCCGCCGCCCGCGAAGGTGTCGGCGAGGTCCTTGACCCGGTGGTGGCGCTCGAGCATCGGTCCGGCGGCGTCGAGTCCGGCGGTGAGGCTCGACCGCACGGAGGCGAAGGAGGTGGTCGCGGAGGCGACCCGCGCCTGGCGCGACTGCGCTTCGAGCAGGACCGTCCGGGCCTGCTGGGCGGCCGTGACGACGGCGTCGAGGTCAGGCTCGGGCGCTGCCTCGGCTGCCTGCACGTCGGGGTCGTCGAGGACGGCCTGTGCCGCCGACCGGGCACGGTCGTGGTCGCGAACCCGGTCGCCAAGGCGTTCCAGCATGGTCGGGGCGACCATCGCCCGTGCTGCGTCCTCCACCGACTCGAAGCCGGCCTCGATCGCTGCGGCCGTGGCGGCCTGCACCGACTCCTGGTGCCGGGCGACGGCAGTGCCGTGGCGCTCGGCGGCCTCGGCCCAGCCCGTGACCTGGTCGACAAGACGGCGGTGCCTCTGCGACGTCGCCTCGGCTGACGGCGCCTCGTCCACGGTGTCGACGTCGTGGCTCCGCCGGCACGGGCAGGGCGCGTGCGACTCGGTGAGCCGAGACGCCTCGGCGACGTCTGCGGCCTGGGCCTCGACCGCCTGCTCGACGAGGGTCGTCGCCTGCGCGAGCGCACGGCAGGCCTCGGCCACGGCCTCGTCGATCCGCGCGGCCTCGGCCCGGGCGGCGGCCTGCGCCGTCTCGTGACGTGCACGTCCGCCGGCCCGTCGACGCAGGTCGTCACGCCGCTGGTCCGCCAGCGCCACGATGGCCGCCTCGGCGTCGAGGTCGAGCTCGCGGGGAGCCGCGACACCCAAGGTCTCGAGGGCGTCGGTGAGGAGGGCCCTGCCGCTGGCCGCCGCGGACTCCGCCCGCTGGTGCTCGACCACCAGGGCCGAGTGGCGCGACCGTGCGGCCTCGAGCTCCTCGGGGGTGACGCGGCCGGACCCGGTCGCAGGGGTTGGGTGCTCCTGAGAGCCGCAGACGGGGCACGAGTCGCCGTCGACGAGCCCTTCGGCGAGCTCGGCGGCCATCTGCTCGAGCCGGCGCCCGACGAGGTCCTGCTCGGCGTCCCGCGCGTCCTGGGCCGCTGTCCGTGCGTCGGAGGCGGCCTCCGTGAGTCGGGCGACGGTCGTCTCGTCGGCGACGACCCGCTCGGCCAGACGGAGTCGGCGACGGGCGTCGTCGGCTGCGGCCACGGCTCCGTCGAGAGCCGCCGCCGCCTCGGCCGCCGCTGCGACCTCGGCCGCCGCCTCCGCGGCACGGGTCTGGGCAGCCGCGCGGTCGGCGTCCGCCGTCGCGAGGACCTGCCCTGCCCGCTCGACGGCCTGCTGCTGCACGCGGGCGAGGTCGGCTCGCGAGGCGACCTGTCGCTCGAGCCGGACGAGCTCGCGCACCGTGTCGTCGTGGACGACGAGGTCCGCGAGGACGGCGGCCGGGTCGGTGGCGCCGGGAATGTCCGTGAGGACGCGTGACGACCTCTGCTCGACGAGGTCGCCCAGCCGGTCCACGTCGGTCTCGGCGCGGAGCACGGCGTCGAGGTGGCCACGCACGCCGGCGGCCCGGCGGCCCTCGTCGTGGGCGGCGCGCACCAGGGCGATGTCCTCGGCGGCGGCGTCGAGCTCGGCCAGCGCGGTGCGGGCCGCGGTCGCGCGGGACCGCAGGGTGACGAGGCCTCTCGTCCGCTCCGCCGCGCGCGCGGCGAGGGACTCCTCGCTCTGCGCCACGTCGAGCGCGACCATCGCCTCGGAGAGCCGGGCGTCGAGCTCGGATCCGATCGCGTGCAGCCGGGCCCGGATGGCGTCGGGGGAGTCGTCGACACACGGACCGTCCCCACCGAGGTCCTGCGGCTCGACCGCGTCGTCGCTGGGACCGGTGAGACCACTCACCGCCACGACGTCGGCCAGCCGCGCCAGGTCGGTGTCGATACCGGCCCGGACGGCGGCGACGGCTGCCTCGCTCGCCCGGCGCTGGTCGACGAGCCACTCCTCGACGTCGGCGAAGCGGGTGATGTCGAAGAGCTTCTCGAGCAGCGCTCGCCGCTCGTCGTCCTTGGCTGTGAGGAAGGCTGCGAACTCTCCCTGGGGGAGCATCGCCACCTTGGCGAACTGCTCCTTGCCCAGGCCGAGGACGTCGTTGATGACCTCGGCGGCCTCGTCGTTGCGCGTGGAGAGGACCCGCCAGCCCTCGCCCTCCTGCTCGGACAGGCTCACCGTCGCCGGGCTCTCGATCGTGCCGGTGCCGCGCTTCTTGGGGCGGACGTGCGCGGGCTTGCGCATGAGCAGGAAACGCCGGGTGCCGCAGGTGAACTCGAGCTCGACCGACGGGGTGGCGGTCGGGGCCGCGTGGTCGCTGACGATCCCGCGACGGTCACGCACCCCGGGGATGTCGGCGAAGAGGGCGAAGCAGATGGCGTCGAGCAGGCTCGTCTTGCCCGCGCCGGTGGGCCCGTGGATGAGGAAGAGGCCGGAGGCGGTGAGCGCGTCGAAGTCGACGGTGACCTCGTCGGGGAACGGTCCGAACGCGGTGGCCTGCAGGCGGTGGATCCTCATGCGGCACCGCTGCGCCGTGTGGACCGGGTGGCGACCTCGCCCTCGGCCCCGGCGCGCCGGAGCCGGGCGCCCTCGACCGCCTCCTCGAGGAGGATCCGCTCCTCCTCGTCGGCGGCGTGGCCCCCGCGCACGTGACCGAGGAAGTCGCAGCACACGGCGAGGTCGGAGCGCTCGGTGAGCGAGCCGGCATACGCGCTCATCGTCGTCACCTCACCGGTGGGGGCGAAGCGGAGGTCGAGGGTGTGCGGGAAGCGTGCGCGCAGTCGCTCCATGGCGCCGAGCGGGCGCACGGGGTCGGTGAGCGTCACCTGGCACCAGGCACCCTCGGCGGAGGCGTGCCGACGGTCGGTGAGGAGCTCGTCGAGCGTGCCGCGCAGCAATGCGAGCGGCCGCTTCACCGGAGCCTCGACGAACTGGACGGCGGGGTCGCCGGTCGACAGGTCGACGAGCCAGGAGCCCTTGGTGTGGGTCGTCTCGCTGAAGGACATCGCGACCGGCGAGCCGGAGTAGCGCAGTCCCTCGGCGACCTCCTGACGCCCGTGCAGGTGGCCGAGCGCGGCATAGTCGACGCCGTCGAAGACCTCGGGTGGCACGGCCGCGACGCCACCGACGGCGATGTCGCGCTCGGACTCGCTCGTCGCCCCGCCCGTGACGAAGGCGTGGGCCATGACGACCGACCGCTCGTGACGGCGTTCGGCGAGCGAGGACCTCACTCTGGCCATGGCGGCCCGCAGGACGCCGGCGTGCGTGCGGTCGGTGGCTCCCAGCGGACCGGCCGTGAGCGCGGGCTCGAGGTAGGGGAGGGGGTGCACTGCGACGCCGCCGACCATGACCGGCCGGCCGACGTCGTCGAGGCTCGTGCGGATGTGGAGCCCGGACCGCTCGAGCAGGCGCGAGGCGAAGCCGAGCCGGATCGCGGAGTCGTGGTTGCCGCTCGAGAGCACGACGACGGCGCCGGCGTCGATGAGCCGCTCGACCGCGTCCGAGAGCAGTGCCACCGTGTCGGGCGCAGGCAGGGCGCGGTCGTAGACGTCGCCCGCGACGAGGACGGCGTCGACAGCCTCGGAGCGCACGACCTCGACGAGGGAGTCGAGGAAGGCCGACTGGGCGCCGTGCAGCCCCACCTGGTGGAACGCCCGCCCTAGGTGCCAGTCGGAGGTGTGGATCATGCGCACGTCACCGAGGCTAGGTCCGGCCACCGACAGGGCCGGTGACCGAAACGCGGATTCCCGGCCCTTCCCCTCGCACCCTGTGCTCGGATGGTGATTGAGTTGGCCAACGAGCTCGACTGGACGGCTGGAACCGGAGGTGATGGGCGTGGGTGCAGAGGTCAGCGCGCAGAGCTACACGCGCGAGGAGCGACAGCGCTACCGAGAGAAGGTGCGCCAGAACCTCGACGTCTTCGAGCGGATGCTGACCCAGGACCAGTTCGAGTTCGAGCGGCCGATGACCGGGCTCGAGATCGAGCTCAACCTCGTCAACGGCGACTACGACCCGCACTTCGCCAACGCCGAGGTGCTCCAGGCCATCGCCGACCCCGGCTACCAGACCGAGCTGGCGCAGTACAACATCGAGCTCAACGTCCCGCCGCGCCCGCTGCCCGGCGACGCCGCGCTCGAGCTCGAGGAGGACCTGCGGTCCTCGCTCAACGCCGCCGACTCCAAGGCCCGCGAGGTGGGCTCGCGGCTCGTCTCGATCGGCATCCTGCCGACGATCATGCCCGAGCACTACGAGGGCGACTGGATCAGCGACAACAACCGCTACACCGCGCTCAACGACTCGATCTTCGTCGCCCGCGGCGAGGACATCTACCTCGACATCCACGGCCCGCACGGCGAGCGCGTCGCGACCTACTGCAACTCCATCGCGCCCGAGTCCGCCTGCACGAGCGTCCAGCTGCACCTCCAGGTGACGCCCGCGGACTTCGCCGACCACTGGAACGCCGCCCAGGCGCTGTCGCCGGTCCAGGTGGCCCTGGCCGCCAACTCGCCGTTCTTCTTCGGGCAGCGCCTGCACGCCGAGACCCGGATCGAGCTGTTCAAGCAGGCCACCGACACCCGCCCCATCGAGCTCAAGAACCAGGGCGTGCGTCCCCGCGTGTTCTTCGGCGAGCGGTGGATCACGAGCATCTTCGACCTCTTCGAGGAGAACTCCCGCTACTTCCCGGCGCTGCTTGCCGAGACGACCGACGAGGACCCGATGGCCCGCCTCGAGGCGGGGGAGGCGCCCGACCTCGCCGAGCTGCGGCTGCACAACGGCACGGTCTACCGCTGGAACCGCCCGATCTACGACATCGTCGACGGCCGCCCCCACCTCCGCGTCGAGAACCGCGTGCTGCCGGCCGGACCGACCATCGCCGACACCCTGGCCAACGCCGCGTTCTACTACGGCGCGGTCCGCAAGCTCGCCTCCACCGAGCGGCCCGTCTGGACGAAGATGAGCTTCGCCGCGTGCGAGGAGAACTTCCACCGCGGCGCCCGCGACGGCATCGAGTCGCGTCTCTACTGGCCCGGCTACGGCGAGGTCGGCGCCGACGAGCTCGTCCTGCGCCACCTGCTGCCGCTCGCCCACGAGGGGCTCGAGGAGTGGGGCGTCTCGCAGGCCGTCCGCGACCGCTTCCTCGGGATCATCGAGGCCCGAGCGAGGGCCGGGGTCAACGGGGCCACCTGGCAGACCGAGGCGGTGCGCCGCTTCGAGGCCAAGGGGAGCGACCGGCGCACTGCGCTGCACCAGATGCTCGCGCTCTACTCCGAGCACATGGCAACCAACGAGCCGGTCCACACCTGGCCGCTGCCCTGACCCGAGCGTGTCCCCGAGCCCCTGGACCCGGGCGGCCGGTGACCGGCCTCAGCCCAGGCTGTTCCAGAGCTTGATCGCCGGCTGCTCGCGCTCGTACTCGAGCACGCTCACGGACCCGGCATCGAGCAGCAGCTTGGCGGCGAAGCGGGGCTGCTCGCGCAGGAAGACGGTCGCGAGGACACGCAGCGCGTGCCCGTGGCCGAAGAGGAGCACATCGCGGTCCTGCAGCACCGGAGCAGCGCGGAGGAGCACGCGCGACGCCCTCGCCGCGACCTCCTCCACCGTCTCGCCGGGGGTGGCTCCCGACACGACGCCGTGCTCGAAGACGGCCCAGTCGTAGCCGAGGTCGGCGCGGATGTCCTTGGTCGTGCGTCCCTCGTAGCCGCCGTAGTCCCACTCGACGAGGTTGGGGTCCACCACGACGTCACTGAACCCGGCGATCTCGGCGGTCCGCAGCGCGCGCTGCATCGGTGACGAGAGGACGAGCCCGAAGTCGAAGCCGGAGAGCCGCTCACCGAGCGTCGCCGCGTCTGCCTCACCCTGCTCGGTCAGGGGCAGGTCGGTCGTCCCGGTGTGCTGCCCCGACTCGCTCCACTCCGTCTTGCCGTGGCGGACGAGGACGATGTGGCCATCGGGGACAGTGGGTGCGCCGGTCATGGTCGTCACTCTGGCAGGATCCCCGTATGCCGCGCCACCTCGCCTTCCTGCGGGCGATCAACCTCGGTCCGCACCACAAGGTGCCGATGGCCGAGCTGCGCGAACGGCTCGCCGACGCAGGCTTCACCGATGTCGCCACTCACATCCAGACCGGCAACATCGCCGTCACGTCGACGATGCGCTCGCAGGCCAAGGTCGAGGCGGCCATCGAGCGGCTGCTCGAGGAGTGGCGAGGGTTCGAGGTGCCGACGATCGTCCGCTCGCCCGCCGAGCTGGCCGACCTGCGCGCCGCCTGCGAGAAGGTGCCGCAGCTCGTCCGCCAGGGTGGGCGGCGCTACGTCGCCTTCGCCAAGGGTGAGGTGAGCGAGGACGCGGCACAGGCGCTCACGGCATACGAGGAGTCACCGGAGCGTTGCCGGGTCGTGGGGCGCGACCTCCTCCTCGAGTACGACACGACGTTCGACAAGGTCCGGCTCACCGGATCCCGGCTCGAGAAGCTGGCCGGCACCGCAGTGACGATGCGCGACATCAAGGTCGTGCGCGCCATCGACGAGAAATGGAGCACCACATGACCGAGCCCAGCACGAGCACGGAGCCCGAGACCGGCGGCACCGGCCCGGGGTTCCGGTCGGTGTCGATGACGCGGACGGGGCACGGCGAGCTCGACGTGACGAACGTGCGCGGCGGCACGATCCACATCGGCACCGGGGAGACGGACGACTTCACGCCGGTCGAGCTGCTCCTCACGGCGATCGCCGGGTGCAGCGCCGTCGACGTCGACTTCATCACGGCCAAGCGGGCCGAGCCCACCGAGTTCACCGTGACGAGCTCGGGCACCAAGGTCCGTGACGAGCAGGGCAACCACATCGAGGACCTCGAGGTCACCTTCCGCGTCCGGTTCCCCGAGGGCGCCGACGGGGACCGCGCGCGGGACATGCTGCCGCGGGCTATCGCCCAGTCGCACGACCGGCTGTGCAGCGTGTCCCGCACCGTCCAGATCGGCACGCCCGTGACGATGCGGGAGGACTGAGCGGTGGCGCGCTACCTCGACGTCCACCCCGTCGACCCGCAGCCGCGCTCGATCCGGCAGGCCGTCGAGACCCTTCGCGACGGAGGCCTCATCGCCTACCCGACCGACTCCGGCTACGCCCTGGGCGCGGCGCTCGGCAACCAGTCGGCCAAGGACCGGATCCGAGACATCCGCAGGCTCGACGACAAGCACCACTACACGCTCGTCTGTGCCGACTTCGCCCAGCTCGGGCAGTTCGTCCACGTCGACAACGCGGTCTTCCGGGCGGTCAAGGCCTCGACGCCGGGCCCCTACACGTTCATCCTGCCCGCGACCGGTGAGGTGCCGCGTAAGCTCCTCCACGCCAAGAAGCGCACGGTCGGGGTCCGCATCCCCGAGCACCCCGTCGTGCGCGCGCTGCTCGCCGAGCTGGGGGAGCCGATGCTCACGTCGACCCTCATCCTCCCCGGCGAGACCGAGCCGATGACCGACGGCTGGCAGGTCAAGGAGGAGCTCGACCACGTCGTCGACGTCGTCATCGACTCGGGGGAGTGCGGCAGCGAGCCGACAACCGTCGTCGACCTCTCCGGCGACGTCCCAGAGGTGGTCCGGCAGGGAGCCGGCGACCCGAGCCGCTTCGAGGCGTGAGCACCGGCGGGGGCGTGGACGGGGACTCGAGCGGGGACGCGCCGTTCCCCGCGAACGTGCTGCACGCGATGACCCGCCACGGCGTCGTCCCCGCCAGGGGCTACGTCACCCTCACCCACGACGAGGCCCTCGTCAGCCACCACCCCGACGAGCCGGAGCGCCCGTTCGTCGTGCACTGGACCCACTCCGAGCGCGAGCCCGCCGACGTGCTCGCCGACCTCACGGCATACCTCCGGGCGCGCGGAGCGCGCAGTGCCGAGTGGTGGTTCCGCGACGACTCGACTCCTGAGGGCCTCGAGGAGCTCGTCGTCGCCGCGGGTGCGACGACGGTCGAGGACCAGGTGTGCGTGGCGAGGGCCGTCGAGGGGTCGGTCCCGCCGATCGCCCCCGGCGTGCGGGTCACGCTCGTGCGGGACGCCGAAGGGCTCGAGGCGGTCGTGCGGATCGGCGCGGAGGTCTTCGACGACCCGGTCCCTCCCGACCCGGACGCCCACCTCGCGGAGGTGCTCGACGACCTCGACGCCGCGAGGAGCGCGTGGGTCGTCGGCTGGGTCGACGGCGAGCCGGTGGGGCGCGCGAGCGTCGGGTTCGAGTGGCAGGTGGCCCCGCTCGTCGGCGCGGCCGTCCTGCCGCACGCACGACGGCGAGGCGTGTATGCCGCGATGCTCGCCGCACGTCTCGACCTCGCCGCGACCGCACGGTGCCACACGGCGATCACGAAGGCGCGACGGACGGCTTCGCTGCCGCTCCTGCTGCGGGAAGGGTTCGTGCCCATCGGGACCGAGCGCGCGCACCTCCTGCCGATCGCGTCCTGACGCACGTCACCCCCACCGGCTCGGAGCCCCTGGGTGCCGGTGGGGGTGATGCGGCCTGCTCGGGAGGAAAGCGAGCAGGCTGTTCTCAGCTGCCGTAGAGCGCGCGCACTCCCTGGCGGTCGCTCTCGGTCATGCTGAGGTCATCGGAGGATCCGTTGCACTGGGGGTAGTGCATGATCGACGCGCTGTCGTATGGCGTGAGCGGACGCCAGTTGTTGTCCTCGAAGCAGGTTCCGGCCTCGGGTCGCGTGTGCTCGTGGCGGAAGCCGAGGGTGTGGCCGAGCTCGTGCGCCATGATGTTCGACGGGGTCCACGAGCCGCTGTTGTAGAGCGAGCTGGCGTTGACGAGGACGTTGCGGCCGGACTTCGCCGTGCTGGGGAAGAAGGCCCGCGCGATGTACTGCGTCGTCTTCGTCGGCTCGACGGAGAACAGCACCGAGGTGTTGCGCGTGGTGCAGCTGCCGTCCTGCGTCGTGACGTGCGTGAAGTTCACCTTGCTCGTCGCCGCCTCCCACTGGCCGACGCCGGCCGTCATCGCCGACACGACGCGGCTGTAGTCGGCGCCGAACTTCGTCGACACGCAGTAGGTGAGGTTGAGGGCCTGGGTCGCCGACCACTTGTCGTCGCGGCCGCTCACCGTGTTGACGATGAGGCCGTCCTCCTGCGTCTGCTGCGGCGCGACGAGCGCGTCGTAGAACTGGCGCAGCTTGCCGTCGGTGTCGACGGGCTCGTCACCGTTGACGATGTACTTGCGATCGAGGTCCTGGAAGGTGGAGGCCTTGAACTCGCCGTAGGTGGGCGCCTGGCCCTCGGCCGCCGTGGCCTGGCCCGCGAAGATGGCACCGCCGGTGAGGGCGGTCGCGGCGAGGACGGCGAAGGTGCGACTGGTCGTCGACATGTCTACTCCTGGTGGCAGGGACAGCCGCGGTGAGCGGCCGTCCGCCAACGTATGGACGTGCCGGTCAACGCCGGGTTCCCCGACGGTCAAGAGTTGGTATGCCGGGTCAAGAGTTCCTCGACGGCTCACGCCACGCTGTGCTCCCGCGGTCGGGTCAGCGGGCGAGGGCGAGGACGAAGACCCGGATGCGGCGACTGTCGCCGATCCGCTCGCGGTAGTGCGCATAGCCGACGTAGGACCGGCTCGCGAGGTCGAACACCACGTCGGCCTCCTCCGGCGTCGCGTGTCGCGCCAGCGCGGGCACCTCGAGGCCGCGGTAGCCCACGACGCACTCCGGGTTGGCTTCGAGGTTGAGCGCCCACGCCGGGGTCGACGACTGCCCGAAGTTCGTGCCGAGGAGGGCGAGGTCGTCGCCGAGTGGCGTCGCGATGAGCGGGCTCGTGCGCGCCACCCCCGAGCGCCGACCGGTCGTCGTCAGGGTGAGCACCGACAGTCCGGTGGCGAGGCTCGCGGCGCTGTGCCGCCCCTGGGTCCTCCGGCCGACGATGCCGTCGGCGTGACGCAGCGTGCGCGAGAGGGCAGCGGCGCCGAACCGCGTCCCGGCGACGCGCCGCAGGCCGCGCTGGACGGCGTTGCCGGGGGAGTGGGCGTAGCCCAGCGCGCGGACCAGGGAGTCGTCGCTCATGGGCACACCCTCCCGCATGGGTCAGGTCGTCGCCTGCCGGGGGAGCCGGACGCGCACGACCGTCTCGCCGGGGCGGGACTCGAAGGAGATGTCCCCGCCGTGGTTGTCGACGACGATCCGCCGCGAGATGTCGAGGCCGAGCCCCGTGCCCTTGCCGACGTCCTTGGTCGTGAAGAACGGGTCGAACGCGTGGGCGGCCACCTCGTCGGTGAGCCCGGAGCCGGTGTCGACGATCTCCACGACGACAGAGTGCTGGTCGGCGGACGTGCGCACCCACAGGGTTCCCGACCCGTCCATCGCGTCGACCGCGTTGTCGATGAGGTTGGTCCACACCTGGTTGAGCTCGCCGGGTGCGGCCATGACGGGCGGCACGTCGCGACCGTAGTCCCGGTGCACCACCACGCCGTCCCGCAGCTTGTGGCCGAGGATCATGAGGGTGCTCTCGAGCCCGTCGGTCACCTGCACCTCCTGCACGGTGGCCCGGTCGAGCTGGGAGTAGGACTTCACCGCGGAGACGAGGTCGGAGACCCGCCGGGTGGCGTCCTGCGCCTCGGCGATGAGGGAGGTCGTCGTCACCGCGCTCACCACCCAGTCGAGCCCGTCCTGGAGCACACCGTCGTCCTGGAGGGCGGTTTCGGCCCGCTCGCACCAGCCGAGGTCGGCTCCGGCGCCGGCGAGGACGGGGGCGAGGACCCAGTCGCGGTCGACGCCGCGCTCGGAGAGCCAGTCGGCGATCTCGTCCTCGCGGTCGCCGAGCGCCACCCCGGTCGGCACCTCGGCATCGTCGAGGGCGCGTCGCAGGCCGTCGAGCGCGACGAAGTCGGCAGCGGTGATGGGCCTCAGCGCGAGCCGGTGCAGCGAGTCGAGCAGGTCGTCGCAGCTCGACTGGAGCGCGCCCACCGACCGCACCGCCGCCGAGGCCGGGTTGTTGATCTCGTGGGCGAGCCCGGCGGCGAGAGTTCCGAGAGAGACGAGCGCCTCACGCTGGCGCGCGTTGTGCTCGATCCGGCGCGCGGTGCCGATGAGCCCGCGCAGGAGGTGGACGGCGAAGGGGAACCACACCTCGCCGTGCTCGCCGAGGCTCGTCGACGACAGGCGGAAGAGCCGGGTGGGCTCGATGACGCGGCCGCTGCCCATGTAGACGCCGTGCTCGTCCCAGGCCCGGAAACCTCCGGCCCACTGGCCACGCTGCGACATCGTCGCCATGACCGTCTCCTCGTGCCCGATGCGGCGGACGAGGTCGACCTTGCCGTCGAGGAGCAGCCACCAGTCGTCGGCCGGGCGGCCCTCGTCGAAGAGCGTGGTGCCCGGGTCGAAGTGGACCTCCTCACCGGCGCGCGCGAGCTCGCGGATCTGCTCGTCGGTGAAGCCATCGAAGAGCGGGACGGCTCGGAGCTCCTCGGCGAGCATCAGACGGTGTCCAGGTAGCGGTGGACGAGATGGACGGCCATGGCTCCCTCACCGACGGCCGAGGCCACCCGCTTCATGCTGTCGAGGCGCACGTCACCGGCGGCGAAGACGCCCGGGACGCTCGTCTCGAGGGCGAGCGGGCTGCGTTCGAGCGGCCAGCCGACCTCGGCGGGCACGGGCAGCTCCGGGCCGGTGAGGACGAACCCGCGTGCGTCCCGGGCGATCGCCTCGCCGAGCCAGTCGGTGCGTGGGGCCGCACCGATGAAGACGAAGACCCAGCTCGTCTCGACCTCCTGCTCGTCCCCGGTCGCCCGGTCGGCCAGGGTGATGGACCGCAGGTGGTCGTCACCGCTCGCCCCCACGATCTCGGTGCGGAGGCGGACCTCGATGTTGGGCGCCTCGTTGAGGCGGGTCACGAGGTACTGCGACATCGATGCCTCGAGGGTGCTCCCTCGCACGAGGAGGACGACCCGACGGGCGTGCAGGGCGAAGTTGAGCGCCGCCTGTCCGGCCGAGTTCGCGGCCCCGACGAGGTAGACGTCCTCGCCCGCGGTCTGGCTCGCCTCACCCGCGGTGGCGCCGTAGTAGAGCCCGCGGCCGACGTGGTCGTCGAGCCCGGGAGCGTCGATCCGGCGGTAGGAGACCCCGCTCGCGACGAGGACCGCCCGCGCCTCGATGTCGCTCGACCCGTCGAGCAGCACGGCGTGGACGGGCCCCCTCGTCTCGAACCCGACGACGTCGCGGGCGAGCACCATCTCGGCCCCGAACCGAGCCGCCTGCGCGACTGCCCGGTGGGCGAGGTCGGCACCGGAAAGCCCTTTGGGGAAGCCGAGGTAGTTCTCGATCGACGCACTGAGACCCGCCTGCCCGCCGGGCGCATCGCGCTCGACGACGACCGTCTCTAGGCCTTCCGAGGCGGCGTAGACGGCCGCGGCGAGACCGGCCGGCCCGGCCCCGACGATGCAGAGGTCGTAGAGCGGCTGGCGGGCACGCGTCCGCAGCCCGAGCGCGTCCGCGAGCTCGACCGTGCGGGGCGACCACAGCGAGGCGCCGTCGGGCAGGGTGACGAGCGGCAGCTGGCCCTCACCCGGGCCGGCCACATCGACGAGCCGCTCGGCCTCGTCGCTCTGGCCGACCTCGAGCCAGCGGTAGGGCACGTGGTTGTGCGCGAGGAAGGACTTCACCGCCTGCGTCGACTCCGACCACCGGTGTCCGACGACGCGGACCTCGGAGTCCCGGTCCGGATGGCCGCGCCGCCAGTCGCCGAGCAGCCCGTCGAGGACGGGATAGAGCCGCTCGTCCGGCGGGTCCCACGGCTTCATGAGGTAGTAGTCGAGGTCGATGTCGTTGATCGCCGCGATCGCGACGTCGGTGTCCGCGTATGCCGTGAGAAGCACGAGCTTGCAGTCCGGGAACGTCTCGCGCACCTTGCTGAGGACCTCGATGCCCGTCATGCCGGGCATCCGCTGGTCCGAGACGACGGCGGCGACCGGCCGGTCCTTGAGGAGGAGGTCGGCGAGGATCTCGAGGGCCTCGGCGCCATGGGTCGCCCGCAGGATGCGGTAGTCCTGCCCGTAGCGGGCGCGCAGGTCGCGCACGACGGCGCCGACGACCGCCACGTCGTCGTCGACGGCGAGGATCGAGGGCTTCGCCATGGGTCCTCCTGGCCGGGGGCAGGCGCAGACGCAGCCAGTATTCACGCAGCGACGGACCGGCGTCCGGTCATTGGCGAGAAGAGCCGGCGACCGTGCGCGAGACCACCCATGCGTGCTTGCCGACCTGCCGGACCGGGGTGAACCCCAAGCTCTCGAAGAGCTCGAGGGTGGCGCTGAAGAGGAATCGGCCCGGGGCGTCGCGACCCTCGGTCCGCTCCGGGATCGCCTCGACGAGACCGCCACCGGCCTACGCGATGAGGTCGACCGCGCCCTCGACCGCCAGCCGGGCCACACCCCGGCCACGGTGTCGCTTGTCGACGAAGACGCAGGTGATCCGCCAGTCGGGGACGGACGGAGGCTCCTGCTCGTAGGCCCGGCGGTGCTTGATGCCCGGCAGCTCCGCTACGTCGCCGAACTGGGCCCACCCCTGCACGGCCCCGTCGTCGTCGACGACGAGGGCGGCGTGGGCCCGGTCGGAGTGCACGCGTTCCCTCTTGGCCTCGCGGTAGCTCGGGACATCGTCAGCGCGGTCGAGGTGGAAGCCGATGCACCAGCAGCCGCCGAAGATGCCGTTGTTGCGGTCGACGAGGTCGGCGAAGCCGTCCCACGTGTCGGGTCCGAGGGGCACCACCGTCCAGCCCATAGGCTTGACGATATGGCCGACCACACCGAACCGTGTCCCAACTGCGGACATCTCCTGCGTTGGGAGACCTCGCACGAGCGCTGCGACGGGTGCGGCTGGATCCGCCCCTGCTGCGAGGGCGCGCCCTGCCCCATCCCGTGACGCCGACGTCCATGACCGGCCTCACGAGGGACCAGCGCGCGGTCCTCGAACAGGCGTTCGTCCCCGGCTACGGCGTGACGCGCGCGAGCCGGCAGCGCGGGAGCAGGTGACGTGATGGGGACGCAGGGGAGTGGGGACGACGTGGAGCCGGCAGGGAACGAGGCAGCCGTCGAGGTGAGCGCCCTCGCCATCAACGTCACCGTGCCGGAGGACCTGAGGTGGCGGGACTCGAGGCGCGGAGAGGAGTTCGAGCTCACGTCGCTCAACATCCGGTTGCTCCCGGACGGTCACGTCGCTGCGAAGGCCTACGGACGGCCAGTCGCCGGTGGCCGGGGCGGCTACACGTCGTTCAGGATCCCGGACCGGCCCGAGCTCGCCGCCCTCGTCGACGCCGCGGCCACCCGTGCCGCCGTGATGTGGGCGGCGCACCGGGGCCTGGGCTGAGTGGCTCGCCGGCTCAGGTCCGCGCCGCGTCGACCCGGTCGAGGAGGCGCACGGCGTCCCACGGCGCCCGGCCGTCGATGTCGTTGTCGAAGTAGACGTAGGAGTCCGCGCCCGACGACTCCCAACCCGTGAGCCGCTCCGCCCACGTGTCGAGGGTCGCGTCGCTGTAGCCGCCGGCATACAGGCGTTCCTCGCCATGGAGGCGGACGTAGTGGAAGTCGGCCGTGCCGTCGCCCATCTCGGGGAACCGGCCCGCGGTGTCGGCGTGGACGAGGGCGACACCGTGCTCCGACAGCAGCGACCGCGTCGCGGACGTGTCCCACGACGGATGGCGAGGCTCGACGGCATACCGGAGCGGCCTGTCCACGTCGGTCGTCGTCCAGGCGCGGTCGGCGGGCACCCGGTCGTCGTGTCTCCTCGCGAGGTCGGCCGCGGCGGACGTCGTGCGGGGGAGTAGTGCGAGGAAGTCGGCGACGGTGTCGCGGTCGAAGACGAGCCGTTCCGGCAGCTGCCAGAGCAGCGGTCCGAGCCCTGGCCCGAGGGCGAGTGGACCCGACGCGAAGAAGTTCGCCAAGGGCGTCCCGACGTCACGCAGCCGCTTCATGTGCGTGACGTAGCGGCTGCCCTTGACGGCGAAGACGAAGTCGTCCGGCACGGAGGCACGCCAGCGCTGATAGGACGTCGGTCGCTGCAACGAGTAGAACGAGCCGTTGATCTCGACGCTCGACATCCGCGAACCGACGTGCGCCAGCTCGTCCTTCTGGCGCAGCCCCTGGGGGTAGAAGTCGCCGCGCCACCCGGCATACCGCCAGCCGGACACTCCGATGCGAATCACCTGTCGAACGTAGCGCGGGGGAGGTCGGCACGGACGCCCGCGCTCCCGTTGGTTGACATAATGTCGATTATCGGCGTTCTACGAAGGGGTCAGGAGGGGTGCCGTTGCCGCGTGCGGGCACGTCCCTTGATCGCCTCGATGACGTCGGTCTTCGCGTCGGCGTAGGCGTTCATGTCGGACCAGTCGCGTGAGACGAGGTCGCGCTTCGTGTCCTCGTAGAGCCGGCGGTCGGCCGCGTCGACACGCAGGTGGTCGCGCAGCAACAGGTAGTCGTCGGCCACCGGGTCTCCATCCTCGAGGATGTGCACGTGGACGTCGCGCTCCGGGGTTCGCACGAGACGGTGGCCGGGCTCACGCACCCGCAGCACGTAGCCGACGGCGACGAGCGCGTCGACGTAGTCCTCGTCGGCGGTGATGTCGGGCACCGTCACGAGGACGTCGAGGATCGGCTTGGCCGCGAGACCGGGCACCGACGTCGAGCCGATGTGCTCGACGCTGACGGCGGTCGCGCCCAGTGCGCCACGCAGTCGAGTCTCGTGCTCGGCGAACCAGGCCGCCCAGGACGGGTCCGGCTCGACGAGGTGCAGCTCGCGCCTCTCGACGCCAGCGACGAGCTCGAGGTCGGTGACGTCGGCACGACGACGCGTGCCCGGCCGCTGCGTCTCGTCCACGTGCGTCACCCTAGTGGTCGCATGGAGCCGCGCTCAGGCGCTGAAGACCGACCAGCAGATGTCGTCGCGCCGGACCATGTCCTGAAGGACGAGGTCGCGCACCTGCGCCGGCAGCCGGTCGCGCTGCCACGTGAGCTCCTGGCGACCGAGGACGATCCCCTCGTCGCCCGACGCCGTCGCCCGCACCGCCCTGATCGCGTAGGCAGCCGCGCCCAGGTCGTGCTCGGCGACATGCGGGACGCAGGCCGCCTGACCTGCCGCGTATGCCGCGTGGCGGGCCGCCCCGACGAGGTCCCGTGCCGCTCCCATGGCGTGTCCCCCAGCAGCACGTGAGGCCATCATGCCCAGCCCGCCCCGGGTCCAGGCGCGCACCGACTCGACCGCCGTGCGCGGCCTGGGGTCGTCGGGTCGCTCCGCCTCGACGAGGTGCAGGACGTGCTCGGCGCAGTCCGCCGCCCACAGCGCGAGCAGGCGGTGGTCGTCGTCGGTGAGCGTCCCACCGCGACGGATCGTCACGAGCCGCGGGTCCCGCACCTTCGGCAGGATCACGATCGCCTCACGTCGTCACGCACGGGTCGCACCCTATGCGCCCGATGGTCAGCTGTCCGGCCGTCGGCTGGCGGGGACGCCGGAGAACCGGTGAGCCGCAGGAAATCCCGTTGCCGCCGTGGTGTCGGCTGCCTACGGTGACCGGATGGCGACGTCACGGTTCCGCGGCATCAGCATCGAGTGCTCCGAGCCCGTCCTCGTCGGCCGGTTCTGGGCCGGGGTGCTCGGCTGGGAGCTCGACGAACAGGCGTCCGACGAGGTGGTCGCACTCCCCCACGACGGCACCGACTACCGGCTCACGCTCCGACGGGCCGACACCCCGAAGCGCGACCCGAACAGGATCCACTTCGACCTCACGAGCCGGTCCGAGGCCGACATGACCGCGACGGTCGACCGGGCGCTGGCCCTCGGCGGCCGCCACATCGACATCGGTCAGACGGCGGACGACGGGCACGTGGTCCTCGCGGACCCCGAGGGCAACGAGCTGTGCGTCATCGAGCCGGGGAACTCCTTCCTCGCCGACACCGGCGTCATCGGCGGCATCAACTGCGACGGGTCGCACGCGCTGGGGGTCTTCTGGAGCGAGGTCCTCGGCTGGCCTCTCGTGTGGGACCAGGACGAGGAGACCGCCATCCAGTCCCCGACGGGAGGCTCGAAGATCACGTGGAGCGGGCCGCCCCTCATGCCTCGCCTCAGCCGCGACCGCCTCCACCTCGAGCTCTCGGTGCCATCGTCCGGTGACCTCGGACCGGAGGTGCGAAGGCTCGTCGCGCTCGGCGCCATCGAGCAGACGGAGGCGAACCGCACCGACGGCGCGTCGGTCCTCGTCGACCCCGACGGCAACGAGTTCCGGGTCCTCGTGGGCTGAGCCTCGCTCCCCCGGTCGGCGGTCGTCGGCGCTTCGGGAACCCCTCGTGATGGGGCCGGTGACACCGGGATCTGCTGTGCCACAACGCAGGAGAGGGACGCCGCAGCGTCCCTCCATGTCCAAGGTATAGCGCACAGGGGGCCTTGTGGCAAGCGGCTGGTCGTGTCCAGAATCGATGGTCGTGGCCGGACGTGCCGGCCGATCGGAGCGCTGTGTGAAGACCACGACAACCACCTGGTTCGACCTGCCGGACCGGCTCTCGGCGAAGGCCGAGCCGAGCCGAATCGCCAATGACGACAGGCACTTTCGCGAGGTGGCGAGAAGCCTCGACCTCACGCGCACGGACCTCGCTGCCCGACTCGACGCCTCCCGACGGCGACCCGGTGGGGCAGGGCGGGCAGCACTCGACCGCGACCTCGAGACCCACCGACTGTCCGCCCGGCTCCGCTCGTTCGGCCGTCACGGCGTCGACCTCTGCCTCGGGAGAATCGTGCGTGAGGACGACCCGGAGCCGATCTGGGTCGGGCGACTCGGTCTCACCGACGAGGAGGGCAACAGGGTGCTCGTCGACTGGCGCTCTCCCGTCGCGGAGGCGTTCTTCGGTGCCACCCACGCCAACCCCATGGGTCTCGTGAGCCGCAGGCGCTACCGATGGACCGGCGGCCGGGTCACCGACTACTGGGACGAGGTCTTCACCGAGGAGGGCATGCGGGACAACGCATCCCTCGACGACCAGTCGGCCTTCCTCGCCAGCCTCGGGTCGAGCAGGTCGAGCCGGATGCGCGACGTGCTCGGCACGATCCAGTCCGACCAGGACGCGATCATCCGCGCCGGCTCACGGGGCGCCCTCGTCGTGGACGGGGGTCCCGGCACCGGGAAGACGGTCGTGGCCCTGCACCGGACGGCATACCTCCTCTACTCCGACCCGCGGCTTGGGCACAGCCGCGGTGGCGTCCTCTTCGTGGGACCCCACGTGCCCTACCTCAGCTACGTCTCGGACGTCCTCCCGAGCCTCGGTGAGGAAGGCGTGCTCACGTGCACCGTGCGCGACCTCGTGCCGGAGGGCGAGGACGCGCCGGCCGAGGCCGACCCCCGGGTCGCCCTGCTCAAGTCGAGGGCGGCGATGGTCGCGGCGATCGAGCCGGCCGTCGGGCTCTACGAGGAGCCGCCCCGTGAGGGACTCACGGTGGAGACGCCGTGGGCGGAGGTCCGGCTCGGACCCGAGGACTGGGAGGTCGCCTTCGACGCGCCGTCGCCGGGTACGCCGCACAACGAGGCTCGTGAGGAGGTCTGGGAGGCGCTCGTCGAGATCCTCGTCGAGAAGCATGACGACGAGGAGGTCGATGCTCCCCACGACCTGCTGCGCCGAGTGCTGCGTCAGGACACCGACCTCGTCGACGCCGTCCATCGGGCGTGGCCGCTGCTCGACGCCGACGATCTCGTCGGTGACCTGTGGACCGTCCCGGCCTACCTGCGGCGCTGCGCCCCGTGGCTGACACCGGAGGAGGTGGGGTTGCTCCAGCGCACCGAGCCGAAGGCATGGACGGTGTCGGACCTGCCGCTGCTCGACGCCGCCAGGCTCCGGCTGGGTGACGCCGGTGCCGAGCGCCGACGCCGTCGCCGCGAGGCGGCCGCTGAGGCCGAGCGCCGGCAGGTGGAGACCGTCATCGACGACCTCATCGCCGCCGACGACGACGGCGAGGGTCTCGTGACGATGCTGCGTCATCCTGACCTGCGGCGGAACCTCGTCGACGACGACCCCGTGGGACGCAGCCGGCCGGAGCAGCTCGCCGGGCCGTTCGCCCACGTCGTCGTCGACGAGGCCCAGGAGCTCACCGACGCCGAGTGGCAGATGCTGCTGGCGCGTTGCCCGTCGCGGAGCCTGACGATCGTCGGCGACCGGGCCCAGGCAAGGCACGGGTTCACCGAGTCGTGGCAGGAGCGGCTCGCACGCGTAGGGCTGACGCAGGTCAGCCTCGCCTCGCTCACGGTCAACTACCGGACGCCCGAGGAGGTCATGGCCGAGGCCGCCCCCGTCATCCGTGCGGCAGTGCCGGACGCGAACGTGCCGACGTCCGTGCGCAGCAGCGGCGTGCCGGTGCGCCATGCGGACGTGGCACACCGTGACGCCGTCGTCGCGGACTGGCTGGCTCGCCACGACGACGGCGTCGCGTGCGTCATCGGGGACCCCGGGTTCGAGGGGTCGTCCCGAGTGCGGTCCCTCTCCCCCGAGCTCGCCAAGGGGCTCGAGTTCGACCTCGTCGTCCTCGTCGACCCGGACCGGTGGGGCGACGGCGTCGAGGGAGCGGTCGACCGCTACGTCGCCATGACTCGGTCGACGCGCGAGCTCGTCGTCCTCACGACGCCTGGTTGATCCTCACATGGTTGCCGGCGGGGTCGCGGAAGGCGCAGTCGCGCACGCCCCAGGGCTGGTCGGTCGGCTCCTGGGTGACCTCGGCCCCGCTGGCCTGGACGGCGTCGAACGTGCCCTCGAGGTCGGGCGTCGACAGCACGATCGTGGCGTAGGTGCCCTTGGCCATCATCTCGGCGATGGTGGTGCGCTCGTCGTCGGTGATGCCGGGGTCCGCGGCGGGCGGGGTGAGCACGATCGACGGTGTCGGGTTGCCGGCGGGCGCGATGGTGATCCAGCGCATGGCGCCCTGACCGACGTCGGCGAGCACCTCGAAGCCCAGGGTGTCGCGGTAGAAGGCCAGCGAGGCCTCGGGGTCGGTGTGCGGGAGGAACGTGTGGTGGATGGTGATGTCCATGGCGCCGACGCTAGTTCGGTGGCAGGGGCGGCGCTTCTCGATTCCTGACCGGTCTCGTCACGGCCTTGGTGACGCACGAGGGCAGCTCGGCGTTGTGCTCCTCGGCCAGCCGGCGGTAGGCGCTCGGGGACATGCCGACGAGCTCGGAGAAGCGCGTGCTGAAGGTTCCCAGCGACGAGAACCCGACGGTGAAGCAGACCTCGGTGACGTTGAGGTCGCCGCGGCGGAAGAGCGCCATCGCGCGCTCGATCCGACGGGTCATGAGGTAGCTGTAGGGCGACTCGCCGTAGGCCGCCCGGAACGACCGGCTCAGGTGGCCGGACGACATGTGGACGTCACGCGCAAGCGCCTCGACGTCGAGCGGCCGGTCGAACTCGCGGTCCATCCGGTCACGCACCCGGCGCAGCAGCGCGAGGTCGCGCAACCGGTCCTCCCGCTGGCGCTCCTCCCGGTGGCGACCCTCCTGCTCCCGCTCATCGCGCCGGCGGTCCTCACGCCCGCGGCCCCCGGTCCCTGCATCGCTCACGGCACGATCTTGCACCGTCTCCCCTCCCCCGCGTCGGAGGCGGCGATAGCCTCGGTGGGTGGACACCGCTCGGCTGGCGACCAGGGACGACGAGTTCCGTTCTGCCGCAGGGCTGTTCGCCGACTTCCAGCGTGAGTACGACGAACCCGTCCCCGACGTCGACGTCATGGCCACTCACCTCTCGCGGCTCGTCGCCGGCGGCGACACGAGCGTGCTGCTCGCCGGCGAGCCGGTGGTGGGCCTCGCCATCGTCCGGTTCCGGACCGCGACGTGGGCGGACACCACCGAGGCCTACCTCGCCGAGCTCTACGTCGCACCCGCGTCGCGCGGCCGCGGGCTCGGCCGGCGGTTCCTCACGGACGTCCTCGACCACTGCCGGGCCCGGGGTGCGACCTACGCCGACCTCAACACCTCCGAGGACGACGAGGCGGCCCGCCACCTCTACGAGTCCCTCGGCTTCGACTGCCACGAGGGGCGAGGCTCCGGCCCGCTCGCCGTCTATTACGAGAAGGATCTCTGAACTGGACTGTCGCACAGCCGGTTTGCCGCCCACTCCCCCGTGTGAGACTCTCGGATGAGAGCCTCGACTTCAAGGCTCCCGGACGATGGGCGCCGTACCCGGCACGCGACAAGACGGCCCGCAGGAGCGCTCGTCATGTCATGGATCGTCCTCGTCCTGTCCGGGATCCTCGAGGCCGTGTGGGCCACCGCACTCGGCCGCTCGGAGGGCTTCACCCGCCTCGGACCGACAGTCGTCTTCGGAGGGGCGCTCGTTCTCAGCATGGGCGGGCTGGCCTGGGCGATGCGCGACCTGCCCGTCGGGACGGCGTATGCCGTGTGGGTCGGCATCGGTGCGGTCGGCACCGTCGGTTGGGCCATGGCCACCGGCGCCGAGCCTGCCTCGCTCGTCCGGATCCTGCTCGTCGGGATGATCGTCGCCGGGGTCGTCGGGCTCAAGCTCACCCACTGACGCCGGGTCCGAAGGATCGCGCCGGCGCGCCGCGGCGGTCAGCCGGAGCCCCGGCGTCGCGTCAGCTTCGTCACCTCCACCTCGTAGCGGCTCGCCGCGCCCCCGGGCGTCCGGAAGAACCTGCGCCGCAACGCGCCGACGACGTGGACCCGGTCCCCGTCCGACATCCGCTGCGCCGACCTCCGCGCGGACCGCGACCAGCACGCCAGGTCGATCGTGTCGACGGGACCACCGGCCGGTCGCGGCACGACGACGCGCAGGGTCACGAGGTCATCGCCGCTCGGCAGGACCCGTGCGTCCGGCTCCCCGCTCACCCGCCCGACGAGCTCGACGCTGTTGAGGGCCTCCTCCGACCCTGTCTCCACCTGTGCCGCCATGCCCACTCCCCGTCCGGTCGTCCCCGCTGTCGAGCACCCAGCGTGGGGCAGCGACCGCGCGGAGCGCAGCCCCCGAGCCGGCACCTGTGGACGACGAGGACACCGGGGGCGCCCTGTGGACAGCGAACGGCCCCGGGACCACGAGGGTCCCGGGGCCGTGGGGTCTCAGCGGGAGGGGCTGCAGAAGGACTTGCCGGCGCACATCGCGACCGGCTCCCCTGCGCGCCCTGGGCGCCCATGATGCCGACGGCGGCCATGACGGCGAGGCCAACGAGGTAACGACGGGTGGTGCGCATGGTGTCTCCTTTGACAGTGGTCGGCCCGGTCTGGTGGGTCCGGTCCGGCGAGTCATCCGCGGCGACAGCCGAGGACGGCGCGGGAGGTCTCCCGCCCCGTCCACCCAACCCCTCACCCCGCCGTGACGCTCGGCGCCTGCAGGAAGCTGCAACGCGGATGCAGGTCGCCGAGCGTCGTGGCAGGTGGTGTCACTCGAGGGTCAGGGCATACACCTCGAACCGCGGGTCGTCCGGCAGCGTCACCGACCGCAGCTGCTTGCCGGCATCGGTGGCACCCGCGGCGGCGAAGAGCTGCACCGGCGGCCCGTCGACGCCCTGGCCCGCCCGGATGCGGTGGTCCATGGCGATGGCGACGGTGTTGCCGTTGCGCCCGTTGCCGGCGGCCCAGTCGGTGAGGGCGAAGGGCACGTCGGCGACGGACCCGTCGGTGTAGGTCACCCGCAGGGCCGTCGTGACGTCACCGCCGTGCGAGGCGCCGATGACCCGGAGGGTGCTGCGCGCCCCGCTCGGCACGAGGAGCGTCTGTCCCCGGGCCTCGACGAAGTTCGCGGCGGTCCCGGCAGGCGACGGGACGGCATACGTCACGCCCTGGTGCTCCCACGAACCGGCAGCCGGGAGCAGCGCGGCGTCGAAGCTCCAGCCGCCGCCGTCGAAGTTGCCCTCGGTCGACGCCGACACGCTCGCCGTGCCGTCGTGGTTCCGCTCGCCGGCGAGGTCGACGGCGCACGGCCCTGCCGCAGCGCCGCCGGCACAGGTGAGCGGCACCTGGAAGCGCACCTGCAGGGTCCGGACGACGTCCGGGACACCCGGTGCCGAGGCGGTGACGACGACCTCGTGGGTCCCCGACGCGCCCTCGGGCACGGTGAGCGTCACCGGCACCGAGCCCGACGCCGGCACTCCGTTGCTCTTGAGCACGGTGTCGGTCGACGCCGGCGTCGCCTTCCACCCCTCCGGCGCCGCGACGGTCACGCGCACCGGCAGGCTCTTCTGGGCCTGCCCGAGGAGGTCGACGACGAACCTGCCGGACGTGTCACCGGTCGCGAGCACGAGCGGGCTCGGCTTGACCGACATGCTCATCGACACCGCCTTGGAGCCCTTCGACGTCGACACCGACGGCGGGACGTCCGAGGGCAGCGTGCCCCACGAGCTCGGCGAGGACCCGACGACGTGCGCGAGCGAACCACCGGAGCGCAGGTCGTCCCAGCGCACCCAGCTCTTCGTCGATTGCGTGCCGTTGACCTTGAGCGACTGCACGTAGGGCCGGTCGTCCGAGACTCCGGGCGCAGTGATCGTCAGGGTGCCGCCCTGGCGCGCCGACCCGGTCTGCGGGCGGCCGACGGTGATGTCGGTCCGCTCGAACTGCGGGCTCGAGACGACGAAGTAGTTCGCGCCGCTCATCGGCGGGTGCAGGCCCCACGACGACATGACGTACCAGGCCGACATCGTGCCGAGGTCGTCGTTGCCGGTCATGCCATCCGGTCCCGGGTTGAACAGCGTGTATGCCGCCCGCGCCACGGTGGCGGTCTTGCTCGGTTCCCGGACCCACGCGTACATGTAGGGCGCGAGCAGGTCGGGCTCGTTGTTCGGGTTGTAGGTGGGCTTGCTGTAGTAGGCGTAGGTCGCCTCGATCCAGTCGGTGCGCACCGTCGTCTCGGGGTCGACGAGCAGCTTGTCGTAGGCGAAGAACTCGTCGAGCCTCTCGGCCGTCTTCTCCCGGCCGCCCAGAATCCTCACGAGGTCGGCGGGGTCCTGCGGGACGAGCCACTGGTACTGGTACGCGCCGCCCTCGTGGAAGGCGTGCGACGCCGCGACCGGCTCGTACGGGTCGAGCCAGGTGCCGTCCTCGAGGCGCGGGCGGAAGGTGCCGGTCTCGAAGTCGTAGAGGTTGCGGTAGCTCCGTCCGCGCTCGTCGAACATCGCGGCGTCGGCGGTCTTGCCGAGCCCCTTGGCCATGATCGCCAGCGAGGCGTCGGCCGCGGCGTACTCGAGCGTGGCGGACGCGGGGTGGACGCAGTCGTTGTCGCCGCCCTTGTGGTCGCAGTCGGTGCCGAGCTCGAGCCCGAAGGGGATGTAGCCGAGCTTCTCGTAGTAGTGCTGGCCGCTGCGGCCGTTGTAGGGGCTGTCCTTGGGCGGGCGCTCGGTGGCGTTCTGGCGCAGCAGCGCGTAGGCCTCGGCCTCGTGGCCCGCGAGGAAGCCCTTTGACCAGCCCTCGACGAGGAACGGCGTCACGGGGTCACCGGTCATGATGTTGGTCTCGCTGTTGGCGAGCGCCCAGCGCGGTAGCCAGCCACCCTCGCGGCCGATGGCGAGCACCGACAGGTAGGAGTCGCGGGCGACGTCCGGGGCGAGGATCTCGAGCAGCTGGTTCTGCGGGCGGTAGGTGTCCCAGAGCGAGAAGTTCTGCCGGGCCGTCCAGCCGTCGGAGGTGTGGACCTTGCCGTCCCACCCGAAGTACCTCCCGTCGACGTCCTCGGCGAGGTTCGGGTGGAGCAGCGCGTGGTAGAGCGCCGTGTAGTAGGCGGTCCGCCGCTCCTTCGAGCCGCCGGTGATACGAGCCTTGCCCAGCTCCTTCTCCCACCGCTGCGTCAGGGCGGCGCGGGTGGCGTCGAAGTCGAACGAGTCCTTCGTCTCGGCCTCGAGGTTCGCGCGGGCGCCCTCGACCCCGGTGTAGCTCAGGCCGACCTTGAGGGTGGCGCTCGTCGTGCCCTCCGGCATCGTCACCCAGGCGCCGTTGGCGCCGCGGCTGGTCGAGGCGTCACGGGAGCCCGGCGTGCGGGTCGAGCCCGACCACGTCCCGAACGACGCGAACGGCTTCTCGAACTCCGCCGAGAAGTAGATCGTGTGCTCGTCCTTGCCGGCGCAGAAGTTGCCGTTGTGAATCCGGCCCTCGATCGTGCGGTCGCCGACGACATGGATCTCGGAGTCGAAGACCGTGCTGTTGGCCTTGGCGGTGTTGAAGAGGACGTTGGCCTGCTTGCCCGCCGGGAAGGTGTAGCGCTGCCACCCCGTCCGGTCGGTCGCCGTGAGCTCGGCGTCGACGTCGTACTTCGTCAGCCCCACCCGGTAGTACCCCGGCGTCGCCTCCTCGTCGTCGTGCGTGAACCCGCTCCGGTATGCCGTGGAGTCGGTCGTCGTGACCGCTCCCGTCGTGGGCATGACCGGCAGCTCGCCCACGACCGGGCAGCCGACACCGGACAGGTGGGTCTGGCTGAAGCCGTGGATGAGGGACTGCGAGTAGTCGTAGCCACCCTCTCCTCCGGTGTCCGGGCTGACCTGCACCATGCCGAAGGGGGCACTGGCTCCGGGGAAGGTGTTGCCGTTGTCCTGGGTTCCGACGAAGGGGTTGACCTCGGAGGTGAGGGCCGTGGCGGCCGACGCCGACGGCGCCGGGCCGGCGCCGACGGCGGGCGCCGCGAGCGCGAGGGCAGCCGCGGTGGCGACGAGCGGGGTATGTCTGGGCAGACGGAGAGGCATGGCTTGCTCCTAGTGAAGCGACGGTGGTCCACGAGTCGCTTTCACCCTCCCGGTGGCGGCGCACCCCGGCAACAGGACGACCGGGCCTTGTCCGGTGGGCAGCCGAGACCGGACAAGCCGGCCACGCGCCTGATCGCGGCCCCGTGGCGCCTGGTGCTCGGCGCACACCCCCCATCTGAGCTGGGCCTTCCGGCTGTCCAGTCCCATCGGCCCCACGCGTCCCGCGAACGGGTTGGGCCGACCCCGATCGCCTGACACCACCATGGGGCTCCTCTACTGTGGACCGGAGGAAAGCCGGGTCAGACGACCCGGACGGCGCAGGGGCCGGCGACCCGCCGGCCCCGGGAAGTGACTCCACAATGCAACGCACGAGACTGTCGCGGTTCGCGACAGGCGCCGCTGCCACGGCAGCCCTCGTCGCGATGGGCATGGGGGTCGCGGCGGCCGAGCCGACGACTGAGCCGACGACGGCCGTCACCGCCGAGCCCACTCCCCCACCGACACCCACTCCGACTCCCACGGAGACGACGCAGGAGCCGACGCCGACTCCCACGACGACGACCCCGCCGCCCACCACGCAGCCGACGACCCCCACGCCCCAGTCGACGTCGACGTCGACGCCGCGCCCCACGGCCAGGCCGACCCCCACGCCGCGGCTCCCGTGGGAGCCCCCGCCGCCCGGCGAGACGAGTGACGGGCCCCGCTCCTTCGACCCGGACGTCACCCTGAGCATGACCGAGCTCGCCAACCAGGTGACGGCCGCCGAGCAGATCTGGGCGCAGATCACGGCGTCCAACACCGGTCTGGCGGTCGCCCTCAAGGAGCTCCAGGGCCTCGCCGCGCAGTCCAACACCCTGCTCGAGTCGCTCACCACCGCCCGGACGACCGAGGCGGCCGCGACGGCCGCCGCCGCCCAGGCCAAGGTCGAGCTGGGAGTCCTCCAGGGCCGTCTCGAGCGGGCCCGGGCCATCGTGCGCGAGTGGGCGTTCCAGGCCTACTCCGAGGGCGGCAGCAACGGCGAGCTGCTCTCGGTCCTCGACGCGATGAGGGCGGAGGAGGCCGAGGTCGGTGACCCGCTGGGCGACCTGTCCTACCTCACCGACCAGCGGGTCCGCGCCGTCGACGAGGTCCGCACGCTCACCGCCCGGCAGAGCCACCTCACCGAGGTGCGGGCCGACGCGCAGAAGGCGGCGAGCGACGCGGCCGCCACCATCGTGCGCGAGAAGGCGGCCCTCGACACGCTCGTCAAGACGCAGCAGACCAAGCTCGCCGCCCTCCAGAAGTCGCACTCAGCAGACGTCGCCAAGGCGGGCCCGATCGCCGCCTACCTGGCCGGCATACAGACGCCGGCGGCGAAGGCCGCCTACAGCAAGCTCGTCGGCGTGCTCGGTACGGCCATCACGACCTCGGGGATCGGCAGGCCCTGCACGACCGCGTCGACGAGCTACCCCAACGGGCTCTTCCCGACGAGCGCGCTCTGCCCCCTGTGGCAGGCACCCGGCGAGATGCTGTCGCCGAGGGCCGCGGCGTCCTTCAACGCCATGAGCCAGGCCTACGCCCGGCAGACCGGCAGCCCGATCTGCGTCACCGACTCCTACCGCTCGCTGAGCCAGCAGTACGTCACCAAGGCCAAGCGCGGCCGGTTCGCCGCCCGCCCCGGCACGAGCCGCCACGGCCTCGGCATGGCCCTCGACCTCTGCGGCGGCATCAACAACTTCGGCTCGCCGGCGCACCTCTGGATGAAGCAGAACGCGCCCCTCTACGGCTGGTTCCACCCGAGCTGGGCCGGTCCCGGTGGGGCCACTCCCGAGCCGTGGCACTGGGAGTTCGCGGGCTGACGCCGACACGCTGCGCTGAGTAGGCATACTCGCCCCCGCGCGGTCGACCGTATGCCACAGTTCGGCTCATGACGACGCAGTCGGCCGACACCGCCATCGACGAGTACGCGGACACCGCCCGCTACCAGCGGCCCTGGTACTGGTACGACTGGGCGAACTCGGCGTTCGTCACGACGACGGCGACCGTCCTCTTCGGCCCCTACCTCACGGCGATCGCGACCGAGGCGGCCTGTCCCGGGCTGCCCGACGGCGCCGACTGCACCACCGACCTCAACGTCCTCGGGCTGCCCATCGACCCGGGCTCGCTCCACCCCTACACCGTCGGCTTCTCGACCTTCGTCGGTGCGCTGCTGCTCATCTTCGTCGGCGCCATCGCCGACCGGACGAAGCGTCCCGCTCGGCTCATGGCCCTCTTCGCCGGCATCGGCGCGACGGCCGCCTCGCTGATGTTCTTCGTCGAGGGGACCAACTGGCAGCTCGGCGTCCTCCTGCTCATGGTCGCGAGCATCGCCCTCGGCGCCTCGCTCGTCGTCTACGACGCCATCCTCGTGCGCATCGCCCACCCCGACGACCGCGACAAGGTGTCCTCGCGTGGCTGGGCCCTGGGCTACCTCGGCGGTGGCCTCCTGCTCGCCGTGAACTTCCTCATGCTGAGCAACGAGGACACCTTCGGCGGGACCGGGCAGACGGTCCGGATCAGCATGCTCATGGCCGGCCTGTGGTGGGGCCTGTTCACCCTCATCCCCGTCATCGGCATGTGGCAGATGCGGGGAGTCGAGAGGCCGGTCGTCGCCGCGAAGGCCGGCGTCGTCGGGGGGACCTTCCGCCAGCTCTCCGACACCTTCCGTCACCTCGTCGGGCTGCGCCAGACGTTGCTCTTCCTCGTCGCCTACATGTTCTTCAACGACGGCATCCAGACGGTCATCGGCCAGTCGAGCCTCTACGGCACGGCCGAGCTCGGCTTCTCCGAGACGACGATGCTCACGCTCTTCCTCATGGTGCAGTTCGTCGCGTTCGGCGGCGCCCTCGTCTTCGGCCGGATCGCCCGCCGGCTCGGCGCCTGGCGAACCGTCCTCGGCGGGATCGTCATGTGGGTCCTCGTCATCGTCGCGGCGTTCTTCGTCCCCGAGAAGGCCCTCGCCGCCCTCTTCGCGCTCGGCGTCGGCATCGGGCTCGTCATGGGTGGCACCCAGGCCCTGAGCCGCTCGATGTACTCCCAGCTCGTCCCCCGCGACCGGGAGGCGGAGTTCTTCAGCCTCTACCAGGCGCTCGAGCGCGGCACGAGCTGGTTCGGCGCCGTGATCTTCGGTCTCGTGCACCAGCTCACCGACTCCTACCGCCCGGCGATCCTCGCGCTCATCGTCTTCTTCGTGCTCGGCGGCGTGCTCCTGTCGAAGGTCGACATGAAGCGTGGGATCCGTGAAGCGGGCAACGAGGTGCCAGCAGTCCTCTGAATCCGCTAGACTGATATGTCGCGCCGTCACGGCGCGTGCAGTCACATGGGGGAAACGAGCCCTGCCAGGCAGGCAGTGACGTCGGTCGCTGCCTTCGGAACAACGAGTGTTCCTCATCCGTTTCACCCTGTGACACCCGGCGCACGGACCCTTCCGCCGGGATCCACGATTTCGTTGGGAGAAACCCCATGGCAGAACGCAGCCTGCGCGGCAGCCGTCTCGGCGCCCTCAGCATGGAGACGGACGAGAACGTCGTCCCGAGCGAGCGGCAGATCACGACCTACCTGTGCCCGCAGGGCCACAGGATCGAGCTTCCGTTCTCTATCGAGGCCGAGATCCCGTCAGTCTGGGAGTGCCGCTGCGGCGAGGAGGCCAAGCTCCAGGGCGGTGGCCCTGAGCCCGAGGCCAAGCCCGTCAAGCACGTCCGCACCCACTGGGACATGCTGCTCGAGCGTCGCTCGATCCCCGAGCTCGAGGAGCTCCTCGAGGAGCGCCTCACCCTCCTGCGCGCGTCGCGCGGTGAGAAGCCGGGCAAGAAGAAGTCCGCCTGACGGGTTCTCTCTCCCCCACAGACGCCGTATGCCGTGTGCCCACCCGGGCGCACGGCATACGTGCGTTCTGGCCCACCGACTCAGGTCAGTCGACGACCTCGCCGCGGATGGTGCCCTGCGGGCCCGGGGCCCCCGGGCCGCGGCCGGGGAACGGCACGGCGACGAGCACGCGGCTGGCGACGAAGGCCTCGAGCAGCCCGCGTGCGAAGACCCGCGTGAACGGCAGGACGAAGAAAAGACCGATGAGGTCGCTCACGAAGCCCGGCAGCAGCAGGAACGCGCCGCCGATGAGGACGAGGGCGTTGTCCGCGATCTCGCGGCTCGGCATGCGTCCGGTGCGTGACGCCTCGCGCAGCGCCTTCCAGGTGCGCGACCCCTCGCGGCGCATGAGCCAGGTGCCGAGCAGGGTGAGGGCGAGCAGCGCCAGGAGCGTCCAGCCGATGCCGATCGCCTTGCCGACGAGGACGAGCACGGTGATCTCGATGACCGGGGCGAGGACGAGCCCGACGAGGACGTAGGTGAGCCAGCGGGGCCGCCGTCGACGACGCGCGTAGGGGGTGGAGCCGATCGGGTGGTTCACAACCTGTGCCAACGAGCGCGGCCGGTGAGCCGTTCCCTCAGCTGGTCGCTGCGGCGCTGGACGCCCCAGACGGTGATGCGGGCGAGGGACTCGCGGACGATGTCCTGGTCCATCTTGGAGTCCCCGATCTCGCGCTCGACGAAGGTGATCGGCACCTCGACGACGGTGAGCCCGGCGAGCACGGCGCGACGGGTGAGGTCGACCTGGAAGCAGTACCCGGCGGACTCGACGTTGTGCAGGTCGAGGCGGCGCAGGGCGTCGGCGCGGTAGACCCGGTAGCCCGCCGTCGCGTCGTTGACGTGCATCCCGAGCAGGACCCGGGTGTAGATGTTGCCGCCGACACTGAGCACCTTGCGGTGGGTGGGCCAGTTGACGACCTCACCGCCCTTGACCCAGCGCGACCCGATGACGAGGTCGGCGTCGCGTGCGGCCTCGAGCAGCCGGTGCAGGTCCTCCGGACGGTGCGACCCGTCGGCGTCCATCTCGACGACGGCGTCGTAGCCCTGCTCGAGGGCCCAGGCGAACCCGTGGAGGTAGGCCGCGCCGAGCCCCTCCTTGCCGGCCCGGTGGAGCACGTGGACCTGGTCGTCCGCGGCGGCGAGCTCGTCGGCGACCTCGCCGGTGCCGTCGGGCGAGCTGTCGTCGAGGACGCAGACGTCGACCTCGGGCGCTGCTCGCCGGACACGCTCGACGACGATCGGCAGGTTCTCGCGCTCGTTGTAGGTCGGGATGAGCACGACGACGCGCTCGAGGGTGGGACGCTCAGTCAACGACAGTCCTTCTGGGTCGCGCCGGTTCGGGTCGTCCGACCCTAACGCCTCGGCCGACTGCGACCGCGCACCCCAGCAGGGCGAGCAGCGCCGCCGAGGCCAGCCACTCGGGCCACGGACCGAGGGTGTCGGCGAGGGTGCGGTCGGTGCGGATGGTGACCGAGCCGATGCGCTGCTCGGCGGTGAAGAGCCCGGTCTTGCCGGTCACCGAGCCGTCGGGGGCGATGAAGCCCGAGACGCCGACGGTGGAGACGTGCGCGACCGACCGTCCGTGTTCGATGGCCCGGATGCGGGAGATCGCGAACTGCTGCTCGGACTCCGCCGTGTAGCCGAAGGTGGCGTTGTTGGTCTGGACGAGAATGAGCCCCGCGTCCTTGCCGGGCTGGGTGACGGACTCGCGCATGAGCCCGTCGTAGGCGACCTCGAAGCAGATCGTCGGCAGCGCCCAGTAGGCCCCCGAGAGGGCGTCGACGCGGAAGGCACCGAGCTCACTGCCCTTGGCGAAGTCCTTGGTGACGAGGTCGACCTTGTCGCTGAGCCTCCGGAAGAAGGACCGGTAGGGGATGTACTCCGCGAAGGGCACCGGGTGGTTCTTGACGTAGCGCTCGGGCTCCCCTCCCCCGGGCCGGTAGAGCAACGAGACGTTGGAGACGTCGGGCTGCGGCTCCTGCAGGACCGCCCCGACGATGACGGGCACGCCGACCGCCGAGAGCGCCCGCTGCACCTGCGCGGCGGCGTCGGGGTTGCGGATCGGGTCGATGTCCGAGGAGTTCTCCGGCCAGACGACGAGGCTGAGCGGCTCGGTGAGGCGCTCCCCCGGGTCACCGGCCCGGACCCGCTCCCCCACGAGCTCGGTCCCGCGCACGTGGTTGTCGAGGACGGCGCGACGCTCGGCGTTGAAGTCGAGGCCGGGGCGCGGCACGTTGCCCTGGACCATCGCAACCGTGACACGACGCCCGTCGACCGACGGGTTCATGAAACCTGCGAGGACGACCCAGACGACCGTGGCTGCGACGATGGCGAGCGCCTGGAGCCTCTCGCGGCGGAGGAGATCGAGAGCCACGAGCAGCTGTGTCCCCACCACGGCCACGGCGAAGGTGACTCCTGGGGCCCCGAACCACTGCGCGACGTTGGCCAGCGGGCTGTCGGCCTGGCTGAACGCGAGCCGGGCCCACGGGAACCCGCCGAACGGTGTCGTCCCGCGAGCGAGCTCCTGGACCACCCACGCGAGGGGGATGACGGCATACACGGCGTCTCCCCAACGCGGACGGAGTCGCTGGCCGACGAAGCCGACGACGGCGCACATGAGCCCCAGGTAGAGCGCTTCAAGAGTCGCGAGGGCGAACCACGGGACCTTGCCGACATAGATGCCCGACCAGGACAGCACCGGCACGAAGAACGCCCACCCGGCGAGGAGCCCGAGGACGAAGCCGCGACGTCCGCCGACGTCGATGGTCACCGCACCGAGCAGCGCGACGGCCACGGGCGCGAGCCACCACAGGTCGTGCGTGGGGAAGGCCAGCCAGAGCAGGACCCCGGCGACGACCGCGACAAGGGCGCGAACGGCATATGGGACTCTCGGCGGCACGGAGCCACCGTAGGTCACCGGCATCAGCGCGGCGGCACCACCACGACGCCGCGCGCCGTCGTGGCGACGACGGGCGGGTCGAGCACGTCGGCAGCGGACTCGCCGCGCTCGGGGTTGCCGCGGGCGACGACGCGGACGGCGAAGTCCATCTCGCGGCTGCGGGTGCCGACGCGCACGAGCGTCGCCTCGATCTCGATGCAGTCGCCGGCGCGCACGGGCGCGAGGAACTGCACGTCGCTGTAGGACGCGAAGAGCCCCTCGTCGCCGTCCGTGACGATGCACATCTCGGTGGCGACGTCACCGAACGCGGCGAGTGAGTAGGCGCCGTCGACGAGGTTGCCGGCGTAGTGCGCGTGGCTGTAGGGGACGTAGCGGCGGTGGGTGACGGTGCGGCCCACGGTGGCGGCGGTGTCGCTCATGGTGCTCATGCTCCCTTGCTGTGGCCAGCGGCGGCGCGAGGCGCGACGAGGGCGTGGATGAGATAGCTCGCGACCTCGCCGGGCGTCGTGCCGCGACCGAAGATGCGGTCGACGCCGAGGGCCCCGGCCGAGCCCTCCTCGAAGCGCGGCCCGCCGACGACGAGGTGCGGCACCCGACCCGCGGGGAACGCCTCGCGGAAGGCCGCCGACATCGCCGTCGTGTTGTGGATGTGCGCGTCGCGCTGGGTGACGACCTGGCTGACGAGGACGGCGTCGGCCTTCTCGGCGCGGGCGCGCTCGACGAGGTCGGGGATGAGCACCTGCGCGCCGAGGTTCACGACCTTGATCTCGCGGTGGTACTCGAGGCCCTTCTCTCCCGCGAAGCCCTTGATGTTGAGGATGGCGTCGATGCCGACGGTGTGGGCGTCGGTGCCGATGCACGCGCCGACGACGACGAGCTTGCGGCGCAGGTGCCGCTTGATCGCGGTGTTGATCTCCTTGCCCGAGAGCAGCGGGAACTCGCGCTCGACGACCTCGACGAGAGCGGGCTCGACGAGGTGCTTGACCGGCCCGTAGACGACGAAGAAGGTGAAGCCGTCGCCGATCGCCTTGGCGTGGACGACGAGGGCGGGCTCGATGCCCATCTTCGACGCGAGCTGGAGCGCGGCGCCCTCGGCCCGCTTGCCGTTGGGCATGGGCAGGGTGAAGGACACCTGGACCATGCCGTCGCCGGTCTGGTCGCCGTAGGGGCGGATCACCTGAGGGATCTCGGCGACGTCGGCGGCGCGGTCCGGCGTGCTGCTGGTAGTCATCGGGTCGCTCCTTCCTCGTTGCCGGACTTCGTCCGGCTCCGAGCTGGCTCCGCGCTCTCGAGGAGGGTGATCGCGGGGTTGTCGTAGCCGTCGGCGCGCTCGACGACGCCGTCAAGCCCCTTGCCCGCGGTCGCCGGCCGCTTCATCTCGCCGAAGGTGCCGTCGGCGATGGCCTCCAGCAGCGGCGCCTTGCCGGGCTCGTCGCTGATCTGCTGGAGCAGGTCGATCGCCTCGGTGAGCACCTGGCGGGCCCGGGTCTGGATGAACCCGTCGCGCGGCGGGTGGAAGTCCTCGGTGAGCCCGCCGGCCGCGTTGAGGACGTAGCGGACGTTCTGCAGCGCGATGTCCCGGTCGGAGATCCACGGCGTGACGACGGCCTCGGTCATCATGCCGACGAGCAGGATGCCCTGGCCGGTGAGCGCACCGACGAGGTTGAAGAACCCGTCCAGGAGGTTGCCGCGGAAGACGTCGCCGGTCATGTGCTTCGTCGGCGGCATCCACTTCAGCGGTGCGTCGGGGAAGAGCGTGCGGGCGAGCAGCGCGTGCGCGAGCTCCATCCGGAAGCTGTCGCGCAGGTCGGGGTTGATCTCGAACGCGTGCCCGAGCCCGAGCTGCCAGTCCTCGAGCCCGGCCTCCTTGGCGAAGTACTCGTTGAGCAGCTGGCTCACCGTGACGGTGTGCGCGGCCTCGACGGCGTCGCTCGTCGTGAGGTAGTTGTCCTCGCCGGTGTTGATGATGATCCCGGCACGGGCGTGGATCTGGCGGCTGAAGCGCTGGTCGACGAACGTGCGGATCGGGTTGATGTCGCGGAAGAGGATGCCGTACATCGAGTCGTTGAGCATCATGTCGAGCCGCTCGAGCCCGGCGAGCGTCGCGATCTCGGGCATGCAGAGCCCGCTCGCGTAGTTGGTGAGCCGGATGTAGCGGCCCACCTCCTTGCTCGTCTCGTCGAGCGCCGCCCGCATGAGCCGGAAGTTCTCCTGGGTGGCGTAGGTGCCGGCATACCCCTCGCGGGTCGCGCCCTCGGGGACGTAGTCGAGGAGCGACTGCCCCGTGGAGCGGATGACGGCGATGACGTCGGCGCCCTCGCGCGCGGCGGCCTGCGCCTGCGGGATGTCCTCGTAGATGTCGCCGGTGGCGACGATGAGGTAGATCCACGGACGCTGCTCGGGGTCGCCGTGCCGCTTGACGAGCCGCTCTCGCGCGGCGCGCTGCCGGTCGACCTGGCGTATGCCGGCCGCCACCGCCGTGCGTGACTGCTTCGCCGCCGCTGTGGCGTCCTTGCCCTCCGGGATCCGGAAGTCGACCGACCGGCTGCTCGCCTTCTGCGCGAGGGTGAGCAGGTCGGGCGCCTGGCCGCGCCGGAGGGCGTCCCACACCGGGAGGGTCACGCCGTGCTCGAGGCCCACGCCCTCGCGGACGGCGTCGACGAGGTGGTTGACCCACGGCACCCGCTCGTGGTCGGCGCCGGAGAGCCCGGCGAGGCGCAGCGTCGCGCGCTCGACCGAGACGGTCGTGTGCCGGTTGGCGATCCTGACGACGGGCTTCCCGACGGCGCGGGCGAGCGAGCGGGCCCGGCGGACGTCGGCCCGGTCGAGCTCGAGGAGGAGGCGGAGACGTGAAGACACGACGGCACACTATCAACGGCACCGACGATTCTTTCGCAACAGCGCCTCCAGCCCGCAAGATCGTCACGACCGGGCCGCGTCCCCTCCACATCCGGTTCCCTGGCCCTTCTCGTGGACGTCCGGCTCGCTGTCTCGGTCTACCGGCAGTCCTGAGCGTCGAGGACGTCGAGGCACGCACGGGCGATCTCGAGCTCCTCGTCCGTGGGGACCACCCACGCCGGAATCCGGCTCGACGGTGTCGTGACGACGCGCTCGGGCGCGCCGTCCTCGTTGGCGTCCGGGTCGAGCTCGACGCCGAGGATGCCGAGCCCGCCGAGCACCTCCCGACGGACAAGGGCGCTGTTCTCGCCGATCCCACCGGTGAAGGCGATGGCGTCCACGCGACCGAGCAGGACGGCATACGCGCCGACGTACTTGCGCAGGCGGTGGACCATGACGTCGACCGCGAGCGCGGCGTCCTCGTCGCCCGCCGAGCGGCGGGACTCCACCTCGCGCAGGTCGGAGACGCCGGCGAGGCCCAGCAGTCCGCTCTCCTTGTTGAGGGCGGTGTCGTATGCCGTCCCGTCGAGTCCCGCGACCCGCTCCAGGTAGGCGCCCAGCGCCGGGTCGACGTCGCCCGAGCGCGTCCCCATGACGAGGCCCTCGAGCGGCGACAGACCCATCGAGGTGTCGACGCTCCGGCCCTCGCGGACGGCGCAGGCGCTGGCCCCGTTGCCGAGGTGGAGGACGATGACGTTGCACTCCTCCGGCGTGCGGCCGAGGAGGTGAGCCGTGCGCCGGGAGACGTAGCGGTGCGAGGTCCCGTGGAAGCCGTAGCGGCGGACGCGGTGCCGTTCGCGCCACTCCCGCGGCACGGCATACGTGTGGGCGGCGGGCGGCAGGCCCTGGTGGAACGCGGTGTCGAAGACGGCGACCTGGGGCACGTCGGGGAAGGCTTCGCGCGCGCTGCGGATGCCCTCGAGGTTCGCCGGGTTGTGCAGCGGGGCGAGCGGCACGAGGTCCTCGACCGCGGCGAGGACGTCGTCGTCGACGAGCACTGGCTCGGTGAAGTGGGGCCCGCCGTGGACCACCCGGTGGCCGACGGCGACGAGGCCGACGCCGGTGAGGTCGGGACCGTGCTCACGCAGGGCCTGCCGGACCGCGTCGAGGGCCTCGCCGTGATCCTTGCAGGTCACCTCCTCGTCGGTGGTCTCGCCGTCGCGGATGTGCGTGAGCCGACCGGTGCCTCCGATCCGCTCGACGATGCCCTCGGCCGCCGTCTCCTCCGACTCGGCGTCGAGGACGGAGTACTTGAGCGAGGACGAGCCCGCGTTGACGACGAGGACCGGGCGCGGCGACATCAGGCGCCGGCCTGGATCGCGGTGATGGCGACCGTGTTGACGATGTCGCGGACGAGCGCGCCGCGGGAGAGGTCGTTGACCGGCCGGTTGAGGCCTTGGAGCACCGGGCCGATGGCGACGGCCGAGGCGCTGCGCTGGACCGCCTTGTAGGTGTTGTTGCCGGTGTTGAGGTCGGGGAAGACGAGGACCGTGGCCCGGCCGGCGACGGGGCTGTCCTTGAGCTTGGTCGCGGCGACGTGCGGGTCGACCGCGGCGTCGTACTGGATCGGGCCCTCGACGAGGAGCTCGGGGGCGCGCTGGTGCACCAGCGCCGTCGCTGCGCGCACCTTGTCGACGTCGGCGCCGCTGCCGGATTCCCCCGTCGAGTAGGACAGCATCGCCACCCTCGGGTCGATGCCGAACCGCTGGGCGGTGCGGGCCGAGGAGATGGCGATGTCGGCGAGCTGCTCGGCGCTCGGGTCGGGGTTGACGGCGCAGTCGCCGTAGACGAGCACCCGGTCGGCGAGGCACATGAGGAAGACACTGGAGACGACCGAGACGTCGGGTGCCGTGCGGACGATCTCGAGCGCGGGCCGGATCGTGTGGGCCGTCGTCGTGATGCACCCCGAGACCATGCCGTCGGCGAGGCCCTCGTGGACGAGCATCGTGCCGAAGTAGGACGGGTCGAGCACCCGGTCTCGGGCCTGCTCGAGGGTGACGCCCTTGTGCTCGCGGAGCCGTGCGTAGGTCGCGGCGAACTGCTCGCGCAGCGGGCTCGTTGCCGGGTCGACCACCTCGGCCCGTGCGACGTCGACGCCGAGCCGCGCCGCATTGCCCGCGATCGCCTCGGGGTCGCCGAGGAGGGTGAGCCGGGCCAGCCCGCGGGCGAGCACGGTGTCGGCGGCGAGGAGGATCCGGTCCTCGGCCCCCTCGGGCAGGACGATGTGGGAGTCCGCCGCGCGGGCCGCCTCCACGAGCCGGTGCTCGAACATGAGCGGTGTGACGACCCCGCCGCCGGACTCACCGGAGCCGGCGGTGACGAGAGGGCCGAGCACCTCCTGGGCGTCGAGGCCCTCCTCGACGAGGGCGACGGCGGCGGCGAGCTTGCGGCCGGAGTCCGGGGTGAGGCGGCCGCGGGCGACGCCCAGCCGGCTCGCGGTGGCCATCGTGCCGCCGTCGGTGGCGATGACGGGCAGGACGACGTCGAGACCCTCGATGAGCCGCTCGACCTGAGGGGGCAGCGGGAACCCGCCGTTGAGGACGATGCCCGACAGCGTCGGGAAGGTCTTGGACCGGTGGGCGAGCAGGACGCCGATGACGACGTCCTCCCGGTCCCCCGGCACGATGACGACGCCGCCCTCGATGAGGCGGTCGAGGACGTGCGGCATCGTCATGGCCGCGACGACGAGGCCCATGCACTCGCGGTCGAGCCGGGCCGGGTCGCCGTGGACGAGCCGGCCGTCGCACGCCTCCACGAGGTCGGCGACGGTCGGCGCGCGCAGCAGCGGGGTCTCGGGCAGGACGTGCACGGGCACGGTCATCCGCGCGGCCAGCCGCTCCCGGGTCGCGTCGAGGGCGTCGGGCGCGACCTGGTTGGCGACGACGCCGGTGACGTGGGCGTGGACCCCGCGAGCGGCGGCGACCGCCATCTCGGCCGTCGTCGCCACCTCGGCCGGGTCGTGGTCACCGGCGGGGACGACGAGGAGCAGACGGGAGCCGAGGTTGGCCGCGATGGCAGCGTTGACCGAGAACTCGGTGGGCGCCGCGACGTCGGTGAAGTCCGAGCCGACGACGAGGACGACGTCGTGGTCGCGCGCGACGTCGTGGAACCGGTCGACGATGACGCCCATGGCCCGCTCCGGCGAGGCGTGGAGCTCGTCGTAGGTGACCCCGCACGCCCGGTCCTCGGTGAGGGTCCGCGGCAGCTGGGAGAGCAGCGTGCGGACGAGCTCGTCGGGTGCACCGGCGCGCACGATCGGGCGGAAGATGCCGACCCGACCCGCGCGGCGGGCGAGCTGGTCCAGCAGTCCCACCGCGACCGCCGACTTGCCCGACTGCGCCTCCGTGCCCGCGATGTAGATGCTCGTCACCACACCGCCGAAACTACCGTGCTAGTGCTCGAGACGGCCCTCGAACAGGGCGCGCACGGACGGGTTGCCACGCAGGAGGTCGAGCGCGTAGGCCGCGTGCCCCGGTACGTAGCCGTTGCCGACGAGCATGGTCACGTCGGCGGCGAGGCCCTCGGCGCCGAGCGCGGCGGCGGCGAAGTTCGTCGCCATCGAGAAGAAGATCACCGTGCCGCCCTCGGCGGTGGCGAGGATCGCCGGCTGCTCGCACCCGGTGACGTCGACGCAGACGACGGTGAGGTGGGCAGGTCCACCGACAGCGGCGAGCGCCTCGCTCAGTCCGAGCGGGCTGCGGGCGTCGGCGACGACGACGTGGGTCGCCAGGTCTGTGCCCTCGAGCAGGGCCGCCTCGGCCTCGTCGCGCACCACGGCGACACGGCGGGTCGCCCCGGCGTCGGCGGCCGCGGCGAGCGAGAGCGACCCGGACTTGCCGGCCCCGCCGAGGACGACGACCGACGGCCCTTCGCCGCCGTGCCCAACTCGCCAATTCCCCTCCTCCGGTACGGCCGAGGCGTGCGGTCCGGGAGGAATTGGCGAGTTGGGCACGGGCGCGGCGCGGCCGGCATACGAGCGGACGGTGCGTGCCACGAGCGCGGGGGCGCCGCAGACGTCCATGACCATGAGCGCGAGCTCGGGCGAGAGGTCCTCGGGCAGCTTCGCGGCGATGGAGCGGCCGAAGAGGACGGCGTGCCCGGCGGCCGGGACCCGCTCCCCCGAGCCGTCCCAGCGCTCGAGGCCGTCGGTGATCGCGAGCGGGGTGAGCGAGAGCGAGACGAGGGTGGCCACGCGGTCGCCGGCGGCGAGCCCGAGCGTGGAGCGCGGACCGACCTCGGCCACGGTGCCGATGAGCATGCCGCCACTGCCGGTGACGGGGTTCTGCATCTTGCCGCGGGTGCGCACGATCTCGAGGACCTCGGCGCGGATCGCGTCGCCGTCACCGCCGTGCTTGTCGTGCAGCTGGCGGTAGGAGGCGGCGTCGAGGTTGAGGGTCTCGACGTCGATGCGGACCTCGTCGTCCCAGAGCTCGGGGCTCGCGTCGAGGACGCGGGCCGCCTGCGGCAGCGACTCCCCCGCGGGCTCGAGGACCCGGTGGACCCCGAGCGGCGACGACGAGGTGGTGTGGGACGAGACCGTGGCAGGCACGCAAGTTCTCCTGTCTGACGACACGCGGCAAGAAATATTGCGGCATGAATGTGACGAGCGAGTGATCTGTCCGTATCCTCGCAGACATGACGACGAACATCGAGCAGCCCTACGTCTACCGGCGCAGGGAGCTCGTCGAGCCCGACTGGACCCGCTTCCCGGGGTGGCGCGACGTCACCGCCGCCGACTGGGCCAGCGCCCAGTGGCAGCGCGCCCACTGCGTCAAGAACGTCGGCCAGCTGCGCGACCTCATGGGCGACCTGCTCACCGAGGACTTCTACGCCGACCTCGAGCGCGACCAGGCCGAGCGCGCGACGATGTCGATGCTCGTCCCGCCGCAGATGCTCAACACGATGGTGAGCGAGATGACGTGGGCGGACGGGTCGATGCCCGCTGCCGGCGCCGCCTTTACCGAGGCCTTCCTCGCCGACCCGGTGCGCCGCTACATGCTGCCCGTCTTCAGCGACCGCCGCACCGACTGGGCCTCGCACCCGTTCGCTGCGCGCGACAGCCTCCACGAGCACGACATGTGGGCGGTCGAGGGCCTCACCCACCGCTACCCCACCAAGGTCCTGGCCGAGATGCTGCCGACCTGCCCGCAGTACTGCGGCCACTGCACGCGCATGGACCTCGTCGGCAACTCGACGCCCCAGATCGTCAAGCTCAAGCTCGCCGGCAAGCCCGTCGACCGCCACGCCGCGATGCTCGACTACCTCCAGCGCACCCCGCAGGTGCGGGACGTCGTCGTCTCCGGTGGCGACGTCGCCAACATGCCGTGGAAGAACCTCGAAGGGTTCCTCGACAAGCTCCTGCGCATCGACAACATCCGCGACATCCGCCTCGCGACCAAGGCGCTCATGGGACTGCCGCAGCACTGGCTCCAGGACGACGTCGTCGAGGGCGTCGCGCGCGTGTCGGCGCTGGCCCGCTCCCGTGGGGTCTCGCTCGCCATCCACACCCACGTCAACCACGCACAGTCGGTGACGCCGCTCGTCGCCGACGCCGCGAGGGCGATGCTCCAGGCCGGCGTCCGCGACGTCCGCAACCAGGGCGTGCTCATGCGCGGTGTCAACGACACGAGCGAGGACCTGCTCGACCTCTGCTTCGCCCTCCAGGACGAGGCCATGATCACGCCCTACTACTTCTACATGTGCGACATGATCCCGTTCTCGGAGCACTGGCGGCTCGCGCTGCACGAGGCCCAGCACCTCCAGCACTCGATCATGGGCTACCTGCCGGGCTTCGCGACGCCGCGCATCGTCTGCGACGTGCCGTTCGTCGGCAAGCGCTGGGTGCACCAGGTCGACAGCTACGACCGCGACAAGGGCATGTCCTTCTGGCGGAAGAACTACCGCACCTCGATCGAGGGCGAGGACGCTGCCGCGCTGTCGCGCGAGTACGTCTACTACGACCCGATCTACACCCTCCCCGAGGCCGGGCAGGACTGGTGGCGCTCCAACACCGACGTCGACGAGGTGCACGCCGCAGCGCTCGCCGGTGCCGGCGCGAGCCGCGACGCCTCCGCGCGCGACCTCGACTGAGCAACCGCACAGCCGGTCGCCGACGGGCCCCGACCTCACCGAGGTCGGGGCCCGTCGGCGTGCATGGCGGAATGCGGGGAGGTCGCCCGGGGTTCTTCTCCTCTCGTACCGACGATGTCGTCCGAGAGGTCCCCATGAGCACGACCAGCATCCGCACGAGCACGGACGAGGACGTCGACCGGGCACCGGCTGGGCGCAGAGACGGGGACACCCGATCCCGTCTGCGGCTGGACCGGACGCCGGGGTTCGCCCTCGCGCTCGCCGCGGTCGTGGCGATGATGGTCGGCGCGAGCGCACCGTCGCCGTTCTACCCCGTGCTCCAGCAGGAGATCGGCTTCTCGCCGGGCACGATGACGACGATCTTCAGCGTCTACGCGCTCGCCCTGCTCGCGACGCTGCTCGTCACCGGCTCGCTCTCGGACCACGTCGGCCGCCGGCCTGTCCTCGCCGTGGGCTTCGCCGTCCTCGCCGCGAGCATGGTCGGCTTCTGGCACTCCGACGGCGTCGTGATGCTGCTGGTCTCCAGGGTCGTGCAGGGCGTGGCCGCCGGTCTCCTCCTCTCGACGATGACGGCGGGGGTGACCGACCTCGAACCCGAGTCCCGACCCGGGCTCGCCGCGACGCTCAACAGCGTGATGCCTCTCTTCGGGCTCGCGGCCGGCGCGCTCGTCGCCGGCGCGGTCCTCGACGCGCAGCCCTCGAACGCCCTGCCGCTCGTCTTCGCCACGCTCACGGCCGTATATGCCGTCCTCGCCCTCGCCTCTCTCGCGCTCCCCGAGACCTCGCCCCGTCACGACGGGTGGGCCCGCTCGCTGCGGCCCCGGGTCGGCATCCCGGTCCCTGCTCGCGCGGCCTTCCGCAGGAGCGCCCCGGCCCTCTTCGCGGGTTGGGCCACGGGTGGCCTGTACCTCTCGCTCGGGGCGCCGATCGTGGGCCAGCTGCTCGGTGGTGGCTCGCACCTCGCGCAGGGTTCGGTCGTCGCCGTGCTCACCGGCACCGGGTCGCTCAGCTGCTATCTCTGGCGCAACCGCTCCCCGCGCCAGGTGACGATCTACGGCACGACGATGCTCGCGCTCGGTACCGTGCTCACCCTCGTCGCCCTGCACGCGGCGTCGCTCCCCGGTTTCCTGCTCGCCGCCGTCGTCGCGGGCTCGGGCTTCGGGACGTCCTTCCTGGGCATCATGCGCTCGATCACGCCGACCGTCGGACCGGACCAGCGCGGTGAGCTCTTCTCGAGCGTCTTCGTCGTCAGCTACCTCGCGTTCGGGCTGCCCGCGGTCGCCGCCGGCTTTGCCGCGCCGGAGCTCGGTCTGGAGACGACGGCGACGATCTACGGCGTCGTCGTCGCGGTGCTCTCGGGCTCGGCCGCGCTCGTGCGCACCTTCGCGACGCGGGAGTGAGCGACCGGCATACCCTCGCGTCATGGGACGCAAGGACCGCGGTGGCTCGGTCGGCACACAGGCGACGGTCGCGCTGACGAAGGCGAACATCCCGTATGCCGTCCGCGCCTACGAGCACGACCCCGCGGCCGAGTCGTACGGGCTCGAGGCAGCGCAGGCCCTCGGCGTCGAACCGGCGCGGGTCTTCAAGACGCTGCTCGTCGACACCGGCGGCGGGCTCGCCGTCGGCATCGTGCCGGTCGACGCGACACTCGACCTCAAGGCGGTCGCGACCGCGCTCGGCGTCAAGAAGGTGGGCATGGCCGACCCGGCGGCGGCCGAGCGCAGCTCCGGATACGTCGTCGGCGGCATCTCCCCCATCGGTCAGAAGCGCGCCCTGCCGACCGTGCTCGACGACTCCGCGTCGGGGCACGGGAGCGTGCTCGTCTCGGGTGGGCGGCGGGGGCTCGACCTCGAGCTCAGCCCGGAGGACCTCGTCCGGGCCACGGGAGCCACCCTGGCGCCGATCGCCCGACGCGCGTCGTGACAGGGTTGGCCCCATGATCGAGATCCTCAGCCCGGCCGAGGTGGCCCGCGCCCGCGTCACCGGCGCGCTCGTCGGCGACATCCTCCAGTCGATGCGGGAGCGCGCCGTGCCCGGCACGAACCTGCTCGAGATCGACACCTGGACCAAGGACATGATCCTCGAGGCCGGCGCCGAGTCCTGCTACGTCGACTACGAGCCGTCGTTCGGTCGTGGCCCCTTCGGGCACTACATCTGCACGTCGGTCAACGACGCCGTCCTCCACGGACTCCCCCACGACTACGCCCTCGCCGACGGCGACGTCCTCACCCTCGACCTCGCGGTCCTCAAGGGCGGGGTGGCCGCCGACGCCGCGGTGACCTTCGTCGTCGGCAACGCACCGCAACCCGAGGGCGAGGCGCTCATCGACGCCACCCGACGCGCGCTCGAGGCCGGGATCGCCGCGGCACGACCGGACGGCAAGATCGGGGACATCTCGCACGCCATCGGGACGGTGCTCGGCGGGGCCGGCTACTCGGTCAACACCCAGTTCGGCGGACACGGCATCGGGTCGACGATGCATCAGGACCCGCACGTGTCCAACACCGGACGACCCGGACGCGGCTTCCGGCTGCGGCCGGGACTGCTCCTCGCGCTCGAGCCGTGGGTCATGGCCGACACCGACGAGCTCGTCACCGACGCCGACGGCTGGACGCTGCGCAGCGTCACCGGCTGCCTCACCGCGCACACCGAGCACACGGTCGCCATCACCGAGGACGGTGCGGAGATCCTCACCCTGCCCACGCGGGGCTGAGGCGCGAGGGCCCAACCCGATCCTCAGGACGCGATGCGCAGGTGGTCCGGCAGCTCGCGGACGGCCCCGGCCGTCGCCACGTAGGTCGCGAGCAGGTCGACACCCACCTCGCGACAGCCGTCAACGAGAACCTGATGACAGGCACGGTCGGCGTCGGTGAAGAGTGCGGAGCCGCTGCGGCCGAGCGCGACGACGAGGGCGGGCGGCCGCAGCTCCGCGACGACCCGGCTGACGACGAGGTCGAGGTGCTCCGCGGTCGGGCGGCCCATCTCGCCGATGACGACCGGGCTCTCGACCCGGTGGCCCTCGTCGAGGAGGAGCAGCATGACGCAGCCGGACTCGCGGTCAGCATGCGTGACGAAGAGGTCGACGGCGTCCGCGCGCAGCACGGGGTCGTCGAGGGCGAGCTCACGGAGGTTGGGCGGCAGGTTCTCGAAGGTCATGCGGCGATGCTGCCCGGATCGCCGCGAAGCGCTGCGGGCTTTTCCACAGGCGCCTGCGGGACCTACTCCCAGGGGGTCGAGAGGACGACCGTGGTCCGGGTCGAGACGTTGGCCTTCGAGCGGATCGTGGCGAGCAGCTCCTCGAGCTCGAGCGGCGTCGCCACCCGCACCTTGAGGACGTAGTTCATGTCGCCGGCCACCGAGTGGCACTCCTCGACCGCCGGGACGTCACGCAGCCGGTCCGGGATGTCGTCGGGCGCGGCGGGGTCGAGGGGGGTGATCGAGATGAACGCCGTCATGGCGACACCGAGCGCGGCGTGGTCGACCCGGGCCGTGTAGCCCTTGATGATCCCGCGCTGCTCGAGGCGGCGCACTCGCTGGTGCACCGCGGACGTCGACATGCCGAGCGCCCGTCCGAGGTCGGTGTAGCTCATCCGGCCATCGGTCGAGAGCTGGTCGACGATCTTGCGGTCCAGGTCCTCCACGCTGCCAACCCTAGTTCCACAGGGCACGATGGCTGGCATGACCACACCGACGAGCACGGCAGAGGCACCGACGAGGCCGAGGACGCCACGGGGATCGCTCGTCGTGCTCGCCACCCTCGTCGTCCTCTGGCTTCTCTGGGGCGTCGCCTGGCTCGTCGCGCCGGACCGCAACCCCGGTGGTCAGTGCGAGGGACTGGGATTCGGCTGCACCCTCACCCCGCACGACTCCGTCGCCTTCGCCGGCATCATCGTCGTCGCACCGTCGACCGTGCTGGCCCTGGCGGTCACCCTCGTCGTCCGGCTCGTGCGGATCAGCCGCGGCTCGCCCCGGACCGTGTGGGACGTCATCGTGGGAGCACTCCTCGTGCTCGGGTTCGGCGTCTGGCTCGTCGGCACCGTGGCGGGCGCCGTCTGACCCACAGGCTCGAGGGACCGGCTGACTAGGCTGCCGCCATGACGACGGACCGGCTGCTGCTCCTCGACTCCGCCTCGCTCTACTTCCGGGCGTTCTACGGCGTGCCCGACCAGCGCACCTCCCCCGACGAGCACCCGACCAACGCGCTCCGCGGCTTCCTCGACATGATCGCCACCCTCGTCACGGCCCACCACCCCTCGCACCTCGTGGCCTGCTGGGACAACGACTGGCGCCCGCAGTTCCGGGTCGACCTCATCCCGAGCTACAAGGCGCACCGCGTCGCCGGAGCGGGAGCCGACGCCCCTGCGCCGGCCGCCGGTGACGTCCCCGACCAGGCCCACCCGGCCTCCGACGACACCGCCGCCGAGGAGGTGCCCGACGACCTCGCGCCCCAGGTCCCGCTGATCGCCGACGCCCTCGCGGCCTTCGGCATCGCCCGTCTCGGCGCCGACGGGTTCGAGGCCGACGACGTCATCGGGACCCTCGTCGAGCGCCACCGCGGCACGATGCCCATCGACGTCGTCACCGGCGACCGCGACCTCCTCCAGCTCATCGACGACGAGCACGCGGTCCGCGTCCTCTACACCGGCAAGGGCGGCGTCCGTGAGCCGGACCTCGGCACGCAGTCCTACCTCGAGGAGCGGTATGCCGTGTCGTCCGGCGACGCCTACGCCGACATGTCGATCCTGCGGGGCGACACGAGCGACGGACTGCCCGGCGTCAAGGGCATCGGCGACAAGACAGCGGCCCAGCTCATCGCGGCATACGGGACGCTCGACGGCCTGCGCAAGGCGCTCGAGGACGGGGACCCGGCCATCAAGGGAGCCCGCCGGGCCAACCTCGAGGCGGCGGCGGCATACCTCGACGTCGCTCCGCGGGTCGTGCGCGTCGCGCGCGACGCGCCGGTCGCGGACGTCGACACGGCCCTGCCCACGTCGGTGGCCGACACCCGCCTGCTGAGCGAGCTGGCGTCCACCTACGGCATCACGAACCCGATCAACCGCGTCCTCTCCGCCCTGCAGATCCCCTGAGTCACAGGGGTTCTCGGTCAGTCGAGCCGGTCGGCGGCGACGACGCCACGCATCATGCCGTCGATCGCCCTGCGTGCCGTCCGGCGCAGCTCGGTGTCGGACGCCGCGTCGGCCACCTGGCCGAGCAGGTCGACGATCTGCTTGCACCGGCGGACGAAGTCGCCGGCGGCCATGTCGCTGCCGCGCAGGACGGTGTCGAGCGACTCGCCGCTCGCCCAGCGGTGCACCATCCACGCCATGCCGCCGTCGGGCGCCTCGGTCGTCTCGAGCCCGTGCTGCTCCTCGAGGTCGTCGAGCTCGCTCCACAGGCGCTGCATCTCGGTGACGGCGGCCGAGACGTCGTCGTTGGGCATCCGCGGTGACGGGTCCGCCTGCTCGCGACGCGGCTCGTGGACGAGCGTGGAGACGACCGCCGCGAGGCCGGGTGCGTCGAGGCGCTTCCACACGTCGCGGCGTAGGCACTCGGCGGCGAGGAGGTCGCGCTCGGTGTAGAGCCGGCGCAGCCGCTCGCCGCGGTCGCTGACGGCCGAGTCCTCGTCGAGGTAGCCGAGCTCGCGCAGGACGACGCAGATGCGGTCGAAGGTCCGGGCCACGCTGTTGGTGCGGCCCTCCACCTTGCGCTGCAGGCCGGACGTCTCGCGCTTGAGGCGGTGCCACCGCTCGGCCCAGCGGGCGTGGTCCTCGCGCTCGGGGCACTGGTGGCACGGGTGCGCCTTGAGCTCGGCCCGCAGGTGGGCGAGCCGGTCGTTCTCCTCGGCGGCCTCTCGCCCGGTCTGCTTGGCCGACGTCCGTGGGGGGTCGTGCGGCACGGCGATGCGCATCGTCGTCGCGAGGTCGCGGCGGGACTTGGGCGACTTCGGGTTGAAGTGCTTGGGGACGGTGATCCGGGTGGCAGCCTCGACCGGCTCCGGCACGTCGGCGAGGGTGAGCCGGCGGAACTGGCGGTCCTCGGTGACGACCCCGGGGCCGCTCGGCGTTCCCTTGCCCGACCTGGCGGACTGGACGACGACGGCCCACCCTGCGCGGCGGCCGGCGGGCACCTTGACCACGTCGCCGACCTTGAGGTTCTCGAGGCTGAGGGCGGCCTCGGCACGCCGGCTCGCGGAGCGCTGCTTCGCGCCGTCCTTCTCCATGTCGGCGATCGCCCGGCGCAGCCCGGCGTACTCGCGGAAGTCGCCGAGGTGGCAGTGCATCGACTCGGCGTAGCCGTCGAGAGCCTCCTCGTTGCGGCGCACCTTCGTCGCGAGCCCGACGACGGCCCGGTCCGCCTGGAACTGGGCGAACGAGGTCTCGAGGATGTCGCGCGCCACCTCGCGCCCGACCTGCGCGACGAGGTTGACGGCCATGTTGTAGGTGGGCCGGAAGCTCGAGCGCAGCGGGTAGGTGCGGGTCGAGGCGAGGCCGCCGACGGCGATCGGGTCGAGCCCGCGGCTCCACTGGACGACCGCGTGGCCCTCGAAGTCGATGCCGCGCCGGCCGGCGCGGCCGGTGAGCTGGGTGTACTCCGCCGGGGTGACGTCGACGTGGGCCTCGCCGTTGAACTTGACGAGCTTCTCGAGGACGACGGTGCGCGCCGGCATGTTGATGCCGAGCGCGAGGGTCTCGGTGGCGAAGACCGCGCGGATGCGGCCGGCGGTGAAGAGCTCCTCGACGATCTCGCGGAAGAGCGGCAGCATGCCGGCGTGGTGGCAGGCGAAGCCCCGCGACAGCCCCTCGACGAAGTCGAAGTAGCCGAGGACGCCGAGGTCCTCGTCGGCGAGCGAGCCCATCCGCTCCTCGACGTGCCGGCGGATGCGCTCGCCCTCGCGCTGCGGGACGAGGCGGGTGTCGGCCGAGAGCAGCTGCCCGACGGCGGCCTCGCAGCCCATCCGGCTGAAGATGAAGGTGATGGCCGGCAGCAGCCCGTCACGGTCGAGCTGGGCGATGACCTCGGCGCGGGTCGCTCCCCCGCCGGGCCGTCCGCCGCGGACGAACCCGCGCTCGTCGCGCCCGCGACCGCCCGAGCCGCCCTTGCCACCGGACCCGCCCTGGCCGCCGTGGCCGGAGAACCCGCCCGGCCCGCCCCGTCCGCCCTGGCCGCGTCCGCTCTGCCCGCGGCCCTGGCCACCGGGTCCGCGACCGGGACCCCGCCCGCGCTCGCGCCCGAGGTCGCCACGACCGGTGTCGAGGTGGCGGGTGCTCCCCCGCACCCAGCCGTCGTCGGCGCGGCGCTGCTCGGCACCGCGGATCGCCTGCACGAGCTCGGGGTTGACCCGCGGTGTCGACCCGTCCTCACGCGGCTCGGCGGTCTCGTCGACGAAGAGGTCGAACATCGACGTGCCGACGAGCATGTGCTGCCACAGGGGCACTGGCCGGTGCTCGGAGACGACGACGGCGTGGTTGCCGCGCACCTCGGCGAGCCAGTCGCCGAACTCCTCGGCGTTGCTCACGGTCGCCGACAGCGAGACGACCTGCACCGACTCGGGCAGGTGGATGATGACCTCCTCCCACACGGCGCCACGAAACCGGTCCGCGAGGTAGTGGACCTCGTCCATGACGACGAAGCCGAGACCCCGGAGGGTGGACGAGCCGGCATACACCATGTTGCGGAGCACCTCGGTCGTCATGACGACGACGGGAGCCTCGCCGTTGACCGACGCGTCGCCGGTGAGGAGGCCGACCTTGTCGGGTCCGTGGACGGCGACGAGGTCGTGGTACTTCTGGTTCGACAGCGCCTTGATCGGGGTCGTGTAGAACGCCTTGCGGCCGGTCGCCAGCGCGAGGTGGACGGCGAACTCGCCGACGATCGTCTTGCCGGCACCCGTCGGCGCCGCGACGAGGACCCCCTTCCCGGCCTCGACAGCCCGGCACCCCTCGAGCTGGAACTCGTCGAGGTCGAAGCCCTGCGAGGCGACGAAGGTCGCGAGGTGCGAGGACGACTCCGCAATGGGCTCGCTCATGCGGTCAGGCTACGTCAGGACGGTCACGGCTCCGGGGACGACCTCGCACTCGAGTGGCAGCGGTTCGAACCGCTCGCCGTCGGCGTAGGACACGATGCCCTTCGCCTCGAGCCGCACCCGACGCCCGGTGAGGATCTCGACGGCCGGATGGCTGACGTGTGCGCCCTTGAAGACCCTGGGGAAGACCCTGAGCAGCGTGGGGATCGACACCTCGTGCAGGATGAGGACGTCGAGAAGCCCGTCGTCGTAGGACGCGCTCGGGACGACCTTCATGCCTCCCCCGTATGCCGGTCCGTTGGCGACCGCGACGAGCATCGCCTTCGTCTCGTGGCGGACCCCGTCGATCTCCACGACGTAGGGAATCGGCTTGAAGACGCCGAGCTCGCGGGCGATGGCGAGGTTGTAGCGCATCTGCCCCTTGGGCCAGCGCCACCCGTTGGCGCGCTCGTTGACGACGGCGTCGAAGCCGGCGGCGAGGACGCCGACGAACCAGCGTGGCGAGCCGTGCGGGTCGAGGACGCGGATGGCGTCGACCCGCCGGGTGGCCCCTCGGGTGATCCGCTCGACGGCCTTGGCCGCGTCGCGCACCGGGAGGCCGAGCTCGCGGGCGTTGTCGTTGCCCGTTCCCGCCGCGATGACGCCGAGCGGCACGTCGGTGCCGGCGACGAGGTTGACGCCCAGGTGGACCATGCCGTCGCCGCCTGCCACGACGACGACGTCGATGGACCGGGCCTCGATGGCCGCACGGGCGCGCTCGACGGCGTGGGCGCCGTCCATCGCCGAGAGGTCGACGACCTCGTGGCCCGCGGCCGCGAGCAGCGACGCCGCCTCGCGGCCGATGCGGGCCCCGGTGTTCTTGCCGGCCGTCGGGTTGATGACGAGACCGACGCGCAGGCGCGGGCTCACAGCGACGAGGCCTCGTCGTCCGCGGTCTGGAGCCAGTCGGGCCGCTCCTGCTCCCGTCGGCGGTCGAGCAGCCGGGCGATGCCGTAGGCGACGAAGTAGAGGAGCACGAGCGGGGTCGCGAGCAGCAGCATCGTGTAGGGGTCCGGCGTGGGCGTGGCGATCGCGGCGAAGAGCACGATGAGGACCACCGCCGGGCGCCAGCCCTTGAGCATGACGTGCGCGGGCAGGACCTTGGCGACGTTGAGCGCGACGAGCACGACGGGGAAGAGGAAGGCGATCCCGAAGACGAGGATGAAGCGCGTGACGAACGAGAAGTAGAGCGCCGCCTCGGGGAGGTTGGCCGCCCCTTCCGGCGTGAACCCGAGGAGGATCTCGACCGCCTTGGGCAGGGTGACGTAGCCGAACCAGCATCCGCCGAGGAAGAGCGGGACGATCGCCGCGATGAAGACCAGCGACGTCCGCTTCTCCTTCTTCGTCAGCCCGGGGACGATGAAGGCCCACGCCTGCCAGAGCCACATGGGCGCCGACATGATCGTTCCCGCCCAGATCGCCAGGCTGAGGCGCTGCGAGAAGGCCGCCGTGAGACCGGCGTAGTTGAGGTCGATGAGCGACCCCTCACCCCGTTGCTCGGCGATCGTCGCGATGGGTCGGGTGAGGTGCTCGTAGATGATGTCGAAGAGGTACCAGCCGACGACCGAGCACGCGATGAGGGCGGCGGCGGCGATGAAGAGCCGCCGCCGGAACTCACGCAGGTGGTCGCCGAGCGACATCCTGCCCTCGGGGTCGCGCCGGCGCCGTCGGGGCAGCCGAGGACGACCGGGTTTCGCAACTCGGGCCATGTGGGGTGGGCGGGTCAGGCGGTGGTGCCGGAGGCGGGGCCGGACGTGTTGTCGGTCCGCGGGGCGTTCTCGTCCACGGCGGAGGTGCGGCGGGCCGCGTCGACGTCGGCCTCACGGTGCACGGTCTCGCCGGTGACGGTCTCGGACTTCTTGTCCTTGCCGTCGTTCTTCATCTCGTCGACCTCCGACTTGAAGACGCGGGCCGAGCGTCCGAGGCTGCGCGCCGCGTCGGGCAGGCGCTTCCAGCCGAAGATGACGATGAGCAGGACCGCGATGATGATGATCTCGGGGGCGCCGAGTCGGCCACCAAACATGAGTTGCCTTCTTCCGGTGAGGGTCGTTGTCAGTCTACGTCGTGGGTCTGTGGAGCCAGGGCGGCCGAGGCCCTCGCGGCGATGCGTTCCCTGAGGTCCTCCGGTGAGGTCACGAGCACGTGCCCGCCCATCCGGAGGACGAGCCGCTCGAGCCAGGCCGTGTCGGCGGTGCGCAGCGTGATGGTGCGTGAGCCGTCGGGCTCCTCGGTCTCGGACTCGACGGGGTAGTAGTCGCTCACCCAGAGCGCCCCGGACCGCAGGCTCAGGGTGACGAGGAGGTTGGACTCGGTCGGGCTGAAGATGCTCTCTCCGAGCTCGCGCGGCGCGGCGTCCTCGGGCGGGGTGCCGTCCTCGTCGAGGAGGTCGAGGGCCTCGACCCGGTCGAGGCGGAACATCCGGACGCCGACAGCCCGGTGGCACCAGCCCTCGAGGTACCAGTGGCCCTCGGCGGCGATGACGCGCATCGGGTCGACGTCGCGCTCGGTCGACTCGTCGCGACCGGGCACGTGGTAGGTGAGGTGGAGGCGGCGGTGACTCTCGACGCCCTCCCGAGCCCGGGCGAGAACCCCCGGGTCGACGGCGTCGGCGAGGTCGACCGACACGCGCGACGCCGGCTCGGCTGCGGCACCGGCAGCGGCCTCGAGCTTGGAGAGGGCCCTCTCGATGGCGTCCCGCTCGGTGAGCCCGGGCACGTCGAGGAGGGTGCGCAGGCCGACGACGAGCGTCACCGCCTCGTCGACACCGAGACGCAGCGGACGCGAGATCGTGTCGGCGTTGCCGACGAAGACCCGACCGCCCTCCCAGTCGGCCTCGATGAGCTCGTCGGGCATCTGGCCGTAGCCGCAGAGGAAGAGCAGGTTGAGGTCGGACTCGAGCTGGTCGACGCTCACCCCGAGGCCGGCCGCCGCCTCCTCGAGCTCGATGCCCTGCCGGTTGACGAGCCACGGCACCATCGTGAGGAGCCGGGTGAGGCGGTTGGTCGCGGTCTCGGTCGCCATCAGGCACCTGCCTCGTGGACGGCGAGCACGGCCCGCAGCTGGCTGCGGACGCGCTCGGCGAGCTCGTCGGGCTCGAGCACCTGCACGTCGTCCCCGTGGCCGGCCACCTCGGAGGCGAACCCGTCGACGTCGTGGAAGTCGAGGGTGAGCTCGGACCAGCCGCCGTCGGTATCGGCCGTCGACGTCGCTCGGCGACGCAGGCTGTGCCCGGCACCGGGGCGCACGAGCAGGCGCGCCGCACGGGCGTCGCCGCGTGGCGCGGAGCTCTCGACGAGGACCCGCGCCTCGAAGTCGTCGGGCACCTCGAACGAGCCTGCGCGACCGGCGGTTCGGACGGTGCCGTCGATCCGGGAGAGCCGGAAGACCCGGGTGTCGTCGCGGTCGAGGTCGTGGCCGGCGAGGTACCAGCGGCCGTGCCACTGCACGAGCGACCACGGCTGGACGGTGCGCACCTGCGCCTCCGCCCGCTCGGGTCGCCGGTAGCCGAAGGTGATGGGCGTCCGGCTGAGGACCGCGTCCTTGACGGCGTCGAAGGCAGGCTCGGTGGTGCGCAGGCGCGGCTCGATGCCGATGAGGGCGGCGTCGTCGCGTTCGACCCCGGCGGCGCGCAGCTTGCGCAGCGCCTGGGCCGCGGGGCCGGCCATCGACGCCTGCGCCCAGCTGCGGCTCGCGAGGCCGAGGACGGCGAGCTCGTCGGGCTCGAACTCGATGTCGGGCAGGGCGTAGTCGCGCTGGTGGATCCGGTAGCCCGGCTCGTCCTCGTGCAGGACGTCGATCTCCTCGGTGACGAGCGGGACGCCGAGCGCACGGAGCTCGTCCTTGTCGCGCTCGAACATCCGGTCGAAGGCCTCGGTCGACGCGGTCTCCCCGTACTGCGGCACGAGCGCACGGATCTGGGCCTTGGCGAGCGGTCGGCGCGTGTAGAGGAGGACGAGCACGAGGTTGAGCAGCCGCTCGGTCTTGGCCGCGGGCCCCTGCGCTGCGCTCATGATGTCCGACGGTAGTCGATACCCTGCCTCCCGTGATGCAGTGGCGCGAGGGCGTGGTCGTCCGACAGATCCGCGAGTGGCCGGGAGCCGTCGAGTATGCCGTGACGCTCGCTCCCGCCGCCGACGCACCGACCGAGGTGCGCGCCCTCGCCTACACGGCGATGGTCGGCCGGCCCGAGGTGGGCGACCGGGTCGTCCTCAACGCCTCCACCCTGCTCAAGGGGCTCGGCACCGGCGGGCTCGCCTTCGTCGTCGCCATCCCCGACAGCCTGCCGGCCGACGCCCCCGACTCCCCCGGTCACATCGTCAAGGCGCGCTACACGCCGCAGCAGCAGATGTTCCTCGCCGTCGACGAGCAGGACAGCCCGCACCACCACGTCCTGCGCGACGCCGAGTCGGTCGACGGCATGCCCGTCGTCGTCGCGGACCTCCACTCGGCCCTGCCCGCCGTCATCGCGGGCGTGCGCACCGTCGACCCCAGCGCGAAGGTCGCCTACGTCATGACCGACGGCGGCGCGCTCCCCCTCGCCTTCTCCCGGGCCGTCGCCGGGCTCAAGGAGGCGGGGTGGCTCACCTCGACGATCACCGTCGGGCAGGCCTTCGGCGGTGACCACGAGGCGGTCTCGCTGCACAGCGGGCTGCTCGCGGCCAGGCACGTCGCGGGCGCCGACGTCACGATCGTCGCGCAGGGCCCGGGCAACGTCGGCACCGGCACGCGCTGGGGCTACTCCGGGGTGGCCGCCGCCGACGCCCTCCACGCGACCACGGCCCTCGGTGGCACGCCCGTCGCCGCGCTCCGCGTCTCGGGAGCCGACCCGAGGCCGAGGCACCGCGGGATCTCGCACCACAGCACGACGGCATACGGGGATGCGCTCTTCTCCCCCGCGGTCGTGCCGGTCCCGGCGGGCGGGGGTGAGCTTGCTGCGCTCGTCCGCTCACAGGCTGCGGCGCTCGCCCAACGCAGCCGTGCCGACCTCGAGGTCGTCGAGGTCGGCACGGAGGGACTGCTGCAGGCGCTGCGCTCGTCGCCGGTGCGACTGTCGACGATGGGGCGGGGCCTCGAGGAGGACCTGGCCGCCTTCGTCGTCAGCGCCGTCGCCGGGGTCTGCGCGGCGCAGCGGGTCAGCGGACGCTGACGAGGTCCACGACGAAGATGAGGCTCTCGCCGGGCTTGATGACGGCGCCGGCTCCGCGCTCGCCGTAGGCGAGGTCGCTCGGGATGAGCAGGCGCCGGCGACCGCCCTCCTTCATCCCGACGATGCCCTCGTCCCAGCCGCGGATGACCTGGCCGACGCCGAGACGGAAGTCGAGCGGCTCGCCGCGGTTCCACGAGGCGTCGAACTCCTCGCCGGTCGAGTGGGCGACGCCGACGTAGTGGGCCGAGACGGTCGAGCCGACCGTGGCCTCGGCGCCGTCACCGACGGTGATGTCCTCGATGACGAGCTCGGTGGGAGCCTCGTCGCCCGGGAAGTCGATCTCCGGCTTGGTGGTCTTGGGGTCGAAGCCCATGAGGGGTCCTTTCGCGAGGGTGGATCGGGTGGTGCAGCGGTGGTGCGGGTCAGACGGCGCCGAGGATGTCGACGACGAAGACCATGGTGTCGGTGCCCTTGATCTCGCCCTGGCCCTGCGCGCCGTAGCCGTCGGCGGGCGGGACGACGAGGAGCAGGCGGCTGCCGACGGTCTGGCCGACGATGGCCTTGTCCCAACCGGGGACGACGGCGCCGACGCCGATGGCGGTCGGGTAGCCCGTCGCGTTGGAGTCGAAGACCTTGCCGTCGCGCCAGAGGGCGCCGGTGTAGGCGACCTTGATCGTCTGGCCCTTCGCGACCTTGTCGCCCTTGCCGGTGACGAGCGGCTGGTTGACGAGCGTCGTGGGGGCGGTCGTCTTCGGCATGGTGATCGTCGCGGCCTTGCCCGGGTTCATCTTCACGGTCGGGAGACCGGGCTTGGGAGCGACGGCAGCGCCCTCGGCCTCCTTGAGCGGCGTCGCGACCTTGACGACGTCGACGACGAAGAGGATCGGGTCCTCGGCCTTGAGCCCGAGGTTGGTGTTGCCCTGCGGCCCATAGACCTCCGAGGTGGGGGCGCCGATGAGCAGGCGCGAACCGGGCTTCGAGCCGGGCAGCTGGGAGGTGAAGAGCGGCAGCATCTGCTGGTCGGTGAGGTCGATGCCGAGCGTCTGACCCTCCTTCCACGTGCTCGTGACGACCTTGCCGTCGGTGCCGTTGACGATCTGGGCCTTGATCGAGACCATGTCGGACTTGTCCGCGGCCTCGCCCTCGCCCTCGGTGACGACGCGCTTGGTCTGACCGGTGAGCTTGAGCGGCTTGGGAGCGATCGTGACGGTCGGCTCCTTGGCAGGGTCGGAGCCCTCGACCTTGACCTGGGCGAGAGGGCCGGAGTCGGCCTCGGAGCCACCGGAGGAGGACTCACCGCAGCCGACGAGGGCGACGGCCCCCAGGGTCAGGGCAGCGACGAAGGGGGCGAAACGTGCGCGGGACACAGGGAAGTACCTCGGATCGAACAGGGGGTGGGATCGCCCCACCATAACCACACGACCTGTCACATCCCTGAGATGAGCCGCTCCACCCGGGGGTCCTCGTTGCGGAACGGGTCCTTGCACAGGACGGTGCGCTGGGCCTGGTCGTTGAGCTTGAGGTGGACCCAGTCGACGGTGAAGTCGCGCCGGTGCTCCTGCGCCGCGCGGATGAAGTCGCCGCGCAGCTTGGCCCGGGTGGTCTGCGGCGGCTTGACCTTGGCCTCGAAGATCTCGGGGTCCGTGACGGCCCTGGCCGCCCTGCCCCGCGCCTGAAGGAGGTAGAAGAGCCCGCGGTGGCGGGTGATGTCGTGGTAGGCGAGGTCGATCTGCGCGAGCCGCGGGGAGTCGAGGTCGAGCCCGTGCCTCGTGGCGTAGTCGCTGAGCAGGCGGTACTTGATCATCCAGTCGATCTCGGTGTCGACAGCGGAGTGGTTGCCGGTCTCGATCGCGTCGAGGGTGCGCTCCCAGAGGTCGAGGACGGTCTTGTGGTCGGGGTCGCGTGCCCCCTCGCGGTCGACGTATGCCGTTGCGGCAGTGAGGTACTCCCGCTGGAGGTCGAGGGCGTTCAGCTCACGGCCGTTGGCGAGCCTGACGAGGCGACGGCCGGTCATGTCGTGGCTGATCTCGCGGATGGCCCGGATCGGGTTCTCGAGGGTGAGGTCGCGCATGACGACGCCGTCCTCGATCATCCTGAGCACGAGGTCGCACGACCCGACCTTGAGCATCGTCGTCGTCTCGCTCATGTTGGAGTCGCCGACGATGACGTGGAGGCGGCGGTACTGCTCGGCGTCGGCGTGCGGCTCGTCGCGGGTGTTGATGATCGGGCGGCTGCGGGTCGTCGCCGAGGAGACGCCCTCCCAGATGTGGTCCGCCCGTTGGCTCACGGCATACTCCACGCCCTTCGAGGTGCGCACGAGCTTGCCGGCGCCGCACGTGACCTGGCGGCTGATGAGGAACGGCAGGAGGGTGTCGGAGAACACCTGGAAGTCGCCGCTGCGGCCGACGAGGTAGTTCTCGTGGCAGCCGTAGGAGTTGCCGGCAGAGTCGGTGTTGTTCTTGAAGACGTAGATCTCGCCGGTGACGCCGTCCTCGCGGAGCCGGGCCTGGGCGTCGGCGACGAGGCCCTCGACGACCCGCTCCCCCGCGCGGTCGTGGGCGACGAGCTGGCGCAGCGAGTCGCACTCGGCCGTCGCGTACTCGGGGTGGCTGCCGACGTCGAGGTAGAGGCGGGAGCCGTTGGCGAGGAAGACGTTGCTCGAGCGACCCCAGGCGACGACCTTGCGGAAGAGGTAGCGGGCGACCTCGTCGGGTGTGAGCGTGCGCTGGCCCTCGGACGAGGCGGTGATGCCGTACTCGTTCTCGATGCCGAAGATCCGTCGCTCCATGACGTCACCCTAGTCTCGGCGACGGCCTCATGACGGTGGTCGGCATCGTGTCCGGTCCAGCATCCGGAACGGCGGTACCAGCATTCGGCACCTAACGGCATGTTTGGTCTTCGACAACGTCGTGTTACCGATGAGAGGACTCCACATGGCCACGCTGCGTCTCGGCGACACCGCCCCGGACTTCACCGCTGAGACCACCGAGGGTGAGATCAGCTTCCACGACTGGAAGGGCGACGGCTGGGCCGTCCTCTTCAGCCACCCCGCCGACTTCACCCCCGTGTGCACGACCGAGCTCGGCCGGGTCGCCGCCCTCAAGGACGAGTGGGCGGACCGCAACGCCAAGGTCCTCGCCGTCTCGGTCGACGCCATCGACGACCACGAGGCGTGGAAGAAGGACATCGAGGAGGTCGGGGGCTCGGCCGTGACCTACCCGATCGTCGCCGACAAGGACCGCAAGGTGGCCGAGCTCTACGACATGATCCACCCGGGCGAGGGCGACACCTCGAGCGTCCGCTCGGTCTTCCTCATCGACCCGAAGGGCAAGGTCCGCCTCACGCTCACCTACCCCAAGAGCGCCGGGCGCAACTTCGACGAGGTGCTTCGGGCCCTCGACGCCCTCCAGGTCAACGACGCCGGCCCGTTCTCGACGCCGGCGGACTGGAAGCAGGGCGAGCGCGTCATCGTCGCCCCCACCGTCTCCACCGTCGAGGCCCGCGAGCGGTTCGCGGACGTCGAGGAGGTCAAGCCCTACCTCCGCTACGCCGCCGCACCCTCCGCCTGAGTCCTCCTCGGACACGTATGCCGTGGGGTCCCGTTCACGGGGACCTCACGGCATACGTTGGTCTGCATGTCACCCATCGACCTCGACGTCCCCGCTGACCTGCTCCTGCCCGAGTCCGGCTCCGGACCGGGCATCGTGCTCTTCCAGGAGATCTTCGGCGTCACCGACTACATCCGCTCCCGCGCGCAGGACCTCGCCGACCTCGGCTATGTCGTCCTCGTCCCTCACCTGTACGCACGTCTCGGTGACCCGGTCGTCGAGGAGGGCGGGGAGGGGCTGCCGCGCGCGATGGCGCTGCTCGAGGAGCTCGACTGGCAGCAGGCCGTCGAGGACGGGGTCGCGGCCGTCGCCGCTCTGCGCGACCACCCAGCCGTCGAGGGCGGCGTGGGCGTCCTGGGGTTCTGCTTGGGCGGCGGGATGGCGTTCAACGTCGCTGCCGTCGCGCGGCCGGCGCCGGATGCCCTCGTCAGCTACTACGGCTCGGCGCTGCCGAACCTCCTCGGGCTCGCGCCCGACGTCACGTCGCCGAGCCTGCACCACTTCGGCGACAGCGACACCTATCTCCCCCTAGCCACGGTCCGCGACATCGAGCGCGCCGTGACCGAGGGGCACGACGACGTGACGTTCGTCGTGCACCCGGGCGGCGACCACGCCTTCGACAACCCGTCGCCGATGTTCCACCACGCCGAGGCGTCGGCCGCTGCGTGGGAGCAGACGGCGACGTGGCTGGCCTCCCACCTCCCGGTGGAGGCGTCCGCGACCACGCGCTGAGCCTGGGCCCGATGCCGACGGGCCGGTCGGCATCGGGTCGGTCGGCAGTGGGTCAGTCGGAGTCGGGCGTGGGCTCGTCAGCGTGGCGCTGGGTCTGCGGGTTGCTCGCCGCCTGCCGCGGGGTGTCGTGGTCGACCGGCGGCACGTCGTCGGTGGGGTCGTCGTCCGAGAGCAGCTGGCCGAGGAGGTCGCCGTTGATCCGCCGGAAGGTGCGCCGGGTGCGCGTCCGGTCGAGGACGGCGACCTCGAGCTGGTCGGCGCCGAGCTCACGGTCGGGCCCGCCCGCCGGGTCGTGGGCGAGGCCGTCGACGGCGAGGCGAAGGGCGCCGGCGAGGGTGAGGCCGGGCTGCCACTGCTCGGTGAGCCGCTCCTCGATCTGGTCGGAGGCACCGCCCATCGCGACGAGCCCGTGCTCGTCGGCGACCGACCCGTCGTAGGTGAGTCGGTAGATCTGGTCGCTCGAGGCGTCCCGACCGACCTCGGCGACGACGATCTCGACCTCGTAGGGCTTGGACTCCTGGGTGAAGACCGTGCCGAGGGTCTGCGCGTAGGCGTTGGCGAGGCCGCGGGCCGTGACGTCGCTGCGGTCGTAGGAGTAGCCGCGCAGGTCGGCGTAGCGCACGCCGGCGACGCGGAGGTTCTCGAACTCGTTGTACTTGCCGACCGCGGCGAACGCGATGCGGTCGTAGATCTCGCCGATCTTGTGCAGGCTGCGCGACTGGTTCTCGGCGACGAAGGCGATGCCGTGGTCGTAGCCGAGCACGACGACGGATCGACCTCGGGCGATGCCCTTGCGGGCGAAGTCCGCCCGGTCCTTCATGAGCTGTTCGGGCGAGACGTAGAACGGCATACCCGCTGTCATGACGCACTCCCGTCGCGGCGACCGCCGGCGTTGCCGCGGCGGTGCTCGATGATCGCGTCGACGACGGGCGCGACCGCGTCGTCGGAGACGAACCGCGCGCCCTCTGCGGTGACGAGCGCGACCGTCGGCCAGATGCGCCGGCCGACGTCGGGCCCACCGGTCGCCGAGTCGTCGTCGGCCGCGTCCCAGAGCGCCTCGACGGCCACCCGGACCGCCTCGTCGTCGCTCATGCCCGGGCGGTAGAGCTTCTTCATCGCACCCCGGGCGAAGAGCGACCCCGATCCGACGCTGTGGTGGTCGTGCTCCTCGTAGCAGCCGCCGGTCACGTCGTAGCTGAAGATCCGGCCGAGCGCGGCCTGGTGGTCGTAGCCCGCGAAGACCGGGACGACGCTGAGGCCCTGCATGGCCATGCCGAGGTTGCCGCGGATCATCGAGGCGAGCCGGTTGGCCTTGCCCTCGAGGGACATGAGCGTGCCCTCGATCTTCTCGTAGTGCTCGAGCTCGACCTGGAAGAGCCGGACGAGCTCGATCGCGAGCCCCGCGGTGCCGGCGATGCCGACGACGGAGAACTCGTCGGTGGCAAAGACCTTCTCCATGTCGCGGTTGGCGATGATGTTGCCCATCGTCGCCCGGCGGTCGCCGGCCATGAGCACGCCGCCGTCGAAGGTCAGGGTGACGATCGTCGTCCCGTGCGGTGCGTCGATCGTGGCTCCGGGCGGCAGTCCGCGGCGCGACGGGATGAGGCTCGGCTCGTGCTCGGCGACGAAGTCCGTGAACGACGACGAACCGGTGCGCAGATATGCCGCCGGGAGACGGCCGCCGTCGGGCATCCGGGTCACTGGCCGCCCTTCTGGACGAACCCTCGGACGAACTCCTCGGCGTTGGTCTCGAGGACGCCGTCGATCTCGTCGAGGATGTCGTCGATGTCGGTGTCGGCGACCTGGGCCTGCGGGGCCGCGGGCTCGGGGGCGTCGTCCGGACCGTCGTCGCGTCGCCCCGGCTTGATCTGTTCCTGGCCGGCCATCGGGCCCTCCTCGTGTCGCCGCCGCACCTCGCAGGTGCCTGTGCGTCCGAGCCTAGTCCGAGGGCCGGTCAGCCACAGCGAGCGACGCGAGGAGTGACCGGATGTCGGGCGCACCGTCGACGAGCTCGCCCACCGCGGCCCGGGTCCCACGGAGCGGCTCGAGGATGGGGATGCGCTGCAGAGACCGCTCCCCCGGCACCTCGACGACGACCGAGTCCCAGGAGGCGGCGACCACCGCGTCCGGGAACCGGCGCAGGCACTCCCCCCGGAACCAGGCCCGCGTGTCCTCGGGTGCGTGGTCCCTCGCGCGCGCCGCCTCCTCGTCCGACACGAGCACGTCGACGCGGCCGGTGGCGGCGAGCCGGTGCGCGATCCCGCGGTCAGCCCGGACGTCGGACCACTGGATGTCGACGGCGCGCAGCCGGGGGTCGCCCCAACCGAGCGAGTCTCGCTCCCGGTAGCCCTCGAGGACCGACAGCTTGGCCACCCAGTCGACCCAGCGGCGGGCGTCCATCGGGTCCCCCTCGAGCGCCGTGAGGACGCGGTCCCACCACGTGAGCACCTCGGTGGTCTCCGCGTCGACGTCGGTGCCCCACTTCTCCTCCACGTAGGCGGAGGCGAGCTCGTGGTAGGTCCGGAGCAGCTCGACCGGCCTGATCGAGCGGCCGTCGGCGAGGTCGATCGTCGACTGCAGCGTCGGGTCGTGGCTCACCGCCTGCAGCGTGCGCACCGGGGCGACGACCGACAGGTCCTTGGTGAAGGCGTCGTCCTCGATCATCGCGAGGACGAGTGAGGTCGAGCCCATCTTGAGCAGGTTGGCGACGTCGCAGTGGTTGGCGTCGCCGAGGATGACGTGGAGGCGGCGGTAGAGGTCGGCGACAGCGTGCGGCTCGTCGCGGGTGTTGATGATCGGCCGCTTGAGCGTCGTCTCGAGGCCGACCTCGGTCTCGAAGAAGTCGCTGCGCTGGGCCAGCTGGTAGCCGGGCGTGCGCGAGTCGACGCCGATGCCCACACGGCCCGAGCCGCACATCACCTGACGCACGACGAAGAACGGCGTCAGCTGCGAGATGATCCGGGCGAAGGGCGTGCGCCGCGACATGAGGTAGTTCTCGTGGGTGCCGTAGGAGGCGCCCTTGCCGTCGGTGTTGTTCTTGTAGAGGTTGACGCCCGGCGGGACCGTCGCGAGCCGCTGCACGGCCTCCCGCATGATCAGCTCGCCGGCCTTGTCCCAGACGACGGCGTCGCGTGGGGTCGTCACCTCCGGCGAGGAGTACTCCGGGTGGGCGTGGTCGACGTAGAGGCGGGCGCCGTTGGTGAGGACGACGTTGGCCATCGTCGGGTCCTCGACGTCGGTCAGCTGGCTCGGGTGCGCCGTCCCCCGACCCATGTCGAAACCGCGTGCGTCGCGCAGCGGCGCCTCGTCCGCGTAGTCCCACGAGGCCTGCGCGGGACGGATGCCCCGGCTCGCGGCATACGTCGTCACGACGTCGCCGGAGAGCACCATCGGGTTGGCGCCGGGGGCGCCTGGGACCGAGATGCCGTACTCGGTCTCGATGCCCATGACCCGTCGGACCGTCATGAACCCACCCCAGCGACACCGAATCCGGACATGGGGCAAGCCAACCACGACCACGGCATACTCCCGGCATGCGCTCGTACCGCGGGATGTCCCCGCTCACCACCGCGACCGTCGCCCTCATCGACCGCATGCGGGTGCCCGTCGAGGAGATGACCGAGGAGCAGCGGCACGAGGCACGCGGCACGACCTACCGGTCGACGCCGCCGCACTCGTGGGTCACCGGCGTCGCCGACCCGGCCGTCGGCATCACCTTCGGCACGGCGCCCGCGCGCGACGGCTACGAGATCCCGCTGCGGATCTACCGCCCCCGCGCGATCCGCGACGCGCAGGACGACGTGCCCGTCGTCGTGTGGTTCCACGGTGGCGGCTGGGTGCTCGGCAACGTCGTCAACTACGACCCGATCTGCACGCACCTCGCGACCGAGGTCGGAGCCGTCGTCGTCAGCGTCGACTACCGCCTCGCGCCAGAGCACCCCGCCCCGACGGCCGTGCACGACGCGGTCGACGCGACGACGTGGGTGGCCGCCCAGTCCGACGTGCTCCGCGCCGACGCCCACCGACTGGCCGTCGCCGGGGACTCCGCCGGTGGCAACCTCGCCGCCGTCGTCGCGCAGGTCGTCGCGTCCACCGGCGCCGACTGGATCCGCCATCAGGCGCTGCTCTATCCCGCCACCGACCTCACGATGGCCTCGCCCTCGATCGACGAGCACGCCAACGCGCCGATCCTCACCCGCGAGTCGATCCTCGCCTTCCGCGACCACTACTGCCCGGACCGCGACTACGAGAACCCGCTCGTGTCACCGCTCTTCGGCACCTTGGAAGGCCTCCCGCCCACGCTCATCCAGACCGCGGACCTCGACCCGATCCGCGACGACGGGACCCGGTATGCCGTCGCGCTGCGTGACGCGGGCGTCGACGTCCGCCTCACGAACTACCTGCGCGTCCCGCACGGGTTCGCGAGCTACCCAGGTGCCTCGGCGGCGGGTGCGCAGCACCGGTGGGAGCTCGTCAGCGAACTGCGGCGCCACCTCACCTGACCTCTGGCCTAGGGTCGGACCATGCGAGAGATCGTCGTCTTCTCCGGTAGCGCCCACGAGGGGCTCGCCTCCCAGATCTGCGACCGGCTCGGGGTCCCGCTCTCGCGCAGCGAGATCAAGCGCTTCAGCAACGACTGCCTGCAGGCGCAGCTGCTCGCCAACTGCCGCCAGCGCGACGTCTACATCGTCCAGCCGCTCGTCCCGCCCACGCAGGAGCACCTCATGGAGCTCCTCCTCATGATCGACGCGGCGCGCGGCGCGTCGGCGGCCCAGATCACGGCCGTCATCCCGCACTTCGCCTACGCCCGCTCGGACAAGAAGGACGCCTCGCGCATCTCGCTCGGAGGCCGGCTCGTCGCCGACCTCATCTCGACCGCGGGCGCCCACCGGGTGCTGACGATGAACCTCCACGCACCCCAGGTCCACGGCTTCTTCTCGGTGCCGGTCGACCACCTCACCGCCCTCGGCGTGCTCGCCGACCACTTCCGCGGCACCGACCTCACCGACTCGGTCGTCGTCTCCCCCGACCTCGGCAACGCCAAGGAGGCGACCCAGTTCTCGCGCCTGCTCGGCCTGCCCGTCGCCGCCGGCAGCAAGAAGCGGGAGAGCGACGACAAGGTCGTCATCGACTCGATCGTCGGCGACGTCCGCGGCAAGCGCGCGATCGTGCTCGACGACGAGATCGCCACGGGTGGCTCGATCATCGAGCTGCTCGACCGGCTCGCCGACTTCGGGGTCACCGAGGCGGCGGTCGCCTGCACGCACGGGCTCTTCGCGGGCCGGGCCGTCGAGCGGCTGCGCAACCACCCGATGGTGAGCCAGGTCGTCACGACCGACACCGTGCCGGCCCCCGGCGGCTGGCCCGAGCTCCAGGTGCGCACTGTCTCGGGTCTGTTCGCCGAGGCGATCACGCGCATCCACGAGGGCGAGTCGGTGAGCATCCTCTTTGACGGCGTCGACCCGACCCACGCACCTCCGCAGGGGTCGCTCTTCGACAAGGTCGGGAGCTGACCCGTGGCGCGACTGCTCGCACCCCTGCTCGACCTGCTCGCCGTCCTCGTCTTCGCCCTCGTCGGTCGCCGCTCGCACGCGCACGGCATCACCCTCGGCGGGGTGCTCGAGACGGCGGCGCCGTTCCTCTGCGGGACCGCGGCGGGGTGGCTGCTCGCCTCGCTCACCCTCGACGCGTCACCGCGGTCGTGGCAGTTCGGCGCCATCGTCGTCGCGGCCACCGTCGTCATCGGGATGCTGCTGCGGCGGCTCGCGACAGCGGGCACAGCACCGTCGTTCGTCGTCGTCGCCACACTCTTCCTCGCCGCGACGATGCTCGGCTGGCGCCTCCTCGCCCGCTGGATCTCCTAGGCCCGCGGGCTGAAGTGGGACAGCGGCGGCTGACTGCCTGACCCAGGTGGAGGATCGCAGGGGCAGGAACCCCGGTGATGCTCCACTCGGACCGTCAGAGGGTCCGGCGGGTCCTAGAGGTACTGGCCGGTGTTGGCGATCGTGGAGATGGAGCGGCCGGGCTCGTTGCCCTCCTTGGTCTTGATGAGGGTGCGGATGTAGACGATCCGCTCCCCCTTCTTGCCCGAGATCCGCGCCCAGTCGTCCGGGTTCGTCGTGTTGGGCAGGTCCTCGTTCTCCTTGAACTCGTCGACGACGCTCTGGAGGAGGTGGTCGACGCGCAGGCCGCGCTGGCCGGTCGTGAGGAGGTCCTTGATCGCCATCTTCTTGGCCCGGTCGACGATGTTCTGGATCATCGCGCCGCTGTTGAAGTCCTTGAAGTAGAGGACCTCCTTGTCACCGCCGGCGTAGGTGACCTCGAGGAACTCGTTCTCCTCGTCCTCGGTGTACATCCGCGTGACGACGGCATGGGTCATCGCCTCGACGGTCGCCTCCGGGGAACCGCCGTTCACGGCGAGGTCGTCGGCGTGCAGCGGCAGGTCGGCCGTGAGGTACTTGCTGAAGATCTCGGTCGCGCTCTGGGCATCGGGCCGCTCGATCTTGATCTTCACGTCGAGGCGACCGGGACGCAGGATCGCTGGGTCGATCATGTCCTCGCGGTTGCTCGCACCGATGACGATGACGTTCTCGAGCCCCTCGACGCCGTCGATCTCGCTGAGCAGCTGCGGCACGATCGTCGTCTCGACGTCGCTCGAGACACCCGACCCACGGGTGCGGAAGAGGCTGTCCATCTCGTCGAAGAACACGACGACGGGGAAGCCCTCGGACGACTTCTCGCGGGCCCGCTGGAAGATGACGCGGATGTGACGCTCGGTCTCACCGACGTACTTGTTGAGCAGCTCGGGGCCCTTGATGTTGAGGAAGTAGCTCGCCCCGGGCTCGCGTCCCTCCTTCTCGGCGATCTTGCGCGACAGCGACGCGGCGACCGCCTTGGCGATCATCGTCTTGCCACAGCCGGGCGGACCGTAGAGCAGGACGCCCTTGGGCGCCTTGAGGTGGTGCTCGGTGAAGAGGTCGGGGTGCAGGTAGGGCAGCTCGACGGCGTCGCGGATGAGCTCGATCTGGCTGCCCAGGCCGCCGATGTCGTCGTAGGCGATGTCGGGCACCTCCTCGAGGACGAGGTCGGCGACCTCGGCCTTGGGGATCTGCTCGTAGACGAACGCGCTGCGCGGCTCGAGGAGCAGGGCGTCACCCACGCGGAGCTTGACGCCGCCCAGGGAGGCGGCCACCCGGCATACGCGCTCCTCGTCGGCACGCGAGAGGACGAGGACGCGGTCGTCGTCGAGGATCTCCTTGAGCAGCACGACCTCCCCGGCGCGCTCGAAGCCATGCACCGCGACGACGTTCATCGCCTCGTTGAGCATGACCTCGCGACCGACCTCGATCTCGCCGGGCTCGATGGTGGGGCTCACGGCCACGTGCATCTTGCGTCCGCCGGTGAGGACGTCGACGGTCTTGTCGTCGAACGTCTCGACGACGACGCCGTAGCCCGACGGGGGCTGGCCGAGCCGGTCGACCTCGGACTTGAGCGTGACGATCTGCTCACGCGCGTCGCGCAGCGTGCGCACGAGGCGTTCGTTCTGGGCGGAGACGGTGTTGACCTGCGAGCGCAGGTCGGCGACCTGTCCCTCGAGGCGGCGCGTGGCGTCGCGGTCGGACGGAGGGGTGAACTCGGTCATCGTGGCCTCCTCGGCTCGGCGTGCACCTCCACGCTAACCCGTGACGCTGCGCCGAACCTTCCTGACTCGCTTGTCGGACGGCACACGTTCTCCGATGGCCTCCGGGGTCCACTCCTCGGCGGTCGCACCGGGGATCGTCTCGGTCGTCGTGCCCTCGGCGTCCTCGGAGCTGTCGTAGCCCTTGCCGGGGCGGCGCTTGCGCAGCGGCGGGGTGACGCCGGGCGCCAGCCTGCGGGTCGTGATGAGGAACCCGGTGTGCCCGTGCATGCGGTGCTGGGGGCGGACCGCGAGGCCCTCGAGGTGCCAGCCGCGCACGAGCGACTCCCACGCCGACGGCTCGGTCCACTCGCCCGCGTCGCGCATGGCCTCGGCGACCTTGGAGAGCTGGGTGGCGGTCGCGACGTAGCAGATGAGCACGCCGCCGGGAGCCAGGGCGCGGCCGACGACGTCGAGGCAGTCCCACGGCGCGAGCATGTCGAGGACGACGCGGTCGACGGTCCCGGGCTCGACGTGGTCGGGCAGCGCCTCGACGAGGTCGCCGACGGTGACGGTCCACGCCGGGTGGTCCTCGCCGAAGTAGGCGCGGGCGTTCGCCTTGGCGATCTCGGCGAAGTCCTCGCGCCGCTCGAAGGAGTGCACGCGCCCGCTCTCGCCCACCGCCCGCAGCAGCGACATCGACAGGGCACCCGACCCCACGCCGGCCTCGACGACGACGGCACCCGGGAAGATGTCGGCCATCGTCACGATCTGGCCGGCGTCCTTGGGGTAGACGACGGCGGCACCGCGCGGCATCGACATGACGTAGTCGGCGAGCAGCGGGCGCAGCGCGAGGTACTCGAAGCCGGCCGTGTTGGTCACCGTCGAGCCGTCGGGGGCGCCGATGAGGTCGTCGTGCTGGAGGAAGCCGCGGTGGGTGTGGAACTGCTTGCCCGGTGCGAGTGTGATGGTGTGCAGCCGGCCCTTGGAGTCCGTGAGCTGCACCCGCTCACCTTCGGCAAAGGGTCCACGTCGAAGGTCGGCACCGGTCGCACTCATGAGGCGGGAGTCTAGTTGCCCTCGATGACCCGGTTGACCGCCTCGACGGTGACGACGCCGAGCACCCGCCCGTCCTCGACCGCGACGACGACGGTGCTCTGCGACTCCTGGATCGCCGTGACGACGGCCGTGAGGTCGTCGCCGCGCCGGGTGTGCGCGACCCAGCCGTCGGGCTGGACCCGGGCGAGTGCCGACACCGGCGTCGTCGACCACAGCTCTCGCGGAACCGAAGCGGCGTCCTGCGCCCACACGAGCGCCGTCGGTCGTCCGGTCGCGTCGACGACGACGGCCTGCCCGGCGGTGGCAGCCGCGGCGACGAGCGGGTCCTCGGGACGGAGCACAGGAAGCCCCATGACGACCTGGGAGACCGTGCCGCGCGCGAGCATCTGCCGCGCCTGGCCGGTCCGGATCGCGGCTGTGGCCCCCTGCCACATGAAGAAGCCGATGAGGGCCATCCAGACGATCTGCGTGAACGACGGCTGCTGCCCGGCGAGCAGCGGCCGCACGACGAACCACAGGACCACCCCGACGGTGACGGCGCGCCCGGTCCAGCCGGCGGCGATGAGGCCCTTCTCGCGGCGACCGGTCAGCCGCCACACGAGGGCGTCGACGAGCTGGCCGCCGTCGAGCGGCAGCCCCGGCAGCAGGTTGAAGACCGCCAGCAGAACGTTGACGAACGCGACCCCGTAGAGCACGCGCTCGGGCACCTCCGACGTCACGGCGAGCGAAGCGACCCACGCCACTGCGCCGAGCGCGAGGTTGGCGAGCGGTCCGACGACCGCGATGAGCGCCGCCTTCCCGGGTGTCGACAGACGAGGGTCGTATGCCGTGTGCCCACCCCAGAGGTCGGCCACCACTCTGTGGACCGGAAGCCCCACGGCCACGGCCGTGGCCGCGTGCGCGCCCTCGTGGACGAGCACGGAGACGAGGAGTGAGACGGCATACGCGAGGCCGACGACGTAGGCGAGACCGCCCAGCTCGGGCGCGCCCGAGCCGACGATGAACGTGATGAAGGCCGCGAGGAGGAGCCAGCTGGCGCCGATCTCGACCGGGACACCGCCCACGCGGGCGATGACGAGGCCCGAGGACCGGGTCTCAGCAGGTGCAGCCATGGGCGCGACCCTACAAGGGGCACGGCATACTCGACCGGTGAGCACCTCCACCGCGACGACCGAGACCGACACGGCGACCGACCACCGTCCCGACGCGACGGCGGACCTCTCGGCGGCGATGTCGGAGCGCGTCCTCGTCCTCGACGGTGCGATGGGCACGATGATCCAGCGCGAGGGTCTCTCCGAGGAGGACTACCGCGGGAAGCGCTTCGCCGACTGGCCGAGCGACCTCCGTGGCAACAACGACCTGCTCAGCCTCACCCAGCCCTCGATCATCGAGGGCATCCACCGGGCCTACCTCGAGGCCGGGGCCGACCTGGTCGAGACCAACACCTTCAACGCGCAGCGCATCTCGCTCGGCGACTACGACATGGCCGACCTCGCCTACGAGATGAACCGCGAGGCGGCCCGGCTCGCCCGCAGGGCCTGCGACGCCGTCGCCGAGGAGACGGGCCGTCCGCGCTGGGTCATGGGCGCCCTCGGCCCGACGACCCGCACCGCGTCGATCTCCCCCGACGTCAACGACCCGGGCGCCCGCAACATCACCTTCGACGAGCTCGTCGAGGCCTACCTCGAGCAGGCGCGCGGCCTCGTCGACGGCGGCGCCGACGCGCTCCTCGTCGAGACGATCTTCGACACCCTCAACGCCAAGGCGGCGATCTTCGCCCTCGAGACCCTCTTCGACGAGCTCGGCCGCCGCTGGCCGGTCCTCATCTCGGGCACGATCACGGACGCGTCGGGCCGCACCCTCTCGGGCCAGGTCACCGAGGCGTTCTGGAACTCGGTCCGCCACGCCCGCCCGCTCGTCGTCGGGCTCAACTGCGCCCTCGGCGCCGACGAGCTGCGCCCCTACATCGCCGAGCTCTCGAGGATTGCCGACTGCTTCGTGTCGGCCTACCCCAACGCGGGCCTGCCCAATGCCTTCGGTGAGTACGACGAGACGCCGGACCAGATGGCGTCGGTCGTCGGCGAGTTCGCGTCGAGCGGCCTCGTCAACGTCCTCGGCGGGTGCTGCGGCACGACGCCCGAGCACATCGGCGCCATCGCCGACGCGGCCTCCAACGGCACGCCGCGGGTCCCGGTCGACGTGCCCGGCGCGCTCCGGCTCAGCGGCCTGGAGCCGCTCACCGTCGAGGCGGACTCGCTCTTCGTCAACGTCGGCGAGCGCACCAACATCACCGGCTCGGCCCGGTTCCGCCGCCTCATCAAGGAGGAGGACTACCCCACCGCCCTGTCGGTCGCCCGCCAGCAGGTCGAGGCCGGCGCCCAGGTCATCGACATCAACATGGACGAGGGGATGATCGACGGCGTCGCCGCGATGGACCGCTTCGTCAAGCTCGTCGCGAGCGAGCCCGACATCTGCCGCGTCCCGCTCATGATCGACTCGAGCAAGTGGGAGGTCATCGAGACCGGCCTCAAGTGCTCGCAGGGCAAGGCCATCGTCAACTCGATCTCGATGAAGGAGGGCGTCGAGCCCTTCCTCGAGCAGGCGCGCCTCTGTCGCAAGTACGGCGCCGCCGTCGTCGTCATGGCCTTCGACGAGGAGGGCCAGGCCGACTCGCTCGAGCGCCGCAAGGAGATCTGCCAGCGTGCCTATGACCTGCTCACGCAGGAGGTCGGCATGGACCCGCACGACATCATCTTCGACCCCAACATCTTCGCGGTGGCGACCGGAATCGAGGAGCACGCGGCCTACGGCACCGACTTCATCGAGGCGACCCGGTGGATCAAGCAGAACCTCCCCGGGGCGCTCGTGTCGGGTGGCGTCTCCAACGTGTCGTTCTCGTTCCGCGGCAACAACCCCGTCCGCGAGGCGATCCACGCCGTCTTCCTCTACCACGCCATCGCCGCGGGCATGGACATGGGCATCGTCAACGCCGGCGCCCTCGTCGTCCTCGACGAGGTCGACCCCGAGCTGCGCGAGCGGATCGAGGACGTCGTCCTCAACCGCCGCCCCGACTCCACCGAGCGGCTCCTCGAGATCGCCGACCGGTTCAACAACGCCGGCGAGGCAGCCCCGGAGGTCGCCCAGTCGGAGTGGCGTGGTCGGCCCGTGCGCGAGCGCATCACGCACTCGCTGGTCAAGGGCATCGACGACTTCGTCGTCGACGACACGGAGGAGCTGCGCCAGGAGATCGAGGCCGCGGGCGGCAAGCCCATCGAGGTCATCGAAGGACCTCTCATGGACGGCATGGGCGTCGTCGGCGACCTCTTCGGCGCCGGCAAGATGTTCCTCCCCCAGGTCGTGAAGTCGGCCCGTGTCATGAAGAAGGCGGTCGCCCACCTCATCCCCTACATCGAGGCGGAGAAGCAGAGGTCGGGAGTCACGACGCAGAACAGCAAGGGCCTCATCGTCATGGCGACCGTCAAGGGCGACGTCCACGACATCGGCAAGAACATCGTCGGCGTCGTCCTCCAGTGCAACAACTACGACGTCATCGACCTCGGCGTCATGGTCCCCGCCCAGAAGATCCTCGACACGGCCAAGGAGAAGGGCGCCGACGTCATCGGCCTCTCCGGGCTCATCACCCCCTCGCTCGACGAGATGGTGCGCGTGGCCGGGGAGATGGAGCGGCAGGGGTTCGACATCCCGCTGCTCATCGGTGGCGCCACGACCTCCCGCGCGCACACCGCGGTCAAGGTCGACGGCCAGTACTCCGGCCCGGTGGTCTGGGTCAAGGACGCCTCACGCTCGGTGACCGTCGTGAGCCAGCTGCTCTCCGACGCCCAGCGTGAGCCCTACCTCGCCACCGTCAAGGCGGACTACGACTCAATGCGGGCGCGGCACGCCGCGAAGGGAACCGAGCGCCCGCTCGTCTCGATCGACGCGGCCCGCAAGGCACGCACCCCCGTCGACTGGACGGCATACCGGCCGTTCCGGCCGCACCTGCTCGCCCAGCAGAGCAAGGACGTCTGGTCGGGGCGCACGGACACGCACTGGCACCGGGCGGCCGCGCAGTTCACGCGCGTCTTCGCCGACTACTCGATCGAGGAGCTGCGCCGCTACATCGACTGGACGCCGTTCTTCCAGACCTGGGAGATGAAGGGCCGCTACCCCGACATCCTGTCGAACCCCGCCACCGGCGAGGCCGCCCGCCGCCTCTTCGACGACGCCAACGCGATGCTCGACAAGATCATCGAGGGCAAGTGGCTCACCGCCAACGGCGTCGTGGGCCTCTTCCCGGCCAACGCCGTGGGCGACGACATCGAGGTCTACGCCGACGAGGCGCGCGAGACCGTGCTCACGACGATCCACGGTCTGCGCCAGCAGGGCCAGCACCGCGAGGGCGTGCCCAACCGGTGCCTCTCCGACTTCGTCGCGCCCAAGGAGACGGGGATCCGCGACCACGTCGGCGCCTTCGCGGTCACTGCCGGCCTCGGCTCGCACGACCGCATCATGGCCTTCAAGGAGGAGCTCGACGACTACAGCGCGATCCTCCTCGAGGCCCTCGCCGACCGGCTCGCCGAGGCGTTCGCCGAGCGGATGCACGAGCGGGTCCGGCGCGAGCTGTGGGGCCACGCGGGCTCCGAGCACCTCACCAACGAGGACCTCATCGCCGAGAAGTACACCGGCATCCGGCCGGCTCCGGGCTACCCCGCCTGCCCCGACCACACCGAGAAGGAGACGATCTTCTCGCTCCTCCAGGCGCGCGAGCGGGCCGGCATGGACCTCACCGAGTCGATGGCGATGACGCCGGGCGCCTCGGTGAGCGGCTGGTACTTCGCACACCCGCAGAGCCAGTACTTCGTCGTGGGGCGCCTCGGGCGCGACCAGGTCGAGGACTACGCCGAGCGCAAGGGCTGGACCCTCGCAGAGGCCGAGCGCTGGCTCGCGCCGAACCTCGGCTACCAGCCCGAGGACTGACAAGGCCCCGTATGCCGTCCCGGCACCTCGCCGGGGCGGCTCACGGCCCCGCCTGGGCCTCGTCTCCGGACCGGCGGCCTCAGGCGTCGACGTCGTCGAGCTCGGCGATGACCTCCTCGAGGAGGCGGGCGAGCTCGCCGCGCTCCTCGGCGTCGAGGCCGCGCAGCACGTCGCTCTCGACGACGTCGGACTCGCGGATCGACTGGGTGAACAGCTCCCACCCCTCGGCGGTGAGCGAGACGAGGGTGCGCGTGCGGTTGTCGGCGTCCGGACGGCGGGCGACGAGGCCGCGCTGAACCATCTTGTCGAGGCGGTGGGTCATGGACGACGGAGCGACGCTCGTCAGCTCGGCGAGCTGGCTCGGGGTGAGGCAGGCCTCCCCGGCGCGCGCCAGCGAGGCGACGACGGCCCACTCCCCCTGGGTGAGGTCGAGGTCGGCGAGCTGGCGGGCGTACCACTGGTCGAGCTTCTTCGTCACGCCATAGAGAGCCGTGATGACGCGCTGCACGGACTCCTCGCCACCGGCGGCGACATAGGCCGCGACGGCGTCGCGGTGCTGCTGCGCTGCGGACCTCGGTCGTCGGGGCATAACCCGATTGTCGCATGCGTTCTTCGAATGCTAACCTTTCGAAATCGAACATTCGGGTTCGAACTCTTCGGCATCGAAGCCGATGTGGGTCCCGGTCCGGTGCGGTCGGGGTCTGTCTCCTGCCACACACCGGAAAGGTGGAACCTCGTCGTGCGCGCCAAGCTGCTCGTCCTCGCCTCGTCCATCGGCATGCTCGGATGGGGTGCCGTCCTCCCGTTCCAGTACGCGTATGCCGCCGACACCCGTGGGTGGGGCGCGTTCGCCGCTGCTGCCGCGTCGTCGCTGTTCTCGATCGGGGCACTCGTCGCGGCGCCCGTCGCGGGCCGGCTGAGCGACCGCTTCGACCCGGTGCTCGTCGCCGTGCTCGCCCAGCTGCTCGGCGCCCTGGGCGTGGGCGCGCTCGTCTTCGCCGACTCCCCCGCTGCCTTCCTCGCGGGGATGTTCGTCTTCGGGCTCGGGCTCACCGCCGCCGTGCCGGCCAAGCAGGTGCTCGTGCTCCGCTGGGTAGACAGTGGGGACCGCCGCAAGATCTTCGCCTACAAGTTCACCGGGGAGGCGCTCGGCATGGCCGCCGGCGCCTACATCGCCGGGCACCTCGTCGACCTGCGCCAGCCGCAGGGTCTCGACGTCGGGTTCCTCACCGCCGCAGCCGGTTTCGCGCTCTCCTCCCTCATCATCGGTCTCGCCGGCCGCGGTGCCGGCATCCACCCGGGTGCCGACCTCGTCACCGACGTGTCCGCGCCGTCGAGCCCGCGCGAGTCCCTGCGGCTCATCTTCGCGAGCCCGGCGCTGCGGTGGACCGCCGTCGTCACGGTGACCCTCGCCCTCGGCTTCTACGCGCAGTTCGAGTCCGGCCTCCCGGCCTACGGCCTCACGGTCCTCGACATCGACACGGCGGCCATCGGCACGGCCGCGGCCGTCAACGCCGTCGTCATCGTCGCGCTCCAGGTCATCGTCGTGCGTCTCACGGCCAACCGCAGCGCGCCCACGCTGCTCATGGCCGTCGGTGCGATCTGGGTGCTGTCGTGGATGGTCCTGTCGTCGGCCCAGTTCGCGCCAGGTGTCGCCTCGGCGATGTTCGTCACGACGTTCGGCATCTTCGCCGTCGGCGAGACGATGTACAGCCCGGTCCTCAACCCGCTCACCGCATCCCTGGCCCCGGCCGGCATGGTCGGCCAGACGCTCGGCATCTTCGGAGCCCTCCAGACGACCTTCTCGGCCGTCGGGCCGCTCGTCGCGGGCGCCCTTCTCGGAGCGGGCTTCGCCAACGGCTTCCTCGGACTGCACCTCGCGATCAGCCTGCTCGCGGTGTATGCCGCGTGGCGCCTCCGTGGTGCCATGCGTCGCGCCGCGGTCGAGGGGGCGTCGGGCACGCGGTCCGGGTCCGACGAGGCGGTCCTCGCCGCCTGAGGCGACCGCGCGGCACACCTTGCGTCCGCAACTGTGGTTGCCAGGCCGGCACCCTGCCGGACGCAAGGGGTATGCCGTCCGCGCGGCACACCTTGCGTCCGCGATTCTGGTGGCTCTGCTGCCAGGGTTGCGGACGCAAGCGGCACGGACGGTGAGGTGCGTCGGGGTGTCGGAGCGACGGCATACGGTGGAGTCTATGGTTCCCGCCCTGTCCCCGAGCCGCGCAGCGGACTTCAAGCAGTGCCCGCTGCTCTTCCGGTTCCGGACGATCGACAAGCTCGACGGGCCGCCCTCGCCCGCCGCGGCCCGCGGGACCCTCGTGCACGAGGTCCTCGAGCACCTCTTCGAGCTGCCGGCCGCCGAGCGCACGCCCGAGGCCGCGCTCTCCCTGCTCCAGCCGCGGTGGGCCAGCCTCGTCGAGGAGCGGCCCGAGCTCGCGACGATGATCGAGGACGACGAGACCCTCGACGAGGACGGCTGGTTTGCCGCCGCCGGGGCCCTCGTCGAGCGCTGGTTCACCCTCGAGAACCCGCAGTGGCTCGAGCCCGCCGAGCGCGAGCTCTACGTCGAGACCGAGGTCGAGGGCCTCACCCTGCGCGGCTACGTCGACCGCCTCGACATCGCGCCGGACGGCGCCATGCGGGTCGTGGACTACAAGACCGGTCGCTCGCCGCGCGAGGCGTTCGAGGGCAAGGCGCTCTTCCAGATGAAGTTCTATGCGCTCGTGCTCTGGCGCCAGCGCGGCGTCATCCCCAAGCAGCTCCAGCTCGTCTACCTCGGCAACGGCGAGATCGTCCGCTACGAGCCCGACGAGCACGACCTCCTCGGGCTCGAGCGCAACGTCCAGGCGGTGTGGCAGGCCATCGTGCGGGCCAGCGAGACCGGCGACTGGCGGCCGCGCACGTCACGGCTGTGCGACTGGTGCGACTTCAAGGAGCTGTGCCCCGAGTGGGGTGGCACTCCCCCGCCGCTACCCGCCGACGCCGGTCGTCTCGTCCTCGACCCGCGCGTCACGGGCGAGGCGCTCGTCGGCGACGACTGAGACGAGGTCCTCGGGGGTCAGTCCGCGCAGGCTCGGCAGCTGCACCGCACCGCGCGTGACGGGCACCGGCACGACGTGCGGCACCGCGATCGTCGGGACGCCCGCGGCCACGGCCGAGCGGACTCCCGTCGGAGAGTCCTCGATGGCGATGCAGTCACGGGCGTCGACGCCGAGCATGCGCGCCGCCGCGTGGTAGGGCTCCGGATGCGGCTTGCCGTGCTCGACCTCGTCGCCGGTCACGATGGCGGCGAAGGTGTCGTCCGGCAGCGCCTCGACAACCGCCCCGGCGAGCGAGCGCCACGACATCGTCACGAGGGCGTTGGGGACACCGGCCTCGAGCAGCGCCGCGAGCAGCTCGCGCGCACCCGGCCGCCACGGGACGTGCTCACGCACCTGTGCGGTGACCCGGACGAGGAGCTCCTCGATGATCCGCTCGGGCTCCCACGTGATCGGCGAGTTGTCACGGATGAACTCGGCGCTCACCATGAGGTCGTTGCCGACGAGCTGGTGCGCGAACTCGTCGGACCAGACGCCACCGTGCTCCTCGACGATGGCGTGCTCCGCCGCGATCCAGTAGGGCTCGGTGTCGACGAGGGTCCCGTCCATGTCCCAGAGAACTGCGGCAGGCAACGTCATGCGTGGAGTCTACGAATAGGGTGGAGCCGGACCTACGAGGAGGATGCGTTGATCGAACTCGACGACCTGCCCGACCTAGAGAACGCTGTGATGATCGCGGCGTTCGAGGGCTGGAACGACGCCGGCGAGGCGGCCACCGGTGTCATCGAGCACCTCGCCGAGCTGTGGGGTGCCGAGCCGGTCGCCGCGCTCGACCCCGAGGACTACTACGACTTCCAGGTCAACCGCCCCCGGGTCGTCGTCGAGAACGGCCGTCGGCGGATCAGCTGGCGCACGACGAGGATCCTCGTGGCCACCGACACGCCCATCGGCCGCGACGTCGTCCTCGTCCAGGGCGTCGAGCCGTCGTTCCGCTGGCGCGCCTTCGCGATCGAGCTCATGGAGCTCGCGCAGGCCGCCGACGTCACGACCGTCATCACGCTCGGCGCGCTCCTCGCCGACGTGGCGCACACCCGCCCGATCCAGGTCACGGCCACCTCCGACAACGAGGACACCCGCCACCGCCACGACATCGAGTCGAGCACCTACGAGGGCCCGACGGGCATCGTCGGGGTCCTCGCCGACGCCGCGGTGCAGGTGGGGGTGAGCTCGATCTCGATCTGGGCGGCGGTGCCCCACTACGCCCACCACACGCCCTCACCCAAGGCGACCCGGGCGATCGTGTCGTGCCTCGAGGACCTCCTCGACGCGCCGATCCAGCACGGAAGCCTCGACGAGGACGCCCGCGCCTGGGAGAACGGGCTCGACGCGCTCGCGTCGGAGGACGCGGAGGTGGCCGAGTACGTCGAGTCCCTCGAGGACGCACAGGACACCGCCGAGCTGCCCGAGGCGAGCGGCGACGCCATCGCCAAGGAGTTCGAGCGCTACCTCCGCAAGCGCGGCACGGAGGACTGAGCCGCCGGCCGAGCCTGCCGGCGCGGCCTCAGACGCGGACGCCGAGGAGGGCGTCGAGGGCGCGCGCGAGCACGCCCGGCGCCCCGGCGTCGTCGCCCCCGACGGTCAGGGTGTGCTCGACCCACGCGTCCACCGCGGCAAGGGCGGCCGGCGCGTCGAGGTCGTCGGCCAGCGCCGTTCGCACCGCTGCCACGGCGTGGTCGGACGACCCGGCGGCGTTGACCGAGAGGGCCTCGCGCCACCGCGCGAGCCGCGCCTGCGCCGTGCGCAGGAGCTCCTCGGTGTAGTCCCAGTCGCTGCGGTAGTGCTGGCCGAGCAGGACGAGACGGATCGCCATCGGGTCGACGCCGTCCTCGCGCAGCTTGGAGACGAGGACGAGGTTGCCGCGGGACTTGCTCATCTTGTGCCCGTCGAGGCCGACCATGCCGGCGTGGGCGTGGATCGCGGCGTAGTCGTGGACACCGACCGCGCTCGCCTGGGCGACGGTCATCTCGTGGTGCGGGAAGATGAGGTCCGAGCCGCCGCCGTTGACGTCCATCGGCACGCCGAGGCGGTCGAGAGCGATGGCGGTGCACTCGACGTGCCAGCCCGGGCGCCCCGCGGGCAGTCCTTCGAACTCCCACGACGGCTCGCCCTCGCGGGCGCCGCGCCAGAGCAGCGGGTCGAGCTCGTCGCGCTTGCCGGGGCGGTCGGGGTCTCCGCCGCGCTCGGCGAAGACCTCGAGCATCTGCTCGCGCGTCCAACCGGAGACCGACCCGAAGTCGCGCACCTTGGCGAGGTCGACGTAGAGGTCCGGGCCGCTCGCCTCGTCGGACGTCACCTCGTATGCCGTCCCGCTCTCGACCGTGCGCCGCACGAGGTCCGCGATGGTCGGCATGGCCTCGACGACGCCGACGTAGTCCTCGGGCGGGATGACCTGCAGGGCGGTCATGTCCTCGCGGAAGAGGTCGCCCTCGGCGGCCGCGAGGTCGCGCCAGTCGATGCCGTCACGCTCGGCCCGCTCGAGCAGCGGGTCGTCGACGTCGGTGACGTTCTGCGTGTAGTGCACCTCGTGCCCGTTGTCGCGCAGGACCCGGCCGACGAGGTCGAAGGCAACGTAGGTGGCGGCGTGGCCGAGGTGGGTGGCGTCGTAGGGCGTGATCCCGCAGACATAGAGGCGGGCCACCGGTCCGGGAGCGACCTCGCGCAGCTCCCCCGAGCTCGTGTCGTGGAGCCGGAGTGGCTCCCCGTGTCCGGGAACGGCGGGCAGGAACGGGGTGGGCCACGAGATCACGGAGGAAGCCTACGGCGGCCGTTCACATGGCCGGCCACGGGATGGCCGGCCAGCCGGGGGTCGGCAGCGGGTGGAGCCCGGTCGCGAGCAGCCGCTCGGCCCGCGCCTGCAGAGCAGCGACCTCGTCGGGGGTGAGGAGCCCGGTGAGCTCGGCGCGCAGGGTGCCCTCGGCGAGGGCGGCCCGGACGCGCTCCACGCGCTCGAGGTCCGCGTCGTCGCACGGCTCCCCTGCCCAGCCCCACAGCACCGTGCGCAGCTTGGGCTCGACGCCGAGGCTCACGCCGTGGTCGACGCCCCAGAGTCCGCCGCCGACGACGAGCAGGTGGCCGCCCTTGCGGTCGGAGTTGTTGATGAGGGCGTCGAAGACCGCGGCCGTCCGCAGCCGGGCGTCGTCGGCGTGCGCGACGACGACCTCCTCGCCGTCGGGCGTCTCGCCCCTGAGCACCTCGCGCCAGCCCGCGGGCACCGCGTCGGGCGCGACGACGTCGACGACGAGGTCCGGAGCGACGTCGGGCCGTCCCATCCACTCCTGTGTCGACGCCGTCCCCCACGGCCCGTCGTGCAGCACCGTCGTCGGGACGACGCCGAAGTGCCCGGCCTCGCTGACGACGTAGGCCGCGCGCTCCCGTCCGGCGAGGGTGCCGTCGGGGTAGTCCCAGAGGGGTCGCTCGAGGGCGACGGGCTTGTGGATCGCGAGCCGGGTCTCCCCGTCGAGGCCGACCCGCACGAGGACGGCGCCGTTGGACGAGTCGACGATCCGCCCGAGGAGCTCGACCTCGCCCTCGGCGAGCAGGTGCTCGACCTCGGCGGCCACGGGTCTAGCGCTTGTAGCCGTTGGCCCGGGGGCAGATGTGCCCCTCGGGGTCGAGCGGCTGCCCGCAGAACGGGCAGGGGGGACGGCCGGCGGCGACGATCGCCTGGCACCGGCGGGCGAAGGCACGTGCCGAGGTGGCGTCCAGGACGACGCGCACGCTCTCCGAGGGGGACTCCTCCTCGGGGTCACGGTCGTGGCACTCGATGACGACGGCCGAGCGCTCCTCGTCCCAGGCGAGGCTCACGGTGTCGACCCGGAACTCGTCCTCGATCGGCGTCTCGAGGGCGTCGGTGTCGACGTGCTGCTCGGCGACGGCGTCGGAACCCTCGGGCCCGCCCACGGAGTCGAGCAGGTCGACGATCCGGTCCGCGAGGATGCCGACCTGGACCTTCTCGATCGACACGGACACGAGCCGGCCGCGGCCACGCGCCTGGAGGAAGAAGGTGCGGCCTCCGGGTGGACCGACGGTGCCGGCGACGAATCGCTCCGGCGGGTCGAAGTCACTGAACGCCATGCGCGCAGACTAACCCGAGAAGCCCCAGGGCATCTCGAGGCGGTGGGTCCGTAGCAGCGCCGCGTCGCCCAGCAGGTCCTTGGTGTCGCCGTCGGCGGCCACGACCCCGTCGGAGAGCACGACAGCCCGTTCGCACAGCTGGAGGGCGAAGGGCAGGTCGTGGGTGACCATGAGCACGGTGACGTCGAGCGACTCGACGAGCTCGACGAGCTCCCGCCGCGAGGCGGGGTCAAGGTTCGAGGACGGCTCGTCGAGGACGAGGATCTCGGGCTCCATCGCGAGCACCGTGGCAATGGCCACCCGGCGCCGCTGACCGAAGGACAGGTGGTGCGGAGCCCGCCCGGCGAGATCCAGCATCCCCACGGCCGCCAGGGCGCTGTCGACCCGAGCGTCGAGCTCGTCGCCGCGCAGGCCGAGGTTGGCCGGCCCGAAGGCGACGTCGTCGCGCACCGTCGGCATGAAGAGCTGGTCGTCGGGGTCCTGGAAGACGATGCCGACCCGGCGACGGATCTCGAGAAGGTTCTCGCGCGTGACCGGCAGCCCGGAGACCGACACCGTGCCGGCGCCTCCCTCGAGGATGCCGTTGAGGTGGAGGACGAGCGTCGTCTTGCCAGCGCCGTTGGGGCCGAGGAGGGCGACGCGCTCCCCGCGGTGCACGTGCAGGTCGACGCCGAAGAGCGCCTGGTGGCCGTCCGGGTAGGCGAACGCGAGGCCCCGGACGTCGAGGACGGGGGTGCTCACCCGGCATACCCCGCGACGAGCGCGACGGTGGCGAGCGCGGCAGGGAGGAGCGCCCGGGCCCAGTCGCGGACGCCGGCCCGGAGCGGGTCGGTCACCGGCATACGACCGGAGTAGCCGCGCGACAGCATCGCGAGGTGGACGCGCTCGCCACGCTCGTAGGAGCGGATGAAGAGCGATCCGGCGCTCGACGCGAGGACGGGCCACGAGCCCAGCGAGCGGGGGCGGAAGCCGCGTGAGTCCCGGGCGACCTTCATCCGCTGGGCCTGCGATCCGACGACACCGAGGTATCTGACCATGAAGGCGAGGATCTGGACGAGTCGGTCCGGCACCCGCAGGTGCTGCAGGGCACGCACGAGGTCCCGGCTCGACGTCGTCGTCGCGAAGGCGATCGCCATGAGCACGCTCGTCGTCGCCGTGACGAGCAGGGCAAGACCGGCGTCGAGGCCGTCCCGCGAGACGGTGAGGGGCCCGAGCGTCCGGCGCGGCCCGGTGGCGATGAACGGAAGGAGCAGCGCGAAGACGACGAAGGGGACCTCGACGACGAGCCGGCCGAGGACGTGCCGTGCCGGGACGCGGGTCGCGGCGACGACACCCAGGGCGACGACGAGCATCGCAAGGCGCACGAGGTGGGCCTCGCGCGGCAGGGCCACGACGAGGAGCACGAAGGCGAGCAGGCCGACGAGCTTGGTGTGCGCCGGGAGGCGGTGCACCGGCGAGTTCCCCTCGACGTGGAGGTGCGGCCCGTGACCGGAGCCCACGTCAGTCGTCGGAGCCGCGGCGACGCAGCAGGTGCATGAGCCCGAAGGCGACGACAGCCACGACGACGACCCCGACGAGCCCAGCGAGGCCGCCCGACAGCCCTGGGCTCTCGACCCCGGCCGTGCCGTAGTCGGCGAAGGGCGAGCCGGCGCTGCCGTGGTCGGTCGCCGAGTCGAGAAATCCGAGGGTCTCGGCGACATGCTCGAGACCGTCGGGGCTCGCGGACGCCCAGGCCGACACCACGCCGGCGAGGACGGCACAGACGACGAGTCCGGCCACGACGAGGCGCCTGGTCGACACGCGGCTGCGGGGTGCTGGGGTGCTCATGCAGTGGCTCCTGTCCGGATCTCGAGCTCCTGGCGAGCACCGAGGTCACGGGCGCCGTGCACGAGGTCGGGTCGGGTGGCGATGATGCTGCCGACGGCGAGGAACGTGATGGCACCCTCGCCGAGGCCGATGAGGGTGTGCCAGCCGAGCATCGCCGCGGTGAGCTCGGCGAGCGGGATCGGCGCGTGGCCGCCGACGGCATACAGGGCGGTGAAGGTCAGGGCAGCGGCCGGGACGGAGACGACCGCCGCGACGCCCGCGAGGGCGGGGACGACGCTCATCCCGGTCGGGCGCACGAGACGGCGCAGGCCGACGAAGACGAGCCAGCCGGTCCAGACGCCGACGACCGCCATGAGGACGACGTTGGTGCCGAGGGCGGTGATCCCGCCGTCGGCGAAGAGCAGGCTCTGGACGGCGAGGACGACGGTGAGGCAGAGCGTCGCCGTCCACGGACCCACGAGGACCGCAGCGAGCGCACCACCGAGGAGGTGGCCGGACGTGCCGGCACCGACCGGGAAGTTGAGCATCTGGGCAGCGAAGACGAAGACGGCGACGAGACCGGCCAGTGGGGCCGTGCGGTCGTCGAGCTCGCGTCGGGCCCGGCCGAGGGCCAGACCCACGGCGCCCGCGGCCACGGCGGCCGTCGCGAGCGACGTCGGAGCGTCGAGGAACCCGTCGGGGACGTGCATGTCGCGCCTTCCTTGTTGCCAAGTATTTGCAACAAGGACTCTAGCCCGTGCCTCCTCCCACGGTGGCGTCGCCCGGGGGCACGGTCGCCGGGCGGGCGGCCGCGGCGCGGAGCGCCTCCCCCGACGAGTTCGTGGCGAGCACCATCGACCGCTCGCCGGTGCGGCGGATGACCGAGACCGACGCGGGGTCGACGTGCACCCGCTGCAGGCCCGAGATGCCGGCGCCGACGGCGTCGGCGATGACCGCCTTGATGGGGTCGCCGTGGCTCACGGCGACCCAGACCGCATCGGGTCCGCGTTCCTGCGTCACCTCCTCGTCGATCCGCCGGATCGCGGCGACCGTGCGCTCGGTCATCTCGGTCAGCGACTCCGAGGCATAGGTGTCGCTCTCGGGGAAGCGGGCCGACGCCGGGTCGTCCTGAACCGTGCGCCAGAGCGGCTCGGAGGTGAGGTCGGCGAGCCGGCGCCCGGTCCACGCGCCGTAGCGGCACTCCCCCAGGTCCTCGACGACCTCGGCAGTCGCGCCCGGCAGGAGGATGGCGGCGGTCTCACGGCACCGCTGGAGCGGGCTCGTGACGAGCCGGGCGATGTCGAGCCCGGCGAGACGGGCGGCGACGCGCTCGACGTCGCCTCGCCCCCGGTCGGTGAGACCGACGCCTTCGGTCCATCCCGCGAGGACGGCGTCGGCGTTCGCTGTCGAGTGCCCGTGTCGGACGAGCAGGAGCAGAGCCACGGCGCCCACTGTAGGCAACAATGACGCGCGTGATCATCGACAAGGCGCTCTACCGTGGCGGACGGCGCGACACGTGCGGCGACCTCAGCGACGAGCTCGAGGCCATCCGCGAGACCGGGTCGGACACCGACTTCATCTGGATCGGGCTCAAGGACCCGTCGATGGACGAGCTCGAGAGCGTCAACGAGGAGCTCGGGCTGGGGCTGCACCCCCTCGCGATCGAGGACGCCGTCAAGGGCCGTCAGCGGGCCAAGATCGAGGCCTACGGCCGCACGTTCTTCGTCGTGCTCAAGACGCTCAGCTACATCGAGGAGACCTCGGACGTCGAGACCGGCGAGCTCATGGTCCACGTCGGCGACCACTTCGTCCTCACGATCCGCCGCGGCGAGCTGACCCCGCTCACCGGCGTCCGTCGCGAGCTGGAGGCCGACCGCGAGAAGCTCGCGCTGGGCCCCATGTCGGCGCTGCACGCGATCATGGACCGCGTCGTCGACCAGTACCGCGAGATCGACGTCGAGCTCGCCCGCGACATCGACGAGATCGAGGAGGGGGTCTTCTCCGAGGGGCTCGTCTCCTCCGACGCGATCTACCGCCTCAAGCGGGAGGTCCTCGAGTTCCGGCGCGCGATCACACCGCTCATCGCGCCACTGCGGATGCTGCACACGAGCACGCGCTCTCCCCAGCCGCACGAGGAGCTGCGCCTGCTCTTCCGCGACGTCGACGACCACCTGCACTTCGTCGCCGACCGCGTCGAGTCCTACGACCGCCTCCTCAGCGACGTCCTCAGCGCCAACCTCGCCAAGATCTCGGTCCAGCAGAACGCCGACATGCGCAAGATCTCGGCGTGGGTCGCCATCGCCGCGGTGCCGACGATGATCGCGGGCATCTACGGCATGAACTTCGACAACATGCCGGAGCTGCACTGGCACTACGGCTACTTCCTCGTCCTCGGCGTCATGGCCGCCGCGTGCGTCGGGCTCTACGCCACGTTCAAGAAGGTGAGCTGGCTCTAGGCCGTGCCGTGCCGGGCTGTGCCGGGTGTGCCGGTCCGTCGCAGTCCGGTCGGTCAGGTGGCCGTGAGCCAGCCCGCGCCCAGCGCGAGGAACATCACCGCGCCGAGGACGACCCGGTAGGCGATGAACGAGATGAGCGAGTTGCTCTGCACGAACTTGAGCAGCCAGGCGATCGACGCGTAGGCAACGACGAACGCGACCACGCAGCCCGTGATGATGGGGCCGATGCCGAGCACCTTGAGCGCCTCGACGTTGTCGAGCGTCTCGTAGATGCCGGCGCCGGTGAGCGCGGGGATCGCGAGGAAGAAGGAGAGCTCGGTCGAGGTCACGCGGTCGATGCCGCGCATGAGGCCGGCCGAGATCGTCGCGCCCGAGCGCGAGACACCCGGGACGAGCGAGAAGCACTGGACGAGTCCGATGACGAGCCCGTCCTTGATCGTCAGCGCGTCCTCGCCACGCTGGTCTCCCGCCGCCTCGAGGGTGTCGTGGCGGCGCTCGGCGACCCACATGACGGCGCTCCAGAGGATGAGCGCGGCCGCGACGACCCAGAGGCTGCGCAGCGGACCGGAGATGAGGTCCTTGAGCAGCAGGGCGACGACGACGACCGGGAGCGAGCCGACGATGACCGCCCACGCGAGCTGGTAGTCGTGCTCCTTGCGCGCCTCGGCGCTGCGCAGCCCGGCGACCCACGCGAGGAAGAGGCGGAGGATCTTCCTCCCGAAGTAGGTGAACGTCGCGAGGATGGCTCCGATCTGGATCAAGGCCGTGTATGCCGTCACGGCCGGTGCGTCGACCGGCATACCGAGGAGCTTCTCGGCGATCGTGAGGTGGCCCGTCGACGAGACCGGGAGATACTCGGTCAGGCCCTCGACGATGCCGAGGACCACGGACTGGAAGTAGCTGAGCTCGACGGCGGGGTCAGCAAGGATCACGGGGCGGGGACTTCCTCGGCGTGGGACGGGACGATCTCGGACATGACGCGCAGGGTGGAGAGCCGCTCCTCGACGGTGAGGGCGAAGGGCGAGACGCCCAGGGTGGTGACGCCCGCCTCGGCGTAGCGGCCGACGCGGCTGCGGATGCGCTCGGGCGGGCCGATGAGGGCGGTGGCGTCGATGAACTCGACGGGGACGGCGGCCGCGGCGTCGCGGTGCTGACCGGCGAGGAAGAGCTCCTGCACCTTGGCGGCCTCCTCCTCGAAGCCCATCCGGCAGGCGAGCTGGTTGTAGAAGTTCTTCTCCCGCGAGCCCATCCCGCCGATGTAGAGGGCGGAGTAGGCGGCGACCGCCTGCGCACCGGCCTCGACGTCGTCGGTGACGACGACCGGGACCGTGGGCACGACGTCGAAGCCGGCCATGGGGTCGTCCTCGGTGCCCTTGCCCGCGGCCCGACGCCCGGTAGCGATGGACTCGAGGATGTCACCGGAGTGCTCCGGCGAGAAGAAGATCGCGAGCCAGCCGTCGGCGATCTCACCGGCGAGCTCGAGGTTCTTGGGGCCGACGGCGGCGAGGTAGACCGGCACGTGCTTCTGCGTGGGCGCGATCGTCAGCTTGAGTGCCTTGCCGGGACCGTCCGGGAGGGGCAGCGTGAAGTGCTCGCCGGCATACTCCACGCGCTCGCGCGCCAGGGCACGGCGGACGATCTCGACGTACTCACGGGTGCGGGCCAGGGGCCTGCCGAAGCGGACGCCGTGCCAGCCCTCGCTCACCTGCGGACCGGAGACGCCCAGGCCTAGCCGGAAACGGCCGCCGGAGAGGTGGTCGAGCGTCGCGGCAGTCATCGCCGTCATCGCCGGGGTGCGCGCCGGGATCTGCATGACCGCCGACCCGAGCCCGATGCGCTCGGTGCGGGCGCCGATCCACGACAGGAAGGTCACCGCGTCGCTGCCGTAGGCCTCCGCGACCCACGCGGAGTCGTAGCCCAGCCGGTCGGCCTCGGCGGCCAGCGCGAGCATGTCCTGGCTCGAGGACAGCCCCATGTAGCCGAGGTTCACCGCGAGTCGCATGCGCCAACCGTAGTGGGCGTGACGGGGTCGGCCGTCACCGAGGGGAACGGTGGGGACGGGTGAGCTCAGCGCGCGTCGTCGTCGTCGTCGTCGTCCTCCGAGTCGTCGCCGTCATCGTCCGAGTCCTCGTCGTCGGACTCGTCGTACTCCTCGTCGTCGAGGCCGGCGTAGATGCCGTCGTCATCGTCGTCGTCCTCGTCGAGGTCATCGTCGTCGTCGTCGTCGTCGTCGTCGACATCGTCGCGCGCCTCCTCGTCCTCGTCGGCGTCGTCGCCGGTGTAGACGTCGAGCGGCGTCATCTCGCCGAAGGCCTCGTAGAGAGCGTTGTCGTAGACCTCGAAGGCGTCGAGGAGGTCGTCGTAGGCCGCGGCCACGGTGGGGTCGTCCTCACCCCTGCGACCCGAGCACGCCTCGAGGTGCCGCTCGAACGCGGTGACGAGGGAGGACAGGGCGGCACGCGGGTCGGCGCTCATGTGACAGACGCTATCGGACTCGTGCCCCACAATGGGTCGATGGTGGAGTACGAGTACCGGGTCCTCGTCTTCGGCCGCGGCACCAGGCGCGCCGACATCCGTCGCGCCCTCACCGAGCAGGCCGAGTACGGCCACTGGGAGCTGCACCGGACCCGCATCTACATCGGTGGGACGACGCGAACCTGGTTGCGGCGCAAGATCATCCGGGTGCCGCGAGCCTCCTGAGCGTCGCGCGCGGGGCCCCCGGCGCCGTCAGCAGGTCTCGATGAGCCGCTGGAGCACCCGCGTGCCGAAGCGCAGCGACTCGGTGGGGACGCGCTCGTCGATGCCGTGGAACATCGGCGCGAAGTCGAGATCGGCGGGCAGCCGCAGCGGCGCGAAGCCGTAGCCGGTGATCCCGAGGAGCGACAGGGCCTTGTTGTCGGTGCCGCCGGAGAGGCAGTAGGGCAGCACCTCTGCCTCGGGGTCCTCGGCGCGCAGGGCCTCGACCATGGCGTCGACGAGGGCGCCCTCGAAGGGGGCGTCGAGCGCGATGTCGCGGTGGAGCACCTCGACCTCGACGTGCTCGCCGACGAGCTCCTCGATGGTGCGCATGAGGTCGTCCTCGTGGCCGGGGAGGAAGCGGCAGTCGACGTTGGCGTGGGCGTGCTGCGGGATGACGTTGTGCTTGTAGCCGGCGTCGAGCATCGTCACGTTGCTCGTGTCCTGCAGCGTGCCGCGCACGAAGCCCTGCGCGCCGCCGAGGTGGTCGAGCAGCTCGTCGATGTCCTCGTCCGAATAGGCGACGCCGGTGATCTCGCTCAGCCGGTCGAGCAGGGTGCGGACCGAGGGGATGAACTCGCGCGGCCACTTGTGCGCCGCGAGCCGGCTCAGGGCTTCGGCGAGGCGGGCGATGGGGTTCTCGTCGTTGGGGACCGACCCGTGGCCCGCACGGCCGTGCGCGGTGAGCCGGATCCAGGCGATGCCCTTCTCGGCCGTCTGGAGCAGGTAGGCGCGCTTCTCACCGCCGTCGGCGGTCGGCACGGTGACGCTGTAGCCGCCGACCTCGCTGATCGCCTCGGTGACGCCCTCGAAGAGGTCCGGCCGGTGCTCGACGAGGTGGTGCGAGCCGTGCACTCCCCCGGCCTCCTCGTCGGCGAAGAAGGCGACGACGAGGTCGCGTGGCGGCACGATGCCCTCACGCGCGAGATGCCGGACGCACGCGAGGATCATCGCGTCCATGTCCTTCATGTCGACGGCGCCCCGGCCCCAGATGCAGCCGTCCTTCTCGACGGCCGCGAAGGGGTCGACCGACCAGTCGTCGGCGTTGGCGGGGACGACGTCGAGGTGACCGTGGATGCAGAGCGCGCCACGGCTCCGGTCGGCACCCGGGATCCGCACGACGACCGAGGTGCGGCCCGGCTGGGACTCGACGATCTCGGGCTCGAGGCCGACCTCGCGCAGGAGGCGGTCGACGTGCTCGGCGGCCTCCCTCTCCCCCGGTCCGGAGCCGTCTCCATAGTTCGACGTGTCGATGCGGATGAGGTCGCGGCAGATGCCGACGACCTCGTCCTCGGGGCGGCTCTTCGTCGTCTCCGTCATGGCTTCCAGACTAGGCCGAGGGGTCGATTTCGCTCGGACCGGTATGCCGTGTAAAGTTCCCGCTCGTTGCAGGCACCGCCCCACGGGGCTTGCAGACACCCCGTCCGGGTGGCGGAATTGGCAGACGCGCTAGCTTGAGGTGCTAGTCCTCGTATAGAGGGTGGGGGTTCAAGTCCCCCCTCGGACACCACGGTCGCCCCGAGTTCCTGCAGGTCAGGAGCTCGGGGCGTTTCTCGTTCCGCGCCGCGTGCCGGTCAGGCACACCGCTCGGCCCGATCGCTCAGGGTTGGTACGCGTCCGCCGCCTGGCGCAGCGTGTCGAACGGCTCGGCGAGCGTCGCGGCGCCCGGCTGGGTGAGCTTGCCGTCCTCCGCCGCCTGGCTCAGCTCCTTCTCGATGTCGTCGACGAGCGACTGGACCGCCTGCACGTCCTCGTCGCGCACCTTGGCGTTGATGTCGCGCAGCTTGTCCTGGATGGTCCCGGCGACGTCCGCCTCGATGTCGCCGCTCTGCCGGGCGTCGCGCAGGCTCGACTGGAAGTCGGAGACGGCGTCGGTCACGGCCTTGCCCGTGTCGGCCGGCGTCGGCGTCTCCGACGGCGTCGGAGACGGAGTCGGCGTGGGAGTCGTGGTGATCGTCACCGTCGGGTTGGGCGTCTGCGTCTCCGGTGTCGGCGTCGGAGTCTCCGACGGCGCCTCGGAGGTCTGGGAGACGGTCGGGGTGGTGGACGGCGACTGGGTGCCCTCGCCGTCGCGGCCCTGCAGGACGTACCAGAGGCCGGCGGCGGCCAGCGCGAGGGCGAGCAGGAGGAGCCAGATCCACGCCCGCGACTCGCGTCGCTCGGGCTCGAGGTCCCTCCTGTATGCCGGCTCGGCCCACCTCTCGTCGATGGGCTCGGGCCCGGGTGCGACGGCCGTCGGGGCCATGCTGCCCGCGGCCGCGGGGAGCACCTCGGTCAGCGCGGGCGCGCGGTGAGCCCGCAGCAGCTCGGCCACCTGGCGGCCCGACTGGGGACGGTTCGCGGGGTCCTTGGCGAGCAGGGCCGCGACGAGGCCGGCGAGGTCGGAGGGTGCGTCGGGGCGCAGGTCGCGCACGTCCGGCGGCACCTCGTGGGCGTGCTTCATGAGGATGGCGACAGGCGTCGGAGCCGAGAACGGCGGCTTGCCGGTGAGCAAGGTCGTGAGGACGCAGCCGAGGGCGTAGAGGTCTGCCCGGGCATCGACGCGCTGACCGGTGGCCTGCTCGGGCGCAAGGTACTCGGCGGTGCCGACGATCGTGTCGGTCATCGTCAGCTGGTGGCCGTGACCGAGCGCCTCGTCGACGAGCTGGGTGATGCCGAAGTCGAGCACCTTGGCGGTGCCGTCGGCGGCATAGGCGATGTTGCCCGGCTTGATGTCACGGTGGACGATCCCGGCGTCGTGGGCGGCCTGGAGTGCACTCGCGACCTCCTCGCCGATGATCCGCACCTCCTCGACCGGGAAGGGTCCCGAGTCGCGCACCTGCTCGGCGAGCGTGGGTCCCGGGAGGAGCTCCATGACGAGGTATGCCGTGTTGTCCTCGACCCCGGTGTCGTAGACCGTGACGATGTGCGGGTGGTTGAGCGCTGCCGTGGCGCGGGCCTCGCGACGGAACCGCTCCCCCGCGTTGTCGCTGTCGGGACCGGTGAGGTCGAGGGTCTTGACCGCGACCTCGCGCCCGAGCATCTCGTCCTGGGCACGCCAGACGACGGCCATGCCACCTCTTCCCAAAGGGGCTCCGAGTCGATAACGGCCGCCGAGCAGCCGTCCCTGCGTCTGGCTCATCCTTCTCCTCGCGTGGGGGCTTCGTCGACACTAGTCCCTCCCATAGGCTGAGTCCGTGCTGCCCCACATCACCGCGACGCGGTTCGTCACCCCGCTGCGCGAGGGCGGGTCCCTCCCCGGCATCGTCGAGGGCTCCGACGACGGCACCTACGTCGTGAAGTTCCGCGGCGCCGGTCAGGGACTCAAGGTCCTCGTCGCCGAGGTCGTCGTCGGCGAGCTCGCGCGGCGCCTCGGCATCCGGGTGCCCGAGATGGCCGTCATCGACATGCCGACGGCGATCGCGCGCTACGAGGCCGACGAGGAGGTCCAGGACCTCCTCAACGCGAGCCCCGGCACCAACCTCGCGGTCGACTTCCTGCCCGGCTCCTTCGGCTACGACGGCTCCCGGCCGCCGACCCCTGAGGAGGCGGCCGACATCGTCTGGCTCGACGCCTTCACCGCCAACGTCGACCGCACGTGGTCCAACCCCAACCTTCTCGTGTGGCACCGGCAGGTGTGGGCGATCGACCACGGCGCCGCGATCTGGTTCCACCACTCGTGGCCCAGCCGCGGCGCCGACGCTGCGCGGTTCGCCGCCCAGCCGTTCGACGCGTCGCAGCACGTGCTCGGTGACGTGGCAGGCGACCTGGGTGCCGCGCATGCGCGGGCTGTCGCGGCCCTGACAACGGAGGCGATCACCGAGGTCGTCGGGCTCGTGCCCGAGGAGTGGCTCGAGACGGCTCCGGGACTCGACGACGCGGAGGCGGTGCGGACGGCATACGTCGACCACCTCACCCGTCGGCTCGAGAACGCCGGCGCCTGGTGGGAGGCGGCGGCATGAGCGGTCATCCCTACCAGTACGTCGTGCTGCGGTGCGTGCCGCGCGTCGACCGCGGTGAGTGCCTCAACGTCGGCGTCGTCCTCTACTCCCAGTCGGCGGGCTTCCTCCGGGCTGCGTGCCACGTGGACGAGGACCGGCTGCGCGCCTTTGCCCCCGATGTCGACGTCGACGCCGTCCGGGCGTCGCTGGCAGTCGTCGACGACGTGTGTGCGGGCACCGGTGGCGGTGGGCGCCCGACCCTGTCGACGCCGGGCAAGCGGTTCGGGTGGCTCAGCGCTCCGCGCAGTACCGTGATCCAGCCGTCGGGCGTGCACGGCGGCACGACCGAGGACCCCGAAGGCGAGCTCCAGGCCCTCCTCGACCGCCTCGTCCGCTGAGGGGCATCTCCTTCAGCCGCTCGAGGCCTCCATCAGCGCCTCGATGCGGGCGAGCTGGTCCTTGCTCACCCATGACGGGTTCGACATCGCCGGCGTGACCTGCACCTCGAGGTCGGTGACACCCGCCTCCACCAGCTCGCTCGCGGCGAGCTCCTCCCCTCTGGTGAGGAGCCGGACGTCGAGCGGGATCGTGACCGGGCCGGGGGTCCCGCCGTCGCCGTGACCCTCGGCCAAGGTGCCGGTGACCCGGCCGAGGCCCCAGATGCCGCGGCAGACGTGCCGACCGTTGCCCGAGAACCAGAGGAGGGCCGGGTCGCCGGGCCGCATCATCCGGCTGCGGTAGTTGTCCGCGACACACCACTGAGTCACCACGGGCGGGTCGGGCTGGTCCAGCTGCCGCACCAGCTCGGGGTTGGACAGCGGGTTGCACTTGATGAGCCATGCGCCGAGGTTGTCCCGCCTGATGAGGTTCGCCATGGACCCGTCCTAACGGCCCGTCGTGCGGGCGCCGCCGTCGTCGGTCGGGTCCAGCGGCACGTCGAGCGTGACCTTGGTGCGGTCGAGGACCACCTGCGTCTTGAACCGCTTGACGTTGGGGTCGCCGTAGAAGAGCGTGCGAGTGAGCTCGAGGTACTCGGCCATGTCGCGCACGACGAGGACGAGGACGAAGTCGCAGTCCCCCGCGACGTTGTAGCACTGCTGCACCTGCGGGCAGGACACGAACGCCTCACGCACCTGGTCCAGGGGCATCGCCTGCTCGCTCTCGACCTCCACCTGCGCAATGACGGTGAGCGGATGGCCGAGGCGCTCGGGCGCGAGCACCGTCGTGACGCCGGTGATGACGCCGCTGTCCGACAGGCGTCGGAGGCGACGGTTGACGGCGGCCGCCGAGAGCCCGACCCGGGTGCCCAGGGCCGCCTGCGACAGCCGTGAGTCGGCTTGCACCGCCGCGAGCAGACGGCGGTCGATCTCGTCGAGGTCGGCGGTCACGGGACCGATCATTCCTGCCTCGGGGACCGACGCGCAACGTCGTTGCGCCGTGGACCGAGGTTGTCGTCGGTCGTTCCGGATCTCTGGTGACAGATGTGCGCCTGCCGGAGGATGCTCGCCATGGGACAGGACACGAGCAGCATGGTCGAGCTCCACGCATCACCGACGGCCGCCGCGGCAGTTCAGCTGGCGTGCGAGCTGGTGGCGGTGGACAGCGTCAACCCCGGTCTGGTCCCCGGCGCGGCCGGAGAGCAGCGCATCGTCGAGCTGCTGGCCTCACGCCTCACCCGGTCGGGGTTCACCGTCACCGTCGTGCCGGGCGCCGAGGACGGGGGACGCCCCAGCCTCGTCGCCGCGCCTCCCGCGCGCCCCGGTGCAGCCACCGTGGTGCTCAACGGGCACCTCGACACGGTCGGGGTCGCGGGGATGACCGACCCGTTCGTTCCTCGGGTCGAGGGCGACCGGCTCCTCGGACGCGGCGCAGCGGACGTGAAAGGTGGAGTCGCGGCGTTGGTCGTGGCGGCCGAGCAGCTCGTGGCGACCGGGACGCCGGTGCGGCCGGTGCTCGCCCTCGTCGCGGACGAGGAGGACGCCAGCATCGGCAGCGAGTCCGTCATCGCGACCCTGCCGGACCTCGGCATCCAGCCGGATGTCTGCCTCATCGCAGAACCGACCGACCTCGTCGTCACCCGATCCCTGCGCGGCTTCGCGGTCGTTCGTGTCCGCTTCCCCGGGCAAGCGGCCCACAGCTCCCAGGCCGAGCTCGGGGTCAACGCGGTGACACACCTGGGTCGCTTCCTCCACGCTCTCGACGAGCAGGCTCCCGCCGTGCGCGCCCAGGGGGGCGACCTCATGGCGACCGTGGTCACGGGCGGCTCGTCCGCGTTCGTGGTCCCCGACAGCGCCGAATGCCTCGTGGAGATGCGGCTGACCCCCGAGCAGCCCTGCGCGCAGGCCCTCGACGTCGTCACGGCCCTGCTCGACCCTCGGTGGCGGGCCACCGCTGAGCTCGTGGCCGGTCGCGAGGGGTGGCGGCTCGACGAGCAGGGCGTCGCGGCGGAGCTCGGTCGCGCCCTCGGCGACGCGCTGGACACCGGCGCCGTCTTCGACGCCCCCTACTGGATGGAGGCGCCGCTGTGGCAGGAGCTCTGTCCCACCGTCGTCTGCGGTCCGAGCGGCGGTGGCCTGCACGCCGCCGACGAGTGGCTCGACCTCTCCCAGCTGCGCGCGTTCGCCGACTCGCTGGTGACGGTGCTCGAGGGCTCGCAGTTCGTGGACATCCCAGCAGCCGGGACCACAGACAGGAGCTCGACGTGACCAGCACGAACCCGTACCGCCCCGGCCGCGACCACACGTCGCGGACGTACCCGGTGATCCCTCCGATCTACCAGACGACGACGTTCGAGCTCGACGACACGTCGTACGCGGACATCCAGGGAACCGGTGGTCTCCGCGAGACGTGGTACTCCCGCTTCAACAACCCCACGGTGGACGCGGCGGCTGCCGAGGTCGCCCGGCTGCACGGCGCGTCGCGCTCGATCATGACGGCGAGCGGCATGGCAGCCATCGCCACCACGCTGCTCACGCTGCTCCGGAGCGGCGACACCGTGGTGGCGTCGAAACAGGTCTACGGCGACACCGACGACCTGCTGCAGCGTGACCTGCCCGCCCTCGGGATCACCGTCGTCAGGGTCGACGCGTTCGACACCGCCGCGTGGGAACGAGCGGCGCGGGCCCACGGTCCCGCCGTGCTCTACGGCGAGACCCTGTCGAACCCCCAGCTGCGGCTGTTGGACGTCCCTGCCGTGGCCGCCGTCGCCCGCAGCGTCGGGGCACGCCTCGTCGTCGACAACACGTTTGCCACACCGTTCTGCACGCGTCCCATCGAGCTCGGCGCCGACATCGTCGTGGAGTCGGCCACCAAGTTCCTGGCGGGTCACTCGGACGTCGTGGCGGGAGCGGTCACGACGGACGACGAGGAGCTCGCCGCGGAGGTGCAGCGTCGGCTCATCACCTTCGGCGGCTGCATGGACCCCCACGCCGCCTTCCTCGTCTGGCGAGGCATGCGGACCTTCGGGGTCAGGCTGGCAGAGGCATGCAGCGCGGCCGAGATCGTCGCCACGAAGATGGCGGACGAACCGGGCATCGACCACGTCCGTCACCCGAGCCGGCTCGACCACCCCGACGCGGGAGCAGTCGTCGACGCCGTCATGCCGCACGCCAAGGGCGCGATGCTCAGCCTCGTCCTCGCCGGAGGCGACGAGCGCGTCCTCGCGGTGCTGCGCCGGCTCCGGGTGGGGGTCGAGGCGACGAGCCTGGGCGGGGTGGAGACCCTGGCCAGCGTCCCCTTCAACTCGTCCCACTTCAACATGACGCCAGAGCAGCGCCTCGACGCCGGCATCCCCCCGGGCATGCTGCGCCTGTCCATCGGGCTCGAGGGGGCCGATGCGCTCGTCGACGACCTGCGCCAGGCGATCGCCGCGACGGCCCACGACTCATGAGGCGGTCGGCTTGGCCGGCGTCAGTGAGCGCGTAGCGCCCAGGCGGCGACGGCTCCGGCGGCCGCGACGTTGAGCGAGTCCACTCCCCCGGCCATCGGGATGGTGACGACGACGTCCGCCCCCTCGACGGTCCGGCGGCCCAGCCCGTCGCCCTCGGTGCCGAGGACGAGGGCGAGCCGCTCGGGCGGGTCGGCTGCGAGCTCGTCGAGCCCGACCGCGTCGTCCGACAGCGCCAGCGCTGCGACCGTGAAACCGCTGTCCCGCAAGGTGTCCATGCCGGCCGGCCACGGGTCGATCCGCGTCCACGGCACCTGGAAGACCGTGCCCATCGAGACCCTGATCGCGCGCCGGTAGAGCGGGTCGGCGCACCGCGGGGTGACCAGCACGGCGTCCATCCCGAGCGCGGCGGCGCTGCGGAACACCGCACCGACGTTCGTGTGGTCGACGACGTCCTCGATGACGAGAACCCGTCGTGCGTCCGCGACGACCTCGGCCACCGACCGGAGCTCCGGCCTCTGCATCGACGCCAGCGCGCCGCGGTGCAGGTGGAACCCGGTGAACCCCTCGATCACCTCGTGGTCGGCGACGAGGACGGGTATGCCGTCCGCCTCCGCCTGCGAGACGAGGTCGCCGAGGTCGGTGAGCCACCTCTCCGCCATGAGGAACGAGCGGGGGCGGTGACCGGCCGCCAGCGCGCGGCGGATGACCTTCTCGGACTCGGCGATGTAGAGCCCGCGCTCGGGCTCGCTGCGTCTCCGCAGGGCGACGTCGGTGAGCCCGACGTAGTCATGGACGCGAGGGTCGTCGGGGTCGGTGATCCGGGTCGGCACCCTGAGAGGCTAGAAGACGAGGGCGCGGACGACGAGGCTGACTCCCGCGACGACGCAGAACGTCAGGACCGACCGGCGCAGGCGCTCGCCGTCGAGACGGTGCCGCAGAGGTGAGGCGACGGCATACCCGGCTCCGATGAAGGGGAGCCAGACGAGACCGGCGACGAGCTGCTCACGGGTGAACTCTCCGGCGAGCCCGAGCGAGCCGATCGCCATGACGGCTCCCAGGAGGAAGAAGACCGCGAGCGTCGAGCGGATGCGCTCGGGACGCTCGTGCTGGAGGACGAGCGCGAGGAAGGGCCCACCGATGCTCGTCGCGGTGCCGGACACCCCGGCGATGGCACCGGCCGCGACCGCGTTGCGCGCGTTCATCCGGACCTCGATCGTCGTGAGCGAGGTCGCGACGGTGACGAGGATGAGGACCGCGACAGCCACCGAGATGACCCGGGTCGAGAGCAGGGCCACCGCCGCGACGCCGAGAGGTGTCGTCACGAGCCGGGCCAGCAGGGCCCAGCCGAGCTCGCGCCAGGCGGTGTCGAGCGGGGCGAGGGCGAGCTGGACGACCGGCAGCGTGAAGCTCGTGACGAGGACCGCTCCCGGCATGAGGTCGGGCGCGGCGACGACGACGAAGGGGACGGCCACGACCGCCATGCCGAAGCCGATCATCGACTGGACGAGCGCGCCGACGAAGAGGGCCAGGCCGAGACCCAGCACGACCCACCACGAGATCACGGAGCGAGGACCATGCGGGCGATCGCGACGATGCCGATGACGATGATGACCGCACGCAGGACGTTCGGCGGCAGGCGCCGTCCGACCCGGCTGCCGATGACGCCGCCGACGAGCGACCCGACGGCGATGAGGCCGGCCACGCGCCAGTCGACCTGGTCGGGGGCGACGATGACGAAGGTCAGGGCCGCGACCGCGTTGACGATCGTCGAGAGGACGTTCTTGATGGCGTTGAGGCTCTGGAGCGACTCGCTCGTGAGCGTCGTGAGGACGCCCATGAGGATGACGCCCTGGGCGGCCCCGAAGTAGCCGCCGTAGACCGCGGTCGCGAGGACGAGGGACGACAGGACGAGAGCCCGTCGGCGCGAGTGGTCGCCGAGTGCGGTCGAGGTCTCCTCGCCGCGTCGGGCCGCGCTCCACGCGGTGAGGCGCGGCCCGAGGGCGACGAGGAGCACCCCGAGACCGATGAGGACCGGGACGATCGCCTTGAAGGCCGCCGGGTCGAGGACGAGCAGGAGCAGCGCTCCGGTGACCCCGCCCACGAGGGACATCGGCATCCACCGAAGGAGCGTCGACCGCATGCCGCCGAGCTCGTGCCGGTAGCCCCACGAACCCGTGAGGCCACCGGCGACGAGCCCGACGGTGTTGGAGACGTTGGCTGTCACCGGCGCGAAGCCGAAGAACAGAAGGGTCGGGAAGGTCACGAGCGTGCCCGACCCCACGACCGTGTTGATCGTGCCGGCGGCGACGCCGGCGAGGAGGATGAGCGCGGCCTCGGCGAGGCCCACCTCAGCTCTCGCGCGGCGGCGTGGTGTCCGCCGGCTGGGCCGGCTGAGCCGGCGGAGCAGGCTGCTCCGCCGGGGTGCGCGGGGGCACGGCATCGGCGGGCGGCGTCAGCGGCGGCTGCTGGCGGGCCGGTGGCGTCGCGTGGTCCTTGGCCTCGCGCTGGGCCTCGCCGGCCTGGTCGCGGGCCTCGGCGAGGGCCTGGGCCGGGTCGACGAGCATGGTCTCGTCGAAAGGGGTGGACAGGTCCTCGGACGGCTCCCACTCGTCGGAGTCGCCGTCGTCGAAGCCGCCGCCACCCTCGCCGCGGCCGAGTGCGCCGCCGATGCCCTTGAGGGCGTCGGTGAGCTCGCTCGGGATGATCCACATCTTGTTGGAGTCACCGCGGGCGATCTGGGGCAGGACCTGGAGGTACTGGTAGGCGAGGAGCTTCTGGGTGGGCTTGCCGCGGTGGATGGCGTCGAAGACCTGCTGGATGGCGCGGGCCTGGCCCTGCGCCTCGAGGACCCGGGCCTGGGCCGAACCCTCCGCGCGCAGGATCTGGCTCTGCTTCTCACCCTCGGCGGTGAGGATGTTGGACTGCTTGACGCCCTCGGCGTTGAGGATCTGGGCGCGACGCTCGCGCTCGGCCTTCATCTGCTTCTCCATCGACTCCTGGATCGACATCGGCGGGTCGATGGCCTTCAGCTCGACGCGGTTGACGCGGATGCCCCACTTGCCGGTCGCCTCGTCGAGGACGCCACGGAGCTGGGCGTTGATCTGGTCACGGCTGGTCAGGGTCTGCTCGAGGTCGAGCGAGCCGATGACGTTGCGCAGGGTCGTGACGGTGAGCTGCTCGATGCCCTGGATGAAGTTGGCGATCTCGTAGACCGCGGACTTGGCGTCGATGACGGAGTAGTAGATGACGGTGTCGATGTTGACGACGAGGTTGTCGCTCGTGATGACCGGCTGCGGCGGGAAGGAGACGACCTGCTCGCGCAGGTCGATGTTGGCGCGCACCTTGTCGACGAAGGGCACGAGGAAGTGGATCCCGCCCTCGAGGGTGCTGTGGTAGCGACCGAGCCGCTCGATGATGAGGGCGGTCTGCTGGGGCACGATCCGCACCGTGCGCATGAGCACGATGACGGCGAAGAGCAGCAGCAGCCCGAGGATGACGAGCTCGATCATGGGTTCTCCCTGCGATCAGTGACGGTCTGGTCAGTGACGGTCGGCGGCGACGATGGCCGTCGCGCCGTGGATGGCGATGACTCTGACGTCGTCGCCCGGCCGGAGGGCCTGCGAGCCCTCGGCGACCCGGGCGGACCACGTCTCCCCCGCGAGCTTGATCCGCCCGTCGGTGTCGGTGACGGTCTGGAGGACGCGTGCCTCGCGACCGACGAGGCCCGAGGCCCCGATGTGGTGGTCGTGCTCACCGTCGGTGAACTTGCGCTTGACGATGGGTCGCACGACGAAGAGCAGCAGCCCTGCGACGAGGATGGCGACGATCACCTGGACGGCGACGTTGCCGCCGAGCGCTGCGGCCAGCGCCCCGGCGAGGGCTCCCCCGGCGAACATGACGAAGACGAAGTCCACGGTCGCGGCCTCGATCGCCGCAAGGATGAGGGCCACGCCCACCCAGGCGACCCACGGGTTCTCGGTCAGCCACTCCATGACTCTCCCCTTCCGTCACCGTCGTCGTCGACGGGTTGTCCTGACAACGATCCCATGCCCCGATCCGTGCCCGTCAGTCGGACCAGGCGACGAACCGGGCCCCCCGCTGCTCGAGTCGCAGTGGCATGCCGAACGTGCGACTGAGGTTCTCGGACGTCAGGGTGATCTCGATCGGCCCCTGCGCGACGACCTTGCCGTCCCGCAGCAGCAGGACGTCGGTGAAGTTGGGCGGGATCTCCTCGACGTGATGCGTCACGAGGACGAGGGCCGGCGCCATGACGTCGCCCGCCACCTCGCCGAGCCGCGCGACGAGGTCCTCGCGGCCGCCGAGGTCGAGGCCCGCCGCCGGCTCGTCGAGGAGCATGAGCTCGGGGTCGGTCATGAGCGCCCGGGCGATCTGGACGCGCTTGCGCTCGCCCTCGGAGAGGGTGCCGAAGGTGCGGTCGACGAGGTGGTCGGCACCCAGCGCCTGGAGGAGCTCGGACGCACGCGCGTGGTCGAGCGAGTCGTAGCTCTCGCGCCAGCGACCGACGACGCCGTAGGACGCGGTGACGACGACGTCACCCACGCGCTCTCCCCCGGGGATCCGCTCGGCGAGCGAGGCCGAGGCCAGGCCGATGCGCGGCCGCAGCTCGAAGACGTCCACGGCGCCGAGGACCTCGCCGAGGATGCCGACGACGCCGCGCGTCGGGTGCATCCGGGCCGACGCGAGCTGCAGGAGCGTGGTCTTGCCCGCGCCGTTGGGCCCGAGGACCACCCAGCGCTGCCCCTCCTCGACCTCCCAGTCGACGTCGTCGAGGAGCGTCGTCTCGCCGCGGACGACGCCCACCCCCGCCAGCGCCAGCACATCGCTCATGACGGGAACCCTAGTTGAACCAGGGCTGCCTACGATGACGGCATGCCCGAGCTGCCCGCCTCCGTCCGGATCGCCCTGTGGGTCACCTCGACGTGGCGCAATGGCGGCACGCTCGAGTCGGCGATGGAGTCAGCGCTCCCCGACGTCGACGCGGTCGGCGACGGCATCCGCACGCTCGAGCTCTGGCGTGACCTCGGTGAGCGGACCGTGCTCGTCGCCCTCCCGTCGAGCGGCGACCCGGCGAGCCTGCCCCGGTGCGGCGCCGACGCGCTCGACGCCGCCGTGGAAGCGGAGGAGTGCCTCATCGCTCCGGGGCTCGGCGCGCTCCTCATCCCGAGGTGGTCGACCTTCGGCGCGCCCGGCGCCACCGGGCAAGACGCGGGCACGCGACTGGACTGGACGGCATACGACTGCGAGCCGGTCCCGACCCACCGGGTCGAGGCGCTCGACCCACGGGAGACGACGCGCACCCTCACGGCGAAGGTCCTCGAGGTCACCGAGCAGCTCGACGCCCTCGGCGGGCAGCCCTTCGACGCGGCCTCAGCGCGCGAGGCGATGCCACGCCCGGGCCAGTGGGCGCTGCCCGACGACCTGCCGGGTCAGGCTCTGCGTGCGGTGACCTTCGCGGCCGCGGTCAGCACCGCCGCGGCGGCCGGCATCGACGGACCGCAGGACGGCCCTGACGGCTGGACCCAGCAGCGACGGCTCGACCTGCTCCGCGACCTGCGGCGTGTGGCCGAGCGCGCCCTCGCGGACGCGACCAACGCCGGGGTCGCGGCCGTGGCTCACCCCAGGACGTCGCGGTAGACCGCGAGCGTCTCGTCACCGATCCGGGCCCAGGAGAACGACTCCACCGCCCGACGGCGCCCGGCCTCGCCGAAGCGGGCGGCCCGCTCGGGGTCCGAGACGGCCTCGTTGAGCGCCGCGGCGAGGTCTGCCGCGAACCTGTCGGGGTCGACCGGCGTGCCCGACCCGTCCTGGACCTGCTCGATCGGCACGAGCCAGCCGGTCTCGCCGTCGACGACGACCTCGGGGATGCCGCCGGTCGCCGTCGCGACGACGGGGAGGTCGCAGGCCATGGCCTCGAGGTTGACGATGCCGAGCGGCTCGTAGACCGACGGGCAGACGAAGACCGTCGCAGCCGACAGCATCGCGATGACCTCCGCCCGGGGCAGCATCTCGGGCACCCACACGACGCCGTCGCGGGTCTCACGCAGCCCGGCGATGAGCTCCTCGACCTCGGCCTTGATCTCGGGCGTGTCCGGCGCACCGGCGAGGAGGACGAGCTGGACCTCGGGCGGCAGCTCCGACGCGGCGCGCAGGAGGTAGGGCAGGCCCTTCTGGCGGGTGATGCGGCCGACGAAGACGACGCTCGGCCGGTCGGGGTCGACACCGTGGCGGCGCACGACGTCGGCGTCCTCGGCGCGCTTCCAGAGCTCGCTGTCGATGCCGTTGTGGACGACCCGCACCTTGGCGGGGTCGATGTCGGGATAGCTGCGCAGGACGTCCTTGCGCATGCCATCGCTCACCGCGATGACCGCGGCCGCCCCCTCGTATGCCGTCCGCTCGATCCACGAGGACAGGCGGTAGCCGCCGCCGAGCTGCTCGGCCTTCCACGGTCGCATGGGCTCGAGGCTGTGCGCGCTGACGACGTGCGGGACACCCTCGAGGAGCGAGGCGGTGTGCCCGGCGAAGTTCGCGTACCAGGTGTGCGAGTGGACGAGGTTGGCCCCGGCGCAGTCGGCCGCGATCGCGAGGTCGACGCCCATCGTCACGAGGGCCGGGTTGGCGCCGGACAGCGCGTCGAGGTCGGGGTATCCAGTGGTGCCCTCCTCGTCGCGCGGCGGGCCGAACGCGCGGACCCGGACGTCGATGTCTCCGCGCTCTCGAAGGGCCCGGGTCAGCTCGGCGACATGCACCCCCGCCCCGCCGTAGATCGTCGGGGGGTACTCCTTGCTGAGGATGTCGACGCGCACGACTCGACCCTAGCGCCGCCCGGGACCCCTGCGGCGCCCATCACATCGGCGGCTCCGGTTCCACTAGGTTGGCTGCATGGCTTACCGCAGCGGTGGACCCAAGGTGCTCGTCATCGTTCTCGCAGGTGGAGAGGGCAAGCGGCTCATGCCCCTCACGGCCGACCGGGCCAAGCCTGCGGTGCCGTTCGGCGGCATCTACCGGCTCATCGACTTCGCGCTGAGCAACGTCGTCAACTCCGGCTACCTCAAGATCGTCGTGCTCACCCAGTACAAGTCGCACAGCCTCGACCGCCACGTGACCAAGACGTGGCGCATGTCGACGATGCTCGGCAACTACGTCGCGCCGATCCCGGCGCAGCAGCGCATCGACAAGTCCTGGTACCAGGGCAGCGCCGACGCGATCTTCCAGAGCCTCAACACCATCACCGACGAGCGCCCCGACATCGTCGTCGTCGTCGGGGCCGACCACGTCTACCGCATGGACTTCTCGCAGATGGTCGACCAGCACGTCGAGGCCGGTGCCGGGGTCACCGTGGCCGCGATCCGCCAGCCGATCGCGATGGCCGACCAGTTCGGCGTCATCGAGGTCGAGGCCGACGACCACACCCGCATCAAGGCGTTCCGCGAGAAGCCGGCCGACCCCGACGGCCTGCCCGACTCCCCCGACGAGATCCTGGCGTCGATGGGCAACTACGTCTTCGACGCCGACGTCCTCCAGGACGCCGTGACCCGCGACTCCGAGGACGAGGAGAGCTCCCACGACATGGGCGGTGACATCGTGCCCGCGCTCGTCAAGGAGGGCTCGGCCTACACCTACGACTTCAAGAAGAACGTCATCCCCGGTGGCACCGAGCGCGACCAGGGCTACTGGCGCGACGTCGGGACGATCGACTCCTACTTCGACGCCCACATGGACCTCATCTCGATCCACCCCGTCTTCAGCCTCTACAACTACGACTGGCCGCTCTTCACGAGCTACGGCCCGTACCCGCCGGCGAAGTTCGTCCACGGCGCCTCGGGCCGCTTCGGTGAGGCGCTCAACTCGATGGTCTCCCCCGGCGTCATCATCAGTGGCGCCCGGGTCAACGCGTCGGTGATCTCGCCCGACGTCAACGTCCACAGCTACACCGAGATCGACGACTCGGTGATCCTCGACGGCGTCGACATCGGCCGCAACTGCCGGGTGCGCCGGGCCATCATCGACAAGAACGTCCACCTCCCCGAGAACACCTCGATCGGGTTCGACGTCGAGCACGACCGGGCCCGGGGGTTCACGGTCACCGAGTCGGGCATCACCGTGGTCGGCAAGGGCACGGTCATCCAGCCGTGACGAGAGCGCGAGTCGGGGTCCAGCTCCAACCGCAGCACGCGGCATACGCGGACATCCGTCGCACGTGCGCGCGGCTCGAGGAGCTGGGCGTCGACGTCCTCTTCAACTGGGACCACTTCTTCCCGTTGAACGGCGACCCGGACGGCGCCCACTTCGAGTGCTGGACGATGCTCGGCGCGTGGGCCGAGGCGACCGAGCGCGTGGAGATCGGCGCCCTCGTCACCTGCAACTCCTACCGCAACCCGGATCTGCTCGCCGACATGGCGCGGACGGTCGACCACATCTCGGCGCGTGGCAGTGAGGGGCGGCTCATCCTCGGCATCGGCTCGGGGTGGTTCGAGCGCGACTACGACGAGTACGGCTACGAGTTCGGTCGCGCCGGCACCCGCCTCGACGCCCTCGACCGCGACCTGCCGCGGATCAAGGCCCGGTGGGAGCGGCTCAACCCGGCGCCGACCCGCTCGATCCCGGTGCTCGTCGGCGGCGGTGGCGAGCAGAAGACGCTGCGGATCGTCGCCGAGCAGGCCGACATCTGGCACGGCTTCGGCGGCGCCGAGACGATCGCGCACAAGCACGCGGTGCTCGACGACTGGTGCGCCAAGGTCGGTCGCGACCCCGCGACGATCGAACGCTCTGCCGGCGTCGCCATGCGACCGGGCCGGTTCCCGGAGGACGTGCCCGACTACGCGTCGAACGCCGATGCCCTGTATGCCGTCGGCACGCGCCTGTTCACCCTCGGCCTGAGCGGTCCCTACGCCGACCTCGGTCCGGTCCGTGATCTGCTCTCGTGGCGCGACGGCGTGAACTCCTAGCCTGTGCGCGTGACCCCGGAGCCCGAACCCGCACAGCCACCGGCCGACGCCCACCCCACCCTGCTCGTCACCCTCACCGGTGACGACCGCCCGGGTGTGACGAGCGCCCTCTTCGATGCCGTGGCGCCGACGGGTGCGCTCGTCCTCGACCTCGAGCAGGTGCTCGTCCGGGGGCAGCTGACGCTCGCGGCGCTGCTCCGGCCGATCGGTGACACCGCAGAGCTCGAGCCGGTGGTTCGCGGCGTCGGGGACCGGCTCGGTCTCGCCGTGCACGTCGTCGAGGGTCGTGGCGACAACCGCCGACGGCCGACGGGCCGAGCAGCGGTCGTCGTCCTCGGTGCCCCGCTGCAGGCCGCCGCGGTGGCCGCCGTGTCGCGCTCGATCGCCGCGCACGGCGCCAACATCGACCGCATCCGCCGTCTCTCGCGCTACCCAGTGACGACGCTCGAGCTCGACGTGAGCGGGGCCGACCTCGCCGCGCTGCGACGCGAGCTCTCCCTCGTCGCGGCGCAGGCGAGGGTCGACATCGCCGTGTCGCCGTCCGGGCTCGCCCGCCGCGGCCGGCGGCTCGTCGTCATGGACGTCGACTCCACGCTCATCCAGGACGAGGTCATCGAGCTGCTGGCCCGCCATGCCGGCCGGGAGAAGGAGGTCGCCGCCGTCACCGAGCGCGCGATGGCCGGGGAGCTCGACTTCGCCGAGAGCCTGCATGCGCGCGTCGCCACCCTCGAGGGGCTCGACGCCTCGGTGCTCGGCACCGTTCGCGACGCCGTGCGGCTCACCCCCGGTGCGCGCACCCTCGTCCGGACGCTCAAGCGGCTGGGCTTCACCGTCGCGCTCGTGTCCGGTGGTTTCATCGAGATCGTCCAGCCCATCGCCGACGAGCTCGACATCGACCACGCCCGCGCCAACCGCCTCGAGATCGTCGACGGGCGTCTGACCGGGCGGGTCCTCGGCGACGTCGTCGACCGTCAGGGCAAGGCCGCCGCGCTGCGCGAGTTCGCCGAGCTCGCCGGGCTGCCGCTCGCCCGGACGGTCGCCATCGGCGACGGTGCCAACGACCTCGACATGCTCGGCACGGCCGGGCTCGGCATCGCCTTCAACGCCAAGCCCGTCGTACGCGAGCAGGCCGACACCGCCGTCAACGTCCCCTATCTCGACGCCGTCCTCCACCTCCTCGGGATCACCCGCGAGGAGATCGAGGAGGCCGACGACGCCGACGGCACCCCGACGCCCGCGCCTGCGACCCCGCACGACTGACACCTCGTAGGCTGGCCCAATGCCCCGCTACCCGTCCGCGACACCGACGCTCTTCATCATCGGGGGCGCCGAGGACCGTGTCGGCCGAGCCGCGCTCCTGCGGCGTTTCGTGCGGATCACCGGTGGCCGCAAGGCGCGTCTCGTCGTCATCCCGACGGCGTCCTCCTTCCAGGACGAGGTCGTCTCCTCCTACACCGAGGTCTTCACCCGGTTCGGGGTCGAGAGCGTCGACGTCGTCAACCCGCAGTCGCGGCGCGACGCCCAGGACTCGGACGCCGTCGCCCTGGTCGACAACGCGACCGGCGTCTTCATGAGCGGCGGGTCGCAGCTGCGGCTGTCGCAGTACTTCCCCGGCACCCCGCTCGGCGACGCCCTGCACCGCGCGCACGCCCGCGGCACCGTCGTCGCCGGCACCTCGGCCGGTGCGTCGATCATGAGCGAGTTCATGATCTCGATGGGCGACGAGGGCATCACGCCCGTGCAGCGGGCCAGCCAGATCAGTGCCGGGCTGGGTCTGCTCAAGGGCGTCATCGTCGACCAGCACTTCGCCCAGCGCTCGCGCTACGGTCGGCTCATGTCCGTCGTCGCCTCGTCGCCGAGCCTGCTGGGGATCGGCATCGACGAGGACACGGCGATCGAGGTCGTCGACGGCTCCCGCTTCACCGTGCACGGGCGTGGGGGTGTCACGGTCATCGACTGCCGCGACGTCACGACCGACGCACCCGACGCGCGGCGCGGGGCACCACTGCTCGTCTCCGGGGCCGTGATCCACACTCTTCCGGCAGGGGCCACCTTCGACCTGGCGACGGCCACGCTCGTCGAGTTCGTCGAGCAGCACCCCGATGTGGGTGCCTCGCTCGCCGCCAGCTCCACCGACTGACCCGCCCCCCGCACCGACCCCGCACCGACCGCAAGGACCACCCACCCCACACCGAGGAGTCCGATGTCCGAGGACCGCCCGACCCCCACCGGCCCGGCCGCACCCGAGCTCACCATCGTCGAGTCCCGTGTCTACCGCGGCGGCAATGTCTGGTCCTACGACCCGGCGATCCACCTCGTCGTCGACCTCGGCATCCTCGAGCAGTACCCGACCGACCTCGTCGACGGGTTCACCGACCGGCTCGTCGAGCTCCTCCCCGGTCTCGAGAACCACACGTGCTCGCGCGGGGTCAAGGGCGGCTTCATCGAGCGGATGCGCGAGGGCACCTGGCTCGGGCACGTGAGCGAGCACATCGCGCTCCAGCTCCAGCAGGAGGCGGGCCACGACCAGCGTCGCGGCAAGACGCGTCAGGTCAAGGGCGTCCCGGGTCGCTACAACGTCATCTACGGCTACTCCGACGAGGGCGTGGGCCTCGCCGCGGGCAACCTGGCGGTGCGCCTCGTCAACCACCTCGTGCAGGAGGAGGAGGGCTTCGACTTCGACGAGGCCCTCGAGACCTTCCTCAAGCGCGCGGAGCGGACCGCCTTCGGCCCCTCGACCGCGGCCATCCTCGAGGAGGCGGTGAGCCGCGACATCCCCTACATCCGGCTCAACAGCGCGAGCCTCGTCCAGCTCGGCCAGGGCGTCCACGCCCAGCGCATCCGGGCCACGATGACGTCGAAGACCGGCGCCCTCGCCGTCGACATCGCCTCCGACAAGGACCTCACGACCAAGCTGCTCGGCTCAGCCGGCCTCCCCGTGCCCAAGCAGGAGACGGTGCGCGGTCCCAACGACGCCGTCGCCGCCGCCCGCAAGATCGGCTTCCCGGTCGTCGTCAAGCCGCTCGACGGCAACCACGGCCGCGGGGTGTGCCTCGACCTCCAGAGCGACGACGAGGTGCGCGAGGCCTTCGAGGTGGCCCGCGAGCAGTCGCGCCGCGGCTGGGTCATCGTCGAGTCCTTCGTCACCGGCAAGGACTACCGCTGCCTCATCGTCGGTGGCCGGATGCAGGCCATCGCCGAGCGCGTCCCCGCGCATGTCGTCGGCGATGGCGAGCACACCGTGTCCGAGCTCGTCGACATCACGAACGCCGACCCGCGGCGTGGCGTCGGGCACGAGAAGGTCCTCACCCGGATCAAGGTGGACGGGGCCGCCGAGGCGCTCGTCCGCGACCAGGGCTTCGAGATGGACGCCGTCCCGCCGCAGGGCACGATGGTCAAGCTCGCCCTCACCGGCAACATGTCGACCGGCGGCATCTCGGTCGACCGGACCTTCGACGCCCACCCGGACAACGTCGAGATCGCCGAGGAGGCCGCCCGCATGGTCGGGCTCGACGTCGCCGGCATCGACTTCATCTGCCCCGACATCGCCTCCCCCGTCCGCGAGACCGGCGGCGCCATCTGCGAGGTCAACGCCGCCCCCGGGTTCCGGATGCACACCCACCCGACGATCGGCGAGCCGCAGTTCATCGCACGGCCCGTCGTCGACCTGCTCTTCCCGCCCGGCGCGCCCTCGCGCGTGCCGATCGTCGCGGTCACCGGCACCAACGGCAAGACGACGACCTCGCGGATGATCGCCCACATCATGAAGGGCGTCGGCCGCAAGGTCGGCATGACCTCGACCGACGGCATCGTCGTCGACGAGCGGCTGGTCTTCAAGGCCGACGCCTCCGGCCCGAAGTCCGCCCGCATGGTCCTCCAGAACCCCCGGGTCGACTTCGCCGTCATGGAGGTCGCCCGCGGCGGCATCCTGCGCGAGGGCCTCGGCTACGACCGCAACGACGTCGCCGTCGTCACCAACATCGCTCCCGACCACCTCGGACTGCGCGGCATCGACACCGTCGAGCAGCTCGCCGACGTCAAGGCCGTCATCGTCGAGGCGGTGCCGCGCAACGGGTTCGCCGTCCTCAACGCCGACGACAAGCTCGTCCGCAAGATGCGCCGCAAGTGCTCCGGCTCGGTCGTCTGGTTCACCATGTCGGCCCCGGGCACCCCCGTGCGCGACTTCGTCGACGACCACTGCCGCCGTGGCGGTCGCGCGGTCGTCCTCGAGCCGTCCGACAAGGGCGACATGATCGTCATCCGCCACGGCCGCCGGGCCATGCAGCTCGCCTGGACCCACCTCCTGCCCGCGACCTTCGGCGGCACGGCGATGTTCAACGTCGCCAACGCCATGGCAGCCGCAGGTGCGGCCTTCGCCGTCGGCACCGGGCTGCACGAGATCCGCCAGGGCCTGCGGACCTTCTCGACGAGCTACTACCTCTCCCCCGGCCGCATGAACCAGGTCAACGTCAACAACATCGACGTCATCGTCGACTACTGCCACAACGCCCCCGGCATGAAGGTCCTCGGCGAGTTCGTCGAGCGCTACGCCGACGCCAAGGCGGGCTCGAGCGACCTCGGCAAGATCTCGCGGCTCGGTGTCATCGCCACCGCCGGAGACCGGCGCGACGAGGACATGCGCGAGCTCGGCTCCCTCGCCGCACAGCACTTCGACGTCCTCGTCGTCCGTGAGGACGAGCGGCTCCGCGGCCGCAAGCCCGGCGAGACCGCCGGCTTCGTCGCCGACGGGGCCAAGGCCGCGATGGCCGACGGCGCGCGCTGCCGCCAGGTCGAGATCGTCACCGACGAGCTCTCCGCAGTGCGCCACGTCATGGCCCGCGCCAACCCCGGCGACATCGTCGTCGTCTGTGTCGACCAGCACGGCGTCGTCATGAACGAGCTGGAGACGATGACCAAGCAGGCCCAGCCGGGCACGCGCACCGCCGACTCGCTGGCCGACCCGGATCTCGACCCGGGCACCCTCTCGGCCGAGGCGCAGGTGAGCGGCGAGGAGGCCACCGACCAGGACCTCGCGGACCACGACCTCGGCGAGGTGGATCCCGAGGCGTCGCACGCGGGCTCGACCACGCAGTGACGACACAGGCCGCCAGACCCCGTTGGCGGGTCGGGCGGCCTTGTCGTCACCCTCCCAGCAGGTGCGGGTCGGTCGTCACCTCACGCCCTGCTCCAGCTCCTTCGCGTATGCCGTGAGCGAGCGTCGGTAGCGCAGCACGTCCTCGTCGGTGCTGGCCTGCGCGACGGCCGACAGCAGCCCGCCGAGCGCGTCGGCGGACCGGCCCGCCGAGTGCAGGGCGAGGGCGCGGAAGGCGGCGATGCCGACGGACTCGGGCCGGTCGGCGGCGAGCTCGTCGAGCAGGCGCACCGCCTCCTCGTGCTCGCCGACATTGCGCAGCGACGACGCGAGCTGGATGACGGCCCGGTGGCGGTAGGGCTCGCGCAGGCCGGCGTCGAGCGCCTCACGGTAGAGCTCGACCGCCCGCTGCTCCTGCCCGGCGGAGTCGAAGGTTCCGGCGTACTCGTAGGTGATCCGGGCGTCGCCCGGGTAGCTCGCGTGCAGTGCCGCCCCGGTCTCGATGCGACGATGCGCGTCCTCATCGGCCCACAGCTCGGCGATGGCCTCCTCGGCCTCGTGCTCACCACGGGAGGCGATGACCTTGCGGCGGATGTCGGCCGCGTCGTCGGCGACCGCGCCGACCTCGGCGAGCCAGTCGTAGATCGCCTGCCTCTCGGCGTGGCACATGATCGCGACGACGTCACCGTCGTGCGCCGCCTCGACGAGCGCCTGGAGCCCGGCCAGCTCGGTCGTGTAGGACGCGATGTCGGCGACGCCGGCGCGCTGCAGCCCCACACGCAGGTGGGACTCGAGCTCCTCCATCGACCGACCGCGCAGGTAGTGCGCCTTGTGCGCCGCGACGACGTGGTCGGCCCGGTGCCCGGCGATCTCGCCCAGGTTCTCGAGGATCTCGTCGGTGCGGTCACCGGCCGCGCCGAGACCGAGATGGATCCGCGAGCCGGGCGCGACGAGACCCTCGGCGACGTCCATGAGGGCGTCGAGGCCGGCCTCGTTGTGCGCAAGGTCGACGACGACCGTGCAGTCGCCGCCCAGTCCCGCCTTCGCGGTGTAGGTGTTCATGCGCCCCGGGTTGAGCGACGCGTCGGGCCGGAACGAGCGCAGCCCTTCGACCACGGCGGCCCGGTCGATGCCCAGCCCGAGCGCCGCCGCAGCCGCGGCGAGGACGTTGGCGACGTTGTGCCGCGAGAGGCCGCTGATCGTCATCGGGACGTCGACGATCGGGACGAGACGGTCCGGCATACCCGAGTCGCTCAGGACGGTGACGTGGTCGTCGAGCACGGTGATCGCCCGGCCGCCGGCTCCGAGGGCCTCGCGGATCGCCGGTGAGTTGGGGTCGAGCGTGAAGACCCACGGCTTCGCCGGCGAGCCGGTGCGCATCGCCCAGACGCGGGGGTCGTCGCCGTTGAGGACCGTCCACCCCTCCGGGCGCGTGGCGCGGGTGATGATCGCCTTGACCTCGGCGAGCTGGTCGACGGTGTCGACGCCGTGCAGGCCGAGGTGGTCGGCCGAGACGTTGGTGACGACGGAGACGTCGTTGTGGGACACCCCGAGCCCCTTGAGCAGCATGCCTCCGCGCGCCGTCTCGAGGATGCCTATCTCGACACCGGGCGCGCCGAGCACACCGCGCGCACCGGCGGGCCCCGAGAAGTCGCCGGGCTCGAGCATCTCGCCGTGGTCGACGACGCCGTCGGTCGAGCTCCATGCCGTGTGCTTGCCCGCCGTCATGGCGATGTGGGCGAGCAGACGGGTCGTCGACGTCTTGCCGTTCGTGCCGGTCACCGAGGCGACGGGGATCCGAGGCGTGACGATGCGCGGCGGCGGTCCGTCCGGGGCCGACCGGACGAGCTCGGCCTGCTGCTCGATGACGTCGTCACCGCGCAGCCACGCCTCGAGCACCGGTGCCACGGACTCCCCGAGCGCCTGCGCGGAGCCGCGCCGGCGCCACACGAACGACACGACGACGACCGAGAGCTCCGTGCCGGGTCGCGACCGCACGCCGAGCCGGCTCGTGCCCGATGCGCGGGACACCTGCCGGACGGCCCGCTCCGCCAGCCGCGCGACGACCCGCTGCCGCTGCTCGGTGTGCGGGTCGCCCACCTGGGCGCCCCCGAGTCCCGCTGTGCGCGCGACACCGGCGAGCGTCTCTCGGTCGGCGTCGACGTATGCCGTGAGGTCGAGCGTGACCTTGACCGCCGGCCTCGGGAAGTAGAGGTTGGGCCCCTCGAGGACCCGGACCTCGGTCGCGGTCACGGCAGGGGCGGCGTGCAGGTCGCTGGTCACCCGGCGAGCCTAGTTGTCCTCCTGGGCTCAGATGCCCATCGCGTGGACGCCACCGTCGACGTGGACGATCTCGCCCGTCGTCGCGGGGAACCAGTCCGACAGCAGGGCCGCGCAGGCCTTCGCGGCGGGCACGGCGTCGTTGACGTCCCAGCCCAGCGGTGCCCGCTCGTCCCACGAGTCCTCGAAGGTCTGGAACCCCGGGATCGACTTCGCGGCGGTCGTGCGGATCGGCCCGGCGGCGACGAGGTTGCAGCGCACGCCCTTCGGACCGAGGTCGCGGGCGAGGTAGCGGTTCGTCGACTCGAACGCCGCCTTCGCGACGCCCATCCAGTCGTAGACCGGCCAGGCGAACTTCGCGTCGAACGTCAGGCCGACCACGGACGAGCCGGGCGACATGAGCGGCAGCGCGGCGACGGCGAGCGACTTGAGCGAGTAGGCCGAGGCGTGCATCGCCGTCGACACGTCCTCGAAGGTCCCCTCGAGGAAGTTGAAGGCGCCCTGCGGCGCGAAGCCGATCGAGTGCAGCACGCCGTCGAGCCCGTCGACGTGCTCACGCAGCCGCTCCGCGAGGGTATCGAGGTGCTCGGTGTCGGTGACGTCGAGCTCGACCACCGGCGGCGTGGTCGGCAGCCGCTTGGCGATCGTCGACGTGATCTTCATCGTCCGCCCGAAGGACGTGAGCACGACCTCGGCGCCCTGCTCCTGCGCCAGCTTGGCGACGTGGAAGGCGATCGAGGAGTCCATGAGGACTCCCGTGATGAGCAGCTTCTTGCCCTCGAGCAGCATCGGTGTCGTTCTCCTGGGTGAGGTGGGGGTGGAGGTGGTCAGTGGCCCATGCCGAGGCCGCCGTCGACGGGGATGACCGCCCCGGTGACGTAGGCGGCGTCGTCGGACGCAAGGAAGCGGACGACGGCGGCGACCTCGCTCGCCTGCGCGAACCGTCCCGCCGGTATGCCGGCCTTGTAGGTCTTCTGCGTCTCCTCCGGCAGCGCGGCGGTCATGTCGGTCTCGATGAACCCGGGTGCGACGACGTTGGCGGTGATGCCACGACCACCGAGCTCGCGGGTCACCGAGCGCGCGAGGCCCACGAGCGCGGCCTTGCTCGCGGCGTAGTTGGTCTGGCCCGGACCGCCGTAGAGGCCGACGACGCTCGAGATGAGGATGATGCGCCCACCGCGGGCCTTGATCATCCCGGTGCTCGCCCGCCGCACGCAGCGGAAGGTGCCGGCGAGGTTGGTGTCGATGACGGCGTCGAAGTCCTCGTCGCTCATCCGCATGAGCAGGCCGTCCTTGGTGATGCCGGCGTTGGCCACGAGCACCTGCACCGGGCCGCCGAAGACCTCCTCCGCCGCGGTGAACGCCGCGTCCACGGAGGCGGTGTCGGTGACGTCGCAGGTCACCGCGCGCAGGCCGTCGGGCGCCTGCCCGTTGCGGCTCGTCACGATGACGGAGTCCCCGGCGTCGGCGAAGGCCTTGGCGATCGCCAGACCGATCCCTCGGTTGCCCCCGGTGACGAGGACGTTGCGTGCGTGGCTCATGGCGCACGACGCTAGTGGACTACCGATGGGTAGCCCGCATCGCCTCGACCGGGCGTCCACGGCGCGGGAGGCACTCAGGAAGCGGACGTAGAGTGAGGTGGTGAGCACGGCCCGTCGACCCGACCCGAGCGTCCAGTCGGTGACGACTGCGCCCCGCAAGGCGGCCGACGACCTCAACGCCCGGATGAAGCAGTACCTCGTGACGATGGGGATTCGCACCGCCTGCTTCGTCCTCGCCTTCCTCACCTCCGGGTGGGTGCGCTGGACGTGCGTGGCCCTCGCGGTCGTCCTCCCCTACATCGCCGTCGTCTTCGCCAACGCGCGCTCGCCGCGCGCGGCCGGCCGGCTCGCCCCCGTCACCCCGCGCGACCCCCACCGTCGCCAGATCGACTCGTGACCTGCAGCGCCAAGGGGTGCCGTCTGGAGGCGGCGTGGGCCCTGCTCTGGAACAACCCCAAGCTCCACACCGCCGAGCGCCGCAAGGTGTGGCTGGCCTGCGACGAGCACCGCGTCACCCTCGGCGACTTCCTCTCGCTGCGCGGCTTCCTCCGCGAGACCGTGCCGGTCGACGAGATCCCCGCCGACGCCGGCTGAGCGGCCGCCCGGTCAGCCGCCGATGGCGCTCATGGGACGCAGCGGCTGGACGAAGCCCTCGCTGCCGATCCCGTGCCCCTTGGCCTTGCGCCACATCTCGCCGGTGATGAGGTCGGCGAGCTCGGCGTCGCTCGCTCCCTCGCGCATCGGCCCACGCAGGTCGGTCTCGCGCTGCGAGAAGAGGCAGTTGCGCACCTGACCGTCGGCCGTGAGCCTGGTCCGGTCGCAGGCCCCGCAGAAGGGCGCGGTGACGCTGGCGACGATCCCGACCGTCGCGGGTCCACCGTCGACGAGGAACCGCTCGGCCGGGGCGCTCCCCCGCTCCGCGGCCGGCAGCGGGGTGATGGCGAACCTCTCGGAGAGCCGCTCGCGGAGCTCCTCCGACGAGATCATCGTCGAGGCGTCCCAGCCGTGCTGCGCGTCGAGGGGCATCTGCTCGATGAAGCGCAGCTCGTAGCCACGCTCGAGGCACCAGGCGAGCAGGTCGGCCACCGACGTGTCGTTGACCCCCCTCATGGCGACCGCGTTGACCTTGACCGGTGTCAGGCCCGCCTCGCGTGCCGCCACGAGACCCGCCTCGACGTCGGCGAGCCGGTTCCGGCGGGTGAGCGCCGCGAACTCGGCCGGGTCGACCGTGTCGAGGCTGACGTTGACGCGGTCGAGACCGGCGGCCGCCAGCGGTGCGGCGAGGCGGTCGAGACCGACGCCGTTGGTCGTCATCGCGATGCGCGGGCGTGGCTCGAGATCGGCGATCCGCCCGACGAGGTCGACGAGCGAGCGGCGCAGCAGCGGCTCGCCGCCGGTGAGCCGCACCTGCTCGACCCCGAGCTGGACGAAGATCCCCACCAGCCGGACGAGCTCGTCGTCGGTGAGCATCTCGGGCTTGGCGAGCCACGGCAGACCCTCGGCCGGCATGCAGTAGCGGCAGCGGAGGTTGCACCGGTCGGTGACCGAGACCCGCAGGTCCCGCGCGACGCGACCGTGACGGTCCGCGAGGCGTGCGGTGTGCGGGGCGGCGGACATGCCCTCAGCGTATGCCGGGTAGCGTGACTCGCGTGCTCCGGCGTCTGCTCACCCCTCGCTGGCTGGGCGCACTGGCACTCGCCGCGCTGTATGCCGTCGGCGCCTACCAGCTCGGTCACTGGCAGTACGGCCGGCACGAGTTCAAGGTCGAGCGCAACGCCCTGCTCGACGCCCACTACCGGGCTGACCCCGTTCCCGCGACCACGGTGCTCGGCGACGAGCCGGTCGACCGGGCCGAGGACGACTGGACACGAGTGAGCGCAGTGGGGCGTTACGACGGTGAGCAGCTCCTCGTCCGCAACCGGCCCAACAACAACGTCTTCGGCTACGAGGTCCTCGCTCCCCTCGTCCTCGACGACGGCCGGACCGTCGTCGTCGACCGCGGCTGGGTGCCCAACTCCGAGCGCGGCGCATCCGTACGGCCCGAGGTCCCGGATGCCCCCTCCGGCGAGATCTCGGTCGTGGGGTGGGTGCGTCCGCTCGAGACCACCCAGCGCAAGACCCTGCCCGAGGGTCAGGTGGCGAACATCAGCCTGCCCGATGTCGAGTCGGCCTGGGGTCGCGACGTCCTCGACGGCTACGTCGTCCTCGACAGCGAGCGGGCGGCGGATGGTTCGACACCGGCGCGGCCCCAGCCGCTCGAGCGCCCGGACCGCAGCCTGGGCCCGCACCAGGCCTACGCGTTCCAGTGGTGGCTCTCGATGCCGGTCGGCCTGCTGCTCATCTGGCTGGGCATCCGCCGTGAGCTGCGCGAGGAGGACCTCGACCGGCCCGTCAAGCCCAAGAAGGTCCGGATCTGGGACGAGGAGGACTACTGAGCCGTCGGCTCGACGTCGGTGGCGGGGAACACCGGATCAGGTCGCCTCGGCGACGACGACGTAGTTGGCGACCCGGTGGCCGTCCTTGCGGAAGCCGAGGTCGTCGTCGCACGTGATGAGGACGAGCCTTCGCTGCGAGCCGTTCTCGCCCCACACCTCCGCGTCGCGGGTGAGGTCGGCCTTGTCCACGACGCGTACCCGCGTCACCGCGTAGGTGCGCACGTCGGAGCCGGACCGCACGAGCAGCTCGTGGCCGACGCGCACCGAGGACAGGTCGGCGAAGACGTCACGCTTGCCGTAGGCCGAGACGTGGCCCGCCACAACGGCGGTGCCGACGGCGCCGGGCTCGACCCGGCCGAACCCCCGGACCCACGTCGCACGGCCGGCGGGCGGCACGATGCGTCCCGACGCGCTCACTCCACCAGCCTTCACGGCAAGGTCGAGTCCGATCGAGGGCACCTCGAGCCGCAGTCCCGACACCGCGGGCGGCAGGGCCGTCGACGCGACAGTCCTCGGCATCGAGCCGGCTTCGGGCAGTGGCCGGCCCTCGGTCGTGCCGAGGGCCGGGGCCGTCGTGGTCGCGCGCGGGACCGGGGAGGGAGAGGTCCTGGTTCCCTGCGCGACGACCCGGGTGACCGAGGAGGCGGTGGTGGGCTCCGCCCCTCCCCGCTCCGGGCCGAGCCCGAGCACGAGGAGGAGTCCGCCCACCACCAGGGCGGCGACGCCCCCGACAACGAGAGGGCGTCCGGACATCAGGGGAGCTGCCGTCCTCGTCGAGCGCCGAGGAGGGTCGCACCAGCGCCGAGCAGGGCCAGGGCCGAGCCGCCTCCGACGAGCACCGACTGCGGGCCTGGCGCCGACACGAGGTCGGTCTCGACGACCGGTCCGGTGGGCTGCACCTCGGGCTCACCGCCGGGCACGGGCACCGAGGGAGTCTCGGTGATGTCCGGGGTCGGCGTCGCGGTCTCGGTGACCGTCGGGGTCGGGGTGACCTCCGGGCCACCGGTCTCGGACACCGTCGGCGTCGGGGTGACCTCCGGGCCACCGGTCTCGGTGACCGTCGGGGTCGGAGTGACCTCCGGACCACCGGTCTCGGTGACCGTCGGCGTGGGGATCGTCACCGTCGGCGTCGGGGTGACCTCCGGGCCACCCGTCTCGGTGACCGTCGGCGTCGGAGTGACCTCCGGGCCACCCGTCTCGGTGACCGTCGGCGTCGGGGTGACCTCCGGGCCACCCGTCTCGGTGACCGTCGGCGTCGGGGTGACCTCCGGGCCACCCGTCTCGGTGACCGACGGCGTCGGGGTGACCTCCGGCCCACCCGTCTCGGTGACCGTCGGCGTCGGGGTGACCTCCGGGCCACCCGTCTCGGTGACCGTCGGCGTCGGGGTGACCTCCGGGCCACCCGTCTCGGTGACCGACGGCGTCGGGGTGACCTCCGGCCCACCCGTCTCGGTGACGCTGGGCGTCGCCGACGGGGTGGTGCTGGCCTCGTCCGTGGGGGTGACCTCGGGGCTGGCCGTCGGGGCCACGCTGGGCGTCACCGTCGGGGTGGCGGTGGGCGTCGGCTCGGTGCCGGTCTCCGCGCCGAGGCAGTCGACAGGGGCGACGTCGCCGGTCGGCACACCGCGGCCGTCGGTCTCCCAGTTGTCGTGCCAGTTGAGCCCCGGGTAGGACACCGGGTTCTCGCCCTTGCCGTCCGTGTGCAGGAACGGCGGGATGACGTTGCGTCCGCTGCCCGCCTGGCCCTTGCCGTCGAGGATCGACTGGGCGTCGACGGTGATGACGACCCATTTGTCCTCGGCGCCGGTCGCGTGGCAGATGGTGACCTTCGCCTTCGAGTCGGCCTGGGCCGCCCCCGCCATGGCGATGGTGGCGGCGACACCCCCGACCAGAGCCAGCCCGAGGGCTGTGCTGGTGATCGAGCGAGTGGCGTCCTGAGTCATGTGGTGGTCCCCTCCGGGTGTCAGAGTGCATGCACGGGTGGTGCATCCGTGCCCATGCTTATGACTCATGGGTAACCACCGTCGGAAAATCCCGAGGGTTGCCTAGAAGGGACTAGTCACTGCCGTCGGGGGGACCAGCCCGATGGCCCGAACTGACTACGCGCGGGGCACCGTCGTGACTGCGGGAGTGTCCGCGAACTGCGTGGTGTAGAGGTCGGCGTAGAGTCCGCCGGCCGCGAGCAGCTCGCTGTGCGTGCCGCGTTCGACGATCCGCCCGCCGTCGAGGACGAGGATGACGTCCGCATGGCGCACCGTCGAGAGGCGGTGGGCGATGACGAGCGCGGTCCGGCCCTCGAGGGCGGCGTCGAGGGCGCGCTGCACGGCGACCTCGCTCTCGCTGTCGAGGTGCGCGGTCGCCTCGTCGAGCACCACGAGCCTGGGTCCCTTGAGCAGGAGCCGGGCGATGGCGATGCGCTGCTTCTCCCCACCGCTGAGGCGGTGTCCGCGGTCGCCGACGACCGTGTCCAGGCCGGAGGGCAGGCGCTCGACGAGGGTCCACACGCGGGCGGCACGCAGGGCGGCCTCGAGCTCGGCATCGGTGGCCGACGGTGCGGCATACAGGAGGTTGGCGCGGATGGTGTCGTGGAAGAGGTGCGCCTCCTGCGTCACGACGCTCACCGTGTCGCGCAGCGACTCGAGCGTCACGGTGCGCAGGTCGGCGCCGTTGATGCGCACGGCGCCGCTCGTGGGGTCGTAGAGCCGTGCCACGAGCGAGGTGAGCGTCGACTTGCCGGCACCGCTCGGGCCGACGAGCGCGACGAGCTGACCCGGTTCGATGGTCGCGTCGATGTCCTCGAGGACGACCGACCCGGCCTCTCGGTCCCCCGTCGCCGTCGCCTCGAGCGAGCTGAGCGAGATCTCGTCGGCCGCGGGGTAGGCGAAGCCGACGTGGTCGAGGTCGACGCGGACGGGCCCTGCCGGAACGGGGGTGGCGTCCGGCGCCTCCGCGACGAGCGGCTCGAGGTCGAGGACCTCGAAGACCCGCTCGAAGGACACGAGCGCGGTCATGACGTCGACGCGGGCGTTGGAGATCGTCGTCAGTGGGCCGTAGAGCCGCGCGAGCAGCGCCGTCAGGGCGAGGAGGGTACCCACGGTGAGCGCGCCCTCGACGGCCATGAGACCGCCGAAGCCATAGACGAGGGCGGTGGCCAGGGCCGCGACGAGCGTGAGACCGACGAAGAAGACGGACCGGTTGACGGCGATCCGGACGCCGATGTCGCGCACCCGGGACGCCCGGTCGGAGTACTCGCGGTCCTCGACGACCGGGTTGCCGTAGATCTTGACGAGGAGCGCGCCCGCGACGTTGAAGCGCTCGGTCATCCGGGTGCCGAGGTCGGCGTTGAGGCCCATCTGCTCGTGCGCGAGGCCCGCGAGGCGCCGGCCCATGCTCCGGGCCGGCAGGAGGAACAGCGGCACGAGGACGAGCGAGGCGAGCGTGAGCTGCCACGAGAGGACGAGCATGGCGCCGATGATGAGCGCGAGCGAGACGGCGTTGCTCACGACGCTCGACAGCACCGACGTGAACGCCTGCTGGGCGCCGATGACGTCGTTGTTGAGGCGCGAGACGAGGGCACCGGTCTGGGCTCGCGTGAAGAACGCGATCGGCTGGCGCATGACGTGCCCGAAGACCTGCGTGCGCAGGTCGACGATGAGCCCCTCGCCGATCCGGGCGGAGAGCCAGCGCGAGACGAGGGTGACGACCGCGCTCACCACCGCGATCGCCGCGACGAGGATCGAGAGGCGCACGACGAGGTCGGAGTCCTTGGGATAGATCCCGTCGTCGATGAGGCTCTTGAGGATGAGCGGGGTGGCCACGATGAGGGCCGCGTCGACGACGACGAGCGCCAGGAAGCCGGCGATGAGGCCGCGGTAGGGGCGCGCGTAGGACAGGACGCGTCGAGCGGTGCCGGGAGCGAGCTCCCTGGAGCGCACGCTCGCGTCCTTGCTCAGGCTGTGGATGGCCTGCCAGCCGGCCATGCTCATGCCGTGGCCGCCATCGTGTCAGCTCGTCCCATGTGTCGATCCTCGATCCTCAGGTGCACGTGAGGTCAAACCTCGACGGCTCCCGGTGGATTCCGTCCGCACCTCCTCCAGCCTCTCAGGCGAGGGTGACAAGGTCCTTGTAGTCCGGTCCCCACAGGTCCTCGACCCCGTCGGGCAGGAGGAGGATCCGCTCGGGCTCGAGGGCGTCGACGGCTCCCTCGTCGTGCGTCACGAGGACGACAGCGCCCTTGTAGGTCCGCAGCGCGCCCAGGATCTCCTCACGCGAGGCCGGGTCGAGGTTGTTGGTCGGCTCATCGAGCAGCAGGACGTTGGCCGACGACACGACGAGGAGTGCAAGCGAGAGCCGGGTCTTCTCGCCGCCGGAGAGCACACCGGCGGGCTTCTCGACGTCGTCGCCGCTGAAGAGGAACGATCCGAGGACCTTGCGCACCTCGGTCTCGCCGAGGTCGGGGGCGGCCGACTTCATGTTGTCGAGGACGGTGCGGTCGACCTCGAGGTTCTCGTGCTCCTGGGCGTAGTAGCCGATCTTGAGCCCGTGCCCGGGCTCGACCTGCCCGGTGTCCGGGGCGTCGACGCCGGCGAGCATCCGCAGCAGCGTCGTCTTGCCCGCACCGTTGAGCCCGAGGACGACGACCCGCGAGCCGCGGTCGATCGCGAGGTCGACGTCGGTGAAGATCTCGAGCGAGCCGTAGGAGCGCGACAGGCCGCTCGCGCGCAGCGGGGTGCGCCCGCACGGGGACGGGTCGGGGAAGCGCAGCTTGGCCACGCGGTCCTGCGCCCGCTCGGTCTCGAGCCCGGAGAGGAGCCGCTCTGCCCGTCGCGCCATGTTCTGGGCGGCGACGGTCTTGGTCGCCTTGGCGCGCATCTTGTCGGCCTGGGCCATGAGGACCGAGGCCTTCTTCTCGGCGTTGAGCCGCTCGCGCTTGCGTCGGCGCTCGTCGGTCTCGCGCTGCTGGAGATAGGCCTTCCAGCCGAGGTTGTAGATGTCGAGCTCGGCCCGGTTCGCGTCGAGGTGGAAGACCTTGTTGACGACGGCGTCGAGCAGGTCGACATCGTGCGAGATGACGATGAGGCCGCCCTTGTAGCCCTTGAGGTGGTCGCGCAGCCAGACGATCGAGTCGGCGTCGAGGTGGTTGGTCGGCTCGTCGAGGAGCAGGGTCTCGGCGCCGGAGAAGAGGATCCGGGACAGCTCGATGCGGCGGCGCTGTCCGCCCGACAGGGTCGCGAGCGTCTGCTCGAGGTGTCGCTCCTCGAGCGAGAGCGCCGAGGCGATCGACGCGGCCTCGGACTCCGCGGCATACCCGCCGGCGGCCTGGAACTCCGCGTCGAGGCGCGCATAGCGACGCATGGCGCGCTCGAGCCGCTCTCCGGTCTCCTCCGCCATCGCCTTCTCGGCGGCACGCAGCTCGCGCACGATGCGGTCGAGGCCTCTCGCGGACAGGATGCGGTCGCGAGCGGTGACGTGGAGGTCGCCGGTGCGCGGGTCCTGCGGCAGGTAGCCCACCTCGCCGGTCGACTGCACGGTCCCGGCGGCGGGCTGCCCGACGCCGGCGAGCACCTTGGTGAGGGTGGTCTTGCCGGCGCCGTTGCGCCCGACGAGGCCGATCCGGTCGCCGGCGGCGACGCGGAACGTCGCGCCGTCGACGAGGAGACGGGACCCCGCGCGCAGCTCGATGGAGGCAGCAGTGAGCACGGGAGTCCTTCGTCGGGGTGGGAGATGAGTGAGGGCGCTCCGCTTCCGCACCGCGGGCCCTTCGCCGTTTAGTCTAGGTGGCGCCGTGCTCCGCACGGAAAACGCCACAGCTGGGAGGCCTGGATGAGCTTCAACGACGACGTCGGTCTCGACACCTCGCAGGTGGAGTCGGGAGGTGGCGGTGGGGCCCCCGGGGGTCTCGTCGTCGGCGGCGGCCTCGGCGGCATCATCATGCTCATCATCGCCCTGATCTTCGGCATCAACCCGTCGGACCTCCCCACCGGCGGAGGCGGCGGCAGCAGCAGCGACCAGCAGGTCGACGGCACGTCGGCGAGCGGCCAGGACTTCGAGAAGTGCAAGACCGGCGCCGACGCGAATGCGGACGTGCAGTGCCGCGTCATCGGCACCGTCAACTCGGTCCAGGCCTTCTGGACCGAGGAGCTGCCCCGCTACCAGAAGCAGTGGCAGCCGACGAAGACCGTCCTCTACACCGGCTCGACCCAGTCGCAGTGCGGCACGGCGAGCAACCAGGTGGGCCCCTTCTACTGCCCGCTGGACCAGAAGGTCTACATCGACGCCGACTTCTTCTCGATCCTCAGCGAGCAGTTCGGTGCTGACGAGGGTGCGCTCGCGCAGGAGTACGTCGTCGCCCACGAGTACGGCCACGCCCTCCAGGACCAGCTCGGCCTGCTCGGCCGGGCCCAGCAGGACCCGCAGGGCCCCAACAGCGGCGGCGTCCGGATCGAGCTCATGGCCGACTGCCTCGCCGGCGTCTGGGCCAAGAGCGCCTCGAGCACCAACGGTCCGAGCGGCAAGCCCTACCTCAAGGAGCTCACCGAGACCGACATCAAGAGCGCGCTGTCGGCCGCGGCCGCCGTCGGTGACGACCGGATCCAGGAGAAGACCCAAGGGCAGGTCAACCCCGAGTCGTGGACCCACGGCAGCGCCGAGGCACGCCAGCGCTGGTTCCTCCAGGGCTACAAGACCGGCGACCTCAACAAGTGCAACACCTTCAACGTCGACCGCGTCAGCTGAGCCGATGACCGGGCCCGCCGGTGCGAGCGACACGATCCGCCTCGGGCCTCGACAGACGCTCACGGTTCTCTCCTCGGCCCCCGGCGCCCTGGAGCTCGAGTGCGAGTGGCTGCCGGGCACCCCTCCCCCGACCCACTGGCACCCCAGCCAGCGCGAGCACTTCGAGGTGCTCGAGGGCGAGCTCACGGTCGTCCTCGAGGGCGACGAGCGTCTCCTGCGGGCCGGGGACGTGCTCGACGTCCCGCCGCGGACCGCGCACGGCATGTGGAACGCCGGCCCGGACCGCTGCCGCGCCACGTGGACGGTCACGCCCGCCCAGCGCACCGAGGAGCTGTTCCGGACGATGGCCACGAACCCGGGACCACGGGCGAAGCTGGGTCTCCTGTGGCGCTTCCGCAACGAGCTGCGCCTCGGCTCGCCCCGCCGCTGACCCTCCGGCCGCTGAGACTCCGAGCGCTGGGCCTCAGTTGCCCTCGGGGTACTTCTTGTCGAGCTCCTGGAGGAGCCGGTGGGCGGCGAGCTCGACCTTCTTGTGCCGCCACTCCGAGGCGCGGTAGACGCACGCGATGAGCGCGCTGCGGTGGACCTTGTCGAAGTCGCCCATGACGAACGCGTGCCGGGCCTTGGTCTCGTCGTTGGCGCCTTCGGTCAATCCGAGGTGCCACGCGGCGTAGTCGGGCCAGTCGTGCTCCTCGAGGAACGCGTTCTGCATGTCCGCGTCGGGCTGCACCCGCCCCCAGTCGCTGTCGAGGACGACCTTGCCCGCGGCGATGAGGTCACGGCAGTGGCGCACGGCCCTGCGGTTCACGGTGTAGGAGGCCATGGCCCCATTCTGTCCGCCGACCGACCCGTCAGGGCCCGTCGTCGATGGTGACCTGCACGGCCACCGCGCGGCGCACGACGTCGTCGAGGACCGCTCGTCGCGGGTCGCCGATGTCATGGAACTCCCGCCGCGGCAGCTCGCGCAGCCACGCCAGCCGCGGGTCGGCCAGGACCTCGCGTACCAGCGCCCTGTCTCCCCCGACGACCAAGGCCTCCGGTATGCCGTCCGGCACGACTCTCAGGGTGTGCTCGACGACCGCTCGGACCAGCTCGTCGGCCTGGTTGCCCCGGCGCCGGGCGAACCGCTGCTGCGACCACCCGCCGGCGGCCGTGCGCGACTGGACGTGGCGGGTCCCCACCTTGTGCGTGACGAGAGCGGTCCCGTCGACGTGCGCCACGGCATACCCACCTCGCCTGACGAGCACGACGGCGAGGTGGCGCGCCTGCAGACGCGAGACCCCGACGACCCGCTGGGGGCCGTCGGGGTTGGCGGTGTCGAAGCGCTCGCGCCACGCGGCATACCGCTCGGGCGCGACGTCCACTACACGGCCCACTCGGGTCGTTGCCTTGGTCAGATGTTGAAGCCGAGGGCGCGCAGCTGCTCGCGACCGTCGTCGGTGATCTTGTCGGGGCCCCACGGCGGCATCCAGACCCAGTTGACGCGGTAGGACGACACGAGCCCTTCGAGGGACTGCGCGGTCTGGTCCTCGATGACGTCGGTGAGCGGGCACGCCGCCGACGTCAGGGTCATGTCGATGACGGCGTGGTTCTGGCCGTCGACGGTGATGCCGTAGACGAGGCCGAGGTCGACGACGTTGATGCCGAGCTCGGGGTCGACGACGTCGCGCATGGCCTCCTCGACGTCGGCCACGTTGGCCGGTGCGGTGGTCTCGCTCATGACGTTCCTTCGTTCAGTGGGCTTCGCTCGGACTCGGTGGGGTGTCCGGACTGGTGCAACGCATCGGTGAACGCCATCCATCCGAGGAGGGCGCACTTGACGCGGGCGGGGTACCTGGCGACGCCGGCCAGGGCGACGCCGTCGCCGATGACCTCCTCGTCTCCGGGGTCCTCACCCTTGGAGGTGAGCATGGCCTTCATGGCCTCGTAGGTCTGCAGCGCCTCGGCGAGCGGGTGACCGACGGTCTCCTCGGCGAGGATCGACGTCGACGCCATGCTGATCGAGCAGCCGAGGGCGTCGTAGGACACGTCGCGCACGACGGGACCGTCGGGGGTGTCCTCGACGTGCACGCGCAAGGTCACCTCGTCGCCGCAGGTCGGGTTGACGTGGTGCACCTCTGCCTCGTAGGGGTCGCGGAGACCGGCGTGCTGGGGGTTCTTGGAATGCTCGAGGATGAGCTGCTGGTAGAGGTCCATCAGCCGGCCATCCCGAAGATCTGCGGCACGGTGTCGAGCGCGGTGAGCAGCGCCTCGACCTCCTCGACGGTGTTGTATGCCGCGAAGCTCGCCCGCGTCGTCGCCGCGACCCTGAAGCGGCGGTGCAGCGGCCACGCGCAGTGGTGGCCGACGCGGACGGCGACGCCCGAGCCGTCGAGCACCTGGCCGACGTCGTGCGCGTGCACGCCGTCGACGACGAACGCGACCGTGCCGCCACGAGCCTCGAGGTCCGACGGCCCCACGACGGTGACCCACGAGCGTGCCGCGAGCCCCGCGAGCAGCCGCTCGGTGAGCGCCAGCTCGTGCGCGTGAATCCGGTCGACCCCGCCGATGGACTCGATGTAGTCCACCGCGGCGGCGAGGCCGATCGCCTGCGCGGTCATCGGTACACCGGCCTCGAAGCGCTGGGGCGGCGGGGCGTAGGTGCTGCCCTCCATCCGCACGGTCTCGATCATCGACCCGCCGGTGAGGAACGGCGGCATCGCCTCGAGCAGCCCGCGCCGGCCCCAGAGCACGCCGATGCCGCTCGGGCCGAACATCTTGTGGCCCGAGAAGGCGAGGAGGTCGACGTCGAGCTCGGTGACGTCGACGCCGAGGTGCGGCACCGACTGGCACGCGTCGAGGACGACGAGCGCGCCGACCTCGCGAGCACGGGCGACGATCTCGGCGACCGGGTTGACCGTGCCGAGGACGTTGGAGGCGTGCACGAAAGCGACGACCTTGGTCCGTTCGGTGAGCAGCTCGTCGAGCCCGGACAGGTCGAGCCGGCCCTCGTCGGTGACGGGGATCCAGCGCAGGGTCGCGCCGGTGCGCCGGCAGAGCTCCTGCCACGGCACGAGGTTGGCGTGGTGCTCCATCTCGGTGACGAGCACCTCGTCGCCCTCGCCGAGCGCGAACCGCTCGCTGCCCGGGATGCCGGGGTGCGGGCTGTTCGAGAACGCGTAGGCGGCGAGGTTGAGCGCCTCCGTCGCGTTCTTGGTGAAGACGACGTCCTGGGCCTGCGCACCGATGAAGGCCGCAATGCGCTCGCGCGCCCCCTCGTATGCCGCCGTCGCCTCCTCCGAGAGCGCGTGCGCCCCGCGGTGAGGTGCGGAGTTGAGGCGCTCGTAGAAGTCGCGCTCGGCGTCGAGGACCTGCACCGGCTTGTGCGAGGTCGCGCCGGAGTCGAGGTAGACGAGCGGCGCACCGTCGCGCACGGTGCGCGCCAGGATCGGGAAGTCGGCCCGGATCCGGGCGACCTCCTCGGCGGTGAACGGCGTCGCTGTCATGGCAGGGGTCCCAGTGGTGTCGATGGTTCCGGTCAGGCGTTCGCGGGGGCTGCGGGCGTCGCCGGCACCTGGAAGCGGTCGTAGCCCTCGGCCTCGAGGCGGTCGGCCAGCTCGGGGCCACCTTCCTCGGCGATCCGGCCGTCGACGAAGACGTGGACGAAGTCGGGCTTGATGTAGCGCAGGATCCGCGTGTAGTGCGTGATGAGCAGGACGCCGGACCCGGTGGACTCCTTGGCGCGGTTGACGCCCTCGGAGACGATGCGCAGCGCGTCCACGTCGAGGCCGGAGTCGGTCTCGTCGAGGATGGCGATCTTGGGCTTGAGCAGCTCCATCTGGAGGATCTCGTGGCGCTTCTTCTCGCCGCCCGAGAAGCCCTCGTTGACGCCGCGCTCGGAGACGGCGGGATCCATCTTGAGGTCGGCCATGGACTGCTTGAGGTCCTTGACCCAGGTGCGGAGCTTGGGAGCCTCGCCGTCGATGGCGGTCTTGGCGGTCCGCAGGAAGTTGCTCACGGTCACGCCGGGGACCTCGACGGGGTACTGCATCGCGAGGAAGAGACCGGCGCGGGCCCGCTCGTCGACGCTCATCGCGAGGACGTCCTCGCCGTCGAGGGTGACGGTGCCGCTCGTGATCGTGTACTTGGGGTGGCCGGCGATCGAGTAGGCGAGCGTGGACTTGCCGGAGCCGTTCGGGCCCATGATCGCGTGCGTCTCACCGGAGTTGATGGTCAGGGTGACGCCACGGAGGATCTCCTTGGTGCCCTGGTCGGTCTCGACGGTGACGTGAAGGTCCTTGATCTCAAGCGTGCTCATGAATCAGTTCTCCTGGTTCAGGGCGACGTAGACGTCGTCGCCCTCGATCTTGACGGTGTGGACGGCGATGGGCGCCGTGGCGGGGGGACCCGACGGGTCGCCGGTGCGGATGTCGAAGCGTGAGCCGTGCAGCCAGCACTCGAGGGTGCAGCCGTCGAGCTCGCCCTCGGAGAGCGAGACGTTGGCGTGGCTGCACGTGTCGTCGACGGCGTGGACCTCACCCTCGGCGGTACGGACGATCGCGACGATGCGGCCGGAGATGTCGGCCGCGGCCGCTCCGACGGTGGGCAGCTCGTCGAGCGAGCAGACGCGAACGAAGGGCGCAGTACTCGCGGACGTGGTGGTCTCGCTCACGCCGTGCCCTCCAGCTCGCGGTCGATCGCCGCCATGAGGTGCTCCTCGACCTCGGGGACGCCGATCCGGCCGACGATCGAGGCGAAGAAGCCGCGGACGACGAGTCGCCTCGCGGTGTCCTCGTCGATGCCGCGGGCCTGCAGGTAGAACAGCTGCTGGTCGTCGAACCGGCCGGTCGCCGAGGCGTGGCCCGCACCGGCGATCTCACCGGTCTCGATCTCGAGGTTCGGCACCGAGTCGGCGCGCGCCCCGTCGGTGAGGATGAGGTTGCGGTTGAGCTCATAGGTGTCGGTGCCCTCGGCTGCCGCACGGATGAGGACGTCGCCCACCCAGACGGTGTGGGCGGAGTCGCCCTGCAGTGCGCCCTTGTACTCGACGTTGGAGCGGCAGTGCGGCGCCTCGTGGTCGACGAAGAGGCGGTGCTCCTGGTGCTGGCCGGCGTCGGCGAAGTAGACGCCGAGCGCCTCGAACGACCCGCCGGGACCGGCATAGGACGCGTTGGTGTTGATCCGCACGATGCCGCCGCCGAGAGTCACGGCGATGTGGCGCACCGTGGCGTCACGACCGACGACGACGTCGTGCTGGCCGAGGTGGAGGGCGGTGTCGTCCCACTCCTGGACCGTGACGACCGTGACGTCCGCCCCGTCGCCGACGACGACCGACAGCAGCTCGGAGTACTGGGCGTCGCCCTCGTGCCGGAGCACGATGGTCGCCTTGGCGAACGGTCCGACACGGACCAGCGTGTGCGCGTGGGACAGGGCGCCGTCACCGGTGAGGAGGAGTCGCACCGGATCGGTGAGCTGGGCCTCCGCGGGCACGTCGAGGACGGTGACCGACTCGGCCCGGTCGACGGCCACGACGGCGGCGCGGTCGGCGGGCTTCGGCGCACCGCTGCGCTGCCACTCCTCACGGGAGAGGCTGGAGAGGGTCACGCCCTCGGGCAGTGACTCCTCTCGGCGCAGCGGGGTGCCGGACGTCTCGGCGAAGAGCGCCTGGAGACGGTCGACGGGGGTGAAGCGCCACTCCTCCTCGCGACCGGACGGGACCGGGAAGTCCGACACGGCATACGAGGTGGTCCGCTCGCCGCGGGACTGGTCGGGGACGAAGGCAGCGGCCGAGTCGGTGTGCGCCTCGGCGGCGGGGTTCTTCTGGGCCAGAAGGCTCATCTGGTGGGGTCCTCGCGAAGTATCGAAGTGACGAAGGAACGGAGAACTTCGTGGGGTGCCATCAGCCGACGGCTCCTTCCATCTGGAGCTCGATGAGGCGGTTGAGCTCGAGGGCGTACTCCATCGGGAGCTCCTTGGCGATCGGCTCGACGAAGCCGCGCACGATCATCGCCATCGCCTCGGTCTCGGACATGCCTCGGGACATGAGGTAGAACATCTGGTCCTCGGACACCTTGGAGACGGTGGCCTCGTGGCCCATCGTCACGTCGTCCTCGCGGATGTCGACGTAGGGGTAGGTGTCGGAGCGGCTGATCGTGTCGACGAGCAGCGCGTCGCAGACGACGCTCGACTTCGAGCCGTGCGCGCCCTCCATGATCTGGACGAGGCCGCGGTAGGACGTGCGGCCGCCGCCACGGGCGACCGACTTCGACACGATCGTCGAGCTCGTGTTGGGGGCGGCGTGGACCATCTTCGAGCCGGCGTCCTGGTGCTGGCCCTCGCCGGCGAAGGCGACGGAGAGGGTCTCGCCCTTGGCGTGCTCGCCCATGAGGAAGACGGCGGGGTACTTCATCGTCACCTTGGAGCCGATGTTGCCGTCGATCCACTCCATCGTCGCGCCCTCGGCGCAGGTCGCGCGCTTGGTGACGAGGTTGTAGACGTTGTTCGACCAGTTCTGGATCGTCGTGTAACGGACGCGGGCGTTCTTCTTGACGACGATCTCGACCACGGCGGAGTGCAGCGAGTCCGACTGGTAGATCGGCGCGGTGCAGCCCTCGACGTAGTGCACGTAGGAGCCCTCGTCGGCGATGATGAGCGTCCGCTCGAACTGACCCATGTTCTCGGTGTTGATCCGGAAGTAGGCCTGGAGCGGGATGTCGACGTGGACGCCCGGCGGGACGTAGATGAACGAGCCACCCGACCACACCGCGGTGTTGAGCGCGGCGAACTTGTTGTCACCGGCGGGGATGACCGAGGCGAAGTACTCGCGGAAGAGGTCCTCGTGCTCGCGCAGGCCCGTGTCGGTGTCGACGAAGATGACGCCCTTCTCCTCCAGGTCCTCGCGGATCTGGTGGTAGACGACCTCGGACTCGTACTGCGCGGCGACACCGGCGACGAGGCGCTGCTTCTCGGCCTCGGGGATCCCGAGGCGGTCGTAGGTCGCCTTGATGTCCTCGGGCAGGTCCTCCCACGAGGTCGCCTGCTTCTCGGTCGACTTCACGAAGTACTTGATGTTCTGGAAGTCGATGCCGGTGAGGTCGCTCCCCCACGTCGGCATGGGCTTCTTGCCGAAGAGGCGCAGCGACTTCAGGCGCAGGTCCTCCATCCACTGCGGCTCGCTCTTGCGCCGCGAGATGTCGAGGACGACGTCCTCGTTGAGCCCGCGGCGGGCGGTGGCGCCTGCGCTGTCGCTGTCGGCCCAGCCGTACTCGTAGCGGCCCAGGTCCTTCAGACCCGGGTTCAGCTCCTCGATGGTGCTCATCGCGAAGACCTTTCTGTTGAAGGCTCAGGCTTGGTGGGGACGAACGTCGTGCACACGTGGTCGCCCTGCGCCAGGGTTGCGAGACGTTGGACGTGGACGCCGAGCAGCCGCGAGAACGCGTCGGTTTCAGCGTCACAGAACTGGGGAAATTCCCGGGCGACGTGCTGGACGGGGCAGTGCCCCTGACACAGCTGTATGCCGGACAGCCCGGTCGCGCTGCCGCCTGCGGTCCCGCGGGGGGCACCGACGGGGCGGGCGGAGGCGGCGAAGCCGTCGCGCGTGAGCGCGGCGACGAGGGTCTGGACCCGCGCCTCGGTGTCGGGACCGGCGGCAGCCAGCTCGACGGCATACCGCTCCTCGAGCTCCCCGACGCGGGACTCGGCGAAGCGGCGGACCGCGTCGTCACCCGCCTCCGTCGAGAGGAAGCGAAGGGCCTCCGTGGCGAGGTGGTCGTAGTCGGACTCGAGCGACTGGTGGCCGCCCTCGCTGAGGACGTAGGCACGTGCGGGACGACCGCGTCCGCGGCTCGTGGAGCTCGCTGCCTCGCGCTCCTCGATGAGGTGCGACTCGCCGAGGTTGTCGAGGTGGCGACGCACCGCCGGCACCGTGAGGCCGAGCTCGTCGGCCAGCGCCGTGGCCGTGACAGGGCCGCGCTCCCCGATGACCCGCAGCACCCGGTCGCGCGTGCGCGACTCGAGCGTGTGGGGCACCGCGGTGCCGACCGGGATATTCACAACGACAATGTTACGTAAATGCGCCCACGGAGGGAAACGAAGGTGTGCCTAACCCCGTATGGGCCCGAGCGCCACGCTGCGCAGCCGGGGTCAGGGACCCGCCTCGATGCGCTCCTGCATGGCGTCGAGGTTCCACTCTCCCTGCCCGGGGTCGCCGTAGCGCCAGGGGTGGACGGCCTCGACCCACCAGGTCGCACCCGCAGCTTCGTGGTCGGCGAAGGTCGACCGACGTGAGCCGTCCGCGGGGTCGCTCTCGCCGGGGACGGCGATCTCGAAGGGTGCGTCCGTCCCGTCGCGCAGCGAGCGCATCCTGGCGCTCACGGCCGCCGTGTCGCCGACCGTCCATCGCCCGTCCACCCGCATGGGCACGACCCCGTCCCACCGGGCGGCCCGGGCGAACGGCCGGGTGCCCGGCCACGTCCCACCGACCCACACCGGGATCCTGGGCTGCTGGAGCGACGGCGGATGGCATCGGGCCGCCCAGTCGGGGCCGGCGACGGTGTAGAAGCGCCCCTCCTGCCTCACCGGCTCACCGGACCAGAGGCGCGAGAGCAGCTCGAGGTGCTCGTCGAGCATCTCGCCGCGGACCACGGGGTCCGACTCCTCCCCACAGAAGTCCCACTCGAAGGGTCCGGCGCCACTGCCCACCCCCAGCACGAGGCGCCCCGCGCTCAGCCGGTCGAGGGTGACGCTCTGGCGTGCGACGACGAGCGGGCGGCGGCGGGGCAGCGGCGTGACGAGCGTTCCGAGCCGGATGGTCCGCGTGGTGCACGCTGCCGCCGTCAGGGCAAGGAAGGGGTCGACGACGTCGACCGGCCCGTCGGCGAAGGCGAAGAGGTGGTCCCACAGGAAGAACCCGTCCCACCCGGCGTCCTCTGCCGAGCGGGCCCACTCCGCCACCCGGGCGGCGTCGAGGCCCGTGCCGAAGTTCGGCACGGAGAGGCCATGGCGCATGCCTCGACTCTATTGGGGGCACCGGACCGCGAGCAGGCTTCCATGTGCTCTGCTGGTGCGATGGACGGGCTCGTGTGGTCTGACGGCCTCCTCGACGAGGCCCGGCAGGTTCGCGCCCGCGTCGCCACGGCGCTCTCCGGGCTCGGACTGCCCGGTGAGGTGGAGCTCATCGGAGGACTGAGCGTGCCGGGTGCCCTCACCAAGGGCGACGTCGACCTCCACCTGCGGGTGCGGGCGAAGGACTTCGGAGACGTGGTGAGCCGGTTGCGTGACGTCCTCCCGGTCGCGAGTCCGCACGCCTGGGCCGCGACGCTCGCGGTCTTCGAGGTGCCGGGGTCCATCCCCACCGGACTGGCCGTCACCCCGCACGGCTCGGAGCACGACGCGCGCTTCCGGCTCGCATGGGAGCGGCTGCGTGCCGACCCTTCGCTGCTCGACGAGTACAACGCGTTGAAGTCCGACAGTGTCGGCACTGCGGGCTACGAGGAGAGCAAGTCGCGGTTCTTCTCCGCCCTCGCGACCCCAGCGACGGACGCGCGCGGGTGGGCCCGGCCCACCGAGAGCTGAGGCGAGCGGCGCCTCAGGCGTCGTCGGCGTCGGGGTCCGGAAGGAAGACCGAGGGCATCCGCTGTCGGCGCGGTGCCACCGCGTCGCTGCCGAAGAGCCGCTCCCGCACCGGCGCGGTGAGCACGCCGAGCGGTGCCTGCAGCACGTAGCCGTAGGCGATGACGAGACCCGTGATCCCGGGCTCGAGGGCGAGACCCACGATGACCGCCAGGGCGACGAGAAGAGTGATCGCCCAGGCCTGCGGCGTCGACGGTGCGAGCAGGTTGCGGAACGACCGGAACCGGATCGAGGTGACCATGAGGATCGCCGGGACGACGCTGACGAGCACCGGCACGATGAGCGAGGTGTCGTAGCCCCCTGCCTCGGGCTGGTTGAGGGCGAAGATCGTCGCCATGACGACCGACGCGGCAGCCGGGCTGGGCAGCCCGACGAAGTAGCGCTTGTCGGCCGTCGGGTCGACCGTGACGTTGAAGCGGGCGAGACGAAAGGCCGCACACCCGAGCCAGAAGAAGGCCGCGAGCCACGACAGGACGGGGTAGTCGGGCAGCGCCCACGTGTGCACGAGGATCGCCGGCGCGAACCCGAACGCGATGAGGTCGGCGAGCGAGTCCATCTGCAGCCCGAACGGTGAGGTCGCACCGACGAGGCGGGCGACGCCACCATCGGCGATGTCCATGACGATCGAGACCGCGATGAGGATCGCCGCCAGGGTGAACTGCCCCCGGAACGCGAGCAGGACCGACGAGAGGCCGCTCATCATGTTGATCGTCGTGAAGATCGAGGGGGCGGTGACTCGCAGCCGCTCGCGCTTGCTCAGCTGGCGCAGCGAGACGACCTCGGCGCCCGTGGGCGAGACGAGGCGCCAGCGGTCGAAGCGCCGCCTGCGCCCGGAGCCGTCGTCGCTCATGCCCGTGGACCCGAGGGCCATCGGGCGATGACCGTCTCGCCCGCGACGACGCGCGCGCCGGCCTCGACGAGGAGCTCGGCGTCGGTCGGGACGAAGACGTCCATCCGCGACCCGAACTTCATGAGCCCGATCCGCTGGCCGGTCTCGATCTCGTCGCCCGCTGCGACCCGCGTGACCACGCGGCGGGCCATGAGGCCGACGATCTGGCGGAAGTGGACGGTGCGCGTCACCCCGTCGACCTCACGGTCGACGACGAGGTCGGTGCGCTCGTTGAGGTGCGCGCTCTCGTGGCTGTATGCCGCGAGCCACTTGCCGGGCCGGTAGGTCACCTCGCGCAGCCGGCCGCCGTAGGGGGCGCGGTTGATGTGCACGTCGAAGGCGGACAGGAAGATGCTCACCTGCTGCCACTCCCCCTCGGGAGCGACGCCGTCCTGGCCGAGGCCGGCATACATGACCTTGCCGTCGGCGGGCGAGAGGACCGAGTCGACGTCGCCGGGTGCCCCCGCCACCGGTCGGTCAGGGGTCCGGTCGGGGTCACGGAAGAAGAGCGCGACCGCGGCCGGGACGACCGCGAGGGCGAGTGCGGTCCCACGGCGGCCGGCGAGCGCGGCGACGAGAGCAGGGACGGCGGCGACGGCGGTGGCCGGGGCGGCCTCGCGGTCGATGGTGACCATGGGACTCCTTGGGTCGAGAGAGCCCCAGCCTAGGATGTGCGCCGTGTCTGCAGTCGAGGTCGTCGGTCTGCGCCGCGACATCGGCGCGGTGCGCGCCGTCGACGACGCGAGCTGGAGCGCCCGCTCGGGCGCGGTGACGGCCGTGCTCGGACCCAACGGCGCGGGCAAGACGACGACGATGGAGTGCCTCGAGGGCCTTCAGCGCCCGACCGGCGGCACGGCCCGCGTGCTGGGCACCGACCCGTGGCGCGCCCCCGCCGAGCACCGGGCGCGCGTCGGCGTCATGCTCCAGGATGGCGGCCTCCCCGTGACCACGAGCGCCCGCCGCCTGCTCGAGCACGTCGCGCGGCTCCATCACTCCCCTGCCGACGTCGCCGGGCTCGTCGAGCGTCTCGACCTGGGCCGCGTCGCCGGCCGGTCGATCCGGCGCCTCTCCGGGGGTGAGCGCCAGAGGGTCGCGCTCGCCGCCGCGCTCGTGGGCCGGCCCGAGGTGGCCTTCCTCGACGAGCCGACCGCCGGCCTCGACCCGCACGCCCGCCTCGAGGTCTGGGACCTCGTGCGGGAGACCGCCCGCGAGGCGGCCGTCGTCGTCACAACTCACTCCTTCGAGGAGGCCGAGCGCCTCGCCGACCACGTCGTCATCATGAGCCGGGGCCGGGTCGTCGCCGAGGGCTCGCTCGACGAGGTGCGCGACGGCCGGCCGCTCGAGGAGCGCTACTTCGCGCTCACGGCGGGTGGTCGACGGTGAGCGCCCGGCCCACCCCCGCGCCTCCGGCTCGCCCCGCAGCGCCCGCCACCGCACGGCGTCGTTGGCTCGCGCAGGCGGCCTTCGAGACCGCGACGATCCTCCGCCACGGTGAGCAGCTGCTCGTGGCGCTCGTCCTCCCCGCACTCGCCCTGCTCGCGCTGTCCCTCACCGACGTCCCCGACCTCGGGCCGGGTCGCCGCATCGACGTCGCGACCGCGGGGGTCCTCACCCTCGCCGTCGTCTCGACCGCGTTCACCGGCCAGGCCATCGCGACCGGGTTCGACCGTCGGCACGGGGTCCTGCGCTTCCTCGGGGTCAGCCCCCTCGGACGCGAGGGCCTCCTGCTCGGCAAGCTGGGAGCGGTGGGTGCCGTCATCGCGCTCCAGGTCGTCGGCCTCGGGACCATGGCCGCGTTCCTGGGTTGGCGACCGGCCTTGTCGGGCGTCCTCCCCGCGGTCGTCACCGTCGTGCTCGGGGCGGCGGCGTTCCTCGCGCTCGCCATGCTGCTCGCGGGCACCGTCCGCGCCGAGGGTGTGCTCGCCCTCGCGAACCTCGTCTGGGTCCTCCTCCTCGGTCTGGGCGTGCTCCTGCCGACCGACCGCCTGCCCGACGGGCTCACCGCCCTCGCCCGGCTGCTGCCCTCCGGCGCACTCGGCGACGGCCTCCGGCTCTCCCTCGTCGACGGCGGGTGGCCGCTCACCTCGTGGCTCGTACTCACCGCGTGGGCGGTCGTCTCCGGCGCCGCGGCCGCTCGCTGGTTCCGCTGGTCCGACTGACCCCGGGCAGGACGATGGGCCGGCACCCGGAGGTGTGCCGGCCCACCGCCGTTCGTGGCCTCAGCTCGTGGCGAGCGAGGTGTCGTCGACGACGAAGGACGTCTGCAGCGAGGAGTCCTCGCTGAGCAGGAACCTCACCGTGACCGTCTTGCCCCTGTAGGCCGTGACGTTGAACGACTTCTGGCTCCAGGTCGTGCTCGTCCCGACGTTTGAGTACGTCGCCAGCGTGGAGGTCGTCGAGCCGTCGACGACCTGGACGCGCATCGTGTCGTAGGCCGTGCTCCCGGTCTCCGACGTGTCGGAGCGCAACCAGAACGACAGCGTCGCCGAGGTGGCCGTCGACGGGATGGCGACCGACTGCTGCACCGTCTCTGTCGACGTCGAGCCGTTGCCGCCCAACCAGGCCTTCCACGAACCGGTGCGTGCCGGGCGTCCGGCGTTGTTCGTGATCGGGCCGGACGTGCCGGTCCACACCGTGGCGCCGGACTCGAAGCCCGGGTTCTGGAGCAGGTTGCCGCCGGGCTGCGGCGTCGTGCCGAAGTCCTTCGCGGCATACAGCCAGAGCATGTGCCCGATGACGTCGACGCCACGGTCCAGCGCGGTGACGTTGATGTTCGACGTCGTGTCGCACGACGAGTGGTAGCACGGGTCGAAGGCCCGTCCCGCGGTCCCACCCCACTTCTGCGCCTGGCTCGACGTCTTGAGCGTCTCGGCACCGCTGAAGATCCCGGCGGTCGGGATGCCGTAGGAGCGGAACGCGGCGTGGTCGCTGCGGCCCTGCACGTCGATGTACTCCCAGGGGATGCCCTTCGAGGCGTACCAGCTCGTGAGCTCGTCGCGCGCGCCGTTGCCCGCCGGGTTGTCGTTGTAGACGAAGTAGCCCGGGTTCGGCGAGCCGATCATGTCGACGTTGAGGTAGGCCTCGATCTTGTCCTTCTCGGCCGTGGGCAGGGTGCTCATGTAGTGCTTCGAGCCGAGCAGACCGAGCTCCTCGGCGCCCCAGAACCCCACGCGCACACGGTTCTTCGCGGTCTGGCCGCTCGCGGCATACGCGAGGGCAGCCTCGAGGACGCCGGCGCTGCCGGAGCCGTTGTCGTTGATCCCGGCACCGTTCGCGACGCTGTCGAGGTGGCCGCCGAGCATGACGACGTGGTTCGGGTCGCCCGCCGGCCACTCCGCGATGAGGTTCGAGGAGGTGCCGGACGAGGTCGAGAAGCTCTGGACCGTCGTGGTCCAGCCCGCCGCGTCGAGCTTGCCCTTGACCCACGAGACCGACGCGGCGTAGCCGGGACGGCCGGTGCCGCGGTTGCCGCCGTTGGCGTTCGCGATCGACTGGAGCTGGGTGAGGTGGGCCTGGGTGTTCGTCACCGAGAGGTCCGGGCCTGCAGCCGCGGCGGTGGCCGTCGTGGCCGTGCTCGGGGCCGCGGTCGCGGAGCCGGTCACGGCGAGGCCGAGTGCGAGGGCGGCCAGGGGCACGCCGAGCAGGGTGGAGTTCGCCATCAGGTGTCCTTCCGGGTCGGGACAGCGACGTGGGCCGACGTCGTCCGACGCCGGCCCACGTGTGCCGTCAGCTGGTGGCGAGTGCCGTGTCGTCGACGACGAAGGACGTCTGCAGTGAGGAGTCCTCGTTCATGAGGAACTTCACCTGGATCGTCTTGCCCTTGTATGCCGTGACGTTGAACGACTTCTGCGTGTAGGTCGCGTTCGTCCCGACGTTGGTGTAGGTCGCCAGGGTCGACGTCGTCGCCCCGTCGACGACCTGGACGCGCATCGAGTCGTAGGCCGTGCTGCCGCTCTCGGCGGTGTCGGTCCGCAGCCAGAACGAGAGCGTCGCGCTCGTGACGGTCGACGGGATGGCCACGCTCTGCGTGATCGTCTCGGTGGACGTCGAGCCGTTGCCACCGAGCCAGGCCTTCCACGAACCGGTGCGCGCCGGGCGACCGGTGTTGTTCGTGATCGGTCCGGCCGTGCCGGTCCACACCGTGGCGCCGGACTCGAAGCCGGGGTTGCCGAGCAGGTTGCCCGACGGCGGGGTCGTCGGCGTCGGGGTCGGCGTGGGCGTCGAGCCACCGCTGCAGGACTCGGTGCCGGCCGGGACCGAGATGGCGTCGAACGCGGCCTGGACCGAGGCGCAGGTCTGGCTCGACGCGCCGTACAGCTCCTTGGCCGAGGCGATGGCGCCGTTGCGCGCCGCGGCATACGTGCTGCCGGAGGTGAGCTTCGTCGAGAGGGTGCGGTACCAGACCTTCTCGATGTTGGTGCGGCCCGCGCCGGTCACGGCCGGGGCCCCGCCACAGGTGGCGCTGTTGTAGCTCACACCGTTGATGGTCTTGGCGCCCGAGCCCTCGGCCGCCATGTAGAACCAGTGGTTGAGCGCTCCCGAGGAGTAGTGCGGGTCGAGGTTCTTGGTGTTGGTCGACCAGCAGTCCGGGCTCTGGCCGTCCTTGCTCGGCTTGTCCATGTAGCGCAGCGGGGTGCCGTTGCCGTTGATGTTGATCTTCTCGCCGATGAGGTAGTCGCCCACGTCGGTGGAGTTGTTGGCGTAGAACTCGACGGCGGTGCCGAAGATGTCCGAGGTCGCCTCGTTGAGACCGCCGGCGTCGCCGCTGTAGTTGAGGTTGGCGGTGTTCTCGGTGACGCCGTGGCTCATCTCGTGGGCCGCGACGTCGATCGAGGTGAGCGGCCGGGTGTTGCCGGAGCCGTCGCCGTAGGTCATCTGGGTGCCGTCCCAGAAGGCGTTGACGTAGGCGTTGCCGTAGTGGACCCGGCTGCGGGCGCCGGTGCCGTTGTTCCAGATGCCGGCGCGGCCGAGGACCGAGTTGTAGTAGGCGTAGGTCCTCTCGGCGCCGTACTGCGCGTCGACGCCGGCGGTCTGCCGCGAGGTCGTCGAGCCGTTGCCCCAGATGTTGTCGGCGTCGGTGAACTGCGTGCCGGTGCCGGACGTCGCGCCATTGAGGTCCGTCGTGTGGTTGCCGATCGAGTCCTTGAGCAGCCACGTGCTGCCCGACTGGATCGAGTTGAGGGTGACCTGGCCTGAGTACTGCGAGTTGCCGGTGCCCTGCTTGATCTCGTCCCACGAGTAGAGGACGGCGCCGTTGTCGGCGTCGACGAGCGTGTGCAGGCGGGTCGGGGTCTGGTCTGCCTTGACGCCCTCGGTGAGGACGTCGTAGGCCAGACGGGGCGAGGCGCCGCCGGCCCACACGACGAGCTCGCTGTCCTTGACGCTCGACGAGCGGCCGGCCTTCTGGGCCGCGACCCCGCGGGCCTCGGCGGCGCTCTTCTTCGGCGTGGTCGAGGCGACGGAGGCGCGGCCGGAGGCGTTGAAGCGGGCGTCCTGCTTGGCGCCCCGCGGGGAGTTCTCGACGACGAGGTCGCCGCCGATGACGCGCAGACCCTTGAAGGTGCGGTCGTAGCGGACGTGCTGCGTGCCGTCGGGGTCGGTGACGACCGAGCGCACGACGAGCTTCTCGTCCTTCGACAGGCCCAGCGCGGCGTGGTCGCGCTCCGGGTCGGCCTTGGCGGCGGCTGCGGGTGCCGCGCTCGGACCGGCCGTGAGGCCGAGGGCGCCCGCCACGGGCAGCGCCAGGGGAAGGGCCAGTGCGGCGGTGACCGCCATGGCTCCGGTGGTACGTCGAATCACGTCGTGCCTCTTCTCGTTCGGGCAGCACGGGGTGACGTGCTGCCACGGTGAAAGCGTCGTCCCCCTCCGGTGCGGCCGCGGGTGTGCCACGGGCTTCGGCGCCGTCCGAACACAACCGGCGAACCCGATCCGCCGTCAACGAATCTGACCAATCCTTTGCCAAGTCCGGACTTTGTCCGGTCCGGGCACACCGCCGGTCAAGCGCCGGTCAAGAATCGGTCAACGGGCGACACCGGCGCGCAGACGGGCGCTCGGCGGCGGACCGGCCGAGCCCCCTCGCAGGCGGCTCGCCTACCCTGCCGGGGTGAGCACGCACGCACCCCGGGTCCACCGCCACATCCTGCTCGGCAACCTCGTGGCCCAGGTCGGGATCATCCTCACCGGAGGGCTCGTCCGCCTCACCGGCAGCGGCCTCGGGTGCCCGACGTGGCCCGAGTGCGTGCCCGGCTCCTACGTGCCGGTGCGCGAGCAGGAGGAGGGCATCCACAAGGTCATCGAGTTCGGCAACCGCACCCTCACCGGTGTCCTCGCCGTCCTGGCCGTCCTCGCCGTCTGGGCCGTGTGGCGATGGACTCCGGTCCGCCGGCTCAAGGTCGCCGCGGTGACGGTGCTCGTCGGTGTGGCGGTGCAGGCCGTGCTCGGTGGGATCACCGTCCTCACCGAGCTGCACCCCGTCACGGTCGCCACCCACTTCCTCGTGTCCGCGGGACTCGTGGCCGCAGCGGCATACCTCTGGTTCTGCCGGGACGAGAGCGACGGTGCGCCGGTCCCGCTCGTCCACGACCTCGTGCGGAAGGTCGCATGGGTGACGTGCGGTGTCGCCGCGGTCGTGCTCGTCCTCGGCACCGTCGTCACCGGCTCGGGCCCGCACTCCGGCGACGCCGACGCGCCGGCGCGGTTCGGCTTCGACCCGCGCACCATCTCGTGGCTGCACGCCGACGCCGTCATGCTCTTCGTCGGTCTCGTCGTCGCCGTCTGGCTCGCGACGCGGCTCTCGTCCGCGCCCGCCCGGGTCTCCGCCACGTGGCGCACCGTCCTGCTCGTCACCCTCGCGCAGGGTCTCGTCGGCTACGTCCAGTACCTCACCGACCTGCCCGAGGTGCTCGTGCTCACCCACATGCTCGGGGCGTCGGCTCTCGTCGTCGCTCTCACCGCCGGCGTCGTGTCGCTGCGGGAGATTGCACAAGAGTAGTTGCACAAGCGTTCTTGTGGGTCTAGCGTCACCGGTATGACCCCCGACGAGCGACCCCCGCAGCCCGGCCCCTCCTCGCACGGCGTCCGGACCATCACCGACGCCAAGGCCCTCTCGGCGATGGCCAACCCGTTCCGTTCGCGGATGATGGACGCGCTCAAGGTCGACGGCCCCTCCACGGCCTCGGCCCTCGCGGCTCGCACCGGCCAGGCCGTCGGCTCGGCCAGTCACCACCTCAAGGTGCTGTCTGAGGCGGGCCTCGTCGAGGAGGTGCCCGAGCTCGCCAAGGACCGCCGCGAGCGGTGGTGGCGCCTCGTCGACCCCGGCACCCGCTGGTCACGTGCGGACTTCGCGTCCGACACGGCCGCGGTCACGGCGGCCTACGCCGCCGAGGCCCTCGCCCTCCAGCGACAGTTCGAGCGCGTGCAGGAGTGGAACGCCAACGCGGCCACCGTCCCCGAGTGGGACGACGCCGCCTTCGCCACCCAGAACTGGATGCGGCTCAGCCCGCCGGAGATGCGCGAGATGGCCGAGGAGATCATCGAGGTGCTCGTGCGGTGGAGCCGCCGAGAGGTCCCCGACGACGGCGTCGAACGCGAGTCGGTCTTCGTGTTCTCGCGCGGATTCCCGGCTCAGCCGTGAGCGCCGTCCCTCCCCCACTGGGGGCCAATAGCAACTTCCGCCTCTTCTGGGCCGGCGAGGGCATCAGCGTCCTCGGCTCGATGACGACGACCGTCGTCTTCCCGCTCATCGCGGTCACCGAGTTCGACGCCGGCCCGTTCTGGATGGGCCTGCTCGCCGGGGCGATCTGGCTCCCCTGGCTCGTCCTCGGGCTCTTTGCCGGCGCGTGGGTCGACCGCTCCGACCCCCGTCGCGTCATGATGGCGGCCGACCTCGCCGCGGCCGCCGTGGTCGGGACCGTCCCGCTGGCCTGGGCGCTCGACGTCCTCACCCTCCCCCACCTCGTCCTCGCCGCGCTGGGAGTCGGCTGCACCGCGGTCTTCTTCCGGACGGCATACACGGCGTTCCTCCCCCGGGTCGTCGCGGACGACGACCTCGAGCACGCCAACGCGCGCCTCTTCGGGACCGAGTCGGCGATGCAGATCGGCGGGCCCGGGGTCGGTGGGCTCCTCGTCCAGGTCTTCTCCGCCGCGTATGCCGTCGTGCTCGACGTCGTGGGCTACCTCGCCTCCTTCCTGTGCCTGGCGAGGATCCGGCCGGAGGAGCTCGGACCCGCCCCCGAGCAGCCGCCCCGCCGACCGATGGTGGCCCTCGTCCGCGAGGGCGTCGCGATCGTCGCGCGTGACCGGTTCCTGCGCTACTTCGCGCTCACCGGTGGCGTGAGCAACTTCGCCCTCACGGGCTACGGCGCCCTCCCCGTCCTCTTCCTCGTCCGCGACCTCGGGCTCGAGCCCGGGTCCGTGGGTCTCGTCATGGCCGTGGGCGCAGTCGGGGGCCTGCTCGGCGCGACCGTCGCGACCGGCACCACGGCGTGGCTCGGCAACGCCGGCGCACTGCGCTGGCTCCAGGTCCTCGGTGGCCCGCCCGCGGTGCTCATCGGTCTCGCGCAGCCAGGGCGGGGTGCCGCGCTCGTCGGCATCGGGTCGGTGCTCGTCGGGATGGGCGTCGTCGGCGCCAACGTCGTGCGCCGGTCGTTCACGATGCGCTACGTGCCCGCGGACCTGCTGGGACGCACCACCGCCACGTCGGCCGTCCTCAACTTCGGCACGATGCCGCTCGCCGGTCTCGTCGCCGGAGCGCTGGGCACCTGGCTCGGGGTGCGGGAGACGATCCTGCTCATGGCCGCGCTGCACGCCGTGTGCTCGCTGGCGGTCTTCGTCAGCCCGTTCCGAGCCGGTCGGGACCTGCCTGGTCAGCCGATGGAGAGGTGGACCAGCGGGTCGACCGCGACGGCGAGGAAGAGCAGCGTCACGTAGGTGATCGAGAAGTGGAAGAGTCGCATCGGCTTGAGGACCTTGGTGGCAGCACCGTCCTTGGCCAGGCGGAGCAGCCGGTGCGCCTCACCCACGAAGACGACTCCGCTGGCGAGGGCTGCGACGAGATAGATCCAGCCCATGTCGGCGACCGGGACCAGCGCGAGCGACACGGCGACCATGACCCAGCTGTAGGCGACGATCTGCCGCGCGACCGCGACGGCGCCCCGCTCGACCGGAAGCATCGGGACGTGCGCGTTGGCGTACTCGTCCTTGAACGCCATCGACAGCGGCCAGTAGTGCGGCGGTGTCCAGAAGAAGATGACGAGGAAGAGGATGACGGCCGGCCAGCCGACGGTGCCGGTCACGGCGGCCCAGCCGATGAGCGTGGGCATGCAGCCGGCGACGCCGCCCCAGACGATGTTCTGCGACGTCCGGCGCTTGAGCACCATCGTGTAGAGCCACGCATAGAGGACGATCGCCGCAAGGGACAGCAGCGCCGAAGCGACGTTGACGAACACGAGGAACCACGCGGTCGAGAGCGCCGTGAGCACGAGCCCGAAGATGACGCCCGCGCGCGGCGAGATCTCGCCCGTGACCATGGGTCGGTTGCGGGTCCGGTCCATGAGCGCGTCGATGTCGCGGTCGTAGACGCAGTTGAACGTGTTGGCAGCGCCCGCGCTCAGCGTCCCGCCGACGAGGGTGGCGACGACGAGCCACAGGTCGGGCACCCCCCGCTCGGCGAGGAACATCACCGGAACCGTTGTCACGAGCAGCAGCTCGATGATGCGCGGCTTCGTCAGCGACACATAGCTGCCGACCGATCGCTTCCAGCCCGACGTCGGTCGGGCCGACGAGGCGGTGGTGGTCGGGGCGGTTCCCACGGCGTCCTTCGGGGGTGCTCTGGAGCGGCTGGTCACACCGAGTCTAACGGGGGCCGTCCATGCGGGGAGACACGGTCGTCCGTGGCGCTGGGCCGCGGTCTAGGGTGGGATCGACCGTTTGACCTGCATCACCGTGCCGCGACGTCAGAGAGGCTTCACGTGACCACCACCACGACGAAGGCAGGCGGGTCACGCACCCGCCGCGCCACCCCCGCCAAGGCCGAGCGATCGGGCGACCTCGCCCGTCCCACGGCCCGGAAGGCGAAGTGGAACGACCTCGACGTCCGCGCGGTCGACACGGTGCGCGTCCTCGCGGCGGACGCGGTCCAGAAGGTCGGCAACGGCCACCCCGGCACGGCCATGAGTTTGGCCCCCGCGGCATACCTGCTCTTCCAGAACGTCATGACGCACGACCCGTCCGACCCCACGTGGCTCGGACGCGACCGGTTCGTCCTCTCGTGCGGGCACTCGAGCCTCACCCAGTACATCCAGCTCTACCTCTCCGGCTACGGGCTCGAGCTCAAGGACCTCAAGGCCCTGCGTACCTGGGGCTCGCTCACCCCGGGGCACCCCGAGGTGCACCACACGCCCGGTGTCGAGATCACGACCGGGCCGCTCGGCTCCGGCCTCGCCTCCGCCGTCGGCATGGCGATGGCCCAGCGGCGCCAGCGCGGCCTGCTCGACCCCGACGCCAAGGCCGGACAGAGCCCCTTCGACCACCACGTGTGGGTCATGGCGTCCGACGGTGACCTCATGGAGGGCGTGGCCTCCGAGGCGAGCTCGCTCGCCGGCCACCAGGAGCTCGGCAACCTCACGGTCATCTACGACGCCAACCAGATCTCCATCGAGGACGACACGGACATCTCCTTCTCGGAGGACGTCGCCAAGCGCTACGAGTCCTACGGGTGGGAGGTCGTCGACATCGACTGGCGTCGCAGCCACGACCCGGCCGGCACCGCCGACTACGTCGAGGACGTCGACTCGCTGCTCACGGCCCTCAACGCGAGCAAGAAGTCCTCGCGCCCGACGCTCATCCGTCTGCACACGGTCATCGCCTGGCCCTCCCCCACCAAGAAGGGCACGGGCAAGTCGCACGGCTCGGCCCTCGGTGACGAGGAGGTCGCCGCCCTCAAGGAGCTCCTCGGCTTCGACCCCAGGAAGACCTTCGAGGTCGACAAGGACGTGCTCGCGCACGCCCGCAAGGTCAAGGCCCGCGGCAAGGCCGCCCACAAGGACTGGAACAAGGGTTACGCGGCCTGGCGCCGCGGGAACAAGGACGCCGCCGCCCTGCTCGACCGCCTCGTCGCCGGCGACCTGCCCGACGGCCTCGACGCCGCGCTGCCGACCTTCCCCGCCGACGAGAAGGGCATCGCGACCCGCGCCGCCTCCGGCAAGGTCCTCGGCGCTCTCGCGCCGGTCATGCCCGAGCTGTGGGGCGGCTCCGCCGACCTCGCCGAGTCCAACAACACGACGATGGCGGGCGAGCCGTCCTTCATCCCCAAGGGCAAGCAGACGTCCGAGTGGAAGGGCGGCCCCTACGGCCGCACGATGCACTTCGGCATCCGCGAGAACGGCATGGGGATGATCCTCAACGGGATCGCGCTCGAGGGCCTGACCCGTCCCTACGGCGGCACCTTCCTCGTCTTCTCCGACTACATGCGCCCGGCCGTGCGGCTCGCGGCGATCCAGCAGCTGCCCGTGACCTTCGTGTGGACCCACGACTCGATCGGCCTCGGCGAGGACGGCCCGACCCACCAGCCGATCGAGCACCTCGCCGCGCTGCGCGCCATGCCCGGTCTCGACGTCGTCCGGCCCGCCGACGCCAACGAGACGTCGGCCGCCTGGGGTGCGGTCCTGCGCAACGCCCGCCCGGCCGCGCTCGCGCTGAGCCGCCAGCCGTTGCCCACGATCGACCGGTCGACGCACGCCAAGGCGAGCAACGTGGCCAAGGGCGGCTACGTCCTGGTCGACGGCGGCGACGACGGCAAGCAGGCGCCCGAGGTCATCCTCGTCGCCACCGGCTCCGAGGTCTCCGTCGCGCTCGACGCGCGCCTCGCCCTCGAGAAGTCGGGCGTGCGCACCCGCGTCGTCTCGATGCCGTGCCGCGAGTGGTTCGAGGAGCAGTCCAAGAGCTACCGCGACAAGGTCCTGCCGCCCGCCGTCCGCGCGCGCGTCAGCGTCGAGGCCGGGGTGGCCCAGGGCTGGCGCGAGGTCGTCGGCGACGCCGGCCGCTCGATCAGCATCGAGCACTTCGGCGCCTCGGCCGACGCCAAGACGCTCTTCACCGAGTTCGGCTTCACCCCCGAGGCCGTCGTCAAGGCGGCCAAGGACTCGATCAAGGCGGCGAAGGCCTCCCGCGGGGCCACGGACTCGCTCGAGACCTCACCACGTCGCCGCAACGACACCGGTACCGACGTCCCCACCACCAACAAGCCTGCCCGCAAGTCCGCGGCCACGGCTGGGAAGTGAGTCGCATGTCCGACAGCAGCCCCCTCAAGGACCTCGCCGACAACGGCGTCTCGATCTGGCTCGACGACCTCAGCCGTGAACGGCTCACGTCAGGCAACCTCCAGGAGGTCATCGACACCAAGGGCGTCGTCGGCGTGACGACGAACCCGTCGATCTTCCAGGTCGCCCTGTCCGACGGCGAGAGCTACAGCGAGCAGGTCGCCCAGCTCGCGGCCGACAGCTCCTCGCTCGACGACGCGGTGACGGCGATGACGACGCAGGACGTCCGGGACGCCTGCGACGTGCTCCTGCCCGTCTTCGAGGCCACCGACGGCCTCGACGGCCGCGTCTCCATCGAGGTCGACCCCCGGCTCGCCGCCGACACCGGCGCCACCGTCGAGCAGGCCAAGCACCTGCGCGACCTCGTCGACCGGCCCAACCTGCTCGTCAAGATCCCGGCCACGGTCGAGGGACTGCCCGCGATCACCCGCGTCATCGGCGAGGGCATCTCGGTCAACGTCACGCTCATCTTCAGCCTCGACCGCTACCGCGCCGTGATGAACGCGTTCCTCACCGGCCTCGAGCAGGCCCGCGAGGCGGGCAAGGACATCACGACGATCGCGTCGGTCGCCTCGTTCTTCGTCTCCCGCGTCGACTCCGAGGTCGACAAGCGGCTCGACGCGGTCGACGGCGAGCACGCCGAGGCCGCCAAGGCCCTCAAGGGCAAGGCGGCGATCGCCAACGCCCGACTGGCCTACCAGGCCTACGAGGAGGTCTTCTCGACCCCGCGCTGGAAGAGCCTCGAGGACGACGGGGCCAAGCCCCAGCGACCGCTGTGGGCGTCCACGGGAGTCAAGGACCCGGCATACCCGGACACGATGTACGTCACCGAGCTCGTCGCCCCCGGAACGGTCAACACCATGCCCGAGAAGACGCTCGACGCGGTCAAGGACCACGGCGAGATCACCGGCAACACGATCGCGGGCACCTACGAGGAGTCCAGCGAGGTGCTCGACGCGCTCGAGCGGCTCGGCATCTCCTACTCCGACGTCACCGCACAGCTCGAGCGTGAGGGCGTCGACAAGTTCGAGAAGTCGTGGGAGGAGCTGCTCGCCGGAGTGCAGACCGAGCTCGACAAGGCCGCACGATGAGCAGCCTCGAGGTCAGCGCCAGGGGCGCCGCGGCGGACGCCATCGCCGCCCACGTCCCCACCCTCGTCCAGGACGAGGTCGCGAGCCGCCTCTTCGCCCAGGACGCCACGCTGTGGGGCAAGGACGCCGAGGAGGAGGCCGGCAAGCGGCTCTCGTGGGTCGGCCTCCCCCGGTCCTCGCGGCCGCTGCTCGGTGAGGTCGCCGCGCTGCGTGAGCAGCTGCGTGAGGACGGCGTCTCGCGGATCGTCCTCTGCGGCATGGGCGGCTCGTCGCTCGCACCCGAGGTCATCTGCGCGACGGCCGGGGTCGACATCGTCGTCCTCGACTCGTCGTCGCCCGACGTCGTGCGCCGCGCCGTGACGACCCACCTCGACCGGACCGCCGTCGTCGTCTCGTCCAAGTCCGGCTCCACCGTTGAGACCGACTCCCAGCGTCGCGCCTTCGAGGCGGCGTTCACCGAGGCCGGGATCGACGCCACCCGGCGGATCGTCGTCGTCACCGACCCGGGCAGCCCGCTCGACGTCGAGGCCCGTGGTGCCGGCTACCGCGTCATCAACGCCGACCCCGACGTGGGTGGCCGCTACTCCGCACTCACGGCGTTCGGGCTCGTGCCGTCCGGCCTCGCCGGTGCCGACATCGGTGCCCTGCTCGACGACGCCGAGGCCGTCGCCGACCTCCTGGCCGCCGACGACGAGGGCAACCCCGCCCTCCGCCTCGGCGCCGCCATGGGCGGGACCAAGCCGCTGCGCGACAAGCTCGTGCTCGTTGACGCGGGCACCGAGAACGTCGGGTTCGGGGCCTGGGCCGAGCAGCTCATCGCGGAGTCCACCGGCAAGAACGGCACGGGCATCCTGCCGGTCGTCGCCGACGGCGAGGCGCCGGACCACACCTACGAGGACGCCAACGTCGTCCGTCTCGTCGCGTCCACCGAGGTGGAGGACGTCGAGACCCTGGCCGACCAGCCGCCACGCCACCCCGACTCGATCGCGGCGGAGCAGCCCGGCCCGGCCGACGAGACCGCCGAGGACAGGGCCGCCGAGAGCGGCTCCCTCCTCACCGTCTCGGGCTCGCTCGGTGCCCAGCTCCTCCTCTGGGAGGTCGCGACCGCGGTCGCCGGGAGGCTGCTCGGCATCAACCCCTTCGACCAGCCCGACGTCGAGAGCGCCAAGAAGGCCGCCCGCGGCCTGCTCGACCAGGCCGGCTCGACGAGCGAGGCACCGGCGTTCGTGGACGGTTCCGTCGAGGTCCGGGCGCTCGGTGGGGACTGGCTCGGTGAGGCACACACGCTTCCCGGCGCCGTCACCGCGCTCCTCGAGCAGCTCGACGACGAGCACGGCTACGTCGCCGTCATGGCCTACCTCGACCGCGAGGAGGACGCCGACCTCGAGCAGGTCGCGCGCACGCTCTTCGACCACACGGGCCGCCCGGTGACCTTCGGGTGGGGACCGCGGTTCCTGCACTCGACGGGTCAGTACCACAAGGGTGGTCCGGCCAACGGCGTGTTCATCCAGGTCACCGCCGAGCCCGAGGAGGACCTCGCCGTGCCGGGTCGCGACTTCACCTTCGGCGAGTTCATCGCCGCGCAGGCCGGAGGCGACGCCCAGGTGCTCGCCGAGCACGGCCGTCCCGTCCTGCGGCTTCACCTCACCAGCCACCACCGCGGCCTGAGCCAGGTCCGGTCCGCCCTCTCGACGTCAGGAGCCTGATGAGCCCGGCGCGCGTGACAGCGACGCACAACCCCCTGCGCGACCCGCGCGACAAACGACTTCCCCGCATCGCGGGGCCGTGCAGCCTCGTCCTCTTCGGCGTCACCGGGGACCTCGCCCGCAAGAAGCTCATGCCGGCGATCTACGACCTCGCCAACCGTGGGCTGCTGCCGCCGGGCTTCTCGCTCATCGGCTTCGCGCGTCGCGACTGGGCCGACCAGGACTTCGGCAAGATCGTCTACGAGTCGGTCAAGGAGCGCTCGCGCACACCCTTCCGCGAGGACGTGTGGCGCTCGCTCAGCGAGGGCATCCGCTTCGTGCCCGGCACGTTCGACGACCCGAAGGCCTTCGACCTGCTCACCGAGACGGTCAAGGACCTCGACGAGCAGCGCGGCACCGGTGGCAACCACGCGTTCTACCTCTCGATCCCGCCGGGGTTCTTCGCCACGGTGTGCGAGCAGCTCAAGCGCTCCGGGCTGTCGCAGCCGTCCGAGGGGTCCTGGCGCAGGGTCGTCATCGAGAAGCCGTTCGGCCACGACCTCAAGAGCGCTCGGGAGCTCAACGAGATCGTCGCCGACGTCTTCCCCCCGGACGCGGTCTTCCGCATCGACCACTACCTCGGCAAGGAGACGGTCCAGAACCTCCTCGCGCTCCGGTTCGCCAACCAGATGTTCGAGCCGGTCTGGAACAGCCACTACGTCGACCACGTCCAGATCACCATGGCCGAGGACATCGGCATCGGCGGCCGCGCCGGCTACTACGACGGCATCGGCGCCGCGCGCGACGTCATCCAGAACCACCTGCTCCAGCTGCTCGCCCTCACCGCGATGGAGGAGCCGGTGTCCTTCGACGCCGACCACCTGCGCAGCGAGAAGGAGAAGGTGCTCAGCGCGGTCCGTCTGCCCAAGGACCTCGGCAAGGGCACCGCCCGCGGCCAGTACGCCCGCGGCTGGCAGGGCGGCGAGGAGGTCGGCGGCTACCTCGAGGAGGAGGGCGTCCGCAAGGGCTCGACGACCGAGACGTATGCCGCGGTGAAGCTCGAGGTCGACACCCGCCGCTGGGCGGGTGTCCCGTTCTACCTCCGGACCGGCAAGCGCCTCGGCAAGCGGGTCACCGAGATCGCCGTCGTCTTCAAGAAGGCGCCGCACCTCCCCTTCGCGCACACCGCGACCGAGGAGCTCGGTCAGAACGCCGTCGTCATCCGGGTCCAGCCCGACGAGGGCGTGACGATGCGCTTCGGCGCCAAGGTCCCGGGTGCGCAGATGGAGGTGCGCGACGTGACGATGGACTTCGGCTACGGCCGTGCCTTCACCGAGAGCTCGCCGGAGGCCTACGAGCGCCTCATCCTCGACGTGCTCCTCGGCGAGCCCCCGCTCTTCCCCCGCCACGAGGAGGTCGAGCTCTCCTGGGAGATCCTCGACCCGATCGAGGAGTTCTGGGCCAAGCACAGCACGCGGATCGACCAGTACACCTCGGGCACGTGGGGTCCGCAGAGCGCCGATGACCTCATGCGCCGCGACGGCCGCGAATGGAGACTTCCGTGATCGTCGACCTCCCGAGCACCACGACGCAGGACGTGTCGAAGAAGCTCGTGCGCCTGCGGTCCGACACCGGCTCGATGGCGCTCACCCGCGTCCTCACCCTTGTCGTCGTCGTCGACGAGAACGAGGCCGACGAGGCCATCGAGACCGCCAACGACGCGAGCCGCCAGCACCCCTGCCGGATCATCGTCGTCGTCACGGCCAACCGCCGCGGCGCCGCCCGGCTCGACGCCCAGATCCGCATCGGCGGGGACGCCGGGGCGAGCGAGGTCGTCGTGCTCCGCCTCTTCGGGCCGCTGGCCGCCCACGGCCGGGCCGTCGTCACGCCACTGCTCCTCGCGGACGCGCCGATCGTGGCCTGGTGGCCCACCGACCCGCCGAAGGACCCGGGCACCGACCCGATCGGCGCGATGGCCCAGCGGCGCGTCACCGACGTGTCGCGGACCAAGGGGTCGCCGAGGTCGGCGCTCAACCGCCTGGCCCAGTGCTACTCCCCGGGCGACACCGACCTCTCGTGGTCGCGGATCACCCTCTGGCGCGCGCTGCTCACCGCGGCCCTCGACCAGGCACCGTTCGAGCCGGTGACCTCGGTGACCGTCACGGGCGGGTCCGACTCCCCGTCGGCCGAGCTGCTCGCCGGCTGGCTGGCCAAGCGGCTGCGCTGCCCGGTCAGCCTCGTGCCCTCGCGGGCAGGGAGCGGCATCATCAGCGTCCGCCTCGACCGGTCCAGCGGACCGCTCGACCTCGTCCGCCCCCAGAACGGCACGTCGGCGACGTTGTCCCAGCCGGGCACCCCCGAGCGCACCATTGCGCTCCCGCCCCGAAGTGACGCCGAGTGCCTCGCAGACGAGCTGCGACGTCTCGACCCGGACGAGCCCTACGCCGACGCGCTCCAGGACGGGCTCGCCGAGGTGAGCCACTCGCGACGCACCTCGACGCAGGCCCAGCGCCAAGGGCTCACCCCGTCCATCGCCGAGGCCCGTGCGGACGCCGCCCGCATCAAGCGCGAGGCGGCGACGAGCGCCAGCTCGGCGATGGTCGACGCCGCGCCGATGCCCGACAAGGCCGACGACCCCAAGCAGGTCGAGAAGGCCGCCGCCACGAAGCTCGAGAAGGTCCGCAAGAAGCGGTCCGAGCGAGCCTGACCGGAGGAGCCAGCGTGCCGACAGCGAGCCAGGACCCCGCGACCGACGTCGAGGTCGTCGTCCACCCCGGCAAGCAGGAACTGAGCGACGCCATCGCCGCACGGCTCGTCACCGCGGTCGTGGACGCCCAGGCGCGGCGTGGCGTCGCCCACCTCTGCCTCACCGGTGGCTCCCTAGGGTCCGAGATCTGGAGGTCGGTGGCCGCACTCCCGGCGCGCCACGCGGTCGACTGGTCCCGCGTCGAGCTCTGGTGGGGCGACGAGCGCTACCTGCCGGCCGGCGACCCGGACCGCAACGACGTCCAGAACGACGACGCCGGGCTCGCCTCGCTCCCCCTCGGCCCGGCCCACATCCACCGGGTGCCTGGTCCGGACGCCTCCGAGAGCGCCGAGGCCAGCGCGACGGCATACGGGGAGAGCATGCGCGCGAGCGGTGCCGGCGCGTTCGACGTCATGATGCTCGGTGTCGGCCCGGACGGGCACGTCGCGTCGCTCTTCCCGGGGCACCCGGCACAGCAGACGACCGACGCCATCGCCATCGCCGTGCATGACTCCCCGAAGCCGCCGCCGGACCGCGTGAGCCTCACCTTCGAGGCGCTGCGGCGCTCACGAGAAGTGTGGTTCGTCGTCGCGGGCGCCGACAAGGCCGAGGCGGTCGCCAACGGCACGTCGGGCGCCGGACCGGACGTGAGCTCCGCCGCCCAGGTCACCGGCGAGGAGCGCACGCTGTGGCTGCTCGACGCCGAGGCCGCCGAGCGGCTCTGAGCCCAACGGCTCCGCGCCCCGCGGCTTCGCGCCCGGCTGCTACTGGATGAGGCCGCGGTCGCGCAAGGCGCCGAGGGCCTCGTCGAGAATGGCCTCGCCGTCCTTGTCGGAACGGCGCTCCTTCACGTAGGCGAGGTGGGTCTTGTAAGGCTCGACCTTGCTCGGAGCCGGAGGGTTGTCCTTGTCCTGACCGGCCGGGAAGCCGCAGCGCGGGCAGTCCCACGTCTCCGGGATCTCGAGGTCGGACTCCTGCGCGAAGCTCGGCCGGGTCTCGTGACCGTTGGAGCACCAGAACGACACGTGCACGCGGGGTGCCACCTCGCCGCGCTCAGCCTCACCCATCGGACCGGCACCCACCCGGCTGCCCCGGATCGCGTTGCCACCACCAGCCATCGACATCAGCCTTCTTTCAGGTCGGAACCGTGCAGGGTCGGCTCAGGAGGTGAAGCGGTCGAGGACGCCGAGAGCGACGACGCACGTGAACCAGACGACCGCGATGGCGATCGTGATGCGGTCGAGGTTGCGCTCCGCGACGGAGGAGCCACCGAGCGAGGTCGACATACCGCCACCGAACATGTCCGAGAGGCCACCACCCTTGCCCTTGTGCAGCAGGATGAGGAGAGTGAGGAAGAGCCCACCCAGGACCAGGAGGACCTGGAGTCCGATGCGTACCGCGTCCACGGTGCTCCTTCGGTAGTGAGAGAACGTCGCCCGGTGGGGCGCGGCTACAGGATACCTATGATCCTCAGCTCGTCCGGAGATGGTCGCGGAAGCGGCAGATCGCGGCGAACTCGGCCGGGTCGATCGAGGCACCGCCGACGAGCGCACCGTCGACATCCTCCTGCGCCATGATCGCGGCGACGTTGCCGGACTTCACCGAGCCGCCGTAGAGGATACGGACCCGGTCCGCCAGGTCGCCGGAGTAGAGCTCGGCCAGCCCGGTGCGGATCGCGCTGCAGACCTCCTGGGCGTCCTCGGGCGTCGCGACCTCGCCGGTGCCGATGGCCCAGACGGGCTCGTAGGCGATGACGATGCTCGACGCCTTGTCGGCGGGGAGGCCCTCGAGGCCCGCGCGGACCTGAGTGAGCACGTGCTCGACGTGGGTGCCGGCCTGACGGATCTCGAGGCCCTCGCCGACGCAGAGGATCGGGGTGAGCCCGTGCTCGTAGGCGGCCGCCACCTTGTCGCGGACGACCTCGTCGGTCTCGCCGTGGTACTCGCGGCGCTCGCTGTGGCCGACGACGACGTAGGTGCAGCCGAGCTTGGCGAGGAAGGCGCCGCTGATCTCGCCGGTGTAGGCGCCGCTCGCGTGGCGCGAGAGGTCCTGGCCGCCGTAGCGGATGGCGAGGCGGTCGCCGTCGACGAGGGTCTGGACGCTGCGCAGGTCCGTGAACGGCGGCAGCACCGCCACCTCCACCGCGCCGTGGTCGTGCTTGGCGTCGCGCAGGGTCCAGTCGAGCTTCTGCACGAGGTGCGTCGCCTGGAGGTGGTCGAGGTTCATCTTCCAGTTGCCCGCCATGAGCGGGACGCGCTGGGACGTGGGGGCCTTGGCCATGCGGCGGGCTCAGCTTTCTTCGAGGACGGTGAGGCCGGGGAGGTCCTTGCCCTCGAGGTACTCGAGGCTGGCACCCCCGCCGGTGGAGATGTGGCCGAACTGGTCGTCGGAGAAGCCGAGCTGGCGCACGGCCGCGGCGGAGTCTCCGCCGCCGACGACGGTGAGCGCGCCGTCGGCGGTGATGTCGGCGAGGGCCTGGGCGAGCGCCTTGGTGCCGGCGGCGTAGGGCTCCATCTCGAACGCGCCCATCGGTCCGTTCCAGAAGACCGTGCGGCAGTCGGCGAGCTTCTCGGCGAAGAGCCGCGAGGACTCGGGGCCGATGTCGAGACCCATGCGGTCGGCCGGGATGGCGTCGACGGCGACGACCTCGTGCTCGGCGTCGGCCGAGAACTCGGTGGCGGCGACGACGTCGAGGGGCAGGACGATCTCGACGCCACGCTGCTGTGCCTGCTCGAGGTAGCCCTTGACCGTGTCGACCTGGTCGGCCTCGAGGAGGCTCTTGCCGACCTCGTGGCCCTGCGCCTTGAGGAAGGTGAAGACCATGCCGCCCCCGACGAGGAGCCGGTCGGCGGTCTGGATGAGGTTGTCGATGACCGCGAGCTTGTCGGACACCTTCGCGCCACCCAGCACGACGGCATACGGGCGCTCGGGGTCGGTCGTGAGGCGGCGGAGGACGCCGACCTCGGTCTCGACGAGGCCGCCGACGGCCGACGGCAGGAGGCGGGCCACGTCGAAGACCGACGCCTGCTCGCGGTGGACCACGCCGAAGCCGTCGGAGACGAAGGCGTCGGCGAGCCCGGCGAGCCGCCCCGCGAACTCGGCCCGCTCGTCCGCGCTCTTGGCCGTCTCGCCGGCGTTGAACCGCAGGTTCTCGAGGAGCACGACGTCGCCGTCGGAGGCGCCCTCGACCGCGGCCCGGGCGCTCTCACCGACCGTGTCGGTCGCGAAGGTCACCTCGCGACCGAGCAGCTCGCCGAGGCGGGCTGCGACGGGAGCGAGCGAGTACTTGTCCTCGGGCGTGCCCTTGGGCCGCCCGAGGTGGGCGCACACGACGACGCGTGCGCCCGCCTCGGAGAGAGCCGTGATCGTCGGGACTGACGCGCGGATGCGGCCGTCGTCGGTGATCGTGGTGCCCTCGAGAGGGACGTTGAGGTCGGACCGGACGAGGACGCGCTTGCCCCGCAGGTCGCCCAGCTCGGCGATCGAGTTCATGCTCGTCAGGCCTCGGTGACGCTCAGAGCGAGGAGCCGACGAGGGTGACGAGGTCGGCGAGGCGGTTGGAGTAGCCCCACTCGTTGTCGTACCAGCCGACGACCTTGACCTGGTTGCCGATGACCTTGGTGAGGCCGGCGTCGAAGATGCACGAGGCGGGGTCGGTCTCGATGTCCTTGGAGACGATCGGGTCCTCGGTGTAGACGAGGACGCCCTTGAGCGGCCCCTCGGCGGCGGCCTTGATCGCGGCGTTGACCTCCTCGACGGTGGTCTCGCGACCGGCCTCGAAGGTGAGGTCGGTGGCCGAGCCGGTCGGAGTCGGCACGCGCAGCGCGTAGCCATCGAGCTTGCCCTTGAGCTCGGGCAGGACGAGGCCGATCGCCTTCGCGGCACCGGTCGAGGTCGGCACGATGTTGAGCGCGGCGGCGCGGGCGCGGCGGAGGTCCTTGTGCGGCGCGTCCTGGAGGTTCTGGTCCTGGGTGTAGGCGTGGATCGTCGTCATGAGGCCCTTGACGATGCCGAACTCATCGTTGAGGACCTTGGCCATCGGGCCGAGGCAGTTCGTCGTGCACGAGGCGTTGGAGATGATGTGGTGCGAGGCGGCGTCGTAGTCGCCGTCGTTGACGCCCATGACGATGGTGACGTCCTCGTTCTTTGCCGGGGCCGAGATGATGACCTTCTTGGCGCCGTTGTCGAGGTGGGCCTTGGCGGCCTCGGCGTCGGTGAAGAAGCCGGTCGACTCGACGACGATGTCGACACCGAGGTCGCCCCACTTGAGGTTCTTGGGGTCGCGCTCGGCGAACGCCTTGAAGGTCTTGCCACCCGCGGTGATCTCGTCCTCGGTGGAGGTGACGTCACCGTCGAAGCGGCCGAGGATCGAGTCGTACTTCAGCAGGTGGGCCAGCGTGGCGTTGTCGGTGAGGTCGTTGACGGCGACGATCTCGATGTCGGCGCCGGACGCGACCACAGCGCGGTAGAAGTTGCGGCCGATGCGGCCAAAGCCATTGATGCCAACGCGGACAGTCACGAGCGTTCTGCCTTCCGAAGAGGTGGGGGCGCGCATGGAGGAGCCACGGCACCCTTGATGGCTCCAACCCTAGTGGTGTGACCCGGGTCACCTCCGCGGAGGTCCGCAGTGCGGAACGCTCCGCTCCACTCCCCCACGGATCGGCGCCGCGAACCGCCCCGTCGCTCGCCTCACGAGCGCGGTATGCCGTCCGCCCTCGTTGCCCGGACCGCTCCCGTCCCCGACCGGTCCAGACCGGTCCCGACAGACCGCCCGACCCAGCGGGCTGGTCCACTCAGCTGTCGAGCATGTCCGGAGTGAGGTTGGCGTCGGTGCCGGGGATGCCGAGATCCTCGGCGCGCTTGTCGGCCATGGCGAGCAGCCGGCGGATCCGCCCGGCGACGGCGTCCTTGGTCATCGCGGGCTGCGCGAGCTGGCCGAGCTCCTCGAGCGAGGCCTGCTTGTGCTGGAGGCGCAGCTGGCCCGCCTCGCGCAGGTGGTCGGGGATGTCGTCGCCGAGGATCTCGAGCGCCCGGCCGACCCGCGACCCGGCGGCGACGGCCGCCCGGGCGGAGCGGCGCAGGTTGGCGTCGTCGAAGTTGGCGAGGCGGTTGGCCGTCGCCCGCACCTCGCGGCGCATCCGGCGCTCCTCCCACGCGAGCACGGCGTCATGGGCGCCGAGCCGGGTGAGCATCGCGCCGATGGCGTCACCGTCACGGATGACGACCCGGTCGATCCCGCGGACCTCGCGGGCCTTCGCCGAGATGCCGAGCCGGCGCGCGGCGCCGACGAGGGCGAGGGCCGCCTCCGGGCCCGGGCAGGTGAGCTCGAGGGCCGACGAGCGGCCCGGCTCGGTGAGCGAGCCGTGCGCCAGGAAGGCGCCGCGCCACGCGGCCTCGGCGTCGCAGACCGACCCCGAGACGACTTTGGGCGGCAGCCCGCGCACCGGGCGTCCGCGACCATCGATGAGCCCGGTCTGCCGCGCCAGTGCCTCGCCGTCCTGGACGACCCGCACGACGTAGCGGCTGCCCTTGCGCAGCCCACCGGCCGCGAGCACGAGGACCTCGGGCGTCTGGCCGTAGAGCTCGTGGATCTCTCGACGCAGCCGACGGGCCGCGTTCGCGGTGTCGAGCTCCGCCTCGACGACGATCCGGCCCCCGATGATGTGCAGACCCCCGGCGAACCTCAGCGTGGCGGCAACCTCGGCCTTGCGGCAGCACGGCTTGGTCACCTCGTGGCGGCTGAGCTCGTCCTTCACCTTCGCCGTCATAGCCATGGCGTTCATCCTGCCACGCGTCATCGGGGGCGGCTTCCCGAGCCAAGGACGTCCTGCAGCGCGGCCGCGAGGCGCAGCCGGTCATGCTGGGTCGGAGACTCCGACATGCCCACCCGGTGCACGTGCAGCTCCGCACCGAGGTCGCGACACGCCTGCGCGAGAGCGGATTCGTCGTCGACGACCGACGGGTCGGCCAGGACGGCGTCGAGCCGGATCTGGGGCGCGTACGCCGCAAACGACTGGAGGTGGTGGATCGCGCTGAACCCCGCGGTCTCGGTCGTCACCATCTCGAGGTTGAGGACGAGCAGTCGCTTCGCCCGGGTCACGGAGAGTGCCTCGGCGAGGTCCGGGACGAGCAGGTGCGGCATCACCGACGTGAACCAGGACCCCGGCCCGAGGACGACCCAGTCGGCCGAGCGGATCGCCGCCACCGACTCCGGGTAGGCCGGCGGGTCCGGTGGCAGCAGCCGGACCGCGTGGACCTCGCCACGGGTCCTGGCCACCTGGGCCTGGCCGCGCACGACCGACATCTCGTCGGGTGCCTCCCTGCGGGCCCCCAGGACGTCGGCCTCGATGTCGAGCGGCACGGCGGCCATGGGCAGGACCCGGCCGCGGGCGTTGAGAAGCCGACCGACGAGCTCGAGCCCGGCGACCGGGTCGTCGTGGAGCTCCCAGAGGGCGACGATGAGGAGGTTGCCGAGGGCGTGGCCGCCGAGCGGACCCGTGCCCTCGAAGCGGTGCTGGAGCACGTCCCGCCAGGTGTGGCCCCACTCGGTCTCCTCGCAGAGCGCTGAGAGCGCCATGCGCAGGTCTCCGGGAGGCAGGACGCCGAACTCACCGCGCAGCCGGCCCGAGGACCCGCCGTTGTCGGCGACCGTGACGATCGCGGTGATCTCGTCGGTGACGAAGCGCAGGGCAGCGAGCGACGCCGCGAGCCCGTGGCCACCCCCGAGCGCCGCGACGACGGGCCCGCTCACTCGCGCCCCAGGTCTCGGTGGACGAGGAAGGTGTCGATGCGATCGGTGCGCAACCGCTCGGCCAGGGCCTCCGACATCGCGACCGAGCGGTGCTTGCCGCCGGTGCACCCGATGGCGAGCGTGGCGTAGCGCCGGCCCTCCGAGAGGTAGCCGCGGGTCACCGGCTCCATGAGCCCGACGACCCGGTCGAGGAACTCCTCGGCGCCGGTCTGGCCGAGGACGTGGTCGGACACCTCGGGGTCGCGCCCGTCGAGGTTGCGGAGCTCGGGTACCCAGAACGGGTTGGGGAGGAAGCGCATGTCGAAGACGAAGTCGGCGTCGAGCGGCACGCCGTACTTGAAGCCGAAGGAGAGCAGGGCCAGGCGCAGGGCCGGTCCGCGGTTCTGGCCGAAGAGGGGCGAGACCTTGCGCGCGAGCTGGTGGACGTTGAGGCCCGACGTGTCGATGACGATCTGGGCGCGCGAGCGCAGGTCGCGCAGGACCTCGCGCTCTCGCTGGATGCCGTCGAGCAGGCGTCCCTCACCCTGGAGCGGGTGCGGGCGGCGCACCGACTCGAACCGGCGCACGAGGGCCTCGTCGGTCGCGTCGAGGAAGACGAGCTGCGGCGTCCACCCCTTGTCGCGGAGCTGCTGGACCGCTCCCTCGAACGCCGCGAAGAACTGCTTGCTGCGGACGTCGACGACGGCGGCGATCTTGATGGCGTGGACCGTGTCGCGGGTCTGGTCACCGAGCTCGGCCATCGAGGGCAGGAGCTGCGGGGGCAGGTTGTCGACGACGTACCAGCCCTGGTCCTCCATGACGTTGGCCGCCGTGGTGCGCCCGGCTCCGCTCATGCCCGTGACGATGACGAAGTCCGCTGCGGAGGCCTGTGCGGCGTCCTCACTCATTGCTCTCCCTGTGCTCGTCCACGATCTCGCCGGTCATGAGGTTCACGGTCGGTTCCGCGGGTGCCCCAGTCAACTCGCGTTGGATGACCTCCGCCAGCGAACGGCCGATTCCCGGGACCTCGACGAGGTCCTCGGCGCTCGCGGCGCGGATCCGCTTGACCGAGCCGAACTGCTTGAGCAGCGCCTTGCGCTTCACCTCACCCAGACCCGGTATGCCGTCCAGCGCGGAGTTCGTCATCGCCTTGCTCCGGCGCTGGCGGTGGAACGTGATGGCGAAGCGGTGCGCCTCGTCTCGCAGCCGCTGCAGGAGGTAGAGGCCCTCGCTCGTGCGCGGCAGGACGACCGGGAAGTCCTGACCCGGGACCCAGACCTCCTCGAGCCGCTTGGCGAGCCCCACGACCGACACGTCGACGATCCCGAGGTCCTCGATGGCGCGGGCGGCCGCGTTGACCTGCGGCAGGCCACCGTCGACGACGACGAGCTGGGGTGGGTAGGCGAACCGGGTCGGACGACCGGTCTCCTCGTCGCGGCCCTGCGGCTCGTCGCGGTCCTTGAGGTAGCGACGAAAGCGCCGGGTCAGCACCTCGTGCATGGCGGCGGTGTCGTCGACGGTCACGGGCGTCCCGTCCTCGCCGTCGCCCTGCCCGCGGACGATGAACCGGCGGTACTCGCCCTTGCGCGGCAGCCCGTCCTCGAAGACGACCATCGAGCCGACGACCTGCGTGCCCTGGACGTGGCTGATGTCGAAGCACTCGATGCGCAGCGGCGACTCGTCGAGCTCGAGCAGCTCCTGGAGCTGCTGGAGCGCCTGCGAGCGTGCGGTGAGGTCGCCGGCGCGGGCGACCTTGTGGCGGGCGAGGCTCTGGCTGGCGTTCCGCTCGACCGTCTCCATGAGGGTGCGCTTGTCCCCACGGCGCGGGACGCGCAGGTCGACCCGGCTCCCGCGCAGGCCCGAGAGCCACTCCCCCAGGCTGGCGTCGTCCTCGGGCAGGACGGGCACGAGGACCTCGCGCGGGACGGCCTCGCCCTCCTCGCCGCCGTAGAGCTGCTGGAGGAGGTGGCCGACGACCTCGGGGACGGTCTCGAACTCCTTCTCGGCGACCCATCCACGCTGACCGCGCACGCGCCCGCCACGGACGTGGAAGACCTGGACGGCGACCTCGAGCTCGTCGTCGGCGAGGGCGAAGACGTCGGCGTCGGTGCCGTCGCCGAAGACGACCGCAGACTTCTCGAGCACCCGCTGCAGGGCGCCGATGTCGTCGCGCAGCCGAGCAGCCGTCTCGAACTCCAGCTCGTCGGAGGCCGCCTTCATCTGGCGCTCGAGCCGCTTGACGAACTTCGTGCTCTCGCCCGCCATGAAGTCGCAGAAGTCCTCCGCGATCTGCCGGTGGTGCTCGGCGTCGACGCGCCCGACGCACGGGGCCGAGCACTTGTCGATGTAGCCGAGCAGGCACGGACGACCCACCTGGCTCGCACGCTTGAAGACGCCGGCGGAGCAGGTGCGCATCGGGAAGACCCGCAGGGCCTGGTCGAGCGTCTCGCGGATGGCCCACGCGTGGGCGTAGGGGCCGAAGTAGCGGGTGCCCTTGCGCTTGGCGCCGCGCATGACCTGCGCGCGCGGGAACTCCTCCCCCATCGTCACCGCGAGGTAGGGGTAGGACTTGTCGTCGCGGTACTTGACGTTGAACCGCGGGTCGAACTCCTTGATCCACGAGTACTCGAGCTGGAGCGCCTCCACCTCGGTCGTGACGACGGTCCACTCGACGCTCGCGCCGGCGAGCACCATCGACGCCGTCCGCGGGTGGAGCTGGCCGATGTCCTGGAAGTAGGAGGAGAGCCGGGACCGCAGCGACTTGGCCTTGCCGACGTAGATGACGCGGCCGTCCTTGTCGCGGAAGCGGTAGACCCCCGGGTCGGTCGGGATCTCCCCCGGCCGGGGACGGTAGGTCGACGGATGGGCCACGCCCCAACCCTAGGACGCGCCCCTGACGGGACCACACGGCATACGGGCGTTTGCCGTCCGCGCTGCGTCGGCTACGTGACGCTGATGCCGTCGGCTCCCACGGTGACCTTCTTCTCGGGCAGGGCCTTGGTCGCGGGGCCGCCCTTGACCTCGCCGGTGGCGATGTCGAACGTGCTGCCGTGGCAGGCGCAGTTGATCGTGCCGCCCTCGACGCCGGTCACGGTGCACCCCTGGTGCGTGCAGACGGCGGAGAACGCCTTGTAGTCGCCCTCGGTGGGCTGGGTGACGACGACCTTGGCCGAGTCGAAGACCTTGCCGCCGCCCACGGGGATGTCGGCCTTCTGCGCGAGGTCCTTGGCGGCACCCGCGGCACTCGACGCGGCGTCGCTCACCGCGTCACCCGCCGCCTGGTCGGCGTCGCTGCCGCAGGCACTGAGAGTCACCCCCGCGACGGCGACGATGCCCGCAGCCCGCATGGCGTCACGACGGCCGCAGCAGCCGAGCGCCGAGGTGGACGGGGTGGCTCGGTCCTGACCTTCGAGATTCGTCTCCATCGCGCCAGTATGCCGACGGATCCTGTTGTGCGCCTGTGAAGATCGCACACATTTGTGTGCTTTCGAGGTTGGTAACGACTCGGCACAATCTCGCCGAAGTGCGGCGGAATTCGTGGGTGTCGTGGTTATTGTTCGCCGTGCTCGCACACCCGTCGCGAGCTCCTCGGCCATCGGCCGCGGGAGAAGAATTTCAGGAGGAAACGTGGCTCAGCGTTCCGTCATGACCGTCGGCGCCTCGATGCTGGTGGCTTCACTCGCCCTCGCAGGGTGTGGCACCCGCGGTGAGGACAGCGGCGACACCGGCGGCGACACCGGCGGCAGCGCCAAGGTCGCCAAGATCGGCGTCATCGCGCCGCTCTCGGGCGACCTGTCGGCACTCGGCAAGGGCATCCAGCACTCGGTCGAGCTGGCCGTCAAGCAGGCCAACGACAGCAAGGCGATCCCCGGCTGGACCCTCGAGGTCGAGGCCGTGGACGACGAGGGCAAGGCCGATGTCGGCAAGAACGGCGCGACCAAGCTCGCGTCGGACGACGACGTCATCGGCGTGGTCGGCAACCTCAACTCCAGCGTCAGCCAGCAGACCCAGCCGGTCTTCGCCGCCGCCAACATCACCCAGATCTCGCCCGCCAACACCGGCCCCGCCCTCACCCGCGGCGCCGACGGCAACTCGCGTCCCTACAAGACGTTCTTCCGCACCTGCACCACCGACATCGCGCAGGGCGGCTTCGCGGCCAAGTTCCTCATCGACCAGGGCATCAAGTCGGTCGCGACGATCCACGACAAGAAGACCTACGGTCAGGGTCTCGTCCAGTACTTCACCGAGGCCTTCAAGGCCGCCGGCGGCACCGTCGTCGCCGCGGAGACGATCAACCCGGACGAGTCCAACTACGCCCCGGTCGTCTCCAAGGTCGCCCCGTCCAAGCCGGGCGCCGTCTACTACGGCGGTGAGTACCCGCAGGCCGGCCCGCTGTCCAAGCAGATGAAGGCCGGTGGCCTCAACGTGCCGCTCATGGGTGGCGACGGCATCTTCGACCCCAAGTTCGTCGAGCTCGCGGGCTCGACCTCCAACGGCGACCTCGCCACCTCCGTCGGTGAGCCGACCGAGAACAGCGAGGCCGGCAAGAAGTTCCTCGCCGACTACGAGGCCGCGAAGTACGCCGAGCCGGCCGCTGCCTACGGTGGCTACTCCTACGACGCCGCCAACGCCATCATCGAGGCCCTCAAGGTCTCCCTGAAGGACGCCAAGGACGTCAAGAGCGCCCGCCAGGCCACGGTCGACGCGGTCGGCAAGGTCTCCTTCGAAGGCGTCACCGGCAAGGTGTCGTTCGACGAGTTCGGCGACACCCTCGTCAAGGTCATCACGGGCTACAAGGTCGAGGGCGGCAAGTTCGTCAGCGTCAAGTCCGAGAACGTGAGCTGACCCGGTACCGACCGAAAGCTGACGTACTTCATTCGAGCAGGGGCGGACGAAGGTCCGCCCCTGCTTGAATGTGCCAGCCCCCTCAATCCAGGAGAGGTGACGGGTCGACGATGACCGAGTTCCTTCAACAAATCGTGAACGGGTTGACCCTCGGGTCCCTGTACGCCCTGATCGCCGTCGGCTACACCGTCGTCTACGGCATCGTGCAGCTCATCAACTTCGCCCACGGCGAGGTCTTCATGATCGGGGCCTTCGGCGCCCTCGCCACGTGGACGGTCCTCTTCAAGGGCCAGACCGGCCTCTGGGTCCTGCCGATCATGGTGCTCGGCGCCGTGGCCGTGTCGGTGCTCACCGCCGTGGTCATGGAGCGGATCGCCTACCGCCCCCTGCGAGGCGCACCACGCCTCGCGCCCCTCATCACCGCCATCGGCATCTCGGTGTTCCTCCAGGAGGCCGTGCGCCTCTTCTACCCGGGCGCCAAGAGCAAGCTCAGCTTCCCCGAGATCGAGGTCGTCACCGGCCCCGGCCTCTCGTTCGGTGGCCTCAACATCCAGCGGGCCGCGGTCTTCACCGTCGGTGCGCTCCTCGTCTCGGCCGCGCTGCTCTGGTTCTTCGTCAACCGGACGCGACTCGGCCAGGGCATGCAGGCCGTGTCGCAGGATCCCGACACCGCTCAGCTCATGGGCATCAACGTCAACCGGATCATCGTCATCGCCTTCGCCCTCGGTGCTGCGCTGGCTGCCGTCGGTGGTGTGGCCCAGGGCCTGCTCAACTCCAACATCGACTTCCGCATGGGCTTCCTCGCCGGACTCAAGGCCTTCACGGCCGCCGTCCTCGGAGGCATCGGCAACATCCAGGGCGCCATCGTGGGTGGCCTCACCCTGGGGATCGCCGAGTCGATGGCGACCCAGTTCATCCCCGGCCAGTTCGGTGGATCCGCCTGGAAGGACGTGTGGGCCTTCGTGCTCCTCATTCTCGTGCTCGTCTTCCGGCCTCAGGGCCTCCTCGGCGCTCGGGTGGTGGACCGCGCATGAGCACCTCGACCCCCTCGAACCCGCCCACGCCGGCCACCTCCGTGGCACCCGCGCACTCCGACCACGACGACGACGTCGTCGCCACTCCGTGGCTCGAGCGCGTGCCGGGTCGCGGCAGCTCGGCGGCCACCCCGTTGGGTCTGGCCGGAGCCCTCGTCCTCATCGCCGGCACGTTCCTCTCGTGGAGCTACACCGGCGACGTCCTTGGCGACCTGTCGGTGAACTTCTGGCCCGGCGGCGTGCAGATCTGCATGATCGTCCTCGGCCTCGTCGCGGTCGTCTTCCTCCTCGCCCACCGCGGCCCGCTCTCGCGCCTCGGTGCCTGGCTCGACACGGCTGCCGCCGTGCGCGCCCTCGGGATCGGCGCCGTCGTCTACATGGTGGGGTGCCTTGGCACCATCGCCTACCAGTCCGGCGGGCTCATCAACGTCAACCCCGGCGGCTGGATCTCGCTCGTCGGCGCGCTCCTGCTCGCGGCGTCCGGGCTCATGCTCGTCTCGCGCCAGACCAAGGACCCGCTCTTCGCGAAGACCTCGTCGTGGCTCGAGATCGTCACGATCATCGTGCTCATGGCGCTCGTCCTCTTCGGGGCGGCCTACGCGCTCGACGTGGGTGACGGTGCGAGCTTCGTGCTCTTCCTCGTCTTCGTCGGGTTCGTCGCCCTCGCCCTCGCCAGGGCCGGCGTGTTCACGTGGATCGGGCTCATCGCGCAGAAGAACCGCCAGGTGCTCATGCTCGGCGCGTTCGCGGTGGCGTTCCTCTTTCCGTTCACCCAGGGCGGGTCCGACGAGAACATGTCGATCGCGACCCAGGTCCTCATCTTCGCCGCCACGGCCCTGGGCCTCAACATCGTCGTCGGCCTCGCCGGCCTGCTCGACCTCGGCTACATCGCCTTCCTCGGCGCCGGAGCCTACGTCGGTGCAGTCCTGTCGGCGTCCGCCTTCGCCACGATCGACTGGAAGCCGCCGTTCCTCGTCGTCGTCATCATGGGCGCCTGCATCTCGGCGATCCTCGGCCTCATCATCGGGTCACCGACCCTGCGCGTGTCCGGCGACTACCTCGCCATCGTCACGCTCGCGTTCGGTGAGATCTTCCGCCTGACGATGGGCAACCTCGACGGCAACAACGGCCCGGTCCTCACCAACGGTCCCAACGGCATCCCGGCCATCCCCGACCTCAACTTCTTCGGGTTCGACTTCGGGCAGCCGCACACGATCGCGGGCATCACGCTCGGCCGGTTCGCGAACTACTACTTCCTGCTGCTCGTCATCGCGGCGATCATCATCCTCGTCTTCACCCGCCTCAACAACAGCCGCATCGGCCGCGGCTGGGTGGCGATCCGCGAGGACGAGAAGGCAGCCGAGGCCATGGGCGTCAACGTCTTCGGCCTCAAGCTGTTCGCGTTCGCCGGTGGTGCCTTCCTCGCCGGCATGGCCGGAACGGTCAAGGCCCACCACGACGTCTCGGTCACCCCTGACCAGTACATCTTCCTCGAGTCCGCGTTCCTGCTCGCCGCCGTCGTCCTCGGCGGCATGGGCACCGTGGCCGGTGTGCTCGTCGGTGCGACGATCCTCAAGCTCCTCCCCGAGAAGCTGCGCTTCGTCGCCGACTACCGGCTGCTCATCTTCGGCCTCGTCCTCGTCCTCATGATGCGGTTCCGCCCGGAGGGCCTCGTGGCCAGCCAGCGCCGCAAGCTCGAGTTCCACGAGGACGACGAGGAGCTGGCCCAACGCATCGAAGAAGTCCACCTCGAGGAAGCGGAGGCCAAGGCATGACCGTCACGGACACGACGCCCGTCGGCACGACCGACCAGGCGTCCGGCACGATCCTCGAGGCCCGCGGCGTCACCATGCGCTTCGGTGGTCTCACCGCGGTCAAGGACGTCGACATGGTCGTCCACCCGGGCGAGATCGTCGGGCTCATCGGGCCCAACGGTGCCGGCAAGACGACGTTCTTCAACTGCCTCACCGGGCTCTACAAGCCCACCGAGGGCGAGGTCCGCCTCCTCGGCGAGGTCATCCCGCCGAAGCCGCGGGCGGTCGTCATGGCCGGCATGGCCCGGACGTTCCAGAACATCCGGCTCTTCGCCAACATGACGGCCCTCGAGAACGTCATGGTCGGCCGCTACTGCCGCACCAGCTCGATGGCGCTCACCTCGATCCTGCGGGGACCGAAGTTCCGGCGTGAGGAGGAGGCCACCCGGGCCCGTGCCCAGGAGCTCCTCGAGTTCGTCGGCCTCGGCGACTCGGCCGAGAACCTCGCTCGCAACATGCCCTACGGCGACCAGCGGCGGCTCGAGATCGCGCGCGCACTGGCCACCGACCCGAAGCTCATTCTCCTCGACGAGCCCACGGCCGGCATGAACCCGCAGGAGACGAAGCAGGCCAGCGACCTCATCTTCCGGATCCGCGACAGCGGGCTGGCGGTCGTGGTCATCGAGCACGACATGAGGTTCATCTTCAACCTCTGCGACCGCGTGCTCTGCCTCGTCCGCGGTGAGGTCCTCGTCGAGGGGACGCCCGGCGAGGTGCAGTCCGACCCGCGGGTCATCGAGGCCTACATCGGTGGGTCGGACGTCGACGAGGACGACGAGCCGGCACGCGCCTCCGAGGCCGCCGCAACCAAGGAGGAGCAGCAGTGAGCGCCATGCTCGAGGTCAGGGACCTCGTCGTCGCCTACGGCAAGATCAAGGCCGTCAAGGGCATCAGCTTCACCGTCGACGAGGGTGAGGTCGTCACCCTCATCGGCACCAACGGTGCGGGCAAGACGACGACGCTCCGGACCATCTCCGGCCTGCTCCGTCCCGCGAGCGGCTCGATCCGCTTCCAGGGCAAGCGGATCGACGAGACCCCGGCGCACGACATCGTCACGCTCGGGCTCGCCCACTCCCCCGAGGGCCGCCGGATCTTCCCGCGGCTCACGGTCGAGCAGAACCTCCTGCTCGGGGCGTTCGCCCGTCGTGATGGCGACGTCCGGAAGGACCTGCAGGCCGCCTACGACCTCTTCCCCATCCTCGGGGAGCGCAAGTCGCAGGCCGCAGGCACGTTCTCCGGTGGTGAGCAGCAGATGCTCGCCATGGGCCGCGCGATGATGAGCCGCCCCAAGCTGCTCATGCTCGACGAGCCGTCGATGGGTCTGTCCCCGCTCATGATGAAGACGGTCATGTCGACGGTGACGACGCTCCAGGAGCAGGGCACGACGATCCTGCTCGTCGAGCAGAACGCCCAGGCCGCGCTCAAGCGGGCGAGCAAGGGCTACGTGCTCGAGGTCGGCAAGATCGTCCTCTCCGGCACCGGCTCCGAGCTCCTCGAGAGCGACGAGGTCCGCAAGGCCTACCTCGGCGAGGACTAGGCGAGCGGGTCCCACGCTTCGCGTGGGCGCGGGTCCCACCGGGACCGCGACGAAGGGCCCCGCACCGGCAACGGTGCGGGGCCCTTCGTCGTGCGTGGCCGGCATACGAGGTGGGTATGCCGGCCACCTGCCTAGGCGCTCTTGCGCGGCGTCCGCGTGGCCGACCCGTCCTGTGACGAGCGTGAGGACACGGTCTTGCGCGTGGCCTTGGCGGGCTTCGTCGTGCTCGCCGTCGCCGTCGTCGTCGTCGACGCCGACGTGGCCGTCCGCGCGGCAGCGGTCCGCTTCGTCGCCGGGGTCTTGGCGGTGGCCTTCTTCGTCGTGCCGGCCTTGGACGTCGCCACGGCCTTCGTGGCCGGCTTGCTCGCGGCCGCGTTCTTCGCCGAGGCCGGCTTGCGGGTCGTCGTGCGCGACGTCTTGGCAAGGACCGGAGCGAGGAACCGGCCGGTGTGGCTGTCGGGGTTCTCCGCGACCTCCTCGGGCGTGCCGGTCGCGACGACCGTGCCGCCCTTGTTGCCACCCTCGGGTCCGAGGTCGACGATCCAGTCGGCGCTCTTGATGACGTCGAGGTTGTGCTCGATGACGAGGACGCTGTTGCCCTTGTCGACGAGCCCCTGGAGCACGCCGAGCAGCTTGCGGATGTCCTCGAAGTGCAGACCGGTGGTCGGCTCGTCGAGGACGTAAATCGTCCGGCCGGTGGAGCGCTTCTGCAGCTCGGTCGCGAGCTTGACGCGCTGGGCCTCACCACCGGACAGCGTCGGCGCCGGCTGACCGAGGCGCACGTAGCCGAGCCCGACCTCGTTGAGGGTCGTCATGTGCCGTGCGATGGCGGGTACCGCGGCGAAGAACTCGGCGGCCTCCTCGATCGGCATGTCGAGGACGTCGGCGATCGTCTTGCCCTTGAAGTGGACCTCGAGCGTCTCGCGGTTGTAGCGCGCGCCGTGGCACACCTCGCAGGGCACGTAGACGTCGGGCAGGAAGTTCATCTCGATCTTGATGGTGCCGTCGCCGGAGCACGCGTCACAGCGGCCACCCTTGACGTTGAAGGAGAACCGTCCGGGCTGGTAGCCGCGGATCTTGGCCTCGGTCGTCGTCGCGAAGAGCTTGCGGATCGCGTCGAACACGCCGGTGTAGGTGGCCGGGTTGGACCGCGGCGTGCGGCCGATCGGCCCTTGGTCGACATGGACGACCTTGTCGAGGTGCTCAAGCCCGGTGACCGTGCGGTGACGGCCGGGGACGTGGCGGGCGCCGTTGAGCTTGTTGGCGAGGACGTTGTAGAGGATGTCGTTGACGAGGGTCGACTTGCCCGACCCCGAGACCCCGGTGATGGCGACGAGGTTGCCGAGCGGGAAGCTCGCACTCACGTCGTGGAGGTTGTGCTCGCGCGCGCCGACCACGGTGACCTCGCGGCCTGCAGTCTGCGGGCGGCGCTCCGCCGGGACCGGGATCTCCTCGCGGCCGGAGAGGTACCTGCCGGTGAGCGAGGTCTCGTGGGTGAGCAGGTCGGCGACGGTGCCGCTGTGGACGACCTCGCCACCGTGCTCGCCCGCGCCTGGGCCGATGTCGACCACCCAGTCGGCCGTGGCGATGGTGTCCTCGTCGTGCTCGACGACGATGAGCGTGTTGCCGAGGTCGCGCAGGCGGGTCAGCGTCTCGATGAGCCGGTGGTTGTCGCGCTGATGCAGGCCGATGCTCGGCTCGTCGAGGACGTAGAGGACGCCGACGAGGCCGGACCCGATCTGGGTGGCGAGGCGGATGCGCTGGGCCTCGCCGCCCGAGAGCGTGCCGGCCGGGCGGTCGAGGCTGAGGTAGTCGAGCCCGACGTCGAGGAGGAAGCCGAGGCGGGCGTTGATCTCCTTGATGACCCGCTCGGCGATCTGGCGCTCACGGACGGTGAAGTCCACGTCCTCGAGGAACTTCGCGGAGTCGGAGATCGGCAGGGCGCAGACGTCGGCGATGCTGTGACCGCCGATGAGCACGGCGAGGGACTCCGGCTTGAGGCGGCTGCCGCGGCAGGAGGGGCACGGCACCTCGCGCATGTAGCCCTCGTAGCGCTCACGGCTCCAGTCCGAGTCGGTCTCGGCGTGACGGCGCTTGACGAACGGGATCGCGCCCTCGAAGCCCGTCGTGTAGGACCGCTCCCGGCCGAACCGGTTGCGGTACTTGACGTGCACCTTGTGGTTGCGTCCGTTGAGCAACGCCTCGCGGGCACGCTCGGGCAGGGCGCGCCACGGGACGTCGACGCTGAACTTGAGCTCCTCGGCGAGCGCGCCGAGCACGCGCTGGAAGTACTCGGAGGCGCCGCTCCCCGACGCCCACGGCGCGATGGCGCCCTCGGCGAGGCTCAGCTCGTCGTTGGGCACGATGAGGTCGGCGTCGACCTCGAGCTCGGTGCCGATGCCGGTGCACACCGGGCAGGCGCCGAACGGGGAGTTGAACGAGAACGAGCGGGGCTCGACCTCGTCCATCGTCAGCGGGTGGTCGTTGGGGCACGCCATCCGCTCCGAGTAGCGCCGCTCACGCGGCAGGCCGCTCGGGTCGTCGTCGGACGTGACGTCGACGAACTCGATGACGACGACGCCACCGGCGAGCCCGAGCGCGGTCTCCACGGAGTCGGTGAGACGGCGCTTGGACGACGCGTCACCGCCCTTGGCGACGAGGCGGTCGACGACGACGTCGATGCTGTGCTTGACCTGCTTCTCGAGCTTGGGCGGCTCGGTGAGCGAGACGACCTCGCCGTCGACCCGCGCCCGGGCGAACCCCTTGGACTGCAGCTCGGCGAAGAGGTCGACGTACTCGCCCTTGCGGGCGCGCACCACGGGGGCGAGCACCTGGAAGCGGGTCCGCTCCGGCAGCTCGAGCAACCGGTCGACGATCTGCTGGGGGCTCTGGCGGGTGATCGGCTCGCCACACGTGGGGCAGTGCGGCCTCCCGGCGCGGGCGAAGAGGAGGCGGAGATAGTCGTAGACCTCGGTGATCGTGCCGACCGTCGAGCGCGGGTTGCGGTTGGTCGACTTCTGGTCGATCGACACCGCCGGCGACAGGCCCTCGATGAAGTCGACGTCGGGCTTGTCCATCTGCCCGAGGAACTGCCGGGCGTAGGCGGACAGCGACTCGACGTAGCGGCGCTGGCCCTCGGCGAAGATCGTGTCGAAGGCCAGCGACGACTTGCCCGAGCCGGACAGCCCGGTGAAGACGACGAGGGAGTCCCGGGGCAGGTCGACGGAGACGTCCTTGAGGTTGTGCTCACGCGCGCCACGCACGACGAGGCGGTCGTGGGTGGCGCTCCCGGAGCGGCGGGAAGGCGAGGTGGTCGCGGCAGAAGTCACGCCCTCCATGCTAGGTGGACCCACCGACAGCCACCGTCCGGCGCCGGGATGCGGCCTCGGCGCGCACCTAGAGTGGCGCCTGTGAGCGTGCGCGCGGTGCTCGTCGGACTCGTCGCCGGGTCCGCCCTGCTGTGCGGCGCCTGCACGAGCGGGTCGACGGGCTCGCCCGGGACGTCCCCCTCCCCCGCCACCACGACGACGCTGCGGTGGGAGCAGGTCCCCCTCCCGCCCGGGTTCGAGCCGGTCACGCTGGCCACGGCGGGTGACGACGTCGTCGTCGGCGCCACCGCCCCTGGCCGGCCGCGTCCGCGCCTCCTCGTCGGCCCCGGCCCCGATCGCCTGCGCGAGGTCCCGCTCGCACCGAGGTCGCCCTACGCCTTCGAGGGCCGCTGGTTCCAGGTCGTCACCCGCGGTGGCCGCATCGACGCCATCGCCGGGGCCCGTGGCGGCGCCCACGGCAACTACCGGTGGACGACGTGGTCGGGCACCGCTGCGGGCGTCGCGGAGCAGGAGCAGCCGTTCGGGGTTTTCGGCAGCTATGGCGCCGGTGACCTTGCCGGGATCGCGTATGCCGGCACGTCACCGGTCGTCCTCGGTGCCTGGCAGAGCGAGCAGACGGGAATGGACGTCGCCACGTGGACCCGCAGCGGGGACCGGTGGTCCCGACGCACCTCCACGGGCACTCCCCTTGCCAGCACCCCCGAGGAGCTCGTCGACGCCCGGGTCATCACGGCTCGGGGCGACGGCCTGCTCCTCGGGGGCTCGGTGACCCGGCTCGCTCCGGGATCGGTCGAGGTCGTCCCGGCGGCGTGGACCTCCCCCCGCCCGTCCGGACCCTGGACCCGGGTCGACCTGTCCCGGAGCGGCGACCGCGGCACCTCGGAGGTCGACGGGGCCGTCTGCGCGCGAGACCGGTGCGTCCTCGCGGGCGTGACCGACGGGCGCCTCTCCGTCTGGGAGGTCACCGACGACACCACCGCGGAGCCACCGGGGACCCCAGCGGTCGGCGTGCCCGACAACGCGTCGGTGCCGTCGCCGGTCCTCCTCGGGGACGACGTCGTCCTCGTCGCGCCCACCGAGCGCGGGTCCACCCTGCTCCGGCGGTCCGGCAGCGCCTGGTCGACTGCCGACGGCCCACCGGGTCCGCCCGCCTCCGTCGTCGTCCACGGCGACGAGGTGTGGGTCGTCACGAGCGCCGGGCGTGGCACTCCCGCGCTCTGGCGGGCGCGCGTAGCCTGACGAGCGTGACCGTCCTCCTCGCCGCCATCGACGAGCACACCGCCCGGCTCGTCTCCGACGCCCGTGCCTGCGACGACTTGTCCGCGCCCAGTCTGTGCGAGGGGTGGACGCGGGACCACGTCCTCAACCACCTCGCCCGCAACGCCGAGGCGCTCGTCCGTCTCGTCGGAGCAGCCGTCGACGGCACCGGCGAGACGATGTACGCCTCCCCCGAACGCCGCGACAGCGACATCGACGACGGCGTCGGGCGCGACCCGCAGGTCGTCGTGGCCGAGGTGGAGGACACCGCCGTCCCGCTCGCCCAGGCGCTGCGCCGGCTCGGGCCGGAGCACCGTGACGTCGTGCTCGAGCGGACGCCGGGCGGCCCGACGTTCAAGGGCGGGATGCTCCCGTTCATGAGGCTGCGCGAGATCGTCTACCACCACGTCGACCTCGACCTCGGGTTCGGCTTCGACGACCTCGAGGGCGACCTCCAGGTGCTCTTCCTCGAGAACGAGCTCAAGCGGCAGCAGGGCGTCGACGGCGCCCCACCACTCGTGCTGCGCAGCGACGAGGGCGACACGTGGGCCGTCGGCCACGGCACCGACGACGTCGCCCCCGTCACCGGGTCGCGCGCCGGCATCCTCACCTGGCTGGCCCGCCAGGACCCGAGCGGAGTGCGCGCCGAGACGCTCCCCGAGCTGACCCCGGGACTGTGACGTGACGGCATACGACGGCGACGTCTCCCCCGGCGGTCCGGCGCAGGTGCGCGAGCTCGCCCACCTCGTCATCCGCAAGGTCGCGGTGTCCGAGATGTCCAACAACGCCTACCTCCTCACCTGCCGCGCGACCGGCGAGCAGCTGCTCGTCGACGCAGCGGACGACGCCGCACGCCTCGGGGCCCTCGTCCGCGAGGGCAGCGGCAGCCTCGACCACGTCGTGACGACCCACCAGCACTGGGACCACGTGCGCGCGCTGCGCGACCTCGTCGACGCCTTCCACCCGCGCACCTACGCCGGGGCCGACGACGCCGACGCCCTGCCGGTGCGACCCGACGTCCGTCTGCGGCACGGCGACACCATCACCGTCGGTGACGCTCGGCTCGACGTCGTGCACCTGCGCGGCCACACGCCCGGCTCGGTCGCGCTCGCCTACCCCGATCCCGAGGGACACACCCACCTCTTCACCGGCGACTCCCTCTTCCCGGGCGGCGTCGGCAACACGAAGAACGAGGGACAGAGCTTCGACAGCCTCATCGAGGACGTGACGACCCGCGTCTTCGCCGTCTACGACGACGACACCTGGGTCTATCCGGGGCACGGCGGCGACACGACCCTCGGCGCCGAGCGCCCGCATCTCGACGAGTGGCGCGAGCGCGGCTGGTAGTCCCGCCCCTAGGGGACCTCGATCTCGTGCTGGCGGAGGGTCTCCTCGAGCAGGCTGAGCCGTGAGTCCGACGTGCGGACCTGCTGCTCGAGCGCACCCACCCGCACCTCCAGCAGGTTGAACCGGTCGGCGATGCTGCCGGCGAGGCGGTCCAGGCGTTCGTTCGCCTCGTGCGCCTCGACCTCGGCAAGCCCCTCGTCGTCGTGGACGTCCTCGTTCATCGGGTGCTCATCTCCTCTCCGGCACGTGCGGGACACGCAGGTCGTCCCCGCTCCCACCAGCATGCCCGACGGGGCCGGGCTGCGGAACGGCCGCCGAGGGGGCCACCCGTCCGTGGACCGCGCTGTCGTCGGCGCCGCCGTGTCTCACGGTGTGGCGGCACCGGGCCTGCCGCAACCTCACACCTACCCTGACGAGGTGTCGCGCCTCAGCTCGGTCCCCGCACCCCTTCTCGTCCTCGCCGGGGTCGTCTCGGTCCAGTTCGGTGGCGCGCTCGCCGCGACCCTCGTGCCCGAGATCGGGGCCGGCGGGTCGGTCGTCATGCGCCTGCTCTTCGCGACCGTCATCCTCCTCGCGATCGCCCGGCCGCGCTTCCGGGGCCACTCGCGACGGGCCTGGCTCACGGTCCTCGGGTTCGGGCTCGCGCTCGGCCTCATGAACTTCACGTTCTACGGCTCGCTCGCGCACCTGCCGATCGGCGTCGCGGTGACGATCGAGTTCCTCGGCCCGCTGCTGCTCGCGGCCTCGCTGTCACGCCGGCTCGTCGACCTCGCCGCGGTCCTCGCCGCCGGTGCGGGGGTCCTCCTCATCTCGGAGGCGCTCTCGGTGCCGTTCGCCGAGCTGGACTGGACCGGGCTGGGACTGGCCGCGACCGCGGGAGCCTGCTGGGCGGCATACATCATCTTCAGCGGGCGCACGGGAGCCGAGTTCGACAAGCTCGAGGGTCTCGCGCTCGCGATGGTCCTCGCGACGCTCGTGACGCTGCCGTTCGGGCTCGCGTCGGTGCCCGAGTGGGACGCGAGCGTGCTCGCCCGCGGGCTCGGCATCGCCGTGCTGTCGTCGGTCCTGCCCTACTCGCTCGAGCTCGTCGCTCTGCGCCGGCTCACCGCCCAGGTCTTCGGGATCCTCCTCAGCCTCGAGCCGGCCGTCGCCGCCCTCGCCGGGCTCATCGTCCTCGGCCAGGTGCTCCACGGCTGGCAGCTCGCCGGCATGGGCCTCGTCGTGCTCGCGTCGGCCATCGTCCTTGGCCTGGGAGCGCGCAAGGACCCCGCCGAGTCGACGGGGTCCTAGCGCTGGCGTGGCCGGTATGCCGGCCGCTCCGGTCAGGCGTTGATCTCCTCCTTGGCGTCCCGCTTGGACTTCCAGAGCGAGGCGATGGTCGTGACGCCGAGGATGACGACGATCGCGCCGAGCGACACCGAGATCGGGATGTCCCAGACCTTGAAGTGCTCGCCGCCGTTGATGAAGGGCAGCTCGTTCTCGTGCAGGGCGTGGAGGATGAGCTTGACGCCGATGAAGGCGAGCAGCACCGCGAGGCCGAGGCTGAGGTAGACGAGCTTCTGGAGCAGGCCACCGAGCAGGAAGTAGAGCTGGCGCAGGCCCATGAGCGCGAAGAGGTTCGCGGTGAGGACGAGGTAGGGCTCCTTCGTCAGGCCGTAGATCGCCGGGATCGAGTCGAGCGCGAAGAGCAGGTCGGTCGTGCCGAGCGCGAGGACGACGATGAAGAGCGGCGTGACGACGCGCTTCGCGTTCTCCTTGACGACGAGCTTGGTGCTCCACTCCTTCGTCGAGGGCAGGGTCTTCTCGACCCACTTCATGAAGCGGTTCTCCTCGTACTCCTCGTCGTCGCTCTCACCCTCGGTGGCGAGCTTGATCGCGGTGTAGATGAGGAACGCGCCGAAGATGTAGAAGACCCACGAGAAGTTGTTGATCGCCGCAGCGCCGAGCCAGATGAAGATGCCGCGCAGGACGATCGCGATGATGATGCCCCACATGAGGGCGGTCTGCTGGAACTTCTCGGGCACGGCGAACTTCGCCATGATGAGCAGGAAGATGAAGAGGTTGTCGACCGACAGGGAGTACTCGGTCAGCCAGCCGGCGTAGAACTCGCCCGCGAGCTGGCTCCCATGGCTCAGCCAGACCCAGATCCCGAAGACCACCGCGGCGCCGATGTAGAACGAGAGCGCGAGGACGAGCTCCTTCGTCGACGGGCGGTGCGGGTTGCGCGCGATCATGATGACGTCGAAGAGCAGCACCGCGGCAGCGATGCCGATGGTGAGGAACCACTGCCAGGCGGCGACGTTCATCGACGGCGTCGCAGCCGCCAGTGAGGTGAGGGTGTGCACGTGCGGAACCTTCCGAGGGTCGGGTGCGTGTCCCGGAGGTCTCTCCCGCCCTGGGCAGGACCGGATCCCCGGGCCGGATCGTGAGGGCCGTGATGACGAGGAGTCCGCGCCGGGGATACTCCCCTCCGCTTGGACGATTCTCGCATGCGCGGAGCGCATCGCGACAAGTCGTCCACGCGGAGGGGGCCCGCCCTCCGCTTGACACGGCTTCGCTCGTGAGATGAATCCTGACCACCGGAGTGGGCCCGCCCTCCGCAGGTGGCCCTCCACACGCGCACTACGCTGCGGGCGTGCCCACGCGCCGCGGAGTTCTGCTCGGACTCGTCGCGCTCCCCCTCGTCGCGTGCTCGCAGCAGTCCCAGCCCGCGCCCGAGAAGGAACGAAAACCCGTGCGTCTTGCGTATGGCGACGATGCGTCGCAGTTCGGTGAGCTGACCCGGCCCTCGGGGCCCAGCAAGGGCGTCGTCGTCGTCATCCACGGCGGCTTCTGGAAGGCGGAGTACGACCTCGAGCTCGGCCGCCCGCTTGCCCGCTCCCTCGCCGAGCAGGGCTGGACGGCGTGGAACATCGAGTACCGGCGGGTCGGCATCGGCGGTGGCGCGCCATCGACGTTCGACGACGTCCACGCGGCCATCGAGCAGCTGGCGACCGTGGACGACGTCGACACGTCGCGCGTGCTCACCCTCGGGCACTCGGCCGGTGGGCACCTCGCGGTCTGGGCCGCCGGGCGCCAGCGGTATGCCGGCTGGCAGGAGTCACGCGTGCGGGTCACCGGGGCGTTGTCGCAGGCCGGAGTTCTCGACCTCGTCGCCGCCGACCGCGACGACCTCGGCTCGGGCGCGGTGCCGGCCCTGCTCGGTCACGCAGCCACGGCCGAGGATGCGCGCTACGACCCGCGGCAGCAGGTGCCGCTGGACGTGCCGGTGCGGTGCATCCACGGCCGGGCGGACGACATCGTCCCGCCGTCCCAGTCGAGCGACTACGTCGCCGCGGCCACCGCGGCCGGGGCAGACGCCGCCGTCGAGCAGGTCGACGGGGACCACTTCGTGGTCATCGACGTCGAGTCGGCGGCCTGGACCCGTCAGCTGGAGCTGCTCGACGAGCTCTCGGGTCGCTGACTGCGCGGGAGCCCCGCGACGACGAGTGCGTAGGACGTGTCGACGGCCTCCCTCAGGGCCTCGTCGGGGATCGCACCATCGAGGCTGAGCGTGTTCCAGCCGTGCCGGCCGATGTAGGCCATCACGGACGCGTCGCCCGGGAACTCGGCGAGCCACTCGTCGGCCTCGGCTCGGGTACCGAGCTTGACCCCGACGCCCGCGGATCCGAGGAAGGCGAAGATCTTGTCGCCGACCTTGGCGACGTCGTCACCCTCCCACGGCTGGTCCGCCCACGCGCCGGGCTTGCCCAGCGCGTAGGCCGAGAGCTCCTCGGGAGTCACCAGTCCCCTCGGACCCGGCTGGGCACCGAGCTCACTTCGTCGCCTCGCTCATCTGGCGGAGCTCCTTCTTGAGGTCGCCCAGCTCGTCGCGCAGTCGGGCTGCGAGCTCGAAGTGCAGGTCGGCCGCGGCCTGGTGCATCTGGGTCGTGAGCTCCTGGATGAGGTTGGCGAGGTCGCCCGCCGCCATGCCCGCGAGCCGGTCCGTGCCCACGGTGACGGCGTCGGCGGCCAGCGCTCCCCGACCACCACGGCCACCGTCGGACTTGCCGCGGGAACGCGACCGCCCCGAGCCGAGAAGGGCCTCGGTGTCGGCGTCCTCACGCTCGAGCATGTCGGTGATGTCGGCGATCTTCTTGCGCAGCGGCTGCGGGTCGATGCCTCGCTCGGTGTTGTAGGCGATCTGCTTCTCGCGACGTCGGGAGGTCTCGTCGACGGCCTGGGCCATCGACGGGGTGATCTTGTCGGCATACATGTGGACCTGACCCGACACGTTGCGCGCGGCTCGACCGATCGTCTGGATGAGCGAGCGAGAGGACCGGAGAAAGCCCTCCTTGTCGGCGTCGAGGATCGAGACGAGCGAGACCTCGGGCAGGTCGAGGCCCTCACGGAGGAGGTTGATGCCGACGAGGACGTCGAACTCGCCCAACCTCAGCTCGCGGAGCAGCTCGACCCGGCGGAGGGTGTCGATGTCGGAGTGCAGGTAGCGGACCCGCACCCCCTTGTCGAGGAGGTAGTCGGTGAGGTCCTCGGCCATCTTCTTCGTGAGCGTGGTGACGAGGACGCGCTCGTCCTTCGCGGCCCGCTCGTTGATCTCGTGGAGCAGGTCGTCGATCTGGCCCTTGGTCGGCTTGAGGACGATCTCGGGGTCGATGAGCCCCGTCGGGCGGATGATCTGCTCGACGACGCCGTCGGCCTGCGCGAGCTCGTAGTTGCCCGGCGTCGCGGAGAGGTAGACGGTCTGCCCGATCCGCTCGAGGAACTCCTCCCACTTGAGCGGGCGGTTGTCCATCGCCGACGGGAGCCGGAAGCCGTGGTCGACGAGGGTCCGCTTGCGCGACATGTCGCCTTCGTACATCGCCCCGATCTGCGGCACGGTGACGTGCGACTCGTCGAGGACGAGGAGAAAGTCCTCTGGGAAGTAGTCGAGGAGGCAGTTCGGCGCCGAGCCGGCGGTGCGGCCGTCGAGGTGCATCGAGTAGTTCTCGATGCCCGAGCACGACCCGACCTGTCGCATCATCTCGATGTCGTAGGTCGTGCGCATCCGCAGCCGCTGGGCCTCGAGCATCTTCCCCTGGCTCTCGAACGTCTTGAGCTGCTCCTCGAGCTCGTGCTCGATGCCCGCGATGGCACGCTCCATGCGCTCGGTGCCGGCGACGTAGTGCGACGCCGGGAAGACGTACATCTCGGTCTCCTCGCGCACGACCTCACCGGTGAGCGGGTGGAGCGTGTAGATCTTGTCGACCTCGTCGCCGAAGAACTCGATGCGGACCGCGAGCTCCTCGTACATGGGGATGATCTCGACGGTGTCGCCACGAACCCGGAACGTGCCGCGGGTGAAGGCGAGGTCGTTGCGTGTGTACTGCATCTGCACGAAGCGCCGCAGCAGCTCGTCGCGGTCGAGCTCGTCGCCGATGCGCAGCTGGACCATCTTGTCGACGTACTCCTGCGGCGTGCCGAGGCCGTAGATGCACGACACGGACGCCACGACGATGACGTCGCGCCGGGTGAGCAGCGAGTTCGTCGCCGAGTGCCGGAGCCGCTCGACCTCGTCGTTGATCGAGGAGTCCTTCTCGATGTAGGTGTCCGTCTGCGGGACGTAGGCCTCGGGCTGGTAGTAGTCGTAGTAGCTGACGAAGTACTCGACGGCGTTGTGGGGCAGCAGCTCGCGGAACTCGTTGGCCAGCTGGGCGGCGAGGGTCTTGTTGGGCGCCATGACGAGCGTCGGGCGCTGCACCTGCTCGACGAGCCACGCCGTCGTCGCCGACTTGCCGGTGCCGGTGGCACCGAGGAGCACGACGTTCTGCTCGCCACGGTCGACGCGCTCGGCGAGGTCCTTGATCGCGGCCGGCTGGTCACCGGCCGGCTCGAACTCGGAGACGACCTTGAACGGCGCGACCGTGCGCTTGAGGTCGGTGGTGGGACGCATACCGACACGGTATGCCGTGCCACCGACAGACGTTCACCCGCAACGTCCGGTGAGTGGACGGCATACCCACCACAGTTGCGGACGCCAGCAGGAGGTGCGGGAGGATGAGCCGGTGACCCTCACCGCGCTTCCCGCCCCCCGCACTCCCGACCCGCGCTCGGCCCCCAGCCTGCGCTGGGGCGTCCTCGGACCCGGCTACATCGCCCGCGAGATGGCCGCCGCGCTCCGTGCCGAGACCGGCCAGGTCCTCCAGGCGGTGGCCTCGCGCGACGTGGCGCGCGCGCAGGCGTTCGCGGACGACTTCGGGGTGCACACGGCATACGGGTCCTACGAGGAGCTGGTCGCGGACCCGGACGTCGACATCGTCTACGTCGCGACGCCGCACTCCGAGCACCACGCGCAGGCGATGCTCGCGCTCGGCGCCGGCAAGCCCGTGCTCGTCGAGAAGGCCTTCACCCGCAACGCCGCCGAGGCGCGCGAGGTGCTCGAGACCGCCGCCGACAAGGGCCTGCTCGCCCTCGAGGCCATGTGGACGCGCTTCCTGCCCGGCGTCGACGTCGTGCGCCAGTGCCTCGAGCAGGGCCTGCTGGGCCAGGTCGAGAACGTCTTCGCCGACCACGGCCAGCCGCTCTTCCCCAACGGCCCGCAGCGGCTGTCCGACCCGGCCCTCGCCGGCGGCGCGCTGCTCGACCTCGGCATCTATCCCACGTCGTTCGCATCGTTCGCGCTCGGCGGCATCGAGTCGGTCACGGCGAGCGGCCGCCTCACCGACGAGGGCGTCGACGCCGAGGAGACGATCCTCGTGACCGGCAGCAAGGGTGGTCGAGGCCTGCTCCACGCCACGATGACCTCGCGCACGCCGACGACGGCGAGCATCAACGGCACCGCGGGCCGGCTCGAGCTCGGCGACCCGGACGACCCGAACAACCGCTGGTACGCGCCCTCGCGGGTCCGCTTCGTCTCCCGTAACGCGGAGACGGAGGTCTCGTGGGAGCCCGAGAGCCGCGCCCACGGCCTGCACTTCGAGGCCTGCGAGGCCGCCCGGCTCGTCGACGCCGGCGAGACCGAGAGCCCGCTGCTCCCCGCGTCCGAGACGCTGCGCATCATGGAGGTCCTCGACGAGGTCCGCGCGCAGGTGGGGGTGCGCTACCCCGGCGAGTGAGCCACGTGGGCCAGGACCCGCTCGTGGACCGAGTCGAACCACGGCTCCTTGGCGAGGGCGTAGTCCGACGGTGCGAGGCCCTTGGCGAGCAGGTCCATCTTGAGCGCGGCGTACTCCTCGCGAGCCTCCGCGTCGGCGCGCAGCCAGTCGCGGAAGCCGAGCGCCCACGCGTAGCCCGGGCTGCCGACCTCGCGGACGTGCACGTGCGTGATCCGGCCGGGGTCGGCGCTGCCGTGGAACCGCTTGGGCCAGTCCTCGCCGTCCTTGCCGTTGTCGCGGGTCGTCCCGTCGACGCGGGGGAAACCACACCGCGCCAAGGCGTCGACGAACGCCCGCTCGTCGGCGTCGTCGAGGGACACGACGCCGACCTGGAGGTCGATGACGTCCTTGGCCGGCAGCCCGGGCACCGACGTCGACCCGATGTGCTCGACACTCACGGCCCGCTCCCCCAGCGCCCGCTCGAGCCGCGCGATGAGACGAGCCGCCTCCGCGACCCACTCCGCCCGCGGCTCACTGATCGTCAGGGCGTCGGGACGACGGACCCGTATGCCGTGCAGCAGGTTGTCGTTGAACGGCTCGAGCCGCTCGGCCCAGAGGCGTCGGACCTCGACCTCGAGCTGCTCGGGAGTCCCGTCGTTGTCGAGCCACACGTCGGCGGCGGCGCGCCGGGCGTCGTCGTCGGCCTGCGCGGCGATGCGGGAGCGCGCGTCCTTCTCGCTCATCCCCCGGTCGCGGACGAGCCGGGTGAGGCGCTCGTCCTCGTCGGCCCCGACGACGACGACGAGGTGGTAGTCGGCACCCATCGACTTCTCGACGACGAGCGGCATGTCGTGGACGAGGACGGCGTCGTTGGGTGCCTGCTCGAGCAGCTCGGCCGTCCGTCTCCAGATGGCCGGGTGGGTGATGGACTCGAGGTCGGCCAGAGCGGCCGCGTCGCCGAAGACGACGCGCCCGAGGGCGGGTCGGTCGAGGGATCCGTCCTCGCCGAAGACGTCGTCGCCGAACCGGTCGCGGATCGCCGCGAGTGCCGGCTCCCCCGGCTCGACGACCTCGCGGGCCACGGCGTCGGCGTCGACGACGACCGCCCCGAGGTCGGCCAGCGTCCGGGCGACCGTCGACTTGCCGGACCCGATCCCGCCGGTGAGACCCACGCGCAGCATGGGGTCAACGTACCCGGCGTCGTAGGGTCGCCCTCATGATCTCGGCCCTCGGGGCGGGTCTCGTCGTGACGGGGCTCGTGACGCTCGCACTCGCGTGGTGGGTCGTGCGGCTGCGAGCGGCGTTGCGGCGCAGCGGCCACGAGATCGCGCGCCTGCAGGGGGTGGCCCTGCGCCGCGCGGACCAGGTCTCGGTGCTCAGCCACGAGGTGCGCACCCCGCTGGCCCTCATCAAGGGGTCCGCCGACCTGCTCGCCGAGCAGACCCCGGGCCCGCTGACGACGACCCAGGCCAAGTTCGTCGACACGATCTCGGGCAGCGCCGACCATGTCATCGAGCTGGCCGAGGACATGCTCACCCACGCCCGGATCGAGGCCGGGCTCTTCGAGGTCCACCTGCGCCAAGTGGAGCTGCGCGCCTACCTGCGCTCGGTCGTGCGCGAGCTGCGTCAGGTGCACCGCCACCGCGCCATCGCCCTCGACGCCCCCGGGCCGCCCACCCGGGTCCACCTCGACCCGCAGCTCATCCAGCAGCTCGTGAGCAACCTCGTGGCCAACGCCCTGCGCCACGACGACCGCGTCGACAACGCCGTCGTCGTCCGCGGCCACACCGCCGACGGCAACGTCATCCTCGCCATCAGCGACGAGGGTCGCGGCATGAGCGAGGAGGAGCGCTCGCGGCTCTTCGCCCGGTTCTCGAGCAGCGCCCCCATCGGGGAGGGCACGGGGCTGGGGCTCTACATCTCCGCGCACATCGCCGAGCTCCACGGAGGTCGCATCCTCGTCGACACGATCGCGCAGCACGGGACGACGATGCTCGTCGCCTTCCCCGCCGGCGAGGACAAGGGGCGCGCATGAGCGAGCCGGTGTGGCGAGCCCTCGTCGTCGAGGACGAGCCGGCGATGCGCGACATCATCACGTTCGCCCTCGAGACGCAGGACTTCGCGACGGTGACGGCCGGCACGGCCGAGGCGGGCTGGACCGTCGTGTCCGAGCAGCAGGTCGACCTCGTCGTCCTCGACGTCATGCTTCCCGGCATGTCGGGCATCGAGCTGTGCCGCCGGATCACGTCGACGAAGGGGGTCCCGGTCATCCTCCTCACCGCGCTCGGCGAGACGTCGCAGCGCATCGCCGGGCTCGAGGCGGGCGCCTCCGACTACGTCACCAAGCCCTTCCACCCGCGCGAGCTGGCCCTGCGCGCCGCGGGCCTCGTGCGGAGGTCTCCCAGGCGGGAGGGGGCGGTGGCCCAGTCCGGTCCGGTGACGCTCGACCTGCGCAGCGCGACGGCATACGTCGGAGGGAAGCGGGCGGACCTCACACCGCACGAGTACCGCCTCCTCGCGGCGCTCGTCACCCACCCCGACGAGGACCTGCCCTTCCGGCAGCTGCTCCTGCTCGGCTGGGGCGACGCGCAGCCGCTCGGCGGCAGGGAGCTGCTCAAGACCGCGGTCTACCGGCTGCGTCTCAAGCTCGAGGCGGTGGACCCGTCCGCCCAGGGCTGCATCACGAGCGTGCGCGGGGTCGGCTACCGCTACTCCAGCGGCCCCGGGGACGACCGCGGCTGACCCGGGTGTCGGTCACAGGATGGTGACCGTTCGGCGCCCGTGTCGTGACCGACGGCCTTGATCACGCGGCCTAGTGTCGGCCCGCAGCAGGCCGTGGCGTCACGGTCGGCCTTTGACAAAGGAGTCAACCGCCATGTCCCGTTCCCGCACCTCCGCCCTCCTCCTGGCGCTCCCGCTGGGGCTGACCGCGCTCCTCGCCGCCTGCGCGGTCGAGGAGCCGTCGAGCTCGGACCCGTCGAGCAGCTCCGGCTCCGGGTCGACCAAGGGCACCGGCGAGGTCGTCGTCGCGTGCACCCCCCAGGAGGAGCAGTGCCAGGCGATGGCGGCGGCCTTCACCAAGGCCTCCGGCATCAAGACCTCGTTCGTCCGCATGAGCTCGGGCGAGGGCGTCGCCCGCCTCGACGCCGCGAAGAGCAAGCCCGAGTTCGACGTCCTCTACGGGGGACCGTCCGACGGTCACGTGGCCGCCTTCAACGCCGGCCTCATCGAGGCCTACAAGAGCCCGAACGCCGAGAAGATCCCGGAGAAGTACAAGGACGCGGAGGGCAAGTGGACCGGCACCTACGTCGGTGTCCTCGGCTTCTGCTCCAACAAGGACCAGCTCGCGAAGGCCGGCGCCGGCGCACCGGAGTCGTGGGCCCAGCTGCTCGACCCCAAGCTCAAGAAGCAGGTCGCCATCGCCCACCCGTCGACGTCGGGCACGTCCTACACCGCGGTGTGGACGCAGATGGTCCTCAACGGCATGGACGAGGCCAAGACGTTCGACTACCTCGGCAAGCTCCACCAGAACGTCCTGCAGTACTCCAAGAGCGGCTCCGCCCCGGGCCAGATGGCCGGGCGCGGTGAGGTCGCCGTCGGCGTGATCTTCAGCCACGACTGCGTGAAGTACCAGAAGGAGGGCTTCGACATGCTCGAGGTCACCTTCCCGAGCGAGGGCACGGGCTACGAGATCGGCGCCGTGTCGATGGTCAAGGGCGGCCCGAACGCGGAGAACGCGAAGAAGTTCATCGACTGGACGCTCACCCCCGAGCACCAGGACATCGGCCCGACGGTCGGCAGCTTCCAGATCCCGACCAACCCCGACGCCAAGATCACCGAGGACATGGTCAAGCTCGACGAGATCAAGCTCGTCGAGTACGACTCGATCGCCGCCGGTGAGAAGAAGAAGGCACTCACCGCGAAGTTCGACGCCGAGGTCGCGCCCGCTCCCAAGGAGTGACGGCGAACCCATGACCGCCACGCTGCTGCCCGCGGCCGCGGACCCGGTCGGGGTGGGCGAGAGCCCGCCCCGACCCCGCCGCCGCTCCGGGCGGGACCTCACCCTCGTCGCGCTCGTGACGGCGGTCTCGGTCCTCCTCTTCGTCATCGTCGGGCTCCCCCTGCTGCGCATCCTCACGGTGGCGTTCTCCCCGGAGGGGTGGGAGATCGTCAGCTCGATGCTCACCAACGCGGTCAACCGCCGGATCCTGTGGAACACCGTCCAGCTCGGCGTCATCGTGGCGCTGCTCGGCACGTTCGTCGGGTTCGTCATGGCCTACGCCCAGGTGCGGCTGAAGTTCCGGGGCAAGAAGCTCCTGCACCTCGTGTCGCTCATGCCGATCGTGTCGCCGCCGTTCGCCGTCGCCACCGCGGCCATCACGATGTTCGGGCGCAACGGGATCGTCAGCAACAAGCTCTTCGGCCTCGAGATCGACATCTACGGGCTCAAGGGCCTCGTCTTCGTCCTCACGCTGTCGTTCTTCCCCGTGGCCTACATGAACCTCAAGGGGATGCTCGAGAGCCTCGACCCCAGCCTCGACGAGGCCGCGTCCAACCTCGGGGCGAGCAAGCTGAAGATCTTCACCTCGGTGACGCTCCCCATGCTGGTGCCGGGCATCGCCGGCTCGTTCCTCCTGCTCTTCGTCGAGTCGATCGCCGACCTCGCCAACCCGCTCGTTCTCGGCGGCGACTACACCGTCCTCGCGTCGCGGGCCTACCTCGCGGTGACGGGTGAGTACAACGTCGCCGGCGGCGCGGCATACTCGCTCGTCCTCCTCGTCCCGGCACTGAGCGTGTTCCTCGTCCAGCGCTACTGGGTCAGCCGCAAGAACGTCGTCACCGTGACCGGGAAGCCGTCGGGCACACCGGAGCTCATCACTGCACCGGCGCTGCGGGTCCCGATCCTGTCGCTCGCCGTCGTCGTCGCCGGGCTCGTCGTCCTCATGTATGCGACGGTCATCTTCGGCGGGTTCGTCAAGATCTTCGGCGTCAACAACGACTTCACGCTCGCGCACTACCGGTTCGTCCTCGCGGGCATCGGCTCGGACGCGATGTTCACGACGACCCTCCTCGCGCTCATCGCGACCCCCATCGCGGGGCTCCTCGGCATGCTCATCGCCTGGCTCGTCGTGAGCAAGCTCAAGCGCACGTCGGGCCTCATGGACTTCGTCGGCATGCTCGGCCTCTCGGTGCCGGGCACGGTCATCGGCATCGGCTACGCCATTGCCTTCAACACCCCGACGATCTTCGCCGGGCGGCAGTGGTTCCCAGCGGTGGCCGGCGGCTCGGCGATCCTCGGTGGCGCCATGGCGATCGTCATGGTCTTCGTCGCGCGCTCCCTGCCCTCGGGCCAGCGCGCCGGGATCTCCGCGCTCCAGCAGATCAACCCGGCCATCGACGAGGCGTCGACCAGCCTGGGCGCGAGCAGCTTCACAACGTTCCGCAAGGTCACGCTGCCGCTCATCCGGCCCGCGCTCCTGTCGGGCCTCACCTATGCGTTCGCCCGGTCGATGACGACCCTGTCACCGATCGTCTTCATCACGACGCCCCAGACGAAGATCATGACGAGCCAGATCCTCGCCGAGGTCGACGCCGGTCGCTTCGGCAATGCCTTCGCCTACTGCGCCATCCTCATCGTCATCGTGCTCGGCTTCATCGGGCTGCTCAACCTCGCGATGCTCCACCCCTCGATCCGCGGCATCCAACGCCGATGACCGCCACCTCGGAGAGTGCCATGACCCACGACACCACCCTCGCCGACGACAGCCTCGGCTCCGCGCCGGACACCCTGGCGACGGCCACCCCCGGGCGCGTCACCCTGCGCGGCCTGCGCAAGGTCTACGGCGAGGACAAGAACGCCACCCCGGCGGTGCGCGACGTCGACCTCGACATCGAGCCCGGCGAGTTCATCACCCTCCTCGGGCCGTCGGGGTGCGGCAAGACGACGACGCTGCGCATGATCGCCGGGTTCGAGACGCCGACCGCCGGTGAGATCCGCCTGGACGACGACCTGCTCAACAAGGTCGCCCCCAACAAGCGGCCGATGGCGATGGTCTTCCAGTCCTACGCCCTCTTCCCACACCTCACCGTCTTCGACAACGTCGCCTACGGCCTCAAGCTCAAGAAGATGCCGTCGGCCCGGGTCGCCGAGGAGGTGGAGACCGCGCTGACGTCGATGAACCTCGGGCCCTACCGCGACCGGGCACCGCACCAGATGTCCGGTGGCCAGCAGCAGCGCGTGGCGCTCGCCCGCGCCCTCGTCATGCGGCCCAGGGTGCTGCTCTTCGACGAGCCGCTGTCGAACCTCGACGCCAAGCTGCGGGTGCAGATGCGTGGGGAGATCCGCCGGCTCCAGCGCCGCCTGGGCATCACGGCGGTCTTCGTCACCCACGACCAGGACGAGGCGATGACGATGTCGGACCGCATCGTCGTCATGAACGTCGGAGTCATCGAGCAGGTCGACACCCCGCAGGAGATCTACCGGCACCCGGCGACGGTCTTCGTGGCCGACTTCATCGGTCGCGCCAACTTCCTCGACGTCGACGTGCACAGCGTCGAGGACGGGCACGCGGAGGTCGGCGTGCTCGGCAAGCGGTGGACCGTGCCCAAGCACCCCGGCGTCGACGTCGACGAGCCGGTGACCCTGCTCGTCCGCCCGGAGTCGGTGCGCCTCTCCCCCACCGAGTCCCGCTCCGTCGGTGGGTCCGTCGGCCGGGTCCTCTCGTCGATGTTCTACGGCGAGTCGATCGAGTACGACATCGAGACCGAGGCGGGCAACCTCGTCGTCTCGGTGGCCGACCCGCATGCGCACGAGACCTTCGGCGCCGGCGACTTCCTCGACGTCGGCTTCGAGGAGGGGCGCGCCTGGCTCATGCCGGTCGGCGGCGAGCCGCAGTGACGTCCGGTCAGGCCGGCACGGCCGGAACCGCCGGCACGGCAGCCATCACGGAGTCGGTCCATCTCCGCGAGGTGGCTGAACACGTCGCGGGCGAGGCGACGGCATACCTCATGTCCGTCTTCCGGAAGCCGATGGCGGTCGAGCACAAGGGCGGGCCGCACGACCTCGTCACCGAGCACGACCACGCGTCGGAGCGCATCCTGCGCGACGGCCTCCGGCGCGCCGTGCCCGACAGCGGAGTGGTCGGCGAGGAGGGAGGCAGCAGCGGCTCCGGACGGGTCACGTGGCACGTCGACCCCATCGACGGCACGGTCAACTTCAGCCACGGCCTCGCCCACTGGTGCGTGTCGATCGCCGCGGCCGTCGAGGGCGAGGTCGTCGCCGGCGTCGTCGCCGCCCCGGCCCTTGGGGAGGTGTATGCCGCGGACCTCACCGGAGTGACAGTCAACGGCTGGCCTGCGGGCCCCCGAAGGCTCGAGCGCGAGCTCGACAGTCTCGTCATCGGGACCTTCCCTCGCGGTGTCGACCTCGAGGCGAACGGGGACGACGCGCTCGTCGAGAGCGGGCGGCTCGTCCGGGCCTACGGCGCGGTGCGCACGCTCGGCAGCGGCGCACTCGGCCTGGCCCACGTCGCCACGGGCCGCGCGGACGCGACCTTCGACCTCCACACGAGCTCGTGGGACGTCGCCGCGGGCGCCCTCATGGTGCGGCTCGGCGGTGGTCGCTACCTCGGCTGCGACGACGACGGCGTCATCGACGAGGACCCGCGCACGTCGTGGCTGCGGCGTGCCTACTGGGCGACGGCCTCGGACGTCGAGCACCCGACCCTGGCCGCGACGGTCACCCGGTTGACCCGGAGCAGCCGGTCCTCCGGCGCCTAGCCGTCGGCGAGCCGCGCGGGGAAGCCGCCGGTCGCCACCGGACCCCAACGGGTCGGCGTGATGCGGAGCAGCGACTTGCCCTGCTCGCGCATCGCCTGCCTGTACTCGTCCCAGTCGGGGTGCTCGCCGGAGATGCAGCGGTAGTAGTCGACGAGCGCGTCGGCCGCCTCCGGCATGTCGATGACCTCGCAGTCCCCGTCGACCTGAACCCAGGCGTCGCCGAAGTCGTCGGAGAGCACCATGACGCTCACCCGCGGGTTGCGCCGGGCGTTGGCGGTCTTGGCGCGCTCGGGATAGGTGGAGATGACGATGCGCCCCTGCTCGTCGACGCCACCGGTGACCGGCGACGCCTGCGGGCGCCCGTCGCGACGGGTCGTGAGCAGCACCATGTGGTGGCGGGGTCGGACGAAGTCGAGCAGGGCTTCGAGGTCGACGTCGGTGTTCGTCGCGATGGTGCGTGCCATGGAGCCACTCTCGCACGGGGCGGCTCCGCGGCACCGCGTCACGTCCGACAGCCCTGCTCGGTGAGCCCGCACCCCAGCTGGGGGTAGACGTGCTCGACCGACGGTCGCGCCGCCCGGAGGAGAGCGGGATCCACGCGGTCGGTGCGGGTGAAGGAACCGGACGCCCCAGACAGCGTGACGGCGCTGCCGGACCGGACCGCGAGGACGACCGACCCGCCGCTCACAGAGGTGTCGTTCGGGAACCAGCTCAGGGCCAGGCCATCGCTCCACGGACCGCTCAGCCCCTCGACGATCCCGCGCATGGCGCCGTCGGTCGTCGTGTCGCAGGCGCGGCTCTGGGCCCGCAGGTCGTTCATGAAGGCGGCGGCGTCGGCTGCGCTGGCGAAGAACTGGTAGACCTCGCGGTCGGCGCGGCCCTCGACAGCCGCCGTGGCACGCGCCTCGTAGGCGTAGGCGTTGCGCGCCCCGGCGGTCGGGAAGATGTCGGCCCCACAGGCTCCCGCGAAGGTGTTGGTGCGGGCCCAGGAGCCGGCGTGCAGCAGCGTGACGGGGCGCTGGACCTCCGGGGCCGGGCCGCTGGTGGACGGCAGCGGCACGCTGGGCGACGGGTCCGGGGTGGGGTTGAGCACGGGAACGGACGAGGGGCTCGCCGTGGGCACCGACGGCGACACCGACGACGAGGGCGTGGAGGAGGGACTCGCCGTCGGCGACCCGGTCGGCGTGACGACGGGTGTCGTCTCGACCACGGTCGGGGTCGGTGAGGGCGACGCCGGCAGGGCGTCGTCCCGCCCGATCCCGTCGCCGACGGCCAGCGCGCCGACCCCGATGACGCCCACCGCGGCCGCCGCGGCGAGACCCACGGCCCACCGGCGCCGGCGACGGCGCGCCACTCCCTGCTCGATGATCCTGTCGGCCAGCCCGGGCACGGCCGGCGACGGCTCCACGGCGTGCAGCCGGGCGCGCAGCTCGTCCTCGCGGATGGGGCTCATGACAACCTTCCTTCTCCCACTCGCTGCGAGCCCAGACGGGCCAGGGCTCGCGAGCACGTGGACTTCACGGTGCCGACGGAGATCTCGAGCTCCTCGGCGACCTGGCGCTCGGTCAGGTCGAGGTAGTAGCGCAGGACGATGATGGAGCGCTCCCGGGCGGTGAGCCCGGCGAGCTCGGAGACGATGTCGTCGCGGTGGTCGACCGTCGCGTAGGCACGCGACGCGGCGCCGCTGGCGCGGTCGTCCGCCAGGTCCCCCAGCACCGGCTCGAGGTGGCGCCGCCGCCACCGGTCGGTGTTGAGGTTGACGAGGGTCCTGCGGGTGTAGGCGTAGGCCCCCTCGGGACGCACCTTGTCCCAGTGCAGGTAGGTGCGGATGAGCGCCTCCTGCACGAGGTCCTCGGCGGTGGAGCGGTTGCCGGTGAGCAACACCGCCACCCGCGACAGCCGAGGCTGCGCGCCCTCGACGAACGCCGTGAAGTCGGCGTCCGCGCTCCCCGACGATCGCACGCCGGTCCCCCTTCGTCGATGTCCTGCTGACACCCATCCACACGACGTCCGGCGCCGGAAGGTTGTGTCCGGCGCCGGAGGAATCCTCGCGCATCCGGACAGGCCGAAGGCCCGGCCCCGCAGAGGGGACCGGGCCTTCGGTCGTCGCGTCACGGCATACGAGCGTATGCCGGTCGGCTCAGTTGCCGGTGAGCTTCTCGCGCAGCGCGGCGAGGGCCTCGTCGGAGGCGAGGGTGCCCTCGTTGGCCGGCGGGGCGGCCGGACGCGAGCCCGTGCCCTCGTCGTCGGACGAGGACGAGGCGGAGTCGCTGCTGTAGGAGGTGGCGGTGTCGCCACCGGCAGCGGCCTCGGCGTCGGCCTTGGCGGCCTCCTCGACCTGCGAGCGGTGAGCCTCCCAGCGGGCGTGGGCCTCGGCGTACTGCTTCTCCCAGGTCTCACGCTGCTTCTCGTAGCCCTCGAGCCACTCGTTGGTCTCGGAGTCGAAGCCCTCGGGGTACTTGTAGTTGCCCTGCTCGTCGTACTCCGCGGCCATGCCGTAGAGGGTCGGGTCGAACTCGACCTGGCCCGCGCCGTCCTCGTTGGCCTGCTTGAGCGAGAGCGAGATGCGACGACGCTCGAGGTCGATGTCGATGACCTTGACGAAGATGTCGGCGCCGACGGTGACGACCTGCTCCGGCAGCTCCACGTGGCGCTCGGCCAGCTCGGAGATGTGGACGAGGCCCTCGATGCCGTCCTCGACGCGCACGAACGCACCGAACGGGACGAGCTTGGTGACCTTGCCGGGGACGACCTGGCCGATGGCGTGGGTCCGGGCGAAGTGCTGCCACGGGTCCTCCTGCGTCGCCTTCAGCGACAGGGAGACACGCTCGCGGTCCATGTCGACGTCGAGCACCTCGACGGTGACCTCGTCGCCGACCTCGACGACCTCGGACGGGTGGTCGATGTGCTTCCAGGAGAGCTCCGAGACGTGGACGAGACCGTCGACGCCGCCGAGGTCCACGAACGCACCGAAGTTGACGATGGAGGACACGACGCCCGAACGGACCTGGCCCTTCAGGAGCTCCTTGAGGAACGTCGTGCGCACCTCGGACTGCGTCTGCTCGAGCCAGGCACGGCGCGACAGGACCACGTTGTTGCGGTTCTTGTCGAGCTCGATGATCTTGGCCTCGATCTCCTTGCCGACGTAGGGCTGGAGGTCGCGGACGCGACGCATCTCGACGAGGGAGGCGGGGAGGAAGCCACGCAGGCCGATGTCGAGGATGAGGCCACCCTTGACGACCTCGATGACGGTGCCGGTGACGACGCCGTCCTCCTCCTTGACCTTCTCGATCGTGCCCCAGGCGCGCTCGTACTGAGCCCGCTTCTTGGACAGGATGAGGCGGCCTTCCTTGTCCTCCTTCTGGAGAACGAGGGCTTCGACCTCGTCGCCGACCTTGACGACCTCGTTGGGGTCGATGTCGTGCTTGATGGAGAGCTCACGCGAGGGGATGACACCCTCGGTCTTGTAGCCGATGTCGAGCAGAACCTCATCGCGGTCGACCTTGACGATGCGGCCTTCGACGATGTCTCCGTCGTTGAAGTGCTTGATCGTCGCGTCGATGGCGGCGAGAAGGTCTTCCTCAGAGCCGATGTCGTTGATGGCGATCTGAGGGGCGGTCTTGGCGACCGTGCTGGCAGTCATGTAGTAGGAACTCCGTTGTGGACAGATGGATTCGATGGGGTGGAACTCGGTGTTCGTGCCGCGTCCTTGAGCCCGTGAGGGCATGCGTGAACGCACACGAATGCTCGTCCAGACTACCGACCCTGTCCGACCACGGTCAAAGCGGGGTATGCCGGTGAACGAGGACGTCGGCCGCCGCACCGCCGGGACCGGCGAGACCCAGGCGGCCAACCGGGCCTGGTGGGACGGCGAGGCCACGGACTACTACGCCGAGCACGGCGCCTTCCTCGGCGACGACGACCTCGTCTGGGGACCCGAGGGCTGGACAGAGGAGAACCTCGGGCTGCTCGGCGCCACCGCGGGTCAGCGGATCCTGGAGATCGGCGCGGGCGCCGGCCAGGGCGCGCGGTGGCTGCAGCGCACGCAGGACGTGTCGGTCGTGGCCACCGACCTCTCGATCGGCATGCTCCGCGTCGGCTCCGAGGTGAGCGCCCGGACCGGTGTCGCTCCCCCGTTGCTCCAGTGCGACGCCCTCGCCCTCCCCTTCGGTGACGGGGTGTTCGACACGGTCTTCACGGCATACGGGGTCGTGCCGTTCGTCGCGGACAGCGCGGCCGTCATGGCCGAGGTGGCGCGGGTGCTGCGCCCCGGTGGGCGGTTCGTGTTCTCGACGACGCACCCGATCCGGTGGGCCTTCCCCGACGACCCCACCGAGGCGGGGCTCGTGGCGCGGCTCAGCTACTTCGACCGGACGCCCTACGTCGAGTCCGGGGCCGACGGGCGCGCGACCTACGTCGAGCACCACCGGACGATGGGCGACCGGGTCCGCGAGGTCGTCGCGGCCGGGCTGCTGCTCGACGACGTCGTCGAGCCCGAGTGGCCGGCCGACAACACCGAGACGTGGGGCGGGTGGTCGCCGACGCGGGGGGCCGTGATCCCCGGCACCGCGATCTTCGTGTGCCGCCGACCTGCCTGACCAGCTTGAGGCGCCGCGACGGCCGACACATGCGGGAGGCCCCGCCGACCGTCTCGGTCCGCGGGGCCTCCCGTTCTGTGCGTCGTGCGCGTCAGCGGCCTCGAACGTCCGCGCGGCTGCGCGTCGCGTCGTTGTCGTTGTCGCCGAAGACGTCGAGGTCGTCACGACCGGCATATGTGGGCTCGCCGCCGTCGCCGTCACGTCGGGTCCGTACGTCGCCACCGTCGTTGCCACGGGCGCCGTTCCAGAGGAAGAAGCCGACCGCGGCCGCGATGAGGCCGAGGATGCCCGCGATGAGCGGCAGCTTCTCGACGAGGCCGAGCTTGCTGTCGTTGGCCTTCGCGTCCTCGACGTTGGCCTTGATGGTCTCCTCGGTGAAGCCGAAGTCGAGGTCGAGGACCGTGGTGCCGCTCTCGAGGACACGCTTCTGCTGCTCGGTCTGCTTCTGGATCGCGCCGGTCCGCGGGTCGACCCACATCGTCTTGAGCGACGAGTAGGTGCCCTGGATGCCGTTGGAGATCTCGGCCGGTTCGTCGTTGACGTCGATGACGAACTTGTAGGTGTTCCAGCCGTTGACCTTCTCCTCGCCCTCGAAGTTCGCCTCGACGGCGCGCTTGAGCAGGCCGTCCCAGAACGGGTAGGTCTTCTTCTCGACGCCGAACGGGAACTTGTTGACGAGGCCCTCGTGCGGCGTGGCGTCGCCGATGTACTTCTCGTCGTTGACCGACAGGCCGGTCTTGCGGTCCGTCGCGAAGCGGTCGGTCGACGCGGTGACGAGGCGCTTGTCCGGGTCGGTGTCGTCGACGCAGTCGGGCGAGTCGCCGTTCGGGTTGGTGATGAGGCAGGTGAAGGTGTCGAAGACGACGACGTCACCGTCGGACTTGGCGCCGTCGGCGACCGTGTGGCTCAGGGCCTTGACGGGCGCGCCGTCACCGGACGGCAGCGCGGAGGCCTCTCCCGTGAGACGGGTGTAGGAGTCGGTGTCGAGCGGGGTCTTCTTGACCTGGCCGGGCACGTAGATCAACGCCAGCAGCGCGGTGGTGACGAGGAAGCCGGCAAGGCCCATCAGCACCAGACCGATGATTCTGCGCATCAGTGGGACACCTTTGTCTCAAGGGTGGGGAGGACGTTCGGGGGGACACTACCAGCCGGTACGGCTTTCCTGCCGTACCTCGGGTGTGACACGTCACTCGCCTACGCTTCCCTGTCATGAGCACCGGTGCGCCCGCGGCAGCGCACGTCCCCGCGCGCCTTCAGGTGCTGCCCGCCCTCGACGGTCTCCGCGGGGTCGCGGCCGGCCTCGTCGTGCTCACCCACGCGGCCTTTCTCACGGGCGTCGGGACGACCGGTGGGCTCGCCGGACACCTCCTCGCGCGTGGCGACTTCGGGGTGTCGATCTTCTTCGCCCTCTCCGGCTTCCTGCTGCACCGGGGCCTGGCCCACCACCTCGAGCACACCGGTCGCGTCGACGCACTCGGCTACGCGGCACGACGGTTCGCCCGGGTCGTGCCCGCCTACTGGCTCGCCCTCGCCGCCGTGGTTGTCGCCACCCGACCGGACGTCGGGAACACGGTCCTGCACGCCCTCGCGCTGCACATCTACGTCCCCGACGCCGTCATCGCGTCCTTCGGCCAGTCGTGGAGCATCGCGACCGAGATCAGCTTCTATGCCGCACTCCCCCTCGTCGTCGTCCTCCTCGAGCGGCTGCGCCGCGGTCACCCCTCCCGGCCCTTGACCGTTCTCGTCGCCGCGCTCGTCGTCACGTCGCTGCTCCCGCTCCTCACCGCTCCCGCCGAGTTCGGCGAGGACCTGCTGCTCGAGCGCTGGCTGCCGTGGCGCGCACCGCACTTCCTCCTCGGCATGGTCTGTGCGGAGGCGCTGCGCGTGCCGGGCCACCGTGTCGCGCGTGGGCTGACGCGTCTCGCGCGCGACCCGGTCGGGTGCCTCGCCGTGGCCGCGGCGGCCTACCTCGCGTCGACGACGCCCATCGCGGGCTCGCTCACGCTCGACCCGGCGCACGGCGTCGCACTGCTCCTGCGCACCGGTCTCGCCACGCTCGTCGCCGCCGCCCTCCTCGTGCCCCTCGCCCTCGGCTCGCCCTCCGGCCTCTCACGAGTGCTGTCGCGCCCCGCCGCGCGCTGGCTCGGCGTCGTGAGCTACGGCGTCTTCCTCTGGCACCTCCCGGTCCTCACAGCCGTGTATGCCGTGACGGGCGCCGAGTTCTTCCGCGGCGGCCTGCTGCCCCTCCTGGCCGTGGGGGTGCCTGTGAGCCTGCTGCTCGGCTTTCTCAGCCACCAGCTCGTCGAGGTGCCGGCCTCACGCCTCACGTCGCGGCTGCTCGCCCACCGCCGCGAGCGCCGCGAGCGTGACGACCGCGACGAGCACGACCCGGAGCGCCCCCTCGAGGACCGCGGGGCCCAGGCTGCCGGGTGACACCACCGCCTGGGCGACGCCGCACGCAAGGACTCCGGCTGCGACCGTGAGGGCCGCGGGCCGGGCACCCGTGGCGCGGCGGCGGCCACCGCGACCGAGCGCATGGGCCGCGAGGACGCCCGCGAGCGCCGCGCCGGCGCCTGCGGGCCCGGCGACGAGGGTCCCGGCGAGGACCGCGGCAGCGCTGAGGACCACGGCAGGGGTGCGTCGCGTGGGACGTGCGGCCTCGTCGCGGGCGTCCACGAGTACGCCGACCGTGACCGTGGTGGGGCGACGCAGCGCGATGAGGGCGGTGAGCCCCAGGCCCGCGGCGAGGGCGAGCCCGAGCAGCAGCAGAGCACGGTAGGCGCCGTCGGGACCGAAGGAGATGCTGAGCTCTCCGGATGCTCCCGCCGGCACGACGAACGCCTGGCGTCGCCCGTCGACGACCTGCGGCCGCAGCTCCGTGCCAGCGACCCGGGCGACCCAGCCGGCGTTGGCGTTCTGGTCGAGGACGAGGAGCCTCGCCCCGTCGGAGGGGGTGATCGTGGCGATCCACCCCGAGCCCGACGTGGCGGCGGCGACGGACGTCGGCGTGGCGGTCCTCGGGGCGCCTTGCCCTTCCATGCGAAGCACCGCCGACCGAGCGGTGAGGCCCTGCCAGGCCCCCACCTCGACCGCGTGCCGGCGACGGTCGTCGAACCGCACGGGCTCGCAGGCGCTCCACGTGCCCGCGCCGAGGCCGAAGAGCTGGTCCCGCGTCACGGAGGCACGCGTCGGCACCTCCCTGCCGTCGACGACGAGCCGCGGTCCGCTGCCGCAGGTGGCCTCGACGGCGTCGCGCGGCGCCCGGAAGGTCGTCCCGGCCAGGTCGACGGCCTCGAGCTCGAGCGCGGCGTTGGGCAGGGCGTCGTCGTCGGTGGTCGGGACCCGGACGAAGGTCAGCCGCAGCGAGGTGCCCGTCGTCGGGGGGATCTCGACGACGCCTCCGGGCTGGACGCGGCGGGTGACCTCCTTGCCACCGATGTCGAGGACGACGGCCGGGGCGGCCCGCTCGGCCCAGTCGCGTCGTGCCTGGAGGCGCACGGTCGACACCGTCACCGGGCGGTCGAACTCGAGGAGGACCTCGGGGGTCTCGTCATCGAAGGCCGGGCTCCAGGCGGTGCGGTCGTCACCGTCGACGAGGGCGTCCGGGCGTGCCTGCGGCGCGTCGGTCCGGACGCTGCTCGTCGTGACGACGACCCCTGGCGAGGACGTCAGGGCCGGCGCCGCACCCGCGCCCCGGGGGGCGAGCGTCCCCCGGACGTCCCACTCCCCCGGCCGCTCTCCTGAGAATGAGCGCACGAGCGACCCGGTCTGCTCGGGGTCGGCCGACTGCCCTGAGAGACATACGAACTCGGCGTCGGTGCTCGTGCAGCCGTCACGCCCCGGCAGGCCTGATCCGAGGACGACAGCCGAGGTGTCCCTCGGTGCGTCCGCACCGTCGGGCAGGTCCACGACCTCGCGAGGCGCCACCCCGGGGATGGTCAGCTCGGCGAGGCCGGTGACGACCCGGCCCGGGGCGTCCTCCTCGGTCTCGAGGATCTCGACGCGCACGCTCGAGTGCGGGCCGGCGGGCAGGTCCACCCTCTGGGGGCCGACGCCGAGGGTGGCTTCCACGTGGGCGTCGTCCGCACTGACGCGCACGCGCGTCGGACGGCGCACGCTGTCACCGAGGCTGCTCACCGGGCCGAGCCCGGTGAGCACGACGTGGTCGAAGGACACGGGTTCGGAGAGGTCGACCGTGAGGGTCGGGCGCTCGTCCCACATGGCCGCCCAGCCGGTGCCCGGGTCGCCGTCGAGAGCGGCGAAGGGACGTCGCGCCGGCCGGAGACCGGCGAACCCGAGGTCCTCGGCAACCGACGACGACGCTCCGACGTCGGCGATGCCGGTGTAGGTCACGGACGACTGCAGCGACCTGTCGGTCCACGGCAGGTAGTCCGGCACGTCGCGCCCGCGCGCCGCCGTGAGCGTCGGTGTGAGGTCCTGGCCGCGGGGCGCCCCGAACCACCGCTCGCGCAGGCGAAGGCCGTCGGTGTCGACCCGGGTCGCGGGGGTGGGTGTCGCGTTCGTGCGGTCACCGTCGAAGACGACGGGGCCGGTGAGGAGACCAGCGTCGGCCAGCCGGACGAGGTCCTCGCTGGCGCCGGACGCTCCGACCGCAGCGGCGACGTCCCAGAGCTCGAGCGAGGCGGACGCCGCGACGGGCAGGTCGTAGACCTCGACAGGGAAGACCCGCTCCCCCGTGGCGTCGAGGAAGGTCGGTCCGAAGCCCTTGGCGAGCGTGACCCCGGTGGTGGCCCGGACCGAGGAGCGTGCGAACGCGACCGGCGGCTGGCCGGACTCGTTGGTCGCGAGGTCGTTGCGGACGACGAGGTGCTTGATGCCGGCTCGGGCGAGGACCTCGACTCCGCCGTCGAGCCCTCTGCCCGTCTGGAGGCGCCGCTCGATCTCGTCGAGGAGGCGGATCGTCCCGGCGGGTGCGAGCGGTACGGCGTCGCGGACGGCATACGAGGCTCGGGTGAGGGGGCGGAGCGGTTCGTCGATGGTCCGTCCCCACTGGTACTCGCCGAAGTTCGCCGCGGGGACGACGAGAGCCTGCCCTTCGCCTCGCTGCGCGCCGAGCCAGCGCCCCGTGTCGACCCAGTGCTGCGGCATCCGTTCGAAGGTGCCCCGGACGGCGATGGCTCCGGTGAAGCCCGGGGCCGCGGCCGCGACGACGGTGACGACGGCCGCGCCGAGGGCGAGCTGGCGGTGCCACCCCGCTCGTAGCCGCCACCCCGCGAGCAGGCCGAGGACGTGGGTCAGGCCCACCACGAGCGGCAGTCGCACGAGGAGGTCGACCTTGTGGACGTTGCGCAGCGGCGCGAGCGGACCGTCGAGCGCGGCCTGCGCGGTCCCGACGAGCGGCGAGGAGAGCGGCCCCGAGTGCGCCACGGTGAGCAGCACCCCGCCCAGCAGGAGGCTGGCCCACAGCCACCGCCGCTCGGGCACGTGCGCCGGTGCGAGACCGGCAAGGCCCAGGGCGGCGACGGCGGAGGTGAGGACGATGAGGATCGGGCTCGCCACCAGCTCGTGACCCGCCGGCCACCACGCGCCTCCGGGGGTGAGGACGTGCCCGAGCCAGTGCGTCGTGCCGCGGACGACGTCGAGCATCCCGACCGGTCGCATCACCGCCTGCGCGTTCTCGATCCAGTCGAGGAACGGGGGCGAGTAGCGCGACATGACGAGGAGCGGCCCGAGCCACCACGCCGTGGCGGCGACGATGGCGGCGGCCCAGGACCACGTGAGCCTCGAGCGCCACCACCGTCGCCGGGTCAGGAGCCACAGGCCGGCGGGCACGAGGGCGCAGAGCGTCGCCGTCGCGTTGACGCCGCCGCAGCACAGCGCGGCCACCCCGCTGAGCGATGCCGCCCGGGTCGTCGACAGCCGGCCGCGCGAGGCCGCGACGAGCGGCCAGAGGACAAGAGGCGCGAGCAGCTGCGGCTGGATCTCGGCGCTCAGCCCGGCGACCGACGACACGACCCGCGGGGCGAGGACGTAGGCGAGGGCACCGACGATCCTCGTGCGCGGCGTCCCGACCCCGAGGGCGCGGAGCAGGCCGAGCGTCCCGACGAAGCCGGCAGTGAGCAGCACGGTCCACCAGAGCCGCTGGACGACCCAGACCGGCGCGATCTCCGACCCGAGGGCGAAGAACGGTCCCATCGGGAAGAGGTAGCCATAGCCCTGGTTCGACAGGCCGCCCCAGGTGACCTGGGGATCCCACAGGTGCAGCGACCGCGCGAGGAAGCCCCACGGGTCGACGTAGAGGTCGTTCTTCGTGTCCTCGGCGATGCGGCCGGGCGTCACCGACCACGCCACGGCCCAGACGACGAGCAGGCCCGCTGCGGTGGCGGGGTCAGGGAGGCGGCGCCACCTCACGTGCGCCGGAGCACGAGCATGAGGTTCCAGCTGAGCACCTCACGCAGCCCGGGAACCTTGAGCAGCGGGTCGGCCCAGTCGGGGTGGTAGCGCGGCGCGGCCTCGACGAGCCGGGCTCCGGTCTGCCGCCTGGCCCAGTTGAGACCGCCCGCGACGGTGGCCGCGTGCATCGTCTCGCCGTAGCGGTTCTTGGGCGGGTGGCCGTGGACGCGCTCGTAGCGGCGACGCGCGTAGTGGCCACCGAGGAGGTGCCACGGCGAGGTCTCGTGGCCTCCCCACGGCGAGGCCCACGCGGTGTAGGAGATGAAGACGAGGCCGCCTGGCTTCGTCACGCGGAGCATCTCGTCGGCGAGCACGCCCGGCTGGGTCACGTGCTCCATGACGTTGTTGGACATGACGATGTCGGCGAATCCGTCCGGGAAGGGCAGGTTCTCGCCGCGCCCGACGACGGCCCCGTTGCCGGGCCCGGGGTTCAGCGACTCGCGCTCGAGGTCGACGGCGACGTAGCGGGCGCCGCGCTCGACGAACCGGCGGCCGAACTGCTCCTGCCCCGCGCCGACGTCGAGGACCGTCCGGCCCTCGAGGGGCTCGTGCCGGGTGATGAGGGTGATGGTGTCGTCGGCGACGTCGGTGTAGAACCGTTCTGGGTCCGTCTGCTCCACGAGGAACGAGCGGAACAGGTTCACCGACCTTGCTACTGTCCGGTACCTTTTGGTCGGCGCGCGTCGCATGACGGGAATCTAACCATCCCCGGTCGAGTGTCCGCTGTGACCCATGACCCGCGTTGGACGGCAGAGATCGAGGTGAGACCCGTGGCCCTGAGCATCCTCATGCTCAACTGGCGCGACATGGACCACCCCGAGGCCGGAGGCGCCGAGAAGTACCTCGTCACGGTCGCCAAGGGTCTGGCCGCGAAGGGGCACCACGTCATCTTCCGGACCGCCGGCTACCCCGGCGGGCTGCCGGACGAGGTCGTCGACGGCATCCACTACATCCGCCGCGGTGGGCGCTTCGACATCTATGCCCGCTCGGTCGTCGCCCACCTCGTGCGTCGCTACGACGTCGATGTCGTCATCGACGTCCAGAACGGTGTGCCCTACCTCAGCCCTCTCACCTCCCGCCGCCCGGTGGTCAACCTCGTCCACCACGTGCACAAGGAGCAGTGGCCGGTGCTCTTCGGCCCCCGGCTCAGCCACGCCGGGTGGTGGCTGGAGTCACGGCTCGCACCGGTCGTCTACCGCCGCACGCCCTACGTCGCCGTGAGCGACTCGACCCGGCGCGAGCTCGTGGGCCTGGGGATCGACGCCGACCGGATCGAGGTCATCCACAACGGCACCGACGCGGTGCCGCTCGACGACACTCCTCGCTCGCTCAACCCGTCGGTCGTCGTCCTCGGCCGCCTCGTCCCGCAGAAGCGGGTCGAGATCGCCATGCGCGCGGTCGCCGAGATCGCCCACGAGCACCCGGACATCACCCTGGACATCGTCGGGTCGGGATGGTCGCTCCCCCACCTCGAGCAGGAGGCCCGCGACCTCGGCATCGAGAAGCACGTGACCTTCCACGGGCACGTCTCGGAGGCCGAGAAGCACGACCTGCTCGCCCGGGCCTGGGTGCACGTCATGCCGAGCCTCAAGGAGGGGTGGGGCCTCGTCGTCGTCGAGGCAGGGGTGCACGGCACGCCGACGGTCGCGTTCGCCAAGGCCGGCGGCCCCACCGACTCGATCGTCCACGACCGCACCGGCCTGCTCGTCGAGGGCGGCCAGGAGGAGTTCACCGCGGCGATGCGCTCGCTCCTCGAGGACGACGATCTGCGCGCCCGGATGAGCGCCGAGGTCGCGACCTGGGTGCGCCAGTTCCACTGGGACGAGACGGTCGACCGGTGGGAGGAGCTGCTCCAGCGCACGGTCGACGCCCACCGCGACTGACGCGACCCACCGTCCGTCCGTCGCCGGCACCGACCCTCAGGACCGGGCACTGCCCGCACGAGGACGCGAAGAAGCCCCGGGCGGTGGTCCGCATCGGGGCTTCAGGATGTCGGCGAGGTGCCGACGCGCGTCACGGTGCGTCGTAGATGACGACCTGCTCGCTCTTCGCGGGGGCGTTGGCGTCCGGGGAGACGGCCTGGACGCCACCGATGATGGCGAACAGTGCGAGGACGGCACCCGTGACGACGGAGCCGACGGCGGCGAGCGGATTCATGCGCGCGAGCGTATCAGACCCGCGGGTAACTTCCGGACCACCTCCCGAACGGCGCGGCGCCCGATGAGCACGAGCGCCGTGAGGAGCGTCACTCCCCACCCGGCGAGGACGGCGCCTCTCGGCCCCGTCGGCTCCTTCGTGCCGCCGGTGTCGACGACGAGCAGCGACGGCCCGTCGACGACGACGCGTCCCAGCGCGCGCACGGCATCGGTGTCGACCTCCTGCGCGCCGCCCAGCTCGGCGGCGACGTAGCGCACCCGCTCGTCCGCGAGCGCCTGCGCGGGAGCGGCCCCGTCCCGGATGCGCTCCGAGACGGCCGCGGCCCTCGGGCTCTCCCCTGCCACCGTGCCCGAGCGAAGCGTGAGCGAGTCGTCGAAGAGGACGACGCGGTCGACCATCCGGGGGGCGAGAGTGAGCGAGACGCGGCTCTCGTTCCACGCATATCGCCTGTACTGGCTCCATGGAAGCAGCCCCACGTCGCCGGGCGGCAGACTCGCGACGCGGGTGAGGCCGGCGCGGTAGTCGTGAGGCACCGACACGGCGTCGAGGCGTCCGCCGATCCCCCAGACGAGCTGGAGCGAGAGTACGACCGGGAGACCCACGAGGAGCCCGACGACGGGTCCGACGAGTCCCGCCGGCACGCGTCGCGCCGCACCGTCGGTGAGGACGCCGAGCCCGGTCGCCGCGAGGACGACCCAGACGGCAAGGAGCTTGTGGCTGTCGCGGAGCAGGCCACCGCCCGGTACCCGTGAGACCAGGACGTCCCAGACCCCTTCGACCGGACCACCGAGGCTGAGCAGGACGAGGACCCAGCAGACGAGGACCGGGACCACGAGCAGCATGCCCGGGCTGCCGCGACGGAACCATCCCACGAGCAGGACGGCCGCCACGCCCGCCATGGCGAGCAACGCGGAGGTGAGCGCGATGAGGGCCTGCGCCCGTGCCTCGGGGTGCGACCCGGTGTTCCAGAACCCGCCACCCGCCAGCAGCGACACGACGACCCCGAGCGGACCGTCGGCGACGGGGGCGAAGGCGCGCGCCCCCGCCGTGTCCGTCTGGGGCGAGGCCGTCAGCGCCGGCAGCGCCCACGCCGCGGAGAGAGCGAGACACATGAGGGCCGCGGCGCCGGCGGCACGGAGGACCCGTCGTGAGCGGGCCACGACCGCCCCGGCGAGGAGCACGGCCAGCACCGTCCCTCCCACGATGAGCAGGGAGTTGCCCCCGCCGACTGCAGCGCACACGAGGGCGGGCGCGACGGCATACGGGCTCGTGCCGTGCCGGACCACACGCAGGGCCGCGCGCAGAGCCCACGGCACCGTGGCGAGACCGAGGACGACCGCCCACTGGCCGACGGCGAGGCGCTCGGAGACGAAGGGGTTCCAGACGGCGGCGACCGCGGCGGCGGACAGGCCCAGGACGCCCACGTCGGGCACGATCTCGTCGAGCAGTGCGCAGGCCCCGAGCGCCAGCCCGACGAGGATCGTCAGCAGCACGAGGTGCTGGGCCAGCGAGGCGCCGACGACCTTGCCGAGGAGGACGACGACCGCGTCGCTCGGCACGGCGCGGGGAGCCGGGGTGTCGAGCCCGAGGACGAAGGGCGTCCATCGCGGGTCCGGCGACCACGCCATGTCGTGCGTGACCGCCACCCCCCGGCCGAGCGCGGGACCGAGGACGAGCAGCGCCTGGAGCACCGCGACGACCACCGGCACCGCCACCCGCGGGGACGGCACGTCCCACCGGCGCGAGGTCATGACGACGAAGCCTAGAGGCAGGACGAGGCGCGGTCGTGCATGTTTGAATGGCGCCCGTGGCCGCCACGAGTCCCGAGATCCTCGCCGACGCATCCTCCGGGCCCCGCGCCGGCCGGCGACGCTCGGGGTCGGCGGGTCACGTGGACGGCCTCACTGGGCTGCGCGGGTTCGCGGCGCTGGTCGTCGTCTTCGTCCACGGGTCCGGGCTCACGGCCTACCCCTGGCTCGGCCTGCACGGCTACGGCCCGATCGCGCTCTTCGTCCTGTCGGGCTTCCTGCTCATCCAGCCCTGGTCGCGGTGGATCGTCGGGGTCTCGGAGAAGCCGTCGGTGTCGACGTTCGCGCGGCGACGGGTGTGGCGCATCTTCCCGGCCTACCTCGTCGTCCTCGTCGTCACCGCCCTCGTCCTGCCGGAGTCGCGTCCCATCGAGGCCGACGGCTGGTTCCGCGCCCTCACCCTGACGAACACGTTCAGCTCCGACGGGCTGCGCCACGGGATGGAGCACACGTGGAGCCTCGGGACCGAGCTCTCGTGGTACGTCGCCGTGCCGTTCGTCGCCATCGCCGTCGCGACGCTGTCACGGCTGCGTGGGTCGTCGCACCCGGTGCGGGCGATGGTCGTCGCGGTGCTCGTCGCGTTCCTCGTCTCGGCGGCGTGGAGGTACCACATCTTCTTCCGGGTCGAGGAGTTCGGCCAGATGATCACCTTCCCGCTCTGGCTGCCGGCGTTCATCATCTGCTTCATGCTCGGCGCCCTCGTCGCGCACCTCATGATCGCCGAGCATCACGGCCTGGGCAGCATGCGGCCGCTGCGCTGGTTCGCCTCGCACCAGTGGCTCGTCATCATCGTCGCCGTCGTCCTCGGGCTCGTCGGCAACTCGCGGCTCGGCGGGCCGTGGACCTTCCAGCCCGCGACCTTCACCGAGGTGACGATCCGGACCGCGGCGTGCACCCTGCTCGCCCTCGTGCTGCTCGTGGGAGTGGCCGTCGGCAAGGACGACTCGCCCCTCAACCGCTTCTTCTCGATGCGCTGGCTCGTCGCCACCGGTCGCTGGTCCTACGGCATCTACCTCTGGCACATGCCGGCGATGCTGCTCGTCGCCAACGAGCTGTCGATCGGCCCCGGTGTCGGCGGCCTCGTCATCTGGATGGCGATCCTCCTCGCGGTGGCCATCCCCCTCGGCGCGCTCACCTACCACTTCGTCGAGCGCCCGGCGATCGCGTGGAGCAAGGGCGTCCCGCTGCACCTGCGCTGAGCCGGGGGGGGCCGAGCGCCGCCTCAGCAGCCCTCGTGCCGCCTGCCTGCCGGCGGGGTCGGCCACTCTCCCTCCGGCGCGGTGGCGACGTAGAGCAGACCGGAGGCCAGCGGGAGCGCCGAGCGCGACACGAACCGGTCGAACCGGTCGATCGGCTTCGGGAAGAAGGCGGGGACCCCCTCGCGCCGGCGCACCGTGTAGCCGTAGCGCTCGAGGATCTCGGTGAGCGCCCGGAAGGTGAAGACCTTGAGGTGGCCCTGGACCTGGTTGCCCTGTCCGAGGATGCGGTGCCGTCGGCCGAGCGCGACCTCGCTGCTCGTCTCCGTCCCGAGCGGCTGGACGCCGAACGGCACGAGGACGCGGTTCGCCCACGACACCATGTTGGGCGTCGAGACGACGAGGGTCCCGCCGGGCACGAGGACCCGGCGGATCTCGCGCAGGAAGGCGTCCGGGTCGGGGACGTGCTCGATGATCTCCCCGGCGACGACGCACTCGAACGACGCGTCGTCGAAGGGCAGGCGCTGGGTCACGTCACCGCGGGCGTAGGCGAAGCGGTCGCTGGCGACGTCGTCGTAGACGTCCATCCCCGTGAGTCCCGACAGCCCGGCGTCGGCGAGCCGGTCGAGGAGGAACCCCCGCCCGCAGCCGATGTCGAGCAGGGTCCGGGGACGCAGCTCGGTGACGAGCTCGATGATCCGGGCGAGGCGCGGGTCGACCCGCGAGATGTAGGTGACGTTGCCCCGGTAGTACTCCTCGAAGCTCATGAGCCGTCCTTCTCGTGCCTGCCGTGTGGGGTGGTCCAGCCGTCGCTCGCGTCCGCCGGCGCGCCCGGCGCACCCTGCGTCGTCGGGTCGCCGGTGGGAGCGTATGCCGTCCTGTCCCGCTCCGTGGCCGCCTCACCACTGGCAGTCGGCTCGCTCGCATCGCCCGTCGGCTCCGGGCCTTGGGTGGTGGGGTCGTCCGTGGTGGGGTCGTCCGTGGTGGGGCGGCGCGGGCCGACGGCCGACGAGACGTAGCCCGCCCCGATCATCGCGAGCAGCGCCAGCCCCACGGCTCCGATCGCAAGGGTCTTCTCGCGTTCGGCGAGCTGGCCGCACAGGCTCGTCGAGATGACGTCGGTCGCGGGCGCGATGGGCGTGCCGCACCGGATGAGCGTGCCGTCGGCACCGGACCCGGCGACCGTCGCGAAGAGCGAGCCCACCGCGAGGGTGAGCACCGGCACGGCGACGACCGCCGCGAGGGCCGTGCCGGGCAGCCAGGCCGCCCCGCGCAGCCGCGGGAGGACGAGCTCGCTGAGCAGGAGCAGCAGACCGGCGGCCACGGCGAGCGCCACCGCGACGACCTTCGCGCCGCCGACGAAGTCACGGCAGACGAAGTCCGCGAGCTCGTCGGTCACGGGTGTGGCGGGCGACCCGCACCCGACCGGCACGAGGTTCTGGCCGAGCGAGTTCACCGGGGTGACCCACACGAGGATCGCCGAGCCGAGCAGCGCCGCGGCCGCGACGCGAAGGAGCCGGAGGACCCACACCTGCGGGGAGTCGGACGCATTCATGCGGAGTCACTTTCTCGGGGGACGGCCTCGACGCAGGCGGCGAGGAAGAGGGTCCAGACGGCGAGGCCACCGAGGTGGTGGGCGACGAGGTTGTCGTTGAGACGGGTGGACGGTGGGAAGAGCGGCAGTGAGGACCCGAGGAACCACGCCACCGGCACGGCAACGAGCACGCCGACGGCGGCCGTCGCGAGGATCCGGCGACCGGGCCACAGCAGCCGGTCGGCGACGAGCAGCAGGACGGCGGCGATCGCGGCGACCCAGCCGACGGTGGCCCACACGGCGGCACCGGCGAGGAGCCAGAGCGGCGGCTCCCACAGGGAAAGTCGACGCACGACGGGACGGGCGTCCCGGGCCCGGCGGGGTGCGGTGGTCATGCCGCTCCCCTCCTGCGTCGGCCGGCACGGCCCGGCCGGAGCGGCAGCGGGTCCGTGCCCCGGCGTGACCCGAGGAGGAGGACGGCGAGACAGGCGAGGAGCGCGCCGCCGCTCACGAGCCACGCGACGAGGGCGACCCTCGAGGGTCCGAACGAGATGGAGACGACGTCGCCGGGTGCGGCGTTGACCCGCCACCCCGCGGCGAATCCGTCGACGACCAGCGGGATGCCGAGGTCCTTGCCCCGCACCGACGCGGTCCACCGGTCGTCGAAGGACTGCCCCGAGGAGACGAGGCAGGGCGAGCACCCGGAGGTGAGCCTGAGGTCCATCGACGCCGAGCCGTGCCGCACGACCTCGAAGGTGGGCGCCGCGACCTGCGTCGGGGGCGTGCCCGGCGAGCTCAGCCGGAGGTCGTCGATCGCGAGGGCGGGGACGCCCGAGAGCCGGTGCCGGCCCTCTGCGAGAGGAAGTCCGGCGCCGCAGGCGTCGAACGGCACGGCCTGCCCGTCGAGCAGGTAGGCAAAGCCCTCGCGCAGGTCGGCCTCGAGCGGGCGTCCGTCGACGGTGCCGACCTGGACGCAGCCCTCCGGGGGCGACGGCGTGGTGACCTTGCGCGGCAGGCCGATGTCGGTGACGCGGACGAAGCCCACGCCGGTGCGCTCGGTGAGCAGGATGCGGACCCGCCCGGCGTCGACGGTCTCGGGCAGCGTGATCCGCGACGTGCCCTTCTCGAGCGCGACCTCGATGGGCTCGCCGTCGTCGACCGAGACCAGGGCCTTGGTGGCCCAGCTCGCCGAGTCCTGGGTGAAGGTGAAGGAGAAGAGCCGACGCTCCGGGAAGTCGAGCGAGATCCACTCCCCCACGACCGGCTCATTGGGCACCCAGGCGGACGACAGGTCCGGGTCGCCGCCGTCGTCGTCGAACGCCATCGCGGCCCGCGCGTTCGGGTTGCCGAATGCCCGCGAGCTCGACTGGGCCACGACGTCGTCGGACAGACCGGCGAACTCGTCGATCTCGGCGTCGGTGACGCCACCGGAGAGCCGGACGGTTCCCGACCCCTCGAAGCGGCGTTCGTCGGGGAGCGTGAACTCGCGCTCGAGCCGCGGCTCCTCGGTCGAGAGGCCGTCCACGTCACCGGTGCTGCGACGCAGGACGACGTCGAGCGGGACGTCCTCGAGGTCGACGCCCGCCGCCTCCGCCGCTGCCGGCAGCCGACGGGGAAGTCGGGTGGGCAGCGCTGCCGCACGGTCGACCAGCACCCCCGGCACCGAGATCTCGGAGAACCCGACCGGGCTGGTGCCCGGACCGGCGACACCCGTGACCTCGACCGTGAGCCGCGAGACCGGCCGGTCGCTCACCTCGGTCGTCACCGGGAAGGTGTTCCACTCGGTGAAGGACACGTCCTTGATGACCGACTCCCCCTCGACCTCCGCGGTGAGGCGCACGGACGTGATGCGTGAGGTCCCACCCTGCATGGGGGCGAGCGTGACCAACGGCATGGCGAGCGGGCTCCGCGGAGTGATGACCGCAGCGTTGCCCACGCCCGTGCCGAAGTTGCCGAACCGCCACCCGGTCGTGCGGTCACCGTCGAAGGCCTGGGTCACGTCACCGAAGGCGTGGGGACCGAAGAGGAGCCCCTGACCGCGGGTCTCGATGCGGGCGGTCCCGCGGACGACGGCGACGGTCTGGTCACCTGCCGAGAAGAGGGAGCGGGTCGCCTCGGGTTCGACCGATGCGGGGAGCAGCGGACCCGCGACCGACGGGTTGTTGTTGCTCCACTCACGACGGCCGTTGCTGTCGGTGAGCACCACCCGGGCCTCGTCGCGCAGCGCCTCGGCGAGCTGCTCGTCGGTGAGCGCGCCGGCCAGCAGGAGACCCGGGCGGTCCTCGACCAGCCCCGCGGACTGCAGGCTCGGCAGCGCCGTGCCCGCTCCGTCGACGACGAGCGCTCCCGAGGACGACCGCACCGCTGCGGCCGTCCGCGGCAGCTCACCGGCGACCGGGCGGACGACGGCCGGGGCCTGGGCGCCGTGGGCGGCCTCGGGCGGACCGAACGCCTCCCCGGGGGCGAGCCCGGGGTCCTTGGCGAGCTGCTCCTCGACGCGGGCCCCCGTCGACCCGGTGCCCTTGACGTCGTAGCGGCCGACGACGTCGCCGGCCCCGATGTAGGCCGCCAGGGTCGACACCGCGCCCTGCGGCAGGGTGCCCTGATAGAGCCGGCGGTCGACCTCGGCGAGGAGGTTGGCGGCGTACTCGCCACCCGACGGGGACGCGCTGCGGAAGACGAAGGGACGGCGGAAGAGCGACGGTCCGATCTCGTCGGGCCCGGTGTAGCCCCACGAGTAGCCGGGCACTCCGGTGCCGGGCACCATGAGGACCCTGCTCTCACCCGGCCGGGCGTTGACCGCCTTGGCGGCCTGGTCCCAGTAGCGCGGGACGTCCATCCGCACCCAGAAGAGGTCCCCGCTCAGCGCGGGGGCCACCGCGCCCGCGACGAGGGCCGCCGCCGTCCAGCCGGCCACCCACCGGGTCGTGACGTGCGTGAGCCGCGGCACGATCGCCGCCGCCGTGAGCGCGACGAGGACGGCGAGGCCGAGCTCGAGCACGGCTCCGGCCTTGTTCGTCGTGCGGAAGGCGATGAGCCCGGGCACGTCCTCGATCGCGGCACCGACCGCGCGGCCCCACGCGCTCTTGTCGTCGTTGGGGAACGTCCCGACCATGACGAGCGCGCCGACGAGCACGCTCGTGGCACCGAAGAGGCGCGCGGGAGAGCGCGACAGGCGCACACCGAGCCCGGCGAGGATGGGGGCCGCGAAGGTGAGCAGGATGACGACCGGGCCGAGGACGTAGGACAGCCGACCGGGGTCGAAGGGTCCGTCGGCGTCGGCGCCGTAGAGCGTCCACATGCCGAGGCCGCGCAGGACCTCGGGGAACGAGTTGACCGTGTTGATGGCGGGGGTCGACTCCGTCGCCTCGGCGATCGCCGTGCCCACGCCAAGGGCGGAGATGGCGGGGACGACCCAGTAGGCCGAGAGGACGGCATACACGAGCCCGCTGCGCACGACGAGCCAGGCGACGGGCGCGAAGCGGTGCCCCTCGACGACGAGCGCGTGCCCGACGACGGGGATGAGGACGACGAGCTGGAGCAGGGGCACGACTCCCGCGTTGAGCCCGCTCATGCCGGCGAGGACGAGCGCGGCGGCGCAGGCCCACCGCCACGACGGGTCGCGGAACCCGCGGACCCAGCAGAGCACGAGCCACGGCAGGAGGGCGTAGGGCAGCAACGTCGGCGTCGTGCCACCCCCGACGACGGCGTAGGGGTTGGCGGCATAGACCACCGCGGCGGCCACCCCGGCGACGGCTTGGCCGGACGACCCGGCGGCGAGTGCCCGCCCACGCAGCCCACCGGTCATGAGCTCGCGCACGACGAGCCGAGCCCCCCACGCCGCCGTGACGAGCAGGGCGATGCGCCAGAGCCGCATGATGACCCAGGCCGGCACGCCGACGAGCTCGAAGAGCGAGAAGAGCGCCGCGACGGGGACGATGCCGGTGTTGTAGTTCGAGGTTCCGAGGTTGGGCGTGTCGAGCCATGCCGAGGCGAAGCGGGCCGCGGTCTGCGAGGGCTGGAGGAAGATCTCGGGCTTCGTGTCGGGGGTGAGGACGCCGAAGTCGCTGGCGAAGACCACGACGACGAGGACGACGGCGAGGAGGGCGAGCACACGCGTCTCGGTCGACACCGACGCGAGGCGCGCCCCCGGGTCGCGCGACCGTGTGCTGTTCACGTCACTCCATCGTCAGGCCTACCAGCGGGTACTAATGTAACTGCCGATGAAACTCGACGACCTGCGACGCAACTGGGACGGACTCGGCAGGGTCGACCCCCTCTGGGCCATCCTCGCCTACCCCGAGCGCCACCGTGGCGGCTGGGAGGGTCACGAGGACGACTTCTTCGCCACCGGCCGTCAGGCCGTCGACGAGGTCATGGCGATGCTCGACCGCGTCGGCGCGACCCCGGCGTCGATGGACCGCGCGATGGACTTCGGCTGCGGCGCGGGCCGGCTCACCCAGGGTCTGGCCGGTCACCTCGAGCGTGTCGACGGCGTCGACATCGCGTCGTCGATGGTCGAGCTCGCGCGCCGGCACAACCGCGCCGGCGACCGCGTGACCTATCACCTCAACGAGTCGAGCGACCTCTCGCTCTTCGCCGACGACACCTTCGACCTCGTGCTGAGCATCATCGTCCTCCAGCACATCCCCAACGAGCTCAAGACCGGCTACCTCGAGGAGTTCGTCCGCGTGCTGCGGCCCGGTGGCGTCGCCGCGTTCACCGTGCCCAGCCACGGGGACTGGAGCGTCGAGGGCATCGTGCGCCGCCTGCCGAACTCGTGGCAGAACGTCTACCGCCGCCGCCGCTACGGCTACGACGACGTCATGGAGTTCCACCCGCTCAAGCGGTCGAAGGTCGAGGCCGTCCTGCGGGCAGCCGGCGCCGAGGTCGTCCACGTCGAGCGCGAGTTCATGGCGGGCCCCCGCTACACCTCCTTCATGTACGTCGTCCGCAAGCCGGCCGTCACGGAGCCGTGAGCGAGGCGACGCAGCAGCCCGCCGGGCCACCAACCCCCGTCGTCGCGCCGAGGCGACGCGGGGTGGGGGCAGGGGTCGTCGGCGCGGGCACGCTCGTCGCCAACGTCTTCGGCTACGCGCTCTTCCTCGTCCTCAACCGCGAGCTCGGGGCCGACGAGCTCGGCGCGGTCGCCTCGCTCCTCAACCTCGTCGTCATCGCCGGCGTCGCCGCGCTTTCGACCCAGCTCGTCAGCGCCTGGCGGGTCGCGCTCCACCGCCCGGACGCCCATGCGACCGCACTGCGCACGGGCGCCGTCGTGGGCCTCGTCGTCACCATGGCCGTCCTGCTTCTCACGCCAGTCGTCGCGCCCCTCCTCCACCTCGACGGACCGCTCCCGGTCCTCCTCGTCGCGGCGTCGATGCTGCCGACCTGCGTCACCGCGGCCGTCCAGGGGACGCTCCAGGGGGGCGAGCGCTTCGTCGCGCTCGGCACGCTGTATGCCGTCGTGTCGATGTTGCGCACCGCCGGCGGTGCCGTCGCGGCGTGGCTCGGCTGGGGCGTCACCGGGGTGATGGCCCTCACCGCGGTGGCGGCGTGGGTCGTGGCCGCCGGGGCGGTCCTCCTCGTCCGCGGTCACCTCCGTCGCAGCCTCGACCCGACCGTGCCGACGCAGGTGCGCCGCGTCCTCGCGGGCATGGCCGGCACCTCCGCCCTGCTCGTCGCGTCGACGATCGACACACCCGTCGCCCGTCACGTCCTCCCCGGTGAGGACTCCGGCGCGTATGCCGTCCTCAGCCTCTTCGCGAAGGCCGCCTTCTGGGGTCCTGCCTTCCTCGTGACCGTCCTCTACCCGGGCATGTCCCGTGCCCGGGGCGCCCGCCCCCTGCTGCTGGCCCTCGCGGGGACCGGCGCCATCGTCGCGATCGGCGTGACCTTCTCGGCCGTGCTGTCGGGGCCGCTCGTGCGGGTCGTCGGCGGCCCCGGCTACGAGCACCTCGCCGGGCTCGTGCCGGCGTTCACGGCCCTCGGCGGCGCGTGGGCGCTCTCTCAGGTCCTCGTCTTCTGGGGTGCGGCACGCGGACGGCATGCCGTCGGCTACCTCGTGTGGTCGGCCGTTGCGCTCGCGACCGTGGTCGTCGTCGGCTGGCGGCACGACGGGGTCGGCGAGGTGGCGACGACATTCCTCATGGCGTCGCTCGTCGTCGCCGTCGTGGGGACCCTCGTCAGCCTGCCGCGTCCCGCGACCTCGGACCCGTCGGACGCCGCGACGGTCACCAGCGCCTGACGCCGCGTCCCCCGGGCTGCTCGTCGTCGGCCCCGAGGTCGACCCGTGGGGCGACAGCCATGCCGACCGTGGCGCCAACGAGGAGGGCGAGGAGGAGACCGACCGCAGGCCGCTGGTCGACGGGGATGAGGTCCCACACAGCCATCGTCGTGAGGACGAGCAGGACGAGCCACAGGAAGCCGGCGCTCATCGGCGCGCTCCCCGGGTCCGGGCGCCGGCGCCACGCCACGGTGAGGGTAACGGCGACGAAGCCGAAAACCGCCGCCGTGAGCAGGAGCCTCGGCCCGATTCCCCGGTCGCTGTCGTAGCGAGCCCACGACGCGCAGAAGCTGACCACCAGCGTGAGCAGGCCGATGGCGGTGTTGACCGCCTTCGTGATCGTCATGGCGCGCTCCGTCCGGTCACCCGCACCCGGCAGCCGGCGTCCTCGCCGGGCGCCGGAGCCGTTGCCTGCAGACTACGACCGGGGGCATCGCTCGAGCCGCGAACGGCGCAGCCCGTGCCGTTGGCGTGGGCGGTCAGTGCGCGGCGTCGTGCCAGCTGCGGCCGAGGCCGACGCTGACGTCGAGCGGGACGTCCATCTCGATGGCATTGCCCATCTCGCGGCGCACGAGCGCCTCGACGTCCTCGCGCTCGCCCGCCGCGACCTCGATGACGAGCTCGTCGTGGACCTGGAGCAGCATCCGCGACGTCGCGCCCGACTCGCGCAGCGCCCTGTCGACGCCCATCATGGCGAGCTTGATGATGTCGGCGGCCGAGCCCTGGATCGGGGCGTTGAGGGCCATCCGCTCGGCACCCTCGCGACGCTGCCGATTGTCGCTCGTGAGGTCGGGCAGGTAGCGGCGGCGGCCGAGCATCGTCGCGGTGTAGCCGGTGGCGCGGGCCTCGGCGACGACCTCGCGGAGGTAGTCGCGCACCCCACCGAAGCGGGCGAAGTACTCGTCCATGAGCCCCTGCGCCTCGCCGGTGGAGATCGTCAGCTGCTTCGAGAGGCCGAACGCGGACAGGCCGTAGGCGAGCCCGTAGCTCATTGCCTTGACCTTGCTGCGCATCTCGGCGGTGACGTCCTGAGGCTCGACACCGAAGACGCGGGCGCCCACGAACCGGTGGAGGTCCTCGCCGGTGCGGAACGCCTCGATGAGGCCCTCGTCGCCGGAGAGGTGCGCCATGATCCGCATCTCGATCTGGCTGTAGTCGGCACTCATGAGCGACTCGAAGCCCTCGCCGACGACGAAGACGTCACGGATGCGCCGGCCCTCCTCGGTGCGGATCGGCACGTTCTGGAGGTTGGGGTCGGTCGAGCTGAGTCGCCCGGTCGCAGCGATCGTCTGGATGTAGGTCGTGTGGATCCGCTGGTCCTCGGCCACCGACTTGATGAGGCCCTCGACGGTGATCCTCAGACGGGTCGCGTCGCGGTGGCGAAGCAGCGCCTCGAGGAAGGGGTGCTCGGTCTTGGCGAAGAGGTCCGAGAGCGCGTCGGCGTCGGTGGTGTAGCCGGTCTTGGTCCGCCGCGTCTTGGGCAGACCGAGGGTCTCGAAGAGCACGGTCTGGAGCTGCTTCGGCGAGCCGAGGTTGATCTCGTCGCCGCCGATCGCGTCGTAGGCGTCGAGCTGGGCCTCGCGCACCTTCGCGGCGAAGTCGGCCTCGAGCGAGCTGAGGGCGTCGGTGTCGACGGCGATGCCGGTGCGCTCCATCGACGCGAGGATGTCGACGAGCGGGAGCTCGAGGTCGCGCAGGAGCTCGGTGCCGCCGGTCGACTCGAGCTGGTCGGCGAGCGGGACGGACAGGTCGAGCACGGCGCGGGCCCGCACCATGGCGTCCTGGCCGACGACCTCGTCCTCGCCGCCGAGGTCGAGCATCCCCTGGCCACTGGCAGGGGCCTCCGCCTTGAGCTCGCGGCCGAGGTGGCGCACGACGAGGTCGGCAAGGTCGAAGCTGCGCTGGTCGGGCTTGACGAGGTAGGCCGCGAGCGCGGTGTCCATCGTCACGCCACGCACGGGCATACCCCGCGCCGCGAGCGCGTGCATCTGGCCCTTGAGGTCGTGGAGGATCTTGGGGCGGGACTCGTCGGCGAGCCAGTCGGCGAGGGCCTTCTCACCGGTCTCGTCGAGCTCGGCCACCTCGACGTAGGCGGCGGCGTTGCCGGCGGTCGCGAGGCCGATGGCGGTGACGTCACCGGTCCCCCGGCCCCACGCACCGACGACGTGGACGCCGGTCGGCTCCGTCGTCGCGTGCTCGTCGAGCCAGCCCGCGACGTCGGCGGACGTGAGCACCGAGGCGTCGAGGTCGAAGCCGCCCTCGGCCTCGTCGGGCGCGGCCTCGAAGGTCTCGAAGAGCCGCTCGCGCAGGACACGGAACTCGAGGCCGTCGAAGACCTTGTGGACCTCCTCGCGGTCCCACGTGGCGCGCTCGAGGTCGGCGATCGTCACCGGCAGCGTGAGGTCGCGAACGAGCTGGTTGAGCCGCCGGTTGCGCAGGACGCTGCTCAGGTGCTCGCGCAGGGACTCCCCCGCCTTGCCCTTGATCTCGTCGGCGTGCGCGACGACGCCGGAGAGGTCGCCGTAGAGACCGAGCCACTTCGCCGCCGTCTTGGGACCCACCCCCGGCACGCCCGGGAGGTTGTCGCTCGTCTCGCCGACGAGGGCGGCGAGGTCGCTGTAGCGCTCAGGCGGCACGAGGTACTTCTCCTCGACGGCCTTGGGGTCCATCCGCCACACGTCGGAGACGCCGCGGACGGGGTAGATGAGGGAGACCTTGTCGGTGACGAGCTGGAAGGCGTCGCGGTCGCCGGTGCAGATGACGACCTCCATGTCCTCGGCCTCGGCCATCGTCGTCAGGGTCGCGATGACGTCGTCGGCCTCGAACCCGTCGACCTCGACGTGCCTGATGCGCAGGGCGTCGAGGACCTCACGCACGAGCGCGACCTGACCCTGGAACTCGCTCGGGGTCGCCGACCGGGTCGCCTTGTAGTCGGCGTACTCCTCCGAACGGAAGGTCTGGCGGGACACGTCGAACGCGACGGCCACGTGCGTCGGCGCCTCGTCGCGCAGGACGTTGATGAGCATCGAAGTGAAGCCGTAGACGCCGTTGGTGTGCTGCCCCGTGCTCGTCGAGAAGTTCTCCACCGGCAACGCGAAGAACGCGCGGTAGGCGAGGGAATGACCGTCGAGGAGGAGGAGGCGACTCACACGTGGCAGCCTATGGCCAGCCCCCGACAGCAGAGAAGGCGACCACTCATGAGCAGCGCGCACCCGGACGTCATGGCCCTCGTCGACCAGATGAAGGCGCTCAACCCGACGTCCCTCCTCCACCGCATGGGCATCGACGTCACCGAGGCGGCACCCGACCGGCTCGTCGCGACGATGCCCGTCGAGGGCAACACCCAGCCCTACGGCCTGCTCCACGGCGGCGCGTCGGTCGTCCTCGCCGAGACCCTCGGCTCGATCGGCTCGGCCATCCACGCCGGCCCCGACCGCATCGTCGTCGGGACCGACATCAACGCCACCCACCACCGCGCGGCGCGCAGCGGTCTCGTCACGGGGGTCGCGACGCCGATCTCGCTCGGCAACACCCTGTGCTCGTGGGAGGTCGTCGTCACCGACGAGGACGGCAAGCGGGTCTGCACGTCGCGCATCACCTGCCTCGTGCGCGATGCCCCTCCGGGCGCCAAGACCCGCTGACGCAGCCCGTCGTCAGCTGGCGCGCGACTCCGAGCGGAGGGAGCGCCGTCGGCGGATGAGGTGCTCGACGGCCGACCCGACCCCACCTTGCGGCGACAGTCTGCGGCGCAGCGCGCCGGTGCCGACGACGCGGCGGACGATGACCGACGAGAACCCGAGCCGGGCGAAGAAGCGGTGCGCCTCGCGGCTCTGGGTCGGGACGTTGCTCACGATGACCTCGGACCCGGCGCGCTCGGCGTGGCCGACGACGGCGCAGAGCAGTGACCTGGCCACCCCGTGGCGACGGGCCGACGGGTCGACATAGAGCTGTTCGACCGCGATCTCGGGCTCGGGGCTGAGGCCGAACGGGTTCTCGGACGTCATGACGTAGCCCACCGGCCGGCCGTCGAGCCGGGCCATGTGGGCACACACCTCGGGGCGCTCGAGGGCGGAGTGGAAGCGACCGTCGTTGGCGAACCGGGTCGCCACCTCCAAGGGCACACCGGCATCGACCTTGGCAGCCAGCCAGAGCCCCACCAGGTCCTCGAGGTCGTCCCCGCGCACGGCGGACACCTCGACCATGTTGCGCGCCACACGCGCCTCCTCGACTGCACAGCCCCCTGCGCAATGACATCCCGACATTACGGCCCGGTAGGTCCCGGCGGAAGGCCTTGGCGTGATTTCGTCCGACGAATCGTAGAGTGCCGGTCGTGGATCCCTCCTTCCCCGGGCTCGGGACGGCCGTCAACGTCGTCACCGTCGTCGTCGGCGCACTCGCCGGCATGGCCATCGGTCACCGCTTCCCCGACCGCACCCGCTCCGTCGTCACCGACTGCCTCGGCCTCACGACGCTGCTCATGGCCGGGCTGTCGGCGGTGAGCGTCACCGACGCCGTGCTCTCGGACGCGACCGGCTCCGGCGCACCCGTCCTCATCGTCCTCGGATCGCTCCTCATCGGGTCGATCCTCGGATCGCTGCTGCGCATCGGCGACCGGCTCGAGTCGCTCGCCGGCACGATCGAGTCGTGGTTCGCCCGCCGCTCCCCCGCGCTCGCCGACACCGACGACGCCGACGCCACGGGTCACATGACGACGGCGCGCGAGAAGTTCATCGAGGGCTGGCTCAGCGCCTCGCTCCTCTTCTGCGTCGGACCGCTGACGATCCTCGGGTCACTCTCCGACGGCCTCGGCCGCGGCATCGACCAGCTCCTCCTCAAGTCGGTGCTCGACGGCTTCGCCGCCCTCGCCTTCGCGTCGTCCTTCGGCGTCGGCGTGCTGCTCTCCGCCGTGTCGGTCGCCGTCGTCCAGGGCGCGCTCACCGTCATCGGGGTCCTCCTCGGCTCGGTCCTGCCCGAGCCGCACATCCTCGCGCTCACCGCGACCGGTGGGCTCATGCTCGCGGGCATCAGCCTGCGGCTGCTCCGCATCAAGGACGTGCCCGTGGCCGACATGCTGCCGGCGCTCGTCGTCGCTCCGCTTCTCACCCAGGTCGTCATCTCACTCAGGTGACAGGCGCACGTATGCCGGCCGGCCGGCATACGTGGTCGTGCCCACCCCACGAGGTGGGCGGGGTTTCAGGAGGCCGCGCAAACGTGTCGGCGACGTCGAACTCGACGAGGGTGGGGACGAGGGCGAGCAGGTCAGGCCTTCTCCATGCCGGCGACGACCGCGTCCGCGACCTCCTTCATGCCCATGCGACGGTCCATCGCGGTCTTCTGGATCCACCGGAACGCCTCGGACTCGCTGATCTTGAGCTTGCTCATGAGCACGCCCTTGGCGCGGTCGACCGCCTTGCGCGTCTCGAGGCGCTCGCCGAGGTCGGCGACCTCGTTCTCGAGCGTCTTGAGCTCGCCCCAGCGGGACAGCGCGATGTCGATGGCCGGCACGACATCGGTCGCCGTGAACGGCTTGACGATGTAGGCCATGACGCCGGCGTCGCGGGCACGCTCGACGAGCTCGGTCTGGCTGAAGGCGGTGAGCATGACGACCGGGCAGATGCGCTCCTTGCCGATCTGCTCGGCCGCGCTGATGCCGTCGAGGACGGGCATCTTGACGTCCATGATGACGAGGTCGGGACGGAGCTCGGTCGCGAGCTCGACGGCCTGCTCGCCGTTGCTCGCCTGTCCCACGACGTCGTAGCCCGCCTCCCCCAGCATCTCGGCGAGGTCGATGCGGATGATCGCCTCGTCCTCGGCGACGAGGATGCGCTTGGCGGGTGCGGGGCTCTCGGCTGTCGTCTCGCTCACGGCAGCAGCCTAGGGGACGGGCGAACCGGCGGTGCCGAGGGCGGGACTTGAACCCGCACGCCCTTGCGGGCAGAGCATTTTGAGTGCCCCGTGTCTGCCATTCCACCACCCCGGCCGGGGGTGGACGCAGTCTACCGACCCGCGGGACGTGCCCTGGTCGCCGACCGCCTCAGACGTCGGCCGGCTCGTCCTCGTATGCCGGCGCGACCCGGTTCTTCGCGTCACCGATCCGGTGCACGCGAAGCGCGTTGGTGGAGCCGGGGATGCCGGGCGGCGAGCCGGCGACGATGACGACGAGGTCGCCCTCGGAGACCTTGCCGCAGGCGAGCAGCTCCTCGTCGACCTGCATCGCGAACTGGTCGGTGTGGCGGGCCGGAGCGGTGAGGAAGGTCTCGACGCCCCACGTGAGGGCGAGCTGCGAGCGGGTCCACTGGTGCGGCGTGAAGGCCAGCATGGGGATCCGCGGCCGGACGCGGGAGAGCCGGCGTGAGGAGTCGCCGCTCACCGTGAAGGTGATGAGGTAGCGGCAGCCGAGCAGCTCGCCGATCTCGGCGGCAGCCGCCGTGACGGCACCGCCCTTGGTGCGAGGCTTGGTGTCGAGCGGAAGGATCCGGCCGAGGCCGTGCTCCTCGGTGTTCTCGATGATCCGCGCCATCGTGGCCACGGCCTCCATCGGGTGAGCGCCGACGCTCGTCTCGCCGGAGAGCATGAGCGCATCGGCGCCGTCGAGCACGGCGTTGGCGGCGTCGGAGGCCTCGGCGCGGGTCGGCCGGCTGTTGCTGATCATCGACTCGAGCACCTGGGTGGCGACGATGACCGGCTTGGCGTTGCGGCGGCCGAGCTCGCAGGCCCGCTTCTGGACGAGCGGGACGGTCTCGAGCGGCATCTCGACGCCGAGGTCGCCGCGGGCGACCATGAGCCCGTCGAAGGCCCGGACGATCTCGTCGAGGTTGTCGACGGCCTGCGGCTTCTCGATCTTGGCGATGACGGGGAGGCGCACGCCCTTCTCGTCCATGATCTTGTGCACCGGCTCGATGTCGGCCGCGCTGCGGACGAAAGACAGCGCGATCATGTCGACGCGCTGGTCGAGCGCCCAGCGCAGGTCGTCCTCGTCCTTCTCGGACAGCGCGGGGACGCTCATCGCCGCGCCCGGGACGTTGATGCCCTTGTTGTTGCTCAGCACCCCGCCCTCGACGACCTCGCAGACGATGTCGGTCTCGTCGGACTCGACGACGACGAGGTTGAGCTTGCCGTCGTCGATGAGGATCGTGTCGCCCGCCGACACGTCGGCGGGCAGGCCGGCATACGTCGTCCCCACGACGTCCTGGGTGCCCTCGACGTCACGGTTGGTGATCGTGAAACGGGCCCCCTGCTCGAGCATGACCGAGCCGTCCTTGAAGCGGCCGGTGCGGATCTTGGGGCCCTGCAGGTCGGCGAGGATGCCGACGGCATGCCCGGTCTCGTCGCTCGCCCGGCGCACGTCCATGTAGACACGGGCGTGGTCGGCGAGGTCGCCGTGGGAGAGGTTGAACCGGGCCACGTCCATCCCCGAACGGACGAGCTCTCGCAGCTGTTCGGGGCTGGACGTGGACGGACCCAGGGTGCAGACGATCTTCGCGCGGCGCATGGCCCGAAGCCTATCGAGGCAAACGTTTACGCGGTGACGAGGGTCACACCGTGAGAGGGCGGTCGGTGGGGTTGACCGGACGGGGCAGCCGCGACGGCTTGCCGGAGAGGAACGCATCGACGTGGTGGGCCGCCGCGCGGCCCTCGGCGATGGCCCAGACGATGAGCGACTGGCCCCGTCCGGCGTCGCCGGCGACGAAGACGCCGGGCACGCTCGACATGTAGTCGGAGCCGCGTCGGACGTTCGACCGCTCGTCGAGCTCGACCCCGAGCTGGCCGACGAGCGCCTCGGTCTGCGGACCGAGGAAGCCCATGGCGAGGAGCACGAGCTGCGCCGGGAGGACGCGCTCGGTCCCCTCGACCGGCTCGAACCCGGTCTCGCCGCGGCGCACCTCGTGGATCCGCAGTCCGCTCACGCGGCCCTCGTCGTCCGAGAGGATCTCCTGGGTGCTCACGGCATACAGGCGGTCGCCGCCCTCCTCGTGCGCCGAGGCGACCCGGAAGGTCATCGGGTAGGTCGGCCACGGCTGGCCCGGGGCACGCTGCTCCCCCGGCTGCGGCATGATCTCGAGGCTCGTCACCGAGCGGGCGCCCTGGCGGTGGGAGGTGCCGATGCAGTCGGCACCGGTGTCACCGCCGCCGATGACGATGACGTCCTTGCCCTCGGCGGTCACCTGGCCGTCGACGGCCTCGCCGATGGCCACACGGTTGGCGGGCGGGAGGAAGTCCATCGCCTGGAGGACGCCCTCGGCCTTCCGGCCCGGGACCTCGAGGTCGCGCGGCACGGTCGCGCCCATGGCGATGACGACGGCGTCGTAGCGGGCGCGGAGCTGCTCCCACGTGACGTCGTTGCCGACGTCGACCGAGCTGCGGAAGCGGGTGCCCTCGGACTGCATCTGCTGGAGCCGCCGGTCGAGGACCGACTTCTCCATCTTGAACTCGGGGATGCCGTAGCGGAGCAGGCCACCGGGACGGTCGGCGCGCTCGTAGACCGCGACGGTGTGGCCCGCGCGGGTGAGCTGCTGGGCGGCCGCCAGGCCGGCGGGACCGGAGCCCACGACGGCGACGGTCTTGCCCGAGAGGCGGTCCGGCGGGCGCGGCACGACGCCACCGTCGGCGAACGCCTTCTCGATCGTCGTCACCTCGACCTGCTTGATCGTCACGGCCGGCTGGTTGATGCCGAGGACGCACGCGGTCTCGCACGGAGCCGGGCAGAGCCGGCCCGTGAACTCCGGGAAGTTGTTCGTCGCGTGGAGGCGCTCGATCGCCTGGCGCCAGTCGCCCTTCCACGCGAGGTCGTTCCACTCGGGGATGAGGTTGCCGAGCGGACAGCCGCTGTGGCAGAAGGGGATCCCGCAGTCCATGCAGCGACCGGCCTGGCGCTGCAGCTGGCCGAGCTCCTGCTCCTCGTAGACCTCGCGCCAGTCCCTGATGCGGACGGGCACGGGGCGTCGGGCCGGGAGCTCGCGCTCACGGGTCTTGAGAAAGCCTTGGGGGTCAGCCACGGGAAGCCTCCATGATCCGGTCCCAGACCTCGGTGCCGTCGAGGTCGAGGCCCTCGGCCTCGGCGGCGGCACGCACGTCGAGGACACGCTGGTAGTCGCGGGGAAGGATGAGCGAGAAGCGGTCGCGGGCCGTGGCCCAGTCGTCGAGGAGGCGCCCGGCCACCGGCGACCCGGTGAGCTCGCGGTGCTTCTCGAGGAGGGCGCGCACGACCTCGACGTCACGCTCGCGCAGACCGCTCACGTCCACGAGCTCCCGGTTGACCTTGGCCTCGTCGAGGTCGAGGACGTAGGCGACGCCACCCGACATGCCGGCCGCGACGTTGCGCCCGGTGGAGCCGAGGATGGCGACGGTGCCGCCGGTCATGTACTCGAGGCCGTGGTCTCCCACGCCCTCGACGACCGCGGTCACGCCGGAGTTGCGCACGCAGAAGCGCTCGCCGACCCGGCCACGCAGGAAGATCTCGCCCGAGGTCGCGCCGTAGCCGATGACGTTGCCGGCGATGACGTTGTCCTCGGCGGTGAGCGGGGCCGACGGGTCGGGCGCGACGACGATGCGACCGCCGGACAGGCCCTTGCCGACGTAGTCGTTGGCGTCGCCGACGAGCCGCAGGGTGACGCCCCTGGGCACGAACGCGCCGAAGGACTGGCCGGCGGAGCCGCGCAAGGTGAGGTCGATCGTGCCGTCCGGCAGGCCCGAGGCGTGGGCACGGGTGACCTCGTGACCGAGCATCGTGCCGACGGTGCGGTTGACGTTGCGGACCGCGAACTCGGCGGTGACCGGGGTGCCGTCGTCGATGGCCTCACGGGCCACGGCGATGAGCTGGTGGTCGAGTGCCTTCTCGAGGCCGTGGTCCTGGGCGATGCGGTGGCGCTTGCCCGAGCCGTCGGGGCTCTCGACCTCGGCGAGGATCGGCGCGAGGTCGAGACCGGACGCCTTCCAGTGCTCGACCGCCTTGCTCGTGTCGAGCGAGGTGATCTGGCCGACCGCCTCCTCGATGCTGCGGAAGCCGAGCGAGGCGAGGTGCTCGCGCACCTCCTCGGCGATGTACTCGAAGAACGTCTCGACGAACTCCGGCTTGCCCGTGTAGCGCGAGCGGAGCTCCGGGTTCTGGGTGGCGATGCCCACCGGACAGGTGTCGAGGTGGCAGACGCGCATGAGGATGCAGCCGCTCACGACGAGCGGTGCGGTGGCGAAGCCGAACTCCTCGGCGCCGAGCAGGGCCGCGATGACGACGTCGCGTCCGGTCTTGATCTGGCCGTCGACCTGGACGACGATCCGGTCGCGCAGGCCGTTGAGGACGAGCGTCTGCTGGGTCTCGGCCAGGCCGAGCTCCCACGGGCCGCCCGCGTGCTTGAGGCTCGTGAGCGGCGAGGCGCCGGTGCCGCCGTCGTGGCCCGAGATGAGGACGACGTCGGCATGCGCCTTGGAGACACCGGCCGCGACCGTGCCGACGCCGATCTCGGAGACGAGCTTGACGTGGATGCGGGCGGACGGGTTCGCGTTCTTGAGGTCGTGGATGAGCTGGGCGAGGTCCTCGATCGAGTAGATGTCGTGGTGCGGCGGCGGGCTGATGAGACCCACGCCCGGCGTGCTGTGGCGGGTCCGGGCCACCCACGGGTAGACCTTGGGGCCGGGGAGCTGGCCGCCCTCGCCGGGCTTGGCGCCCTGCGCCATCTTGATCTGGATGTCGTCGGAGTTCGTGAGGTAGACCGAGGTCACGCCGAAGCGGCCCGAGGCCACCTGCTTGATCGCCGAGCGGCGCTCGGGGTCGAGCAGCCGCTCGAGGTCCTCGCCGCCCTCGCCGGTGTTCGAGCGCCCGCCGAGTCGGTTCATCGCGACCGCGAGGGTCTCGTGCGCCTCCTGGCTGATCGAGCCGTAGCTCATCGCACCGGTGTTGAAGCGCTTGACGATCTCGCTCACCGGCTCGACCTCGTCGACCGGAATCGGCTCGCGGCGGGCGCTGCCGCCGAGCTCGAAGAGCCCGCGCAGGGTCATGAGGCGCTCGGCCTGGTTGTCGATCCGCTCGGTGTACTGCTTGAAGATGTCGTAGCGGCGCTGCCGGGTCGCGTGCTGGAGCCGGAAGACGGTGTCGGGGTCGAAGAGGTGCGGCTCGCCCTCGCGGCGCCACTGGTACTCGCCACCGACGCGAAGCTTGCGGTGCGACAGGATGACGCCGTCGGTCGGGTAGGCCGAGTCGTGTCGGGCCGCCGTCTCGGCCGCGATGACGTCGAGGCCGATGCCGCCGAGCTGCGAGACCGTGCCGGTGAAGTACTGGTCGACGAGCTCCTGGGAGAGGCCGAGGGCCTCGAAGACCTGCGCGCCACGGTAGGAGGCGACGGTCGAGATGCCCATCTTGGACATCACCTTGAGGATGCCCTTGCCGAGCGCCTTGATGAGGTTCCTGACGGCCTCCTCCGCGGTGACGCCGGTGATGGCGCCGGTGCGCACCATGTCCTCGACGGTCTCCATGGCGAGGTAGGGGTTGATCGCCGCCGCGCCGTAGCCGACGAGGAGGGCGACGTGGTGGACCTCGCGGACGTCGCCGGCCTCGACGAGCAGGCCGACCATGTTGCGGGTCTTCTCGCGGATGAGGTGGTGGTGGACCGCCGAGGTGAGGAGCAGCGACGGGATCGGTGCGTGGTCGCGGTCGGAGTCGCGGTCGGAGAGGACGACGAAGCGGGCCCCGCGGGCGATGGACTCGCTCACCTCACGGCAGATCTCGTCGAGGCGCGCGCGCAGGGCCGGCTCGCCCTCGCCGACGAGGTAGGTGCCCCGGACGACGTGGGTGGCGTAGCCCGGCAGGTCGCCGTCGGCGTTGATGTGGACGATCTTGGCGAGCTGGTCGTTGTCGATGACCGGGAAGGGCAGGACGACCTGGCGGGCGTGGACCGGGGAGGCCTCGAGCATGTTGCCCTCGGGGCCGATCACGGTGCCCAGCGAGGTGACGAGCTCCTCGCGGATCGCGTCGAGCGGCGGGTTCGTCACCTGCGCGAAGAGCTGGGTGAAGTAGTCGAAGAGCAGGCGCGGCTTGTCGGAGAGGACGGCGACGGGCGAGTCGGTGCCCATCGAGCCGAGCGCCTCGCCACCGGTGCGCGCCATGGGCGCGAGGAGGATCTTGAGCTCCTCCTCGGTGTAGCCGAAGGTCCGCTGACGGCGCGCCACCGAGGCGGCGGTGTGGATGATGTGCTCGCGCTCGGGCAGCTCGTCGAGGGTGAGCAGGCCGGCGTGCAGCCACTCCTCGTAGGGGTGCTCGGCGGCGAGCTCGGACTTGACCTCGTCGTCGCTGACGATGCGGCCGGCGGCGGTGTCGACGAGGAACATCCGGCCCGGCTGGAGCCGACCGCGCTTGACGACCTTGTCGGCGGGCAGGTCGAGGACGCCGGCCTCGGAGGCGAGGACGACGAGCCCGTCCTCGGTGACCCAGTAGCGGCCGGGGCGCAGGCCGTTGCGGTCGAGGACGGCGCCGATGAGCGTGCCGTCGGTGAACGCGACGCACGCGGGGCCGTCCCACGGCTCCATGAACGTCGAGTGGAACTCGTAGAAGGCGCGGCGGGCCGGGTCCATGTCGGCGTGGTTCTCCCACGCCTCCGGGATCATCATGAGCACGGCGTGCGGCAGCGAGCGGCCGCCGAGATGGATGAGCTCGAGGACCTCGTCGAAGCTCGCCGAGTCGGACGCGTCCGGGGTGCACGTCGGGAAGATGCGCTCGAGGTCGCCCGGGATGACGTCGGAGACGAGCTGGCTCTCGCGGGCGCGCATCCAGTTGCGGTTGCCCTTGACGGTGTTGATCTCGCCGTTGTGCGCCATGAGCCGGTAGGGGTGGGCCAGCGGCCAGCTCGGGAAGGTGTTGGTCGAGAAGCGCGAGTGGACGAGGGCCAGCTCGGAGGCCACCCGCTCGTCGGACAGGTCGGGGAAGAACGGCTCGAGCTGCCCGGTCGTCAGCATGCCCTTGTAGACGATCGTGCGCGAGGACAGCGACGGGAAGTAGACCTCGACCTCGCGCTCGGCGCGCTTGCGCAGGCAGAACGCGAGCCGGTCGAGCTCGAGACCCTTCGTGGCACGGTCGGGGGCGGCGACGAAGAGCTGGCGGAAGAACGGCATACAGGCGCGTGCCATCTCGCCCACGAGCTCGGGTGCGGCGGGCACGTCGCGCCACGCGAGGACCTCAAGGCCCTCCTCGGTCGCGATCTGGGCGATGCGCTCCTCGGCGGCGACGCGCTCCGACTCGTCGAGGGGCAGGTAGGCCATGCCCGCGGCGTACGCGCCGGCCTCGGGCAGCTCGGCGTCGACGACGGCCCGGAAGAAGGCGTCGGGCACCTGGATGAGGATGCCTGCGCCGTCACCGACGAGCGGGTCGGCTCCGGTCGCGCCACGGTGGTCCAGGTTGCGCAGCGCGGTGAGCGCGTGCTCGACGATGTCGTGACCCGCCGTCCCGCGCATCGTCGCAACCATGGCCACGCCGCAGGCGTCGTGCTCGTGGGCGCGCCGGTAGAGACCGGTGTCGGCCGGGTGGGCGGAGAAGCGCGTCTGGGACACGTCGGGTCACCGTCCTCTGGGAGTCGGGGGCGTCGAACACGAGGTGTCCGGGCACAGGAGGTCATCGGACGCGGACAGCGGTGGCCACGTGACAGGGATGCTAGCCCAACACCGTCTTGCAATGAGAACGAAGAATCTCACATCGTGGATGGTTGCGCGTCCGCCTCAGAGGCGCGGCGGGCGCGTCGGCCCGTGTACACGTAGATGGCGATCCCCAGAAGGAAGACGACGATGCTCGTCCAGACGTTGAGCCGCTGCCCGAGGATGAGCTCGGCCTCGTCGGTGCGCATCTTCTCGATGATGATGCGGCCGATCGGGTAGCCCGCGACGTAGAGGCCGAAGAGCTGGCCGCGCGCGAGCGAGAACCGCCGGTCGACGAGAAGCAGCACCGCGGCGAGGAGCATCACCCAGAAGAACTCGTAGAGGAACGTCGGATGGAACGTGCCGAGGACGACGGGGTCGCCGGAGGCGTCGCGTACGGCCCGGCCGGCGCCGTTGTCCCACTTGTGGATCGTCAGGCCCCACGGCAGGTCGGTCGGCCCGCCGTAGAGCTCGTTGTTGAACCAGTTGCCCCAGCGCCCTATCCCCTGCGCGATGGCGACACCGGGCGCGGCGGCGTCGGCGAAGTCGAGGAAGGGCACACCGGCCTTGCGGCACCCGATCCACGCACCGAGCGCGCCGAGCGCGACGGCGCCCCAGATGCCGAGGCCGCCCTCCCAGATCTTGAGCGCGTCGAGCGGGCGGCCGTTCTCGCCCCAGTAGGGGTCGGGCGTCGTGATGACGTGGTAGAGCCGGCCGCCGAGGATGCCGGCCACGACGGCGTATGCCGCGACGTCGAGCACCTGCCCCGGCTCACCTCCGCGCGTGCGCATCCTCCGGTCGGTGAGCCAGACGGCCACGACGATGCCGAGCAGGATGCACAGGGCGTAGCCACGGATGGGCAGCGGACCGAGGTGGAGGACTCCCGCGGTGGGACTCGGGATGACCGCGGGGATGAGGGTGGTCACTTCGTGGCTGCTTCGACGGCGGCCGTGAGGGCGGCAGGGTCGGGGACGGCGTTGAAGTCGAGCTTCTGGCCGTCGAGGACGACGGTCGGCGTCGAGTTGATGCCCGCCTTGCTCGAGGACTCCTCGGTGGACTCGACGTAGGTGCCGTACTTCCGCTCGTCGACGCAGGTCTCCCAGGTGTCGAGCGCCCCGCCGGTGATGCCGGCGCCCTCGGCAAAGCCCTTGACCGTGGCCGTGGGCCAGCCCTGACCCTCCTGTGCCGGCATGTTGGCGTAGACGGAGTCGTGGAACGCCTGGAACTTGCCGGCGTCGGCGGCGCACATGGCGGCGTTGCCCATCGTGAGCGAGTGCGTCGTGCGCAGGTTGGCGTCGAGGAAGGTCTTGAGGTGGTAGACGAGCTTGATCTTGCCCTCCTTGGCGAGGTCGGCCACGGTGCGGCCCATGACCTGCTCGAACTGGGCGCACGCCGGGCACTGGAAGTCCTCGTAGACCTCGAGTGTCGGGGCGCCGGGCTGCAGCGTGACGTCGGCGTTGGCGACGAAGCCCTGGCCCATGCCGGACGCGCCGGCGGGCACGGCGGTGCTCGTGCCGACCCGGTCCTGCTTGTTGCGCTCGGCCACGACGACACCGCCGACGACCGCGACGATCGCGACCACGGCGACGACGGCGCCCACGACGATGCGGTTGACCCCGCCGCCACCGTCCTTGCGGACCGCATCGATCTTCGCCTGACGCGCGCTCTTCGGTATGGACTTCTGGGCCATGGTGCAGCTTCTCCTGGTGGGGCGGTCGGGGTCAGTCGGGTCAGGGGGCGCGGAAGAGCGCGCGGTCGAGGGACAGGTGCGACGAGGGCCGCCGCGACAGCCACAGCCCGCACGCGAGCATGCCGACGTCCTCGAGGATGCGCGGCAGGTAGGACGTCTCGTCGGCCGCCACGGTGCCGCCGCCGCCGAAGCAGCCGCAGTCGATCGTGAGGCCGCGGGCCCACGCCTGAGCGATGCCGGCCATGAAGACGACGAGCAGGAGCGAGGTGACGACAGCGGAGACGCGGGTGAAGAGCCCGAGGAGGAGCAGCAGCCCGAGGATGACCTCGCCGATGGGCAGCGCGTAGCCGACGTAGGCGGCGACGTCGTGCGGGAGCACCTGGTAGGCCTGCGTGGCCTTGGCGGACGCCTCGGGGGTGGTGACCTTGAGGCCACCGGCGACGACGAACACGACGCCGAGGACGAGACGGGCGATCGACCCGAGACCGTCCGCGACACGCCTGCTCACCGCGCTCCTTCCCTCACTCCCCGGGCCAGGTCGGCCGTCAACTCGCGCAACGTGTCGAGACGGGCACCGAGTTCCCCCTCGCCGGAGAGCACCCGGACGAAGGCCGTGCCGACGATGACCCCGTCGGCGTAGCCGGCCAGCTCGGCAGCCTGGTCGCCGTTGGACACCCCGAGGCCGACGCACACCGGCAGGTCCGTGACGGCGCGGGTGCGCTCGACGAGGTCCCGCGCCGAGGAGCCGACGCTCGACCGCTCCCCCGTGACGCCCATCGTCGAGGCGGCGTAGACGAAGCCGCGGCAGGAGTCGGTGACCCGCGCGAGCCGCTCCGGCGTCGAGCTCGGCGCGACGAGGAAGACCCGGTCCAGCCCTTCGCGCTCGCTGGCCGCGATCCACTCCTCGGCCTCGTCGGGGATGAGGTCCGGCGTGATGAGGCCGGCGCCGCCGGCAGCAGCCAGCTCCGCGGCATACCGGTCGACGCCGCGACGCAGGATGAGGTTCCAGTAGCTCATGACGAGCGCCGGCGCGCCCGCGTCCCGGACGGCGCGCGTCGCGCGGAAGCCGTCGACGACGTGGGTCCCGGCGGCCAGCGCCGTCTCGGCGGCGTGCTGGATGACCGGGCCGTCCATGAGCGGGTCGGAGTAGGGCAGTCCGACCTCGACGATGTCGACGCCGGACTCGACCATCGCGACCATGGCACGGATCGAGCCCTCGACGTCGGGGAAGCCAACGGGGAGGTAGCCGATGAGGGCGGCCCGCCCCTCCTCGCGGCAACGGGCGAGGACGTCGGAGACCCCGAGCCCGGCGCTCACAGCTGGGTCCGCCCGTCGCCGGTGGCGCCCGGGTCGTCGGACGTGCCCTCCGGCACCGTCTCGGCCCCGGGATCCCGGTCGACGAGACCGAACCACTCGGCCGCCGTGTGCATGTCCTTGTCGCCGCGCCCGGAGAGGTTGACGAGGATGGTCCCGTCGGGTCCGAGCTCGCGACCCAGCACGAGGGCTCCGGCGAGGGCGTGCGCCGACTCGATCGCCGGGATGATCCCCTCGGTGCGGCACAGCAGCGCGAACGCCTCCATCGCCTGCTCGTCGGTGGCATAGACGTAGTCCGCCCGACCCGAGTCGCGCAGGAACGAGTGCTCCGGCCCCACGCTCGGGTAGTCGAGGCCCGCCGAGACGGAGTGCGACTCCATCGTCTGGCCGTCCTCGTCCTGCATGAGGTAGCTCATCGCACCATGCAGCACGCCCGGGACGGCGCTGGCGAAGCGGGCGGCGTGCCGGCCCTCGAGGCCCTCTCCCCCGGCCTCTACGCCGACGAGGCGCACCCCCTCGTCCTCGATGAACCGGTGGAAGATGCCCATGGCGTTGGATCCGCCACCGACGCAGGCGACGACCGCGTCGGGCAGCCGTCCGGTGAGCTCGAGCACCTGCTCGCGCGCCTCGACGCCGATGATGCGGTGGAAGTCGCGCACCATCTCGGGGAACGGGTGCGGCCCCGTGACGGTGCCGATGAGGTAGTGCGTGTGCTCGACGTTGGTCACCCAGTCGCGCAGCGCCTCGTTGATCGCGTCCTTGAGGGTCGCGCTGCCGTGCTCGACGGCGACGACCTCGGCCCCGAGCATGCGCATGCGGGCGACGTTGAGCGCCTGGCGCTCGGTGTCGACCTTGCCCATGTAGACGCGGCACTCGAGGCCCATGAGCGCGGCCGCGGTGGCCGTGGCGACGCCGTGCTGGCCGGCGCCCGTCTCGGCGATCACCCGCGTCTTGCCCATGCGCTTGGTGAGCAGCGCCTGGGCGATGACGTTGTTGATCTTGTGCGAGCCCGTGTGGTTGAGGTCCTCGCGCTTGAGGATGATCCGGGCGCCGCCGGCGTGGGCGGCGAAGCGGGGCACCTCGGTGATGATGCTGGGCCGGCCGGTGTAGGTCCGGTGGAGCTCGTCGAGCTCGGCGAGGAAGGTGGGGTCCTCCATCGCGGCCTTGCGCGCCGCGTCGAGCTGCTCGAGAGCGGGCACGAGGGCTTCGGGGACGTAGCGCCCGCCGAAGGCCCCGAAGCGTCCGGCGGTGTCGGTGCCGGTGGAGCCGGCGTCCGCAGTGCTCACGCCGCACCTGCCGCGAGGATGTCGCGCACGGCCGCGGCCGGGTCGGCACCCTTGACGAGCGCCTCGCCGACGAGGACGGCATCGGCGCCCTGGACGGCATACATCCCGGCGTCGTCCGCTCCGGTGATGCCGGACTCGGCGACCTTGACGACGCCCGGCGGGATGAGCGGGGCGAGGCGCGAGAAGGTGTCGCGGTGGACCTCGAGGGTCTTGAGGTTGCGGGCGTTGACCCCGATGACGGAGGCACCGGCATCGACGGCGCGCTGGGTCTCGCCCTCGTCGTGGACCTCGACGAGCGCGGTCATGCCGAGCTCACGGGCGAGGGCGTGCATCCGCGCCAGCTCGGCGTCGGTGAGGGAGGCGACGATGAGGAGGATGATGTCGGCGCCGTGGGCGCGCGCCTCCCAGAGCTGGTAGTCGGTGACCATGAAGTCCTTGCGCAGCACCGGCACCTGCACGGCGGCGCGCACGCTGTCGAGGTCGTCGAGACTGCCCCGGAAGCGGCGCTGCTCGGTGAGCACGCTGATCGCCGTGGCACCGGCGGAGGCGTAGGTCGCGGCGAGGGCGGCGGGGTCGGCGATCTCGGCGAGCTCGCCCTTGCTCGGGCTGGCCCGCTTGACCTCGGCGATGAGCGAGAGGCCCGGCGCGCGGAGGCGTTCCTCGGCGTCGATCGCGGCCGGGACGTCGGCGACGCGTCGCTCGAGGTCGGACTGGCTGACCGCCTCGGTGCGGACGGCGAGGTCCTCGCGCACACCGGCGACGATGGCGTCGAGCACGGTGGTCATGCGCGCGGGCTCAGGAGAGGTTGCCGTCGGCGCGGGCAATCGCGCCGTCGACGCCGTGCCCCGCGAGGGCGAGCACCTTGCCGGCGACGAGGCCGGCCAGGATGACGACGACACCGATGACACTCACGACCAGGCTCCACATGACGATGCCGATGGAGACCACGGCCGAGCCGAGGAGCACCACCCCGACCATGACCCAGGCAGCGAGGCTGTGGCCGTGGTGGTCGTCGTCGTGGTCAGCCATGGATGCCTCCGTGAGAAGTGGGTCGGTCGTGCGTCATTGTGTCATTCTCGCGAGCTCGGGCCGACATCGGTCGGGTCCTCGCCGGCGGTGAGCTGGTCCCAGTCGCTGGCTGACGAGCGGCCCGGCGCCTCGTAGCGCGACGACAGCCCGGGCGCGGCGCGTCGGGCCCGGGCGAGGCCGGCGACGGCCAGACCGGCGAGGACGAAGCCGGCCGTCGCCGTCCACGGCCACGCGTTGGCGGCGGCATGCGTCTCGATCGACCCGGTCCGTCCGGCAGCCGCGGCGGCGACCGGCCCGAGGGCCGCGTCGGGGTCGAGGAGGACCCGGGCGACGAGGGCCACCCCGCCGAGCGAGGCGAGCAGCGTGAGGACGAGGGCGACGACACGCGCACGCGGGCCGGCGGTCGCTGACGCCACCGCACCGGCGACGACGACGAGGGCGAGCGCGACCACTCCCCCGGCGACCTCGGACCCACTGGCGGACACCGAGGTCTGACCGAGGACGACGTCGTCGACCGAGCCGCTCACCCAGGTGCGCGAGGCGGTGGCGATGACGACGAGCGCCCCCAGGACGACGAGCAGGATGAGCACGCCACGGCGTCGCAGCATGCTCACGGCACCTTCCTCAGCGCGGACGCGGTGGCGACGGCCCGCAGCGCGGCGGTGGCCTTGGCGACGCACTCGTCGTACTCCGCGCGCGGCACCGAGTCGGCGACGATGCCGGCACCCGCCTGGACGTGGGCCGTGCCGCCGTCGAGCAGAGCGGTGCGGATGGCGATGGCCATGTCGAGGTCGCCGTGGAAGTCGAGGTAGCCGACGACACCGCCGTAGACCCCACGGCGCGACGGCTCGTAGCCCTCGATGAGCGCGAGCGCCCGCGGCTTCGGCGCACCCGACAGCGTCCCGGCCGGGAACGTCGAGACGAGCACGTCGTAGGCGCGCACGCCCTCGCGCAGCTCGCCGACGACCGTCGACTCGAGGTGCATGACGTGGCTGTAGCGGCGCACGTCCATGAACTCGACGACGTCGACGGTGCCGGGCCGGCACACGCGCCCGAGGTCGTTGCGACCGAGGTCGACGAGCATGACGTGCTCGGAGCGCTCCTTGGGGTCCGCGAGGAGGTCCTCGGCGAGCCGCACGTCGTCCTCGGGCGTCTTGCCGCGCGGGCGCGACCCGGCGATGGGGTGGGTGATCGCCTGGCTGCCGGTGACCTTGACGAGCGCCTCGGGCGAGCTGCCGACGACGTCGTATGCCGTCCCGTCCGGTCGCCTGAACCGGAAGAGGTACATGTAGGGGCTGGGGTTGCCCGCCCGCAGCGCCCGGTAGACGTCGAGCGCGTCCGCGGGGCACGGCATCGAGAAGCGCTGGGAGAGGACGACCTGGAAGACCTCGCCGGCGCGGATGTCCTCCTTGGCGCTCTCGACCATCGCCTCGTAGTCGTCTCGGGTGAGGTTGGCGCCTACGCCGTCCATCGCCGCGTCGACCTGCTCGGCGTCGACGACCGACACGGTGCTCTCCGCGCTCGCCGCGAGGTCGTGCGTCATCGCGTCGAGGCGCGCGACGGCGTCGGTCCACGCGTCCTGCACCCGCTCGTCGGTGGCGTCGTAGTTGACGGCGTTGGCGATGAGCAGCACCGAGCCGTCGGCGTGGTCGAGGACCGCCAGGTCGGTCGCGAGCATCATCGCGATCTCGGGGAGGTGCAGCACGTCGGGTGTCGTCGACGGGACGCGCTCCCAGCGGCGCACGGCGTCGTAGGAGATCATCCCGACCATGCCGCCGGTGAGCGGCGGGAGCCCGGGGATCGGGTCGGTCGCCAGCGCGGTGACCGTCTCGCGCAGGGCGTCGGTGGCGAGACCGGTCGTCGGCGCCCCGACGGGTGGCTCGCCGATCCAGTGCACCTCGCCGTCCTTCTCGGTGAGGGTGGCCCGGCTCGCGGCGCCGATGATCGAGTAGCGGCTCCACACGCCACCGTGCTCGGCGGACTCGAGGAGGAAGGTGCCGGGCCGGTTCTGGGCGAGCTTGCGGTAGAGCCCGACCGGCGTCTCGGCGTCGGCCATGAGGCGGCGGACGACGGGGATGACGCGGCGGTCCTCGGCGAGCACCTGGAAGAGCGGGAGCGAGGGCCAGGTGGCGCCGAAGGAGAGGTCGGGCGAGGGCTGCGGGGTCGTCACCGCCGGGCCTCCCCGACGACGACCTCGAGGGCGCCGGCGTCGAAGCACGTGCGGTCCCCCGTGTGGCAGGCCGCGCCGACCTGGTCGACCCGGACGAGGAGGGCGTCGCCGTCGCAGTCGACGGCGACGGACTGCACGAACTGCACGTGCCCGGAGGTGTCGCCCTTGCGCCAGTACTCCTGGCGGCTACGCGACCAGAAGGTCACGCGTCCCTCGGTGAGCGTCCGGCGGACCGCCTCGGCGTCCATCCACCCGAGCATGAGGACCTCACCGGTGTCGTGCTGCTGGACGACGGCGGCGACGAGGCCGGAGTCGTCGAAGCGGAGGCGGCGGGAGACGGCGGGGTCGAGGTCGGGCACGCCCGCCATTGTGCCGCGCCCGCACCGAGGCGCGAGGATGGGCCCATGACCTCCGGCTCCACGCCCATCGCGCGCGCCGAGCGCCTCGCCCTCTGCGACACCTTCGAGGCCGTGGGGCCCGACGCACCCACCCTCTGTATGCCGTGGACCACCCGCGACCTCGCGGCGCACCTCGTCGTCCGTGAGGGTCGACCCGACCTCGCCTCCGGCATCTGGGTGCCGTTCCTCGCCGGCCGCACCGAGCGCGAGCAGTCCCGGGTCGCGGCGCAGCCGTGGACGGACCTCGTCGAGGCGGTCCGCTCCGGCCCGCCGGCCTGGCACCCCGCGAAGCTCGGCGCGGTCGACAACGCCATGAACCTCGCCGAGATGGTCATCCACCACGAGGACGTCCTCCGAGGCGACGGCGCGACCGGCCCCCGGCGTGAGCCCTCGGCCCACCTCGAGTCCGCCGTGTGGTCGCTCCTGTCCCGGATGGGCCGCCTCCTCTTCCGCCGGGTCCCGGCCGCCGTCGAGCTGCACTCCCCCGGGCGTCGCACCCTCACGGCGGGCAGCGGTGAGGCGACCGTCACGGTGACCGGCGCGCCGGTCGAGGTGCTGCTCACGGCATACGGGCGTCGCAGCGCCGCCGACGTGGAGGTGGACGGGCCAGAGGACGCCGTGGCGGCCTTCGGCGCCGCGCGCCTCGGTCTCTGAGGTGCCCGCGCGCTCAGGCGGCCCACGGGTCCTCACCGCGCTGCGCGACGAGTTCTCGCCCTGGCTGTGGGCGCTCACCGCGCTGCTCGGTGCGCTGGCCGTCGTGACGACGTGGCGGTCGATGGGGGACGCCGGGGGCGACGGCCTCGGGCTGCTCGTGCCGACCGCCGCGCCCGCCGTCGTGTCGGCGTGGGCGGTCCTCGAGCTCGTCTGGCGGCACACGGACATGCCACTGCCGACCCGGCTCTTCCTCGCCTGCATCAGCGCACCGCTGCCGTCGGCGGTCGTCAGCGCACTCGTCGTCGGCGGGCTGAGCGCCCTCCCGGCCGCGGGCCGGACCGTGCGCGCGGCGGCGGACGCCAACGGCGGCTTCCACTACTGGTGGGACGACGGGGTCGGGCCCATCACGGGGGTGTGGACGTTCTTCGGCAGCTGGGGCATCGGCGGAGCGGCGGGGCTCATCGCGCTGCTCGTCCTCGTCATGCCGGTCCTCGCCTGGACCCGCTCCGGCGAGGTGCTCGAGGGGACGCGCGTCGCGAACCACGGTCAGGGACGGCTTGTCATCACCGGCGTCTACGCCGTGCTCGCGCTGGTCCTCGTCGGACTCTGCGTCGTGCAGCTGCGTTGAGCAGCGTCGCGGTCTGCCGGCCCCGCTCGTCAGCGCACCGGTTGGCCGTCGGCGCGCAGCGCGTCCTTGACCTCGCCGATCGTGAGGTCGCCGAAGTGGAAGACGCTCGCGGCGAGGACGGCGTCGGCCCCGGCCCGCACGGCCGGCGCGAAGTGCTCGACGGCGCCCGCACCACCGCTCGCGATGACGGGGATCGTCACCTCGCGACGCACCCGCGCGATGAGGTCGAGGTCGAACCCGGCCTTGGTGCCGTCGGCGTCCATCGAGTTGAGCAGGATCTCGCCGGCACCGAGCTCGGCCGCGCGCACGCACCACTCGATGGCGTCGAGGCCGGTGCCGGTGCGGCCGCCGTGGGTCGTCACCTCGACGTCGTCGGTGACGCTGCCGTCGTCGCCACGGCGCCGACGCACGTCCGCGGAGAGGACGAGGACCTGCGAGCCGAAGCGGTCCGCGGTCTCGGCGATGAGCTCTGGGCGGGCGATCGCCGCGGTGTTGACGCCGACCTTGTCGGCCCCGCTGCGCAGGAGGCGGTCGACGTCGTCGACCGTGCGCACTCCCCCGCCGACCGTCAGCGGGATGAAGACCTGCTCGGCGGTGCGGCGCACGACGTCGTAGGTCGTCGCCCGGTCGCCGCTGCTCGCCGTGACGTCGAGGAAGGTCAGCTCGTCGGCGCCCTGCTCGCCGTAGGAGCGGGCGAGCTCGACGGGGTCGCCGGCGTCACGCAGGTTCTCGAAGTTCACGCCCTTGACGACGCGGCCCGCGTCGACGTCGAGACACGGGATGACACGGATGGCGACGCTCACGTGGGCAGGCTATCCGGCGGGAGATGATGCCTCGTATGCCGTCCGCCTCCGACCTGCCCGCCCGCGTCGCCCGGCGCTCGCGGTCCGAGGCGCGGATCCGCACCGACCGGCTCCAGAGCCGGATCGCGTTCATCCTCCAGTGCGGCGTCGGCGCGGCGCTGGCGTGGTGGCTCGCCGGCGACGTCTTCGACCACCGGATGCCGTTCTTCGCCCCGGTGACCGCGATCATCACGCTCGGCATGTCCTACGGGCAGCGGGTCCGTCGCGCCGTCGAGGTGATGATCGGTGTCGCGCTCGGTGTCTTCGTCGGCGATCTCTTCGCCCACCTCTTCGGCAACGGCGTGCCCCAGCTGCTCGTCGTCGTCGTCCTCGCCATGACGATCGCCTCGCTCGTCGGCGCCGGCATCCTCATGACGATCCAGGCGGGGGTCCAGGCCGCGATCATCACGACCCTTCTCGCCGCGCCCGGGCAGGCCTTCACCCGGTGGGTCGACGCCGTCATCGGCGGCGGCGTGGCCCTCGTCATCAGCGTCCTCGTGCCGGCGACCGGGCTCCAGCGGCCTCGGCAGAAGGCCGCGTTCGTCGTCGAGGAGATCTCGGCGATCCTGCGCCAGACCGCCACGGTCATCCGCACCGACGACGGCGAGCTCGCGGGCGCGACCCTCCAGCGGGCGCGGGCGTCGGAGGGGATGCTCGACGAGCTCCGGTCGCTCGCCTCCGAGGGGGTGGCGGTCGTGCGGCTCTCGCCCTTCCGGAGGCGCCACCTCCCCGGCGCGCAGGCCGTCGCCGACCTCCTCGAGCCGCTGGACCGCGCCATCCGCAACCTGCGGGTGCTCGTCCGCCGTGCACTCGTCGGGACGCGGCGCGGCGAGGTGATCCCACCGGCATACACCGCTCTCCTCGACGACCTCGCGAGGTCGTGCGACGACATCGCGCGCGAGCTGCACGAGCGCCATGAGCCGACGGCGGCGCGAGCCGGTCTGCATCGCCTCGGGGAGCGCAGCACCGTCATCGACGCCGGGTCGGGGCTGTCCGGCGAGGTGATCCGGGCGCAGGTGCGGTCGATGGTCGTCGACCTCCTCGTGCTCACCGGGATGCCCGTCGACGAGGCGGCCGAGCTCGTGCCGGTCTCCGGGCGCGACCGCGGCCATCGGGACGACCATGAGGTGGTCGACGACGACGTCGACGAGGAGCCGACCTAGGGTTGCCCATGTGGCAGTCGAGACGGTGACGGACGTGGACGACCTCAGGGACGAGGTCCGGCGCCTCGTCGCCGAACGCGGCGCCCGGGCCGGGTCGGTGACGGTCGTCGCGGTCGACGGCCCGAGCGGCTCCGGCAAGACGACGCTCGCCGCGCGGCTCGGCGACGACCTCGGCGCTCTCGTCCTCCACGTCGACGACATGCACCAGGGCTGGACCGGCGTCCTCGAGACCGTGGACCTCGCGCGCGCCTCCCTCGTCTCCGCGTGGGTCGAGGGCGAGCCGGCCAGCCACCCGACGTGGGACTGGGACGAGGACGTGGCGGGCCCGGCGTGCGCCGTGCCGCGTGCGGACCTCGTCGTCCTCGAGGGCGTGGGCGCGTTCGCCATCGCCGGCGACTCGGCGTCGGCCCGGGTCTGGGTCGAGGCGCCCGACGACGAGCGACACGTGCGGGCCATCGCCCGCGACGGCGAGGTCTTCGAGCGCCACTGGGACGAGTGGGCCGACCAGGAGCGCCGGCTCTGGAGGGTGTCTTCCGGGCGCACCGATGCCGACCTCGCCGTCGACACCGCCGAGGGTGCGGCGCCCGTGCACAGCTCGCCAATTCCTCCCGTTCCGCACGACCGGCCCACTCTCCCCGGGCACCGGTCACTCACCGATCCCGTTCCGCCCCCGACACCTCACACCGGTCCCCCGCTGTGGCTCGTCGTCCTCGGTGTCGTCGCGGTCTCGCTGAGCATGCGCACCCTCATGACCTCGCTCCCGCCCCTGCTCCCCCGCATCCGCGAGGACCTCGGCCTCAGCTCGGTCTGGCTCGGTGTGCTCACGACGCTGCCGGTGCTCTGCATGGGGCTGCTCGCCCCCGCATCGGCGCGGCTCGGGCTGCGGCTCGGTGTGGCGCGGTGCATCTCGATCGCCATGGTCGCCGTCGCCGCCGGCAACCTCGTCCGGACGCTGGGCCACGAGGTGCCCGCGCTCTATCTCGGCACCCTCTGCGCCGGCGCCGGCATCGCCCTCGCGGGCACGCTGCTGCCCGGCATGGTCAAGGCGTCGTTCCCGCCGGGGCGGGCCGGACTGGCGACCGGGCTGCAGATGTTCGCGATGATGGGCGGCGCGGCCGTCGCGGCAGCGGTGTCGGTGCCGCTGGCGGGCGCCCTCGGCGACTGGGACCTCGCGCTCGGCTTCTGGGGGCTACTCGCGGTCGTCGGCCTCGCGCTCTGGCTGCCCGTCGACCGGGCGGTGCACCACGGCGGCGACCACGACCAGCACCCGCCGGACTCGAGCCACCGACTTCCGTGGCGCAGCGGCACCGCGTGGTGCGTCGCGGGCTTCCTCGCCGTGCAGTCGTGGCAGTTCTACTCGTCGTTGGCCTGGCTGTCGCCGACCTACGTCGGGCACGGCTGGGAGGCGCAGGACGCCGGCCTCCTGCTCTCGGTCTTCACCGGGGCGCAGTTCGTGTCGGGGCTCGTCGGACCGGCGGTCACCGACCGGGTCGGCGACTGGCGCGTGCCCCTCGTGGCCGCGGCGCTGTGCGGGCTCGCCGGACAGGCTGGTGTGTGGGCGGCACCCGACGCCGCGCCGTGGGTGTGGGCGGTCCTGCTCGGCGTCGCGCAGGGTGCGTCGTTCGCGATCGGCCTGGTCCTGCTCGTCCGGTATGCCGGCTCGCCCGCCGCCGCGGCCCGCTTCACCGCGATGGCCTTCCTCGTCTCCTACACCGTGGCGTCGATGGGTCCGACGACGATGGGCGCGGTGCGCGACCTCTCAGGGGACTACTCCTCGATCTGGCTCGTGCTCGCCGTGCTCATGCTCGCCCAGCTCGGCCTCGCGCTGCTGCTGCGACCCAGCCGACCACCCGTCCGCTGACCTGTCACGCCCGCGCACAACTCACCAATTCCCCTCGTTCGGCACGCGCGGGGTGTGCGCAACTCAGGAATTCCCCTCGTTCGGCACGGGGGGGTGCGAGTCAGGCGCGGCGGGACTCGGCGACGAGGTGGGCCAGGCGCTGGGCCTCGCTGCGCGACGAGGGGCCGTCGGCCCGCTGGATCGCCATGACGGCGACGGTCTCGGTGTCGGTGAGGTGCAGGCTCACCCACGGGTCGCCCTCGTCGAAGGTGACGTCGCGGATCTCGGACCAGCGGATGTGCCGCTGCCCGAGGAGGTTCTGCACCATGAGCCCGGTGTCGCCCGGCACGGCCTTGATGGCGGCCCAGCGCCACAGCACGAGCGCGAGCCCGAGGCCGATGACGGCCATCATGAGCCGGTCGGCGATGACCCAGCCGCCCTCGTCGACGCCCGAGACGAGCAGGGCGAGGACGACGAAGAGCACGAGCGAGACCGCGGCCATGACCATCGCCATGACGCGTCCGCGGCGCGACCGGAAGGGCTCGCGCGAGACCGGACCCGAGGCGTCCCCGGAGCCGGGTCCGCCGGTCGCGCCGCCGTGCCCCTGCTCGGTCACAGACGGCACGCGGCGATGTCGGTGACGAGGATGGCGCGCGCGCCCATCTCCCAGAGACGGTCCATGACCTGGTTGGTGCCCGAGCGCGGGACCATGGCGCGCACGGCCTTCCACTCCGGGTTCTGCAGGCTCGAGACCGTCGGAGACTCGAGACCCGGCGTGATCGCGCAGGCCTCGTCGACGAGGGCGGCCGGGACGTCGTAGTCGAGCATGACGTAGTGGCGCGCGGTGACGACGCCGAGCATGCGGCGGCGGAGCACCTCGACGGCGGACTCGTCGTGGCTGCCGTCGCGCCGGATGAGCACCGCCTCGCTGCGCAGGATCGGGTCGCCGAAGACCTCGAGCCCTTGGCTGCGCAGGGTCGCGCCGGTCTCGACGACGTCGGCGATGACGTCGGCCACGCCGAGCGTGATCGCGGTCTCGACCGCGCCGTCGAGGCGGACGACCTCGGCCTGGACGCCGTGGTCGGCGAGGTGCTTCTCGACGAGGCCCTGGTAGCTCGTCGCCACGCGGCGACCGGCGATGTCGGCGAGCGAGGAGACCGAACCGGGGCGGCCGGCATACCGGAAGGTCGAGCCCCCGAAGCCGAGGGTCATGACCTCGGTCGCGGCACTGCCCGAGTCGAGCAGGAGGTCACGGCCGGTGATGCCGCAGTCGACGGTGCCGGAGCCGACGTAGACGGCGATGTCGCGGGGACGGAGGTAGAAGAGCTCGACCGAGTTGGCCTCGTCGGTGACAACGAGCTCCTTGGAGTCGCGGCGCGTGCGGTAGCCCGCCTCGCGCAGCATCTCGGCGGCGGGCTCGGCGAGCGAGCCCTTGTTGGGGACGGCGATGCGCAGCATGGGTGGCCTAGCGGGTCAGAGGTGGGTGTAGACGTCGTCGAGGGTGAGCCCCTTGGCGACCATGAGGACCTGGAGGTGGTAGAGCAGCTGCGAGATCTCCTCGGCCGCCCGCTCGTCGCTCTCGTGCTCGGCGGCCATCCACACCTCGGCGGCCTCCTCGACGATCTTCTTGCCGATGGCATGCACGCCGGCGTCCAGCTGCGCCACGGTGCCCGAGCCCTCGGGACGGGCGGCAGCCTTGTCGGTGAGCTCGGCGAACAGGGCGTCGAAGGTCTTCACGGCGTCAATCGTACGAGGGGCGAGGTCATGCCCCGGCACGCGGACGGGCTGCGAGACCCTGCAGCGTCACCGCGGTCGCGACGGCGGCGAGCGCGGCCTCGGCGCCCTTGTCCTCGCTCGACCCCTCGAGACCGGCCCGGTCGAGGGCCTGCTCCTCGGTGTCGCAGGTGAGGACGCCGAACCCGACGGGCACCCCGGTGCGGGTGCTCACGTCGGTGAGGCCGTGGGTGACGCCGCTGCAGACGTAGTCGAAGTGCGGGGTGCCGCCGCGGATGACGACACCGAGCGCGACGAGAGCGTCGTGGGTGGGGGCGAGGCGCGCGGCAGCGACCGAGAGCTCGACGGTGCCGGGGACGCGGATGACCGGGGCGTCGGGGATCCCGGCCTGGGTCAGCGCCCTGGTCGCGCCGGCGATGAGCCCGTCCATGACGACGTCGTGCCACGACGCGGCGATGACGGCGACCCGCAGCCCGGTCCCGTCGACGGTGACCTCGGGTGCTCCGGCCTTCATGCGCTCTCCTCGGTGGCGGTGGTGGAGTCGTGGCCCAGCACGAGGTCGTGGCCGAGCCGGTCGCGCTTGGTGCGCAGGTAGGCCGCGTTCGTCGCGACCGGCGCGACCTGGAGCCGCTCGACGGCGGCCACCTCGATGCCGGCGTCGCGCACGGCGCCGACCTTGTCGGGGTTGTTCGTGAGGAGGCGGACCGACGCGACGTCGAGGTCGTGGAGGACCGCCGTCGCCGCGGCGTAGTCCCGAGCGTCGACCGGCAGGCCGAGCTCCACCTGGGCAGTGACGGTGTCGATCCCGGTGTCCTGCACCGCATACGCGGCGATCTTGTCGGCGAGACCGACACCGCGCCCCTCGTGCCCGCGCAGGTAGACGACGACACCGCACTCGCGGGCGACCCGGGTCTGGGCACGGCGGAGCTGGGGCCCGCAGTCGCAGCGTCCCGAGCCGAAGACGTCGCCGGTGAGGCACTCGCTGTGCAGGCGCGTGAGGACCGGCCCGTCGCCGAGGCCGCGCGGGCTCACGAGGGCGAGGTGCTCGTCGCCGGTGAGCGTGTCGCGGTAGGCATGCACCGTGAACGTCCCGTCCGGCGTCGGCAGGGTGGTGCTCGCGTGCCGGGCGACGCGGTCGTGGCGCTGCCGGTGCGCGACGAGCTGCTCGATGGTGACGACGGGCAGGTCGTGCTCGGCGCCCAGGTCGAGAACGGCGGGCAGCCGCATCATCGAGCCGTCGTCGTGGGTGAGCTCGGCGATGGCGCCGACGGGTGCGAGGCCCGCGAGCCGGCAGAGGTCGACGGCCGCCTCGGTGTGGCCGCGCCGGACGAGCACTCCCCCGTCGCGGGCGCGCAGCGGCACGACGTGGCCGGGACGCACGAGGTCGGTCGCCGTGGCGGTCGGGTCGGCGAGCAGCCGCACGGTGAGGGCGCGGTCGGCCGCGCTGATGCCCGTCGTCACGCCCTCCGCAGCGTCGACCGTGACCGTGTATGCCGTCCGCAGCCGGTCCGCGTTGTCCCTCACCATGAGCGGCAGGTCGAGGCGGTCGGCGACGGCGTCGGTCATGGGCGCGCAGACGTAGCCCGACGAGTGCCGGATCGTCCACGCCATCCACTCGTCGGTGAGGGTCTGCGCGGCGAGGACGACGTCGCCCTCGTTCTCGCGGTCGGCGTCGTCGGTGACGAGGACGGGCCGGCCGACGCGCAGGGCGTCGAGCGCCTCCTCGATGGTCGAGAGCCGGGTCATCGCACGGCCTCGGTCAGCTCGCGGTCGGGGTCACGCTCGGTGCGGGATGCCCTGAGCCACACCGTGAAGCCGTAGAGGACGAGGGCGCCGTAGACGGCATACAGGACCGCGGACGGATAGAACTTCGAGTGCCACAGCAGCGGCACCCCGACGAGGTCGACGGCGATCCACATGAGCCAGAAGTCGTTCCAGCCGCGGGCCATCGCGTAGGTCGCGAGCATCGAGCCGACGAAGATCCATGCGTCGCACCAGAAGTACCAGCGCGGCGCGGGCCAGTTGGCACCGATCGTCGCGAAGACCCACTGGCCGACGACGAGGCCGGCGGCCCACACGCCGAGGTAGGCCGCGCGCTCGCGCACGGTCGCCCAGCGGGGCGTGATCGCCGGGGCGTCGGCGCCGCGGGCCTTGCGGTGCTCCTGCCAGCGCCACCACCCGTAGACGCTCGTGACGATGAAGAAGACCTGCCGCCCGGCCTGGCCGTAGAGCGTCTGCTGCTGCGGGTTGGCGAAGGCGACGCCGAAGAAGACGGTGAAGAGGAGCAGGTTGCCGACGATGCCGACCGGCCACGCCCACACGCGGCGACGCATGCCGCCGATGGCGGACGCGAAGCCGAAGAGGTTGCCGACGACCTCGCGCCAGAGGATGTGCGAGCTGCCGATGGTCAGCTGGGCCTCGAAGAGGCGCTCGAGGATGTTCATGCGTGGACCTCCGAGGTCGTGGAAGGAGTGGGCAGGTCGGCAGGGAGGGTGCGGCCGGCGAGGAGCCGTTCGACGTACTTCGCGAGGACGTCGACCTCGAGGTTGACGGTGTCGCCGACGGCCTTGGACCCCAACGTCGTCATCGCGAGGGTCGTCGGGATGAGCGAGACGCTGAACGTGCGCTCGGTGACATCGGAGACGGTGAGGCTCACGCCGTCGACGGTGATCGAGCCCTTCTCGACGACGTAGCGCGCGAGCGCCGGCGACAGGGTGAAGGTCACGACCTCCCAGCGGTCGCCGGGCACCCGCTCGACGACGGTCGCGGTGCCGTCGACGTGCCCTTGGACGATGTGGCCGCCGAAGCGGGCCGAGGCGGCCATGGCGCGCTCGAGGTTGACAGGGGCGCCGGCGGCGAGGTCGCCGAGGTCCGTGCGGGCGAGCGTCTCGGCCATGACGTCGACGGTGAACCAGCCCTTCTCGACGTCGTGCTCGACGACGGTGAGGCAGACGCCGTTGACGGCGATTGAGGCGCCGTGGACGGCGTCGCTCGTGACGAGCGGTCCGCGCAGCGTGAGCCGCGCCGACTCCTCACCGAGCTCGACGCGGTCGACGCGACCGAGCTCCTCGACGATTCCGGTGAACATCAGTGGGACTCCTGGAGGACGGCGGTGATGCGGACGTCGTCGCCGATGATCCGCGTGTCGGTCGGGTCGAGCCGGAGGGCGTCGGCCATGGTCGTGATGCCGAGGTCGCTCACCGACTGGCGTCCACGGCCGAGGAGGACGGGCGCGACGTAGGCGATGATCTCGTCGACGAACCCGTCGGCCATGAAGGCCGCGGCGACGGTCGGCCCGCCCTCGAGCCAGACGTGGTGGACCTCGCTCCCGGCGAGGTGCGCGAGGACCTCTCGCGGTGAGCGGGTGCGCAGGTGCACGGTGGGTGCGGCGTCGTCGAAGACCCGCGCGCCCGGGGGCAGGTCGCGCTGGCCCATGACGACCCGGAGCGGCTGGTGCTCGCGCAGGGTGCCGTCGGGGTGGCGCGCCGTGAGGTGCGGGTCGTCGGCCAGCGCGGTCCCGGTCCCGACGAGGATCGCGCCGCAGCGGGCCCGGTGGTCGTGGACGTCCGCGCGTGCCTGCGGCCCGGTGATCCACATGCTCGTCCCGTCGGCGGCGGCGCTGCGACCGTCGAGCGTCGTCGCCAGCTTCCACGTCACCCACGGCCGGCCGGTGCGCACCCGGTGCAGCCATGAGCGGTTGAGCTCGGTGGCCTCGTCGCGGAGCAGGCCGGGCTCGGTGGCGACGCCCTGCTCCGCCAGCCACGACGCGCCACCGGCGGCCGCGGCGTTCGGGTCGGGGACGGCATACACGACGCGGGTGACGCCGGCGTCCGCCAGCGCCTGCGAGCACGGAGCCGTGCGGCCCGTGTGGTGGCAGGGCTCGAGCGTCACGTATGCCGTCGCGCCGGCCGCGCGCGCACCCGCGGCCGCGAGGGCCGCCGCCTCCGCGTGCGGGGTGCCCGCCCCGCGGTGCCAGCCGTCGGCGACGAGGGTGCCGTCGGGGGCGACGAGGACGCAGCCGACGCGCGGGTTGGGGTCGGCCTCCGGGCCGCGCTCGGCGAGCACGAGCGCATGACGCATCCACTGCTCGTCGGTGCTGCTCGTCTGCTCCATGCGTCCTGCCCTCGTGCTCGAGACCTGTCGGTCGAGCTCCGGGGGACGTGCGGGCGACGTGGCGCCGCCGACGGTCGCGCACGGTTCGTGCAGAACGCCGGACGGCGCGACCCTCTCGGGCCTCGCTGTCACGTGCTGCCTACCATCCGGACTCTCACCGTCGGTCTGGGAGTTCCACCCAGTCAACCGGCCGCTGGCTGCGGTCGGGTCGCGGACTGTCACCGCCGGTTCGGAATTGCACCGACCCCGGAGCACGTCGTCGTCCAGTATGCCGCAGCCGGGGCCTCACGCCGAACTCCCGTCCGCCGTGACCCTCGTCTCCCGCGGCGCCCTCCCTTGCGTCCGCACCTGTGGTGGCCAGGCCGTCACCGTGCCGGACGTTGGCGTATGCCGTCCGCCCCCCGACCGCTTGCGTCCGCAGCTCTGGTGGCCAGGCCGTCACCTTGCGGGACGTTGACGGGCTCAGCCGACGGTGAGGCCGAAGACCTCGAGCAGGCCCGGCGTCGCGTCGAGGTCGATGCGGGCGCCCTTGAGCCGGTTCTGGCGCGGGTCGAGCGCGAGCCCGCGGGTGCCGCGCAGGTCCGCCTCGCGCAGGTCGGTCTCGAAGAACCGGGCGCCCGACAGGTCGCTCCCGCCGAGGTCGGCACGGCGCAGGTCGGCCTCGGTGAGGTCGACATCGGTGAGCTGGCAGTCCCGGAAGACGAAGCCGGTGAGGTCGAGCCCGGCGAACGTCGTCCCGTCGAGGCGGCACCGCTCGAACCGCAGCGGCTGCGCGAGCATCGAGCCCGCGCCGGTGGCCGTCCAGTTCACCGCGAGCATCTTGCAGCCGACGAAGGTGCAGTCGACGAACCTCGTGTCGGTGAGCTTGGTCATCGACAGGTTGCAGCCCGTGAAGGTGACCTCCTCGAACGTGCACCCGACGAGCGAGGCGCCCTCCCACGTGAGACCGCTCAGCTCCTCCCCCACGACCTCTCGACCGCGCACGACCTCACCAGGGCCCAGCGAGCCGAACGCCGCCTCGGTCACGAGCGGTGGGCGTGCGACGCGGCGAGGGCCCGGAGCTCGTCGACGGCAGCCGCCGCGGACTCGGCGCCGTAGACCGCCGACCCGGCGACGAAGACGTCGGCGCCGGCCTCCGCACACTGCTCGATGGTCTTCGCCGAGACGCCGCCGTCGACCTGGACCCAGATCTCGCCACCGCGGCGTCGCACCGACTCACGGACCTGCTCCACCTTGGGCATCTGGTCGGCCATGAACGACTGGCCGCCGAACCCGGGCTCGACGGTCATGACGAGCACCATGTCGAGCTCAGGCAGCAGCTCCTCGTAGGGCGTCCAGGCCGTGCCCGGCTTGATCGCCATGCCCGCCCGGGCGCCGGCGGCACGCAGCGTGCGCGCGAGCGTGCGCGGGTCCTTCGCCGCCTCGACGTGGAAGGTGACCGACTGCGCCCCCGCCTCGGCGTAGCCCGGCGCCCACCGGTCGGGGTCCTCGATCATGAGGTGGCAGTCGAGCGGAATCGGTGAGACCTTGAGCAGCGCCTCGACGATCGGCAGCCCCAGCGTGAGGTTGGGGACGAAGTGGTTGTCCATGACGTCGACGTGCGCCCAGTCGGCGTTCGAGATCGCGTCGAGCTCGGACTGGAGGTTGGCGAAGTCGGCGGAGAGGATCGACGGTGAGATCTGCACGGCGCTCACCCTATCCACGGCGGCCGACGGCGGCCTGAGCCGTCAGGCCTTCTTGCGCAGCAGGGTGAGGAACATCGCGTCGGTGCCGTGGACGTGCGGCCAGAGCTGCACCTCGGGCCCGTCGCCGAGGTCGTGCAGGACCTCGCCCGAGGCGTCGCGGAAGAGCTCCCGCGCGTCGAGGACCTCGATGTCGTCGCGCTTCTTGATGACGTCACGGACGACGAACGTCGTCTCCGCCGGGTGCGGGCTGCACGTCGCGTAGCCCACGACCCCACCGGGTGCGACGGCGTCGAGCGCGCTGCGCAGCAGGTCGCGCTGGAGCGGTCCGAGCTGCGCGAGGTCACCCGGCTGGCGCCGCCAGCGCGCCTCCGGTCGCCGACGGAGCGCGCCGAGCCCCGTGCACGGCGCGTCGACGAGGACCCGCCCGTATGCCGTGGGCTCGCCTTCGCCGACCTCGCGGCCGTCCGCGGTCCGCACCTCGACCGTGCGGCCGGTCTCCTTCGCCAGGGTCGCCACCGGCCCGAGCGTCGAGCGCACGAGCTCCGCGCGGTGTTCGCTCACCTCGACCGCGACGAGGTCGGCGCCCGCCCGGAGCGCGAGCGCCCCGAGGACGCCGCTCTTGCCGCCGGGACCCGCACAGAGGTCGAGCCACCGTGCCGGCACGTCCGCCGCGACGGGCGCGGTCGCGAGCGCGACCGCGAGCAGCTGCGATCCCTCGTCCTGCACCGCGGCCCGTCGCTCCCGCACCGCGGCGATGGCGCCGGGGTCGCCCGAGCCCAGGACCGCGCCGTGCAGCGAGGTCTCGCTCGCCGTCGCACCGGCGTCGACGAGCTCGTCGACCGTCGCGAGGCCGGGACGGGCCACGAGACTCACCTTGGCCGGGGTGTTGTCACTCTCGAGCAGCGCTCGCAGCTCGGCGTCGACCGTCTCGGCGGTCGCCCGCCCGTGCCCGAGCAGCGCCCCGCGCAGTGCGCTGACGACCCACTCCGGGTGGGAGTACTCGACGGCCAGGGCCCCGGTCGACCCGCCTTCGGGGACGACCTCGGTGACCCACTCCTCGCGGGTCCGCTCACTCACCCTGCGCATCACGGCGTTGACGAAGCCACTGGCCCCGGCACCACTCACAGTGCGCGCGAGCCCGACGGTCTGGTCGGCCGCGGCGTGGGGAGGCACGCGCATGCCGAGCAGCTGGTGGGCGCCGAGCCGCAGGACGTCGAGGACTCCCCCGTCGATCTTCGACGTCGGCCGGTCGGCTGCCCGCTCGATGACGGCGTCGTAGAAGCCCTGCATCCGCAGCGTCCCGAAGGCGAGCTCGGTGGCGAAGGCGGCGTCGCGCGTGTCGAGCCGGTGACGGCGGAGGATCGCCGGCAGCTCGAGGTTGGCGTAGGCGCCATCGGCGACGGCCCGCAGCAGCGTGTAGGCCGCGAACCGTGCGGGCTCGGCGTGCTTGGCCCGGTCGCTCGGCCTCTGGCGCGAGCGCTGGCTGCCGCGCTGGCCACCACGGGCGCCGCCGCCCTGGGGACGGCGGGACTGGGGGCGCTGGTCCGGTGCGGGCATCAGGACAGCGTAGTGGCGGTGGCGAAGGCCTCGCCCGCGTCGATCCGCACCCCACGGGCCCAGTCGGCGGCGGCCATCGGCTTCTTGCCCTGCGGGCGGACCTCACCGAGCGTCACGGCGCCCGCGACGGTGCCGACGTGGACCGCGCGCTTCGTGGCCAGGATCTCGCCGGGCGCCAGCGCCGTGCCGTCCGGACGTGCCGCGACCTCGGCGTCGGCGTCGGCGAGCGTGACCGGACCGACCCCGAGGCGCTCGCCACGGAAGGTCGTCCACGCGCCGGGAGCGGGGGTGCACCCGCGGACGTGGCGGTGCACGGCATACGCGGGGGTGGTCCACGTGACCTGCGCGTCGGCGGTCGTGAGCTTGGCGGCGTGCGAGACACCCTCGGCGGGCTGCGGCACGGGCACCAGGTCGCCGGAGGCGAGGCCGTCCATCGTCGCGACGAGCAGCCCGGCGCCGGCGTGCGCGAGGCGGTCGAGCAGGGTGCCCGAGGTGTCGTCGGGGCGGATCGCCTCGGTCATGATTCCGAGGACGGGGCCGGTGTCGAGGCCCTCCTCGATGACGAAGGTCGTCGCGCCGGTCGCCTCGTCGCCGGCCATGATCGCCCGCTGCACGGGTGCCGCGCCGCGCCAGGCGGGCAGCACCGAGAAGTGGAGGTTGACCCAGCCGTGGGTGGGCACGTCGAGGACCTCGGGCGGCAGGAGCGCGCCGTAGGCGACGACGGGGCAGGCGTCCGGCGCGATCTCGCGCAACCGGGCCTGGAACTCGGCGTCCTTCGGCGAGGTCGGCGTGAGAACCTCGATGCCGCGCTCGACCGCCACCGACTTGACCGGCGACGGGTGCAGCGTGCGCCCGCGACCGGCGCGGGCGTCGGGCCGGGTGACGACGGCGACGACCTCGTGGTCGGAGGCGAGGAGCGCCTCGAGGGCGGGCACCGCGGTCTCGGGGGTGCCGGCGAAGACCAGCCTCATCGGGTCTGCCAGCGCTCGCTCGTCACGCCGTCAGTCTACGAAGCGTGCGCCGGCGTCGGGTCAGCGCTCCCCGCCGGACGCGAGCCGCTCGAGCGCGGCACGCACCTCGGCAGGACGCTCGAGGTGCGGCGAGTGCCCACACCCCTCGAGGCGCGTCTCGGTGAAGGCGCCGCCCGCGTCGGCGTAGCGCTCGAGGACCGCCCGGGTCTGGCCCACCATGGGCTGCGGCGGGCACGCGTCGAGGCCGGGCCAGCCAGGCACGACGCCGAGCTGGCCGAGGTGCGCCATGTCGAAGAGCGAGGTGTCGCTGACGATCGCGTCGGCGGTGCCCCACAGCCACTCGACCGGCGGCTTCGGGTCGAGGTCGACGAGGGCCTCGGCCACCCGGAACCAACGCGGGCTCATCGCGTTGGCCACTCCACGCGTGCCCGGGCCGACCATCGGCCAGCTCTCGCTCGGCACCGAGTCACCCGGGTAGTGGTCGTCGCCCGTCGCCGTCGACAGCACCGTCTCGACGAGGGCGTCCTCGTCGTCGCCGAAGACCTCCGGGTCCGCGACGTATGCCGTCCGCATGACGTTGCGAGGGCTCGTCGGCTCGTCGCCGCTGCGGTCGCCGGCGTCGATGCGCGCGACGAAGTCGGGGTTGACGGTGCCACCGCCGGTGCCGGCGAAGTCGTCCGTCGTCGGGGTGCCGTCGAGGTCGCGGGTGCCACCGAAGCCGTAGGGCGAGAGCGGGGCGGTGAGGAGCAGACCGGCGACCCGCTCGGGGTGGTCGACGGCATACTGCATCGCCACACCGCACCCCATGGAGTGCCCGACGACGACGGGGCGGGCACCGGGGGCGAAGGCCGCGTCGACGAGCGCGGCGACGTCGTCGGCGAAGTCCCGCAGGCCGCGCGTCGCGTCGACGGGGGCGGGCTCGCTGTAGCCGAAACCGCGCAGGTCGGGCGCCACGACCCTCCACCGCCCGTCGGCGCCGAGGTGGTCGCGCACGAACGGCTCCCAGTAGCCACCGGAGGAGCAGTTGCCGTGCAGGAGGAGGACGGGCACGCCGTCCTCCGGTCCCCAGGTCCGGACGTGCTGACGAACCCCACCGGCGTCGACGATGTCACCCATGGCCGGACCGTACGTGCCCCGACGACGGGTTGGCCATGTGCTCCGGCACCAGCGGGGGGCGGCCGTCGTGTGCGGCGACGCTCAGCCCGCAGGGTCGCGCGGGTCGAGCCGGGCGACGAGCGGCGCGGTGTCCTTGCGCGCCGACCGGCGAGCCCGCATGGCCGCGACCTCCGCCGCGAGCTCGGGCCCGTCGGCGAGCGTGGTGGTGAGCACGAGGCGCTCGGTCTCCCCCTCGACGGGCAGGGGGCCGAGCACCCGAACCGAGGACCCCAGCCGCATCTCGTCGACGGCGGAGCGCAGCGCCGCCCTCGGGCCGGTGAGCGTGGCGACCCGGGACGTCGGCGGCAGCGAGAGCTGGCGGCGCTCCTCGAGCTCGCGGTCCGCGAACCAGACCGGGTCCCAGCGCACGAGCGCCTCGACGGCGGGCACGGTGGCGTGCGAGGGCGCGCCGGCGAGGACGACGAGACCGCCGTCCGCCGCGCCACGGGTGAGGCCGACCGCACCCATCCACCGGCGCAGAGCCTCCTCCCCCGCGTCCATCGACGAGCGGTCGAGCAGCGCCCACGCGTCGAGCAGGAGGCAGGCGGCGTAGCCGCCCTCGGCGACCGGCTCGGCCCCGGGCGTGGAGATGACGAGCCGTGGCCGGTCGTCGACGTGGTCGACGACGTTGCCGGCGCCCGAGGTCGCCACGGGGACCCCGGGGAAGGCGCGGCCGAGCTCCTCGGCGGTCCGTCGCGCACCGACGACCGAGGACCGCAGCCGCGGGGACCCGCAGTTCGGGCACTCGAACCTCGTCTCCACCGCGCCGCACCAGCGGCAGGTCGGCGGCTGGCCCGGACCACGCAGCCCGAGCGGCCCGGCACAGATGCGGCAGCGGGCCGGGCGCCGACAGTCCTGGCACGACAGCGTGGGCAGGTAGCCCCGACGCGGCACCTGCACGAGGACCGGCCCCCGCTCCAGAGCCTCCTTGGCCGCCTGCCACGCCGCCGACGGCAGGTGGGCCCGTGCGGCGGCCGGGTCGCGGGCGAGGTCGGCGCCCTCACCGGCCACCCGCACCCGCGCGACGACCCGGCGCAGCAGTGAGCGGTCGGCTCCGAGGGGCACGACGACACCGTCAGCACACCACTGCGCGACGGCTGCCGTGCGCGTGAACCCGGCGCCGAGCAGGGCCGCACCCTCGATGCCCGCCCGGATCCGAGCGACCTCGCGGACGTGCGGATAGGGCGCCCGCGGCTCGTCGTGGAGGTCGTCGCCGTCGTCCCACCAGGCGACGAGCCCGAGGTCGTGCACGGGTGCGAAGGTCGCCGCCCGCGTCCCGACGACGATCCGCACGTGCCCGCGCAGGACCTTGAGGTATGCCGTGTAGCGCGCCTGCGGTCCCTGGTCGGCGGTGAGGCGGACGTGGTGGCCCTTGCCGACCCGGCGGGTGAGCGCCTCCTCGACCCGGGCGACGTCGCGCCCGTCGGGGACGACGAGGATGCTGCCGCGCCCGCCGGCGAGCGCCGCGGCGGCAGCGTCGGCGAGCAGGCGCGGCCAGTCCTCGTCGGGCTCGACCGTCGGAGCCGCGAGCAGCGACGCCGCCGGGGACCCGCCCGAGGTGAGGTGCGAGAGGAAGGCCGGCCCGCCGGCATACCGGCTCCAGGCGAGCGAGTCGACGGTCTCGGGCGGCTCGGTCTCGGGCGCGTCGACGGGCAGCGCCTTCTCGGCGGCGGCGTGGCGGGGCGGGACGGCGAGCCGGAGGACATCGCCGACGACGCCGCCCTGCCGCCGGGCGACGGCTCGTGCCGCCTCGAGGACCGACGGGGTGAGCACCGGCTCGGGCGAGACGAGACGCCGGATGACCGCGAGCCTGCCCTCGTGCTCGGCGTCGGCGGCGCGCGAGACGACGAAGCCGTCGAGGTCCTGACCGGCGAAGCGCACCTTGACCCGCACGCCGGGCGCGACGCCGTCGGCCATCGCAGCGGGGACGAGGTACTCGAACGGGCGGTCGAGGTGGGCGAGGCCGGTGTCGACGAGGACCGACGCGACCGGGTCGGTCTCGGTGACGGGCTCGCCCCCGGAGACCGGCTTGGGCCGCGACCGGACGGACGGCTGGATGAGCTCCAGCTGCGTCCCCTCACCCGGCCCGGTCATGCTCCGAAACTAGACGACCGTCCGGACAGGTCAGCCGCCGAGCCGGGTCCGGAGCAGCGCCGTGGTGTCGTGCGGGCGCTCCAGCGCGGGGAGGTGCCCGGCCCAGTCGAGCTCGACGAGCTCGGCACCGGGGATCTCGCGGGCCAGCAGCGCCGCCAGGTCGCGGAAGTGCTGGACGTCGTGCGCGCCGGAGACGACGAGGGTCGGCGGTGCGACGTCGGCCGGTTCGACCTCGACGCGCTCGGGCTGGGGCGGTGGGTCGAGCTCGTCGGCGGCGAGCTGGACCTCGAAGGCCCGTCGCTGCATCGCGGTCAGGTCGTCGCGGGCCGCGGCGGTCATGTCCGGCCCGGCCCACGTCTCGACGTTGAGGGCGGTCGCGCCCTCGACGTCGCCCGCCTCGAGCAGGGCGTCCTCGCGCTCTCCGAACGAGAGGAGCACGGGGTCCGTGACGTTGAGCCCGCGGTGGGCCGCGCAGAGCAGGACGAGCGAAGCCACGCGGTCAGGGTGGCGGGTGGCGAGCTCGAGGGCGACGCGCCCGCCGAAGGAGGCACCGACGACGGCCGCCCGCTCGATGCCGAGCGCGTCGAGAAGGTGCACGACGTCGTCGGCGTCGGCATAGGCCTCACCCGGCAGCGGCGTGCCGCCGAACCCCCTCAGGTCCGGAGCGACGACGTGGTGGTCGGCTGCGAGCGACGCCGTGACGGGCGCCCACATGCGACGGTCGGCGACGCCCGCATGAAGCAGGACGACGACGGGCCCGCTCCCCTCGTCGTCGTGGGCGAGGAGGAGCGGGCCTGAGGCGTCGGTGGTCAGGGTCAGCCCTTGACCGCGCGCTGGAGGTCCTCCACGCGGTCGGTGCGCTCCCACGTGAACGGGTCGTTGACACCGTCCGCGGTCGTGCGGCCGAAGTGGCCGTAGGCGGCGGTCGGCTTGTAGATGGGGCGGAGCAGGTCGAGCGCGTCGAGGATCGCGGCCGGGCGCAGGTCGAAGACGGAGAGGATCGCGTCCTGGATCTTGTCGGCGGGGACGGCCTCGGTGCCGAAGGTCTCGACGTAGATGCCGACGGGCTGGGCCTTGCCGATGGCGTAGGCGACCTGGACCTCGCAGCGGCGGGCGAGACCCGCGGCGACGACGTTCTTGGCGACCCAGCGGGTGGCGTAGGCGGCGGAGCGGTCGACCTTCGACGGGTCCTTGCCCGAGAAGGCGCCACCACCGTGGCGGGCCATGCCGCCGTAGGTGTCGACGATGATCTTGCGGCCGGTGAGACCGGCGTCGCCCATCGGGCCACCGATGACGAAGGTGCCGGTCGGGTTGATGAGCGAGCGGTAGTCGCTCGTGTCGAGGTCGGTGCCGGTCTCGGCGAGCTCGGCGAGGACGGGGGCGATGACGTGCTTCTCGATGTCGGGGCTCAGCAGGCCGTCGAGCGAGATGCCGTCGGCGTGCTGGGTCGAGAGGACCACGGTGTCGAGGCGGACCGCCTTGTCGCCCTCGTAGCCGATCGTCACCTGGGTCTTGCCGTCGGGCCGCAGGTAGGGGAGCTCCTCGGACTTGCGGACGGCGGTGAGGCGCTCGGAGAGGCGGTGCGCCAGGAAGATCGGCAGCGGCATGAGCTCGGCGGTGTCGTCGCAGGCGTAGCCGAACATGAGGCCCTGGTCGCCGGCACCCTGCTTGTCGAGCGGGTCGACGCCACCGGTGCGGCTCTCGTATGCCGTGTCGACGCCCTGCGCGATGTCCGGGCTCTGCTGGCCGATCGAGACCTCGACGCCGCAGGAGGCGCCGTCGAAGCCCTTGGTCGAGCTGTCGTAGCCGATGCCGAGAACGGTGTCACGCACGATCTTGGGGATCTCGACGTAGGCCTCGGTCGTCACCTCGCCGGCGACGTGGACGAGCCCGGTCGTGACCATCGTCTCGACGGCGACGCGAGCGCGGGGGTCCTGCTGGAGCATCGCGTCGAGGATCGAGTCGGAGATCTGGTCACAGATCTTGTCGGGGTGCCCCTCGGTGACGGACTCGGACGTGAACAGGCGTGCAGCCACCCGGGGCTCTCTTTCGTGCGGGGTCAGGAATCGCGTGCCGAACGGCACTGGGGGCAAATCTAACCCCTCGGCCAGCCGGGACAGCACGCTCGCCCACGACCTGGTCCGCGGGCCCGGGCGTCCGGCCCGCTTGGCCCGGGCGCACCGCGCCGGAGTGCGGCATGATGTGCGGCGTGAACGACCCCCTCGACCTCCTGGTGAGGGCTCAGCGCCTGGCCGAGGAGGTCCGTGTCGAGTCCCTGCGCGAGGTCGCCGAGGCCCGCCGGGACGCGGCCCAGGTGCGTGCCCGCACCGCTGACGCCATGAGCGAGCTCGAGGGCGTCACGGCCACGCTCGACCGGGCGCGCGCGGAGGCCGAGGCCGTCATCGAGTCGGCACGTGAGGAGGCGAGCGCCCTGCTCGCCGACGCCGCCGACCAGGCCTCGCTCGTGCGCACGCGCTCGTCGAAGGCGGCCGACGAGGCGCTGTCGATCGCCGAGGAGGACGCCGAGGCCCGTCTCGCCGAGGCAGAGCAGCGCGCCGCCGCCCTCGTCGCGGACGCCGAGCGCGCTGCCCGCGAGCGGCTCGAGGCCGCGACCCGGGAGATCGCCACCGCCCGCGAGCAGTGGGCGACCGAGCGCGCCACTCACGAGAGCGAGATCACCGGGCTGCGTACGCGCGCAGAGGAGGACGCCTCCCGGCTGCGATCCGAGGCGGACGCGTATGCCGTCCGCCACCGTCGCGAGGCCGAGCTCGCCGCCGAGGCCGCTCGAGTCGAGACCGAGCACCGCACGTCCGCCGCGGAGCAGGAGCGGGAGGCCCTGCTCGCCACAGCACGCACCGAGGCCGCCGAGCACCTCGACCGCTCCCGCGCGGAGGCCGACGAGCTCATCCGCTCGGCGGAGGCGCACCTCGCCTGGGCCCAGGCCACCGTGCGCGACATCGTGGGCACGACGGAGCGCGAGACGATGGCCCAGCGCCGCGAGCACCACCGCTCGCTGTCCGAGCGCGCGCGTGCGCAGCGCGAGCGCATCACCGCGCTCGCGGCCAGCGCCGCCGCGAGAGCCGCCGACCTCACCTCGGAGGCCGAGGCCGAGTCGACCCACCTGCGGGCTCAGGCCACGACCGTGCTCGAGGAGGCCCGGGCCGATGCTGCACGGACCCTCGAGGACGCGCGCCGCGAGGCCGAGCGCATCACGCGCGCGGCCAGTGAGCGGGTCCAGGAGGCCGAGGCCCGGGCCGAGCGACGGCTGGCCGAGGCCGAGCGTGGCGCCCAGCTCGTCCGGCGTGGCGCCGCCGACGACGTCGAGCGGTTCCAGCGCGAGGCCCACGAGCAGCACCGCACCGCCCGCGCCGAGATCCTCCGCATCACGAGCGAGGCGCAGTCCCGCTCCGACGCCATCCGCGCCGAGGCCGAGGCCAGCGTGGCCCGGGCCCGCGACGAGGTCGCCGCCCTCGCGGCCCGGCGCGACGCGATCACCGCCCAGCTGGCCGACCTCAGCGGCGTCATCGACGCCCTCGCCGTCGGCGAGCCGAACCCGTCCTCCCCGATCCCCACCCCGCACCAGGAGCAGTCATGAACACGCCCGCCTTCCCGACGATCTTCCGCGGCTACGACCCGGCTGCGGTCGACCGCCACCTCGCCTCCGTCGAGCAGACGGCCGAGTCGGCTCGCCAGGAGGTGGCCCGCCTCACCGTCGAGCTCACCAAGCTCACGCAGGAGAACGCCGAGCTCGCCAAGGGACTGGCCAAGCAGAAGGCGGTCGTCGCGGACCTCGAGGCTCGCGAGGTCCAGCCCTCCTCGCCCTCCTTCGCCCATCTCGGTGAGCGCATCGGGTCGATGCTCACGCTCGCCGACGAGGAGGCCGCCTCGATCCGCTCATCCGCCACCGCGGACGCCGAGGAGCACCGCCGCCTCGTCGAGGAGTCGGCCACGTCGGTCCGCATCGCGGCCGACCGCTACGCCGACGAGGTGCGCCAGCGCGCCGACGTCGAGGCGTCCGAGATCGTCGCCAAGGCGAAGCAGGAGTCGGCAACCCTGCTCGACGACGCGGGTCGCGAGTCGTCGGCCCGTCGCGAGGAGGCCGAGGCCTACTTCGAGAGCCAGCGGGCCCGTGCCGCCGCGGCCGCCGCCGACTTCGAGAGCACCCTGCAGGAGCGGCGCGGTCGGGCGGCGCAGGAGTTCATGACGGCCGAGAGCGCCCACGAGCTGCGCCTGCAGGAGCTGCAGGAGCAGGCCGACCTGCTCACCCGTGAGGGCGAGGAGCAGCGTGCCGCGCACGCGGCGGAGGCCGTGACGATCCTCGACCAGGCCAAGGCCGAGGCGTCGGCCATGGTGACGACGGCCAAGGAGCAGGCCGACCGGATCAAGCGCGACTCCGAGCGCGAGCTCGCCGCCGCCACCGCCCGCCGCGACAGCATCACCGCCCAGCTGAGCAACGTCCGCAACATGCTCGCCACCCTCGGTGGCGCCGCCGCGCTCGGCCAAGCCGGGTTCGGCGGCGAGGCGACCGGCGGGCCGGTCGCAACGGACGAGCCCGAGGCGGAGGCCGCTGCCGAGACCGAGGTCGCGAAGGCGGACACCGAGACCGGCCCTGCGACCGACGCCGCGGAGAACCCCACCGACGGGGCGGCGGAGCTCACCACGGACGAGACCGAGTCCGAGGCCGCCGCCGAGAGCCAGGCCGAGGGCGCGGGGCGCGAGGCCGAGCTGGCCGGTGCGTCCGACACCAAGGGCGGCCGCAAGAAGAAGAAGTAGTCCCAGGACGACGAGTCCGGCCGGCGGTGTGTCACCGCCGGCCGGGCTCCGTGCTTCCCGCACACGGTCAGTCCCCGCACCCGACCTGCGGGCGGAGGCCGATGACGGCCGGGTCAGAGCAGGTCGGTGACGACGTCCCAGACGGCGTCGGCAACGGCGGCCTTGCTGGCGGGCCCGACCTCGACGGTCTCGTCACTCCCCCGGCGCAGGATCGTCACGGTGTTGTCGTCGGCGCCGAACGTCTTGTGCTCGCCCACCTCGTTGACGACGAGCACGTCGCACCCCTTGCGCTCGAGCTTGGTCCGGCCGTGGTCGAGCACCGAACCGGTGTCGTCGCCGGTCTCGGCGGCGAAGCCGACGATGACCGGGCTGGTGGCACTCCCCCGGCTCGTGACGAGCTCGGCGAGGATGTCGGGGTTGCGCACGAGCGTGATCGTCGGGGCCGACTCGTCGGCGGACCCGTCGTCGCCGGTGTCGTGCGACTTCTTGATCTTCGTGGGCGCGTAGGCAGCCGGGCGGAAGTCCGCGACAGCCGCGGCCATGACGACCGCGTCGGCGTCGGCGGTGGCGGCCACGACGGCGTCGCGCAGCTGGAGCGCGGTCTCGATCGTGACGACCTCGACCCCCGCGAGGTCGGTGGGCGTGGAGGTGACGAGGGTGACCTGCGCGCCGCGGGTCACGGCCGCGGCGGCGAGAGCATGGCCCTGCTTGCCCGAGCTGCGGTTGCCGAGGAAGCGCACCGGGTCGAGCGGCTCGCGCGTGCCGCCGGAGGTGACGACGACCCGTCGTCCGGCGAGGTCCCGTCGACCCACCCCAGCGTGTGCGGATGTGGTGGTTCTCGCCGTCGTATCCGCAGACGCTGGGTCGGTCGCGGATCGAGCGCCGGTCGCTGACGTGTCGCCGGTCGAGGCGACTCCGGCAGCCGGATCGGTGGAGGGACCACGAAGACCCGCCACCTCGGCCGGCGACGGCTGGTGACGGGAGCGGGCGAGCTCACGCTCGCACACGGCATACAGGGCTTCGGGCTCGGGAAGCCGTCCGGGACCGGTGTCCTTGCCGGTGAGGCGACCGCTCGCGGGCGGGACGACGTGGACGCCGCGCTCGGTGAGGGTGGTGACGTTGGCCTGGGTGGCCGGGTGGTCCCACATCTCGGTGTGCATCGCGGGAGCCAGGACGACCGGGCACCGCGCCGTGAGCAGCACGTTGGTGAGGAGGTCGTCGGCCTGGCCGGTCGCGGCCTTCGCGAGCAGGTCGGCGGTCGCCGGGGCGACGACGACGAGGTCGGCCTCCTGCCCCAGGCGCACGTGCGGCACCTCGTGGACGTCGGTCCAGACGTCGGTGCTCACCGGCTTGCCCGACAGGGCGGCCCACGTGGGCGCGCCGACGAACTTCAGCGCCGCCGCCGTCGGCACGACCGTGACTTCGTGCCCCGCCTCGGAGAGCAGGCGGAGCAGCGAACAGGCCTTGTATGCCGCGATGCCGCCCGCCACACCGAGGACGACGCGCACGAGGGGCTCAGTCCTCGATCTTCTCTGAGGTGAGCATGTTGCCGTTGATCTCGCGCAGGGCGATGCTCAGCGGCTTCTCGTGGACCTCGGAGTCGACGAGGGGGCCGACGTACTCGAGGAGGCCCTCCTGGAGCTGCGCGTAGTAGGCGTTGATCTGGCGTGCGCGCTTGGCCGAGTAGAGGACGAGGGAGTACTTGGAGTCGGCGTGCGTGAGGAGCTCGTCGATCGGCGGGTTGGTGATGCCGATGGGGTTGGCCTTGGTGCCTGACACGGAATCAGTCTCGTTTCGTCTGGTGGGGGGTGCGCATCAATGAGGGGTGCGCATCAATGATACGAGTTCGTCGGCAGCCCGCCGAACGTCGTCGTTGACGATGGTGACGTCGAACTCCTCGGCGGCCGCCAGCTCGGCCCTCGCGGTCGTGAGCCGGACCTCGCGCTCCTCGGCGCTCTCGGTGCCCCGGCCGACGAGCCGGCGGACGAGCTCGTCCCAGCTCGGCGGGGCGAGGAAGACGAAGAGCGCGTCGGGCATCGTCTCGCGGACCTGGCGCGCGCCCTGGAGGTCGATCTCCAGCAGCGCCGGTCGCCGCTCGGCGAGAGCGGCCTCGACCGGACCGCGGGGCGTGCCGTACTGGGCACGGCCGTGGACCGTGGCGAACTCGAGCAGCTCGCCGTGGTCGACCATGCGGCCGAACTCCTCGTTGGACACGAAGTGGTAGTGGACGCCGTCGACCTCGGTCGGGCGTGGCTTGCGGGTCGTGGCGGACACCGACAGCCAGACGTCGGGGTGGTGCTCGCGGACCCAGGCCGCGACGGTGCCCTTGCCGACCGCGGTCGGCCCGGCGAGCACGGTGAGGCGTGAGGCCGGGCTCACGCCTTGCCGAAGTGGGTCAACAGCGCCGAGATCTGGTTCTGGCCGAGGCCCCGCACGCGCCGGCTCTCGCTGATGCCGATCTCCTCCATGAGCGCCTTGGCCTTGACCCGGCCCACGCCGGGCATCGACTCGAGCAGCGCGGAGACCCGCATCTTGCCGATCACGTCGTTCGTCTTCCCTTCGGTGATGACCTCGCTGAGGTCACCCTGTGCGTACTTGAGCCGGTTCTTGACCGATGCCCGCTCACGGCGTGCCTGGGCAGCCTTCTCCAGCGCGGCGGAGCGTTGCTCCTGTGTCAGCGGCGGCAGAGCCATGGCGGAAATCCTCCAACGAGTATGACGACGCTGCTTCTCAACGCCTTCCCGGCGATTTAACCACGTGCCCGATGTGTGGTCGCGACGGGTTCTTGCTGGTCACCGGTGGTCGCCAGCAGGTGAGTGGTGCGAATGGGTCAGGCGAGCAACGAGGCCATGGCCTCGCTGGTCCGGGCCGCCCGCTCCCGCAGCGCCGCCACGTCGGGTCCCGCGCCGAGCACCTCGCGGCTGCTCGCCGGCAGGACGTTGGCGAGGGCGTCGCCGAAGACGCGCTTGAGGTCCTCGGCGGTGCCGCCCTGGGCACCGACCCCCGGCGCGAGCAGGGGGCCGTTGACCGCCGCGAGGTCGAGGCCGAGGTCCTGGACCGCGGAGCCGACCGTCGCGCCCACGACGAGGCCGACGTGGCCGAGCTCGCCGCGTGCGGCCGCGGCGGCGTTGTCGGCGGTCGCACCCGTCACCACCGTGCCGGCCACCGAGCGGTCGTCGCGCACGGCGTGCTGGACCTCGGGGCCCTCGGGGTTCGAGGTGAGAGCCAGGACGAAGACCCCACGGCCGGTCTGCTCGGCGAGGTCGATGGCGGGACGGAGCGAGCCGTAGCCGAGGTAGGGGCTGAGGGTGACCGCGTCGGGTGCGTCGACCGCGTCCTTGCCGAGGAAGGCCTCGGCGTAGGCGTCCATCGTCGTGCCGATGTCACCGCGCTTGGCGTCGACGAGGACGAGCGTCCCGGCGTCACGCAGGTCACGGACCGCCTCCTCGAGGACGGCGACGCCCGCCGAGCCGAAGACCTCGAAGAAGGCCGACTGCGGCTTGACGACCGCGACGTGGCCGCCGAAGGCCTCGACGCACGACCGCGTGAAGGCACGCAGTCCGTCGAGGTCGTAGGTGAGGCCCCACGACTCGACGAGGGCCCGGTGCGGGTCGATGCCGGCGCAGAGCGGCCCGTGGCGACGGGTCGCCTCGCGCAGCCGCTGCCCGAACGTGGAGGTCGTGCTCACGGGATCACCATCCTGTCGTGTGCGACTCCGACGAGCTCGGTGAGGCGGGCGACGCCGTGGGACTCGGCGAGGGCCTCGAGCTCTGTGAGGACGCGCTGGGGAGCGGTCGGGTCGTTGAACGTCGCGGTGCCCACCTGGACCGCGGAGGCGCCGGCAGCGATGAGCTCGAGCGCGTCGCGGCCGGTGCGCACTCCCCCGACACCGATGAGCGGCACGGTCTGGAAGCGCCCGTCGCGCATCGCGGCGGTCACCTGCCAGAGCGCCCGGACGGCCACGGGGCGGATCGACGGACCGGAGAGCCCGCCGGTGATGCCGCCGAGGTGCGGGCGCAGCCGGTCGGTGTCGATGACCATGCCGAGGAGGGTGTTGATCATCGTGAGCCCGCTCGCCCCGGCCTTCACCGCGGCGTCGGCGATCGAGACGATGTCGGTGACGTCGGGCGTGAGCTTGGCGAACATCGGTACGTCGCGCGGCAGCTGCTCGCGCACGAGGGCGACGACCTTGGCCGACGACAGCGGGTCGCAGGCGAAGACGAGCCCGCGGTTGGCGACGTTGGGGCAGGAGATGTTGACCTCGACGCCGACGACGCAGTCGAACGCGTCGCTGTCGGCGAGGACCTTGGCCACGTCGGCGAACTCGCCGGCGGTGTTGCCGGCGATCGACACGAGCACGCGGGCACCGACCGACTTCAGCCAGGGCAGGTCGTTCTCGACGAACGCGTGGATGCCGGGGCCCTGCAGGCCGATCGAGTTGAGCATCCCGGAGGCGGTCTCGGCCATGCGTGGGGTGCCACGCCCCGAGCGAGGGTCCATCATCACCGTCTTGGTGACGAACGCCCCGAGCGTCGAGACGTCGAAGAACCGGTGCAGCTCACGGCCGTTCGCGGCACAGCCCGACGCCGTCATCACGGGGTTGGGCAGGGTGCGGCCCGAGAGGGTCACGGACAGGTCGACGGCCATCAGTGACCTCCCACCCTGGGAGCGCCGACCGCGTCGGCGGGCACACCGCAGACGCCGTCGTGGAACGCCTCCCACCGGATGCGGTCCCCGCGGAACACCGGCCCTTCCACGCAGGAGCGGACCATCTTGGTCACGCCCTCCTTGTCGCGCACCGGCATGACGCAGGTCATGCAGACCCCGACGCCGCAGGCCATGGCCTCCTCGACGGCGACCTGCGCGACGGCACCGTGCTCGCCGGCGACCCGTGTCACCGACTGGAGCATCCCCATCGGTCCGCAGGCGTAGGCGACGGCGGCACCGGTGCGCTCGAAGACCTCGGGCAGCACGTCGCTCACCCAGCCCTTGTGGCCGGCCGAACCGTCGTCGGTCGTCACGGTGACCCCGTCGGCGGCGCGCCGGGCCTCGACGACACCGAAGAGGCGGTCCTCGGACGCCGCGCCGAGCACCATCTCGACGGTGCACCCGCGCTCGCGCAGGACGTCGGCGAGCCAGAAGAGCGGCGCCGAGCCGTAGCCACCGCCCACGAGGACGGTCGCCACCGGCTCGGTGGGCAGCGGGAAGGGCCGACCCAACGGCGCCACGACGTCGACGGCGTCGTGGGCGCGCAGGGCCGCGAGCCACTCGGTCCCCGGACCCTTGGCCGCGATGACGAGGTCGAGCGTGCCGCCGTAGGTGCCGGACGGGCTCACCTTGTGGATCGAGAACGAGCGCCGCAGCAGGTTGCCGGTCGTCGGCCCGCCGACCGCGAGGGCGGCGAACTGGCCCGGGCGGGCGAGCTCGGCCACGCCGGGCGCGACGATCGTCAGGTGGTGGTAGGCGCCGACGCGACGGGTCGCGATGACCTCACCGCTCACCTGCACGACACCGCTGTCGGGGCGAGCGGCGCCGATGGGACGCGCACCCCCCTCGGGACGACCAGCGCTCATCGGCCGGCCACCTGGAGGAGGTCGAGCGACCGCGCGTGCTCCTGCAGCGAGGTCACCGTGAGGTCGCCGCGTCGCAGCGCCTCGATGGCCTGCACCGCCGCCGCGAACTCCTGCACCGTCGTGATGAGCGGCACGTCGGCGGTGTTGGCCGCGGCGCGGATGGCGTAGCCGTCGGCCCGCGCGCTCTGGCCGGTCGGCGTGTTGATGACCATGGCGATCTCGCCGTCGAGGATGAGCTCGCCGATGCTGCGCGTGTCGCTCGCCGCGGAGTCGCCCTCGCGCTCGGTGATCTTGCGGATGACCTCGGCGGGAATCCCGTTGCGCCGCAACACATCCGCCGTGCCGGAGGTCGCGACGACGGTGAAACCGAGGTCGACGAGCCGGCTCACCGGGAACAGCATCGCGCGCTTGTCGCGGTTGGCCACCGAGACGAAGACCGTGCCCTCGTTGGGCAGGCCTCCGTATGCCGCGAGCTGGCTCTTGCCGAACGCGCGCCCGAACGTCGAGTCGATGCCCATGACCTCGCCGGTCGAGCGCATCTCGGGGCCGAGCAGGCTGTCGACCATCGTGCCGTCGGCCGTGCGGAACCGGTGGAACGGCAGCACGGCCTCCTTGACCGAGATCGGCGCGTGCGGCGGCAGCGTGCCACCGTCGCCGGTCGGGGGCAGGACGCCCTCCTCGCGGAGCTGGGCGATCGTCGCGCCGAGCATGACCCGGCTCGCGGCGTTCGCGAGGGCCACCCCGGTCGCCTTGGCGACGAACGGGACGGTGCGCGACGCACGCGGGTTGGCCTCGAGGACGTAGAGGATGTCCTGGGCGAGCGCGAACTGGACGTTCATGAGCCCGACGACACCGATGCCCTGCGCCAGCTTGCGAGCCGACTCGCGGACGAGCTCGATCTCGGCGTTGCCGAGCGTCGCCGGCGGCAGCGCACACGCGGAGTCACCGGAGTGGATGCCGGCCTCCTCGATGTGCTCCATGACTCCGCCGAGATACATCTCGGTGCCGTCGTAGAGGACGTCGACGTCGATCTCGATGGCGTCGTCGAGGAAGCGGTCGACGAGGACCGGGTGCTCGGGGGAGGCGTTCGTCGCGCGCTCGACGTAGGTGACGAGGGTGTCGTCGTCGTAGACGATCTCCATGCCACGTCCGCCGAGGACGTAGGACGGGCGCACGAGGACGGGGTAGCCGATCCGCTGCGCCACCTCGAGTGCCTCGGAAGCGCTGTATGCCGTCCCGTGCGCCGGAGCGGGCAGCTTCGCCTCCGCGAGGACGCGCCCGAAGGCGCCGCGGTCCTCGGCGAGGTCGATGGCCTCCGGCGAGGTGCCGACGATCGGCACGCCTGCATCCTTGAGGGCGGTCGCGAGGCCGAGCGGGGTCTGGCCGCCGAGCTGGACGATGACGCCCGCGATCGGACCGGCCTGCTTCTCGGCGTGGTAGACCTCGAGCACGTCCTCGAGCGTGAGCGGCTCGAAGTAGAGCCGGCTCGAGGTGTCGTAGTCGGTCGAGACCGTCTCGGGGTTGCAGTTGACCATGACCGTGTCGTAGCCGGCGTCGCGCAGCGCGAAGCTCGCGTGCACGCACGAGTAGTCGAACTCGACGCCCTGGCCGATCCGGTTCGGGCCCGAGCCGAGGATGAGGACGGCCTCGCGCTCACGCGGCGCCACCTCGGTCTCCTCGTCGTAGGAGCTGTAGTGGTAGGGCGTCTGCGCAGCGAACTCGGCCGCGCAGGTGTCGACCGTCTTGAAGACCGGGCGCACACCGAGGGCGTGACGGACGCCTCGGACGACACTCTCCGGCATACGGCGGATCTCGGCGAGCTGGGCGTCGCTGAAGCCGTGACGCTTCGCGTGGCGGAGGAGCTCCGGAGTGAGCTCGGCCGACTCCCCCACCTCGCGGGCGATGTCGTTGAGGAGCTCGAGCTGGTCGAGGAACCACGGGTCGATACCGGTCGCCTCGTGCGTCTCCTCGACGGTGGCGCCGCCGCGCATCGCCTGCTGGACGGTGACGATGCGACCGTCGGTCGGGCGGGCCGCGACGCGGAGCAGCTCGAGGGCCTCCTCGCGCGTGGGGGTCTCACCGCGCCAGTGGAACGAGGACCCCTTGCGCTCGACCGAGCGCAGCGCCTTCTGCATCGCCTCGGTGAAGTTGCGGCCGATAGACATGGCCTCGCCGACCGACTTCATCGTCGTCGTGAGGGTGTCGTCGGCGGCCGGGAACTTCTCGAACGCGAACCGGGGCACCTTGACGACGACGTAGTCGAGGCTCGGCTCGAAGCTCGCCGGCGTCTCGCGGGTGATGTCGTTGGGGACCTCGTCGAGCGTGTAGCCGATGGCCATCTTCGCGGCGATCTTGGCGATCGGGAAGCCGGTCGCCTTCGACGCCAGAGCCGAGGAGCGCGAGACGCGCGGGTTCATCTCGATGACGATGATGCGGCCGTCGACGGGGTTGACCGCGAACTGGATGTTGCAGCCGCCGGTGTCGACGCCGACCTCGCGGATGACGGCGATGCCGATGTCGCGCAGCCGCTGGTACTCGCGGTCGGTGAGGGTGAGCGCGGGCGCGACGGTGATCGAGTCGCCGGTGTGGACGCCCATCGGGTCGAGGTTCTCGATCGAGCAGACGACCACGACGTTATCGCGGTGGTCACGCATGACCTCGAGCTCGTACTCCTTCCAGCCGAGGATCGACTCCTCGAGGAGGACCTCGGTCGTCGGGCTCGCCTGGAGACCGGCGCCGGCCATGCGGCGCAGCTCGGCCTCGTCGTGGGCGAACCCGGAGCCGAGACCGCCCATCGTGAACGACGGGCGCACGACCATCGGGTAGCCGAGCTCGTCGGCGGCGGCGAGGACCTCGTCCATTGTGTGGGCGATGACCGAGCGGGCGCTCTCGGCGCCGCAGCGCTCGACGACGCCCTTGAAGAGCTGGCGGTCCTCACCGAGCTGGATCGCCTCGACGTTGGCGCCGATGAGCGGGCAGCCGTACTTCTCGAGGACGCCCGCCTCGTGCAGCGCGATGGCGCAGTTGAGCGCGGTCTGGCCGCCGAGGGTCGCGAGCACCGCGTCGGGGCGCTCCTTGTCGATGATCTTCTCGACGACCTCGGGGGTGATCGGCTCGATGTAGGTCGCGTCGGCGAACTCGGGGTCGGTCATGATCGTCGCCGGGTTGGAGTTGACGAGGATGACGCGCACGCCCTCCTCGCGCAGCACCCGGCAGGCCTGGGTGCCGGAGTAGTCGAACTCGCAGGCCTGGCCGATGACGATCGGGCCGGACCCGATGACGAGGACGCTCGTGATGTCGTCGCGCTTCGGCATGTCAGGCATTCACCTTCTGGTTCGTCTCGAGCAGGGTGACAAAACGGTCGAAAAGGTATGCCGCGTCGTGCGGTCCCGCTGCCGCCTCCGGGTGGTACTGGACCGAGAACCCGGTGAGAGCGCCTGTGGCAGAACGCAGCTCGAGCCCTTCGACGACGTCGTCGTTGAGGCAGACGTGCGAGACGCGCGCCGACCCGAACTCGGTGTCGGTGTCGCGGTCGAGCGGGGCGTTGACGGCGAAACCGTGGTTGTGCGCAGTGACCTCGACCTTGCTGGTGGTGCGGTCCATGACCGGCTGGTTGACGCCGCGGTGGCCGTACTTGAGCTTGTAGGTCCCGAAGCCGAGCGCCCGTCCGAAGAGCTGGTTGCCGAAGCAGATCCCGAAGAACGGTATGCCGTCCGCGAGCACCTCGCGGAGAACGCCGACCTCGTGGTCGGCGGTCGCCGGGTCGCCCGGGCCGTTGCTGAAGAACACGCCGTCGGGCTCGACGGCGCGGATGTCCTCGGCGGTGGCCGTCGCGGGGAGCACGTGCACCTCGATGCCGCGCTCGGCCATCTGCTGCGGGGTCATCGACTTGATGCCGAGGTCGACGGCGGCGACGGTGAACCGCTTCTCCCCCACCGCCTCGACGACGTAGGTCTCGTCGGTGCTCACCTCCTGCGCGAGCGCCGAGCCCTCCATGAGGGGCGCCGAGGTGACGCGCTCGAGGAGGTGCTCGGCCGGCATACGGGCGTCGTCGCCGGAGAAGATGCCCACGCGCATGGCCCCGCGCTCACGCAGGTGGCGAGTGAGCGCGCGGGTGTCGATGTCGCAGATGCCGACGACGCCCTGCGCGTCGAGCTCGTCCTCGAGGGTGCGGCGCGAGCGCCAGCTCGAGGGGCGCAGCGCGGGGTCGCGGACGACGAAGCCGGAGACCCAGATGCGCGAGGACTCGTCGTCCTCGTCGTTCCAGCCGGTGTTGCCGACGTGCGGCGAGGTCATGACGACGACCTGGCGGTGGTAGCTCGGGTCGGTGAGCGTCTCCTGGTAGCCGGTCATCGCGGTGCAGAAGACCGCCTCGCCGACCGTCTCGCCCTGGTGGCCGAACGCGCGTCCGGTGAAGGTGCGTCCGTCCTCGAGGACGAGCACGGCGGGCTCGCGGGTGGTGGTTGTCGTGTTCATGCGGTTCCCTCGAGCGAAGCGGTGACCCTGCCACGCAGGATGGTCGTGTGGACGGCGCCGGTGAGGCTGCGGCCGTGCCACGGATTGTTGCGCGACAGCGACCGCGATGCAGCGGCGTCCACCGTCCGGTTGGCCTCGGTGTCGACGAGGACGAGGTTGGCGGGGGCGCCGGCCTCGATCGCGCCGCCGTGGTCGCGGAGCCCGGCGATGCGGGCGGGCGCGGTCGACATGCGCTCGGCGAGCGTGGCGAGGTCCATGAGACCGCCGCGCACCATCGTGTCGTGGACGACCGCGAAGGCCGTCTCGAGACCGAGCATGCCGAACGCCGCGTCGACGAAGGCGTGCTCCTTGTCGTGGCGGGCGTGCGGTGCGTGGTCGGTCGCGACGGCGTCGATCGTGCCGTCCGCGAGCGCCTCCCGCAGTGCCTCGACGTCCTCGCTCGGACGCAGCGGCGGGTTGACCTTGAAGGTCGGGTCGTAGCCGCTGAGCAGGTCCTCGGTGAGGAGGAGGTGGTGCGGCGTGACCTCGGCGGTGAGCGCGATGCCCTGCGCCTTGGCCCAGCGCACGACCTCGATGCCCTCGGCGGTACTCACGTGCGCGATGTGCACCCGGCTGCCGGTGTGGCGCGCGAGCTGGGCGTCGCGGGCGATGATGCTCGACTCGGCGACGGCGGGCCAGCCGGGCAGGCCGAGGCGGCCGCTCAGCTCGCCCTCATGGCAGCAGGCGCTCGGGCCGGCGAGGTCGGGGTCCTGACTGTGCTGGCTCACGACGCCACCGAAGGCACGGACGTACTCGAGCGCGCGGCGCATGACGCGCGCGTCGGCGACGCAGCGGCCGTCGTCGGAGAAGACCCGAACGGCGGCGCGCGAGCGGTGCATGAGGGCGAGCTCGGCGAGCTCCTCCCCCGCGAGACCCTTGGTCACGGCGCCGATCGGCTGGACGTCGACGAGCCCGGCGTCGCGACCGAGGTCGAGGACGCGCTCGGCGGCCTCGGCGGTGTCGGTCACCGGGTTGGTGTTGGCCATGGCGAGGACCGCGGTAAAGCCACCGGCCGCGGCGGCCGCGGCACCTGACGCGATCGTCTCGGCGTCCTCACGGCCCGGCTCGCGCAGGTGCGTGTGCAGGTCGACGAGACCAGGCAGCAGGGCCAGCCCCTCGGCGTCGAGGGTCTCGGTGCCCGCGGGTGCGTCGAGGCCGCGGCCGACCTCGGCGATCGTGCCCTCGCGGACGAGGACGTCGTTGGCCTCGCCCCCGAGGAGTCGGGCCCCCGTGATGAGGAGGTCGCTCACGCGGCACTCCCCTCTGATCCGGCCACCGCTCCGGTGGGCACGTCGGCCCCCGCGAGCAGGTGGTAGAGCACGCTCATCCGCACTGCGACACCGGCGCTCACCTGGTCGAGGACGAGGCTCTGCGCGGCGTCGGCCGCGTCGGCGCTGATCTCGAGTCCGCGGTTCATGGGGCCGGGGTGGCAGATGACGATCTCCGGGTTGGTGTCGGTGAGGGCGGCGAGGCGCGGGCGGGTGAGGCCGTAGCCCACGGTGTACTCACGCGCGGTCGGGAAGTAGCCGCCGCTCATCCGCTCCTTCTGGACACGAAGCATCATGAGCGCGTCCACGCGGGGGCCGGTGTCGCCGCGCAGCACCGCGTCGAGGTCGTGGCCGATGGTGAAGCCGTCGCGCTCGGCCCACGCCCCGATGCCGCTCGGCATGAGCGTTGGCGGCGCGACGAGCGTGACCTCGGCACCGAGACGGCGCAGGCAGATGAGGTTGGAGCGCACGACCCGAGAGTGGGTGAGGTCGCCGACGATCGCGACGTGGCGGCCCTCGAGCGAGCCGAGCCGCCGCTCCATCGTGTAGGCGTCGAGCAGGGCCTGCGTGGGGTGCTCGTGGGTGCCGTCGCCGGCGTTGATGACGTGGGCGTCGACCCAGCCGGCGACCTGGTGGCAGGCACCCGAGGCACCGTGGCGGATGACGAGAGCGTCGACCCCCATCGCGTCGATCGTCCGCACCGTGTCGCGCAGCGACTCGCCCTTGGAGGCGGACGATCCCTTGCCGGTGATGTTGATCGTGTCGGCGCTCATCCACTTGCCGGCGATCTCGAACGAGCTCCGCGTGCGGGTCGAGTCCTCGAAGAAGAGGTTGATGATCGTGCGGCCGCGCAGCGTCGGGATCTTCTTGACCTCGCGCTTCTGGACGTCGTGCATCTGGGTCGCGGTGTCGAGGACGGTGCGGATGGCGCCGGCGTCGAGATCCGCCATCGAGAGCAGGTGGCGCGGCATGGTCGCGGCGCTCTGGGTGCTCTGCGTGGTCTGCGTGCCTTGCGTGCTCTGCGCCGTCTGGGTCGCGGTCATCGGACACCTCCGGTGATCGTCACGCTGTCGGCCTCGTCGAAGTCGGCAAGCCGCACGCGGACCTTCTCGGCCTGCGAGGTCGGGAGGTTCTTGCCGACGTGGTCGGCGCGGATCGGCAGCTCGCGGTGGCCCCGGTCGACGAGGACGGCGAGCCGCACGGCGGCGGGGCGGCCGTGGTCGGCGAGCGCGTCGAGGGCGGCCCGGACGGTGCGCCCGCTGTAGAGGACGTCGTCGACGAGCACGACCGTCTTGCCGTCGACCCCGGAGTCCGGGATCTGCGTCGGCATCGGCGCCCGGGTCGGCTGCCGGCGCAGGTCGTCGCGGTACATCGTGATGTCGAGGCTGCCCACGGGGATCTCGCTGCCCTCGAACTCGGCGATGACCGCAGCGAGGCGTCTGGCGAGCGGGACGCCGCGCGAGGGGATGCCGAGGAGGACGAGCCCGTCGGCGCCCTTGTTGGCCTCGAGGATCTCGTGGGCGATGCGACGCAGCGCCCGGGAGATGTCGGCCGCTCCGAGGACCGTCCTCCCGTCGTCGGTCGCGGGGTCGGTCTCGCTCGAGGAGCGGGGGTCTGACATGGGGGGTGTGGCTGCGTCAGGACACATCTGTGCCGTGACCTCCTTCCCTGCCTCACGGGACAGGTCGTTAAAGGATGTCGGTCGCGATCACTGTAGCGACTGGCCGACCGCGCCCCCAACTCGACCCCGACCGGCGCGTCCACGCTTCGGAACACATAACCGATTGCTATGCCAGCCCCAACTTCCCGTGATGTACTGGAGTCTCACCACACCGGCCGAAGGAGGCACCGTGCACCCGCAGACGCTCACGACACCCGACTCCGCGAACACGTGCGCCACCTCCCCGGAGCGGGCCCCGCTCTTCCCGCCTGCGGACGCCGACCTCGAGACCTACCGCGCCTGGCTGGCCCGGGCCGCGTGGCCCGAGGTCGTCTTCGGTGCCCGCCTCCCCCAGGCGTCCTGAGCCCACCGCTCGGGCGAACCTCCGTATGCCGTCCGCACCGGCGGACGTGCAAAGGCACCTCCCGGCGTCGCCGGTTGGCACCGCTGAGCATGAGGGACCCCGAGGCGAGCACTGCGTGTCCGGCGGCCATCGCACTCGGCGCGCGGACGGCATACGCCGAAGAAGTCCAGGCCCCAGCAACGCACGACGGCCGCCGACCCGGGAAGGGACGACGGCCGTCGAGACACGAACGCGGCGGATCAGGCCAGGGTCTGCTTGACCTCGGCGAGGCGGGCGAGGAGCCCGTTGACGAACTTGGGGCTGTCGTCGGTCGAGAGCTCGGTCGCGATGGCGACGGCCTCGCTGATCGCGACGCCCTCCGGCACCTGGCCGAACAGCACCTCGAACGCGCCGACGCGCAGGATCGCGCGGTCGACGGCGGGCATCCGCTCGAGCGACCAGCCCTGCGAGTAGGTCGTGAGCAGGTCGTTGATCTGCGTCCAGTGGTCGACGACGCCGGTGACGAGGTCGGCGGTGAACTCGTTGAGCGGAGCCTCGGTCACGGGCGCCGCGAGGCGCTCGCGCAGGAGCTCACTGGCGTTGACCTTGCGCTGCTCGGCCTCGAAGAGGAGGTCGATCGCGCGGCGGCGTGACTTGGTGCGTGCGGCCACAGGTCAGTTGACGCGGCTGAGGTAGGACCCGTCGCGGGTGTCCACCTTGACCTTGTCGCCGGTGTTGAGGAAGAGCGGGACGGCGATCTCGGCGCCGGTCTCCAGGGTCGCCGGCTTGGTGCCACCGGTGGAGCGGTCGCCCTGCAGGCCGGGCTCGGTGTACTGGATCTCGAGGACGACCGACGGCGGGAGCTCGATGAAGAGCACGTTGCCGTCGTGGCGCGCGACGATGGCGTCCTGGTTCTCGAGCATGAACTTCGCGGCGTCGCCGACGATCTCGGGCGAGACCGAGATCTGGTCGTAGGTGTCGCCGTCCATGAAGACGTAGTCGGTGCCGTCGTTGTAGAGGTACTGCATCGTGCGCTTGTCGACGTTGGCCGTCTCGACCTTCACGCCGGCGTTGAACGTCTTGTCGACGACCTTGCCCGAGAGGACGTTCTTGAGCTTGGTCCGCACGAAGGCCGGGCCCTTGCCGGGCTTGACGTGCTGGAACTCCACGACGGACCAGAGCTGGCCTTCGAGGTTGAGGACGAGGCCGTTCTTGAGGTCGTTCGTCGATGCCACGAGTGAGTTCGCTTCCCTTGGGTGTCGGAGATCGCCGGGAAGTCTATCCGGCGAGGGCCCACACCCCGAATTCGCTCGGGTCGGGGGAACCGGTCAGAGGAACTGGGCCGGGTCGAACTGCTCGATGGGGATGACCCGGATGCGCGGCAGCGCCGAGGTGAAGGCCTTGACGTCGTACTCGAGGTCGAAGCTCTCGAGCCCGTCGGCCTCGAGCGCGGTGAACCCGCTGTTGCGGAACTCGCGGAAGGCCATGAGGCCGACGCGGCGGTCGTCGTCCTCGAGGAGGGCCTCGACCTCCTCGAGGAAGTCGCCGTCGTGGCTGACGAGCATGACGTCGGCGTCGCGGTCCTTGATGGCCCGCAGGGTGCGCTGGATGGCGACGTCGACGACCTTGACGTCGGAGTCGCCGGAGAGCGGCACCGGCTGGAAGCCGAGGGCGTTGAGCGCCTGGATGAACGACATCGGCATCGTCGTCGAGGCATTGAGGAAGAACAGGCCCTTGACGTCCTGCTCCCACGCGTCGCGCGCGAAGGCGATGAGCCGGTCCCAGCGGGGACGCTCGTCCGGCTGCGGCCGGCGGCCGAGGATCGAGGTGCCGAGGGTGGCGTCGATGTTCTCACCGTCGACGAGGAGGTAGGTGAGGACCTCGGACCCGTCGCCGTCGGGCGTCTTCTCGGCTGCCATGGACCGGAGTCTAGGCCCGACCCGTTGCTGGTCCTCCCCCGTCCCGATCCAGACGTCCGTATGCCGGCCGGTCCCCTTCCCGTTTCACGGAGCCCCGCCGGGGCAGACTTCCCAGCATGAGAGCGAAGTCGATCGTCGGAGCCGTCGCCGTCGGGCTGGCCGGGGTGGCCGCCCGCGACCTCACCCAGAAGAAGCACTCGCTCAAGCGCAACTTCCCCGTCATCGCGCACGCCCGCTACTGGCTGGAGCGGATCGGTCCTGAGCTGCGGCAGTACATCATCACGAGCAACGACGCCGAGCGCCCGTTCTCGCGCGACCAGCGGTCGTGGGTCTATGCGAGCAGCAAGAAGGAGAACAACTACGTCGGGTTCGGCACCGACAACGACGTCGAGCACACCGAGGGCTACGTCATCGTCAAGCACCGCACCTTCGCCCCCTCGGCGCCGTCGACGGCCGTGGCCCACGGGCACCACGATGACGACGTCGACCTGCCGGCCGCCAAGGTCCTCGGCGGACCGCGCGGTCGGACCCATGCCTTCCGCCCGGCGTCCGTCGTCAACGTCTCGGCGATGAGCTTCGGGTCGCTCTCCGGCAACGCCATCGAGGCGATCAACCGCGGCGTCGCCCTCGCCGGCGCGCTTCACAACACGGGTGAGGGCGGGCTGTCCGACCACCACCGGCAGGGCGGCGATCTCATCTTCCAGATCGGCACGGCCTACTTCGGTTGCCGCGACGAGCAGGGCCGCTTCGACCTCGCCCGGCTCAAGGACCTCGTCCAGTCGGCACCGGTGCGCGCCATCGAGGTCAAGCTGAGCCAGGGTGCCAAGCCCGGCCTCGGCGGACTGCTCCCGGCAGCGAAGATCACCGAGGAGATCAGCACGATCCGCGGCATACCGATGGGCCAGGACTGCGCCAGCCCGTCGCGTCACGCGGAGTTCGACGACGTCGACAGCATGCTCGACTGGGTCGAGCGGATCGCGCAGGAGACGGGGCTGCCCGTAGGGATCAAGTCCGCGGTCGGCGAGCTGGACTTCTGGACCGAGCTCGCCGAGCAGATGTCGTCACGCACTCGCGGCGTCGACTTCATCACCGTCGACGGTGGCGAGGGAGGGACCGGTGCGGCTCCGCTCGTCTTCACCGACACGGTGGCCCTCCCCTTCCGGATCGGCTTCTCGCGGGTCTACTCGACCTTCGCGCGGGCCGGGCTCACCGACGACGTCGCCTTCATCGGCAGCGGCAAGCTCGGCCTGCCCGACAACGCCCTGGTGGCCTTCGCTCTGGGTGCGGACATGCTCAACGTCGCGCGCGAGCCGATGTTCGCGCTCGGCTGCATCCAGGCGCAGAAGTGCCACACCGACCGCTGCCCGACCGGCGTCGCGACCCAGGACGCCTGGCTCGCGCACGGGCTCGACCCGACGCTCAAGTCGGTGCGGGTGGCCAACTACCTGCAGACCCTGCGGCGCGACCTGCTCAAGGTCTCCGAGGCCTGCGGGGTGCCGCACCCCGGGCTCATCGACGCCGACGCGGTCGAGATCCTCGACGGCAACCGGGTGGGGACGCCGCTGCGCGAGGTGTTCGGCTACGAGCCCGGGTGGGGCACTCTCGGCCCAAAGCTCGCCCGTGAGATCACGCAGGTCATGTGGCCGGAGCGCGACATGGACACCGAGGCGCCGGAGTCAGCCACCGCGATGACGTAACGCCCGCCGTCAGCTCAGCTTCGTGATCCGCGTAAGGGCGGGCGCGTCCGGCCCCCAAGAGTTGGCCTCGCCCCACGTGCCGACGACGTGTGCCGTGCCGGTCGACGATTCGTGGACCCAGCCGGACTCGTAGCCGACAGCCCTGCCGTCGAGCCTCAGCCCGAACTCCTCCTCGGCGACCGTCCCGAGGGTGTAGCCGCCGCCGGTGCCCGTCGTCACCGACGTCAGCACGTCCTCGGTGTTGATCCGCACTGCGGAGACGACGACACCGGTGACGCCCTTGCCGGTGGAGGCGTCGACGACGCGGGTCGTCGCGACGAGGATCGGCGGCTTCCTGCGCAGCCATGCCCAGATGCCCGCGGCAAGACCGCCGATGATGACCGGCCTGAGGATCTCGGGAGCCATGGTCCACCCAACCACGCCCACCGGTCTCGCCGCGGCCGATCGCGCACTCTACCGTCCTCGCGCCGCCCTGACCGCGGCAATTCCGCACGTTCTGAGCCCGTGCGCGACACCCGCCTTCCCTCCCGGTGCATATCCTTCACTCGTGACGCAGAACTCGCACGTCGGACGTCCGCGGTGCCCTGTGCTTTTTGCCGCGACCCCGACCCTCGCCGGTTGCGGCTTCTTCGCGTCAGGCCCCGACTACCAGCGGAACCGCCTGTCCCGCCGTCGGCCACGAAGGTGGTCTCCGATACCGGCTTTGACGATGACGAGCCGATGCGGTCTCGCCGACAGGTTCTCGACATGCCGGGCGCGGACGCGCACGACTTGCTCGCCTTCTACCAAGACGCCTTCCCGGAGACACACAGGTGGTCTGCAAAATCCGTCGCTGAGAGGACAGTTGGTGTGCCTGTCCCGTCAGTCGGAGGAAGGGTTCTTCGAGTTCGTCGAGGTGTTCACGTACCAAGGAAGCCGCATCGATCAGCGCCCTGACCGCTTCCTGTCCATGACTAGCCGATTCCAGGACCCAACAGAGTGCGGCTCGGCCTTTCCATGGGTTCCGTCAGACCTCATCGAGTAGAGCAGGACCTGCGTTCAAGGGCTCGACAACGCACTCGGACTGGACCAGTCGGTTTCGCCCGACCATCGGCATGAGCGCGAGGGGCGCCGATGACCTCAGGTGTCGGCGGCAGACCTGGTCATGGAGCCTTACAACCATCACGGTGAGGACCGCACGTCTGGTTGCTGCCCGCCCTAGCCCCTCACCCCATCTGAAGCCCCCGGCGCATCCCCGACAGCCGGCCGGACAACCTCAGGGCGACGACAGTCCCAGGTCCTCACTGACGGGGCGGGAGTCCTGGGACGGCACCTGTCAGGACGACGTCCTCGGCCACCAGCCGCAGCTTGCTGTTGGCGTCCATGCTTGCCTTCCGCAGGAGCTCGAAGGCCTGGGCCTCGCTGAGGCGGTGGTGAGTCATGACGATCCCCACGGCGGCACCGATCGTGCGGGCGGTCTGCAGGGCGCCTTCGAGGTTCTTTGCCTGCTTGCTGCTGATGAGCCCTTCGGCCTGCAGCTCAGCGATGATCTCGTCGTGGACGTCGAGTCGCCCTTCGACGTCTGCGAGCCTGCGGTGGTCATCCTCCGAGCGCCTGCTGCCCAAGTCCGCCCGGCGCTCGGCCGCATCAGCTCGGGTGGTGCTGTCGTCAGCCCACAACTCGGCCTTATCCGCACGGGACTCCAAGGCCAGAGCCCGTTTGTCGGAGGCGTCAACGCGGGAACGCAAATCGTCTATCTGCCCCTGCAGCTCGGGTACGCCGACGGGCGGGTCCTCGTCCATGCGATCAAACCTAAGGTACGAAGAAGCGGAAGCCGCGTTGGCCGTGTGGGTGGATTCGGGCGCGGCTTCTGCCACGGCATCGCCGAGCGGACAGGCCGCACCCGGGAAGCCGGGTACGGCCTGTCCCTCGACCCGCACTGTTGGAGTCGAAGCCGTGCACGGGGTAGACGCCCGGTCTTGACACCAGAGGCTCACAGCCTCGCGTCCGACGATTGTCGGACGCGAGGCTGTTCCTTGCTCGAGCGGGTATCGGTGTACGCGGCCGTGGTCTCAGCGCGTATTCGTCGTGCGGTCGTCGTGGTGGTCGTTCTTCTTCTTGAGCCCGGCCAACCCGGCGAGGCCCAGCAGGCCCAGGAGACCCCACCTGCCCGAGTCCCCACCTTCATCGGTCTCGGTGGTCGAAGTAGGAGGCGTGGTCTCGGCCGCCATGTCCGCCATGGCGGCGGAGGGGAAGAGCATGACGGCACCGGTCAGTGCTGCTGCTGCTGCGAGTCGAATGCGCATTGTTGTGCTCCTCTTCATTGGTGCGGGTGGACACCGGGTAGTTACCCCAAGGCGATAGTCCCTAAGCAGCATGTGTCCTTGCGCTGGTGGGGTTACACCCTCGGGATGTGGGTATTGCCCGCACTGTTCACCCTGTCGGGCAACGCCCGCCCTCGCCCGCCCCACGGGGAGGGTGGGGTCACCTATTGCCGGGCCGAAGGTTCAGCCGCCGATGATTGGCTGCGCCTTGAGAAGTGCACGGCTGGCGGCGTCAAGGTCCGCCTCCTCATGGAAGGGTTGGCGTTCCAAGCTGCTGGCCAAGCTGATCCGCTGCCGTCTTTCAGCTGTAGGTGATGGGAGCGTTCGCCCAACTCGAACGCGCCCTGATCCGTGCCGGGCAACGCGAAGGGATCGAGGCCGCCAAAGCCCGTGGCGTCTCCCAGGGTCGAGTCCGACGGCTTGACGCAGCAAGTCGTCGCCGAACCCTCGGATGTTCATCTGGGCCCGGGCCGCAGCGAACCTGCCTGCGCGGCAAGGGGCCCAAGTGACTATGTGGGACCGCAGGCCACCGCGCCCGGTCGGAGCTGGGGACGGCACGACAGGTACGCCCGTTACTGAAAGACACGTCAGCCAGACGTTGCGCCGGCTCCACGCTGCTGTCGAGTCCGGCGTCAATTTGCTACAGGACCAACCTGCCACCACCGGCCTAGACTTCTTCGGCCTGCCCCACGCCCTGCGGCTACGTGTTTCATTGACGGCAGGACCGGCGCCTGCGCAGGCTCGGTTCAGGTGGCCGGGTCGTCGCTCTCAATCGCGGCTGCCCACGATGATCGTGTGGCTCTCACATGGACTGCGCCGCCCGGGCACCGTCGGGCAGGAGGGGCTCAAGAAGGGATTGCTCTGCTCGAAGTAGCGGTGCCCTCCACGCCCAACCATCACAGGTGCGAGGCAGCGGGAGGACGTCATGGAAGAGCAGGTTCCGCGGGTCGTCATCGGGATGGACCCGCACAGACGCAGTGTCACGATGGCGGTGATGCTCGCCGACGAGACGGTGGCCGGTGGCGGCCGGTTCGACACCACGGTCGAGGGTTACGAGGCGATGCTCGACTTCGTCGCCGGGTGGCCGGAGCGGGTGTGGGCGATCGAGGGCTGCGAGGGCATCGGCCGACACATCGCCCACCGCCTCCTGGCCGACGGGCAGGACATCGTCGACGTGCCGGCCAAGCTGTCCGCGCGGGCGCGGGTGTTCGCATCGGGCAGGGCCGCAAGACCGACGCCACCGACGCGCACTCGGTCGCACTGGTCGGCACCCGCATGGCCGGGCTGCGACCGGTCGTCTCTGATGCCCAGTTCGAGGTGCTGCAGCTGCTCGTGGACCGGCGCCGCTCGATCGGGGGACGAGCACACCCGCAAGATCAGCCAGCTGCACCGAATCCTGTTGGAAATGCTGCCCGGTGGCGCCAAGAAGTACCTCTCTGCCGCCCAGGCAAAGGTCCTGCTCGCCGGCGTGCGGCCACGCGACGCGGTGGGCAAGACCCGCAAGCGGGTCGCGGCCGAGCTCGTCGCCGACCTGGAACGGATCCATGCCCGCAAGAAGGCCGCGGACAAGGAGCTCAAGGACCTCGTCGCCGCAACCGGGACCTCGCTGCTCGGCTTGCACGGCATCGGTCCTTCCGGCGCCGCACGGCTGCTGGTCGAGGTCGGTGACCTGTCCCGCTTCCCGGACCGCAACCACTTCGCGTCCTGGACCGGCACCGCCCCGATCGACGCCTCCTCCGGGGACCACGTCCGCCACCGCCTCTCCCGCGGCGGGAACCGACAGATCAACCGGGTGCTGCACATCATGGCCACCGTGCAGCTGCGCACCCCCACCCGAGGGCCGCGCGTACTTCGACCGGAAGAAAGCCGCCGGCAAAACCTCCATGGAAGCCATGCGCTGCCTCAAACGGCGCCTGTCCGACCTCGTCTACCGAACGATGCTCGGCGACTACACCGCGAGCAAGGTGACGGGCCCGGGAGGGCAACGGGGCAACGACTCTGACTCCAGCGCGGCCGGCTCACAACCCCACACCGGCTCTTCGGACAAGCCACTTCCCGGACCCGCCACCACTAAGCCTAAGACCAGCCTCCCGCGGGCGTCTGACACAGAAGGGAGCCATGAGCGGAAAGCCGAGGCGCGGCCCGATGCTTCGAGAATCCGTCCTCAGCCCGAGACCGCGGCGTATGCGGTTTGCAGCTGGTCGTCGGTCGGGCCCTCCAGGCGGACGGGGCGAGCGACGTCCTCGAGGACGACGAACCGGAGTAGCGACCCGCGCGTCTTCTTGTCGCGGCGCATCGCCGCCTCGAGCTCGGGCCAGCGCCCGGGCTCGTAGGACGTCGGCAGCCCCACTGACGCGAGCACCTCGCGGTGGCGGTCGACGACGTCACGGCCGAGGACACCTGCCGCGGCGGCGAGCTCGGCGGCGTAGACCATGCCGATCGCCACCGCCTCACCGTGTCGGCGGCGGTACTGCTCGACCTGCTCGATGGCGTGGCCGAAGGTGTGCCCGTAGTTGAGGATCTCGCGCAGCGACGACTCGTTGAGGTCCTGGCTCACGACGTCGGCCTTGACGCGGATCGCGCGCTCGACGAGCTCCAGCGTGTGCGGCCCGTCGGGTCGCCCAGCCGCCTCCGGATCCCCGGCGACGAGGTCGAGGATCACCGGGTCGACGATGAACCCGGCCTTGATGATCTCGGCGAGCCCGGCGACGTAGTCCTCGCGTGGCAGCGTCGAGAGCAAGTCGAGGTCGCAGAGCACAGCCCGCGGCGGGTGGAAGGAGCCGACGAGGTTCTTGCCCTCGGCGGTGTTGATCCCCGTCTTGCCACCGACGGCCGCGTCGACCATGCCGAGCAGCGTCGTGGGCACCTGGACCACGGGCACCCCGCGCAGCCACGTCGCGGCGACGAACCCGGCGAGGTCGGTGACCGTCCCTCCCCCGACGCCGACGACGACGTCGGTGCGAGTGAAGCCGTGCCGGCCGAGCATCGACCACAGCTCGGCGGCGACGACCGCGGTCTTGGCGTCCTCGGCGTCAGGGACGCCGACGGCATACGCCTCGATTCCGCTGTCGCGCAGCGATGCCGTGACCCACTCCCCCAGCGAGCGCATCGACTCGGGGTGCACGACGAGCGCGCGCTGAACGCCGTCTCCCACGACTTCCGCGACGCGCGCCGAGCAGCCGGCCTCGATGACGACGTCGTAGTCACCGCCGACTGAGACGACGCTCACTCGCTGCCCCCGAGCAGCGAGACGATCTCGGCGACGACGTCGTCGACCTCGCGCCCGGCGGTGTCGACGCGGTGGGTGGCGAGGCGCTCGTAGGTCGGGCGGCGCTCGTTCATGAGCTTGGTCCACGCGGCGCGGGGGTTGATGGCGAGCAGCGGCCGGCTCGCGTCGAACCCGACGCGCTTGGCGGCATCGGCGATGCCGACGTCGAGGAAGACGACGACCTGACCGTCGAGGACCTGCTGCGTCTCGGCGTCCATCGGCGCTCCGCCACCGAGCGCGACGACCCCGGCGTGGGCCGCGACGGCCCGGGCCACCTCGGCGCGCTCGAGCGCGCGGAAGGCCGGTTCGCCGTCGAGAACGAAGATGTCGGAGATCGAGCAGCCCTGGTCGGCCTCGATCGCGGCGTCGGTGTCGTGGAACGCGACGCCGAGCGCGCCCGCGAGCGCCTGCCCGATCGTCGTCTTGCCCGACCCGGGCGGCCCGATGAGGACGACCACGGGCCGCTCCCCGCTCACCACGAGCGCATCGTCTCGGGCACGGCGGCGAGGTATGCCGCGTGGTTGCGTCGCGTCTCCTCGACCGAGTCGCCGCCGAACTTCTCGAGGCAGGCGTCGGCGAGGACGAGCGCCACCATGGCCTCGGCGACGACGCCGGCGGCGGGGACGGCCGAGACGTCGGAGCGCTGGTGGATTGCCTTGGCCTCGCCCTCCCCCGTCGTGTCGATGGTGTCGAGCGCACGCGGGACGGTGGAGATCGGCTTCATCGCGGCGCGAACCCGCAGGACGTCACCGTTGGACATGCCGCCCTCGGTGCCTCCGGCGCGGCCGGTGCGGCGGCGGATCGTGCCGGACTCGTCGCGCTCCATCTCGTCGTGGGCGGCCGACCCGCGGCGGGCGGCGGTGCGGAAGCCGTCGCCGACCTCGACACCCTTGATGGCTTGGATGCCCATGAGGGCGCCAGCGAGACGGGCGTCGAGCCGCCGGTCCCAGTGGACGTGCGAGCCGAGACCCGGGGGCAGCCCGTAGGCCAGCACCTCGACGACGCCGCCGAGGGTGTCGCCGTCCTTCTTCGCGGCCTCGACCTCGGCGACCATGGCGGCGGATCCGGCGGCGTCGAGGGTGCGGACGGGGTCGGCGTCGATCTCGGCGACCTGGTCGGGCGTGGGCAGCGGCGCGTCGTCGGCGACACCGGCCGGACCCATCGAGACCGTGTGCGAGACGAGCCGGATGCCATAGGCCTGCTCGAGGAAGCGCGCGGCGACCTCACCGAGCGCCACCCGCGCAGCGGTCTCGCGGGCAGAAGCCCGCTCGAGGACGGGGCGGGCGTCGTCGAAGGCGTACTTCTGCATCCCGACGAGGTCGGCGTGCCCGGGCCGGGGTCGCGTCAGCGGCTTGTTGCGCGCGACCTCCTTCTCGGCGTTGACGTCGTTCGACGCCTCATAGGCCTCGTCGGAGACGGGGTCGGCCGACATGACGGTCTCCCACTTCGGCCACTCGGTGTTGCCGATGCGGATGGCGACGGGTGAGCCCATCGTCAGGCCGTGGCGCACACCGCCGAGGAACTCGACCTCGTCCTGCTCGAACTTCATCCGCGCGCCGCGGCCGTAGCCGAGACGGCGGCGGGCGAGGGCGTCGGCGAGGTCCTTGCGCGTCACCTCGACACCGGCGGGCAGGCCCTCGATCGTGGCCAGGAGGGCAGGGCCGTGGGACTCGCCTGCGGTCAACCATCGGAGCATAAACCGATCCTCCCATGCACCCCACCGACCCCACGGGCGCGGTCAGCACGTGGGCGCGGTCGGGGGCGGACGGCATACGGAGCCTTGACAGGAAACCGATAGGTTTCCTATTGTAGTGGATGTGGACCTCGTCTTCCGGGCCCTGGCGGACCCCACTCGCAGAGCGCTCCTCGACGCGCTCTTCGAGGAGGACGGGCAGACGCTCGGCGCCCTGGTGTCCCGGTTCGAGATGACCCGCATTGGCGTGGCCAAGCACCTCGCCGTGCTCGAGGAGGCCGGTCTCGTCGCCACCCGGCGGCAGGGTCGCGAGAAGCACCACTTCCTCAACGCCGTGGGCATCCGGCAGGTCCACGACCGCTGGGTGAGCAAGTACACCGAGCCCTGGGCCGCCGGCCTCGTCGGGCTCAAGGACGAGCTGGAGGCAGGGAGCATGAGCACGACCAAGGTCTTCGAGATCTACATCCGCACGACGCCCGACCGGCTGTGGCACGCGATCACCGACCCCGAGACGCGACGGCGCTTCCACTTCGGCAACACCATCGAGTCGGACTGGACGCCGGGGTCGCGCTACGCCATGACCCACGACGGGGTCGACCGTCCGCTCGTCGACGGCGAGAACCTCGAGGTGGACCCGCCGCGCCGGCTCGTCCAGAGCTTCCGGGCGCACTGGGACGACGACGCCGAGTCCGCCGGCACGTCGCGCGTCACGTGGGAGATCGAGGAGGTCGGCGACTCGTGCCGCCTCACCGTCGTCCACGACCAGCTGCCCGACGACGTGAGCGAGGCGATCCACGGCGGCTGGCCGATGGTGCTCTCGGGCCTCAAGACCTGGCTCGAGACCGGCACCGAGCTCACCACGCCCGGCTCCCTCATGTACGGCTGAGCTCCTCCCCGACCCCACCCCCGACCCTTCGACCCACGCAGGAGCAGACCATGACCGCACTCGACCGGACCTTCACCGGAACCCTCGCCACGAGCAGCGCGCCCGGCGGCTGGACCTACCTCGTCACCGACTGGACCGCGGAGTTCTTTGGGACGCGCGGCCTCGTCAAGGTGGCGGGCACGATCGACGACCACCCGTTCCGGGGCTCGTTCATGGCGCTCGGCGACGGCACCCACAAGCTCGCCGTGACGCGGGAGGTCCGCGACGCCATCGGCAAGGGCACCGGCGACGAGGTCACCGTCCACCTCGCCGAGCGGCTCGACGACGCGCGGACCGCGGCGACGTCCTGAACCGAGCGCGCGCGGCTACCCTCGCGCCATGACGACGACTCCCCCACCGGCCGCACCGTTCGCCCAGTCCGTCCGAATCCTCGCCGGAGCCCTCATGGCGGGGCTGGTGTTCATCGGCGTCGCGATGTTCTTCGTGCTCGGCACCGACGACACGCCGCCCCTGTGGCTGCCCGTCGCCCAGCTCGTGGCTGGTGTCGTCGTCCACCTGCTGCTGGAGTCGGTCGGCTACCGCGTGCAGCCGCTCGACCCGGACCTGTCCGACGCCGACGCCGAGACGGCGGCCCGGGCCCGGTGGCAGAGCTCGATGGTCCTGCGGTTCGCGCTGAGCGAGGCCATCGCCATCGCGTCGCTCGTGGCGGCTTTCGTGGTTGAGGGCGGGATCCTCGCGTATGCCGTCGGTGCAGTCGTGTCGCTCGTCCTCATGGTCGTCCACGTCTGGCCGTGGGCGCGTCCGGTCGGCAAGGTCGCCGACGCCCTGGAGGCGTCGGGACGGCGCTCGCACCTGCGCGAGGAGTTCGGCGTCCCGGCACCCGGTCCCATCCAGCAGTTCTGACAGTCCTGCTCCGGCGGGCTCAGCGGCCGAGATAACCGTCCATGAGCGGCTGCCCCCACGCCACAGCCACGATCGCGCCCGCGCACATCGCCGGACCGAACGCCATCGCCGACGTCCGCGCCGCACGTCGCGTGACGAGCAGGACGAGGGCGGTGAGCCCGCCGACGACGAAGGCCGCCATCGTCCCGACGACGACGTGCCCGACCGAGAGCCACCCGAGCAGGAGGCCGATCGTCGGAGCGAGCTGGATGTCGCCACCCCCGAACCCGCCGCCGGGCAGGAAGGCGAACGCGAGGTAGAGCACGGTGAGCCCGACGCTGCACAGTCCTGCCGTGAGCAGCCGGTCCCACTCCCCCGTCGCCGCCGTCGGCGGCACGAGCAGCAGCGCGAACGCCGGCAGCGCCGGCCGAGTGAGTCCCACGGGCAGCCGGTGGACGTCGATGTCGATCCACACCAGACACACCGTGAGCCAGGCGAACAACAGGTATGCCGGCAACGCGGCATACGCTGCCGTCTCACCGACCGTGAGCGCGAGGACCAGGACGAGGACGCCGAGCAGCGGGGCGACCCACCACGACGGCGGAGTCGGGTGGTCCGCCTCGTCCTCGACGATCCGGTAGCCGCCGGTCGCGAGCTCACGCGCCGTGAGCCGGCCGACGACGAGCGCGGCGACGACGAGCAGAACGAGGGCGAGGACCGCGAGCACGTCTGCGGACATCAGCCCCCCACGCTCTCGCGGGCGGCGGCGAACATCGGCTCGAGCGGAGGCCGCAGGCCGGTGAAGAGCTCGACCTGGACGGCCGCCTGGTGGACGAGCATGTCGAGACCGGAGACGACCTCGGCGCCGTGGGCGCGGGCGGTCCGGGCCAGCGGCGTCGGCCAGTCGGCATAGATGACGTCGAGCAGGGTCATCCCCTCGACCGTCGATCCGGCCTCGTCCAGCGCCTCGGCTGTCACCGCACTCGCGGCCGGTGGCAGCGTCGAGACGACGAGCCGGCGCGGTTCGTCGGCCCAGCGGTCGAGGGCGACGTGACGTGCGGCCACCCCACGGTTCGCGAGGAGGGCGACGACGGCCTCGGCGGTCGAAGCGTTGCGCGAGGCGACGAGGACGTCGCGCACCCCGAGGTCGACGAGCGCGAGCGCGGCCGAGCGGGCCGTCGCGCCCGACCCGAGGATCGTGGCGGGCCCGCCGTGGTCGACGTGTCCCACGGCGCCGACGATGCCGGCGACGTCGGTGTTGGCCCCGTCCCAGCCACCGTCGTCGCGACGGACCAGCGTGTTGATGGCTCCAGCCGCCTGCGCCACGTCCGTCACCGTGGCGGCCACCTCGAACGCGGCCTCCTTGAGCGGCATCGTCAGGCTGAGCCCACGCCACTCGTCGTCGAGCCCGCGGACCACGTCCGCGAGCTCGGCCTCGGTGACCTCACGACGGACGTAGGTCCAGTCGGAAAGGCCGAGGACGGCATACGCCGCGGCGTGGAGGACGGGTGAGAGCGAGTGCGCGACCGGCGACCCGAGGACGGCCGCCCTCAGCACTTGTCCTTGTTGGCGGAGCACCACTCGTTGAACTCGCGGACGTTGGCGTCGTGCTCGGCCTGGGTCGTCGCGAACTTCGTCTCGCCCGTGGTCGGGTTGACCGCGACGAAGTAGAACCACGGCCCGTCGGCCGGAGCCGCGGCTGCCTCGATCGACGCGGCACCCGGGCTGTTGATCGGCCCCGGGGGGAGGCCCTTCACCTTGTAGGTGTTGTAGGGGCTGTCGGAGTTGCGGGCCTCGTTCGAGGTGCCGGCGCGGCCGCGCTCCTGCTCGATGTAGTGGACGGTGGAGTCCATCTGCAGCATGCCGACGGTCGGGCCGTTGGGGTCGTTGAGGCGGTTCTCGATGACGCGCGCGACCTTGGCGCGGTCGGCGTCACCGTTGACCTCGCCCTCGATGATCGAGGCGATGGTGAGGATGCGGTTGTAGTCGTCCGGCTCCACCCCGGCCTTCTTGAGCTCCGCGAGGGTCTGGGCGACCATCTGCTTGAGCTGGCTGGCGGCGGGGACCTTGTCGTCGAACTCGTAGCTCGACGGGAAGAGGTAGCCGTCGAGCCGGCCCTTCGCCGACTCGGGCAGGCCGAGCGCCTGCGGGTTCTTGGCGGCAGCCTGGTAGTCGGCGACCGGGGCGCCCGTGGCCTTGCTCAGGCGGGCGAAGATCTCGTTGACCCAGAGCCCCTCGGGGATTGTCACTCGCGTGACCGTGCGGTTGGCGGGGTCGGTGAGCAGCGCGAAGGCCTCGCTCGCCTTCATCCCCTTCTTGAGGGAGTAGGTGCCGGCCTGGATGGCCGCGCTCGCCTCCGGGTCGGCCGCCGAGGCGTCGAGGTATGCCGTCCGCGTCTTGACGACTCCTGCCGCCTTGAGCGCGGTGGCGATCGACTCGCCGCTGTCGCCGGCCTTGACCGTGACCTGGACGTCGCCCTCCCCGGGCCCGGGGAAGTCCTCGGCCTCGGAGCTGCCGCCGAGGACCGACGACACGAGTGGCTTGAGGAAGGTGAAGGCGATGGCCGTGGCGCCACCGACGAGGACGAGCGCGAGCAGCAGGGTGAGGAGGCGGCGGCCCTTGCCGCGGCGACGACGCTGGTGACGCTGGCGGCGGCGCTGCTCGTCGGGTGGGGGCTCGCCGAAGATCGTCGTGTCGAGGTGGTTCTGGGTCACCGCTGTCCGTCCTTCGTCTTCGGCCTGCGCCGCTTGTCCCGCACGGGCTCTCCGGGTGGTCGACCCGTGCTCCGCTCCTCGTCCAGTCCGGCCTGGAGGATGAGGACTGCAGCAGCCTGGTCGACGACGGCGCGCTGCCGTCGTCCGTCGACACCACTCTGGCGCAGGGCCCGGTGGGCGTCGACGCTCGTGAGGCGCTCGTCGACGAGACGGACGCCCACGGGAGTCACCCGACGGGCCAACTCCGCAGCATACTTGCGTGCGGCCTCCGCGGCCGGTCCCTCGCCACCCGAAAGTGACCGGGGCAGGCCGACGACGACCTCGAGCGCCTCCCGCTCTTGGGCGAGCGAGACGATCGTGGAGATGTCGTCCTCCCCCGCACCGTCGTCGGTCGGCCAGGTCCGGGTCAGGGTCGCGTGGGGGCTGGCGAGCACGCCCGAGGGGTCGCTGACGGCCACCCCGACGCGCACGGTGCCGACGTCGACCCCCAAGCGGACCCCGGGGCGCATGCTCAACCGACCAGCTCCCCGACGCGCCACTCGACGGCGTTGATGGCCTCACCGGTCTTGCTGAGGTCCTGTCCACCGCCCTGGGCGATGTCGTCCTTGCCGCCGCCACCGCCGCCGAGGGTCTGTGCGGCGATGCGCACGAGCTCCCCGGCCTTGATGCCGCGGTCGCGGGCGGCCTGGTTGGTCGCGATGACGACGACCGGGCGGCCCTTGGCGCCACCGGTCACGGCGACGACAGACGGCGCTCCGTCGCCGAGGCGCTGGCGGGCGTCGAGGACCATGGCGCGCACGTCGTCGGCGGCGGCGTCGCCACCGGCGTCGTGGCCGACGAAGCGGACCCCGCCGACGTCCTTGGCCTGCTCGGTGAGCGAGCCGGCGGCCGCGAGGACGGCCTCCTTGCGGGAGCGCTCGAGCTCGCGCTCGGCCTCCTTGAGGCGGGTGACCATGGCGCCGACGCGCTCGGTCAGCTCACCCGGCTGGGCGCCGACGAGGCCCGAGAGCTCGGCGACGATGGCCCGCTCGCGGGCGAGGAAGCGGAGTGCGTCCATGCCGACGAACGCCTCGAGCCGGCGCACACCGGAGCCGACCGAGGACTCGCCTGTGACGGTGAGCGCCCCGACCTGCGAGGAGTGCCCGACGTGGGTGCCACCGCAGAGCTCGCGCGACCACTCGCCGCCGATCTCGACGACGCGCACGTCCTCGCCGTAGGTCTCGCCGAAGAGCGCGAGCGCACCGATCTCGCGCGCCTGCGCGAGCGGCATCCACGCCGCCGAGACGGGCAGGTCCTTGCGGACCGCGAGGTTGGCGACCTCCTCGATCTCGCTGCGGGTCGCGGCCGAGAGGGCCTGACCCCACGCGAAGTCGAGACGGAGGTAGCCGGGCTTGTTGTAGGAGCCGGACTGCAGGGCCGAGGGGCCGAGCACCTGCCGCAGCGCCGCATGCACGACGTGGGTGCCGGAGTGCGCCTGGCACGCCGAGAGACGCCACTCGGGGTCGACCTCGGCGAGGACGGGCACACCGGAGCGCAACGGGCCGTGGACGACCTCGACCGTGTGGGCGATGAGGCCCTTGACCGGGCGCTGGACGTCCATGACCTTGAGGTGCACGCCGTCGGCGGTGATGATGCCCTCGTCGGCGATCTGGCCACCGGACTCGGCATAGAACGGCGTCCGGTCGAGGACGACCTGGCCGCGCTGGCCGGGCTCGATCTCCTCGACACGCTGGCCGTCGACCACGAGACCGAGGACCTTGGCCTCGCTCGTCAGCTCCTGCCACGCGCGGAAGTCGGTCTCGCCGGCCGCACGCAGCTCCTTCCACACCTCGGTGTTGGCGTGGCCGGACTTCTTGGCCTTCGCGTCGGCCTTGGCGCGGTCGCGCTGCTCCTGCATGAGTCGCGTGAAGCCCTCGCGGTCGACCGACAGGCCCTGCTCCTCGGCCATCTCGAGGGTGAGGTCGATCGGGAAGCCGTAGGTGTCGTGGAGCTGGAAGGCCTGGTCGCCCGCAAGCGTCGAGCCGCCGCTCTCCTTGGTGCGGCTGACTGCGGTGTCGAGGATCGTCGTCCCCGCGGCGAGGGTGCGCCGGAAGGCCTCCTCCTCCGCGTAGGCGATCTGGCTGATCCGGTCGAAGCCGGTCTCGAGCTCGGGGTAGGACTGCTTCATCCGCTCCATCGAGACGGGCAGGAGCAGCGGCAGCGCCGGGTCGTCGAAGCCGAGCAGGCGCATCGAGCGGACCGCCCGGCGCAGCATGCGGCGCAGGACGTAGCCGCGGCCCTCGTTGCCGGGGGTGACGCCGTCGCCGATGAGCATGAGCGAGGAGCGGATGTGGTCGGCGACGACGCGCAGGCGCACGTCGTCGGGGTTCGACTCGCTGGCGGCGTGCCCGGACGTCGCGCCGTAGGTCTTGCCGGTGAGCTCGGCCGCCTTCTCGAGGACGGGGTAGACCTCGTCGATCTCGTAGAGGTTGTCGACGCCCTGGAGGATGCTCGCGATCCGCTCGAGGCCCATGCCGGTGTCGACGTTCTCGGCGGGCAAGGGGCCCGCGAGATCGAAGTCGACCTTGGAGCGGACGGCGCTCAGCTCGTACTGCATGAAGACGAGGTTCCAGATCTCCATGTAGCGGTCCTCGTCGACCGCCGGACCGCCCTCCTGGCCGTACTCGGGACCGCGGTCGTAGAAGATCTCGCTGCACGGGCCACCGGGGCCCGGGACGCCCATGTGCCAGTAGTTGTCGGCCTTGCCGCGGCGGACGATGCGCTCGAGCGGGATCGCGGTGTATTCCGCCCAGAGGCGCTCGGCCTCGTCGTCGTCCTCGTAGACGGTGGCCCAGAGGCGGTCCGGGTCGAGGCCGTAGCCGCCCTCGTCCTGCGAGGAGGTGAGCAGCTCCCACGCCATCTTGATGGCGTCCTTCTTGAAGTAGTCGCCGAAGGAGAAGTTGCCGTTCATCTGGAAGAACGTGCCGTGGCGCGAGGTCTTGCCGACCTCCTCGATGTCACCGGTGCGGACGCACTTCTGCACGCTCGTGGCCCGGTCCCACTGCGGCGTCTCCTGCCCCAGGAAGTAGGGCTTGAACGGCACCATCCCGGCGTTGACGAAGAGCAGGTTGGGGTCGTCGTGGATGAGGGGCGCGGAGGGCACCACCGTGTGGCCGTTCTTCTCGAAGAAGGCGAGCCAGCGGCGCCGGATCTCAGCGGTTTCCATGCAGAGTCAGTCCTGGGGTCGTCGTGCGGCGTGTCGGAGCATCGGCCCGGAGTGGGGCACCGATGAATCCTACGTGTCGCGCCCCCTGGGTCGCGCTCGCGTTCCCGGCAGGTCGCCGGGCTGGGGCCCCTCGCACGAAGGTGCCGCCCGGCTCGGTGGCGGTCAGCCGCGGCCCAGGCGCTCCTTGAGCCAGGTCCAGCGCTCCTGCAGCCGCGCCTCGAACCCCCGGTCGGTCGGCTCGTAGTACGACGTCTTGCCGTGCAGGTCGTCGGGGAGGTACTGCTGCTTCGCGACGCCGTCGGGTTGGTCGTGCGCATAGACGTAGCCGTCGCCGTGCCCGAGACGGGAGGCACCGGCATACCCGCTGCCACGGAGGTGAGGAGGCACTGCCCCGCCGCGCCCGGCGCGCACGTCCGCGATCGCGGCGTTGATGCCGGAGTAGGCCGCGTTGCTCTTGGGCGCGAGCGCGTTGTGGACGACCGCCTGCGCGAGGATGATGCGCGCCTCGGGCATGCCGATCTGGGCGACGGCGTGCATCGCGGCGACGGCGGTCTGCAGAGCCGTCGGGTCGCCCATGCCGACGTCCTCGCTCGCGGCGATGACGATGCGGCGCGCGATGAACCGGGGGTCCTCCCCCGCCTCGAGCTGGCGGGCGAGGTAGTGCAGCGCGGCGTCGACGTCCGAGCCTCGCATCGACTTGATGAACGCCGACGCGACGTCGTAGTGCTGGTCGCCCGTCTTGTCGTAGCGGACTGCGGCCTGCGCCACCGCCTGCTCCGCGTGGGCGAGCGTGATTGTCACCTCCTCCGCGTCGGAGGTGATCGGGGCGTCGTCCTGGGCCACGCCTGCCGCCGCCTCGAGCGAGGTGAGGGCGCGCCGCGCGTCGCCGCCGGAGATGCGCACGAGGTGCTCGCGCGCCTCCTCAGACAGCACGTATGCCGCGTCGAGACCGCGCGCGTCCGTCACCGCCGAGTCGAGGACGTCGGCGACCTGCGCGTCGTCGAGCGAGGTGAGGGTGATGAGCATCGAGCGCGACAGCAGCGGGGCGATGACCGAGAACGAGGGGTTCTCGGTCGTCGCCGCGACGAGGATGACCTGGCGCGTCTCGACGCCGGGCAGGAGGGCGTCCTGCTGCGCCTTGGTGAAGCGGTGGATCTCGTCGAGGAAGAGCACGGTCTGCCGCGCGTAGAGGTCGCGGTTGCGGGCCGCGGCCTCCATGACCGCCCGCACGTCCTTGACGCCGGCAGTGACCGCGGAGAGCTCGACGAACTCGCGGTCGGCGGCGGTGGCGACGAGGTGGGCCAGGGTCGTCTTGCCGGTGCCGGGCGGGCCCCAGAGGATCGCGCTCAGCGGGCCGGCGGTGCCGCCCGAGCCCTCGATGAGCCGGCGTAGCGGGCTGCCGGGGCGGAGGATCTCGCCCTGACCGCGGACCTCCTCGACGCTCGCCGGCCGCATCCGGACCGCGAGCGGCGGCAGCGTCGACGCGCCACCGCCGTCGGTGGAGGCGAAGAGGTCGGCAGCAGACACCCGAGCACCCTAGCCGGAGGGGATGACATGTGACCCGCATCACACCAGGCGCCCGTTGAGCGTGTGCCGAACTCCGTGCCTAGGGTCGAAGGTGCCCTGATGTTGTCCGGCTCCACGAAAGGTGACACATGTCCGACACGACCTCCACCTCCACGCCGCTGCACCACGAGGACACCGGCGGCGACGGTCGCCCCGTCGTCCTCATCCACGGCTGGCCCCTGTCCGGCGCCTCGTGGAAGGACACCGTCCCCGCGCTCACCGCGGCCGGCCTGCGCGTCATCACCTACGACCGGCGCGGGTTCGGCCAGTCCGCGCCCGACCCCGACGGCCGCTACGACTACGACTCGCTCACCTCCGACCTCGCCGACCTGATCGAGCGGCTCGACCTGCGTGACGTCTCGCTGGTCGGGTTCTCGATGGGCGGCGGCGAGGTCGCCCGCTACGTCGGCACGCGCGGCGAGGACCGCGTGCACAGCCTCGTCTTCGCGGGCGCGATCCCGCCGTGGCTGCTCAAGAGCGACGAGAACCCCGACGGTGGGCTCCCCCGCGAGGAGGCCGAGAAGATGCAGGAAGGCCTGCGCGCCGACCGCGAGGGCTTTCTCGACGAGTTCACGACGAACTTCTTCAGCGCCGACGGCGAGCTCAAGGTGACGCAGGAGCAGCGCGAGGAGGCGAAGGCGCTCGCCGCGCAGGCCGACCTCGACGCCGCCGTCGCGTGCATCGCATCGTGGCTCGAGGACTTCACCGGCGACCTCGCCAAGGTCACCGTCCCGACCCTCGTCATCCACGGCGACTCCGACGCCATCGTGCCGGTCGAGGTGTCCGGCCAGCGCACCCACGAGCAGGTCGCGGGCAGCGAGCTCGTCGTCCTCGAGAAGGGCCCGCACGGCATCAACACGAGCCACCGCGACGAGTTCAACGAGGCCCTGGTCTCCTTCCTCACCCGGTGAGCCGGTCCGGTCGCGGCGTCGAGCCGCTCCAGTCCCGGGACGAGCTCGTCGCCGCGACCGCCGACCACGCCTTCGCCCGCTTCGACCTCGCGCCCACCGTCGTCGACCCCGGCCTGCGCGTCATCGGCTCCAGCACCGTCGCGTGGGCGCAGCACTGGTCGGACGGCCGGCTCGGGGTCATCGTCCTCGGCGACCCGGACGGCGTGACCGCCCTCGCCGCCGAGGACGCCACCCGCGCCTGGGTCGAACGGCTCGCACCCGACCACGTCACCGCACCCGCAGACGCCTACGAGCCGCTGCGCGAGGGGCTCGACCTGCGAGGCGGCAACGCATGGGACCGCACGTGGACGACGACTCCCCCACCGGCGATCCCGGCCGAGCGCGACGTCGCCCCCCACGACGGTGACGACGACGAGCTCACCGACTTCGTGCGGACGCACAACCAGCAGCCGCACGCACTGCCCGGCCGGCACCCCGACCAGCGCTGGGTGGTCGTGCGCCAGTCCGGCCGGCTCGTCGCCTGCGGCTGTACCGAGCCGGGCAACACCGACGTCCCCCTCATCGGCGGCATCGTCGTCGACCGAACGCAGAGGGGACGTGGGCTGGGAGCAGCCGTGACGGCATACCTCACGCGGGACGGCCTCGAGCGGACCGGCGCGTGCACGCTCGGGGTGTTTGCCGACAACGACCACGCGCGTGGTCTCTACGAGCGGCTCGGCTACGCCGTCGGGCTCCGGGCGCGCACCGGCTTCCCGGTCAGGGCTGGGAGCCGCGGACCTTCTCGAGTCGGGCGGTGAGCGACTCGACGCGGTGCGCGTTGCCGTGGAGGTTGATGTAGCGCGGGCCGAAGACGGCGAGGAGCACGTCGTCGAGGCGGCGCACGGCTCCGGCCGGGTAGCGGTAGTCCATCCGCTCGTTGATGCCCTGCGCGTCGACCGTGCCGAGGAGGCCACCGAGCTCGTCGAGCGAGGTGATGCCGAGCTCGAGCAGCAGGCCGGAGATCCACGAGTAGTGGTCCGTGCGCGACCACCCTGCGTCGCTGAACTGCGCGGTGAGGAACGCCGCCAGGTCGGCACCGGCGATCCGCGGGTCGTCGTCGAGGCTGCCGGTGTCCAGCGGTCCGGCCGTCTGGAGTCGGTCGCTGATCGCCGTGAACTCGCGGTCCGCGAGCTCCAGCAGGCCTGCGGCGAGCGTGAACCGGCGGTCGAGGTCGCTCACGTCGGCGGCCGGGACGGACCCCTTGTAGCGGACGTCGTGCTCGAACTCGGCCCAGGCGTGCTGGAGGATCGTGCGCACCTGCACCGAGGCGGAGCGCCCCTTGAGGTGTGCGTATGCCGGGTCGCTCGCCTCGCCGTCGAGCGTCACGAGGAGGTGCCGGCTCGAGTAGCCGAAGCGACCCTGCTGCGCGGTCTCACGACCGAGGTCGCGGTCGTCGAGGACGCTGAACTCGCCCGCGAGGAGGTCGGCCACCGCGGCGACGTCGCGCTGGAGGTAGGTGACGACGCGGACGCCGACCTGGTCGGTGATCTCGGTGAGCGGGTCGGCGTAGGCCGGGACGTCGCCGATCATCCGCGACGCCTTGCCGGCGAACGAGGCGACGCTCTTGGCGCGGCCGGTGACGCTGACGTAGTTGATGCCGGCGTCGTCGAGCAACGCGGTGACCATCGTGACGAACTGGTCGGCCACCCGGCGCAGCTCGGGCTGGAGCTGGGCGTAGCGCTGGACGGCGTCGTGCACGGCGGCCGGGACGCTGCCGGACGAGGCGGCGGGCTGGCCGGCGGGGTGCTCGGTCATGCGGCCCACCCGAGGGCGGCGCGAAGGCCCGCGACGCCGGAGGCCGGGTCGTGGTGCACCGCGCGGATGCCGAGACCGCGCGCGGTCTCGACGTTGGCCAGGCTGTCGTCGACGAACCCGACGGTGCCTGCGTCCTCGAGGGCGATGCCGAGGCCCTCGAGGACCCGCTCGAAGTACGCGGGTTCGGGCTTCATCGCCCCGAGGTCGCACGAGTAGAAAGAGCGCGAGAAGACGTCGTCGTAGCCGAACGTGCGGCGCAGGAAGGCCTTGCGGTGGTCCTGCTGGTTCGTCGCGAGGACGCACGTCACGCCCGACTCGGCGACCTCGCGCACGAGGTCCACAGCGGCCGGGTCACCGTCGACCTGCTCCCAGAGGCCCAGGAGGTCGTCGAGCGAGGCGGTGACCTCGGGTCGCTCGCGCAGCAGCCGAGCGAGCGACTCGCGGAACGGCTCCTCACCGCGCAGGGCCGGGATCTCGGCGGCGAAGAGCGCCTCGGCGAAGCCCGGGCCGCCCCAGTCCTCGAGCCGCGGCCGCCACTCGTGGCGTGGGTGCTGCAGCACGCCGTCGGCGTCCCAGAGCAGGACGCCGACGGGGCGCGCGGAGTCCAGCGGCCGCGCCTGCACGGAGAGGTCGGCCGCCGAGGACATCAGGCCTTCTCGCCCGGTGCCTCGGGCTTGGCGTCGACGCCGGCCTCCTTGCGCTGCTCCGGCGTGATGGGCGCCGGGGCCGCGGTGAGGGGGTCGTAGCCGCCACCGGACTTGGGGAAGGCGATGACGTCGCGGATCGACTCGGTGCCGGCGAGGAGGGAGACGATGCGGTCCCAGCCGAAGGCGATGCCGCCGTGCGGGGGCGCACCGAAGGCGAAGGCGTCGAGGAGGAAGCCGAACTTCTCCTGTGCCTCCTCGTCGGACAGGCCCATGACCTTGAAGACCCGCTCCTGCACGTCGCGGCGGTGGATACGGATCGAGCCACCGCCGATCTCGTTGCCGTTGCAGACCATGTCGTAGGCGTAGGCGAGCGCCGGGCCCGGGTCGGTGTCGAAGGTGTCGAGGAACTCGGCCTTGGGCGAGGTGAAGGCGTGGTGCACGGCCGTCCACGCCCCCCCACCGACGGCGACGTCACCGGCGGCGACGGCCTCGGAGGCGGGCTCGAAGAGCGGCGCGTCGAGCACCCAGAGGAAGCTCCACGCGTCCTCGTCGATGAGCTCGCACCGCTTGCCGATCTCGAGGCGCGCGGCGCCGAGGAGGGCGCGCGAGGACTTCGTCGGTCCCGCGGCGAAGAAGACGCAGTCGCCGGGCTTCGCGCCGACGTGGGCGGCGAGGCCGGCCTTCTCCTCGTCGGAGAGGTTCTTGGCGACCGGTCCACCGAGCTCCCCGTCCTCCTGCACGAGGACGTAGGCAAGGCCCTTGGCGCCGCGGCTCTTGGCCCAGTCCTGCCACGCGTCGAGCTGCTTGCGCGGCTGGCTCGCGCCGCCGGGCATGACGACGGCGCCGACGTACTCCGCCTGGAAGACCCGGAACGGGGTGTCCTTGAAGTAGTCGGTGCACTCGACGAGCTCGTTGCCGAAGCGGAGGTCCGGCTTGTCCGAGCCGAAGCGCGCCATGGCGTCGGCGTAGGTCATCTGCTCGAACGGGGTCGGCAGGTCGACGCCGATGAGCTTCCAGACCTCCTTGACGATCGCCTCGCCGAGCTCGAGGACGTCCTCCTGCTCGACGAAGCTCATCTCGATGTCGAGCTGGGTGAACTCGGGCTGGCGGTCGGCGCGGAAGTCCTCGTCGCGGTAGCAGCGGGCGATCTGGTAGTAGCGCTCCATGCCGGCGACCATGAGCAGCTGCTTGAAGAGCTGCGGGCTCTGCGGCAGGGCGTACCACGAGCCTGGGGCGAGACGCGCGGGCACGAGGAAGTCGCGGGCACCCTCGGGCGTGGAGCGGGTGAGCGTCGGGGTCTCGATCTCGACGAAGTCGCGCTCGCCGAGCACCGTGCGGGCGGCCGCGTTGACGCGCGAGCGCAGCCGGATCGCGGCACCGGCCGACGACGCGCCGGGGCGGCGCAGGTCGAGGTAGCGGTGCTTGAGGCGCGCCTCCTCGCCGACGGTGACGCGCTCGTCGATCTGGAACGGCAGCGGCGCGCTGGGGGCGAGCACCTCGATCGCGGAGGCGACGACCTCGACCTCACCCGTGGGGAGCTCGGCGTTGACGTTGGACTCACTGCGCGCGACGACCTCACCCGTGACCTTGATGCAGAACTCGGCGCGCAGGTCGTGCGCGGCGCCCGTGAGGACCTCGTCGCGCGCGACGACCTGGACGACACCGCTCGCGTCACGCAGGTCGATGAACGCCACTCCGCCGTGATCCCGACGCTTGGCCACCCAACCGGTGAGCGTGACGGTCGAGCTGGTGTGGTCGGCGCGCAGGGTGCCGGCCTCATGGGTGCGGAGCACGGGGGGTCCTTCGGGACGGGGGTGGATGAACGCCCGTCATCCTACGGAGTCGCGCCCCACGGGCACGAACCGGATTCGGGTGCTACGAGGCGTGTGCGGCCGTCAGTCGGTGGACGTGACGCCGTCGCGGTAGAACCACCGCCCGGCCCGCCGGGTGAACGTGCTCAGCTCGCGCACGGCTCCGCGCTGCCGCACCGCACCCTCCCCCGACGTCCAGTGGGCGGCGAACTCGACCGTCCCCTCCTCCTCGCCCTCGGTCGCCGACAGCACGTCGAGACCGGTCCACGTGAGGCTCGCGTCGGCCTCGACCCGCTCGGGCCGGGTCGCGGGGTGCCACGTGCGGAAGAGGTGGTCCTCATCACGGACGACGTATGCCGTGTAGCGCGACCGCATCACGGCCTCCGGGGTGGGTGGCCAGGACTCCCCCGCGAGGTAGGGCCCGCAGCACGCGCTGAGCGCAGCACCCGCGGGCACGCCGCCGCAGGGGCAGGGCCCGCTGCCGCCGGGGATCACGCGCCGCCCGCGCTGCCGGAACCCTGCGCATCGGAACCCTGCGCGTCGGGACCCTGCGCATCCGGGCGCTGCGGCCACGGGGCGTCGTGCGGGCGCAGGTCCCGCCAGCCCCGCTCCTTCGCGACGTGCGCGGCGAGGAGGCTGCTGACGAGGATGCCGTTCTGGAGGCGACCGGCGAGCACCGCGGCGACGACGTCGTCGAGCGCGACCCAGGCGACCGGCATACCGTGCTCCTCCGCCTCGCGGGCGTGGCGCTCGTCCTCCGCGACCGACTGCACGTCACGGGCGAGGAAGACCCGGATCGCCTCGTCGAGGCCACCGGGTGACGGGTGCAGGTCGACGAGCAGGTCCCATCGGCCGGCGGTGAGGTCCGCCTCCTCGTGGAGCTCGCGAGCAGCCGCCTTCCACGCCGGTTCCCCCGCGACGTCGAGGAGCCCTGCGGGGATCTCCCAGTCGCGGGTGCGGATGGGGTGGCGGTACTGCTGGACGAGGCACACGCGGTCCTCGTCGTCGAGCGCGACGACGGCGACGGCGCCGGGGTGGCGGACGTACTCGCGCACGTGCGTCCCGGCGTCGCCGAGGTCGACCTCGTCACGGACGACCTCCCAGACGCGGCCCTCCATGACGACCTCGCTGTGCCGGACAGGCTGCGGGTCGAGGTCGTCCTGGAGCGGCTGCGACGTCACGGGGCGTCGGCCTCCACCGGGACCTTGGGGCGCTCGACCTCGACGAGGCGCGCGGCGCGCTGCTCCTCGATGGCCGCGCCGATGAGCCCGGCGAAGAGGGGGTGCGCGCGGGTCGGGCGCGACTTGAACTCGGGGTGCGCCTGCGTCGCGACGTAGTAGGGGTGGTCCTCACGGGCGAGCTCGACGAACTCGACGAGCCCGAGCTCGGGGTGCGTGCCCGAGATGACGAGACCGGCGGACTCGAGCTGCTCGCGGTAGAACTCGTTGACCTCGTAGCGGTGGCGGTGGCGCTCGTCGGCGCTCGTCGCGCCGTAGACCTGGGCGACGACCGAGCCCTCGCGCAGGTCGGCGCGCTGCGAACCGAGGCGCATCGTCCCGCCGAGGTCACCCGCGCCCTCGACGAACGCCTTCTGCTCCTCCATCGTCGCGACGACGGGAGCCGGGGTCTCGGGGTCGAACTCGGTCGAGCTCGCGCCCTCGATGCCGGCGACGTTGCGCGCGAACTCGATGACCATGCACTGCAGGCCGAGGCAGATGCCGAGGGTGGGCACGCGGTGCTCGCGGGCCCACGTGAGGGCGCCGAGCTTGCCCTCGATGCCGCGGACGCCGAAGCCACCGGGCACGAGGACGGCGTCGACGCCGCCGAGGGACTTCTGCGCCCCCGAGGGGGTCTGGCACTCGTCGCTGGCGACCCAGCGGATGCGCACCTTGGCGTCGTGGTGGAACCCGCCCGCGCGCAGAGCCTCGGTGACCGAGAGGTAGGCGTCGGGCAGGTCGATGTACTTGCCGACGAGGGCGACCTCGACCTCGTGCTCGGGGTGGTGCACCCGGCCGAGAAGGCGGTCCCAGTCGGTCCAGTCGACGTCGCGGAAGATGAGCGAGAGGCGCCGGATGACGTAGGCGTCGAGGCCCTCGCGGTGCAGGACCTTGGGGATGTCGTAGATGCTCGGCGCGTCGACTGCGGCCGCGACACCCTCGGTGTCGACGTCGCACATGAGCGAGATCTTGCGCTTGATCGGCTCGGGGATCTCGCGATCCGCCCTCAGGACAAGGGCATCCGGCTGAATGCCGACCTGGCGGAGCGCGGCGACGGAGTGCTGTGTCGGCTTGGTCTTGAGCTCGCCGCTCGGTGCGAGGTAGGGCACGAGCGAGACGTGGAGGAAGAAGACGTTGTCCCGGCCGAGGTCGTGGCGCACCTGGCGGGCTGCCTCGAGGAAGGGCAGGCTCTCGATGTCGCCGACGGTGCCGCCGATCTCGGTGATGATGACGTCGGGCGCCTCGCGGTCGTCGACGCCGTGGGCACCGGCGGCCTGGGCCCGCATGCGGTCCTTGATCTCGTTGGTGATGTGCGGGATCACCTGGACCGTGTCACCGAGGTACTCGCCGCGGCGCTCCTTGGCGATGACCTGGTTGTAGACCTGACCGGTCGTGACGTTCGCACTGCCCACGAGGTTGCGGTCGAGGAACCGCTCGTAGTGGCCGACGTCGAGGTCGGTCTCGGCACCGTCGTCGGTGACGAAGACCTCACCGTGCTGGAACGGGTTCATCGTCCCTGGGTCGACGTTGAGGTAAGGGTCGAGCTTCTGCATCGTCACGCGCAGACCGCGTGCCCTGAGCAGGAATCCGAGGCTTGACGCCGTGAGGCCCTTGCCGAGCGATGAGGCGACGCCTCCGGTCACGAAGATCTGTTTCGTCTGAGCCACCACGGGCTTCAACAATACGTCATGCCGCCGGTCACGCTCACCACGACTCTCCGGCGCGGCCTCCGCTGCCGTGGTTCAGGGCAGGACGGACCGGTATGCCGTGAGCGCGACCTCGAGCGCGTCGGCACTCGTCGGGAGCTCACCGCCGCGGGCGATGGACCGCGACCGCAGGTCGTCGCGGACGGCGCCGTGGAGCAGGACGTCGGTGAGGGCGCGGGCCATCGAGGCCACGTCCCCGACAGGCACGAGGATGGCCGCGTCGCCGACGACGGCGCCCGTGCCGCCGGCGTCGGTCGCGACGATCGCGGCCCCGGCGTGCAGCGCCTCCTGCAGGCCGACCGGTTGCCCCTCCCACCGGGCCGTCGAGACGACCGCGTCGGCGGCGGCGATGAGGTCGGCGACGTCATCGCGCTGCCCGAGCAGCCGGACCGGCACGCCGGCCGAGTCGATGCGAGCCTGGAGCCGCTCGCGGTCCGGGCCGTCGCCGGCCACGACCGCGACGACGTCGATGTCGTGCCGCTGGAGCATCTCGCCGACCGCGTCGACGAGGAGGCCGAGGTCCTTCTGTGGCGCGAGCCTTGCGACCGTGACGAGGAGCAGGGTGCGCGGCTCGATGCCGAGGTCGTGGCGCACGGCCCAGCGGTCACGGGTCACGGACGGCGGAGGCGGGGCGGCGATGACTGCCAGCTCGGCTCGGGACGCACCGAGGCGACGCTGCGTGGCAACGATGTCGGCCGACACCCCGAGGACGAGGTCCGCTCCCCTGGCGACGACCCGCTCGAGGACGGCGTGGACGCGACCGGCGAGACCGCCGCCGGGCGACGCGTTGTGCAGGGTGACGACGAGCGGCACGTCCTGGCCGGCGAGGGCGAGGGTTGCGAGCGCACCGACCCGGGCGCCGTGGGCATGGACGACGTCGGCGCCGCGGCAGACCGAGCGGAGCACCGACACCGCCTGCGCGTCGCGCACGGGATGGGGCCGGTCGGAGACGGCGAGCCCCACGGTCGCAGCGCCGGTCCCGGCGTAGTCGAACCGGTCCAGCTCGCCCTCGGGCGCGAGGACGACGACGTCGTGCCCGGCCCCGACGAGCCCGGAGACGATGTCGTGGACGTGGCGACCGGTGCCGCCGGCGCTCGTCCCCATGACCAGAGCGACCCTCACTGCCCCTGCTCCTGCCCTTGGTGCTGACGACGACGTCGGCCCCGCTCGACGAGCTGGCGGAAGCCGGCCCGGTCCGCGAGGGACATGACGACGAGATGGACCCCCATCGTGGCAGCACCGATGAGGAGACCGGCGACGAGGGAGCCGAGGAGGCCCGAGCCGTCGAGTGCCCGGCCGACGGTGTCGCCGACGGCGATGGCGACGGCCGCCGCGACGACCGCCGCGCCCACCGTGCGGCCGGTTCCGGCGAGGGCTTCGGCACCCCAGGCGCGACGGACGAGGAGCGCGAGCACCAGCGCCGATCCGGTCATGCCGAGGGTCGAGGAGATGCCGAGCAGACCGAGGGTCGATCCGGCGTCGGACCCGGTCGGGATCCACGCGAGCGGCAGCAGGCCCGCCACGAGCCAACCCACGGCGACGGCACCGGCGGCGTGCATCGGCTCGCCCCGCACGTAGAGCGCGCGGGTGAGCAGGGCCGCGATGCTGAAGCCCACGAGCCCCGGGGCATAGGCCGCGAGACCCCCGGGCAGGGCCGCGAGGGCGTCCCGGCCCGCACCCGTCGCACCGCGGTCCCAGGCGAGGAAGAACTCCCCGACGGGGCGCGCGACGGCGATGAGGGTGGCGGCGGCTCCCGAGGTGAGGAGCACGATCCCGCGCAGGCTGCGCGAGAGCGTGGCGGCGGCGGCCGGCTCGGCGCCCTCGGTGCTGGCCCCCTCGGCGTGGGCCAGCGCCGGGAAGGCGGCCGTGGCCACGGGTACCGCGAGGACGGCATACGGGAGGAGGTAGATCGCCTGGATGATCGCGTAGACGTTGACGACACCAGTGTCGAGCGTGCGCGGGGCGTGGGTGAGCCAGAGCGTCAGAGCGACCGCCGCCTGCTGGGCCGCGAGCGCGAGGACTCCCGCGCCGGCGAGCTGTGCCGCGCGGCGGCCGAGGCCGCCCGGGAACGAGAGCGTGGCCCGCAGCCGGGTGCCCGTCCGCAGCGCGGGCACGAGCAGCGGCAGGCTGAGGACGACGACACCGAGCGTCGTGCCGCCGGCGAGGACCCAGACCGCCCTGTCCCCCACCTCGTCGGCGCCGACCGGGGTCGGGACGAGGCTCCCGTAGGCGACGTAGGCGACGATGACGACGAGGCTCGAGAAGAGCGGCGCGAGGGCGGCGGCGAGGAAGCGCCGGTGGGCCTGAAGCACACCCGCGAGGACGACGCCGATGCCGTAGAGCGCGACCTGTGGCGCGAAGATCCGCAGCATCGTCGTGCCCAGCGCCACGCTGCCCGGGCGCGTGGTGTCGTCGAGCAGGAGGTCGCTGAGCCACGGCGCGGCGAGGAAGACGATCGCCGAGAGGGGCACGAGGACGACGACGGCCCAGGTGAGCAGGGCCGATGCGCTGCGGTCGGCGTCCTCACGCGCACCCGCGCCGAGCCGGCCCGCGACGAGCGGCACCGCGATGGCGGCGAGGGCGCCTCCGGCGGCGACCTCGTAGACGACGTTGGGCAGGGTGTTGACGGTCTGGTAGGCGTCACCGACCGGGCTCGTGCCCACGCTGCCGGAGAAGACCATCGTGCGGGCGAAGCCGGCGACGCGGGCGAGCAGGGTCGCGACGGCGACGACGAGCGCCGCCTTGGCCACCGACTGTCCGACGGACCTGGCGCTCACGCGCGACCCCAGCGGTCGAGGCGGCGCAGGACGGGGGTGTCGTCGATGACCTTGCTGAACGACACCTTCTCGGAGAGCACGGTGAGGCCGCCGGTGACGGCGAGGGCGAGCAGACGCCCGCGAAGCCCGGTGCGCTCGACGAGGGCGAGGCCGACCAGGGCGCCGGCGGCGTTGGCCCCCGTGTCGCCGAGCATCGACCTGCCGCGCAGGTCGTCGGGCAGGGTGCCGGCGGCGGCGCCGACGGCGGCCGCGGCGGTGGCCGCACCCGCCACGCCGGGTGGCAGGAGCGCGGGCACGCCCGCGAGCACGGTGACCTTGAGCGCGCGACCTGGGCGGAGGTCGAGGAGGTTGGCGAGGTTGGCTGCGCCGGCGACGGCCGCGCCGCCTACGAGGGTGGCGAGCATCCCACGGCCGCGGCCCCGGTCGGCCAGCACGGTGGCCACGAGCCCGGTCGCGCCGATGCCGACGATCTTGACCGCCCCGGTCGTCACCTCGCCACGGGCGAGGGCGCCGAGGTGGCCCTTGAGACCCTTGCTGTCCGAGCTCCCGGCGAGGTCGTCGAGGGCGCCGAACCCCGCCGAGCCGAGGGCCGCGACGACACCGGGCGCTGCCGGGGCACCCCCGGCGAGGGCACCCGCCGCCGCCGCGACGGCATACACGGGTCCTTCGAGGAGGGTGACGGTCGCTCCGGCGTGGTTCGTGCGCTCCCACGGTGCGCGGACGTCAGCGGGCAGCGAGCGCCGGGCCACCGACAGCCCACCCGCGGCGGCCGCGGCGACGAGGCCCGCGACGAGGGTCCGGCGGCTCACGGTGCCGGGACCGGCGGGTAGGCGGCGGAGACTCCGTCCCCGAGGCCGTACTGGCCGACGCCGCCGGCGTTCTGCTGGACGAGGGCGTAGGCGACGCTCACCTGGCCGAGCGCCAGGCTCACGTCGTCGACGGTCGAGAGGTTGCGGGAGGTCCCGGCGTCGCCACGGGCGGCGCGCACGACCGACGAGGCACCGGCGAACCCGGTGACGCCGACGTCGGAGGCGAGCACGGCGCCCTTGCCGGCCTCGTCGAGCGCGAGCGCGAGCCCGGCGAGGCGGTTCGCCCCCCGATCCCGCTCGGCCACGACGTCACCCTTGACGAGCCCGCCGATGACGACGGCGTTGCTGGCGCGGCGCAGGTCTGCGCTGTCGAGGTCGACGAGGTTGGCGGAGACGAGGGCGTCGAGCGCGGCCTTGCCCGCATCCGTGACCGCTCCGGTCTCCGCGGCGACGAGGGAGGCGGCGAGCACGTCGTCGAGCGGCGCCGTGTCCGACGCACCGGCGACCGGCAGGCCGAGGGAGCGACGCAGCTCGGTGGCGAGCTGGGACTGCGAGCGTCCGGCCTCATCGTCGGCGGGCACCCAGGACTCGTCGACCGTCGTGCGTGAGACGACCGTGGCGCCGGAGGCACCGAGGGTGTCGACGACGCCGTCGACGTGGTCCGCGTCGGCCCCGGGCAGGACGACCAGCGCGACCGTGGAGCCGGTGAGGGTGCCACCGACGAGACGGGCGCGCGCATCGGTCGTCATGCCGTCGCGGGCGACACCCGCCTTGCGGGCGGCGTCGAGCTCGGCCCGCAGCGCGGTGCGGTCCTCGCGCAGCTGGGTCACCTCCTGCGTCAGGGTGTCCCCGATCGTGCCCTTGAGTGGGCCCGCACCGAGAACGATCCCCACGGCGAGGGCCATGAAGATCGAGACGATCGAGACGAGGTGATAGCGGAAGTCGATCACGTGACAATTCCTCCGAGAGCGGACCAGAGGTCGTCGAGGCGGGCGCCGAGGACCTGGAGCACGACCTTGCCGCCGGGCGTCGCCCAGAGCGCGGCGGTGAGGGCGCACAACCCGACGAGGACCATGGCGACGAGCCACCAGCCCGAGATGCGGGAACGATAGAGACGCGAGACACCCTTGGCGTCGACGAGCTTGCCGCCGACGCGCAGGCGGGTGAGGAAGGTGCTCGCCATGCCCGCCCGGCCCTTGTCGAGGAACTCGACGAGCGTGGCGTGCGTGCCGACGGCGACGATGAGCGTCGCGCCCTTGTCGTCGGCGAGCAGCATGGCGACGTCCTCGCTCGTGCCGGTCGCCGGGAAGACGACGGGCTCGACGCCGAGCTGGCGCACGCGGTCCAGACCGGGGGCCCGGCCGTCGCGGTAGGCGTGGACGACGACCTCGGCGCCGCAGCGCAGGGTGGCATCCGAGACCGAGTCCATGTCGCCGACGATGAGGTCCGGCTTGTGGCGGGCCTCGACGATGGCGTCGGCTCCCCCGTCGACGCCGATGAGGATCGGCTTGTACTCACGGATGTAGGACCGCAGCATCTGCAGGTCCTCCTTGTAGTGGTAGCCGCGCACGACGATGAGGACGTGCCGTCCCTCGAGGTCGGTCTCGATGTCGGGCACGCCGACGCCGTCGAGGAGGAGCGCGCGCTCCTGCTTGAGGTACTCCATCGTGTTGGCGGCGAAGGCCTCGAGCTGGGTGTTGAGCCCCGACCGCGCCTCGCTCATCGACTCGGTGACGATGGCGGCATCGAGGGCCCGGCCCGTCGCGACGACCGTGTCCCCGGTGAGCAGCGCGTCGCCCTCGACCCGGACCATCGTCCCCTCGTCGACGGTCATGACGTCCTCGCCGACGGCGTCCAGGAGCGGGATCCCAGCGGCGAGGAGGATCTCGGGGCCGAGGTTCGGGTAGCGCCCCGAGATCGACTCGGCCGCGTTGACGACCGCGCTGGGCCGGCACGCCACGAGGGCCTCGGCGCTCACCTTGTCGATGTCGACGTGGTTGATGACGGCGACGTCGCCCGGCCGGAGCCTTTTGGTCAGGTCCTTGGTGCGCGGGTCGACGCGCGCAGGCCCGCCCACACCGGCTGGTCCGGGGTCGCGAGGTCGTCGAAGGCGAGTCGTGAAGGGCATCCCGCCCATCGTGCCACGCTCACGACTCCCCGCCGTGCACCCCTGCGGTCGCCGGACCCCGTCAGGCCGGGGTCCTCGCGACGTCGCCGAGAAGGTCGCGTGCGTGCTCGAGGGCCGCCTCGCTCTCGCTACCCGCCATCATCCGGGCGAGCTCGCTCACCCGCTCGTCGCCGTCGACGCGACGCACACCGCTGCGGGTCACCTTGCCGTCGTCCGCCTTGGAGACGACGAGGTGGTTGTCGGCGTGCGCCGCCACCTGCGCGAGGTGGGTGACGACGATGACCTGCGCACTCGTCGCGAGCGCCGCGAGCCGGGCACCGACGTCGAGGGCGGCCCGTCCACCGACACCCGCGTCGACCTCGTCGAAGACGAACGTCGGGACGGCGCGGGACCGGTCGGCCTGAGCCGTCGCGACCTCGATGGCCAGCATGACGCGCGACAGCTCACCGCCGGACGCGACCTTGCTCACGCTGCGTGGGGTGCTGCCGACGTTGGCGGCGAGCCCGATCTCGACGTCGTCGGCGCCGTGCGGGCCGAGGCGTCCGGACTGCTCGACCCCGACGACGACGGTGGCCGAGCCCATGGCGAGGTGGCGCAGCTCCTCGCCGATCCGCTTCGACAGGGCCTTGGCCGCCTTCTGGCGCGCGGCGGTGAGGGCTGCGGCGGCCGCCGTGCGCTCGGCCTCGAGCCGGGTCACCGTCGCTTCCAGCGTGGTGATGCGGTCGTCGTCGCCCTCGAGCTCGAGGACCCGGCGCGCCGACGCCTCACCCCAGGCGAGCACCTCGTCGACGGTGTCGCCGTAGCTGCGGGTGAGGTCGCTGAGGGCCGCCCTGCGCTCCTGCACCCACGCCAGCCGGCCCGGGTCGAGGTCGACGTCGGCGACATAGGCCGAGAGGTCGGACGCGAGGTCGGTGACGAGGTGCGACACCTCGACGAGCCGGCGCTCGAGCTCCGCGAGGGCGGGGTCGTTGTCGCTCACCTGCGACAGTGCGGTCCTCGCCTCGGCCAGCTGGCCCATGACTCCTGCGCTCCCTCCACCGAGGGCGTCGTCGTCGCCGGCGAGGAGGACCTGCGCCTGCGACGAGCCCGAGCGTAGCTCCTCGGCGTGGGCCAGCCGCTCGTCCTCGGTGCGCAGGCTCACGTCCTCGCCGGGCTGTGGCTCGAGGGCCTCGATCCGCTCGAGACCGCGGTGGAGCAGGTCGAGCTCCTGCGCGCGTTCGCGCGCGGCGGCACGCAGGGACTCGAGCTCGGTCACGGCAGCCGCGTGGGCGGCATACACCTCGTCGTATGCCGTCCGCACCCGTCCCAGCCCCGCCCCGCCGAACGCGTCGAGCAGCTCGCGGTGCTCCTCGGGGCGGCGCAGACGCCACTGGTCGGCCTGCCCGTGGACGGCGACGAGATGCTCGCCGAGCTCGCCGAGGACCCCGACGGGAGCGCTGCGCCCGCCGACGTGGGCGCGCGAGCGGCCCTCCCCGCTGACCGAACGGACGAGGACGAGGCTGTCGTCGACGTCGCCGCCGGCCTCGACGGCACGGATCGTGGCCGGGTGGTCGGCGGGCACCTCGAAGACGCCCTCGATCACTGCGCGGTCCGAGCCCTCGCGCACGAGACCGGAGTCGGAGCGGGCGCCGAGCAGCAGCCCGAGGCTCGTGACGACCATCGTCTTGCCGGCACCGGTCTCGCCCGTGAGCACGGTGAGCCCCGGCCCGAACTCGATGAGCGACTCGTCGATGATGCCGAGGTCCTTGATCCTGATCTCCTGCAGCACGGCTCGCGTCAGCCTGCCTCGGGGTCGGAGCTGTTGGCGCGACGGGCGGCGCCGCGCCACCCGTGGACGGAGAGGTCGAACTTCTCGACGAGCCGGTCCGTGAACGGCGACGCGGCGAACCGGGCGAGCAGCACGGGGTCGCCGCTTCGGTGGACCTGGATGCGCGAGCCCGGGGGCAGGTCGACGGCTCGGCGGCCGTCGCACCAGACGACCCCGGACCCCTGGGTGCCGGGCACCACCTCGACGGCGAGCTGGCTCTCGGGACCGACGACGAGCGGCCGCGCGAAGAGGGCGTGCGCGCTGATGGGGGCGAGGAGCAGCGCCTCGACGTCCGGCCAGACGACGGGCCCACCGGCGGAGAAGGCGTATGCCGTCGACCCGGTCGGCGTGGCCATGACGACGCCGTCGCACCCCCATGTCGAGAGGGGCCGGCCGTCGATCTCGACGGTGAGCTCGATCATCCGCTCGCGGGAGGCCTTCTCGACGGTGACCTCGTTGAGGGCCCAGCTCTCGAAGACGGTCTCGCCGTCGTGGAAGGCGATGACCTCGAGGGTCATCCGCTCCTCGACGGCATAGCTGCGCTCGACGATGCGCTCGACGGTGACGTCGAGGTCGTCACGCTCGACCTCGGCGAGGAAGCCCACGTGCCCGAAGTTGACGCCGAGCAGTGGCACGCCGGATCCGCGGGAGAGCTCGGCCGCGCGCAGGATCGACCCGTCACCACCGAGGATGCAGACGAGCTCGCAGCCCGCCGTCGGGTTCGCGGGGTCGGCGGCGACGAGGTCGGGCTGCCCCTCGAGCGGGGTGCCGCGCAGCTCGTCGCCGAGGACGGCCACGGAGACGCCGGCGGCGGCAAGCCTCTTGACGACGCCGAGGGCGTGGTCGTGCACCTCGGGGCGCGAGGGGTGGACGACGAGCAGGATGCGGCGTGGCTGGCTCATGGTCGTCCTCCCGTGGTCAGGCCCCGAACGGCGGCGGTCAGTGCATCGGGGTCCATCGTGCCCGAGACCCCTGACCGTGCCCACAGGAGGTACTCGGTGTTGCCCTCTCCCCCGCTGATCGGGCTCCTCTCGAGCCCGTTGACGCCCAGTCCCGCCGCCGCGGCCGCCGCGAGGACGTCGGTGAGGGCCTGACGGCGGCGCCGGGGGTCGGTGACGACGCCGTTCTTGCCGAGCCCGCCGCGGCCCACCTCGAACTGCGGCTTGACGAGCATCACGACGTCACCGCCCTCGCGTGACAGTGCGGCGATCGGCGCGAGCACGAGTGTGAGCGAGATGAAGGACAGGTCGCCGACGACGAGGTCGAACGTGCCGAGGTCGTCGGGGCCGACGTCGCGGATCGAGGTGCCGCTCCGCTCGGTGACGCGAGGGTCGTCGCGCAGCTCGGCGACCAGCTGCCCGTGACCGACATCGAGCGCCAGGACCGAGTCGGCCCCGTAGGCGAGTAGCACCTGGGTGAAGCCACCCGTCGAGGCACCGACGTCGAGGCACCGCCGACCATCGGCGGCCAGTCCGCGCGGGCCCCACGTCGCGAAGGCGTGCTCGAGCTTGTGCGCGGCCCGACCGACCCATCGGGGCCGGTCGGGCGAGACGCTCAGTGGTGTCGTCTCCTCGGTCGGCGTCGCCGGTTTGCGCGCGACCCGCCCGTCGACGAGGACGAGCCCGCCCTCGATGAGCTCGCGGGCCTCCCCGCGCGAACGGGCCAGCCCGCGACGGACGAGCTCGGCGTCGAGCCGAGGGATCTCAGCCCCCGAGGTCGCTCAGGCGACCCTGGAGGGTGCGCTGCACCTGCTCGCCGCGCTCGACCTGGGCGTCGAGGTCGTCCTCCGGTGCCTCCGCGAGGTCCCGCAGGGCGGCGTCGATGACGAGGTCGCCCGTCTCGGGTGCCGGGGAACCCTGACCGGGTGCGCCGGCCTCCGTGCCGGCGGAGTCACCATCAGAGGCGCCGTCGGGCCCCGGGTCGACGGTGTCGTCGACCTTCTCGGCCGGGACGTCACCGTCGCCGGTGTGGGAGGTGTGCTCGCTCACGAGCCCCCCGCCGAGGAGGACGACTCGGAGGTCGAGCTCTTCTTCGCCGTGGTGCCCGTGGACGACGCCTTCTTGGCCGGTGCCCTCTTCGCAGTCGTCCTCTTGGCCGTGCTCTTCTTCGCGGTGCTCTTCGTCGTCGTCTTCTTGGCCGTCGAGGGGGCACTCGTCTTCGAGGTGCTCGCCGCCTTCGTGGCCGACGTCGTGGCCGCGGACTTCTTCGCCGTTGACTTCTTCGCCGTCGACTTCTTGGTCGCGGACTTCTTCGCCGTCGACTTCTTGGTCGCGGACTGCTTCGCCGTCGACGTTGTCGCCGTGGTCTTCTTCGCAGCCGGAGCCGAGGCTGCATCGGACGACGAGCCGTTGCCCGATGCGGGGGAGCTCGTGGTCGACGCCTTCTTCGCAGCAGCGGACTTCTTGAGGGTTGAACGTGCCGGGCGCCGGCTCGGCGACGGCGCGGGGGCGGGGACGACGGCGTCGGGCACGACGTCGCTCACCGAGCTCCCGACCGAGTCGGCGACCGTGGCCACGCCAGTCGCCGCATCGGACGCGGCACCGGACGCGGCGGACGAGGAGCGGCCGGCGAGCGAGCCCGCGAGGTCCTCGACCTGGCTGCGCAGCGACTGCACGGTGTCAGCCACGGAGGCGAGCTCGTGCTGGAGGGTGGCGACGTCGAGCCGGCCCACGGCCCGGTCCACCTCGGCGCGCACGAGGGCGACGAGGTTCTTGCGGTTGGTGTTCGCCGCATCGATGAGGTCGTCCGCGAGCCGGCTGGCCTGCTTGGTGACCTTCTTCGCCGACAGGTCGCTGTTCGTGAGGGCGACGAGCTCGGCGGCAGCGTCCTTGGCCGCGCTCCTCGTCATCTCGCCGAGACCGGAAGCGAGCTCGACGTATCCCTTGATCGACCGCTGGGCCATGGGTTCCTCCTCGTGTGGGGGTGGTTCGGGCACACGCTACTCGTCAGTGTCCTTCCGAAGCGGTCTCTTCCCCCGTGAGGTCGGACAGGGCTCTGGGCAGCTCCCGGTGCTGGTGGTCGCCACCGGCGCCCTCGTCAAGCGCATCCCACTCCTCGCGCAGGGCGTCGCGAGCGGGCTCGAGCACCTCGACGTCGTCGAGCAGGGCGCGCAGGTCCCGCGCGACCCACGTCGGCCGCTCCTCGGGAGGTGCGGCGAGGGCGTCATCGACTCCGTGGACGCCGGTGAGCACGAGCAGCGAGTCCATGCCAGCGTGGTGCGCGCCCTCGATGTCAGTCTCGAGCCGGTCGCCGATCGCGAGGACCCGTGACGGCTCGACCCCGAGCCGCTCGGCACACATGAGGTAGAGCGGCTCGTCGGGCTTGCCGGCCACGAGGTCGGGTCCGCGCCCCACCGCTGCACCGACCGCGAGGACGAGCGCGCCGTTGCCCGGCGCGTAGCCCGAGGCCGTCGGCAGCGTGTGGTCGGTGTTCGTCGCCAGCCACAGCGCGCCGCGCTGGACGGCATACGCCGCTTGCGCGAGGTCGTCCGCCGTGACTCCCTGTCCGTATCCCTGCACGACCGCGACCGGGTCGTCGTCCACGGACGAGACCGGCACGTAGCCCCGCTCGCGCAACGCCTCTGCGACACCGGGACCACCCACGGCGAGGACGGTCGCACCCTGCGCGACGTGCTGGGTCAGCAGCCAGGCCGCGGCCTGGCTGCTCGTCGCGACGGCCGAGTCCTCGACGTCCAGACCGAGCCGACGCAGGTGCTCCCCCACCGCAGCCGGCGGACGGGACGCGTTGTTGGTCGCGTACTGCACCGGTATGCCGGCCGCGGACAAGGCCTCAACGGCGTGCGGCACGGCTGGGTCACCGCGGTAGACGACCCCGTCCAGGTCGCAGACGATGGCGTCGTAGCGGTCGACGAGCCTCACTCGTCGCCGTCCTCGTCCTCCTCGTCGGCACCGTCGAGCAGGTCGGTCATGCTCACGCCGTCGAGCTCCTCGAGCCGCTCGACCGCGTCGGTCTCGTACTCGGTGTCGGCCTCAGCCGCCCGCTCGAACCACTCGCGAGCCTCGGCCGTGCGACCGAGCCCGAGCAGGGTGTCGGCGTACGCATAGGCGAGGCGGGGCTGGTTCGACTTCTTGAGCTGTGGGACCTGGAGGGCGACGAGCGCGGCGTCGACCTGGCCCAGGTCGCGGCGGATGCCCGAGACGACGATGGCGAGCTCGACCTTCTCCTGGGTCGGCAACCGCTTGGCCTCCGGCGACTGCGCGAGGTCGAGCGCACGCTCGTGCCGCCCCAGCCCACGCTCGCAGTCGACCATGAGGGGCAGAAGGTGGTCCGAGCCACTGATCCGGCGGACGGTGCGGAACTCCCCGAGGGCACGCGCGAAGTCACCCGTGCGGTAGGCGACCATGCCCAGCGCCTCACGGGCGGCCGGCACCCGGCCAGCGCGACGGACCGCGGTCTCGGCATGCGCCATCGCACCGTCGATGTCGTCGGCCTCGAGCAACGCCGCGACCATGACGAGGTGCTGGGCGACGCCCTCGGCGTTCTCCTTGCTCAGCGTGCGCAGCTGCTGGTGGACCGAGCGGTCGAGCTCCTTGCCGGTGACTCCGTCCGGGATACGGGGCTCCGGGCGCCGCGGGCTCTTCGGCGCCAGACGGGAGCCGCCGCGCTGCTCCTGGTCACGGTCGGCCCCGCCGCGGGTCGGCCGGCCACCCTCGCGGCTGGGGCGCCCACCGTCACGACGGTCGTCCCGTCGGTCGGGGCGCCCGCCACCACGCGGGCCACGGTCGTCGCGAGGGTCGCCGTCGCGACGGTCGTCACGGGCACCGTCGCGGCCACCCTCTCGACGTGGGCCGGCTCCGCCCCGGCGGTCATCACGCTGGGGACGCCCGGCACCACGAGGTCCGCGGCCACTGGCATCCCGACCACGCGAACCGCCGTCACTGCCAGAGCTCCCGCGACGTGACTCGTCACGTCCGCCCTCACGGCGGGGTCCACGGTTCTCGTCGGTCATCGAAGCCTCCAGGAGGGACAGGTGGCACGGGGCGCCACAGGAGCAAGGGAAGTCTAGGGCCAGGTGGAGAAGCCGTTCGATGACGTCGATCGACCGGCCCCAATGGTGCGGAAATGAGAAATGGCCCGCCGGGTGGGCGGGCCATTTCTTTCAATGTTTGTCCGGCTGCGTCCTACTCTCCCACACCGTCACCAGTGCAGTACCATCGGCGCTGA
>NZ_JBMBWF010000003.1:0-321902 GCF_048606415.1 Knoellia tibetensis
CCACACTTGGGCGTCAAACCCGGCCTACCGACCGAACCGACCACACTTGGATCTTCGCGGGGCTCCCACTCTAGCAGCCTTCCGACTGCCTCCCAAACCGGCTCTCACCGACCTGATCTTGCGGGGTCAGACCCAGGGACCGGCCTACTTCGCGCTGGGCCTCAAGCCCTGCACCGTGGTGTCCGTTCCTCCCTCTCGGGCTGACATCGAGAACAGTAGACGACCTTTCGCGGGAACTCCAAATCGACGCATTTGTGCAGGTCAGCGCGTCGCCGAACGGCACCGGCCCCGCACCGTCGCCTCGGGGGCGGTCGTGCGGGGCCGGCATACGGCGGTGTCCGGGCGTCACATGGGGACGACGTTGACGAGCTTGGGTGCGCGGACGATCACGGTGCGCACTCCCCCGGCCGTCGCCTCGACCACCTTGGGCAGCGCCAGCGCCTTCTCGCGCAGCTCGTCCTCACTGATGTCGGAGGCCACCTCGAGCCGGTCGCGCACCTTGCCCTTGATCTGGACGACGCACGTCACGGTGTCGTCGACGAGCAGGGCGGGGTCGGCCACCGGGAAGTCGGCGTGCGTGAGCGACTCCGCGTGCCCGAGCCGGGACCACAGCTCCTCCGCGATGTGCGGGGCGAGCGGCGCCACCATGAGGACGAGCTGTTCGGCCGCCTCACGCGGCACCGCGCCGAGCTTCGTCAGCGCGTTGTTGAGCTCGATGAGCCGGGCGATGGCGGTGTTGAAGCCGAGCTCGTCGTAGTCGCGGCGCACCGCGTCGATGGTGCGGTGCAGCACCCGGAGCGTCGCGTCGTCCACCGGCTCGTCGACGACGCGGACCTCGCCGGTCTCCTCGTCGACGACGTTGCGCCACAGTCGCTGGAGGAAGCGCTGCGAGCCGACGATGGCGCGTGTGTCCCAGGGCTTGCTCTGGTCGAGCGGGCCCATCCCCATCTCGTAGAGACGCAGGGTGTCGGCGCCGTAGGCGGCATACATGTCGTCCGGGGACACCATGTTCTTGAGCGACTTGCCGATCTTGCCGAACTCGCGGCTAACCGGCTGGCCCTGCCAGGTGAAGGTCACCTCGCCCGAGTCGCCGACGACCTCCTCGACCTCGCTGGCCTCGACCGGCTGGCCGCGGTCGTCGCGGTAGGCCGGCGCCTGAATGTAGCCCTGCGAGAAGTAGGTCCGGAACGGCTCCTCGCTCGTCACGTGACCGAGGTCGAAGAGCACCTTGTGCCAGAAGCGGGCGTAGAGCAGGTGCAGCACCGCGTGCTCGACGCCGCCGATGTAGAGGTCGACACCGCCGGGGTCGACCGTGCCCTCGGGGGCGCCGGCCACCGGCGTCTCGCGGGGCCCGATCCAGTAGTCCTCGGTCGCCGCGGAGACGAGCTCGTCGCGGTTCTCGGGGTCGAGGTAGCGCAGGTAGTACCAGCAGGACCCGGCCCAGTTGGGCATGGTGTTCGTCTCGCGCCGATAGCGCTGCACCCCTCGCCCGTCGCCGAGGTCGAGGTCGACCTCGACCCACTCACGGACCCGGCCCAGCGGCGGCTCTGGCTCGCTCGCGGCGTCGTCGGGGTCGAACGTGCGCGGGCTGTAGTCGGGCACCTCGGGCAGCTCGACCGGCAGCATCGACTCGGGCACACCGTGCGCGACACCATCGGCGTCGAAGACGATCGGGAACGGCTCACCCCAGTAGCGCTGACGCGAGAAGAGCCAGTCGCGCAGCTTGTAGCTCACCGTCGCCTCGCCGTGCCCGCGCTCGACGAGCCAGTCGATCATCGCGGCCTTGGCCTCGGCGACCGGCTTCCCGTTGAGGTCGATCTCGTCGTTGGCCGAGTTGATGGCCGGACCCTCGCCCGTGAACGCCTCGTCCTCCGGGTGCCCCTCGGTCGGCTGGACCGTGCGGACCCTCGGCAGGTCGAAGTTGTCGGCGAAGTGCCAGTCACGCTCGTCCTGGCCGGGCACCGCCATGATCGCGCCGGTGCCGTAGCCCATGAGGACGTAGTCGGCGACGAAGACCGGGATCTCGGCGCCCGTCGCGGGGTTGACGGCATACGCGCCGGTGAAGACGCCGGTCTTGTCCTTGCCCTCAATCTGTCGCTCGACGTCGCTCTTGCGCGAGGCGGCACGCCGGTATGCCGTCACCGCGGCCTCCGGGCTCGCCTCGCCTCCCGTCCATGCCGGGTTCGTGCCCTCGGGCCACTTCCCCGAGGGCACGAGGGCGTCGACGAGCGGGTGCTCGGGCGCGAGCACCATGAAGGTCGCGCCGAAGAGGGTGTCGGGGCGGGTCGTGAAGACCTCGATCGGGTCGACCTCCGGCGCTCCGGCGACCGGGAAGGCGACGCGGGCGCCGTGGCTGCGGCCGATCCAGTTGCGCTGCATCGCCTTGACCTTGTCGGGCCACTGCACGCGGTCGAGGTCGTCGGCGAGCCGGTCGGAGTAGGCGGTGATCCGCATCATCCACTGGCGCAGGTTGCGCTTGAAGACCGGGAAGTTGCCGCGCTCGGAGCGGCCCTCGTTGGTGACCTCCTCGTTGGCCACGACCGAGCCCAGCCCGGGCGCCCAGTTGACCGGGGCCTCCGAGGCGTAGGCGAGGCGGTGGCTGTCGACGATGTCGGCCTGCTCGACGGGGCTGAGGTCGGACCAGTCGCGGCCGTCCTCCGCCGGCAGTGGACGCGCGCCACTGGCGTACTCCTCGACGAGCTCGGCGATCGGCCGGGCGCGGCCGCGGCCGCCGTCGGGACGCTCGGCCTCGGTGTCGTACCAGCTGTTGAAGATCTGCAGGAAGATCCACTGCGTCCAGCGGTAGTAGTCGGGGTCCATCGTGCGGATCGCGCGGCGGTTGTCGAGGCCGAGCCCGAGGCGGCGCAGCTGCCGGGCCATGATGTCGATGTTGGCCTCGGTCGTGACACGCGGGTGCTGTCCCGTCTGGACGGCATACTGCTCGGCCGGCAGGCCGAAGGCGTCGTAGCCCAGGCAGTGCAGGACGTTCTTGCCGAGCATCCGGTGGTAGCGCGAGAAGACGTCGGTGGCGATGTAGCCCAGCGGGTGCCCGACGTGGAGGCCCGCGCCGCTCGGGTAGGGGAACATGTCGAGCACGAGCATGTGCCCACCGGAGAACGAGGCGACCTTCTCGGGGTTGGCGAACGGGCCGGAGGGGTTCGGCGCGTCGAAGGTGCCGTCCGCCTCCCAGCGGTCCTGCCACGCCAGCTCGATCCGGTCGGCCAGCTCGGCCGTGTAGCGGTGCGCCGTCTCGCTCATCTCATCCTTGCCTTCTCGAAGTCCTACGGCTGGCTGCCCACGAAAAAACCCCTCGCTCAGGAGGGGTTGGCCGCGGTGACGTCCGGGTCGGACGGTCAGCGCGGCTCGGGAAGGAGCTGCGGCCCTGCCATGCCCGAAGAGTAGCGCAGGCCCGTACGGCGACGACCCGGCCACCAGGAGGAGGGACGGACCCTGGCCCCACCTCACATGAGACGGGCCCCGGATGGGTACGGCAGGTCGACACCAGTGAACAAGGAGCGACATGTACGACGCACTCGTCATCGGAGGAGGGCCGGCCGGCCTCCAGGCCGCACTCACCCTCGGCCGCATGCACCGCCCGACCCTGCTCCTCGACTCGGGCTCGTACCGCAACGCGGCGGCCGAGGCGGTCCACAACCTCGTCACGGGCGACGGCCGCCCGCCGAAGGAGCTGCGGACGGACGCGGTCGCCGAGCTCACGGCATACGAGGCGGTGGAGCTGCGTGAGGTGGCCGCGACGGTGGTCCGGCGCAGGGAGGACGGGACGTTCGTCGCCGACCTCGAGGACGGCTCGCAGGTGGCCGCGCGCACCGTCGTGCTGGCGACCGGGGTGCGCGATGTCATGCCCGACGTGCCCGGCTTCACCGAGCAGTGGGGACGCACCGTCCACGTGTGCCCGTTCTGCCACGGGCACGAGCTTGCGGGCAGGCGCGTGGCCGTGGAGGGCGGAACCGCGGCCGCGCACCTCGTGGCGATCTTCGAGCCCATCGCCGCGCGGGTGGAGGTCGTGCCGACGGTGACCGCCGTGGAGATGACGGACGCAGGCCTGCGGGTCACCACGACGTCCGGAGAGGTCGTCGTCGACGGCCTCTTCACCCACCCGGACGTCGTCCAGGCGGCACCCTTCGCGGACCAGCTGGGGCTCGAGCTCCGCGAGAGCGGCTGCATCGCCATCGACGTCAACGGCAACACCAGTGTCAGGGGCGTCCTGGCGGCCGGGGACGCGGCGCACGTCGCGGACATGGAGATGCCGGTGCAGTCGGTGCTCGCCGCGGCGTATGCCGGTCAGGTCGCCGCCGCGTCGGCGCTCGGCCTGCTCGTCCTGCCGGTGGTGGAGCGGGTCGAGGCCGGCGCGGTGTCCTGACAGCGCCGCCGACGTCAGTGGTGGTACTCGTGCACGACGGCGTGGCCCTTGCCGCGGCCGATGAGCCAGCGGTTGACGGGGACCGTGACAACGAACGCGACCGCGAGCGCGAAGGCGAGCGCGCCCCAGAAGAGCCATGAGGCCAGGCCCGCGTCCATGGCGCCCGGGACGGCGAGCATGATCGCGTTGTCGACGACCTCCATGACCGTGATCGACACAGTGTCGGCGGCGAAGGCCACCCCGAGTGCGGTCGCCAGCGGCACACCCGCGCGGAGCACGGGCGTGATCGTCAACGCGTAGCCGAAGACGAACGCGAGCACGACCGCGAGGACGATGGTCGCGAGGTTCGAGAGGCCGAGGGCGGTGCCGATGGCGAGCCCCAGGACCTCACCGATGGCACACCCGGTGAGGCAGTGGAGCGTGGCGCTGGCCGCCTGGGACCAGGTGGCGCGGCTCGACGTGTGCTGGCCGTGGACGTGGTGGGGGGTCGAGGCGTTCATGATGTCGGCAACCATACCCCAGGGGGGTATATTCCGTCGAGCGTCGACGATCTCGATACGCTTCGCCGATGAGCGAGTCCGACGCCCCGGGCGCCCGGGGCGACGCCGTCGTCGCGTTCCACCTCTGGCCACCGGTGGCGGTGGGTGGACCGCTCGTCCTCGGCCTCGTGCTCACCAAATGGCTCGGCGACCTCGTCGAGCTCGGGGCTTGGCGGGTGCCCGTCGGGTGGTCCCTGCTCGGAGCCTTCGTCCTCTGGAACGGCTGGGCGCTGCTGCTCTTCGCCCGGCACCGGACCGGGCTGCTGCCCGGACAGGCGACGCGGCGGATCCTCTCGGACGGGCCGTTCGCCCGGTCGCGCAACCCGCTCTATGTCGGGCTGCTCGCGCTCCACCTCGGGATCGCGCTCGTCGCGCCATCGGCATGGGCGCTGCTGCTCCTGCCGGCGTCGGCCGCGCTCCTGCACTGGGGAGCGATCCGCCCCGAGGAGCGGTTCCTCACCGCGACCTTCGGGGACGAGTACACGGCGTATGCCGCGCGGGTGCGCCGCTGGCTGTGACGACGCCTCAGAGGCGCTCGCGCAGCCAGGCGAAGTCCGCCTTGTGGTCGTCGGGACCGCCCGGCGTCTCGCACACGACAGGCGCGCCCGCCGAGCGGACGACACCGGCGAGGAGGTCTGCGTCGATCTGGCCGGACCCGAAGTTGGCGTGGCGGTCGGCGCCGGAGTCGAAGGCGTCGCGGCTGTCGTTGCAGTGGACGAGGTCGATCCGGCCGGTGATGGCGAGGACGTCGTCGACGACGGTCTCGAGCGGGTTGCCACCGGCGTGCGCGTGGCAGGTGTCGAGGCAGAATCCCACCCGGTCTGCCTGCGACGCGGAGCCGATGGCGTCCCAGACGCCGGCGATGCGCTCGAGGTAGCGGGCCATCGCGTTGTCACCGCCGGCGGTGTTCTCGAGCAGCAGCGGCACCTTGAGGTCTGTCGCCTCGACAGCCTTGCGCCAGTTGTCGAAGCCCACGGCCGGGTCATCGCCCTTGTTGACGTGGCCGCCGTGGACGATGAGCCCCTTGGCTCCCACCGACGCGGCGGCGTCGACGTGCTGCTGGAGGAGCTTGCGCGAGGGGATGCGGATGCGGTTGTTGGTCGTCGCGACGTTGATGACGTAGGGCGCGTGGACGTAGAGGTCGACCCCGGCCGCCTCGGCGTCGGCGCGCAGGCCGTCGGCTCCCCCGGCATACCGGATCTCGGGGCCCTTGTAGCCCTGTGGGTCGCCGAGGAAGAACTGGACGAGCGTCGTGCCGCGGGCGGCGGCCTCGGCGAGCGGGTCGGTCTGGTCGACGTGGGCACCGATGGTCAGCGACATGCCGACCAGTCTAGGAACGACCCCTGTCAGCGGCGGCGAGGACCGGGGTCCGCGCGGGCAGCGGGGCGAACTCGAGTGTTCCGTCGTCCACGCGCCTCGCGGACATGAGCCGGAGGTCGGAGAAGTAGTTCTGCCGGACCGTCCACGGCCGGGTCGTACCCTGCTTGGGCAGCAGGTGGCGCGACCTCTCGATGTAGCCCGAGGTCAGCTCGAAGGGCGGCGTCCCCTCGTCGAGCGGCGCAGCAGGGCGGGGCGTCGCGGACGCCGTCCCGGTCGCGCGGAGGTGCTCCAGCACCGCGCAGACGAACCTCGACGTGAGGTCGGCGCGCAGGGTCCACGAGTTGTTCGTGTAGCCGAGGCAGACAGCGAGGTTGGGGACGCCGTCGAACATCGCGCCCTTGTAGAGGAAGTGCTCGCGCGGCGCGAACGTCGTCCCGTCGACGCTGAAGGTGATGCCGCCGGCGACCTCGATCCGCAGGCCTGTCGCCGTGACGACGGCGTCGGCGTCGAGCTCGGTGCCGCCGTCGAGGCGGATCCCGGTGCGGGTGAAGGTCTCGACGGTGTCGGTGACGACGGAGGCGCGCCCTGACTGCAGCGCGGCGAAGAGGTCGCCGTCCGGCACGACGCACAGTCGCTGGTCCCACGGGTCGTAGGTGGGGGTGAAGTGCTCGCGCACGACGTCCTCGCCGACGAGCCGGGAGTTGGCGCGGGCGAGCACCCTGCGCACGGCCCGCGGGAAGCGTCGCGACGCCTCGAAGAGCCCGACGTTCTGGAGGACGTTCTTGCCCCGCACCGCACGGCGCGCCGCGCGCTCGGGCAGCACCCGGTGCAGCAGGCCACCGACCCGGTCGTCGGCGGGCAGCGGCAGGACGTAGGACGGACTCCGCTGGAGCATGGTCACGTGCTCGGCCCCACGCTCGGCGAGCGCCGGCACGAGCGTCACCGCCGTCGCGCCCGACCCGATGACGACGATCCGCTTGCCCGCCGGGTCGAAGGCCTCGGGCCAGAACTGCGGGTGGATGATTGGCCCGTCGAACTCCGCCCGGCCGGGGAAGTCGACGACGTGCCCGGTGTCGTAGGAGAAGTAACCGGTGCAGACGTAGAGGAACCGGGCGGTGTGCTCGACGAGTCCCTCGACGGTCTCCGCCTTGACCGTCCATGTGCCGGTGCCGGACGACCAGGCCGCCGAGATGACGCGCTGGTCGTGGTGGACGTGCTCGTCGACGCCGAACTCGGCCGCGGTGTCGCGGATGTAGTCCCGGATCGCCTCACCGGTGGCGAGCACGTCGCTGCCCGCCCACGGGCGGAACGGGTAGGCGAACGTGTGGACGTCGGAGTCCGAGCGCACCCCGGGGTAGCGGAAGAGGTCCCACGTGCCACCGAGCGCGGGTCGAGACTCGAGCACGGCATACGAGACCGCGGGGTCCATCCGGCTCAGCCGGCAGGCCGCGCCGACCCCGGACAGGCCGGCGCCCACGACGAGGACCTCGACGTCGAGGCTGCGCATCGCACTCCTGACCCTGGGTGGCGTGGACAGCCACATGAAACCACGCTGCATGCTGGCCCCACCTGCCGGGACGGTGGTGTGGGCTCCCACCCCTGCGTGCGAGCATGAGGCCCCATCGCCGACCTCCCGGGACCCCTGCGTGCTGCTCTTCGCCCTCATCGCCCTGACCGTCGTCGGGCTCCTCACCTTCTGGCTGCACCGGCGTCTTGTCGTGGCGCCGGGTTGGGCGACGCGGTGGCGGTATGCCGTCTCGCTCACTGTCGTCGCCCTCACCGCTCTCGCGGTGGTCGCCATCGCGGGCGGGCTGCGGTGGGGCACGGCCGACGACACGCGGGTGACCGCAGCGGTCGCGCTCACCTGGCTCGTCGTCGCGCTCTACCTCGCGATCGGGCTTGCCGCCGCGCAGCTCGTCGCCGTCGTCGTCTGGCTCGTCACGCCCGAGGAGCGTCGTCGTCCGGTGCTGCGCGGGTTCAACCGGGCCGTCGCGGCCGTCGTCACGGTCGGCGCGCTGGGCACGTCGGCATACGGCGTGGTCGAGGCGACCGACCCGGTGGTGACGCGCACGACCCACCGTTCGGCGGAGCTGCCCGCGTCCTTCGACGGGACGACCGTCGCGCTCGTCACCGACCTGCACGCCGGGGTCGTGCATGGGCAGGACTTCGTGCGCACCATCGTCGAGCGGGTCAACGCGGCGCGCCCGGACCTCGTCATCCTCTCCGGCGACGTCGTCGACGCACCCTTCGAGCGGCATCGCGCCGAGATCGCGCCGCTGGCCGACCTCGAGGCCACGCTCGGCGTCTTCGCGGTGACCGGCAACCACGAGATCTACACCGGCTCGACCGCCGAGTGGGTGGCCGAGTGGGAGCGGCTCGGCATCACCGTCCTCTCGAACTCCGCGCAGGTCGTCACCCGCGGCGCGGAGAGCATCACCGTCGCCGGTGTGCACGACCGGGAGGGCACAGGCGCGTTCGCCCCCGACCCGCAGCGGGCACTTGCGGGCACGGATGACGCGTTCACCCTCTATGTGGCGCACCAGCCGGTCATGGCCGAGGTCTCGACCGACCGGGGCGTCGACCTCCAGCTCTCGGGGCACACCCACGGCGGGCAGGTCTGGCCCTTCGAGCTCCTCGTGCCGCTCCAGCAGCCGATGGTCGAGGGCTTCGCCGTCATCGACGACGTGCCGGTCATCACGAGCCGGGGCGCCGGCACCTGGGGGCCGCCGGTCCGCGTCGCGGCGTCACCCGAGATCCCGCTCATCACCCTGAGGAGGGGCTGACGTGTCCGATCCCGTGGCCCCGGACGGGCCCCTCTACCGCTCGGTCGTGCGACCCAGCACCCCGCTCGTCGTCGTCGGCGCCGTCGTGGCCGGCGTCGGCGTGCTCACGGGGCTGCTCGTCGCGGCCATGGGCGGGGCGTCGGTCGTCCTCGGAGCCGTCGTCCTCGTGGCGCTCGTCCTGCTCGGCTGGCTCGTCGCCCGCGGTCCGGTCCGGGTCACCGTCACCCGCGACGCGGTGCGGATCGGCTACCCCTTCGCGTCGCGCACGATCCGCATCTCCGACGTCACCGACGTCGGCGCCGGTGACCACGTCGACGGCGCCGGCTATGGCTGGGGCGTGCGTTGGGAGGGCCGCGGCAAGTGGGCCTACCGGGTGGGCGGGCCCATGGCGACCCTCGTGCACCGGGGTGGCCGCCTCGGCGTCTCGGTCACCGACCCGCACGCGTTCGTCGAGGCCGTCGTCGACGCACGCCAGGACATCGCGTGAGCGGCGTCGTCGTCGGCGAGGACGGCCTCTCGAGGCCGGTGTGGGCGTCGGTGGACCCGATGCTGCGCGACTACTACGACACCGAGTGGGGCATGCCGGTCCGCGACGAGCGCGGGGTCTTCGAGCGGCTCTCGCTCGAGGCCTTCCAGTCCGGGCTGTCCTGGGCGACGATCCTGCGCAAGCGGCCGGCGTTCCGGGAGGCGTTCGCGGGGTTCTCGCCCGACGCCGTCGCGACGTTCGGCGACGACGACGTCGAGCGCCTCATGGCCGACGCCGGGATCGTCCGCAACCGGGCCAAGGTGCTCGCCACGATCCAGAACGCCCGCGCCACGCTGGCACTGCGCGAGGACCCGGACGGCGACCTCGGGGCATACGTCTGGTCGTTCCGGCCCGAGCGGACGCCGCGGCCGCGCACCCACGCCGACGTCCCGACGACCTCACCCGAGTCGCTCGCGCTGTCGAAGGGGCTCAAGCGCAAGGGCTTCACGTTCGTCGGCCCGACGACGATGTTCGCGCTCATGGAGGCGATCGGCATCGTCGACACTCACCTCGTCGACTCGCACCGCCGTGGCACGTCCGGCGTCTGGCCGAACTGACCGCACACCCGTCGGGTGCGTGCGAGGCTCCAGCCGTGACCGACGACCCGCACCCGGACTTCGCCCGCGAGAGCTTCACCCGGCGCGGCGTCACGCACGAGGTCCTTCGGTCGGGCAGCGGGCCGGCCGTCATCGTCGTCGCCGAGGTCCCGGGCGTCACCCCGCGGGTGCTCGACCTCGCCCGCCAGGTCCGGAACCTCGGCTGCACGGTGGTGCTCCCGGTCCTCTTCGGCCGGGTGGGTCACGATGCGCACCCCGACTCGGCCGGGCAACTCGGGTCGGTCCTGTCGATGGCTCGTGCAGGGGTGTCGGTCTGCGTGAGCCGCGAGTTCACCCTGCTCGCGACCGCCCGCACCTCCCCCGTCGTCCCCTGGCTGCGGGACCTCGCCGCGGCGGAGCACCAGAGGTGCGGCGGGCCCGGCGTCGGCGCGCTGGGCATGTGCCTCACCGGCGGGTTCGCGCTGGCGATGGCGACCGACGAGCGCGTCCTCGTACCGGTCCTCGCGCAGCCATCCCTGCCCTTGGGGCTCACGCCCGCTCAGCGCCGGTCCATCGACGTCTCCCCCGACGAGCTCGCCGTCGTCGCGCAGCGGTGCGCTGCCGGGCTCACGGTGCTGGGGCTGCGGTTCGCCGGCGACCGGCTTGCGCCGAGGGAGAGGTTCGCGTTCCTGCAGCGGAGACTCGGCGACGCGTTCGTCGCGATCCAGCTGCCCGACTCGTCGGCCGACCCCCACGGCGCCATGCCACCGCACTCGACCCTCACCGAGCACCTCGTCGACACCCCCGGCGAACCGACCCACGACGCGCTGCAGCAAGTGCTCGACCTCTTCCGGACCCGGCTGCTCGGCTCCACCTGACCAGCGGCGCTCGGCCGCGGGGCGCGGTGGGTCCAAGGTTCAGGACCAGCGGGTGGGCTCGTCGCCGCTCGGGAAGCGGACGTCGGTGCTCGGCGGGCCGAAGAGACGGCGGGTCAGGTCGACCTGGAGCCAGAACCACGCCGCAGCCGTGGCGACACCAGCCGCGACGACCGGCCACGGCCGCTCGGTGACGAGGGCGCCGACGAGGGCGCCCAGCGCCCCGGCGAGGAGGGTGTTGACCACGGTGACGAAGAAGGTCGTCGACCCCACGATGTGCGACGTCATCCTCCGCCGCCTGCCGAGGGTGTAGGTCGTCATGAGCCCCGCCTCGTCGTCGTGCGTGGACGCGGTGAGGTAGGGCGCGATCTCGGGGGCGAGCTCGACGTAGGCCGCCCGCAGCCGGTTCATTCCGCGAATGAGCTGCGCGTCCTCCTGGCTCGCCAGGGCGACGCGCAGGAGGGTGAGCGAGCCGAGCACGAGAGAGGCCGCGGCGAAGGCCACCGCCAGGGGCAGCAGGGAGCGGTCGAACCCGATCCCCTGCGCGAAGAGGGCGAGGACGACGAGCAGTGCCGAGACGACGGTGAGGAGGATCGAGATCCGGCTCATGATCTCGCTCCATGTCATCGACCGGGTGCCGAGCAGGCTCCAGTGCTCCGTGGCGAGCAGCGTCGCGAGCTCCGGTCGGGGCCTCACTTCGTCACCCGGAGCCTCTTCGTCCATGGCCATGACGTCGAGTCTCCTCCGGAGAGGCCTCGCGGATGGCAGAACGACGAAGGGCCGGACACCATGTGTCCGGCCCTTCGTCGTTCGGTGGAGCATAGGAGATTCGAACTCCTGACCTCTTCCATGCCATGGAAGCGCGCTACCAACTGCGCCAATGCCCCGAGTTGCCCCGGTGGGACGTCCCCCGGAGGCGACTGCGAAAGTTTACGACGCCATTCGCCCGGCCACCAAATCGGGGTCAGGCGAGCCCGTCACCGGCGGCCGAAGCCGTTGCCGCGGACTGGTTCCACGTCTGGATCCGCCAGCCCGCACGCCCCTCGACGAGCTCGGCCCAGTGGCAGTTGCCGAGCCCTCCGAGGGCGAGCCACGACGTGCGCTGGTCGATGCCGACGAGGTCGGCCGCGAGAGCCCGCCCGGCAACACCGTGGGTGGCGACGACGGCGCACTCCCCCGGGGCGAGGTCGGCGAGCAGCGCCTCGACCCCGGCCCGGCAGCGCGAGGCGACGTCGGCCACCGACTCACCGTGCCCGCCGCGCCTGAAGTCGTCACCGCGCAGCAGCCGGTCCATGTCCTCGGGGTAGCCCGCGCGCACCTGCTCCCCCGTGAGCCCCTGCCAGGCTCCGGCGTGGATCTCGCGGAAGCGCTCGTCGGTCGAGAACGGTATGCCGTCCACGCGAGCCACCGTCTCGCCCGTCACAGCCGCGCGGGACAGGTCGGAGGCGACGACCAGCACCGGTGAGAAGGCCGCCAGCGCCCGAGCCGCGGCGGCCGCCTGCTCGACGCCGCGCTCGGACAGCGGCGAGTCGAGCTGGCCCTGCCAGACACCGGCGGCGTTGTGGGTGGTCTCGCCGTGCCGGAGCACGATGAGGCGTCGTGGTGCGTCGCCGCGCATGACCCGCTCGTTGGGGCCGGGCGTCACCGGCCGCCCTGCTCCGTGCCGACGGCGCCGAGGTCGACCTCGGGGCAGTCCTTCCAGAGGCGCTCGAGCTCGTAGAACTCGCGCTCCTCGTCGTGCTGGACGTGGACGACGATGTCACCGAAGTCGATGAGCACCCAGCGGCCGTCGCGTTGGCCCTCGCGGCGCACGGGCTTGGCGCCGAGCTCGCGCAGCGAGTCCTCGACCTCGTCGACGATGGCGCCGACCTGGCGCTCGGTCTCGGCCGAGGCGATGACGAAGATGTCGGTGATCGCGAGCTGCTCGCTCACGTCGATGCCGACGATGGTGGTGGCGAGCTTCTCGGCCGCCGCGTGCGCGGCGGAGCGGGCGAGCTCGAGGGAACGGTCAGTGGCTGGCACGGGACTCCTCGTCCTGGTCCGTCGCCGGGGCGAAGGGTGCGTCGGACGACGCAGCCGGCCCCCCGGCATACAGGTGGTGTTTGTTGATGTACTGGACGACGCCGTCGGGCACGAGGTACCAGACCGGCTCGCCGTCGGAGACGCGGTCGCGGCAGTCGGTCGAGCTGATCGCCATGGCCGGCACCTCCTGGAGGGTGACGCGGTCCTCGGGCAGGCCCGACTCCGAGAGCTCGTAGCCGGGACGGGTGACGCCGATGAAGTGCGCGAGCTCCCAGAGCTCGTCGACGTCCTTCCACGAGAGGATCTGGGCGAGGGCGTCGGCACCGGTGATGAAGAACAGCTCGTCGTCGGGGTGCTGGGCGCGCAGGTCGCGCAGCGTGTCGATCGTGTAGGTCGGGCCCGCACGGTCGACGTCGACGCGGCTCACGAGGAAGTGCGGGTTCGACGCGGTCGCGACGACGGTCATGAGGTAGCGGTGCTCGGCCTCGCTCACGACCTTGTCGGCCTTCTGCCACGGCTGCCCGGTGGGGACGAAGATGACCTCGTCGAGGTCGAAGAGCGACTGCACCTCCGACGCCGCGACGAGGTGGCCGTGGTGGATCGGGTCGAACGTCCCACCCATCACGCCCAGTCGACGGCGGCCAGTGCTCAGTGGTGGCCCTGGTCGTGCATCGTCCCGCCGTGGGCGTGGGCGAGCTCGGTCGAGTGGTGGTCGTTCTTCTCGCTGACCGGGGTGTGCCGCTGGGCGGTGCCGCGGAACGCCCACGTCACTCCGAGCAGCAGCGCGAAGGCGACGAGGGCGAGGGCCCCGAAGGCCCACGGCGGCATGGGGAGCTCGTGGGTGGCGGCTTCCTCGGCGAGGACACGGGCGGCGTGCGACGTCATGACGTGCAGCCTACCGGTCCCGTTGTCCACGGGCGCCGTCCACAGGGCTGTGCACGGGAGCGTGCCGAGGCGGCCGAACCTGTGGACGACACGCGCGGATCACGCCACACGCCGAGAATCGCGCCGGATCATCTTGCGCCGCAGGGCTACTGGGCGATAAACAAGTCCTCACGAACAACCGTCCGGGCACCTGAGTCAGGGCGGAAGTCGGGTCGAAGGAGAACGGCAGTGCCACCGAACCCGGTCAGGGGGCGGATGGGGGGTCACACCTCCAGTCGCGAGCGACATCGCGGGGCACGCCGCGGCCGACGGCCAGAGTCGAAGTTCTTCCCGGTGCAGCCGGGACGACGCCACTGTCGCGTGGCACCCTCGGTGGGGCAACCCGCCGGGAACGACCGGCTCAGTAAGGGCTAGCCCCACCGCCGAAGGCCCCCGATCTCATACGTCGAGGGCCTTCGGTGGTGTCCGGGCTCGTGACGCGCACGTGGCACCTACGCTGAACCCCATGTCCGCGCCACCACCCGACGTCACGCTGAGCATCGTCATCCCGATGTTCAACGAGGAGGCCGTCCTCCCGCTGCTCGTCGAGCGGCTGCGCCCGCTCGCCGAGAGGCTGGGCACGGCCTACGAGGTCGTCGCGGTCGACGACGGCAGCACCGACGCGACACCGGTCGTCCTCGAGCGGCTCCGGCGGGAGTGGCCCGAGCTGCGCATCGTGCGGCTGCGCGCCAACGCCGGCCACCAGGCGGCCATCTCGGCGGGACTCGTGCGGGCCCGCGGCGACTACGTCGTCACCCTGGACGCCGACCTCCAGGACCCGCCGGAGGTCATTCCGGAGATGCTGCGGATCGCCCGCGAGGACCACGTCGACGTCGTCTACGGCGTCCGCGAGGACCGCTCGACCGACACGGCGTTCAAGCGCGGGAGCGCGCGACTGTTCTACCGGGCCATCCGCCGGCTCGGTGCCGTCGACGCCCCCGCCGACGCCGGCGACTTCCGCCTCATGTCGCGCGCGACGGTCGACGCGGTCAACTCGCTGCCGGAGCACAACCGCGTCCTGCGGTTTGTTGTGCCGGGCCTGGGCTTCCCCTCGGGCTCGGTCGGCTACACCCGCGAGGTGCGCGCAGCGGGCGAGTCGAAGTACCCCCTCGCCAAGATGATCCGGCTCTCGATCGACTCGGTCACCGGCTTTTCCCACGCCCCCCTGCGCTTCGCGACGTGGCTCGGCCTCCTCGGTGGTCTCGCTGCGCTCGGCGTCCTCGTGTATGCCATCATCGCGCGCCTCCTCGGCCATGCCCTGCCCGGCTGGACCTCGACGGTCGTCATCGTCGCGGCGGTCGGCGCGGTGCAGCTGCTCGCCCTCGGGATCCTCGGTGAGTACGTCGGACGGATGTATGCCGTCATGCAGGCCCGCCCGACCTACTTCGTCGCGCACGACTCGCTGGACGCCGAACGGTGAACCGGGCGCGGCTGGCCTCCGCCGGCCTGGTCGTCGGAGCCCTGCTCGGCCTCGGTGGGTGGTACCTCGCCGGGCGGGGGGACGAGCCGCCGCCGAGCACGCGGGCACGCACTTCCGGCGGCGCGCTGACCTTCACCCTTCCGGAGTCGTGGCGCACCCTCGAGTGCGAGGCCGACGAGGGCGACTGCGTGCGCGTCGCGACCCCGGACATGGCCGAGGAGCACGCGGCGACGGTGTCGTTCCTGCCGCCGAACCCCGTCGAGGGCACGCCTGTCGACCTGCTGGCCAACCCCGACGTCACCGTCCCCGGGGCGGTCCGGATCACCGTCGACGGACTGCCGGCCGCCCGCATGAACCCGAACAGCGAAGGCCAGGACACGACGCTCGTCGCCGGACGCGCGCGGATCGAGGCGGGCCACACCTTCATGGTCGTCTGCCCCGTCGGCGGCGACGCCGACCGAGCCAAGGGCGTGTGCGACCAGATCGTCCGCACCCTCAAGGTGACGCGCTAGCCCGACCGGTGCGGCAGCGCCTCCAGGCGGGCTCGGAGCAGGGCGCGTGCCCGCGTCGGCGGCAGCAGGGCCGGCACCGTCCCACCGAGGAACGTGAGCCCGTCGAGGAAGACGTGGAGCTCCTCGACGTGCGCCGCGAGGGTCGCTGGGACGACCCCGACCTCGACCGGGGGCTGCTCGCCCGTGACGTCGGCCACGGCCATCGCGCACACGTGTCGCTCACCGTGCCAAGCCTGCTCGGCGAGACCGGGCCGGGCGTCGACACTGCGGCTGCGCGCCATGAACGCGAGGTAGACCCGAACCTCGGCCAGTCGGTCGTCGTCGAGCGGGAGCAGCTGCTCGAGCAGGGCCTGGGCCCGGTCGAGACCCGGCTCCTCCTGCTCGAGCACGCCCAGGATCCGGGCGGGGATGTCCGAGAGGCTCGCGTCGAAGGCGAAGTCGAGCAGCTCGGCCTGGGTCCTGAAGTAGTGGCGCACGGCGCCGGCGGACCACCCGGACTCGGCCGCGACCGCGCGGACGGTCGCGCCCTCCACCCCGCTCCGGGCCACGACACGACGCACCGCCGCCCCGAGCTCGGCTCGGCGCTCGGCGTGGTCGACGACCTTGGGCACGGCAGGATTTTCGCACAGGTGTGTCACTTCGTGGTTGACTACCCCCGGGCCGGTTTTCGGACGCTTGTGTCACAACACCTGGGAGGCGCGCCATGGATGTGGCCGTCATCGGCGGGCTCGCCCTGCTCGCGCTCGTCGACAGCACGAGCTTCGGCACGCTCGGGGTCCCCGTGTGGATGCTCGTCCAGCCGCGGGTCCGTGCCGTCGCGGTGCTCGCCTACGTCGCGGTCATCGCCGGCTTCTACTGGCTGCTGGGACTCGGCCTCCTCCTCGGCGCGCAGGCCCTGACAGGCGTGGCCGCCTCGCTCTCGGCGTGGGCTGACTCCCGACCGGTGACGATCGCGCAGCTCGTCGTCGGCGTGGCGCTCTTCGGGGCGAGCTTCGCCTTCACGCGCAAGCGCGGCGCGGCCCGCCGAGCCCGTCGCGGTGATCGCCCGACGCGCATGCAGCGCTGGACCTCACGCGCCGTGGGCGCCGACGCCACCGTCGGCACCGTCTCGCTCGTGGCCCTCGGGGCCGGGCTCGTCGAGGCGGCCTCGATGCTTCCCTACCTCGGAGCCGTCGGCATCCTCACGGCCAGCGTGGGGACGGCGGCGAGCGCCGGTCTCCTCGCGGCATACGTGGTCGTCATGGTCCTGCCGGCACTGGCGCTGCTCGGCCTGCGCCTTGCCGCCCACGACCGCGTCCGGCCGGTCCTCGAGCGGGTGCACCGCTGGGGCGAGCGCACCAAGGACGAGATGCTCGGGTGGATCTTCGGCATCATCGGCTTCCTCGTCGCGGGCGACGCCTTCCAGCGCTTGCAGGCGATGGGCTGACCGACGTGCCGCTCAGCGGACCTGGCCGTCGCCCTCGACGATCCACTTCGTCGTCGTCAGCTCCGGCAGCGCCATCGGACCGCGCGCGTGGAGCTTCTGCGTGGAGATGCCGATCTCGGCGCCGAAGCCGAACTCGCCACCGTCGGTGAACCTCGTGGAGGCGTTGACCATGACCGCGGCCGCGTCGACCTCCGTCGTGAACCGGCGCGCCGCAGCCCGGTCCTCAGTGACGATCGCCTCCGTGTGCCCGCTCGAGTGGGCCCGCACGTGCGCGAGCGCTGCGTTGAGGTCCGGCACGACGCCGACGGCCATCTCGAGGGCGAGGTACTCGGTATCCCAGTCCTCCTCGGTCGCCCTGACGTGCGGTATGCCGGCCGCCTCCGCAGCGCTCCCGGCCGCGGCGTCCGTGTGGAGCGTGACTCCCGCGCCGGACAGCTCGGCGAGGACCTTGGGCAGGAACTCGTCGGCGAGCGAGGCGTGGACGAGGAGGGTCTCGGCGGCGTTGCACACGCTCGGGCGGTGGGTCTTGGCGTTGACGGCGATGGCGAGCGCCTTGTCGAGGTCGGCCGCGGCGTCGACGTAGACGTGGCAGTTGCCGACGCCGGTCTCGATGACGGGCACGGTCGACTCGGTGACGACGGTCTGGATGAGCCCCGATCCCCCGCGCGGAATGATGAGGTCGACCTGGCCGCGGGCGGTGAGCAGCGCCCGCACCGCGTCGCGCCCACCCTCGAGGAGTCCGATGGCGTCGGCAGGCAGTCCGTGCTGCTCGAGCGACCGGCGCATCACCGTGACGAGGGCGCGGTTGGTCGACTCGGCGGCGGAGCCGCCACGCAGGATGACGGCGTTGCCCGACTTGAGACCGAGCCCGGCGGCGTCGACGGTGACGTTGGGGCGCGCCTCGTAGATCATGCCGACGACCCCCATCGGCACCCGCACCTGACGGATCTGCAGGCCGTTGGCGAGCGTCGAGCCGCGCACGACCTCACCCACCGGGTCGGGCAGCGCGGCGATGTCGCGCAGGGCGTGGGCCACAGCGGCGACCCGGTCGCGGTCGAGCGTGAGCCGGTCGACGAGGCCCTCGGCCATGCCTCCGGCGCGCCCACGCTCGACGTCCTCGGCGTTGGCGGCGACGACGGCGTCCGCGTCGGCGTCGAGGGCGTCGGCCATGGCCCGCAGGGCGTCGTCCTTGTCGGCGCGGCTCAGCAGGACGAGACGTCGTGACGCCTCCCGTGCCTTCGCGGCGAGGTCCGAGACACGCGCGATGTCGGCCGGGTCGAGGTCGGCGACGGAGGAGGCAGCCATGGCAACCAGCGTAGGTCGAGGTGGGCGGACGGCATACGGGCATCTCAGGGAACCGCGGCGGGTGCGAGGATGGCCGGCGTGACGACGATCCTCAGCATCCAGTCCTCGGTCGCCTACGGCCACGTCGGCAACAGCGCCGCCGTCTTCCCGCTGCAGCGCCTCGGGGTCGAGGTCTGGCCGGTCAACACGGTCCACTTCAGCAACCACACCGGCTACGGCGCGTGGCGCGGACCGCTGCTGCCCGCCGACGACGTGCGCGAGGTCATCACCGGCATCGAGGAACGCGAGGCCATGCCCGCGATCGACGCCGTGCTGTCGGGCTACCAGGGCGGCGAGGAGATCGGCGACGTCATCCTCGACGCGGTGCGCCGGGTCAAGGCCGCGAACCCGGACGCGATCTATGCCTGCGACCCCGTCATGGGCAACGCGAAGTCCGGCTGTTTCGTCCACCCCGCGATCCCGGTGCTCCTGCGCGAGCGCGTCGTGCCGCAGGCCGACCTCATCACGCCCAACCAGTTCGAGCTCGGCTTCCTCACCGACACCGAGCCCGAGAGCCTCGAGGACACGCTCGCGTCGGTCGAGGCCGCGCGCGCGATGGGCCCCTCGACGGTTCTCGTGACGTCGGTGCTGCGTCCGGACCGCCCGGCCGACACCATCGAGATGCTGGCCGTCCACGGCGACGGTGCGTGGATCGTGCAGACGCCGCAGCTGCCGATGAAGGCCAACGGCTCCGGCGACGTCACGGCGGCGCTCTTCACGGCGCACCTGCTCGACACCGGCGACGCGGGCGTCGCGCTCGGCCGCACCGTGTCGAGCGTCTTCGACCTGCTCCAGCGGACCCTCGACTCGGGCGCCCGTGAGCTCCAGCTCGTGCAGTCGCAGCAGGAGATCGCCGAGCCGCGGATGCAGTTCGAGGTGACGCGCCTCTTCTGAGCCGGGCGGACGGCATACGGACGGACGTGTGAGGTCCGGAGGGAGAGGTTCCCTCCGGACCCTCAACGTTCCCGCACGAGGAGCAAAAGATGGGTCAGAGGAGGACGAGGTCGTCACGGTGGATGACCTCGCGTTCGTAGGCCGCACCGAGGTCGCGCGCCAGGTCGTGCGTCGTCCGGCCGAGCATCGGCGGCAGCTCGCCGGAGCTGTAGTTCACGAGACCCCGGGCGACGGCGCGTCCGTCGGGCGCGCACACGTCGACCGGGTCGCCACCGACGAACGTGCCTCGGACCTCGACGATGCCGGCGGGCAGCAGCGACGTGCGCCGCTTGGTCAGCGCGGTCACCGCACCCTCGTCGACCATGAGCCGCCCGCGTGGCGTCGTTGCGTGAGCGATCCAGAGCTGTCGTGACGCGCGCGAGCGCGCCTGCGGCGCGAAGACGGTGCCGACGTCCTCGCCTTCGAGCGCACGCCCCGCGTCCGCGAGCCGCGACAGGACGGTCGGTATGCCGGCCGCCCCCGCGATGCCGGCCGACTCCACCTTGGTCGCCATCCCGCCACTGCCGACCGAGCTGCCGGTGCCACCGATCTCGACGCCCTCGAGGTCGCCGGGGTGCAGCACCGCGGAGATCCGGGACGAGCCCGGGCGTGACGGCGGGCCGTCGTAGAGCGCGTCGACGTCGGTGAGCAGGACGAGCGCGTCGGCGCCGACGAGGTGGGAGACGAGCGCGGCGAGCCGGTCGTTGTCGCCGAAGCGGATCTCGTGGGTCGCGACCGTGTCGTTCTCGTTGACGACGGGCACGATGCCGAGGTCCAGCAACCGTGTCAGGGTGCGGCGAGCGTTGGTGTAGTGGGTGCGCCGGGTGACGTCGTCCGCGGTGAGGAGGACCTGGCCGACGGTGAGCTGGTGGCGGGCGAAGGCGCGGGCGTAGGCCGCGACGAGGGCGCCCTGCCCGACCGAGGCCGCCGCCTGCTGGGTCGCGAGGTCACGTGGCCGGGAGGTCAGCCCGAGCGGGCCGAGACCTGCCGCGATGGCTCCGGACGAGACGAGGACGACCTCTCCCCCGCGGGCCCGGACCGACGCGAGGTGGTCGACGAGCGCGACGAGACGTGTCTCGTCGATGGCCCCGCCACCGGGACCGGTGAGCGAGGACGAGCCGACCTTGACGACGACCCGTCGCGCACCGCCGACCGCGGCACGCAGCACCGCCTCAGTGCCCACCCCTCGACCTCACTCGTCGCCGTCGTCGCGGACCGTGGACCAGTGACCGGCCTTGCGCTCGGCCGCGAGGGTCTCGCGGGCGGCCGTCTGGGCGTCCTTGCGGCCGTGGAACTCCTCGCGCTTCTGACCACGGGTCTTGCGGTCGGACTCCCCGAGGCGCAGGTCGGTGCCACGGGGCCCCGTGAGCAGCTCGGCGCCGGCCGCCATCGTGGGCTCCCAGTCGAAGATGACGGCGTTCTCCTCGGGGCCGATGACGACGGTCGAGCCCGCGACCGCACCGGCCTTGAAGAGCTCCTCCTCGACACCGAGGCGGTTGAGCCGGTCGGCGAGGTAGCCGACGGCCTCGTCGTTGGAGAAGTCGGTCTGGCGGATCCAGCGGGTGGGGCGGTCGCCGAGGACGCGGAAGATCTCGCCGTCGGCGGTGTTCTCGCGGCGCACGGTGAAGCCGGTGTCGTCGACCGCCTTGGGCCGGACGACGGCGCGGGGGCGCTCGACGATCTGCGCCTCGATCTCGGCACGGGCCTCGGCGACGTGCCTGGCCAGGCTGAAGGTCAGCTCCTTGAGGCCGATGTGGGCGACAGCGCTGACGACGTGCACCTCGAGCCCGCGCTCCTCAAGGTCGGGCCTGACCATCTCGGCGAGGTCGCGGGCGTCGGGGACGTCGGCCTTGTTGAGGACGACGATGCGGGTGCGCTCGGAGAGCGGGCGGCCACCGAGGCTGTTGTCGGGGACGTAGGCCGCGAGCTCGGCCTCGATGACGTCGAGGTCGGTCATCGGGTCGCGACCGGGCTCCAGCGTCGCGCAGTCGACGACGTGGACGAGGACCGAGCAGCGCTCGACGTGGCGCAGGAACTCGAGACCGAGCCCCTTGCCCTCGCTCGCGCCGGGGATGAGACCGGGCACGTCGGCGATCGTGTAGCGCTCGCTGCCCGCCGTGACGACACCGAGGTTCGGCACGAGCGTCGTGAAGGGGTAGTCGGCGATCTTCGGCTTGGCCGCGCTGAGCACCGAGACGAGCGAGGACTTGCCCGCGCTCGGGAAGCCGATGAGGGCGACGTCGGCGAGCGACTTGAGCTCGAGCACGATGTCGAGGGCGTCGCCGGGCTCGCCGAGGAGCGCGAAGCCGGGGGCCTTGCGGCGGGCCGAGGCCAGCGCCTTGTTGCCGAGCCCGCCGCGGCCGCCCTGGGCCACGACGAAGGTCGCGTCGTGGCCGACGAGGTCGGCGAGGATGTCGCCGGCGGCGTTCTTGACGACGGTGCCCTCCGGGACGGGCAGGACGAGGTCGGCGCCGTCGCCACCATTGCGCTCGTCGCCGGCGCCGGGCTTGCCGTTGGTCGCGCGGCGGTGCGGGGTGTGGTGGTAGTCGAGCAGCGTCGTCGACTGAGGGTCGACCGCGAGGACGACCGAGCCGCCCTTGCCGCCGTTGCCGCCGTCGGGCCCACCGAGCGGCTTGAACTTCTCGCGCTTGACCGAGGCCACGCCGTGCCCGCCGTCACCGGCCGCGACGTGCAGGACGACGCGGTCCACGAAGTTGACGGCCATGCTCTGTTCCTGCTTTCGACGGGGTGAGTGGTGCGGGTGGTGCGAGGTGGTTCAGTCTATGGGCGAGCTGGCACGGGCCTTGCGTCCGGCAACCCGACGACCTGGCCCCCAGAGTTGCGGACGCACGCAAACGCAAAGGCGCCCGTATGCCGGGTGCTGGACCTCACGGCATACGGGCGCCTGTGCGTGTGGCGCTGGGTCACTCAGCCGCGGCGGTCTCCGCGACGGGGACGATGTTGACGACCTTGCGGCGGCGCTTGGTGCCGAACTCGACGTTGCCCGCGACGAGCGCGAACAGCGTGTCGTCGCCACCGCGGCCGACGCCGTCACCGGGGTGGAAGTGCGTGCCGCGCTGGCGGACGAGGATCTCGCCCGCGTTGACGAGCTGGCCGCCGAAGCGCTTCACGCCGAGTCGCTGTGCGTTCGAGTCGCGACCGTTGCGGGTCGAGGACGCACCCTTCTTGTGTGCCATGTCTGCCTACCTTCGTGAGTCTGTGTTCTAAAGGTCCGGTCGCTCAGGCGTCGATCGAGGTGATCTTGACCTGGGTCAGCGGCTGGCGGTGGCCCTGACGCTTGCGGTAGCCGGTCTTGTTCTTGTACTTCATGATCGTGATCTTGGGGCCCTTGGCGGCCTTGACGACCTCGGCCTTGACGGACACCTTGGCCAGCTTCGACGCGTCGGAGGTGACGGTGGAGCCGTCGACGACGAGGAGCGGGGTCAGGTCGATGCTGTCGCCGGCCTGGCCGACCTTGTCGACGAGGAGGACGTCTCCGACGGAGACCTTCTCCTGCCGACCGCCTGCGCGAACAATCGCGTACACAGTGGGACTCACTTTCGGTTTCTAGGATGCGCGCCTTCGGATGACCGGCTGATAGCTACCCCGGAACACAGGACATCGGCTCGGTGGGCGCACCGACTGTCTAGGTTAGCGGTCGCCCTCGACCTGCTCCAAATCCGCGGGGGCGGACTCGGTGGTGGTGGACGGGCCGTCGGCGGCGCGCGGCGGACCGGCGGGGGCGACGACCCGACCGCGCTTGCGACGAGGACGGACGACGGGCTCGTCGAGCTGCGCCGGACGAGCGACCGCCTGGACCGGCTCGGGCTCCTCGTCGCGGGTCCCGACCTCGGCGATGACGGTGGCCGGCTCGGCCGGCGAGGACTCCACCGCAGTGGTCTCCCCGGGGGCCGCGGCCTCAGGGGCGTCCTCGGTCGGCGACGTGGGCTCGCTCTCGGCCGGGGCGGAGGCGGTCACGGTCGCGTCGTCCTGCGCCGGGCCGGTGAGCTCGGCGACGTCGTCGTCGTGGTGCTCGCCGGACATCGACTTGATGGCGGCAGCGTGCGCGGCGGCGGCGATCTGCGCGGCGGTCGGGCCCGAGTGCGTCGGGGCCGGTTCGGGGGCCGGCTCGTTCTGGGCCTGGCCCGTCTCGCTGCCCTTGCCGCCCCGACGCCCGCGGCCCCGGCCGGAGCCCTTGTCGCTGCTGCCGCCACCGTTGGCGTGAGCGTGGCCCTGCTCGCCGCCCGAGCTCGAGCGGTCGATCGGCTCGGACTGGACGATGATGCCGCGGCCGGCACAGTGCTCGCACGGCTCGGAGAAGACCTCGATGAGGCCCGAGCCGACCCGCTTGCGGGTCATCTGGACCAGCCCGAGCGAGGTGACCTCGGCGACCTGGTGCTTCGTGCGGTCGCGCCCGAGGCACTCGAGGAGGCGGCGGACGACGAGGTCGCGGTTGGACTCGAGCACCATGTCGATGAAGTCGATGACGATGATGCCGCCGATGTCGCGCAGCCGGAGCTGGCGCACGATCTCCTCGGCCGCCTCGATGTTGTTCTTGGTGACCGTCTCCTCGAGGTTGCCCCCCGAGCCGACGAACTTGCCGGTGTTGACGTCGACGACGGTCATCGCCTCGGTGCGGTCGATGACGAGGGAGCCACCCGAGGGCAGCCAGACCTTGCGGTCCATCGCCTTGGCGATCTGCTCGTCGACCCGGTAGTGGGCGAAGAGGTCGTTCTCGGAGGTCCAGTGCGTGAGGCGCTTGGCGAGGTCGGGGGCGACGTCCTCGACGTAGTCGCTCACCTCGGACCACGCCTGGTCGCCGGAGACGATGAGCTCGCTGAAGTCCTCGGTGAAGACGTCGCGGATGACCCGGACGGTGAGGTCGGCCTCGCCGTGGAGCAGGACCGGCGCCCCGCCGTTGCTCGCCTTCTTGGACGCGGCGGCCTTGGCCTTCTTCTGAATGTTGTCCCAGGCCTTGGTGAGCCGCTCGACGTCGGCGCGCAGCTCCTCCTCCGAGGCACCCTCGGCCGCGGTGCGCACGATGACGCCGGCGGAGTCGGGGACGACCTCCTTGAGGATCGCCTTGAGGCGGGCACGCTCGGTGTCGGGCAGCTTGCGCGAGATCCCCGTCATCGAGCCCTCGGGCACGTAGACGAGGTAGCGGCCGGGCAGCGAGATCTGGCTCGTGAGCCGGGCGCCCTTGTGGCCGATGGGGTCCTTGGTCACCTGGACGAGGACGGTGTCGCCGGAGCCGAGCGCGTTCTCGATCCGCTTGGCCTGGTTCTGCTCGAGGCCCGCGGCGTCCCAGTTGACCTCGCCGGCGTAGAGGACGGCGTTGCGGCCCTTGCCGATGTCGACGAACGCCGCCTCCATCGAGGGAAGGACGTTCTGAACGCGGCCGAGGTAGACGTTGCCGGCCATCGAGGCGTTGGACTCGCGCGAGACGTAGTGCTCGACGAGGACGCCGTCCTCGAGGACGCCGATCTGGGTCTTGTCGCCCTTGCCGCGCACGGCCATGACGCGCTCGACCGACTCCCGGCGGGCGAGGAACTCGGCCTCGGTGATGATCGTGCGGCGGCGTCCGGCCTCGCGACCCTCGCGGCGGCGCTGCTTCTTGGCCTCGAGCCGGGTGGAGCCCTTGACGGCCGTCGGCTCGTCGCGGTCCTTGCGCGGCTCGCGCACCTTGGTCACGGTGCCCGGCGGGTCGTCGCTGTCACCGGAAAGGCCGGAGCGACGACGGCGACGGCGGCGGCGGCTCGAGCCACTCTCGCCCTGCTCGGTGTCGCCCGAGTCGTCGGCGGGACCGGAGTCGCTGTCGTCGGACGCCTCGGCGGCGTCGGCTGCGCCCTTGTCCTTGGTGTCGGCCTTGCCGGCCTTCGCGTCGGCCTTGGCGTCACCCTTCGACTCAGCCTTGGCGTCACCCTGCTCGGAGCGGTCGGAGCCACCGCGACCCCGACGGCCTCGGCCACCACGGCGGCGACGACGGCCGCCCTCGGCCGACTCCTCGGCGCTCTCGTCGCGCGCGTCACGCGACTCGTCCTCGGACGCCTCGGCCGGCTCGTCCTGGGCGACGGGCTCGGTGGGTTCGGTGGGCTCGGCGGGGCGCTCGGCCGGGGCCTGCGCGGGCGAGGTGGCGCGGCGCCGACGGGGCGCGGCGGTCACGTCCGGCGCCTGGAAGAGGAGCCCGAACGACGACATCGCGGCCGGGGCTGCGGGCACCTCCTCTGGGAGGATCTCGGTCTCCCCCTCGGCGGACTCGTCCTCGTCCTCCGCGTCCTCGACGACCTCGGGCTCGGGCAGCGGCTCCGGCTCGACGGTGGCGGCCTTGCGGCTGCGCGAGCGCTTCTTCGGCGCCTCGGCCTGCTCGACGGTCTCGCTCTCGGCGGACGTCGCCCTCTTGGCCCTGGACGTCGTGGCCTTCTTCGGCTTCTCGGCCTTGTCGTCGGCCGGAGCCTGCTCGTCCGGGGTGGCCGCCGCGACCTCGGCGGGAGCCTCGTCGGTCAGGGTGGCCTTGGCCGCCTTCTTCGCGGTCTTGCGGGGCGCCCGCTTCTTCGGGGCGGGCGCGGGCTCGGCGGCGGCGGACTCCTCCGTCGTGCTCTCGGGCTCGGAGGCGGTCTCGGTCACCGCAGGCGCGGCGGCCTTCTTCGTCGCGCGGCGACGCCGGGGTGCGGCCTTGGGCTCCGCACCCGTGGAGGCCTCGGTGCCGGGAACGTCCAGCGTGGGGGTGTCACCCTCGGAGGACGTGGTGGGTTCGTCGTGGGTAGCCATTGCAGGTGGCCCTTCTGGCGCCACGTAGCCGTCAGCCACACCATCCGGAGGTCCGGACCTGCCGGCCCCGTGGGGCTCGGAGTAGCGATCGTGTGCGGAGGGGTCCCCGCCACGGAAGTCAAGGGCTGTCCCTGGGGCAGTTCGCGCGGCGAGTCAACTCCGCTGCGGCACCGCTTCAGGAACCGATGGCGTCCTTGTCGGCGGCCAGTGGATCGGCCACCCCGGCCTCTGCGGTGCGCAGCGGGCCCTGCGCCACTCGTGTCACCAGAGGTGGCACCGGAGGCTCGAGCTCGGAGACGGCGTGCAGTGCGGTCAGGATGTCATCGGGGCGAACGGACGGTGTGGTGTGCCGTACGACCATCTGCAGTATCGCACACGAGGGGTCGTCGGTCCCGGCGACGACCATCGACACGACGGCCGATCTCACGTCGAAGGTCCTGGGCCCGGTCTTGAACGTCCGGGTCACCTCGGCGACCTCGGTCGCGAGGAAGCGCTCGACGGCATACATGAGGGTCTGGGTGGGGACACCGCGCATCTCGAGGCGCCAGACACTGCCCTCGAGACGCTCGGCGAGGCTGCCCGGGCCCGCCTCGACGGCCTCGAGGACATCGAGGTCGGGCGGGAGCGCCGCGTCGAGCGCGACGCGCAGCGCCTCGGGGTCCACCCGCTCGGTCACCGAGATCTCGAAGTACTCCGCCTCTGATGCGGTCCCCGTCGGGGCGGCGTTGGCATAGCTGATCTTCGGGTGCGGGTGGAACCCCGCGGAGAAGGCCATCGGCACGCCGGCCCGCCGCAGGGCCCGCTCGAGCGCCCGGGCGAAGTCCCGGGTCGAGGAGAAGCGGAGCCGTCCGCGCTTCGCGTAGCGGATGCGGAGCTTCTGGACCGCCGGGGGCGGTGGGGGACCTTCGGGGGTGCGACGTGCCATGGTCCGCCCAGCCTATTTCAGGGCGAGTCGCCCCCGTGCACACCCGTATGCCGTCCGGTCCCCACCCCGGCTGCCGCGCCGGTGCGGTCAGGGCAGGACGAGCCTCGGCCGTCCCGTCTCCGGGCCGGGGTCGGCCGCTCGCGGGGTGACGACGAGCCCGGCGCCGAGGTCGTCGGCGAGCTCGTGCGTGACGAGACCGCGCCGGACGAAGCGGAACTCCGGCCGGGTCGCCGCCTCCTCCGCCATGGCGAGCCGGTCGGCCTCGGTCGGCCGGCGGGCGATGGACGAGCTCACGGCACCGGTGCCCTCGCGCGCCTGAGGTGCCGGCGCGGTCGAGGTCAGGGGCGACCGGTCCACGACCCAGAGCGTCGTCCCGCGCGTGCACAGGCCGGCGAGGAGACCGAGTGTCGGCGCCTCGGCCGCGTCCTCGTCGGCCAGGACGACGTCGTTGCCCGCCCTGAGCCGGGTCACGACCTCCTCGGCGTGCGGCGGCGGCGCGTCGAGGCCGAGGTGGGCGACCGCGTCGGCGAGGTGGAGGGGAGCCTCCGCGGTCGAGGGCAGCGGCCAGCGCGGGTAGGACGGGTCGGGCCAGACGTAGGGCAGGTCGTCGGGGACGTCGCCGAAGAGCGGGCGGTAGTGCTCGGGGTCCTTGCGCACGAGAGCCGACCGGTGGCTCAGGTGCACCGCCTCGTCGCCGACCCACGGCGGGAGCCGGCCCGAGTCGTGGAGCGCGTCCCAGTCGGGCTCGTGGCCGCCGGTGAACTCGAGGAGCGAGGCGCGGGTCGCATCGGCCCGACCGCGAGCGCGCCACTCGTCGACGCACGCCAGGCCGTAGGCCACGAGACCGGGGACGAAGCCGCGCCACATGCGCGTCGCCGGGTGGTTCTTCCAGCCGTAGGTCGGCCAGGTGAGCGCGCGCAGCACCTGGAAGGTCTCGACCCGTTGCTTGCCGAGCCGGCGGTCGTCGAGGGCCGCCGCGCTGTCACGGGGGTCGGGCCAGGGCAGGAAGGTCTGCATCCCCTCGGTTCTACCCTCACCGACCGGTCGTGACGCGCGGGAGCTCGCGGCCGTTTTGCCCCGCGGCGCGAGGACTCCCTAGACTTTGTTCACGAGGGGAGTACTTCTCGAGCTCGTGTCCGGTCAGTTCGGTCACCCAGACGGTGGCTCCGGCACGACACCAGCGGTTCGCCGCAGGTGAAGGAGACCTCATGACACCACGTCGTGAGGACCGCTCATGCTCTCTCTCGCCCCTGCCGCAGCGTCGGACGCCGTCGGCACCCCCACCATCTGGCTGCTGACCATCGGCGCCGTCATCGGGCTGCTCGTGCTCGACTTCCTCGTGACGAGGAGGCCGCACGAGGTCTCGATGAAGGAGGCCGTCGCCTGGTCGGCGTTCTACGTCGCCATCCCCGTCGGCTTCGGCGTCTGGCTGTGGAACGCGCACGGCAGCCAGACCGGTGTCGAGTACTACACCGGCTACCTCGTCGAGAAGTCGCTCTCGGTCGACAACCTCTTCGTCTTCATGCTGCTGCTCACCGCCTTCGCGGTGCCGAAGCAGTACCAGCAGCGGGTCCTGCTCATCGGCGTCGCCGGCGCGATCGTGCTCCGCGGCATCTTCATCGCTCTCGGTGCCCAGCTCATCGCGACCTTCTCGTGGGCCTTCCTGCTCTTCGGCGCGATCCTGCTCGCCACCGCCGTCAAGGTCCTGCGGGACGCGATGTCCGAGGCCGACCACGAGGTTGACATCGCGTCGCTGCGCTCGGTCCGCCTCCTCCGCCGCTTCTGGCCGGTGACCCACGACTACCGCGGAACCCGGATGACGGTGACCGAGGCCGGCCGCCGGATGCTCACCCCGATGGCCCTCGTCGTCGTCGCGATCCTCGGCACCGACATCGTCTTCGCCATCGACTCGGTGCCCGCGGTCTACGGCATCACCGAGGACCCCTACCTCGTCTTCGCGACGAACGCCTTCGCCCTGCTCGGCCTGCGCGCGCTCTACTTCGTCCTTCAGGGCGCCCTCGGCTCGCTCAAGCACCTCGGCCACGGGCTCGCCGCCATCCTCGCCTTCATCGGCGTCAAGCTCGTCCTGCACTGGGCGCACGGTGTCTGGACGTGGGTGCCCGAGGTGCCGACGCTCTTCTCGCTCGGCGTCATCCTCGCCATCCTCGCGACCGCCACGACGACGAGCCTCGTCGCCGCCCGGCGCGAGGAGGAGCGGGAGCGGGTCGAGACGCCCGCCGGCTGACCCCCGACCAACCACGAGGGCGGCGCACCGCGAGTCCGCGGTGCGCCGCCCTCGTCCCCGTACTCCGTGTGGCGCGGACGTGACGCGTATGCCGTGTGGCGCGGACGTGACGCGTATGCCGGGTGGCGCGGCGGACGGCATACGTCGCCGTGCGTCGGCGTCCCGGCGGGGTGAGGTCAGTGGCGACCGGGGGCGGGCGGCCAGGCGTCGGCGAAGTAGTCCGGCACCGGGACGAAGCCAGCGGCCGGCCCACCGGCGCCCGGGACGCGCAGCGCCTCCTCGACCTCAGACTCGAGCGTCGTCAGCGCGGTCTCGCACGACGTCATGGCGGTCCAGGGGTGGTTGCCGGCGTCGTCGGTGTCGTGGAGCAGCCCGCAGCTGTAGGAGCCCTGCGCACTCACCGAGGGCGGGTCGCCCTCCTGGCGGGGCGGGGGCGCCGGCGTGTAGTGGGTGAGGCTGCTCGCGAGGGTGGACACGGCCTCGGCGACCTGGGAGAAGAACGTCTCGCCCGCGGTCGAGATCGACTCGGACGCGCCTTTCATGTGCATCGCGCCGAAGTAGGCCGAGGACGTGCCGGCCTGCATCTTCGGGACGACCTCGCGGTAGGCCCGGCCGGCAGGTCCGCGCCAGCTCTCGACGGCCGGGAGGTTCTTGGTGTCGACGTCGTCGTAGGCGTCGGAGGCGTGTCCGGTCGCCGTCTGCCACGTCGTCGCGCGGGTGTCGAGGGCGTCGACCCAGGCCGAGTCGTCGACGTACTTCTCGGCCCACGTGACGACGGCCGAGACCTTGTCGCGGTACTCGTGCCACGAGTGCCCGGAGCCGGGACGGAAGCCGTCGATGTAGTGCACGCCCTGCGGCCCGCACGTGTGGACGTTGTGGCTGTTGACGTAGGTCATGTACTCGCTGTCGATGCCCGTGACGTAGGTCCGCAACGTGCCGAGGCCCGTGCGGAGGGTGCGCACCGATGCGCTCACCGTGCTCATGCCTGCACTCCGTTCGGTTCGTGCCGGACCTGGCCGGTCGGCAACCGGTCGTCGGCCACCTGCGTGACCTGCTTGCCGTCGACGTCGAGGAAGACGAGTTGGGGCTCGCCCCCGCGCAGCTCGACGACGGCGTAGTCGGCGCCCTCGGGCAGGGCGCGGTTCCACTCGGTGCGGACCGGCTGCGCCGTCGGCTCGCTCGCCCCGCTGCCGGCGACGACCCGCGGCTGCGGGTCCTGCGCGAGGTCGAGAGGCTCGGCGTCGGCGATGGGGCGTCCGCCGTGCGACTGCCACGCCGCGCCGTCGCGCGGCTGCGCGTCGGTGTCGACGTAGGTGATCCGCGGCTCGCCGTCGACCATCGTCACGACGATGCGGTCGGCCCGCTCCGGGATGCGCTCGACGTCGCGGCCGTCGACCGCCCGGCCCTCCCCCGGCTCCATGACGCGGGGCGTCCACGTGACCTCGCCCGTCTCGGGGTCGACCGTGCGGTCGAAGGTAATGTCGGGGTCCTTGGGGTCGGCCGGCATGGGGTCGGCGGGCGTCGGGTCCTGCGGGCCGAGCAGGTCGGTGTAGTGCCCCTCGCCCTTGCCACCGTGCTCACCGTCTCCGCCCGCCCCGATGCCGGCGCCCGGGCCGGACCCGGTGCCGCCACCGCCGCCACCCGAGGCAGCGGTGCGGACCCGGGAGTCGGCGTCCCGGTCGTCGCTCGTCGTCTGGGCGTTGTTGCTCGTCACGTTGGTCGAGGTTGCCCTGAGCCGGGAGGCACCCAGCTCGAGGACGTTGCGGACGGCGAGGTCGGCGGCGGCGTACTTCGTGCCGACGACGGACTGGAACCCGCCGAACGACACCCCCAGCGCCGGGACCGCACGGTGCGCCTGTCCCAAGGACTCCGACGCAGAGCTCCACTGCGCCGCGTCCGCGCCCATGTCGGCCGGGACCACCCGAATCCGTTCGTCACCCATGCGTTCGCCTCCCACCGCCCGTGGGCCGACGTCCCCCGTCGTGCCCGTTCGTCGACGACGCTAGGGCACGCTCCCTTCCCTGACGATGGGGAGCACTCCCCCGCGCGACCACGGACGCCGTATGCCGTGGCACCAGCGGGTGCCACGGCATACGGCGTCGTTCGTGGTGGGAAGGTCAGCGGAGGGTGACGTCCGCCCAGACGAGGCGGTGGTCGCTCGTCGGGAACGGGAAGACACCGGTAAGGCGGAAGAGCGGGTCGCTCTGGACGGGCCAGAAGACGGCGGCGTCGTCGACGGTGAAGTGGCGCGAGAACAGGGTGTAGTCGACGCGGAGGTTGCCCGGGGCGCTGTCCGAGAAGTCGGCGGTGTCGTACCTCGGGTCACCGCGGTGGGTGAGGTTGGCGCCGCCCTGGAGCCGGGCCGCCTCGACTGCTCCCTCGGAGGTGGCCTGCGGGTCGACGATCCGCTTGTTGTCGAGCAGCTGGTGGATGGCGCCGTCGTAGGAGTCGCCGTCGAAGGGGTCGGCGTTGTAGTCGCCGAGGATGACGAAGCTCTGGCTCGGGTTGAGCCCGCCGCGGGCGCCGGCGTCGTCGTAGATGTAGGAGCCCTTGCCCGGCGTGACGTAGTCGGCCCAGAAGCGGATCTCGTCGTGGTTGCGGCGGCCGTTGCGGTCCTCGGGGCCGTCGAAGCTCGGCGGCGTCGGGTGGGCGGCGAGGACGTGGACGGTGCGCTTGCCGACGGTCACCGGGACGTCCCAGTGCGACTTGCTCGACAGCCGCAGGATGTCCTGCTCGGCCGGTGAGTACCAGTCGGTCGGGAGGACGTTGCCGGGCATGTCCTTCCAGAGGAAGTGCTGGAAGGTGCGGACGGCGTCGGTCTGGATCGGGTACTTGGAGAGGACGACCATGCCGTACTGGCCCGGGAAGAGACCGAAGCCGAAGGCGTCGTCGCCACCGCCGACGGTGCCGTCGTTGTTGAGGTCGAACCCGCTCGGGACACCGGTGTTGGACGGCGCGACGAACGCGTAGGGGTAGTCGACCGGCGACGCGCCGTTGTGGCCGACCTCGAGGTAGTTGTCGCGGAAGAGGTCGACGGCCCGGCCGCCCTCCACGTAGTCGAACTCGTTGAGCAGGACGATGTCGGGGTTCGCGCGCTGGATGACCTCGGCGACCGCCTTGGCCTGCGCGTTGTCGGGCGTCGAGAGGTCGCTGACCAGCTGCCCGGCGGCGTTGCGGTTGAGCGAGAGGTTGTAGGTCGCGACCCTCAGGGACTCGCCGCGCGCGGTGCCGGGCGGGTCGGAGGGTGCTGCCTGGGCTCCGGCGGCGGGAGCGAGGGCGAGGAGCGCTGCGGCGCAGGTCATGGCGGCTCGGGCGAGGTTCATCGTGCGGTCCTTGGTCGGCGTGCGGGGGTGCTCCACAACCTAGCCACGGACGACGTCCGGATGCCCCTTCGCAGGTGAACGCTTCGCGAACCCGTATGCCGACCGCTCACGACTGACGCGGCGCTCAGTCGAGGCAGAACTCGTTGTCCTCGGGGTCGGCCATGACGATGAACCCGGCCTCCATCGGCGGCTGGGGCTCGACCCTGCGCAGCCGTCGGGCGCCCAGCCCGACGAGGCGCTCGCACTCCGCCTCGAGGGCGGCCATCCGCTCCTCGGCCTGCAGACCGGGAGCGGCCCGCACGTCGAGGTGGACGCGGTTCTTGGCGACCTTGTCCTCGGGCACCTGCTGGAAGAAGACACGTGGCCCGCCGCCGTCCGGGTCCTCGATCGCCGAGCGCGAGTTGTGCTCGCTCTCGGGGACGCCGATCCGCGTGAGGAAGTCGTCCCACGCGGCGAGGGGGTCACCGCCCTCGGGCACCTCGACACCCGGCGGGCCGGGGATGGTGTAGCCGAGCGCGGCCGCCCAGAACCTCGACTGGGCGCGCGGGTCGTGGGCGTCGAACGTCACCTGGATCGTGCGGCTCATGCACGCCAGCGTGGCACCGACCCCCGACAGCGCGCACCACCTGGTTTCTGCGCCGTGAGCGCCACCGGCGCCGAGAGTGGTGACCGGCTCAGGCAGGTGTGCGCCGATGCGAACGATGTGCGCCGGTGGTCGGGTCAGGCGTGGGAGTGCTCGGCCATCGCGGCCTTGCCGGCGCCGAGGACGGTGAGCGGAAGAAGGACCTTGCCGGTCGGACCGATCTCGATCTCGGTGCCCAACTGCGGGCACACACCGCAGTCGAAGCACGGCGTCCAGCGGCAGTCGTCGACCTCGGTCTCGTCGATGGCGTCGAGCCAATCCTGCCAGAGCCACTCCTTGTCGAGGCCGGAGTCGACGACGTCCCACGGCAGGACCTCGGACTCCTCGCGCTCGCGCGTGGTGTACCAGTCGACGTCGATCGGCCACTCGCTGCGCGAGAACGCCTTGTCGGCGGCCTCCATCCACAGGTCATAGGAGAAGTGCTCACTCCAGCCGTCGAAGCGTCCGCCGTCGCGCCACACCTGCTCGATGACGGCGCCCACTCGGCGGTCACCGCGGGAGAGCAGTCCCTCGACGATGCCCGGCTTGCCGTCGTGGTAGCGGAACCCGATGGACGAGCCGAGCCGGCGGTCGGAGCGGATCGCGTCGCGCAGCTTCTCGAGCCGGGCGTCGGTCTCGTCGGCCGAGAGCTGCCCGACCCACTGGAACGGCGTGTGCGGCTTGGGGACGAACCCGCCGATCGAGACGGTGCAGCGGATGTCCTTGCGCCCGCTCACCTGGCGGCCGGTCTCGATGACCCGCTTGGCGAGCTCGGCGATCTGCAGCACGTCCTCGTCGGTCTCGGTCGGCAGCCCGCACATGAAGTAGAGCTTGACGTTGCGCCAGCCCGCACCGTATGCCGCGGAGACCGTCGTGATGAGGTCGTCCTCGGTGACCATCTTGTTGATGACCTTGCGAATGCGCTCGCTGCCGCCCTCGGGCGCGAAGGTGAGGCCCGAGCGTCGACCGTTGCGGGTGAGCTCGTTGGCGAGGTCGATGTTGAAGGCGTCGACCCGGGTCGAGGGCAGCGACAACCCCGTGTTGGTGCCCTCGTAGCGGTCGGCGAGGCCCTTGGTGATGTCGGCGATCTCGGAGTGGTCCGCGCTCGACAGCGAGAGCAGCCCCACCTCCTCGAACCCGGTGGCGGCGAGGCCCTTCTCGACCATCTCGCCGATGCCGGTGATCGACCTCTCGCGCACCGGGCGGGTGATCATGCCTGCCTGGCAGAAGCGGCAGCCACGGGTGCACCCGCGGAAGATCTCGACCGACATGCGCTCGTGCACCGACTCGGCGAGCGGCACGAGCGGCTGCTTCGGGTAGGGCCACGCGTCGAGGTCCATGACCGTGTGCTTGGACACCCGCCACGGGACACCGGGCTCGGTCGGCGCGATGCGCTGGATGCGCCCGTCGGGCAGGTAGCTCACCTCGTAGAAGGCCGGCACGTAGACGCCCCCCGTGCGCGCGAGGCGGAGGAGAAGCTCGCGGCGACCACCCGGCATACCCTCGGTCTTCCAGGCGCGGACGAGGTCGGTGACCATGAGGACTGCCTCCTCGCCGTCGCCGATGATCGCGGCGTCGACGAAGTCGGCGATCGTCTCGGGGTTGAAGGCGGCGTGGCCACCGGCGATGACGACGGTGTCGCCGTCGACGCGTTCGCGGGCGTGCAGCGGGATCCCGGCGAGGTCGAGCGCGGTGAGCAGGTTGGTGTAGCCGAGCTCGGTCGAGAACGAGACCCCGAGCACGTCGAAGTCGCCGACCGCGCGGTGTCCGTCGACGGTGAACTGCGGGACCCCCGACTCGCGCATGAGGGCCTCCATGTCGGGCCACACGGCATACGTGCGCTCCGCGAGCGCGTCGGGAACCTCGTTGAGGACCTCGTAGAGGATCATCGAACCCTGGTTGGGGACACCGACCTCGTAGGCGTCGGGGTACATGAGCGCCCAGCGGACGGTCGCGTCGCCGCCGACGTGCCAGTCCTTGACGGTCGAGTTGAGCTCGCCACCGACGTACTGGATCGGCTTGCTCACCCGTTCGAGCAGGGGCTCGAGGTCAGCGAAGAGCGAGGTGCCGGCAGGACGGGGATGCATCCGTCAAGGGTACGGTCGCGACACCGCGAGCCCCAAAGTCACGGCGTCGGGCACCGCTGACGGGCGCACACTGGAGGGGTGGATGCCGCGCAGCGGGTGGCGGAGGCGATGGCCGCGTGGCCGCGCCAGGGGTTCCTGCCGCGCCGCGAGCGACGTCACGCCGGGCGGGACGGGCCGCTGCCGATCGGGCACGGCCAGACGAACAGCCAGCCGCGCACGGTCGCCGCGATGCTCGAGCTCCTCGACGTCCGGCCCGGTGACCGGGTGCTCGACGTCGGCGCCGGGTCGGGGTGGACGACTGCGCTGCTCGCGCACCTCACCGGACCGGGCGGCTCGGTCCTCGGTGTCGAGCGGATCGAGGAGATCGCGGCGGTCGGCGCCGCGAACCTCGAGCGCACCGGTATGCCGTGGGCTCGCCTCGTACTCGCCACTCCGGGCGTGCTCGGCGCACCGGGTGAGGGGCCGTTCGACCGGGTCCTGGTGTCGGCGGAGGCCCAGTCGCTGCCCCGGGCGCTGCTCGACCAGCTCGTGCCCGGCGGGGTCATGGTCGTGCCGGTGCGGGGCTGGATGCACCGGGTCGTGCGCGACCCCGGGTTCGACGCCGACGGCGCCCCGACCGGGGACGCGCACGTCGAGATCCACGGGGCCTACCGGTTCGTGCCGCTCGTCGAGGACTGAGCAGGACGGCATACGGGCGGGTTCGGGTCCCGGGCGGGTCCGGGCGGCTCCGGGCGACTTCGGGTGGGAAACGCGGACTGCGCAAGGGAGCGGTTCCCTTGCGCAGTCCGAGCAACCCACTTCAGGCGGCGGGTCCCACGCTCTGCGTGGGCAAATGGTGACGGGTGAGGTGTCAGGCTCCGGCGTAGTGGGCGTCGAGCGCGTCCTTGTAGCGCTCGGAGACGACCTTCCGCTTGAGCTTGAGGCTCGGGGTGAGCTCGCCGCTGTCGACGGTGAGGTCGTGGTCGAGGATGGTGAACTTCTTGACCGTCTCCCACCGGTTGAGGCCGGCGTTGAGCTCGTCGACGTAGCCCTGGACCATGTCGTGAGCCTGCGGCGAGGTGACGATCTCGGCATAGCTCTTGCCGCCGAGACCGTTGTCGGCGGCCCAGCCCTCGATGGCGTCCGGGTCGAGCGTGACGAGCGCGGAGACGAAGTTGCGGTCGGCTCCGTGGACGATGAACTGGCTCACGAAGGGGCACATGCCCTTGAACTGCGACTCGATCATCGAGGGCGCGACGTACTTGCCCCCCGAGGTCTTGAAGAGGTCCTTCTTGCGATCGGTGATCTTGAGGAAGCCGCGGTCGTCGAGCTCGCCGATGTCGCCGGTGTGGAACCAGCCGTCGGCGTCGATGACCTCGGCCGTCGCCTCGGGGTTGTTGTGGTAGCCGTCCATGATCCCGTCGCCGCGGAGCAGGACCTCTCCGTCGTCGGCGATCCGGACCTCGGTGCCGGGCAGCGGCCACCCGACCGTGCCGTAGCGGTAGGCGGAGGTGCGGTTGACCGTCGTCGCGGCGCACGACTCGGTGAGGCCGTAGCCCTCCCCGACCAGCATGCCCATCGAGTCGAACCAGCGGCCGACGTCCTGGTTGAGGGCCGCCGAGCCCGAGATGAAGAGGCGGACACGACCACCGAAGCGGCCGCGCACCTTGCTGAGGACGAGCTTGTCGGCGAGGGCGTGCTTGCGGGCGAGCATGCCGCTCGGCGCCTTGCCCTGCGCGCGCAGGTCGCTCACCTCGCGCCCGACGCCCTCGGCCCAGCGGAAGAGCTTGAGCTTCACGCCGCCGTCGGACTCCATCATCATCTGGACCCGGTTGTAGGCCTTCTCGAAGATGCGGGGCGCGGCGCCCATGAACGTCGGCCTCACGACCGCGAGGTTGTCGACGATCTTGTCGATCCGTCCGTCGATGGCGGTGCAGAAGCCGATCTGCAGCGGCAGCGTGAGGAGCAGCTTGCCGAAGACGTGGGCCAGCGGGAGCCAGAGGTACTGGAGGTCGTCGTCGCGCAGGATGCCGATCGAGTCGGTGGCGGCGGCCTCGTAGGTCCACGCCCGGTGCAGCAGGCGCACGCCCTTGGGCCGGCCGGTGGTGCCCGAGGTGTAGATGATCGTCGCGAGACGGTCCGGGGTGAGCGCGTCGATGCGCTCGTCGATGAGGCCCGGCGTGCGCTCGAGCTCGGCGCGACCCAGCTCGGCGAGGTCGTCGAGGCTGATGACCCAGTCGTCCTCCCCCGCGGCGGCCGCGGGGTCGAAGGTCACGACCTTGGAGACGCCGGGCACCGAGCCGGCGATGCGGCGCAGCTTGGCGACCTGCTCGGCGTCCTCGGCGAAGACGACCTTGCTCTGCGAGTCGGCGAGGATGAAGGCGACGTCGTCGTCGATCGTCGTCGGGTAGATCGTCGTCGTCACGGCACCGGCGACCATGACGGCCAGGTCAGCGAGGGCCCACTCGTAGCGGGTGGCCGAGGCGAGGGCCACACGCTCCTCCGGGGCCACACCGAGCGCGACGAGCCCGGCACCGATCGCGTCGACGCGCGCCTTCGCCTCCGCCCACGTCACGGTGAGCCACTCGTCACCGCTCTCGGCGACCTTGGCATACATGAAGGCGGGTGAGTCGGGCGTCCTCTCGACGCGCTGCCGGAAGAGGTGGCCGACGCTCGCGGCGCGCTCCTCGATCAGGTGGTGGTCCACGGCCTCGTCGGCCGGCGAGTGGATCTGCGGGGTCGCTGCAAGCATCTGGGTTCCTCGTCATTGGGGAGCTCGTGGCCGGAATGCTCCCACATGACCCCCGGCGCCGGGCGCAGCTCGCGGCAAATGTGACCGACGAGTAATCGACTCGGTCCGCACGCAGGGCGGGACACTGCTCCGGACTCCGTCGTGGCGCGGTTCAGACGCGGTCGCGGTGCGCGGCGGCATACGCGGCGTTGACGACTCCGATCGCCAGCCACGAGGCGAACATCGAGGACCCGCCGTAGGAGACGAAGGGCAGCGGCAGGCCCGTCACCGGCATGACGCCGAGGGTCATCCCGACGTTCTGGAAGACCTGGAACGCGAGCCACGTCCCGACCCCGACGCCGACGAACCGGCCGAAGGCGTCACCCGAGCGCCCGGCGACGACGAAGACCCGGATGACGAGGAACGCGAGCAGCAGGAGGAGCCCGGCCGCGCCGACGAACCCCAGCTCCTCCCCCGCGACGGAGAAGATGAAGTCGTTGAGCTGGTAGGGCACGAAGCCGCCCTGGGTCTGGCGGCCCTCCATGAAGCCCTGGCCGGTCCAGCCGCCCGAGCCGATGGCGAGCCGGACCTGCCGCGTCTGGTAGCCGATGCCCTGCGGGTCGGCGCTCGGGTCGGCGAAGGCCAGGAGCCGGTCGCGCTGGTAGTCGCTGAGCAGCGGGGTCGTGAGCGCGGCGACGACGAGCCCGACGGCGGCCACCCCGATCCCCACGACCCAGCGGCGCGGCGTCCCGGCGACGGCGATGACGACGAACGCCAGGGCGCCGAGGACGACGGCCGAGCCGAGATCGGGCTGGAGCATGATGAGCGCGACCGGCACGAGGGCGAGCAGCCAGCCGAGCGCGACGTCACGGTTGCCGGGTGCGACCCGGCGTTCCCACCGGTCGGCGAGGACGAAGGCGAGCACGAGTGCGAGCCCGAGCTTGGCGAACTCCGAGGGCTGCACCGTGAACCCGGCGGCGATGGGGATCCACGACCGTGAGCCGTTGATCGTCACCCCGAGCGGGGTGAGGACGGCGACGAGCCCGAGCAGGGAGAGGCCGTAGATCCACGGCGCGACGAGTCGCAGCCCGTGGTGCCCGAGCCGGGCGACGCCGATCGCGAGCCCGATGCCGATCGCGGTGTTGAGCAGGTGACGGACGAGGTATGCCGTCCCTGCGGCCTCGTGGGTCGCGGACCACACGAGGAGCGCACCGACGACCGACGTCCCGGCGGCACCGACGAGGAGGCCGAGGTCCTGCCGGAGCCAGCGGCTCAGGAGTGGACGATCTGGGTGAGCACCGTGCGGCACTGCTCGACGTCCTTGGCCATGGCGACGAGGAGGTCGTCGATGCTCTCGAAGCGCAGAGTCGGGCGGATGTGCTCGACGAACTCGACCATGACCCGCTCGTCGTAGAGGTCGAGGTCGTCGCGGTCGAGGACGTAGGCCTCGACGGTGCGGCGGTCCTCGGTGTCGAAGGTCGGGTTCGTGCCGATGGAGATGGCCGCGGGCATGGTGCGGTCGGGCTCGCCCTGCTCGAGGCCGAGACGGGTGAGCCAGCCGGCATAGACGCCCTCGGCGGGCACGAGGCCCAACGAGTCCTGCGACAGGTTCGCCGTGGGGTATCCGAGCTCACGCCCGCGGTGGTGCCCGTGGACGACGGTGCCGACGACGCGATGGGGACGGCCGAGGGTGCGGGCGGCCGCCGCGACGTCACCGGCCGCGAGCGCCTGGCGCACCGACGTCGAGGACCAGCGGTGGTCCTCGCCGACGTCCTCGATGGCGACGACCTCGAAGCCGTGCCGGGCGCCGAGCTCGCGGAGGGTGTCGACGTCGCCGGAGTTGCGGTAGCCGAACTTGGTGTCGACGCCGACGACGACGGCCTTGGCGCCCAGGCCCTCGACGAACGTCCGGAGGACGAACTCCTCGGGCGACTGCTGCGCGAACTCCGCGGTGAAGGGCAGGACGAGCAGACCGTCGATGCCGGTCGTCTCGAGGAGGTCGTCACGGATCGACCCGGGAGAGATGAGCTCGGGGGCGCGCTCGGGGTGGAGCACGGCGACCGGGTGCGGGTCGAAGGTCACCGCGACGGTGGGCAGGCCGAGCTCGTGACCGGTCTCGACGAGCTGGGTGAGCACCGCCCGGTGGCCCCGGTGCACGCCGTCGAAGTTGCCGAGGGTGACGACGCAGGGTCGCAGCTCGTCGGGCGTGGCTGCGGGGTCGGTGAACCGGTGCACGGTGGACACTCTACGAACTCGCCGGGGCGAAGACGACGTGGCTCCGGGCGGTGGCCCTGCTCTCGTCGAGCATGGCGACGAGAGAGCCGTCGGGTCCGAAGGCCGCGACCGGCTCGGTGCGCCCCGGCTCGGCCGACGGCAGCCGCTGGCCGTAGCCGATGGTACGGGCCTCCTCCGCGGTCAGCTCGCGCGTGGCGAAGCCCGCCCGTGCCGCCTCGGCGAGCGGGACGACCGGCATCGGCTCACCCTGGCGGGCCTCGAGCTCGGCGAGCGGGTGGGCCACGTCGAGGCCGAAGCCACCGACCCGCGTGCGTCGCAGCGCGGTGAGGTGACCCGCGGACCCGAGCGCGCTGCCGAGGTCGCGGGCGAGCGCCCGCACGTAGGTCCCCGACGACACGGTGACGGTGACGTCGACGTCGACGACCGTCGCGCCGTCGACGGTGCTGCGACGGACGTCGTGGACGTCGAACCGCGAGACCGTCACGGGGCGGGCCGGCAGGTCGACGGCCTCGCCGGCGCGGGCGCGGTGGTAGGACCGCTCCCCCTTGACCTTGATCGCGCTCACGGCGCTCGGAACCTGCTCGATGTCGCCGGTGAGGGTGGTGATGGCCGCCCTGACGGCCTCGTCGGTGACGTCGGCGGCCCCGGGCGCGCTCGTCACCTCACCCTCGGCGTCGTCGGTGAGGGTTCCCTGGCCGAGGCGGACCGTCGCGTCGTAGTCCTTGTCCGCGCCGACGAGGAAGGTGAGCAGCTTGGTTGCCCGGCCGACACCCAGCACGAGCACACCGGTGGCCATCGGGTCGAGGGTGCCGGCGTGACCGACCTTGCGGGTGGCGCACAGTCGCCGGGCGCGGGCGACGACGTCGTGGCTCGTCCAGTCGGACGGCTTGTCGACGACGAGGAGTCCGTCGACGCTCGCGCTCACGCGCGGCCGGTGTCGTCGGCGCCGGGGGCGCCGTCGCCGGTGGCGCTGTCGTTGGCCGCAGTGGTGCCGTCCGAGGCCCCGGGGGTCGCGCCGTTCGCGCCGGACTCCGGAGCGGCGTCGCCGTCTTCCTCGTCGTCCTCGTCGTCGTCCTCGTCGTCGTGGCGGTAGGGGTCGGCGTCGCCGGCGTAGCTCGCACCGGAGGCGGCCGCAGCGACCTGAGCGTCGCGCTCGCGCGCCTCGGCCAGCAGCACCTCGAGGTGGGCCGCGGTCTCGGGGATGGCGTCGGCGATGAACTCGAGCGACGGCGTGAGCCGGATGCCGAGGTTGCGGCCGACGTGGCTACGCAGCTTGCCCTTGTTGGCGGCGAGCAGCTCGGCGGTCTTGGCGCGCTGGGCGTCGTCGCCGAAGACGGTGTAGAAGACCGAGGCGTGCTGGAGGTCGTTGGTCACCCGGACGTCGGTGATCGTCACGAACCCGAGGTCCGGGTCCTTGACCACCTGGTCGAGCCCTGCGGCGATGAGGGTCTTGATGCGGTCGGCGACCTTGCGGGCGCGTGCGGCGTCAGCCACGACAACTCCTTCTCGGATGACAGTGGTGCCCGCACACCCTATGCGCCGCCGTGGGGCAGGACGTGTGAGGGCCGGAGAACGGGAGCGGCCGGCATACCGAGGAGTCGGTATGCCGGCCGCTCACGTGGGGCGAGCTGCCTTGGGACTCAGGCCCGCGGCTTCGCCCACGCGAAGCGTGGGACCCGCCGCATCACGCGCGAGGCTTCTCCCGCATCTCGTAGGTGGCGATGAGGTCGCCGAGCTGCAGGTCGTTGAACGAGCCGAGGTTGATACCGCACTCGAAGCCCTCACGGACCTCGGTGACGTCATCCTTGAACCGGCGCAGGCCGGCGATCTCGACGTTCTCGGACACGACGACACCCTCACGCGTGATGCGTGCCTTGGTGCCGCGCCTGATCTCGCCGCTGCGGACGATCGAGCCGGCGATGTTGCCGAACTTGCTCGAGCGGAAGATCTCGCGGATCTCGGCGGTGCCGAGCTCGACCTCTTCGTACTCGGGCTTGAGCATGCCCTTGAGGGACTGCTCGATCTCCTCGATGGCCTGGTAGATCACCGAGTAGTAGCGGATCTCGACGCCCTCGCGCTCGGCGTAGTCAGCGTTCTGGCCCTCGGCCCGGACGTTGAAGCCGATGATGATCGCGTTGGAGGCGACCGCGAGGTTGATGTTGTTCATCGTGATCGCACCGACGCCGCGGTCGATGATGCGCAGGTCCACGTCGTCACCGACGTCGATCTGGAGCAGCGCGTCCTCGAGGGCCTCGACCGAGCCCGACACGTCACCCTTGAGGATGAGGTTGAGGGTGTCGACCTTGCCCTGCGCGATCGCCTCGTTGAGGTCCTCGAGCGAGATGCGCTTGCGCGACTTGGCCAGGCTGGCCTGGCGGTCCGCCGACTCGCGACGCTCCGCGATCTGGCGTGCGGTGCGGTCGTCCGGTGCGACGACGAACGTGTCGCCGGCGCGCGGGACGGACGAGAGACCGAGCACCTGGACCGGACGCGACGGGGTCGCCTCGGTGACGTTCGCGCCGTGCTCGTCGAGCATGGCGCGGACGCGGCCGTAGGAGCTGCCGGTGACGATGGCGTCGCCGACCCGGAGGGTTCCGGACTGGATGAGCACGGTCGCCGTCGCGCCACGACCCTTGTCGAGGTTGGCCTCGATCGCGACACCACGGGCGTCACGGTCGGGGTTGGCCCGCAGGTCGAGGGCGGCGTCGGCGGTGAGCAGCACGGCCTCGAGCAGCGAGTCGATGTTCTGACCCTGCTTCGCGGACACGTCGACGAACATCGTCTCGCCGCCGTACTCCTCGGCGACGAGGTTGTACTCGGTGAGCTGCTGACGGATCTTGGACGGGTTGGCGCCCTCGACGTCGATCTTGTTGACGGCGACGACGATCGGCACGTCCGCGGCCTGGGCGTGGTTGAGCGCCTCGATGGTCTGCGGCATGACGCCGTCGTCGGCAGCGACGACGAGGATCGCGATGTCGGTCACCTTGGCACCACGGGCACGCATGGCGGTGAACGCCTCGTGACCCGGGGTGTCGATGAAGGTGATCGGACGGTCGACGCCCTCGTGCTCCTTGTGGATCTGGTAGGCACCGATGTGCTGGGTGATGCCACCGGCCTCGTCGCCCGCGACGTTCTCGTTGCGGATGGCGTCGAGGAGGCGGGTCTTGCCGTGGTCGACGTGACCCATGACGGTGACGACCGGCGGACGGGCCGCGAGGTCGTCCTCGTCCTCGGAGTCGACACCGATCTCGAGGTTGATGTCGAAGGCGTCGAACAGCTCCTTCTCCTCCTCCTCGGGCGAGACCATGCGGATGTCGTAGCCGAGCTCGGCGCCGAGCAGGCGGAACGTGTCCTCGTCGAGGCTCTGGGTCGCGGTCGCCATCTCACCGAGGTGGAACATGACCGTGACGAGCGAGCCCGGGTTGGCGTTGATCTTGTCGGCGAAGTCCGTGAGGGACGCACCCTGGCGCACCTGGATGACGGTGGAACCGTCGCCGCGGGGCACGCTCACGCCACCGATCGACGGTGCCTGCATCTCCTCGAACTCGGCGCGCTTCGCGCGCTTGGACTTGCGCGCACGTCCCGGACGACCGCCACCGCGGCCGAAGGCACCTGCCGTGGAGCCGCGACCTGCGCCGCCACGGAAGCCACCGCCACCGGGACGACCGGCGTAGCCGCCGCCACCACCGGGACCGCCACCACCGGGACGACCGGCGCCACCGGCGCCGGGACGGCCACCACGGCCACCCGCACCGCCGGGACGCTCACCCGGGCGCGCGACGGCGCTCGAGCTCGGCATCATGCCCGGGCTGGGACGGGGGCCACCGGGACGCGGACCGGCCGCACCGGCACCGGCGCCACCGGGGCGGGGTGCGCTGCGGGGACGGGGCATGCCCTGGCTCGACGCGAACGGGTTGTTGCCGGGACGGGCGGCGCCGCCACCCTCACGACCACCCTCGCGGCCGCTGTCACGACCACCTTCACGACCACCGTCGCGGCCCTGGCGCATGCCCTGGCTCGGTGCGAACGGGTTGTTGCCGGGACGCGGGGCGCCTGCGCCGGGGCGCGGTGCACCGGGGCGTGCGCCACCGGACTCGGGCGCCGACGGGGTCGCCCTGGCGGCGGGAGCGGCCGGAGCCGCGGGTGGCGGGGCGGAGGGGGTCGCCTTGGCGGCGGGTGCTGCGGGGGCCGGAGCGGCCGGAGCGGCCGGTGCGGGCGCCGCGGGGGCGGGCGCGGCCGGGGCCGGCGTGGCCTTGGCGGCGGGGGCTGGGGCCGCGGGCGCGGCCTGGGCCGGTGCTGCGGGCGCAGCGGGAGCCTTGGGACCCGGCGTCCCCGCGGGGGCGGCAGCGGGCTTGGCTGCGGACTTCTTGGCCGCCGGCTTGGCAGGCGCCTCGGTGGCAGCCGCCTTCTCGACGGGGAACTTCTCCTGGTACCGGCGGACGACCGGGGCCTCGATGGTCGAGGACGCCGACTTGACGTACTCACCCATGTCGTTGAGGCGCTCGAGGAGGACCTTGCTGGTCACTCCGACTTCCTTGGCGAGTGCGCTGACTCGGACCTTTGCCACGTTTCTCCTTCATCTGGTCCGTGCGACCTGACGAAGCAGCAGGCGCGGACCACTAGTGCTGGGGGGAGCTCATTACTGAGTACTCATCGGGTGCTCATCAGCGTCAAACCACTCTCTGTTCAGAGCTAACGGACGGTTCCCTTGGGACGGACGGTGGTCTGCTCGTGGGTGGCGATCTCCTCCGCCACGGCGGTGGTGTCCAGGGGCACGCTGACTCGCAGCGCACGCCCGAACGCCCGTCGTCGGACGGCGAGGTCGAAACATTCTCCGGTGGGATGCAGCCAGGCGCCGCGCCCCGGGAGACACCGCCGAAGGTCGGGAACGAGGTCCCCGTGGCCTCCGACGACCACTCGCAGGAGTGCCGACCGGCTATCCGACACCCGGCACCCCACACAGGTGCGCACCGGCCCCGTCACTGTCGACGTATGCCGTGTGCCCGCCTTCGCGTGCGACGCCCGAGTCCGGAGTCCAGCCCGGTCGGTCCCACCCATCGTAGCCCCTAGCGGGGGTCGGGAGTGTCACCGGACGCACCCGACGGGCCCGCGGACCCCTCGCGGGGCGCGCCCGAGCCGGGGTTGTCCGAGCGGATGTCGACGCGCCAGCCGGTGAGCTTGGCGGCGAGGCGGGCGTTCTGGCCCTCGCGACCGATGGCGAGCGAGAGCTGGTAGTCCGGGACGACGACGCGGGCCGCGCGCAGGGTGCGGTCGACGATCTCGACCGACTGCACGCGCGACGGGCTCAGCGCCGCGGCGATGAAGGTCGCGGGGTCCTCGTTGAAGTCGACGATGTCGATCTTCTCGCCGTGCAGCTCGGCCATGACAGCCCGCACGCGCGCGCCCATCGGGCCGATGCACGCGCCCTTGGCGTTGAGCCCGGCGACCTTGGTGTGGACGGCGATCTTCGTGCGGTGACCGGCCTCGCGGGCGAGCGCGGCGATCTCGACGCTGCCGTCGGCGATCTCGGGGACCTCGAGGGCGAAGAGCTTGCGCACGAGGTTCGGGTGCGTGCGCGAGAGCCCGATCTGCGGGCCGCGCATGCCCCGCTTGACGCTGACGACGTAGGTCCGTAGCCGCTGGCCGTGGACGTACTTCTCGCCCGGGACCTGCTCGGCGAGCGGGAGGATGCCCTCGACGGTGCCGAAGTCGACGGTGACGTGTCGCGGGTCCGGACTCTGCTGGATGATCCCGGCGACGATGTCGCCCTCACGACCCTTGAAGTCGCCCATGATCGCGTCGTCCTCGATGTCGCGCAGGCGCTGGACGATGACCTGGCGGGCGGTCGCGGCGGCGACGCGACCGAAGTCGCGCGGGGTGTCGTCGAACTCGGGGCCGTACTCACGCCGGGTGCGCGGGCGCGCCGGCTCGACGGGCGCTGCGCCGTCCCCGGCGTCGTCCCCGGCGTCGTCGTCACTGCCTGCGTCCGCAGATGTGGCGGCTCCAGGCCCCAGAGTTGCGGACGCAAAGGGGTCGGGCGTGGGGGCGGCGGACGGTTCGTCCTCGACGGGGACCTCGAACTCCTCGCGGGCCCAGATCGTCACGTGGCCCGTCTTGCGGTCGAGCTCGGCGCGGGCGTTGCGGTAGGCGCCGTCGGTGCGGTGGTAGGCGAGCAGGAGCGCCTGCTCGATGGCGGGGATGAGGACGTCGAGCGAGATGTCGCGCTCGCGCTCGACACCCCGCAGGACGGCGAGGTCGATGTCCATGGGTCAGCTCTCCTTGTGGTCCGACGCGTCGGCGTCGTCGGCGGGGCCGGCCGGGGCCGGGGTCTGGTCGTCCTTGCGCGAGAACTCGACCTGCACCTCGGCGCGGTCGAGGACGGCATACGGGAAGGTCTCGTCGCGACCGGGAGTCTTCTTGACGGCCGGGATCGCGAGGGTGAGGTCGTCGGCGCCGGCCCGCGTGATGCGGCCCGTCACGGGGGCGCCGTCGCGGACGGCGAGGGTGACGAGGCGGCCCACGTTGCGCTGGAAGTGCCGGGGCGCGGTCAGCGGGCGGGAGACGCCCGGAGAGGTGACCTCGAGGGTGTAGGGCTGCTCGCCGAGAACGTCGGAGTCGTCGAGCGCCTCGCTCACGGTGCGGGTCGTCTCGGCGATCTCGTCGAGGGAGAGGGAGTCCACCGTCTCGGTGACGTCGCCGGTGGTGTCGAGCTCGCGGTCGACGACGACCCTGACGACGCGACGGCGGCCGGCGGGGGTGATGCTGACCTCTTCGAGGACGACTCCCGATCCGTCCAACGCACCTGCGAGCAGCTCCTGCACTGCGGTGTCCCGGGTCATCGATCTCCCTCTCTGTAGTTCTCGGGCCGCGTCCTGCACCTGCGGCGACGCCCACTCTAGCCGGGCTCGGAGGCGGCCTTCCACGCGTGCGAGGATGCCGCCATGCGTGACGCGACCCCGTCGGCCCCGGGTCCGACCCGGCGACTCGTCACCGCGGGGGCACTGGGTGCGGTCGTGGCGACGCTGGCGGGCTGCGGCATCCGACTGGAGGACGACGCCCCCCGGGTGCCGCTCGTCCCCACCCGTGAGCCGATCGAGGCCGAGGAGGAGCTGCTGCGACTCCACGCGGCCGTCGTCGCCGCGTCGACCACGTCGCTCGTCTCGTCCGACCCCGTTGCCCCGCTCCTCCCGCCGCTCCACGCCCGTCAGGCGACCGTGCTCCACGACGCCCTCCGTCAACGCGGGCTTCCCGAGAGCGCACTGACGTCGCCGTCCGCTTCCCCCACGCCGACGCCGTCGGCGACACTCGCGACCCCGAGTGGCTCGGCGGGGTCGGGAAGCCCGCGCCCGACCGCGCCGGCCGTTCCTCGCCGGACGGTTGCCGAGGTCGAGGGCGAGGTCGCTGCCGCCGGCACGGGGCTCGAGGGTGCCGAGGCGGAGCTGAGGCCGGCCCTCGTCGCCATCCTCGGGCAGGCCCACGCGGCCCTCGAGCTGGCCGCCCCGGTCGCGGCTCCCGGCTCCGGCGTCTCACCTGCACCGAGCGCGTCGGCGATCCCATCGGTGTCGGCCGAACCGGACGTGCCCCCGCCGTGGTCGAGCCCCGACGCCCTCGTCCCGCTCATCGTCGCCACCCGCCGGGCGACGTGGCTCCTCGAGGTCGCCGCCGCGAGGTCACCCAGGGCGGTGCGCACCGCGTGGCTGCGGGACATCGGGGCGCTCGAGTCCCTCACCTCCGACCTCGTCGACGCCGCCGGGTCGTCCGCCCCGCCGCCCGACCTGGGCCAGACACTCCCCCGCCCGGTCACCACGCCCGCGGAGGCTGCGACGCTCGCGACCGAGGCGATGACCACCCTGCTCGCCGCCACCGGCGCCGCGCTTCGCGCGGTCATCGACGCCGATCCCGAGGCGGCGTTCGCCGCCCTGCCCGGCTGGCTCGGCACGGTCGCCGCCGTGGCGCACCGGCACGGCATGCGGCTCACGGCGTTCCCGGGGCTCGCGTGACTGACGCCTCCGCGCGGGAGCCGCTCGACCCGCGCGCCCCGGCCGAGTGGCTCACGTGGATGAGCCGGCTGCCGGCCGAGGGCGGCCCGACGGGTGCCGACTGGGTCGCCACCGTCGACCGGCTCGCCCGTGAGTGCCTCGACGCGTGGGACCTCGAGGTGACCGGCGCCCCGATGACCGGCTGGACCGCCGTCGTCCACCCCGTCACCCGGCGCAGCGGCGAGGGCGAACCGCTCGTCCTCAAGGTCGGCTGGCCGCACGTCGAGTCGGCCCAGGAGCACCTCGCGCTGCGGGCGTGGGACGGGCACGGCGCGGTCCGGCTCGTGGCGGCCGACCCGTCGCGCGGCGCGCTCCTCCTCGAACGCCTCGACGCCGCTCGCGACCTCGACACCGTCGACATCGAGGAGGCCTGCTCGCTTGTGGGCGGGCTCTACCGCGAGCTGCACGTGCCCGCGCCCCCGACGATCAGGACTCTCCCGGCCTACCTCGACCCCTACCTCACCCAGCTGCGGCAGCGCACCGACCTGCCTCGACGGGTCGTCACCCGCGTGACCGGGCTGGCCCGCGAGCTGCTCGCCGAGCCCGGGCCGAGGGTGCTGCTGCACACCGACCTGCACTACGAGAACGTCCTCGCCGCCGACCGCGCGCCGTGGCTCGTCATCGACCCGAAGCCGCTCGCCGGCCCCGCGGCCTATGAGCTGCATCCCTTGCTGCGCAACCGCATCGAGGAGATGGGCAGCGGTTCGTCGCTGCGCTGGTCGGTGCGCCAGCGTCTGGAGCTGGCCTGTGGCGCCGGCGGGATCGACGAGGAGCTCGGTCGGCTGTGGTCCATCGTCCGGTGCGGCGTCGAGATCCTCTGGGCGGCGGTCGACGGGGACGACGCCGAGCTGTCGAAGAACCTCACCCTGCTCAAGGCGCTCGAGGACTGAGGCGCTCGTCGGGCGTCTCGGCGGCACGGGCCCTCTCGCCTCGGCTGCGCTGGGCGAGCCTCGCCCCGGCTGCACTGGATGAGCTCGCCTCCGCTGCACTGGATGAGCCTCGCCTCAGCTGCGCCAGCCGTACTCCACCTCGGGGCGGCCGGCGCCGGAGTAGCGCGAGCGCCGGGTGGCGACGCCGCTCTCGTGGAGGTGCTCGAGGAAGCGCCGTGCCGTGACCCGGCTGACGCCGAGGTGGCCCGCGACCTCGCTCGCCGACAGGGCCGACGGCGACTCCCGAAGCGTGGCGACGACCCGTCCGAGCAGCTCCTCGGACATCCCCTTGGGCAGGCTCACCGGACGTGTCGGTCGGGCCGCCGCGAAGACCTCGTCGACCTCGGCCTGGCTGCCGACCTCGGCGGTGGCGACGTGGGTCGCGCGGTAGTCGAGGTAGGCAGAGAGCCGGTCGCGCAGGGTGCCGAACGCGAAGGGCTTGAGGACGTACTGGACGACGCCGAGGGAGACCGCCGACCGCATGATCTCGAGGTCGCGCGCGGAGCTCACCGCGATGACGTCGGCGGCGTGCCCGGCCGCGCGCATCGCGCGCACGACCTCGAGCCCGTGCCGGTCGGGCAGGTTCATGTCGAGGAGGACGACGTCGACGTCGGTGCCCTGGAGCGCCCGGAGTGCCTCCTGCCCGGTCGACGCGACGGCGACGACGACGAACCCGGGGACGCGACCGACATAGGTCGCGTGGGCCTCGGCGGCGACGGGCTCGTCCTCGACGACGAGGACGCGCAGCGGCTCAGGCACGGGACTCCTCCTCCCGGGAGACGAGCGGCAGGCTGACGACGAACCGGGCGCCGGGCGGGCCCGTCACGTCGAGGGTCCCACCGAGCCGGTCGATCGTCTGCGCGACGAGGGCGAGGCCGATGCCGCGCCGACCCGCGCGCCCCTCCCCCTTGGTGCTGAACCCGCGGCGGACGACGGCGCCGACCCCCGCCTCGGGCAGCCCCGGGCCGGAGTCGACCACCTCGAGGACGAGGTGGTCGTCGTCGACGCGGGCATCGACCTCCACCCGGCGTTCGGAGCCGGGCGGAAGGCCGGCCACCGCGTCGAAGGCGTTGTCGATGAGGTTGCCGGCGATCGTGACGACGTCGCGCACGGGCACGGCGCCGGTCGGCCACTGGGCACCCGGCGCGATGCGCAGGTCGATGCCGCGCTCGCTCGCCTGTGCGCTCTTGCCGACGAGGAGCGCCGCGAGGGCCGGCTCGGTGTCGGCGGCGACGACGTCGTCGGTGAGCTGCTGGGTCACGGCGAGCTCGTCCGTGGCGAAGTCGAGCGCGCGGTCGACGTGGCCGAGCTCGATGAGCGAGACGATCGTGTGGATCCGGTTGGCGGACTCGTGCGCCTGCGAGCGCAAGGCCTCGGTGAGGCCCCGCGCGGAGTCGAGCTCGCCGGTGAGGTGCTCGAGGTCGGTGCGGTCGCGCAGGGTCGCGACGGTGCCGAGCCGGCGGCCCTCCCACATCGCCGGGGCGGTGCCGAGGACGAGGACCCGGGCGTCGGTGACGTGGAGCTCGTCCTCGCGCCGCACGCCGTCCGAGAGCGCGGCCGTGAGGGCCGGGCTGAGTCCGAGGTCGGCGAGGGGACGGCCGCTCGCCCCCTGGGGCAGCCCGAGCAGCCGGACCGCCTCGTCGTTGGCGAGCTGGAGCCGGCCGTCCTGGTCGACGAGCAGCAGCCCCTCGGTGACGGCGTGGAGGACGGCGTCGTAGTACTCGTACATCTCGCGGAGCTGCTCCTCCCCGAGACCGAGTGTCTGGCGTCGGGTGCGCCGCGACACGAGCCCCGTGCCGAGACCCGAGAGCAGCGCGGCCGCGGCTCCGGCGAGGAGGAGACCGGGCAGCTGCTCGCTCACGGCGCGCGACAGGGCGGTGCGGCGGATGCCGACCGACACGAGGCCGACGACCTCGCCGGCGTCGGACTCCACGGGGACGACGACCCGACGCGAGGGTCCGAGGGTGCCGGTGTAGTCCTCGACGACCTCACCGCCTCGAACGGCGGCGGCGATGTGGCCGATGAAGCGCTGCCCGACCTGCGCCGGGTCGGGGTGTGAGTAGCGCACGCCCTGGGTCGTCATGACGACGACGAAGTCGGTGCCGGTCCCCCGGCGCACGTCCTCGGCGTAGTCCTGCACCGCCGGGGTGGGGGTCGCCGACGCGAGCGCCTCGACGACGGCCGGGGTCGAGGCGACCGTGCGGGCCACCGACATCGCACGGGTCGTCGCCTCCTGCGTCTGGGCGCGGCGGGCCTGGACGTAGGCCGCGGCGAGCCCGACGGCGACGACGAGCAGCGCGACCCCGACCTGGAGGACGAACGTCTGGGTCGCCACGCTCCAGCGCGCCGGCGAGCGCCGGGAGCTCACCCGGCCCGCCGGCATACGGCACGGGGGTGCGCGCGGGGCACCTCGGGCACGTCCCCGCGGAACTCAATGAACACAACGGTGACCCTAGCCAGTCGCGGCACCAGACTCGGGCTCGCCCAGACCCGGGACCACCCGGGCCCGCCCACCCAGGGAGACACCCGTGACCGACAACGTCGTCGACCGGCCCGTGCGCCGGGACCGCACGCACTGGCTCTACATCGCCGTCATCATCGCCATGGTCGCCGGCATCGCCGTCGGCGTCATCGCCCCCGACTTCGGCGTCAAGCTCAAGTGGCTCGGCACCGCGTTCGTGGACCTCATCAAGATGATGATCAGCCCGATCATCTTCTGCACGATCGTCCTCGGCATCGGCTCGGTCCGTCGCGCCGCGCAGGTCGGCAAGGTCGGTGGGCTCGCCCTCGGCTACTTCCTCACGATGTCGACCGTGGCGCTGGCCATCGGCCTCCTCGTGGGCAACATCGTCAAGCCCGGCGCCGGCCTCAACCTCACCGACGAGCTCGCCGCGAGCGGGCAGAAGGCCGTCGGCGAGGAGCACGAGACGACCGTCGACTTCATCCTCGGGCTCATCCCCGACACGCTCGTCTCCGCGCTCACCTCCGGCTCGGTCCTCCAGACGCTCCTCGTCGCCCTCCTCGTCGGTTTCGCGCTCCAGAAGATGGGGCGTGCGGGCGAGCCGATCCTCGGCGGCATCCGCCACCTCGAGCGGCTCGTCTTCCGCCTCATGGCGATGATCATGTATGCCGCACCCATCGGTGCGTTCGGAGCGATGGCTGCCGTCGTGGGCGCCACCGGCTGGCAGGCGCTCAAGTCACTCGCGCTCATCATGATCGCGTTCTACGTGACGTGCTTCCTCTTCGTGTTCGTCATCCTCGGCACGCTCCTCAAGGCCGTCACCGGCGTCAACGTCTTCGCGCTGCTCAAGTACCTCTCGCGCGAGTTCCTCCTCATCCTCTCGACGTCGTCGTCGGAGTCGGCCCTCCCCCGCCTCATCGCGAAGATGGAGCACGCCGGCGTCTCGCGGCCGGTCGTCGGCATCACCGTGCCGACGGGCTACTCGTTCAACCTCGACGGCACCGCGATCTACCTGACGATGGCCTCGCTCTTCATCGCCGAGGCGCTCGACAAGCCGTTCTCGCTCGGTGAGCAGCTCTCGCTGCTCGTCTTCATGATCATCGCGTCGAAGGGCGCCGCCGGCGTCACCGGCGCCGGCCTGGCGACGCTCGCCGGTGGCCTGCAGTCGCACCGCCCGGACCTCGTCGACGGTGTCGGGTTCATCGTCGGCATCGACCGGATGATGAGCGAGGCGCGGGCGCTGACGAACTTCGCGGGCAACTCGATCGCGACGGTGCTCATCGGGCACTGGGTGGGCGAGCTCGACCGCGCGAAGCTCGACCGGGTGCTCGCCGGCGACGACCCCTTCGACGAGGCGTCGATGGTTGACGACCACGACGACGAGCGTGCCGAGGGACGCGGGCGCGACCTCGTCGGCGACCCGCAGTCGCAGACCGTGGGTCACTGACCGTGAGCTGAACCTGCGCTCATCCTGCGCTCATCCTGCGCTCATCCTGCGCAGACCCGCGCTGATCCTCCGGTGTCGGGGATCCGGGCCTCCCGCCTCCGCGGTGGGCCCGGATCCCCGACACCGCCGTCGCGACCGCCCGCGTGACAGGCTGGGACTCATGGCGAACCGACTCGCTTCCTCGACCTCCCCCTACCTCCTCCAGCACGCCGACAACCCCGTCGACTGGTGGGAGTGGGGCGAGGACGCCTTCGCCGAGGCCCGCCGTCGCGACGTGCCCGTCCTGCTCTCGGTCGGCTACGCCGCCTGCCACTGGTGCCACGTCATGGCGCACGAGTCCTTCGAGGACGAGCACGTCGCCGAGGTCGTCAACGCCGGCTTCGTCGCGGTCAAGGTCGACCGCGAGGAGCGTCCTGACGTCGACGCGGTCTACATGAACGCGACGACCTCGCTCACCGGTCACGGCGGCTGGCCGATGACGTGCGTCCTCACCCCCGACGGCGACCCGTTCTTCGCCGGGACCTACTTCCCGCGCGAGCACTTCCTCACCCTGCTCGCCAACGTCTCCCGCGTGTGGTCCGAGCAGCGCGACGACGTGCTCGCCTCCGGGGCGCACATCGCCGCCCGCCTCCGTGAGGTCACCGCACCCGGACCGTCCGCACCCATCACGCGCGACACGACGTCGTATGCCGTCCGCTCCCTCCGCGGTCACTACGACCTCGCGCGTGGCGGCTTCGCTGGCGCGCCCAAGTTCCCTCCGTCGATGGTGCTCGAGTTCCTCCTGCGCCACCACGCCGCCACCGGCGACGCCGACGCCCTCGCCATGGCGCGCGGCACGTGCGAGGCGATGGCGCGGGGAGGCATCTACGACCAGCTCGCCGGCGGCTTCGCACGGTATGCCGTCGACGCCGACTGGGTCGTGCCGCACTTCGAGAAGATGCTCTACGACAACGCCCAGCTGCTGCGGGTGTACGCCCACCTGTGGCGGGCGACGGGCGAGTCCCTCTGGCGCCGGATCGCGTCGGAGACAGCGGACTTCGTCGTCCGCGACCTCGGTACGGCAGAGGGCGGCTTCGCCTCGGCGCTCGACGCGGACACGGTCGTCGACGGCGTGTCGGTCGAGGGGGCGACCTATGCCTGGACGCCGGCGCAGCTCGACGAGGTGCTCGGCGAGGACGACGGCCAGCGTGCCGCTCGTCTGCTGTCGGTGACCGACCAGGGCACCTTCGAGCACGGCTCGTCGACGCTCCAGCTGCGTGCGGACCCCGACGACGCGTCGTGGTGGGCCGACGTCCGCGCCCGCCTGCTCACCGCTCGGGACGCCCGGCCACAGCCGGCGCGCGACGACAAGGTCGTCACGTCGTGGAACGGGCTGGCCGTCGCCGGGCTCGCCGACGCGGGGGTCCTGCTCGACCGGCCGGACCTCGTCGACGCGGCGCAGCGGTGCGCCCGCTTCGTCATCGACACGCACCTCGTCGACGGCCGTCTGCGGCGTGCGTCGAGGGACGGCGTCGTCGGCTCCGCGGCGGGGGTGGCGGACGACCACGGCAACCTCGCCGAGGGCCTGCTCGCGCTGCACCAGGCCACAGGCGACCCCGAGTGGCTTGCCGTGGCGACCGATGTCCTCGACATCGCCCTCACCCACTTCCGGGACGACGACGGAGCGGTCCACGACACCGCCGACGACGCCGAGCAGCTCTTCAGCCGCCCGCGCAGCCAGGGCGACAACGCCGAGCCGAGCGGACTGTCATCGCTCGCCGGGGCGTGGCTCACCCTCGCCGCCCTCACCGGCTCACCGACCCACCGAGAGGCCGCCGAGTCGGCACTCGCCGCGGCGGGTCCGCTCGCCGGGCGCGACCCGCGGTTCGCCGGGTGGAGCCTCGCCGTCGCCGAGGCCGCGCTCGCCGGCCCCCTCCAGGTGGCGCTCGTCGGTCGCGGGCCCTCCGCCGAGGAGATGCTGGCGGCCGCCCGGTCGAGCACCTCCCCCGGGCTCGTCCTCACCCACGGCGACCCGGACTCCCCCGGCCGCCCGCTGCTCGAGGCGAGGCCGCGCGTGGGAGGTGAGCCGACGGCATACGTGTGCCGTGGGTTCGTCTGCGACGCACCGGTGACCGGCGTCGACGCGCTGAGGCAGGCGCTCGCACGTGCCTAGAGGGTGACGCTGCCCTCGATGCGGGTGACCGCGTCGCCGGAGACCCACACCTCGCCGTCGGCGGCCTCGACGTGCACCCGGCCCTCGCGTCCGATGACCGAGCCCTGCCGCGCGACGTAGGAGTCGGGCAGCGCTCCCGTGCCGAGGAGCCACTGGGCGAGACCGGCGTTGGCGCTGCCCGTGACGGGATCCTCGGCGAACTCGTTGCCGTCGGCATAGAAGGCGCGCACCTCGACGTCGGCGCCGACCTCGGCCGCCGTCGCGTCGTCCCACCGCCCGAGCAGGCAGACCTTGAGGTCGGTGAAGGCGGCGAGGTCGGGCACGACGTCGACGACCGCCGACGCGGTGCCGAGGTCGACGCCCACCCAGCCCGGACCGTTGTCGACCCAGGCCATGTCCTCCACCGCGGACGCGTCGATCCGCAGCCCGCGCAGGATCCGCGACGCATGTGCGTCGTCGACCGAGCCGGAGCGCCGCAGCGGCGGGGCCGCGAACCCGAGCCGCGGCGAACGCCTCACGTCAACCAGCCCGGCGCCGCACTCCTGGACGACGACGTCGCCCCGCGGCTCGCCGCCGGCCTCGAGCCAGGCATGAGCGCTGCCGATCGTCGGGTGCCCGGCGAAGGGCAGCTCGCCACCTGTGGTCCAGATGCGCACGCGGTAGTCCGCCCGCGGGTCGGCCGGGGAGCTGAGGAAGGTCGTCTCGGACAGGTTGGTCCACCGCGCGAACGCCGCCATCTGCGCATCGCTCAGCCCGTCGGCGTCGTGGACGACCGCGAGGGGGTTGCCGAGCCACGGCTCGGAGGAGAAGACGTCGACCTGACGGAAGGGCAGCACCGGACCATCCCAGCACACGCCTTCGGTTCAGAGCGCGAGCGCCGGTATGCCGGGTCGCGGGCGGACGACTCCTGTGAACCCGCTGTGGGTGGGCACGGCGCGCGCAGTGAGTCCGACCGGTCCACAATGTCGCTCGTGACGACGTCCCCGCCGCCCCAGGTCGACCTCGCCGGAGTCGCGCCCGAGCTGCGCGAGATGTTCACCCTGCGCCTCGAGCGCTGGTGGCCCGACCTCCACGACGCGCTCGTCTCGCTGCACGGCACCGGCGCCGGCGCCCTCGCCGAGGAGCTCGTCTCCCTTGCGGCACAGGCCTTCCGGGACCGCTCCCCCGCGCTGCGACGCCGCGACCTCGAGCGCATCCTGCGTCCCGACTGGCTCCAGGAGCCGTCGATGGTCGGGTATGCCGCCTACACCGAGCGGTTCGCCGGGAACCTTCGCGGGGTGGTCGCCGAGATCCCCTACCTGCGCGACCTCGGGGTGACCTACCTCCACCTCATGCCGCTGCTCCAGCCGCGTGAGGGCGACAACGACGGTGGCTACGCCGTCGCCGACTACCGCGCCGTCCGCCCTGACCTCGGCGACATGGACGACCTCGCCGACCTCGCCTCCGCACTGCACGAGCAGGGCGTGAGCCTCGTGCTCGACCTCGTCCTCAACCACGTCGCCCGCGAGCACGACTGGGCCGCACGAGCGCGAGCCGGCGAGACGGCATACCGGGAGTACTTCCACGTCTTCTCGGACCGGACGCTGCCGGACGCCTACGAGCGGACGCTGCCCGAGGTCTTCCCCGACTTCGCGCCCGGCAGCTTCACGTGGGACGACGAGCTGGGCGGGTGGGTCTGGACGACCTTCAACGAGTGGCAGTGGGACCTCAACTGGGCGAACCCCGCTGTCCTGCGCGAGTTCGCTGCCATCATCCTCGAGCTCGCCAACCGCGGCGTCGACGTCTTCCGGCTCGACGCGATCGCCTTCATGTGGAAGCGGATGGGCACCGACTGCCAGGGCCAGCCGGAGGTGCACGCCATCACCCAGGCGCTACGCGCCATCACCCGGATCGCCTGTCCCGCAGTGGCGTTCAAGGCCGAGGCGATCGTCGCGCCGAGCAAGCTGCTCGCCTACCTCGGTCAGGGTCGCTACTCGGGCAAGGTGAGCGACCTCGCCTACCACAACAGCCTCATGGTGCAGGTCTGGTCGATGCTCGCGACGAGGGACGTGCGGCTCGCCGCCCACGCCCTCGAGCGGCTGCCCACGAAGCCGACGACGTCGACGTGGCTCACCTACCTACGCTGTCACGACGACATCGGCTGGGCGATCCAGGACGAGGACGCGGCAGCAGTCGGGCTCGACGGCCACGCGCACCGCCGGTTCCTGACGCGGTGGTACGCCGGCGACGAGTGGGGGTCGAACGCCGACGGACTCGTCTTCCAGTACAACCCCGAGACCGACGACGGACGCACGAGCGGCACGGCCGCCAGCCTCGTCGGCCTGTCGACCGCCCGCACCGACGAGGAGCGCGACCTCGCGGCCCGGGCGCTGCGCCTGGGTCACGCCGTCGTCCTCGGGTGGGGCGGCATCCCGGTCATCTGGAGCGGCGACGAGCTCGGCCAGCCGAACGACCCCGGCTGGGCGGACGAACCGGGCCACGAGGACGACAACCGGTGGGCGCACCGCCCGCGCCTGGACCGCGAGCGCCATGACGCGCGGCACGACCCGGCGGCGACCGCGGCCCGCGTCTTCGAGGACCTGCGCGAGCTCGTCCGGGCCCGCGCCTCGCTCCCGCACCTGCACGGCAGCATCGAGTCGCGCATCGGCCCTGTCGACGACCCCGGCGTCCTCGTCACCGTGCGCGAGCACCCGCTCGGACGCTTCGTCGCGCTGCACAACGTCACCCCGACGTGGCGACCCTGGCCCGGCCACCGCGCCCACGAGCTCGGCGTCGACGCGTCGAGCGACGCCATCACCGGTGCGCCGCTGCACTGGGGCGACGACGGCGACGTCTGGCTCGAGCCCTATGCCGTCCTCTGGCTCACGACGCCGGTCGCGCAGGGCTGAGCGCGGCTCGCTTCGTGCGCCCGCGTCAGGTGGCGCTGACGACGACGCCGTCGAGGAGCACGACGTCCGCGCGGGCCTCACCCTCGGCGACGGCTCGGGCGTTGGCCTCATCCGAGCGCAGGACCCACTCAGTCGCGTCGTCGACCTCACGGCCGGTCTCCACGTGCCGGGCGATGAGCCGTTCGACGCGGGCGTCCGGCGCGAGCGCGCACCACCACACCTCGTCGAGCAGCGCCGGGACCGCACCCCAGCCGTCGTCGTCGAGCAGGAGGTAGTTGCCCTCGGTGACGACGAGGTCGGCCCCGACGGGCACGACGAGCGAGTCCGGCACCGGCTCACCGACGACGTGGTCGAAGCTCGGAGCAGTGACGACCGCGCGCGGTTCGCTGCGCACGGCCGCGAGCAGGCCGGCATACGCGCTCGCGTCGAAGGTGTCCGGCGCGCCCTTGCGGTCGCGCCTCCCGAGGGCGTCGAGCTCGGCGTTCGTGAGGTGGAAGCCGTCCATCGGCACGTGCGCGACCCGCCCCGACAGGCGTGGGTATGCCGTCACGGCCGCGAGCAGTCGCGTCACCAGGGTCGTCTTGCCGGCCCCGGGCGGGCCGGCGATGCCGAGCACCGCGCGGCGGGGGCCCACACGGTCGACGAGGTCGGCGAGGCGGTCGAGCAGGTCCTCGACCTGCACGCCCGAGGGGTCGTCACCGGTCACGTCACCAGACACCGAGCACCTGCCCTCCGATACGGATGATGAACGCCGCCACGACGACGACGAAGACGATGCGCACGAATCCGCTCCCGCGCGAGACCGCCGTGCGCGCGCCGACGTAGCCGCCGAGCAGGTTGGCCGCGGCCATGACCGCGCCGACCTTCCACATGACGTGCCCGCCCGGCGCGAAGACGGTGAGGGCGCCGAGGTTGGTGGCGAAGTTCGCGATCTTGGCCTTGGCGCTCGCCTCGAGGAAGGCGTAGCCCATGAGGCCGACGAGGGCGAAGACCATGAACGACCCCGTGCCCGGTCCGAGGGCTCCGTCGTAGATGCCGATGACGAAGCCGACGGCCATGGCGGTCATGGTGTGGCGGGTGCCGTCCCAGCGCAGCGCCGTGCTCGTGCCGAGCGAGGGCTTGAAGAGGGTGTAGGCGCCCACCGCGACGAGCATGACGAGGATGATCGGGTTGAACGCCGACTTCGGGATGTGCAGCCCGATGAGGGCGCCGCCGATGGCGCCGAGGTAGGCCACGCCCGCCATGGGGAGGGCGGTGCGCAGGTCCGGTCGCACCCGTCGCCAGTAGGTCGTCGCGCTCGCCACGGTGCCGGCGATCGAGCCGATCTTGTTCGTGGCGAGGATCTGCGCCGGGCTGGCGCCGGGGAAGCCGAGCAGCAGCGCAGGGATCTGGATGAGCCCTCCCCCGCCGACGACCGCGTCGATCCAGCCCGCGACGAACCCGGCGAGGGCCATGAGCGCGAGCGTGGTGAGGCCGACGTCGCCGAGCGTCTCGGTCATGCCGCCGTCAGTCCGCCAACCATGCGTCGACGATGTCGAGCACGTCGAGGAGCTCGTGAGCGACGGCGTCGGGCGTCACCTCGACGGCGACCTGCTGGTCGACGGGGATGTCGGAGTGCGGCACCCAGATGGCGCGCATGCCCACCTGCTGCGGGCCGTGGACGTCCTCGAACGGGCGGTCGCCGACGTAGGCGGCGGCCTCGGGGTCGACGCCGACGGCCTTGCACGCCGCGAGGAAGGCGTCGGCGTGCGGCTTGACGACGTGGATCTCCGACGAGTAGACGTCGGCGTCGAGCAGGTGGAGGACGCCGTCGCGCTCGAAGACCTCGCGGTGGTAGTCGCGCGACCAGATCGTGTTGGAGAGGACGCCGATGCGGATGTTCCTCTCGCGCAGGCCTTCCCAGAGCGGCCGGACCTGCTCGTCGGTGTGGGTGTGTGGCTCCCAGAACCCTCGGTAGGCGGCCAGCGCAAGGTGGTGGCGGTCGTGCGCCGGGTCGATGCCGGCGTCGTCGAGGATGTCCTCGAGCGTGGCGCTCGTGTGGTCGGTGCGTCCACGCTGCCATGCGCGGTCCTCGGCCTCGAGGATGCGCAGCGCGAGCGAGTCGGCCTCGGCGAGCTCGTCGGCGGGCATCTCGCTCGCGTCGATGGGGATGCCGTGGACCTCGCGCGCATAGACCCGCCACTGTTGGGGCAGGTCGACGTCGTGCCAGGGCGTGAGCGTCCCGCCCCAGTCGAAGATGACGGCCTCGATGGGGCGGGACCCGCTCATGCGCGCGTCCCGGCGGCGGCCGTGGTGTCGGCTGCGGTGCCGGCTGCGGAGTCGGTCCCGGCGGCGGTCCCGGTGTCGGTCCCCGCGGAGGTCGCGGTGTCGGCGCCGCGGACCTCGCGCACGACCTCGTCGACGATCGCGTCGACGGCGACCTCGCGGCGCTCGCCCGTGCGGCGGTCCTTGATCTCGACGACACCGTTCTCGAGCGACTTGCCGACGACGACGATCGTCGGCACGCCGATGAGCTCGGAGTCCTTGAACTTCACGCCGGGGCTCACCTTCTCGCGGTCGTCGTAGAGGACCTCGAGCCCCTGCGCCTCGAGTGCGGCGGTGAGCTCGTCGGCCTTGGCGAAGACGTCGCCGTCGCGGTCGCGGTTCTTGCCTGTGGCGACGACGTGGACGTCGGCGGGCGTGACGTTGCGCGGCCAGCACAGCCCGGCGTCGTCGAGGTTGCCCTCGGCGATCGCGGCCACGGCACGCGAGACGCCGATGCCGTAGGACCCCATCGTCACCGTGACGAGCTTGCCGTTCTCGTCGAGCACCTTGAGGTCGAGCGCGTCGGCGAACTTGCGGCCGAGCTGGAAGATGTGGCCCATCTCGATTCCGCGGGCGGCGTGCAGGACGCCGTCGCCGTCGGGGCTCGGGTCGCCCTCGCGCACCTCGGCGGCCTGGATCGTGCCGTCGGCGGTGAAGTCCCGCCCGTGGACGAGGTCGAGGACGTGCTTGCCGTGCTCGTCGGCCCCCGTGACCCACGCCGACCCCTCGGCGACCGACGGGTCGAGCAGGTAGCGGATCCCCGACGAGCGCTCCTCGCCGAGCACGCCCGGGCCGATGTAGCCCTTGGCGAGGACCGGGTTCGCGGCGAAGTCCTTCTCGTCGAAGGCCTCGACCTCGGCCGGCGAGACCTGCGCCTCGAGCCGCTTGGCGTCGACCTCACGGTCGCCGGGGACGCCGATGGCGAGCGGCTCACGCGTGCCGTCCGGGTGGACGAGCATCACGATGACGTTCTTGAGGGTGTCGGCGGCCGTCCACTCGCGCCCGTCACCGCGCGGGTGGTTCGCGTTGAGCGAGGCCACGAGCGTCTCGATCGTCGGGGTGTCGGGAGTGTCCTCGACGTGCGCGGCCGGGACGCCGGAGGCGTCGACGGCGGCAGCCTGGGGCACGACGACGGCCTCGACGTTCGCGGCATACGAACCGCTGTCGTTGCGGACGAAGGTGTCCTCACCGATCGCGCTCACCGCGAGGAACTCCTCGCTCGCCGAGCCACCCATGGCGCCGGACATAGCAGCGACGATGACGTACTCGAACCCGAGCCGGTCGAAGATCCGGATGTACGCCGCTCGGTGCGCCTCGTAGGACGCCTGCAGCCCCTCGTCGCTCACGTCGAAGGAGTAGGAGTCCTTCATGACGAACTCACGCCCGCGCAGGAGCCCGGCCCGCGGACGCGCCTCGTCGCGGTACTTGTTCTGGATCTGGTAGAGGCTGAGCGGCAGCTCCTTGTAGGAGCTGAACATGTCCTTGACGGCGAGGGTGAACATCTCCTCGTGCGTCGGCCCGAGCAGGTAGTCGACGCCCTTGCGGTCCTGGAGCCGGAAGATGTTGTCGCCGTACTCGGTCCAGCGGTTCGTCGCCTCGTAGGGCTCGCGCGGCAGCAGCGCCGGGAAGGTCAGCTCCTGCGCGCCGATGGCGTCCATCTCCTCGCGCACGATCGCCTCGACCTTGCGGAGCACCTTGAGCCCGAGCGGCAGCCACGTGTAGATGCCGGGGGCGGCGCGACGGATGTAGCCGGCGCGCACGAGGAGCCGGTGACCGGGCAGCTCGGCGTCGGCCGGGTCCTCGCGCAGGGTTCGCAGGAACAGCGAGGACATGCGCATGGCCACAGGGGGTCTCCAGGTGTGAGGGGTGGGCAACCCGCCAAGGATAACGACGACCCCGTATGCCGTTCACCCGCATTCCGCGCCATCGCGCCCGGGCGGTCGCGTGGGACCGTCCGGGCGAGGTCGAGGCTGAGCCGGGCCGACGTCAGGGCCGGGCGAACACCTTCTCGACGAACGTGCTGAGCTGGGTGTCGTCGAGGTGCCTCGCGAGGTCGGCTTCGCTGATCATGCCGACGAGCCGGTGGTCCGAGATGACCGGCAGGCGCTTGATCTGCTCGCGACCCATCATCTCGACGATGTCGCTCATGTCGGTGTCGGCGTCGACCCACGTGACCTTGCCCTGCGCGAGCTCGGCCGCGGTGCAGCTGGCAGCGTCCTTGCCCTCCGCGACGCACTTGATGACGATGTCGCGGTCGGTGATGATCCCGTGCAGCTTCTGGTCGTTGCCGCAGATGGGCAGGGACCCGACTCCCATGTCGCGCATCATCCGCGCGGCCTCGTCGAGCGTCTGGTCCTCGCCGATGCACTGCGTGCCCTCGTGCATCACGTCTCGAGCCGTCGTCATGGTGAACCTCCTCGGTGGTGGGGACTTCCGGGGCGGCGCACTGAGCGGTCCTGGCGACGAGGGCCGCGTTCGGCGCGTCGTCACTGCCACTCTCCTCCGGCGGATCCGGAGGCACAAGACCCGCGACGGGTCGGTCAGTCGGCGTCGACGAACCTCGCGGACGGCGCCGCCCGCCGCAGCGCAGGAACCCACGTGAGGAGGGCCGCGCAGCCGTTGGCCAGCGCGACGACCACGAGCGCCGTCGGCACTCCCCAGCGCGAGGCGATCTGTCCGGAGACGAGCACGCCGATCGTCGCTCCGCCGCCCCAGGAGAGCGTGCGGGAGGCAGAGCTCACGCGCGACAGGAGGCGTTCGGGGATGACCTGCATCCGGTAGGTGACGGTGGCCGAGATGACGAGCACGTGGAGGATCGCGTAGCCGAGGTAGACCGCGAGCGCGAGACCGTAGCGGTCCAGCCGGCTGAGCAGGAGCAGGAGCACCGTCATCAGGGGGAAGAGGACCTGCGCGAGGCGGATCGCCCCGAAGCGGCGGCTCAGCCGGGGCATGAGGAAGGACGCGAGGAACGCGCCGGCCGCCCAGCTGCCGAAGAGCAGACCGAAGCGCCATCCGCTCGTGCCGACACCCAGGACCCGGTCGGCCCACGGCACGACGAGCCCGAGGAGCGCGGCGGCCGAGCCGGCGCCGAAGACCGCGACCATGGCCAGCGGCCACAGGGTGGGGTGGCGCCGCAGGAAGGTCAGGCCCTCGACGAGGTCGGCCCTCAGGTCGCTCGCGGTGACCCGGGTCGTTCGGTCGCGGGCGCCATTGAGGCCGGAGCGGATCGCCCGCACGAGGAGCAGGCTGCCGACGAACGACAGGACGTCGACGACGAGCAGGGTCGCCGGCGACCAGACGACGAGTGCCAGGCCCGCTGCGGCGGGCATGGCGACGTCGAGGACGCCCTGCGTGCCCCAGATACGAGCGTTGGCGTCGGGCAGCCGGGACCGGCCCACGAGCGTCGGCAGCGCTCCGGCACTCGAGCCGTCGAAGAGGACGGCAGCCGACGCGGAGGCGAAGGCAGCGGCATACACGTGCGGGATGGTGAGCACCCCGGCGAGGTGCGCCAGGACGAGGCTCGCGATGGCCACGGCGCTCACGAGGTCCGCCGCGACCATGATCCGGCGCCGGTCGAACCGGTCGCCCAGCACGCCCCCGACGAGCCCGAAGAACGCCATCGACAGGGTGCTGGTGGCCATCAGGGACGACGTGAGCGCGGGCGAGCCGGTGACCTGGTAGATGAGGACGGGGAGTGCGACCGCCGTGACCGACGAGCCGACCATCGTCACGGCGCGCGAACCCCAGTAGCGCAGGAAGTCGGCGTCCCGCCACAGGGTCGGGGCCACCGTGCTCGTCACGGCCTCAGCCTAGGCTGACGGCATGGCGAGCGAGCTGACGATCGAGCGGGTGCTCACCCTCGTCGAGCTCGTGCCGCGCGGGCGGGTCGTCAGCTACGGCGACCTGGGGGCGATCGTCGGCATCGGGCCGCGACAGGTGGGGTCGTTCATGGCGAACCACAGCGAGGGGCTGACGTGGTGGCGGGTCACCAACGCCGCGGGCGACCTTCCCCGTGATCTCCTGGACAGGGCCCGTCCGCACTGGGCCGACGAGGGGATCCTCGTCAAGCGCAACGGGCGGGGTTGCCGGATCGCCGACTACCGCGCGGACCTCGACGCGCTCGCCACGGCATACCGGGTTCGCATCGCCGACACGCTCGCGCGCATGGGGACCGAGACCCCGCACACGAGCAACCCGGCCGCGTCCGCGCTGGCCGCGGCCGGTATCGCGACGCTCGAGGAGCTCGGCGAGTGGCGCCGCGCGGACGTGCTCGCCCTGCACGGGATGGGTCCGAAGGCGCTGGGGGTGCTCGACGTGGCGCTGCGCGAGGCCGGGCTCGACTGGAAGGGGTGAGGGCCCCGAGCGCGCGTCGGCCGACGGCGCACGGGTCAGGCGGTCGGGCCCGACTCCGCGGCGCTCTTGAGCCGGGCGAGGCCCTTCTCGAAGTCCTTGCCGACGAGCTTCTCGGTGGGCATGACCTTGGCGAAGAGGGCGGCGAGCCCGGTGTTGTTGCCACGCATCACCCAGTCGACCTGTGTGCCGTCACCGACGGGCTGGAGGACGAACTCGATGTCGTTGTCGGCCTTGAACGGCTTGAGGAAGCGCAGGTCGATGGCGATGCGCTCGGGACTCGAGCCGGTGATCTCCATCGACCCCTCGCCTGCCTTGCGGTTGCCCTGCCACTCGTAGCGGGCGCCGACGCCCGAGTCGGCGCCGGAGTAGGCGCGGCGCAGGTCCGGGTCGACGTCCTCCCACGGCGACCACCTCTCCCACTCGTGGAAGTCGTCGATGAGGGCGTGGACCACCGTCGGGGCGGCGGCGATGGTCGTGCTGCGGCGGAACTCGAAGGCGGCCATGAGCACAGGGTAGGACGCGGGCGACCGCCGCGGGTGCGGTCGCCGGTCAGAGACGACCGGCTGCCCGGAGCGCGGTGCGGATCATCGGCCACTGCATCGGCAGCCGCGCCAAGGTGCCCGCCAGGAAGGCCCTGGAACCGGTGTCCTGCCTGCGTTGCGCCCGCTTCGCGTGGTCCGCGGTCATCTGGACGTTGGCCGGGAAGACGGCGACGAGGAGGGCGGCGCTGGCGAGTCCGGCGACCTTGCGGGTGCGCGGGTGGAGAAGCCCGAGGGCGCAGGCGATCTCGGCGACGCCGCTGACGTGGACGAGCGCGCGCTTGCGCGGCAGCACGTGGGGCACGATGCCCTCGAAGACCTGCGGGCGCACCAGGTGCGTCACGCCGGAGGTGAGGAAGAGCGTGGCGAGGCCCACGGTGGCCTTGTCCAGCGGTGGGGTCGTCTGTGGCATACGGGCCAGCATCGCAGAACACGCCCCGGCTGCCTGGGCAGCGGAGGCGCGTTCTGGCTTCAGCCGTCGGTCAGACCGGCGGCGGGGGCGGCGGGGTCGTGCCGTCGGTGCGCGGGCCGACCGCGTCGTTCGGGGTGGTCGTCGGCCCGGCCACCGGGCGGGCCGAGGAGATGCCGAGGCCGGAGCGGAGCGCATTGCCGCCCTTGCCGACGTGGCCGGCATACTTCGGGCCCACCTTGCGGCCGACCGCAGACTCGACCTTGCCGATGGCCGACGAGACGGACTCGGGGTTCTTTCGGGCATAGTCACGGGCCTGCTTGGCGAGGCCTGCGAGTGCGGCGAGCTTGACGACGCCACGAGCCATGGGGTCCTCCTGGGGTTGGGGTTGGTCCTGTGAGGGGCAACTCGTCAGCCTGCCGCAGGGTTCCCGCCGATGGGGTCTCGGGGCTTGACCAAGTCCTGAGGCGTTCCTGACGCGTTGCTGACCGGGCCCTTGCCGAGGTCTTCCTAGCGTCGAAGGTGCTGCACCCGAACAGACACCCACCCGACGCAGGAGGAACCATGACCATGCTCGCCACCCGAGGCGCGCGGACGGCGGCCGTTGCCGCCGTCTCGTTCGCCGCCGTCCTCGGCACCGCACCCTCGGCCTCGGCCGTCACCAAGCTCACGCACTCCCAGGCCACGGCGAAGCTCTCGGCTGCGGGCATCACGTGGTCGTCGTCCGGCGGGTGCAGCAACCGCAACATCTCGACGTGCACGTCCTTCGACCAGATCAACTCGACGACGATCGACGGCGTCATCACGCTCAAGCGCTCCAGCGGGTGCGCCGTCAACATCACCGGCGGCACCGAGACCGGACACGCCTCCGGGACGTACAGCCACTGGAACGGCTACAAGGTCGACATCTCGCTCTACTCGTGCGTGAGCAGCTACATCACGAACACCTTCACGTATGCCGGTACCCGCAGTGACGGTGCCGCGCTCTACCGCTCGGGGGCCGGCAACCTCTATGCCAAGGAGGGCAGCCACTGGGACATCCTCTACTACAACTGCGGCGGCTGCTGACCCCTCGCAGCACCGATCCCGGCCGTCCCCGCAGCTCAAGGTCCCACACATCGAGGCGTAGACGTCGCGGTGTGTGGGACCTTCTGCGTCCACACCCCATGGTCGGAGGTGCGGTCGTCCACAGGTGCTGCCCGGCCCCTGTCGTGGGCGAGGCAGCGCCGGGACCCTGCATCCATGCCCCGCAACCACCACGCGATGCGCGGATCCCTCGCCGAGGCGCTAGCCGCCGACCACGACGGCGTGGTCAGCCGGCAGATCCTCCAAATCGCCGGCATCGGGCGCGACGCCGTCCGGACGGAGGTTCGCGCCGGCCGGTGGGAGGTCGTGGGAAGGCACACCGTGCGCGTGCTCTCGGTCGACGCCGGGCCTCGCCTCCACCTGTGGCGCGCCGTCTGGGAGAACGGTCACGGCGCGGTCCTCGACGGTGCCGCCGCCCTCGTGGCCGGCGGCATGACCGGGTTCGCGCCGCGCACGATCGACGTGTCGATTCCGCGCAACGCCCGTCGTCGGGCCGTGGAGGGCGTGACGACCCACGTCCGCCGAGAGATGCCGCCCGCCACGGCCGCAGGGTTGCCACGCGTGCGCCCGGCGCAGGCGACGATCCACGCCGCTCAGTGGGCGGTCTCGGACCGACAGGCCGCACTGCTCCTCTGCCTGCCGGTGCAGCAACGGCTCGTGCGCGGTCCCGACGTGCTCGCTGAGTGGCGGCAGGTGTCTCGCTCCGCGAGGCGCAGCTTCCTCGATGCTGCGGTCGTCGACGTCTGCGACGGCGCGCACGCCCTGGGAGAGCTCGACTTCGGGTGGTGGTGTCGTCGATACGGCCTTCCCGAGCCCGAGCGCCAGGTCGTCGTGGCGGGCCGCTGGGGTCGCATCTATCTCGATGCGCGCTGGCCGGGTCTCGCAGTGGAGATCGACGGAGGTCACCACTTCGCCGGGCTCAACCCTGTCGACGACGCACCGCGGGCCAACGAGGTCGTCATCGGCGGCGACCGGGTCCTGCGCCTGCCCCTCCTGGGCCTGCGGCTCGTGCCGCACGACTTCATGGGTCAGGTGGCGCGCGGCATCGAGCTCTATGTCCCACGGAAGGCGGCATAGACGTCGCGATGTGTGGGACGTTGCCCCTCTGTGGCTGGATCGTGACCGGTGCTTCGGGCGAATCCCGCACGGCCGACGGGGCGAGGCCGGATCATGGCTGCGCATGGAGGGAGCTCGCACGACCGGCGTCACATGGGCGCTGCGCTGGCTGGCCGCACCGACGACGCTCGTCGGCCTCGTCGCCCTCGTCCTCAACGACCGCTTCCTCAAGGACGCCTGGCCCGGACTGCTCACCGGCAAGCTGAGCGACGTCGCCGGACTCGTCGTCGCTCCGCCACTGCTCGCCGTCGCGCTGGCCTGGGTACGGGTCCGGCACGTCCGCGTCTGGGCCGTCGGGTCGACCGGGGTCCTCTTCGCCTTCGCCAAGGCGACGCTCGTCGGCAGCGTGCTCGCGTCGCAGATGTGGTCGCTCGCCCTGCCCTCGCTCGTGCGTCAGGACGTCACCGACCTCGTCGCGCTCCCCGCCCTCGGGCTGGCGTGGTGGGCCGGGGGGCGTGCCGGGCGAGGGGTGCCGACCGGTCGGCGGCGGTCGTCGCTCGTCGTCGGCGCACTCGTGCTGCCCGGCGCGGTCCTCGCCACGACGGCGACGTCGTGCTCCCCCGCCGACGGGCTGCGCGAGGTCACCCTCTACGAAGGAGTCTTCACCGGCGGCGACGGTCGCATCGAGCGGCGGATCATCACGAGCGACTGGTCCGCCGTGACAGTGGACGACACCGGCAGGCTCCAGCAGCTCAGCGGGCTCGACGACGAGCGCCTCGCCGAGGACAGTGACGTCGTGACCACCGAGGCGTGCTCGACGAGCGACCCGCGCCGGTGCTGGCGCCGCGCCCAGCGCACCACGGCGGCCGTCGAGGGCAGCGCCGACGGCGGTGCGACCTGGCAGCTCGAGTTCGCCGTCCCGGAGCGCGAGCTCGCGGCTGTGCGCGAGGAGGTGGGCGACCGGCGGTGCGGGGCCGAGCCGCCGCTGGGGGTCTCCGACGTCGTCGTCCTCGACGGTCCGCAGGGCCAGGTCGTGGCCGCCGCGTCATCCAACACCGGGCTGCTCCTGCGCAGCACGACCGGACAGTGGCGGCGTGTGCCGCTGGGCTCGCTCGGCCGGTCGGCCGACCCGCCGCCGACGCCTGACCCGCAGGTGCAGCTCTTCCCCGTCGACCCCGTGCCCACGCCGACGACCACGATCCCGGGACCGACGGGATCGACCCCGCCTCGAGGCACGAGCGGGCCGGCCCCGAGCCCGACATGCGCCTCTCCACAGACGCGGACCTACACCCCCGACCCGCGCAACGGCCCACCCGTCGTCGTCACCCGCTGCCCCTGACCGCGACCAGCACCCGGCGGGCGGTGGAGGGACGAGCGGGCACGAGCAGTGGCACCGCACGGCCGGGCGCCCGGAAACCGGGAAGCCGGTCAGAGCAGGACGGTGGTGAAGTCCCCGACCGGGGCGAAGCCGAGCCGGTCGTAGGTCGCTAGCGCCGGCGCGTTGAAGTCGTTGACATAGAGCGAGACGAGCGGAGCCGGCCCGGCCATGACCTGCTCCACGACCGATGCGATCATCGGCACCGCCAGCCCCTGCCCGCGCAGGTGCGGCGCGACCCAGACGCCCTGGAGCTGGGCGCACCCGAGCGCGAGGGACCCGATGTCGGTCTTGAAGACGACCTCGCCGTCCTCGACGACGACCCACGTGTGGCCCCGGGCGATGAGCGCGGCGAGCGAGCCGCGGTAGCTGCGCGGCGACCCGGTGTAGGGCGGATAGCCGATCTCGGCGGTGAACATGTGGGCCGCCGCGGGCAGCACGATGTCGACCTCGTCGGCACGTGCCGGACGCACGCGCGGGTCGAGCTCGACGCCCAACGCGGACGGCGGGGTCGACGTCGCCAGCATCGGCTGGTGGGCCCGGATGGCACGCGGCCGACCCCAGTGCGGCTCGAGGTCGTCCCAGAGGTCGACGACCTCCTCACGCGGCCCGAGCAGCGAGGCGATGCGGCCGCGCCACCGACGCATCCGCTCGGCATACAACGCCCGGTCCGCCGCGGTCGTCTCCACAGGAACGACGTTGGAGCTCGCCCAGCACAGCGACGTGAGCCTGCCCTCCTCGCGCACGCCCATCGCCGCGCTCACCGAACCGGACGCAAGGGTCTCGATGATGCGCGCGGCCACGAAGACGTTCGTCGCGACGTTGCGCGAGCAGAGCTCGAGGGCGTCGTCGACGTCGGTGCGGGTGAGGGTCCTCACCGGGCTGCGGGTGCGGAGCACGCGCTCAGCCTAGGCGGCAACCCGCCACGCCACCCGGCGCACCGCCCAATTTCGTCGCGCTGCGGGCGCGACGCCCACCGACCGTCAGCCGACGGTGACGCTGGGGGCGCCCGCCGACTCCTCGTCGACCGGCTCGCCCATCTCCTCGGCGATGCGCATGGCCTCCTCGATGAGGGTCTCGACGATCTGGCTCTCGGGCACCGTCTTGATGACCTCGCCCTTGACGAAGATCTGGCCCTTGCCGTTGCCGGAGGCGACGCCGAGGTCGGCCTCACGCGCCTCACCGGGACCGTTGACGACGCAGCCCATGACGGCGACGCGCAGCGGCACGGTCATGCCCTCGAGCCCCGCGGTCACCTGCTCGGCGAGTGTGTAGACGTCGACCTGGGCGCGACCGCACGACGGACACGACACGATCTCGAGCTTGCGGGGCTTGAGGTTGAGCGACTGGAGGATCTGGTTGCCGACCTTGACCTCCTCGACGGGAGGTGCCGACAGCGAGACACGGATGGTGTCGCCGATGCCCTTGGACAGCAGGGCGCCGAACGCCGTGGCCGACTTGATCGTGCCCTGGAACGCCGGCCCGGCCTCGGTGACACCGAGGTGCAGCGGCCAGTCACCCCGCTCGGAGAGCAGCTCGTAGGCCTTGACCATGACGACAGGGTCGTTGTGCTTGACCGAGATCTTGAAGTCGTGGAAGTCGTGCTCCTCGAAGAGCGAGGCCTCCCAGACGGCCGACTCGACGAGCGCCTCGGCCGTCGGCTTGCCGTACTTCTCGAGCAGCCGCTTGTCGAGCGAGCCCGCGTTGACGCCGATGCGGATGGAGACGCCGGCGGCCTTGGCGCGCTTGGCGATCTCACCGACTTGGTCGTCGAACTGACGGATGTTGCCCGGGTTGACCCGCACGGCGGCACAGCCGGCGTCGATCGCGGCATAGACGTACTTCGGCTGGAAGTGGATGTCGGCGATGACGGGGATCTGCGACTTCTGCGCGATCGCCGGCAGCGCCTCGGCGTCGTCCTGGCTCGGGCACGCGACGCGCACGATGTCGCACCCCGCGGCGGTGAGCTCGGCGATCTGCTGGAGCGTCGCGTTGATGTCGGTCGTCGGGGTCGTACACATCGACTGCACCGAGATGGGGGCGTCGCCTCCGACCTCGACCTTGCCGACCTTGATCTTGCGGGTCTTGCGCCGCGGTGCGAGCACGGGCGGCGGGAGGGACGGCATACCGAGACCAACACTCATGGCACCCATTATCCGGTATGCCATCCGGCCGCCGTCATCGCGTGCACAACTCGCCAATTCCTCGGGTTCGGCACGCGCGGACCGCGTACGGAACGAGGGGAATTGGCGAGTTGTGCACGGACTCGTCAGCCGCCCAGGTCGATGGGTTTGACGATGTCGGCATAGATGAGCAGGGCCGACATGACGAGCAGGCCGAGCGAGACGGCATACGCGACGGGAAGTGCCTTGGCGACGTCGACGTGACCTGGGTCGGGCCGGCCGCGCAGGCGGGCCCAGCCCTTCTTCGTGCCCTCCCACAGCGCGCCCGCGACGTGGCCGCCGTCGAGAGGCAGCAGCGGGATGAGGTTGAAGACGAAGAGCATGAAGTTGAGCGACGCGAGCAGCATGACGAGGAACCACGCCTTGTCGCTCCACGACTCTCCGACGACGTCGTCGAGCTTGCCGGAGGACACCTCACCCGCGACACGACCGACGCCGACGACCGAGATCGGGCTCTCGATGTCGCGCTCCTGGCCGGAGAACGCGGCGTTCCAGACGCCGACCATCTTCTGTGGGATGCGGACGATCGCGCCGGCGGTGCGCCAGAGGTTCTCGCCGATGATGCCCGGCACGGCGGTCACGGGCTGGGCCTCGTAGTCGAGGATCGCCGACGAGCTGATGCCGAGGTAGCCGGTCTCCACGACCTTCTGCGTACCGTCGGCTCCGAGGATCGGCTGGCCCTGGTCGTCGTAGGCCGGGAGCGTGTTGAGGATCGGCGTCACCGAGAGGGTGCGCTCGGCGCCGTCGCGCAGCACGACGACCTCGGTCGGCTGGTCGACGCGCGGGCGCACGAAGCGGCCGACGTCGGCTGACGTCCTGACGACCTCGCCGTTGATGCTGCGGATCTCGTCGCCGGGCAGGATGCCGGCCGCATTGGCCGGGGTCTCGGGTGCACCGGTGCAGCTCGGGTCGGTGCGGGCCTCGTCGACGGTCTTGACGCACTCGGCGACGGCCGCGACGCGGGCGCCGTCCTGCACCGAGAGGATGCCGTGGGCGGTGACGAGCACGGTGAGCAGGACGGTGCCGATGACGAAGTTCATGAACGGGCCGCCGAGCATGATGACGACCTTGCGGTGCACCGGCAGCTTGTAGAAGACGCGGTTCTCGTCCCCGGGGCGCAGCTCCTCGAGCGAGGCCTTGCGAGCCTCGTCGGCGAGCTGGCTGAACCGGCCGGTCGAGGACACCCGCACCTTCGTCGGGTCCTCCCCCGGGCGCGGCGGGAACATGCCGATCATCCGGATGTAGCCGCCGAGCGGGATCGCCTTGATGCCGTACTCGGTCTCCCCGCGACGGCGGGACCACAGGGTGGGGCCGAAGCCGACCATGTACTGGGTCACCCGGACGCCGAACTTCTTCGCCGGCACGAGGTGGCCGATCTCGTGCAGGCCGATCGAGGCACCGACCCCGATGGCGAGGACGAGCACGCCCACGATGTAAGCGACAACGGTCATTGTCTTAAACCTCGGTGCCTTCCAGCAGTGCGACGAACGGTGCGACGGGTGCGACGTGGCTCAGAGGCCGAGCTCGGTGGCGGCCTGCCCCCGGGCCCAGGCGTCTGCGCTGAGCACTCCCTCAACGGTCGACGCGTCGACATCACTCCCAGTATGCGCTCCGGCATGGGCGTCGACGACCCGCTCCACCGAGTCGACGATGTCGACGAAGCCGATCCGCCCCTCGTGGAAGGCGTCGACGGCGACCTCGTTGGCGGCGTTGTAGACGGCGGGGAACGTCCCACCGGCCTCCCCCACCCGACGCGCGAGACGCACCGCCGGAAAGGCGTCGTCGTCGAGCGGCGCGAAGTCCCACGACTGCGTGAGCGACCAGTCGCACGGCTCGTCCACGTCGTCGAGCCGCTCCGGCCACGACAGCCCGAGGGCGATGGGCACGAGCATGCGCGGCGGGCCGAGCTGGGCGATCGTCGACCCGTCGCGGAACTCGACCATCGAGTGGATCTGCTGCTGCGGGTGGACGACGACGTCGATGCGGTCGAACGGGATGTCGAAGAGCAGGTGCGCCTCGATGACCTCGAGCCCCTTGTTGACGAGGGTCGCCGAGTTCGTCGTGATGACCCGCCCCATCGAGAAGTTCGGGTGCGCGAGCGCCTGCTCCGGTGTGACGTCGGCGAGCTTGGCACGGCTGCGTCCGCGGAAGGGCCCGCCGCTCGCGGTGACGACGAGCCGCCGCACCTCCTCGGCGCGACCGCCGCGCAGCGACTGCGCGATCGCCGAGTGCTCCGAGTCCACCGGGACGATCTGGTCGGGCTTCGCCGCGCTGCGCACGAGGTCGCCGCCGATGATGAGCGACTCCTTGTTGGCCAGCGCGAGCGTCGACCCGGCCGCGAGCGCGGCGAGCGTCGGGCGCAGCCCGATCGAGCCGGTGATCCCGTTGAGGACGACGTCGGCACCGCATCCGGCGGCCGTCGCCGCCGCCTCGTCCCCGACCACGATCTCCGGCGCGTATGTCGGGCCACGCAGAGCGTGGGACCCGCGCCCCCGCTCGCCGGCATACGCAGCGATCGCGGCGCGCACGTCGTCAGCCGAACCGGACGCGACGGCGACGAGGGGCACGTCGAAGGCGACGGCTTGGCGGGCGACGAGGTCGACGTTGCCGCCGGCGCTGAGCGCGGTGACCGTGAAACGGTCGGGGTTGCGGCCGATGACCTCGAGCGCCTGCGTGCCGATCGAGCCCGTCGAGCCGAGGAGCGAGACCGTGCGAGGGCTCACGCGCCCGCCTCCGCCGCCTGGTCCCCTGCATCCGCGGCACGGGAGGCCTCGATCGCGGCGCGCATGGCCAAGCGGTGCTCGCGCCGGATCTCGGCCTCGCGGAAGCGACGCTTCTCCTCAGGCGTCTCGAGGTCGAGCGGAGGCACCGCCTTGGAGCGACCGTCGGCGTCGACGGCGACGAACACGAGGTAGGCACTGGCGACGTGGACGCGGTCGGTGTTCGAGTCCCACCGGTCGACCTCGACGCGCACGCCGACCTCCATGGAGCTGCGGCCGGCCCAGTTGAGCTGCGCGCTCGAGTGGAGGATGTCGCCGACCCGCACCGGGGTGAGGAAGGACATCTCGTCGAGCGCCGCGGTCACGGCAGGGCCGCCGGCGTAACGGTTCGCGACGACTCCGGCGATGCTGTCGACCGCCTTCATGATGTTGCCGCCGTGCACGGTGCCGAGGAGGTTGGCCTCGGTCGCGCGCATGATCTCGGAGAGGTTGACGCGTGTCTCACTGGGTGTCGTCACGCACCCATCCTGCCAGCGGCTCCGGGAAGCCCTCGAGACGCTCGTCAGCGGTCGATGATCGTCACGTGGACGCTCGGGTGGACCTCGTCGAGCTCGGCCAGGACCGACTCGATGCCGGTCGCCGCCCGCGGGTCGGTGCGCCGGAGCTCGGCCGCGTCGTCCCACACGATCTCCCAGTCCCCGTCGCTCTCGCGGGCGAGCGTGTCGAGGCAGTCGGCGAGCGCGTCGAGGTTCATGCCGAACCACTCGGGGAAGTTGAGCGCCTCCGAGAACGCCTCGAGCGTCTCGGCCTTCGTCGCCCGGCCGTGCACGACCTGCACCTGCCGCCCCTCCTCGACGGCGTCGGCGACGAGCCCGTCGAGGTCGACCCGGTCTCCGAGAACGCGCATCACTGGCCTTCCTTGATCTGCCGGAAGCTGTCGTAGTGGTCGTCGGTCCAGAAGCGGTCGCCGGCGGTGCCGCTGATGATCCGGCGGGCACCGCGGTCGCTCGATCCCGGTGTCTCGACGGTGTACTCGCGGTAGTAGCCGCGCTTCTGCTCGGGCAGGATGCCCTCGCGGTTCTGGAAGGTCTTGTCGTCCTGCTCGTAGGGGAAGGGCCCTCCCCCACGGATGCGGTCGAGCGTCACCCGCCCCTCGGCGGGCAGGGCCGACTCGTCGATCGTGTCCAGCCCCGAGTCGGGCGTCTCCAGGACGGAGGGGTATGCCGTCGGGCTGGGTCGCGCCGTGGCCGTGGGCCGGGCGCCCCGGTCGTCACCACCGCCACCCGACGACCCGTGGCTGCCCGTCCACCAGAGCACCGCGACGAGCACGGCCACGGCGAGCGGCACGAGCCACATGAGGCTCGAGCGGCGTCCGGCCACGGGTGGGGTCACGATCGACATTGTGCCGTGGGCGGCCGGCATACGCCGTGCGGCGGAGGTGGGTCCGCCCTGAGACTGACGCCGGCCGTCGAGCGCCCGCCTAGCCTTGACCCGTGAGCGACGTGTGGGGCGACGAGCGGCCGACCCGCCGTCAGCTGCTCGCCGACGTCGCGGTGGCCGTCGCCTTCGGCCTCCTCATGCTCGCGGTCCACGTCGCGCTCGGCGTGTGGCCGGCGCTGGCGGCGGTCCTGCTCGCCGTGGCCCTGGGGCTGCGCCGGGTGTCGTGGCCGCTCATGTCCGCCTTCGCCGTCGCCGGCTCTGTCGCGCAGGTCGTCGGCGACGACATCGCCTACCTCGCCAACATCGCGTATGCCGTCCTCTTCCTCACGCTCGGCGCGCACCGCGACGCCCGGGTCCGCCGCTTCGGTCTCGTCGCGGCCGGGGTCGCCGTGCTCGGTGCGGCGACCTACGGCGCGACCCGCGGAGGGCTCGACCTCGGTGGGCTGCAGCGCGGGGCCGCGGCCGTCGGGCTCGGGTCGACCGCGGCGGTCGTGTGCCTCGGCGGGTGGGGCTGGGGCTACGTCCGGTGGCAGCAGCGGCAGGCCGTGCAGGCGCGGGTCGACGCACAGCTGGAGGCGCTCGAGGTGCGCCGGGTGACCGAGCTCTACGACCTCGAGCAGGAGCGCCGCCGGATCGCCGCCGACATGCACGACGTCGTCGCGCACTCCTGGGCGGTCGTCGCCGCGCAGAGCGACGGCGCGCGGTATGCGTTGCGGGACAGGCCTGCCGAGGCCGAGCGCGCCCTCGAGGTCATCGGGGAGACGGCCCGCACTGCCATCGGCGACCTGCGCACCCTCGTCGCCCGCCTGCGGGACCGTGAGCTCCGGCCGACGACGCCCGGGCCCGCCCAGCAGGAGGCCCTGCTCGACCGCATGCGCGCGTCCGGCATGGACCTGCGGATGTCCGAGACCGGCTCGCCCGACGGGTCCCCGCTCGTGGCGCTCACGGCCCACCGGCTCCTCGGGGAGTCGCTCACGAACGCCCTCAAGCACGGCGACCTCACCCGACCGGTGGAGGTCCAGGTCGACTGGACCGACGGCTACCGTCTCCGGGTGACCAACTCCGCCGGTGCAGCCGAGCCCGCACCTCCGTCCGGAGGGCACGGCATCGCCGGCATGGCCGAGCGGGCCCACGTCGCCGGCGGCAGGCTGTCGTCGGCCCGCGACGGGGACCGCTGGGTCGTCGAGGCCCACCTGCCGCGACAGGTGCGGACGTCCTCGGACGGCGAGGCTCCGGCGTGAGCGTGCGCGTCGCCCTCGTCGACGACCAGGCCCTCTTCCGGGCCGGGATCGCCATGGTCGTGTCGAGCCAGGACGACCTGCAGGTCGTCGGGCAGGCGGGCGACGGCGACGAGGTCGTCGCGCTCGTCGAGCAGTGCCGGCCCGACGTCGTGCTCATGGACGTCCGGATGCCGCGCGTCGACGGGGTGGAGGCGACCCGCCGGCTGCTCGCCCGCTTCGGGGAGGAGGCGCCGCGGGTCCTCGTGCTCACGACCTTCGACCTCGACGAGCTCGCCGCCGACGCGATCGAGGCGGGCGCCTCGGGCTTCGTCCTCAAGGACGCCCGGCCCGAGCTGCTCCTCGCCGCGATCCGGGCCGTCGCAGAGGGGACCCAGATCGTCGCGGCCGGTGCGACGCGGGCCGTCTTCGAGCGCTTCCGGCAGCGCACGACCGCCGCCCCGGGAGCAGACTTCGAGCGGCTGACCCCACGCGAGCGCGAGATCCTCCTGCGGGCGGCCCAGGGCCTGTCGAACGCCGAGATCGCCGCCGCCGAGTTCCTCTCCGAGGCGACGGTCAAGACACACGTCTCGCGCGTCCTCACCAAGCTGGCGCTGCGCGACCGGGTGCAGCTCGTCGTCTACGCCTACGAGCACGGCCTGCTCTGACCCAGGTCCCGAGCGGGCGGTCGACGGTCGGACACCCGAGGGCTGGCGTCAGCCCTGGACGGGGTGCTGCTCGATGAAGTCGTGGATCGGCCGCAGCTGCTCGAGCGGTGCGAAGAAGCCGAGCACGCCCTGGTCGACGACGATGCGCTTGACGCCGTGCTCGGCGAACTGGTCGCACATCGCGAGGATGTTGCCGCTGGGCACGGCGAGGACCTGGTTGGCCTGCTCCTCGCTGAAGCCGTTGGCCAGCGCGAACTCGCGGGCGCGACCACCGGTGGTGAAGGCGAGGAGCGAGGACACCTCGTCGACGGTGCCGACGAGCGGGCCGACGTCGGGCATCGTCCCCCGCGCGACGAAGAACCACCGCTCGAGCCCGAACATCGCCCGCCACAGGGCGGTCTGCGGACCGAGCGCACCCCCGGACTCGCGGACGGCGTGCGACAGCCCGTCGATGGTCGCGGGGTCGGTGAAGGTCGAGGGGGTCTGGCTCATGCCCCGCACCCTACGGACCGCAGAGGTGAGGGGCGAAGGGCGGTCGCTCCACGGCATACGGGTGGTTGTCACCCGCGGGAGGGGCGCTGGGATACATCGCTGGACGGACCCGGATGCCTCTCCTGCCCGATGTGCCCTGGCGGGGCGCGTTCCTAGCGTCGTCACCATGACATCGACACCACACCAGAACGAGTCCCACCCGGCCGTCGTCTCGCTGCGTCGGGCCTCCCGGATCTACGGCGAGGGCACCGGCAGGGTGGCCGCCCTCGACGAGATCAGCGTCGACATCACCCGTGGCGGGTTCACCGCGATCATGGGCCCGTCCGGCTCGGGCAAGTCGACGCTCATGAACGTCGCCGCCGGGCTCGACGACGTGACAAGCGGCGAGGTCATGCTCGCCGGCAGGCCGCTCACGCACCTCGACGACGATGCACGCACGAGGCTGCGCCGCGAGGAGGTGGGTTTCGTCTTCCAGGCGTTCAACCTCGTGCCGACGCTCTCGGCCCGCGAGAACATCCTCCTGCCGTTCGAGCTCGCCGGGCGCCGGGTCGACGCCGAGCAGCAGCGGTGGATCGACCACCTCGTCGTCACCCTCGGCCTCGGCGAGCGGATCGAGCACCGGCCGAGCGAGCTGTCCGGCGGCCAGCAGCAGCGCGTCGCCATCGCTCGGGCTCTCGCCGCACGACCGTCCGTGATCTTCGCCGACGAGCCCACCGGCAACCTCGACTCGCGCTCGTCGCGGGAGGTGCTCACCCTGCTGCGCACGGCGGCCCGGGAGTACGGCCAGACGATCGCGATGGTGAGCCACGACCCGGTCGCCGCCTCCTATGCCGACCGCATCCTCGTCATAGCCGACGGCCGGCTCGTCGGCGACCACGGGCCGCTGTCGCCGCAGCAGATCTCCGACCTCCTCATCGGCTTCGAGGTGGGCGCGGCATGAGGCGCAACCTCGTCCTCGGGAGCCTGCGCGAGCTCGGCACGGTCGGGCTCGTCGCCGCCCTCTGCGGCGCCTATGCCGCGACGCTCATGACGACCTCGTCGGTCCTGTCGACGGTCAGCGGCCAGTCGGGCGGGTCGGTCGGGCTGCTGCTCGGGATCGTCGCCGGCGTCTTCATCCTCATCGCGCTCTATGTCGGCGCAATCGTCATCGTCGGCGCCGTCGACACGGTCGTCGCCGGCCGGCTGCGCCACATCGCGCTGCTCCGGCTCCTGGGTGCCCGCGGCCGGGAGCTGAGGTCGTCGCTCATGCGCGGAACCGCGGTCGTGGGCGCGTTGGGCGCCACGGCTGGACTCGCCGTGGGGACCTCGCTCACCCACGCCGTCCGGCTCGTCCTCGTCGCCCGCGGAACCCTGCCCGAGGCGGACTACCCGTGGGCGACGTGGCAGCTCGGCGGTGCGCTCGTGGCGATCAGCGCCTCGGCGACGGTCGCGGGCTGGCTGGGGTCGCGTGGCGTCCTCCGGGTGTCACCGGCCGCGGCGCTTGCCGGGACCGCGGCCCACACGGCTGCGCCGCGGTCGGCGTCGGTGTGGCGTGCGGTCATCGCAGGCACCGGCATCACCGGCGGGCTGCTCGTCCTCGCGCTCGGGGCGGCGCTCGGGGAGTCGAACCCGGCGGCGGGCTTCGTCCTCGCCTTCCTCGGCGCGGCCGGCTCGGGGACCGGCTTCCTCGTGGGTGCACGGTTCGTCATCCCCGGCGTCGTCGGGGCGCTGAGCCGCATGCTCGGGAGCGACCCGGCGAGCGTCGTGGCCCGGCGCAACGCCGTGCTCGACCCGCTGCGCACGACGCGCTCGACGATGGGGCTCGTCATCGGCGTCGCCCTCGTGACGACGTTCACCTCGGGCATGTCGGCGCTGCGCGACAGCGTCGCGTCGTGGGACGTCGACGCGGCCCAGCGCGCCCAGGCCGACCAGGTCTATGCCGTGACCTCGACGGTGCTCGTCTGCATCATCGTCATCTCGTCGGTCATCGCCGCCGTCGGCTTCGTGAGCACGATGTCGCTCAGCGTCATCCAGCGGCACCGCGAGATCGGGCTGCTCCGCTCGCTCGGCTTCACCCGCCGCCAGGTCCGCACGATGATCACGAAGGAGTCGGTCGCGCTGTCGGCCTCGGCCGTCTTCTTCGGCGCGGTGCTCGGTCTCGTCTACGGGTCGGCCGGGGCGCAGGCGCTCGTCGGCGCGCCCACCGAGGGACTTGTCTGGGGTATGCCGTTCGGTGCCCCTCTTGCCATCGCCGCGGCCGGCGTCGTGCTCGTCCTCGCCGCGTCGCAGGGTCCGGCCCGGCGGGCCGTCGCCGTGGCGCCCGTCGAGGCGCTCCGCATCGACACCTGACCCGTGCACAACTCGCCAATTCCCCTCGTTCGGTACACAGGCCATCCGTACCGAACGAGGGGAATTGGCGAGTTGTGCACCGGGGCGGCTGTGGGGCGTCAGGGGTTGAGCGAGACGTAGGTCGTCTCGAGGTACTCCGAGATGCCCTCGAACCCGCCCTCGCGACCGAAACCGGAGTGCTTGACGCCGCCGAACGGCGCGGCCGCGTTCGACACGATGCCGGTGTTGATGCCGACCATGCCGAAGTCGAGCGCCTCGCTCACCAGCAGCACCCGGGCGTGGTCGCGCGTGTAGGCGTAGGCGACGAGGCCGTACTCGGTCGAGTTCGCCTGCCGCACCGCCTCGGCCTCGTCGACGAAGGTCGTGATCGGCGCCACGGGTCCGAAGATCTCCTCCCCGAGGACCCGCGCGTCGGCCGGCACGTCGACGAGCACGGTGGGGGCGTAGAAGTGGCCGCGGCCAGCCACCGGCTCGCCGCCGGTGAGCAGCCGGGCGCCCTTGTCCACGGCCTCCTGCACGAGCTCGTGGACGCCGTCGCGGGCCTTGGCCGTGATGAGGGGGCCCACCTCGACACCGGACAAGGTGCCCTTGCCGACAGTGAGCCCGCCCATGCGCCCGGCGAGCTTCTCACCGAACTCCTCGGCGACCGACTCGTGGACGAGGAAGCGGTTCGCCGAGGTGCACGCCTCGCCGATGTTGCGCATCTTGGCGAGCATCGCCCCCTCGACGGCGGCATCGAGGTCGGCGTCGTCGAAGACGAGGAAGGGTGCGTTGCCGCCGAGCTCCATCGACACCCGGAGCAGCTGCTCCGCCGACTGCTCCACGAGCCTGCGTCCGACTGCGGTCGAGCCGGTGAAGGTGAGCTTGCGCAGCCGCGGGTCGCGGATGATCGGCTCCGAGACGACGGCGGTGTCCGAGGTGGTGACGACGTTGAGGACGCCGTCGGGCAGGCCGGCCTCCTGCAGCAGCGCCGCCAGGGCGAGCATCGACAGCGGCGTCTCCTGGGCCGGCTTGACGACCATCGTGCAGCCCGCGGCGACGGCCGGCCCGATCTTGCGGGTCCCCATCGCCAGCGGGAAGTTCCACGGCGTGATCATGAAGGTCGGGCCGACCGGCTTCTGCATCGTGAGGAGGCGTGACCCGCCCGCCGGGTTGACGGCATACCTGCCGTGGATGCGCACCGCCTCCTCCGAGAACCACCGGAAGAACTCCGCGGCGTAGGCGACCTCGCCGCGCGACTCGGCCAGCGGCTTGCCCATCTCGAGCGTCATGAGCATGGCGAACTCGTCGGTCCGCTCGGTGAGCAGCTCGAACGCGCGGCGCAGGATCTCGCCGCGGTCCCGAGGCGCCGTCGCGGCCCAGTCCGCCTGTGCCGCAACGGCTGCGTCGAGGGCGGCCTCGCCGTCCGCGACCGTCCCGTTGGCGACCTCGACGAGCACGCTCCCTGTCGCCGGGTCGTGCACCGGGAACGTCGTCGCGCTGAGCGAGTCACGCCACTCCCCACCGACGAGAAGCTGGGTGGGGACGGAGGACAGGACGGACTTCTGCGTCACGGGAGCCATGCTTCGACCCTAACCGCGGGCAGGATGATCGGCATGGACGAGATCGAGACCCTCGGCGACCTGGACGCGGCCCTGTCGAGCGGCGCACCGCTCGCGGGTCTCCGGATCCAGGACCTCGACCTCACCGGTCACGAGGACCAGCTGCTCGCGCGCACCGACCTCGAGGCCCTCGTCGTCCTCGGTGGCCGGCTCTCCCCCGCGCTCGACGCCCACCTGCGACTGCATGGCGCCCTCGTCTTCCCGACCGACCCGCACGCGCCGGTCAACCCCTACCGCGCGACGCTCTACCAGCCGCACGAGCTCTATGACGGCCTCGCCGAGCGCGGCTACGAGCAGACCCCCGACGCGCTGGCCTACCACTGGTCGCGCGACGCCACCCTCCACCACGACGTCTTCGTCAGCCTGCTGCGCGCCATCCACGACGACTCGGTGAGCGATGCCCTCACCGAGTTCCTCGGCGGCTCCCCCGTCGTCGGCGTCATGGGTGGGCACGCGCTCTCGCGCGACGGCGATGCGTATGCCGGCGCCGCCCGTCTCGGGCACCGGCTCGCCACCGCGGGGCTCGTGGTGGCCACCGGCGGCGGACCGGGGGCGATGGAGGCCGCCAACCTCGGGGCGCTCTGCCCGAACGAGGAGGTCCTGCGCGACACGCTCGGGCGACTGGCCGGCATACCGTCGTTCCGGCCGTCCATCGACGACTGGGCCGGCATCGCGCTCCGGGTCCACGACGAGGTCCTGCGGCAGCCGGTCGCGGACAGCCGCGTGCGCTCAATCGGGATCCCCACGTGGTTCTACGGTCACGAGCCGCCCAACGTCTTCTGCAACGGGATCGCGAAGTACTTCAGCAACGCCGTCCGCGAGGACGGGCTGCTCGCGAGGTCGACCGCGGGCCTCGTCGTCCTGCACGGCGCGGCCGGCACGGTGCAGGAGATCTTCCAGTCGGTGACGCCGCTCTACTACGCCGAGGCGGAGCGCACCCTGCCGCCGCTCGTCCTCGTCGGCGTCGAGCACTGGTCGCGTGACGTCCCCGTCTGGCACGCCATCGAGGCGTTGGGCCGCGACCGAGGGCTCGGGCAGGTCGTGCACCTCGTCGACACGGTCGAGGAGGCCGCCGAGGTCGTGCTCAGCCGCGCGTGAGCAGGACGACCCCGAGGCACATCTCGTCGGTCGTGCCCTCGCCCCAGGCGACGTAGCGTTCGCGCGTGCCCTCGTAGGCCGGCAGCACGTCGCGCATCGCCTGGTCGTGGGTGCACGTCACGGTGAGCGTGTCGCCCTTTGTGATCGGCTGCGGCTTGGGCAGCGGGATCGCGTCCTGGTCGTCGAAGTTCCACACGGGGATGTCGAGGACCCGCTTCGCCTGCGGCGTGCCCTTGTTGACGTCGACGGTGATCGACTTGCCGAGCAGGTGCATGTGACCGGCGACCGCGCGGATCTGGCCGGCCTGGGTGACGGGCCGCGTGCAGGACTGGGTGGGCCCGGGCTTCAGCTCGCCGCACAGCAGGTGGAGCAGGTCGGCCGTCGCCACCTGCTCGCCGAAGCGAGCGCGGATGTCGGCGACGGCGGGCGTGCGGGCGCAGAGCTCGCCGGGCGTGCCCTTGCGGCAGGGCAGCTCGACGGGCGCCGGCAGGAGCATCGTCTGGAGCGGGGTCTTCGTGCCCGCCGCTGCCGGGGTGAGCCGGAGCCGGGCGCTGCTCTGGTCGGGTCCGTCGCCGACGAGGAGGTTGTAGTGCATCTGCATGACGAGCTGCGAGCCCTTGGCCAGCGGGATGCCGATGTCCTCGGCCATGACCCGCTCACCCCCGCCCGGCGCCCACGCGGCGACCCACTCGGCGCTGTTGATCTGCGAGGCGGCACCGCCCTTGATGCCGGTGCCCCCGAAGCAGGTCCAGCCGTCGCCCTCGTCCCGCGCGTCCTGTGCCTTGGCGGCGGCGACGTCCTGCGGCTCGACCTTGTAGAGGATGACGTGGTGCACGGCGTCGGGGTTGTCGGGCATGACCTTGACGCCACTGACGATCATGTCCTGCGCAAACTTCGGGTCGACGAGGAAGCAGCGGTAGTCGTCGGTGCCGCTGCCGAACGGGGCCTTGGGCGTGTACTTCGCCGCCATCGAGATCTCCTGGAAGGCCTCACCCTTGCGCAGGGCCACCTCCGGCTCCTCGGGCTTCGTTGGCTTCGCGCTCGCGGGCGCCTTCTCCGGGGACGACGCGGCACCGTGGCTGCTGGAGTGCGAGTCCTCGCCACGAAGGTTGTCGGGCAGGGTGCCGCCGCAGGCGGTGAGGGCGAGGGCGGCGACGATGCCGGCCGCGGCGAGACGCAGGCGCATCGCTCCAGCGTAGTCGCGCCGGCTTGGCGCTCCCGCGGAACCGGACGACACGGGCTCACGTCACAGTGACGTGATCGCCTGGACGAGACCCCGAGCCTGGCCTCGACGACGACGTCCTTCAGCTGGTCATCGAGAGCGGAGGCGCGCAGTGCCCTTTGGCGCCGGTGCAGGTCGAGGCGTGGAGCGTCCCCCGGGCGAACCTCCCGGATCCGCTGGTCTTCCACGACCAGCGAGGCGACCCGGCCTGACAGAGGTGGGCGGCCGGCATACGACAACGAGCCGGTATGCCGGGCCCGCGCGGACCGTGGGACCCGCGGTCCCCTTCGTGGTCGCGCTCTGTCAGGCGGTCGTGGCCGCCAGCTGGCCGCAGGCGCCGTCAATGTCGGAGCCGCGGGTGTCGCGGACGGTCGTCGGGATTCCGTGGGCGCGCAGCCGCTCGACGAACTGCTGCTCGACGCCGCGGCGCGAGGCGGTCCACTTCGAGCCCGGCGTGGGGTTGAGCGGGATCGGGTTGACGTGCACCCAGCCCTTGCCGCGGGCTACGAGCTTCTCCCCGAGGAGGTCGGCCCGCCACGCGTGGTCGTTGATGTCCTTGATGAGGGCGTACTCGATGCTCACGCGGCGACCGGTCGCCTCGTAGTAGCGGTGGGCCGCGTCGAGCGCCTCGTCGACCTTCCAGCGGGTGTTGATCGGGACGAGCTCGTCCCGCAGCTCGTCGTCGGGCGCGTGCAGGCTGAGAGCGAGGGTCACCGGGATGCCCTCGGCGGTGAGCCTGTCGATGCCGGGCACCAGGCCGACGGTCGACATCGTGATGCCGCGGGCGCTCATGCCGAGGCCGTCGGGGCTGGGGTCGGTGAGGCGGCGGATCGCGCCGATGGCGGACTTGTAGTTGGCCAGCGCCTCCCCCATGCCCATGAAGACGACGTTGGACACGCGCTGGGGTCCGAGCGACGAGGCCTCGACGTCGTCCTCCGCCTCGTCGCCGAGGCCGGCCTCCGCGGGGTGGGTCGCACCGATGGCCGGCAGGGCGCCGTGGCGCAGCTTGCGGTTGGCATCGACGACCTGCTCGACGATCTCGGCGGCCGACATGTTGCGGGTGAGCCCGGCCTGGCCGGTGGCACAGAAGGGGCAGTTCATGCCGCAGCCGGCCTGGCTCGAGATGCAGATCGTCACGCGCCTGGGATAGCGCATGAGCACCGACTCGACGAGTGCGCCGTCGTGCAGGCGCCACACGGACTTGAGCGTCGCGCCGTGGTCGGCCTCGAGAGTGCGGACCGGAGTGAGCAGCGGCGGCAGGAGGTCGGCGACGAGCTGGTCGCGCATGGCCTTGGGCAGGTCGGTCATCTCCTCGGGCGACTCGACGAGCCGCTCGAAGTAGTGCGTCGAGAGCTGCTTGGCGCGGAAGCCCTTGTGGCCGAGCTCCTCGACGGCGGCCTTGCGCTCGGCGGGGCTGAGGTCGGCGAGGTGGCGCGGGGGCTTGCCCCGACGCGGCGCCTGGAAGGTCAGCTGGCCGGGCGCGGGACGGCCGACGGTGGGTTCTGGGAGCGAAGTCATCGGGTCCAGTGTCCCACTGCTGAGGCGCTGGCTCCGAACCCGAGCGGGCGTGGCCGGACGGGGAGTGGCTGCGGCCGCTCGGAGGTCAGGTGACCGGGGCGGCCCAGAGCAGCAGCGCCCACACGACGGGGATGCAGACGAGGAGGGAGTCGAGCCGGTCCATGAGCCCGCCGTGGCCGGGGAGGAGGCTGCCCATGTCCTTGATCCCGAGGTCGCGCTTGATGCTCGACTCGATGAGGTCGCCGATCGTGGCAGCCGCGGCGACGACGACGCCGATGACCGCGCCCTGCCACCACACCCCGTCGAGGAGGGTCGCAAGGCCGACGGCGCCGACGACCGCGCACGTGAACGCGGAGCCGCCGAAGCCCTCCCACGACTTCTTCGGCGACAGCGACGGCGCCATCGGGTGCTTGCCGAGGAAGACCCCGAACGCGTAGCCGCCGATGTCGGAGGCGACCGTGACGAGGACGAAGTAGATGATCCGCAGGTGCCCGTCGTCGGCGGAGAGCAGCAGCGAGGCGAACCCGCCGAGGAAGCACGGGTAGAGCGAGACGAAGAGCGCGCCCGAGATGTCGCGCATCGCGCCGTCGAGCCCGTCGGCGACGCGCCAGACGAGGATGCCGACGCAGGTGAGCCCGAAGGTGAGGACGAGCGCCTCGGGCCCGCGGTAGAAGGCCGACAGCAGCATCGAGACCGCGCCGATGACGACGGGCACGAACGGCACGTCGAGCCCGGCCTGGCGGACCGCCCGCCGCATCTCCCACGCGCCGATGACGATGGCGACGACGAGGACCGGCAGGAAGAGCTCGCGCCGGAAGACGAGCGAGGCGATGACGAGCGCCGCGAGGCCGACGCCGACGCCGATCGCCGCCGGCAGGTTGCGACCGGCCTTCGTCCTGCCCTTGCCGTCGGTGCCGGCCGACGTGGCAGCGCCGGCGGACGTGTCGGTGGCGGCGGCCGCCGGCACGGGCGCGGAAGCGGCCGCGGGCTCGTCGGTCGTGGAGGAGTCGCTCATGCGCGCAACGACTGCCCGAGGTCAGACCTCGAGCAGCTCGGTCTCCTTGCTCTTGAGCACCTCGTCGACGGTGTCGACGTACTTCTTCGTCACGCCCTCGAGGTCCTTCTCGGCGCGCGAGCCCTCGTCCTCGCCGACCTCGCCGTCCTTGACGAGCTTCTCGATGGACTCCTTGGCCTGCCGCCGGATGTTGCGGATGGCGACCTTGGCGTCCTCGGCCTGGCCGCGCGCCATCTTGATGTACTCCTTGCGGCGCTCCTCGGTGAGCTGCGGGAGGATGCAGCGGATGACGTTGCCGTCGTTCGAGGGGTTGACGCCGAGGTCGGCGTCGCGCAGGGCCTTCTCGATGTTGGACATCGCGCCCTTGTCGAACGGAGAGATGAGGATCGTGCGCGCCTCGGGCGTCTGGAAGGACGCGAGCTGCTGCAGCGGGGTCGGCGCGCCGTAGTAGTCGACGACGACCTTGTTGAACATGCCCGGGTGGGCTCGGCCGGTGCGGATGCCGGCGAAGTTGTCCTTGGCCACCTCGACGGCCTTCTCCATCTTCTCCTCGGCCTCGAGCATCGTGTCGTCGATCATGGGCGCAGGTCTCCTTCGGTATGCCGTGCCGCCCGGTGGAGCGGCAGGGTCCAGTCTGTCAAACAATGGCGCGAACGCCGTGGTGGCCGGGCCTCAGGCCGTGACGAGCGTGCCGATGCGCTCGCCCTGGATGGCCCGGGTGATGTTGCCCGCGCCCTCCATGCCGAAGACCATCATCGGCAGGCCGTTCTCCATGCAGAGGCTGAAGGCGGCCGCGTCGACGACCTTGAGGCCGCGTCGGAGGGCGTCGCCGTAGGTCACGGTCTCGAGCTTGCGGGCGTCGGGGTTCGTGCGCGGGTCGGAGTCGTAGACACCGTCGACGCCGCTCTTGGACATGAGCACCATGTCGCACTGGCACTCCAGCGCCCGCTGCGCGCTCACCGTGTCGGTGGAGAAGTACGGCATACCGGCTCCGGCACCGAAGATCACGGCGCGCCCCTTCTCGAGGTGGCGGATCGCGCGACGCGGGATGTAGGGCTCGGCGACCTGGCCCATCGCGATGGCGGTCTGGACCCGGGTGTCGATGCCCTCCTTCTCGAGGAAGTCCTGGAGGGCGAGGCAGTTCATCACCGTGCCCAGCATGCCGATGTAGTCGGCGCGCGAGCGCTCCATGCCCTTCTGCTGCAGCTCGGCGCCGCGGAAGAAGTTGCCGCCGCCGACGACGATGGCGACCTGGGTCCCCTCGCGGATGGCTGCGGCGATCTGGGCGGCGATGCCCCGCACGACCTCGGGGTCGACGCCGATCCTGCCGCCGCCGAACACCTCACCGCTGAGCTTGAGCAGGACCCGTCGGGGCCGCCCTGCGGTGGTCGTCGGAGCGAGCTGCGTCTGGACGTCAGTGGTCACCGTGCCTCCTCGGCAGTGTCTGCTGGCGGTGCCCCGAATCCTCGCACATCGCCCGAAGACGCCGGTACGGCGGCGGCGCCCCCGCTAGCGTTGAGGCATGGGGCAGCAGTCAGGCCTCCATCGAACGGCTGAGCCCAGCGCCGTGCGCGAGGAGGATCGTCGCGCCCGGGCGGAGCGCGTCCAGCCGCCCTACCCGGGCCGACCGGGCGTGCCGTCCATCATGGGTCTCGCTGCGCGGGTGCTGCCCTGGGTCCTCGGCCTCGCCCTCCCGGTGTCCTACCTCCTCATCCACGAGACCCCGGCCGAGGACGTCCTCCGGTATGCCGTCTACCTCGCCCTGGGCGTCGTGCTGCCGGGAACGCTGATCGTGCGGGCGCTGCGGCCACCGGTGGACCGTCCTGCAGTCGAGGACCTCGCGCTCGGTGCCGCGACGGGCATGGTCGGGCAGCTCGTGGCACTCGTGCTCGCCGTGCTGGCCGGCCACGCCTCGTGGGCACGCTGGTGGCCGGTGCCGGTGGTCGTGGCCTCGCTGCTCGTGCCGGTACTGCGGCGGCGGTGCTGGACGAGGGACGGCTCGGGCGGGCGCGTCGACGCGGCCCCGCTCTGGTGGCACTGGGGCGTGGCGGGTGCCGTCGCCGTGGTCGGGGTCCTCGCCGCGCGGCCCTTCGTCGACTTCCCGCTCCCGCCGGCGCAGGGCGTCTACTACGTCGACCTGCCGTGGCACCTCGCCCTCGTGCACGCCATCCTGCGGTCCGTGCCACCCGAGGTGCCGCAGGTCGCGGGGCTCACCGCCGAGTACCACTGGTTCTCCGACGCCGACATGGCTGCGGCGAGCGTGGTCTCGGGGGTGCCGGAGGCGGTCGTCCTGCTCCGTCTGTGGCCGGTGGCCGTCCTCGCCGCGGGCGGTGTGCTCGTCTCCGTGCTCGCCCGCAGGCTCTCCGGCAGCTGGGCCGCGGGGGTCCTCGCGGCGTGGATCTTTTCGGCCCTGCGCGGCGTCCAGGTGCTGCCGGTGCACGTCGCCGAGTCGCCGCTCGTGCCGTTCAGCCCCAGCCACGGCTACGTCGTCGTGCTGACGCTCGCGGCGATGACGCTCGTCGTGCCGGCGCTAAGGGGTGAGCCGGTGGGCAGGGGCGGCTGGGTCGTGCTCGCCGGTCTGCTCCTCGCCGCCGGGGGCGGCAAGCCGGTGGTCCTGCCGACCGTGGCCTGCGGGGCCCTCGTCGCGGCCGTGGCCGGCCGGCTGGTCCTGCGCGACCGGGTCCGGGCCCGGGCCGCGCTGGGCCTGTTCCTCGCCTGCGCCGCGCTCCTCCCGCTCACCGCGACGACGTTCTCGGGCAGCGACAGCACGAGCCAACTGCGCCCGTTCGGGTTCATGAGCTTCCACCCGCTGTTCCGGGCCGTGACCGACACGGCGGGCGGCGCCGGCGGGACCTCCGGCGACGGGTTCGCCGGGGTGAGCGCCCGAGCCGCGCAGATCGTCGTGCTCATGCTCGTCGCACTTGCCTTCAGTCACCTGGGCACGGGCCTCGGCGTCTTCGCCTTCCTCTCCCGGTCGGTGCGACGCGACCCGGCCGCGTGGTTCGTGGGAGGGGCGCTGGTCGCCTCGCTGGGCGGCTACCTCCTGCTCATGCACCCGGCATACAGCCAGGTCTACTTCGTCCGCCTCGCGCTGGCCTACGGCGCGGCGGTGCAGGCCTGGGTGCTCGTGGGCGCCGTCCGACGCCTGCGAGGGCGACGCGTCGGCGCTGCCGTCGCGGCGGCCGGCGCCGTCGCCGGGGCTGCCCTCGCCTGGCTCACCGCGCGGCTCGTGCCACCGCTCACAGGCGCCGAGGCGCAGAGCCTGCATGCCTGGCGCTGGGCCTTCGCCGAGTCGCTGCTCGTCTTCGTGGGAGGGCTGCTCCTCATCGCGCTGGGCGTCGTCCTCCTCGGGCGCCGAGCCGGGCGGAGCCGAGGGGTCGCCGCCACGGTCGTCGTGTCCGCGCTCGTCGTCGGAGCGCCGGCCCACGCCGTGCGTCAGCGCACGGTCGTCCCGGTCGTCGACGCCCTCGAGGGCCGGACCCGGCAGGTCGTGACGACGCCACGCGGCCCCAACGACATCCCCCTGCCCGCCGGCGGCGCGGCGGCGATGGCGTGGGTCGCCACCCACACGCCGCCCGACGCCGTCGTCGCCACCAACCGGCACTGCTCGCGCGGGATCGTCGAACGCGCCTGCGCCTCGAACCTCTACTGGGTGAGCGGCCTCGGCGGTCGTCAGACCGTCCTCGAGTCGTGGGCCTACGTCCCCGTCTTCGGCGGTCCGACCCGGCCGGACCCCTACCCCGCGCGCCGTGCCGAGAACGACGCGCTCTTCACCGCGCCGACGACCGAGGGCTTCGCCGCGATGAAGCGGAAGCTCGGGCTGTCGTGGCTCGTGTCCGACAGCACCGCGACCCCGGTCTCGCCCGAGCTCACCCGCTTCGCCACTCCACGCTTCAGTGCCGGGACCGTCACGGTCTGGGAGGTGAGGTGAGCTGTCCGCCGTCGAGGACGTCCGTCGGAGGTCGGCACACTGGGGGGTGTGACCGACTCCCCCACCGCACCGCCGTCCCCGGGCGCCGGACCCGTGACCGTCGCCATCACCCGCCGGGTGCGTCCCGAGGACGAGCTCCTCATGCGGGCCTGGGCCGACGCCGGCACCCAGATGGCCAGCCACTTCCCCGGGTTCCTCGGCTCGGGGTGGGTGCGACCCTCGCCGCAGTCGACCGACTGGCACATGCTCTACCGGTTCGACTCGCGCGACTCCCTCGCCACCTGGCAGGAGTCGACCGAGCGCAACAGGTGGCTCACCGCGGGCAGCAACCTCGTCGAGGACACGCGGGTCGAGCACCGCACCGGCATCGAGGGCTGGTTCGACGAGCCCGAAGACCGCGACATCACCGACCTGTCGGCGCCGGTCGCACCGCCCGCTCCCCCGCGCTGGAAGCAGATGGTCGTCATCTGGCTCGCGTTCTTCCCGACGTCCGTGGCGCTGGGCTACCTCTTCGCGCCGGTCACCGGCGGCTGGCCGACGTGGGCCCGGGTGCTGCTGTCGACGCTCGTCGCGACGCCGCTCATGACCTACGCGATCCTGCCGAGGATGACGCGACTCTTCCAGCCGTGGCTCACCCGCGGCCTGGCCCCCACTTCCGGTGGGAAGGGCTGACTTCGGAGCACAACGGTTCCCACTGAAGTGCGACAAACCCACTTCAGGCGGGAAAAGAGTGGCGCAGACGCAGGTATGCCGCCCGCTCCGGGTCCCACGTTCTGCGTGGGCGGTGAGCGGACGGCATACCTGTGGTGCGTGGTTCAGACCAACAGGTCAGCCACCGACGCGGAAGCGGGCGAAGGAGGTGGCCTTGGCGCCGGCCTCCTCGAGGACCTTGGCGACGGTCTTCTTCGGCTCCTTGGCGAACGGCTGCTCGAGCAGGACGTTCTCCTTGAAGTAGCCGTTGACGCGACCCTCGACGATCTTCGGCAGCGCAGCCTCGGGCTTGCCCTCCTCCTTGGCCGTGGCCTCGGCGACGCGACGCTCGTTCTCGACCGTCTCGGCGTCGACCTCGTCACGGGTGAGGACGGTCGGGCTGAACGCCGCGACGTGCATCGCGACGTCGCGAGCGACCTGCTCGTCGCCACCCTCGGTCGCCACGAGGACGCCGATCTGGGCGGGGAGGTCCGGGCTGGTCTTGTGCTGGTAGGCAGCCACGACCGGGGCCTCGACACGGGCGACCCGCTTGACCTCGATCTTCTCGCCGATCGTCGCGTTGGCGTCGTCGAGGAGCTCCTTGACGGTCCTGCCGTCGGAGAGGGTGCTCGCGAGCAGCTCCTCGGCGTTGGCCGCCTTGGTCTCGACGGCCTGGGCGAAGACCTGGTCGGCGAGGGCGATGAACTTCTCGCCCTTGGCGACGAAGTCGGTCTCGCAGAGGACCTCGACGAGCGTGCCCACGCCACCCTCGGCCTTGGCGATGACCAGGCCGTTGGAGGTGGTGCGGCCCTCGCGCTTGGTCACGCCCTTCTGGCCCTTGACCCGGAGGATCTCGGTGGCCTTGGCCTGGTCGCCGTCGGCCTCGTCGAGGGCCTTCTTGACGTCGAGCATGCCGGCACCCGTGGACTCACGGAGCGCCTTGATGTCAGCGGCGGTGTAGTTCGCCATGTGGATGTGCGCTTCTTTCTGTGGAAAGACGGACAGGAAGGAGGGAGAGGCTCAGGCCTGCTCGGCCGGGGCGGCCTCGGCGTCGGCCGGGGCCTCGGCGGGGGCGTCGGCCTCGACCGGAGCGGCCTCGGTGGCGTCGGCGGCAGCGGTCGCGCCGGCCTCGGGGGCCACGGCCTCGGCGGTCTCGGCAGCAGCCTCGGCGTCGCCACCGAGCAGCTCGCGCTCCCACTCGGCCAGCGGCTCCTCGCCCGCACCCTCGGCGTCGGCGGTGGCGTTGCCACCCGAGCGCGAGATGAGGCCCTCGGCGACGGCGTCGGCGATGACCCGCGTGAGCAGCGTGACGGAGCGGATCGCGTCGTCGTTGCCGGGGATCTTGTAGTCGACCTCGTCGGGGTCGCAGTTGGTGTCGAGGATCGCGATGACCGGGAGGCCGAGCTTGCGCGCCTCGTCGACCGCGAGGTGCTCCTTCTTGGTGTCGACGATCCACACGGCGGACGGCACCTTGGACATGCCGCGGATGCCGCCGAGGGTCTTGTCGAGCTTGTCGCGCTCACGCTTGAGGAGCAGGAGCTCCTTCTTGGTGCGGCCGGAGCCGGCGACGTCGTCGAAGTCGATCTCGTCGAGCTCGACGAGGCGGGTCAGACGCTTGGAGATCGTCTGGAAGTTGGTGAGCATGCCACCGAGCCAGCGGTGGTTGACGTAGGGCATGCCGACGCGCGTCGCCTGCTCGGCGATGGGCTCCTGCGCCTGCTTCTTCGTGCCGACGAAGAGGATCGAGCCGCCGTGCGCGACGGTCTCGCGGACGAACTCGTAGGCGTTGTTGATGTAGGTCACCGACTGCTGCAGGTCGATGATGTAGATCCCGTTGCGCTCGGTCATGATGAAGCGCTTCATCTTCGGGTTCCAGCGACGGGTCTGGTGCCCGAAGTGGACGCCGCTCTCGAGGAGCTGGCGCATGGTGACGACGGCCATGCCGTGTTCTCCTTGTGCTTGTTTCAGTTGCGTCGGTGTCCCACGGGTCGTGGGCACCTGCCTGGCGTCCTGACACACCCCGCCGTATGCCGTGTGGCTCCGGACTGTGGTGGTGCGCCCCCCGCTTCGTGGTGCTCCAGTCAGCGGGCGCGGAACGCGCGAATTTGGTTCCGGGTGCGAGCACACGAAAACCGCGGTCCATCCTATGCGCGACGTACAGCGATCGAGAAATCCACCTGCCTCGGCGCACGTGCGGTGCGTGGCCGGGTCGGCGGGCGCGGTCGCGCGCCCTGGGTGGGCCGGCATGGAGGCTTGGGCCTTGCGAGGCGCACGAATGGGCGCGCGGACGGGCCAGCGCGGGGCTAGGGTCGTCCCTCGTGTCTCGTCTGGGGGAAGTGCTCGCGCCGTCGCGCCTCGGACGACCGTTCCGGTGGCTCATGTCGGCGTCGTGGACGAGCAACATCGGTGACGGCATCGCCCTCGCGGCCGGTCCGCTGCTCGTCGCCTCGCAGACCCGCAACCCCACGCTCGTGGCGATGGCGGCCCTGCTCCAGCGGCTGCCGTGGCTCCTCCTCGGCCTGTGGGCCGGTGCGATCGCCGACCGGGTCGACCGCAAGCGGATCATCGTCACCGCCAACGCGCTGCGGGTCCTCGTCGTCGTGGCTCTCTGCGGGTTCATCGTCAGCGACCACGTGTCGATCGCCGTCGTCCTCGTGACGATGTTCCTTTACGGCGTGTGCGAGGTCTTCGCCGACTCGACGGCCGGAACGCTCCTGCCCATGCTCGTCGGCCGCGACGACCTGCGCACCGGGCAGGTCCGGCTGCAGGCCGGCTTCCTCACCGCCAACCAGCTCGTCGGTCCGCCCGTCGGGGCCTTCCTCTTCGCCGCGGGCATGGCGTGGCCCTTCGTCACCCAGGTCCTGCTCGTCGTCGTCGCCATCGGGCTCGTGGCGCGCGTGGACCTCCCCCGCGGTGGCGTCCGAGGGTCGGTCGAGACCCACGTGCGGGCCGACATCCGCGACGGCCTGCGGTGGATCCGCCACCACGCGGCGATGCGCACGCTCGCGCTCGTCATCCTCACGTTCAACGTCACGTGGGGCGCGGCGTGGTCGGTACTCGTCCTCTACTCGCTCGACCACCTCGACATGGGCGAGGTCGGCTTCGGCCTGCTGACGACCGCGAGCGCCGTCGGCGGCGTCATCGCGACGCTGTCGTTCGACCGGGTGTCGAGCCGGTTCTCGCTCGCGTTGCTCATGAAGGTGTGCCTGCTCGCCGAGGTCCTCACCCACCTCGCGCTCGCGCTCGCTCCGAACGGGACGGTGGCGATCGTCATCATGTTCGGCTTCGGCGCCTACGCCTTCACGTGGGGGACGGTGAGCAACACCGTGCGGCAGCGTGCCGTGCCCACGGCCTACCAAGGGCGGGTGGGGTCGGTCTACATGACCGGGCTGTTCCTCGGGCTCGTCGTCGGTCAGGCCATCGGAGGGCCCCTCGCCGAGCGGTGGGGGCTCACTGCGCCGTTCTGGTTCGCCTTCGTCGGCACGGCCGTCATCCTCGCGCTCGTGTGGCGCCAGCTCGACTCGATCGCCCACGCCGGCGACGACCCTGACATGGCAGCCGCCTGAGCCGGTCTCCCCAGCCGCCGGAACGCCGACGTGCCGGAGACTAGCCTCATGGATGACGTCATGCGGACCGTGCTCATCGCCCTCGGCGTGGTCCTCACGCTGTTCCTCCTCGTCGTCGGGCTGCTCATGTGGCGGTTCAGGATCCCTCCCCGGGGGGTCGTGGCCCTCGCCACAGCCGGGTTCTACCTCGTCGTGCCCGTCGACGTCGTCCCCGAAGCCGTACTCGGTCCGCTGGGCCTCGTCGACGACGCCGGGGTGGTGGGCGCTGCCGTCCTCTTCGCCCTGCGCGTGGCGAGGGCGCGGCGGGTGCTCGTCGACTCCGGCGTGGACTTCCGCCGTCGGCGCGACTGAGGCCGGACGAGGCCATCCGCCTCAGAGGTGCTTGAGGGCCTCTCGCCGGCTGAGGCCGGAGATGCGGTCGGAGTGCCGGTCGACGAACGACTGGACCCACGTGGGGTCGGTGCGGGCGTACTGGCGCAGCGCCCACCCGATCGCCTTGCGGACGAAGAACTCGCGGTCCTCGAGGTTGGCCTCGATGACCTCGGCCAGCAGGTCGGTGTCGGTGCGGTCCCGGTGCCTGAGCTGGCTGATGATCGCCGACCGCCGCAGCCAGAGGTCGTCGCTCTCGGCCCACTCGCGCATCCGCAGGCCCTCCCCCTCAGGGTCGACGAGGAGCACCTCCCCGATGACGTTCGACAGCTCGTCGACGAGGTCCCACCACGCGCCGGTGACGACGAGGTCCTCGACGAGCGGCATGAGGTCTGGGTCGCGCCAGGCGCGGTAGGCGCGGTGGCGGAGGAGGTCGAGGGCGGCATACCGCTCCTCGCGGAAGCGCGCGCCGTCCCAGAGGGAGCGGATCGCCCGCTCGAGCTCGCCGCGCGACTCGAGGCGCAGCCCGGGGTCGTCGAGCAACGGCCGGACGAGCTCACGCCGCCGCGGCGAGGTGAGCCCGAGGAACGGCATGGCGCTCTTCATGTAGCGCTGCTGCCCTGCCGCCCGCTCGGGGTCGGCGCCGGTGCGCAGCGCGGCGCGCAGGGCGTCGACGAGCTCGGGTCCCGGGTCGGTCATGTCGCCGAGCGTAGGGCCGACCCCTGACGGCTAGCCTGCGAGACATGGACTCGCCTCTCGTGCACCGCATGCAGGGCTTCGGCTCGACGATCTTCGCGCAGATGTCGGCCCTCGCCGTCGAGCACGGAGCCCTCAACCTCGGCCAGGGGTTCCCCGACACGGACGGCCCGCAGGAGGTGCTCGACGCGGCGAAGGCAGCCATCGACGGTGGCCGCAACCAGTACCCGCCGGGCGCCGGCGTCCCCGAGCTGCTCGACGCGGTCGCGCTGCACCAGAAGCGGTTCTACGGGCTCGACGTCGACCCGCGCCGCGAGGTCCTCGTCACCGTCGGCGCGACCGAGGCCATCGCGGCGACGATCCTCGCGCTCTGCGAGCCGGGCGACGAGGTCGTCACCTTCGAGCCCTACTACGACTCGTATGCCGCGTCGATCGCCCTCGCCGGGGCCGTGCGCCGCACGTCGGTGCTGCGCTTCCCCGACTTCGCGGTCGACGAGGAGTCGCTGCGGGCGGCGTTCTCGTCCCGGACCCGGCTCGTCCTCCTCAACACCCCGCACAACCCGACGGGCAAGGTCTTCACCCGCGCCGAGCTCGACCTCATCTGTGCCCTGGCCCGCGAGCACGACGCATGGGTCGTCACCGACGAGGTCTACGAGCACCTCGTCTTCGACGGCGTCGAGCACGTGCCGGTCGCGACGCTCCCGGGGATGTGGGAGCGGACGCTGACGATCTCGTCCGCGGGCAAGACCTTCTCGACGACCGGGTGGAAGGTCGGCTGGGTGTCGGGCCCGCCCGAGGCGGTCGCCGCCGTGCGCACGGTCAAGCAGTTCCTCACGTATGTCGGGTCCGGACCCTTCCAGCCTGCGGTCGCGGTCGGGCTGGGTCTGCCCGACGACGTGTATGCCGGTCTCGCCCGTTCGCTCGAGGGCAAGCGCGACCTGCTCGTCACGGCGCTGCGCGACATCGGGCTGGCGGTGGCGGTGCCGTCGGGCACGTACTTCGTCGTCGCCGACGCCGCACCGCTCGGCGCCACGGACGCGCTCGCGTTCTGCCGCGAGCTCCCGGCACGGGCGGGCGTGGCCGCCGTGCCCGTGTCGGTGTTCCACGACGACGTCGACGCCGCGCGCACGCTCGTGCGGTTCGCCTTCTGCAAGCAGGACGACGTGCTCCGCGAGGCGGCGGTGCGCCTCTCCGCGCTGCGTGGCTGAGGCCAAGCAGGAGGCAGAGGCTCGAACGCTCCTCTGCCCGGCCGGGCGGGTCGGTGACGTCGGGTGCGGGCCGAGGACGATGGCGGTCGTCGTCCACAACGGGAGGTGTCGGTCGCGGTCGTCCACAGGTCGCCCGATCCGGGGTCGCGCGACGTGCCGGAGCGGCCGAGGCTCGGCACATGTCCACCTCGTCCGCCCTGCGCCGCGCCCTCGCCGTCCTCGGCATCACCGGGAGCCTGCTGCCCGGGGTGGCCGCTCCCCCGCAGGTCGTGCTCCCCGTCGCGGGCGTGCCTGCCGCGGCGCTGCCGTCGGTCGACCTCCCTCACCAGGAACCGGGCGTCGACCGACTGCGGCGGACCTGGGCCTGGCCCCTCGAACCGAGGCCCGCGGTGACCGCGCCCTTCGTCGCCCCGCGCTCGACCTGGGGCGCAGGTCACCGCGGTCTCGACCTCGCCGCGCGCCAGGGGCAGGACGTGCTGGCCGTCGACGACGGCGTCGTCACCCACGTCGGGGTGATCGCGGGCCGGGGAACCGTGAGCGTGACCCACACCAGCGGGTTGCGCAGCACCTACGAGCCGGTGGACGGGGCGCTGCCGCTCGGGACGCGAGTGGGTCGTGAAGAGGCCCTCGGAGTGGTGAACGGCAGGACCCACTGCGGCGGTGCCTGCCTGCACCTCGGGGCCGTGCGTGGCGCGGGCTACGTCGACCCGAGACCGCTGCTCACCGGTGGCCCGGTGATCCTGCTGCCTCTCGGCGCTCGCCCCTGAACCCTCAGGGCAGGGTCGGCCAGGCGTTGGGGCGGCACCCGTCGAGGCCCTTGGACTGCTGCAGCATGATCGGCGCCACGTCGCCGGCGCCGGTGCACTCGACGTGACCGTGGTAGAGACCGTGGCCGATCTCGTGGTTGACCATGTACTGCCGGTATGCCGGCAGCGCACCTTCGTAGCCGGCGACACCGAGCGTCCAGCGGGCCGTGTTGAGGACCACCCTGCGGAGGTTGAAGCACGACACCTGGCCGTTGGTCCGCAGGGGCTTGCACAGCTCGTCGGTCATCGTCGGGCTCGCCAGCACGATGGTGATGTCGACGTCACCGCGTGACACCGCGTCGGCGTCGACGGCCCGGAAGCGCACGCGGTCCTTGGTCTGCCAACCACGGGCGTCGCCGAGGGTCTGCGAGACGATGGTGGCGGCCTCCTGCGGGTCGACGCCGGAGCCCTCCTCGACCTCGAACGCGACACGGATCGTGCGGTTGGGGTTGACCGTGGGAGCGGCGATGCCGGGAAGGGCGACGGGGACGCGCTTGCCGGACCCCGCCTTGGGGACCGGGGTGCCACCCGATGGGGCGGCGGGCGGCGGGCTCGGGGGCAGCTCCTCGGCGGCCGGGACCGGGTCCGACCCAGACCGGGCGACGGACGCGGTGAGGTCCGCCGTCTGCCGCGCCGGGCTGCTCGACTCCTCGCTGGGCCACAGCGTCCACAGCGCGAGCGCGACGACCGACGACACCCCCAGTGCAGCGACGCCGCGACGCCGGGCGATGGTCCGGGTGGACGCCCGACGTCGCCGGCCCTGCGCGGGCGCTCCCCGCCGCGCGCCACGGCGAGTCTCCCCAACGGTCTCCCCGGGCACCATCTCGATGTGGGTCTCGCGCCGCTCGGGCGCGGTGCGGCGGACACCGTCGTGGACCGTCCGCCGACGGTCGGCGCGCGTCGGCGGTGCCGGCTCTTGGTGGTCGGGACGACCCTGGTGTTGCTCGGCTCGACCCGGGGCCCGGCCGTCGTGACGACTCGAGTCGTGGCGAGCTGCGCGACGTGCGGCGGAGCGCCGCTGCTCCTCGGACGCCCGCCGCAGGTCAGCACGGCGCGTGGGGGCACTGTCCTCGTGGGGAGCGGCGCTCGCAGGCGGCTCGCTCACCCAGTCGGGGAGGTCGATGTCGTCAGGCACGCGGGTGCGCCTGCGCGTAGGAAGCGGAGAGTCGTTCGATCGAGACATGCGTGTAGATCTGGGTCGTCGAGAGGGAAGCGTGACCCAGCAGCTCCTGCACCATCCGCAGGTCCGCCCCACCCTCGAGCAGGTGGGTCGCCGCGCTGTGGCGGAGCCCGTGCGGCCCCAGGTCCGGCGCGTCTGGAACGTGGGTCAACATGTCGTGAACGAGGGTACGCACCTGTCGGGGGTCGAGCCGCCCACCCCTGCGTCCGAGGAAGAGACCTGCGCCACTTCGATCCGTGACGAGGCGCGGGCGCCCACGTTGGAGCCACTCGGTGAGCGCCGCAGCGGCCGGCCGGCCGTAGGGCACGCGGCGTTCCTTGTCGCCCTTGCCGATGACGCGGATCACGCCGGCTTCGTGGTCGACGTCGTCGACATCGAGTCCCGTGAGCTCACCGACCCGGACTCCGGTGGCATAGAGCAGCTCGAGCACCGCCCGGTCACGCAGGCGCACCGGGTCCCCGTCGTCCGCGGCCACGGCGGCCACGTCGAGGAGACCGGCGGCGTCGTCCTTCGCCAGCACCGGAGGCAGGGTGCGGTGGCGCTTGGGGGCCACGAGACGCAGCGACGGGTCGGTGTCGACGTGTCCCTCGCGCACCGCCCAGGCGAAGAAGGTCCGCATCGAGGCGGACCGCCGTGCCAGGGTCGCCCGAGCGGCCCCACCCGACGCCAGCGAACCCAGCCACTCGCGCAGGTCGGCGAGACGGACGTCGATCAGCGGCGTCTCGGGCGGCGTGGGCTCCTCGTCACTGACTCCGTCGACGTGGGCGAAGAACTCGCGCAGGTCTCCGAGGTAGGCACGGATGGTGTGGGGTGAGCGCCCTCGCTCAGCGCGCAGGTGACGCTCGAAGGCGTCGACCGTGGCCTGGCGGCTGAGACTCACACACAGCACCGTCTCATCACCCGCAGGCCCGATCAACCACCGGTGCGGCGGGTCAACCATGTCTCGCGCCGCGCACGTCGCGAACGTGCAGGTCGGACGGCTGCGGTGCTCGGCCTCCTCACGAGGAGCGTCCTCGTCGAGGTGGCGGGGACTTGCGCCAGCGGTCCTCGTCACGGACGACGAGCCCCAGCGCCCCGAGCCGGCCCAACGCGGCGAGCAGGGTCATCGTGTCGAGGGCAGTGTGCTCCTGGAGCCGCGCGAGGTCGGCACCGGCGCGCACCGGCACGGCCGAGAAGACCGCCAGCCCCACCGGGTCGAGCTCGGACTCCGCAGTCTCCGGCGCTCGGACCGGACCGACGGCATCGAGGCTGAGCCGTCCCATGAGGTCGAGCACCTCGGCGGCGTCGGTGACGAGGGTGGCGCCGTGCTCGCGCATGAGCTGGTGGCACCCGGCGGACTGGACGGAGGTCACCGGACCGGGGACGGCCGCGACGTGCCGAACGAGCCCGCGGGCGAACTTCGCCGTGTTGAGCGACCCCGAGCGCAGCCCGGCCTCGACGACGACCGTGCCGACGGTCATCGCGGCGATGAGCCGGTTGCGCGCAAGGAACCGGTGCCGGTGGGGCGCCCACCCCGGCGGCAGCTCGGACACGACGGCGCCGTGGCGGGCGATCTCGCGCAGCAGCCCCTCGTGCGCCTGCGGGTAGGCGCGGTCGAGACCGCGTGCAAGCACGGCGACCGTCGGTCCACCCGCAGCCAGCGCGCCCCGGTGGGACGCCGCGTCGATGCCGAATGCCGCCCCCGAGACGACGGTGACGCCGCGGGTGGCAAGTCCCTCCCCCAGGTCGGCCGCGACGGACAGGCCGTAGGCGGTGGCCGCCCGGGAGCCCACGACGGCCACGCTCCCCTCGGCGACCGACACCTCGCACTCCCCGCGCGCATAGAGGCACAACGGCGGGACCGTGAGCTGGTCGAGCCCGCTCGGCCACTCGTCGTCGCCGGGCACGAGGACACGCGCACGCAGCCGATCGAGGACGTGTCGCGCCCGGTCGAGGTCGAGCGCCTCGAGACGCGCGGCATGCGCGCCGGCCTGCGCCTCGGGACCCGAGAGGAACCGGTCGAGCGCGTCGACCGCGCCGTGGCTCGCGATCGACGCGGCCACCTTCTCGTTCTCGGGCTCGACGAGGCGGCTCCACGCAAGGCGGGCCCAGCGCTCGTCCGACAGCGCTGCTCCACCCGGGACGCCCAGGGACCGCAGGCGGCTCATGCCGCCGCCAGGGTGCCGCGACGCATGGTGAGCGCCAGTTCGACGTCGTCGACCGTCGGGGACGTGAGCCCCCGAAGGTCCGCCGAGGACCACGCGAGACGCAGGGTGCGGTCGTAGCCCCGCAGGGTGAGCTGGCCGTGGTCGATGGCCCGGTCGATCGGTGCGGTGACGGATCCGGGCAGGCGCAGTGGCCTGCGCCGCAGGGCATGTCCGGGCACCCTCGCGTTGGTCTGCCACCCCCGTGCCGCCCACCGCTCGCGTTGGGCCCCACGCGCCGCCAGCACTCGGGCGAGGACGGCCTCACTCGACTCACCCCGCTCGTCGGCGAAGGCGGCCCGCGACACCGGAGGGACGACGACCTGGATGTCGATGCGGTCCGTGAGCGGCCCGGAGAGCCGGTTGGCGTAGCTGCGCTGCTCGAGCGCCGAGCAGACGCAGTCGACTCCCTTGCCCCAGGCCCGCCCGCAGGGACACGGGTTCGTGGCGAGGACGAGCTGGAAGCGCGCGGGGTAGCGGACCATCTGCCTCGCCCGCGAGATCGTCACCTCCCCGGACTCGAGCGGCTGCCGCAGCTGCTGCAGGACCGAGGTCTTGAACTCGGCGGCCTCGTCGAGGAAGAGCACCCCTCCGTGGGCGCGGGAGATCGCACCGGGCAACACCACGCCGGAGCCACCACCGGCGATCGACGCCATCGAGGCACTGTGGTGCGGCGCGACGAAGGGCGGTGTGCGGTCGAGCGCGGTCGTCGCCGCGATGTCACCGGTCAGCGACCGGATCGCGTGCGTCTCGAGGGCCTGCTCCCGCGACAGCGGCGGCAGGATCGTCACGAGCCTCTCGGCGAGCATCGTCTTGCCGACACCGGGCGGGCCGTTGAGGAGCAGGTGGTGCTCTCCCACCGCCGCGAGCTCGAGCGCGAGACGCGCCTCCGGCTGGCCGATGACGTCGCCCAGGTCGACCCCTCGCGGGGCCGAGGTCACCTCACCGGTCGCCGGCCGGTCGGCGACCGGCAGGGGGTCGACACCGGAGCGGACGGCATACCAGTGGACGAGGGTCTCGAGGGTGGGTGCGGAGTGCACGGTGACCCCGTCGACGAGCTGCGCCTCGGCAACGTTCTCGGGCGGGACGACGACGTGCCTCACACCCGCCCGCGCGGCGGCCAGCACCGACGGCAGGACACCGCGGACGCCACGCACCGAGCCGTCGAGACCGAGCTCGCCGAGGTGAACCGTGCCCGCGATCCGACGTGGGTCGACGACGCCGGCGGCGGCGAGCACGGCCAGCGCGATGGCGACGTCGAACCCCGTGCCCTGCTTGGGGATCGACGCGGGCGAGAGGTTGACGGTGATGCGCTGGGGCGGCAGGGGCACACCGGTCGTGGCCGCCGCCGAGCGCACCCGGTCGGGTGCCTGGCCGCACGCCTTGTCCGGGAGCCCGGTCACGCTGAAGTGCGGGAGCTGCGCGGAGATGTGCGCCTCGACGTCGACGAGCCGGCCCTCGAGCCCCGTGAGGGCGACGGCGAGGGTCCTGCCCAGCTTGGCGCTCACGAGCCCACCGCCTCGACGTGTCGGACGACGGGTGGCAGCCCGCGACGGGCGAGCACGCCGATGACGTCGACCCGCACACTGGCCACGGGGCGGGTCCGCGTGCGCAGGTATGCGGCGGAGAGGCGACGCAGCCGCCTCGCCTTCTCCCACGTCACCGCCTCGACCGGGTCACCCACCCCGGTGCCCGCACGGGTCTTGACCTCGCAGACGACGAGGCAGTCCCCGTCGAGGGCGACGATGTCGATCTCACCCTCGGGGCAGCGCCAGTTGCGCTCGAGCACGCGCAGGCCGCGTTCTCGCAGGTAGCGCGCCGCGAGCTCCTCGCCGTAGCGTCCCAGGGCCAGATGTTCGTCCATGACACGGAGCATCGGCGGACGGGCCGACACCCGACCACCCCAGTCCGGCGCTCCTGTGGACGGTGGGAGGAGCCGTGCCGTCTGTGGACGGCGAGCCGTGCTCAGCGGGTCAGAAGTCGCCCTTGGGCAGCTGGAGCTCGGACTTGGCGAGCTCCTCGACGTTGACGTCCTTGAACGTCACGACGCGCACCTGCTTCGCGAAGCGCGCGGGGCGGTAGATGTCCCACACCCACGCGTCCTGCATCGTCACGTCGAAGAAGACCTCGCCGCCGTCGCTGCGCACCTTCACGTCGACGGAGTTGCACAGGTAGAAGCGGCGCTCGGTCTCGACGACGTGGGAGAACAGCCCCACGACGTCCCGGTACTCGCGGTAGAGGGCGAGCTCCATCTCGCTCTCGTACTTCTCGAGGTCCTCGGCGCTCATGCGTTGACAGCTCCATCTTCGTGGTGGTCCGTGCGGGGTGCGACGCTCGCCGACACCAGCTCGGGTGCGACCTCGGCATCCGCGAGTCCGGCGACGGCACCCCCATCATCGGTCATCGTCCCGGGCAGCCGCCACGAGCGTCGGTGCAGGTCGCACGGACCGTGCTCGCGCAGGGCGTCGAGGTGCTCCGGTGCCGAGTAGCCCTTGTTGAGCTCCCACGCGTATGCCGGGTGCTCCGGTGCGAGGTCGACCATGATCCGGTCGCGGGCCACCTTCGCCAACACGCTGGCCGAGGCCACGGACGAGCACGTGAGGTCGGCCTTGATCATCGTCGTCACCGGAGGCGTGTGGACCTCCTCCGCGGCGAAGGCCAGCAGCCCCACCTCGTCGGGCGCGGTGAGCCAGTCGTGGTTGCCGTCGAGGATGACGAGGTCGGGCACGACGTCGAGGGAGGCGATCGCCCGGCGGCCGGCGAGGCGCAGGGCCGCGATGATGCCGATCTCGTCGATCTCGGCCGGGGACGCGTGCCCCACAGCGTGCGCGAGCGACCAGCGGCGGATCCGCGGCACCATCGACTCGCGGACGTGGGGTGGCAGGAGCTTGGAGTCGCGGACCCCCTGCGGGGCTGAGCGGCACGACTCGTCGATGACGACGACCCCGACGGTCACGGGGCCGGCGAGCGCCCCACGACCGACCTCGTCCATGCCGGCGAGGAGCCGGTAGCCGTCGCGCTGGAGGGCGCGCTCCACCCTGAGGTTCGGCTTCTTGGATCGGGGAGGTGCGGGCATGGCGGGTGCTGCGGTCCTTCTGGTGGTGCGGTCAGGGGCTCGTCGACGTGCTCGGGGCGCCGGACGACGAGGGCGTGGAGGGCGAGGACCCGTTCGGAGACGTGCCCGACGAGGCCCCGGGGGCGGGGACGCCCTTGAACGTCGACTCGGGGCGACTCAACCACCCGGCACGGTCCAGCGGCCAGACCTTGGCCACGGCACGACCGGTGATGTCGGCGATCGGCACCGAGCCCTGCCCACCTGTCCCGTCGGGGTCGTGGAAGCGCGAGTCCTCCGAGTCGCTGCGGTGGTCGCCCATGACCCAGATCTTGCCCGCGGGGACGGTGATGTCGAAGGTGATCGAGCTCGCGACGTCGCCAGCCTTGACGTAGGGCTCGGTGAGCGGGACGCCGTTGACCGTGAGACGGCCCTGGGCGTCGCAGCAGACGATGTGGTCGCCCGGCAGCCCGATGACCCGCTTGATGAGGTGGTTGTCGGAGGTGTCCGGCAGCAGGCCGACGAACGACAGGACCCGCTCGACGCCGTCGCGCAGTGGCCCGTGGCTCACCTCCGGCACCGCCGACAGCCACTCGCCGGGGTCCTGGAAGACGACGACGTCGCCCCGCTGGACGTCGACGACGTCGGGCACGAGCTTGTTGACGACGACCCGGTCGTTGAGGATCAGCGTGTCCTCCATCGAGCCGGAGGGGATGTAGAACGCCTGGACCAGCCACGTCTTGACGACGAAGGACAGCGCGAGCGCCATGGCGACGACCACGACGAACTCGCGCAGCGCCGCACCGGCGGCACCGGCCGCTGCGCGTCCACGCCCTCGGCCACCCGGACCCGGCGCACCCGCGTCGGCACCGAGGCCGTCGTCGAGCGACCCCTGGGGTGCGTCCGGGTCGTACTGACCCGGTTCGAACCGGGCCTCGTGGCTCGTCATCACTGGTGTCCGCGCTCTCGGGGCTGGGTGGTGGAGGAGGATGTCGGGGCGCCGAGCCGGTCGAGCGGCCAGATGCGCGTGAAGACCGTACCGATGACCGCGTCCTCGGCCACCGTCCCGTCGGTGGTGTCGGACCCGGCGCCGACATGGGTGCGCGAGTCCATCGCCGTCGCGGCGTTGTCGCCGAGCAGGAAGAGTCGCCCCGACGGCACGGTGAGCCGGAACGGCGCGGCGTTCGCGGGGAGCTCGGGGCCGACGGCGGTCCCGTCGACGCTCACCCGCCCGCCCTCGCAGCACTCGACCTCGTCACCCGCGCCGGCGGCGACCCGGGCGAGGACGGACTTCTCACCGAGGTCGAAGCCCAGTGCGGCCGACGCCGAGGAGAGCACGCGGCCGATGGCGCCGTCGTCGGTGTGGGTCGAGCGGTCCGGGCCGGGCCACGCGGTCGTGACGTCGGCGACGACGAGGTCACCCACCTCCGCTCCCCCGACCCTGCTCACGAGCACGCGGTCGCCCTCGACGACCGTCGGGTGCATCGCGTCGCTCGCCACGGCATACGGCTGGGCGAGGAAGGTGCGCACGAGCAGGACGGCGAGCACTCCCGCGCCGAGGAGCACCGGAACCCGCTGGGCACGACGCGACCCGGCCGCCGCCGTGGAGGCGGGGGCCGGGTCGGTGTCGTGGGGGGCCGGGGACGTCATCGAGGCGATGCTAGTCGCCTGACCCCGGCAAGACGCAGAGCGCGTCGCGCCGCGGCTCAGGAGGCCGGGGTCGTCTCGCGCTTCTCCTTGATCTTGGCGGCCTTGCCGCGCAGGTCGCGCAGGTAGTAGAGCTTCGCGCGACGGACGTCACCGCGGGTGACGACCTCGATGTGGTCGATGACCGGCGTGTGGAGCGGGAAGGTGCGCTCGACACCGACGCCGAAGGAGACCTTGCGGACGGTGAAGGTCTCGCCGAGGCCGCCACCGTGACGACGGATCACGATGCCCTTGAAGACCTGGACGCGCGAGCGCGTGCCCTCGATGACCTTGACGTGCACGTTGACGGTGTCACCGGCGCGGAACGCGGGGATGTCGTCGCGGAGGGAGGCCTTGTCGATCTCGTCGAAACGCTGCATGACTGCTTCGCTTTCTTGTGCGGTGCCACAGGTCACCCACGGTGATGTCGTGCTCTGTCTGATGGTGGTGCGTGCGTCGTGGCCTCATGCGCGGCGGCCCGGTCGACCCGGGCGCCCTGCACTCCCCCTGTGGCGGGGGCGTTGTGTCGACGGACGCAAGGAGCAAGTTTGCCAGAGCACCCTGCCTCCGGCGAAATCGAGCCGGGCGGGCGGCTGGGCGACCGGCTAGGGGGTCACCGGCTCCGGAGGGGTGGACCGCGGCCGGCGCCGGGCGTTGGCGATGAGCACGATGTCGGGGTCGACCTTGTCCTCGCCACCCCGCAACCGGATGAGGAGCTTGGCGGACTCGATCTGGTCACGGGTGACCTTGACGATGCGTGCGCTCACGGACGGCTCCTCTCGGCTGGCTCGTCTCCATCATCCTCCACAACCTCGACGTCGTCCACGAGCATTCCCCCGGCGCCGAGGCCGACCTCGTCGCCCTCCTGGTCGAAGCGGGCATGGGCGAGGAGGACCTCCTCGAGCAGCCGGCGGTCCTCGGCCGAGGTGAGGTCGCTGTCGACCATCGCCCCGAGGACGATGCGGCCGAAGTGCCGGCGCCGGAACGAGTCGTCCGAGTTGAGGTCCGCGAGGGCCGCCGTGAAGCGCCGCCCCCACTCCTCGCGGGCGCTGGCCCGCTCGCGCTGGCTCAGGTCGTCGGCCGCCGCCCGCGACTCGGCCTCGGTGTCGCGGCGGGCGGCCCAGAAGCTCGCGGCCGAGCCGATCGCCGCACCGACGAACGCCAGGATCGCCACGAGCCACTCCCCGGTCATGGCGCAAGGATGCCAAGGCGCGCCGACAGACGCCCGTCGGACGCGCGGCATACGGTGTGCGACGTGAGCATCGATCCCGGCTGGCCCGTCGCGCTGGCGTGCGTCGCGCTCCTCGCGCTCACCCTGACGATGTATGCCGTGGGCCGGCTTCCCGACCCGGCCTCCACCCTGATCGCGGCTGGGCGGGCCGTGGTCCAGCTCGGTGTCGCGGCGCTCGTCATCACCGTGGTGGCGCGCAACCTCGCGCTGTCGGTGCTGCTGCTGTGCTTCATGTTCACGGTGGCGGTGGTGACGACGACCCGACGGGTGGAGGCGACGAAGGCCTGGCCGTGGTCGACGGTCGCGATGCTCGCCGGGCTGCTGCCGGTCGTCGCCATCGTCCTGCTCACCCGCACCGTGCCGCTCGAGGGCATCGCCCTGATCCCGGTCGTCGGCATCATCCTCGGCAACACGATGAACGGGCACACCCTCGTGGGCCGTCGGGCGTTCGCCGCCCTGCGCGAGGAGACCGGGCAGTACGACGCAGCCCTCTCCCTCGGACTCACCCGCGCGCAGGCCATCGACGAGGTCGTCCACCGGCGCCTGCCCGAGGCGCTCATCCCCGGTCTCGACCAGGTGCGCACGGCCGGGGTGGTCACGTTGCCTGGCGCCTTCATCGGCGTGCTCCTCGGCGGTGGCTCACCGGCTCAGGCGGCGGCTGCGCAGGTGCTGGTGCTGCTCGGCATCATGGCCGCACAGACGACGACGGCGGTCGTGGCCGGACGGCTCATCGCGGGAGCCCGGCTGCTGCCGGAGGACCTGCAGGCCCGCCTCCGTCCCTAGGCGTCGAGCTCTCCTTCGCGTCCTGGCGAAGGCGTCACGGGTCACGCCTCCTGCAGGACCGGAACCGCCGAGCCATGTCAGCGGACGGGCGTGGCTCCGGGGACGGCGTTGAGGACCGCGTTGGCATAGCGCCGGTTGCGTCCGTAGTCGAGCCACTGCAGCGGGTATGCCGGCCGCGACCACGCCGTGACGAGTCCGCGGCCGTCGTGGGCCTGCAGCCTCACCGTGATGCTCTCGCCCCAGCTCGCCATCGACAGCGAGCGCGTCGAGACCACCGTCTGCGGGTCGGTCGGACGCGGCGGACCGAACCCCTCGGCGACGAGCGCGGCATAGACCGCCTCCCAGACCTGCGCCGGCGGCGCGGTCGTGGCGACCTGCCCGAACGCGGAGGGTCCCCGGCCCGCGGGGCCCTCGTACTTCCCCTCCTTGGCCGACGAGATGGCCATGGGCACCCCGAGGAGCAGGAGGAAGCCGAGCAGCACGAGGAAGCCGGTGACGAGGCCGGACACCCCACCCCCACCGGCCCAGACGACGAGGGCGGTGAGGAGGCCGGCGCCGGCGAGGACCGCGACGGCGGCGATCCGCCCGATCCGGAACTGGCGCGTCTGGGACTCGTGCGCGTGGCGCAGGTCGGGCGGGTTGAGCGGCGGGGTCGTCACACGCGGAACGCTAGCCGTCATCCACCCCCGCGAGCGGGAGGCGCCGGACCGAGCGGACCGACCGGCGTCGTCAGGCGGGTCCGCGGCGCTTCGTGAGGTCGACCGTGCCGGGGAACTCGCCCTCGCCCGGTCGCACGCGGTAGCCCGCCTTCTTGTACATCCTCAGGTTCTCGGTGCTCTTGGCACCGGTGTTGAGCCAGTAGGTGCGGACGTCCTCGGACGCCAGCGACTCGGCATACGAGAGCAGCTCGCGACCGAGGCCACGACCCTGGAGGTAGGGGGCGACCATGAGGCGCCCGATCTGCCACGTGCCCTCGTGCTGCGGGTGCGGGCGTACCCGCACCGACGCGAGCAGCTGCCCGTCGCGCCGCCACACCCGCGTGTCCCACTCCTGTATGCCGGCCCGCACCGTCTCGAGGTCCTCCTCGCCCGCGCTGAACATGCCGTAGCGCGCGAACTCCGGCGCCCAGCACGCCCGGGTGAGGACCTGGAGGTCGGGGGCGTCGGCCGGGGTGGCGACCCGCTCCTCGAGGTCGGCGAGGGCGGTCGACGCGGCGGCCGGGGGCAGCAGGTCGGGGCGGCGCTCGGCGGTGCGCTGGACCCGCTGCTCGTGGCGCCACTCGGCGATGGCCCGGTGGTTGCCGCCGAGCAGGACGTCGGGCACGCGGCGCCCGTCCCATTCGGCGGGCTTGGTGTAGACGGGGTACTCGAGCAGCCCGTCCTCGTGCGACTCCTCGACGAGCGACTCGGCGTTGCCGATGACGCCGGGCAGGAGCCGCGCGACCGCCTCGACCATGGCGAGGACGGCGACCTCTCCCCCGTTGAGGACGTAGTCCCCGAGCGAGAGGACCCGCACCGGCATCCGCTCGCCGGCCCACTCGTAGACGCGCTCGTCGATGCCCTCGTAGCGGCCGCAGGCGAAGGCGAGCCAAGGCTCCTCGGCGAGCTCGCGCGCCACCTGCTGGGTGAAGAGCTCGCCGCCCGGTCCCGGGACGATGAGCGTCGGCACCCGAGCCGGCTCCCCCACGCCGGATGAGCCGGCTCTGCTCCCTGCCTCCACGACGTGGTCCAGCGCCTCGGCCCAGGGGCCGGGCTTCATCACCATGCCGGCGCCACCGCCGTAGGGCGAGTCGTCGACGGTGCGGTGCCGGTCGTGGGTGAAGTCGCGCAGGTCGTGCACGTGCAGGTCGAGCAGCCCGTCGCGCCGCGCCTTGCCGATGAGCGAGAGGTCGAGCGGCGCGAGGTACTCGGGGAAGATCGTGACGACGTCGAGTCGCAGCCGGCCCATGGCGTCCCTCAGAGCTCGTCGAGGTCGAAGAGGCCCGCGGGGGCGTCGACGACGACGTGGCCGCCCTCGACGTCGACCGAGGTGACGATGGCCTCGACGAACGGCACGAGCGCCTCGCGACCGTCGGCAAGGCGCACCTCGAGCAGGTCCTGCACGGCACCGACGACGAGCCCGGTCACCTCACCCAGGGCCGCCCCGGAGGGGTCGACGACGGCGAGACCGACGAGGTCGTGCTCGTACCACCCCTCGTCGTCGTCCTCGGCCTCCGCGGCCTCGTCCACGTCGAGCACGAGGCGGGTGCCGCGCAGCGACTCGGCGCCGGTGCGGTCGGGGATCTCCTCGAAGCCGAGCAGCCAGGTCTCGCGGTGCTTGCGCGCCGTCACAAGGGTGAGGGACCGCGGCACGCCGGTGCCGACGGTGGCCTCGGTCGCGAAGACCGTCCCGGGGACGTAGCGCCGCTCGGGGTCGTCGGTGTGGGTCTGCACGGTGACCTCGCCGCGCAGGCCGTGGGGCCTGCCGATGCGGGCGACGAGCAGGGAGTCGGTGCTGGCCATGGGTCGAATCCTCTCAGGACGGTGGGCACACGCGAACGCGCCGCGCCCCTCGTGGGGGACGCGGCGCGTTCGGCTGACGTGCGCGGTGGCTCAGCGCACCCGGTCGGTGTCGACGATGTCGATCCGGACGGGGCGGCCACCCGCGAGGGCGGTCATCACGGTGCGCAGGGCGCTCGCCGTGCGGCCGGAGCGGCCGATGACGCGACCAAGGTCGTCCGGGTGGACCCGGACCTCGATGATCTCGCCGCGACGGAGCTCCTTGCGCTTCACGGCGACGTCGTCCTTGTGGTCGACGATCCCCGTGACGAGGTGCTCCAGCGCCTCCTCGAGCATCGTCAGGCCCCTGCCTTGTCCTCGGTGGCCTCGGTGTCGGGACCCTCGGCGGGCTCCTCGGCACTCTCGGCGGCAGCAGCGCCCGAGTCGGTGTCGGCCGCCGGGGCGACCTCGTCCGCAGTGGGCTCCTCGACCTTCTCCTCGGCCGCGGGGGCCTCGGCGTCGGCCTTCTTGGCGGCCTTCTTGCGGGCGGTGGTGGCGCCGGACGTGTCCGAACCCTCACCCTTGCCCGCGGCGGCGAGCGCGGCCTCGTAGAGGTCCTTCTTGTTGGCCTTGGGCTCGGCCACCTTGAGGGTGCCCTCGTCCATGATCTTGAGGAGAGCGGCGACGGCCTCGGTCGGCTGCGCGCCCTGGCCACGCCAGTAGTTGGCGCGGTCCATGTCGATCTCGATGAGCGACGGCTCCTGGTTGGGGTCGTACTTGCCGATCTCCTCGATCGCGCGGCCATCGCGCTTGGTGCGCGAGTCCATGACGACGACACGGTAGATGGCGGTGCGGATCTTGCCCATCCGCTTGAGACGAATCTTGACGGCCACGAGTGTGGTCTCCGTTCCGGTTGTTGTGGGCACGGCGAGACCGCGGTCAGGATTCACGCGGGGTACCGATGCCCGGGGTAGGCATCCGGCCGGTCTGCCGGCCGAAAGGTGTACAGCCGACCATTCTGCCAGACCCGGGAGGGTGGTCCCGACCACGAGAGGCGGGCGACCGGCATACCGACGTCCTTCGGGTATGCCGTCGTCTCGCCTTCGTGGACACCTTCCCGGGCCTACCGTGGAGCGGTGACCGCGACGACGAGCACGCCCCCGCGCCCCCTGCCTGCCCCCGCGTCCGTCGCGCTCCTCGTGCTGTGGACGGTTGCCGGCCTCCTGTGGGAGGTCACCGTCGCCGGTCTGCTCACCATCGGGATCTTCGTCGCGCCCCTGGCTGCCATCGTGCTCGTGCTCGCCGTCGTGCTCACCGTGCGTCGCCCCGGCAGCTGGCCCGCCGTCGCCGGCCTGGGTCTCGCTCTGGCGGTGGGGCTCGTCGGGCTCGGGCTGTTCCTCGGGTCAGCGAGTCCGTCGCAGGGGTCGTGCAGCGCGACGCCCGACGGGGTCGAGACGTGCACGTCGGGTGGGCTGGCCCACGACCTGGACGCCTTCGTGTGGAGCACGGGCGCACCGTGGTTCGTCGCGGCGGCGGTCGTCGCAGCCCTCACGGTCGCCGGCTACGTCGTGCTGCGACGGGTCACCACGGGCTGGGTTCGTAGTCTTTGACGAAGCACCCGTAGACGTCCTCGCCGGCCTCGCCGCGCACGATCGGGTCGTAGACGCGTGCGGCGCCGTCGACGAGGTCGAGCGGCGCGTGCCAGCCCTCGGCGGCGATGCGGAGCTTCTCGTGGTGCGGCCGCTCGTCCGTGATCCAGCCGGTGTCGACGGCGGTCATGAGGATGCGGTCGGTCTCGAACATCTCGCCCGAGCTCGTGCGGGTGAGCATGTTGAGCGCGGCCTTGGCCATGTTGGTGTGCGGGTGGCCGGGCCCCTTGTAGCGGCGGGAGAACTGGCCCTCCATCGCCGACACGTTGACGACGTAGGCACGGCGCGCACCGGCGGCGACGGCCGCGCGCAGCGACGGGCGCAGCCGCGAGATGAGGATGAACGGCGCCGTCGAGTTGCAGAGCTGCACCTCGAGCAGCTCGAGCGGGTCGACCTCGTCGACGACCTGGGTCCAGCTGTTGTTGCGTTGGGTGTCGGGCAGCAAGCCGCCGGCGTCGACGGCCGTGCCGGCCAGGTGCGCCTCGAGGCTGGCGCTGCCCGCGGTGAGCGCCATCTCGGTCATCGACGCGGCGGTCCGCTGGGCCAGGGCGCGGGCTGCCTCCTCCTCGCTCTCCCCCTCGTGGTGCGCGACCTTGGTGTCGCGCAGGGTGCCGAGGAGGTTCGCGGGGTGGGCCTCGCTGATCCGGTCGAAGGTCACGAGCTCGGGGTAGCGGACGTGCTGCTCGAGCGGCACCTGCTCTCCGTCGACGAGGTGCGAGTACGAGCCGGGACTGCGACGCACGGTCTGCGCGGCGTTGTTGATGAGGATGTCGAGCGGCCCGGCCGCGGCGACCTCGTCGGCCAGCGCGACGACCTGGGTGGGGTCGCGCAGGTCGATGCCGACGACCTTGAGGCGGTCGATCCAGTCGGCCGAGTCCTCCTGCGCGGCGAACCGGCGGGCGGCGTCGTGCGGGAACCGCGTCGTGATCGTCAGGTGGGCGCCGTCGCGCAGCAGCATGAGGGCGATGTACATGCCGATCTTGGCCCGTCCCCCGGTGAGCAGGGCTCGCTTGCCGGTGAGGTCGGCCCGCTGCTCGCGCTTGACGTGGCTCTTGGCCGCGCAGGTCGGGCAGAGCCAGTGGTAGAAGGCGTCGACGGTCGTGTAGTCGGCCTTGCAGATGTAGCAGCCGCGCGGCTTGAGCAGCTCACCGGCGGTCGTGCCGACCGGCGGCACCTCGAGGAGGATCCCCTTGGTCTCGTCGTCGATCCGCATCGGCGAGCCGGTGGCGGTGCGCGCCAGGATCGCCTCGTCGTGGTCGATCTGCGGCTGCTTCGCCTCACGGCGACGGGCCTTGCGGACCTGCTTGTACATCCGGCCCGTCGCGCGCTTGACCGTCTGGATGTCGGGGTGGCCCGCGTCGAGCTCGGGGAGCTGGGCGAGGACGCGCAGGACGGTGGCGAGGTCGTCGGGGTCGACGCCGGGCCCGAAGTCCTCGGGGTCGTTGTCCGTCGGGTGCTCGTCGACGGGTCGGGTGCGCTCCACGGCGTGCATTGTGTCCCACCGCGGCCGGTGCGTCCGAATCGTCAGGGGCGCGAACGGCATACACCGGCGGTCGAAGGCAGCGCGACCGCGCGCGGTCAGATCGCGAGCGCGGGCTCGGCCTCCGCCGGGTTGACGGGCGCGACCGTGTGCGCGAACACGGTGTCGCCGGCCCCGAGCGCGAGGGCGTCGGCCTCGGCGCGGGTGAGCTGCGCGGCGAACCGCTCTCCCGAGTCGGCACGCAGGTCCACCCGGACCTCGAACCCGAGCCGGACGACGCGCTCGACGACGGCCTCGATGACGCCCGGACCGCCCCCGACCCGACCGTCGAGCTGCTGTGCGCGCTCGCGGCTGCGGTGCAGGGCGATGTCGTGCGGGCGAACGAGCTGGCCACCCAGGCGCGCGACCGAGCCGAGGAACGACATGACGAAGTCGTTGGCGGGTCGGTCGTAGAGCGACACCGGGTCACCCACCTGCTCGATGGCTCCCTTGTTGAGGACGGCGATCCGGTCGGCGACGTCGAGCGCCTCCTCCTGGTCGTGGGTGACGAGGACCGTCGTCACGTGCACCTCGTCGTGCAGCCGCCGCAGCCACTGCCGCAGGTCGGCGCGGACCTTGGCGTCGAGGGCGCCGAACGGCTCGTCGAGGAGCAGCACCTCGGGATCGACCGCGAGCGCGCGGGCGAGCGCCATCCGCTGCCGCTGGCCGCCGGAGAGCTGCGCGGGATAGCGGTGCTGGAACCCGTCGAGCCCGACGATCTCGAGGAGGTCGTCGACCTTGCGGGCGATCTCGGCCTTGGGGCGCTTGCGGATCGTCAGGCCGAAGGCGACGTTGTCACGCACCGTCATGTGCTTGAAGGCGGCGTAGTGCTGGAAGACGAACCCGATCCCCCGCTTCTGCGGCGGTATGCCGGTGACGTCCGTGCCGCCGATGACGACCGCGCCGCCGTCGAGACCCTCGAGGCCGGCGATGGCGCGCAGGAGCGTCGACTTGCCCGACCCGCTCGGCCCGAGCAGGGCAGTGAGGCTGCCCGCGGGGATGTCGAGAGAGACGCCGTCGAGCGCGACGAAGTCGCCATAGGTCTTGCGGGCTCCGGTGACGGTGATCATCGTGTGCTCCTCTTGCGGTCGAGCAGGGTCATCCCCAGCAGCGTCGCGACGGCGAGCCCCATGAGGAGGGTGGCCGCGGCATACGCGCCGTAGGTGTTGTGGTCGTCGATGTAGCGCGAATGCACGAGGAGGGTGAGCGTCTGCGAGACGCCGGGGAAGCCCGAGCTCACCATGATCACCGCCCCGAACTCGCCGAGCGCGCGGGCGATCGTCAGCACGACGCCGTAGGTGAGGCCCCAGCGGATGGCTGGGAGCGTGATCCGCCAGAACGTCTGCCACGAGCTCGCGCCGAGCGTCGAGGCGGCCTGCTCCTGCTCGGTTCCGATCTCGTGGAGCACGGGCTCGACCTCGCGCACGACGAACGGCAGGGTGACGAAGAGGGTCGCGATGACCATGCCGGGCAGCCCGAAGATCACCTGGAACCCGAGGCTCTCGACGCCGCCGAACCAGCCACCGGCACCCCAGAGCAGGATGAGCGAGACGCCGACGACGATCGGCGAGACGGCGAAGGGCAGGTCGACGACGGCTTGCAGGAGCCCCTTGCCGGGGAAGCGGCCGCGGACGAGCGCGAGCGCGGTGGCGACGCCGAAGACGACGTTGAGCGGGACGACGATGGCGACGATGAGCAGCGTGAGGTTGAGCGCCGAGATGGCGGCGGGAGTCCGGACCGACTCGACGAAGGCCCCGAGCCCGGGCTCGAAGGTGCGCCAGAGGATGAGGACGATCGGCACGGCGACGAGGACGAAGAGGTAGCCGAGGGCGAGCGTCCGCAGGCCCAGCCGGGCGGGGGTCGAGGTCCTCATGACGCCTCCTCCTCACGACGCAGCGACCGCCCCGCGAACCACCGGAGCAGGGCGAGGGTGACGAACGCGATGGCGAGCAGCGCCACCGAGACGGCGGCGGCGTTGACGGGCCGGTCGATCTCGATCTGCTGCTGGATGTACTGCGAGGCGACCTGGGTCTCGCGCGGGATGTTGCCGCCGATGAGGACGACCGAGCCGTACTCCCCGATGGCGCGGGCGAAGGCGAGGCCGGTGCCGCTGATGACGGCGGGCAGGAGCGTCGGCAGGACGACGCGGCGGAACGTCACCCAGCTCGACGCGCCGAGCGAGGCCGCAGCCTCCTCGACCTCACGGTCGGCCTCGATGAGGACCGGCTGCACCGAGCGGACGACGAACGGCAGCGTGACGAACGCCAGCGCGACGACGAGTCCGGGCTGGGTGGCGTTGAGCCGCAGGTCGATCGGGCTGTTGGGTCCGTAGAGGGACAGCAGGACGATGCTCGCGACGATTGTCGGGAGAGCGAACGGCACGTCGATGAGCGCGTTGACGATCCGCTTGCCCGGGAAGTCGTCACGGACGAGCACCCACGCGATGAGAGTGCCCATGACCGCGTTGACGAGCGCGACGACCGCGGCCGCGACGAGGGTCACCCGCAGCGACGCCAGGGCGACCGGCGCTGTCACCGCCTCCCAGAAGCCGCCGAAGCCCTCCTCGAGGGACGTCGCCGTGAGCGCCGCCAGCGGGAGGAGGACCATGACGCTGAGCCACAGCCCGACGACCCCGACACCGAGGGGGCGACCGAGCCGTCCGGTGCGGGAGCCGCCCACGGGGCGGGAGCCGCCCCCGGGGCGGGAGCCGCCCACAGGGCGGGGGCCGCCCACGGGGCTGGGCGCCTGCCCGTCGCCCGCCCCGTGGGCGCCGGCCTCCTGCGCACCGGCGACCTCGGGGTCCGCGGGTGCGGTCCCGTCGCGTCGCTGGTGCGCGAGGAGCTGCGGCTGCTCGCCGGTGGCCGTCGTCATGTCAGGACGTGGCCTTGTCGTAGATGACCGCGATCGAACCGGTGTCCTTCTTGAACAGCGTCCCGTCCACGGTCTTCCAGCCGCCGAGGTCGTCGATGGTCCAGAGCTTCGTCGGCTCCGGGAAGTCCTTCGCGAACTCCGCCGCGACGGTCTGATCGACGGGCCGGAACCCGGCCTCCGCCCATAGCTTCTGCGCCTCGGGCGTGAAGAGGAAGTCGCGGAAGGCCGTGGCCTTCTCGGCATTCTCGCCCTTGGTGAGGACAGCGACCGGGTTCTCGATCTTGAACGTCGTCGGCGGCGTGACGTGCTCGACCGGGTCGCCCTTGCGCTCGGCGAAGAGGGCCTCGTTCTCGTAGGACAGCAGGACGTCACCCGTGCCCTGGAGGAAGGTCTCGGTCGCCTCCCGCCCGGACTTCGGCTGCACCTTGACGTGGTCGGTGACGAGCTTCTCGATGAAGGTCAGCCCCGCGGCGGAGTTCTTGCCGCCGTCGCTCTTGGCGGCGTACGGCGCGAGGAGGTTCCACTTCGCCGACCCCGAGCTGAACGGGTTCGGCGTGACGACCTCGACGCCGGGCTTGAGCAGGTCGTCCCAGTCCTTGATGGCCTTGGGGTTGCCCTTGCGGGTGACGATCGTGACGACCGACCCGAACGGGACGCCCTTGTGCTCGCCGGCGTTCCAGTCGGCCGCGACGAGGCCGGCGTCGACGAGCCGGGTGATGTCCGGCTCGACCGAGAAGTTGACGACGTCCGCCGCGGCACCGGCAGCGACCTTGCGCGACTGGTCTCCGGATGCGCCGTAGGACTGCTGGAAGGTCACCCCACGGCCCTCCTCGGTCGCGTTGAACGCGGGGATGACCTTGTCGAAGCCGACCTTGGGCACGGCATACGCGAAGAGGTTGAGGGTGCTCGTCGACGCCTGGTCCGCGGCCTGGGCCTCGGCACCGCCGGCCGTGTCGCTCGCGCCTCCACCGGCACAGGCCGACATCACCAGCGCACCAGCGGTCGCGACGGCGGCCAGGGCGAGGCGGGGATGACGGCTCATGGGAGGGCTCCTTCGATCGGGGTCCGTCAGAGCTGGCCGTGCGGCCGCACTTCCTGTCGGACAGGTCGAAGTCTTCGATAAGCCGAAGTTATCCGTCAAACAACGTCAGATTATGTCTCGCATGATGGATGGCTCACCACGTGACGCCTCGCAGGACGACGGCGTCCGGCTCCCCGAGCACCGTGACGTCCATGCGCGGGTCGCGACCCAGGACGAGCAGGTCGGCGTCCGCCCCCTCCTCCAGGCCGGGCCTGCCGAGCCACTCCCGGGCTCCCCACGTCGCGGCGGTGAGGACCTCGGTGTTGCTGAAGCCGATGCGCGACAGCTCGACGGCCTCCTGCGCAGCGAGCCCGTGGGCGATCGAGCCTCCCGCGTCGGTCCCGAGATAGATGGGTATGCCGGCCTCCCGCGCCGCGCCGAACGTCTCGTAGCGCCGGGCGTGGAGGTCGAGCATCCTCCGGTGGTAGTCGGGGAACTTCTCGCGGGCGGGCTCGGCGATGGCCGGGAAGGTCGCGATGTTGACGAGCGTCGGGACGATGGCGATGCCCTGCGCGGCGAAGGAGTCGATCGTGTCGGGCTCGAGCCCGGTCGCGTGCTCGATGCAGTCGGTGCCCGCGGCCGCGAAGTCGCGCAGCGAGTCCGGGCCGAAGCAGTGGGCGGTCGTGCGAGCCCCTTCCTCGTGGGCCGCGGCGACGGCCTCCTTGAGGACGTCGGCCGGCCAGCACGGCAGGAGGTCGCCGGTCTCGCGGTCGATCCAGTCGCCGACGAGCTTGACCCAGCCGTCGCCCGCGCGTGCCTCCATGCGGACCCGCTCGACGAGCTGCTCGGGTTCGACCTCCCACGCGTAGTTGCGGATGTAGCGCTTGGTCCTCGCGATGTGGCGACCCGCCCGGATGACCTTGGGCAGGTCGTCCCGCTCGTCGATCCAGCGGGTGTCGGCCGGCGAGCCGGCGTCGCGGATGAGCAGGGTGCCGTTGTCGCGGTCGGCGGTCGCCTGCTGCTCGGCGGTGGCGTCGTCGACGGCGCCGTGGCGGTCGAGGCCGACGTGGCAGTGCGCGTCGACGAGTCCGGGGACGAACCAGCCGCGCAGCGTCTCGACGTCGTGGCCGGCGCCGGTCGGGCGCTCGTAGGTCATTCGCCCCCCGACGACCCACGCCTCCGGTCGCACGTCCTCGGGTCCGAGCAGGACCTCACCGACCAGGTGCAGCACCGATGCCGTCATGGCACCCGACCCTAGCGACCCGGCTCCCCACCCCAGCTTTTGCTCCCCATGAGGGAAGGTTGTGGGTCCGGAGGGAACAGTGCCCTCCGGATGCTCAAGGTTCCCTCCCCAGGAGCAAAAGCTGGGGCGCGGAACGGCGTCAGGCGGGGGCGGCGAGGACGCGGCGCAGCGCCTCGATGACGACGGCCGGGGCGTCGCTGTGCACCCAGTGCGACGCACCCTTGACGGTGAGCTGGCGCACCCGCGGGAAGAGCGCGCGCATCGTCACCGAGTCCTCGTCCTTGATGTAGCGGGACTCCGAGCCGGCGATCCACAGGACGGGGCCGGCATACGGCTCGACGTCGCCCGGCGCGAAGGGGAAGTCGGCGATGACCGAGTGGTGGCCACGGGCCGCGTCGGCGACGAAGAGCTCGAGGTTGGCCTGCCAGCGCCACGACGTGCCCTCGCGCCGGAGGTTCTGCAGGAGGAACGCCTTGACGCCCGGGTCGGGCTCCTCGAAGCGCGCCTCGGCGTCGGCCCGGTCGCGCAGCTCCCCCAGCGGCAGGCGCTGCATCTCGGCCATGTAGCCGGTGAAGCGGTCGAGGTTGACGTAGTCCTTGGGTGCGATGTCGACGACGACGAGCTTGGCCACGAGCTCCGGCTCGGTGAGCGCCAGCGTCATCGCGACCTTGCCACCGAGCGAATGACCGACGACGACCCACGGTCCCTCGTCGCTGGCGCGCAGCGTCGAGGCGACGGACGCGGCATACGACTCGAAGGAGAACTCCTGCGTCCACGGGCTGCGACCGTGGTCCGGAAGGTCGACGAGCGTGCACCGCGCGCCGTCACCCGAGGGTCCCGCGAGCGCCTTCGCGATCGTCGACCAGTTGCGTCCCTGGCCGAAGAGCCCGTGGAGGAAGGCGATCCGCGGTCCGGCGGTCCCGACCGACAGCGTGTGGAGCGGCCCGGTGCTCACGACCGACGGGTCACTTGCCGAGGAACTTCTCGAAGCCCTTGGGGAGCTGCGCCGGGTCCATCGCAGCCGGGTCGAAGCCACCGGGAGCACCGGCGCCGCCCCCGAACGACGAACCCGCCGGCTTGGACGCCGCGCGCTGGGCCGCCGCCTGGGCCTCGGCAGCGCGCTTGGCGGGGTTGCCGGACTTGGACTTCTTGCCGCGGACCTGCTGCTGCTGGCGGGCCTTCTTGCCACCGCCACCACCGAGACCCGGCATGCCCGGGAGCCCGCCGCCGCGGGCGAGCTGCTTCATCATCTTCTGGGCCTCGCCGAACCGCTCGAGCAGCTGGTTGACCTCGGAGACGGTGACACCGGATCCGCCGGCGATGCGGGCACGGCGCGAGCCGTTGATCTGCTTGGGGTGGTTGCGCTCGAAGGGCGTCATCGAGCGGACCATCGCCTCGACGCGGTCGAACTCGCGCTCGTCGAGGTTGTCGAGCTGGGCCGACATCTGCCCCATGCCCGGCATCATCTTGAGCATCGACTTGAGCGAGCCCATCTTCTTGATCGCCGACATCTGCTGGAGGAAGTCGTCGAAGGTGAAGTCCTCGGCCGCGAGGAACTTGCGCTCCATCTCGGCGGCCTGTGTCCGGTCGAACGCCTTCTCGGCCTGCTCGATGAGGGTGAGCACGTCACCCATGTCGAGGATGCGGGAGGCCATGCGGTCGGGGTGGAAGACCTCGAAGTCGCGCACCCCCTCACCGGTCGACGCGAACATGATCGGGCGCCCGGTGACCCCGGCGACCGAGAGCGCCGCACCACCGCGGGCGTCACCATCGAGCTTGGACAGCACGACGCCGGTGAAGTCGACGCCGTCGAGGAACGCCTCGGCGGTCTCGACGGCCGCCTGGCCGATCATCGCGTCGATGACGAAGAGGACCTCGTCGGGGTTGATCGCGGCGCGGATGTCGCCGGCCTGACGCATGAGGTCGGCGTCGACCGCGAGGCGTCCTGCCGTGTCGACGATGACGACGTCGTGCTGCTTGGAGACCGCCTCCCGTATGCCGTCACGCGACACCGCGACCGGGTCGCCGAAGCTGCGAGTCCCCTCCCCCGTGGGGCCGACGGCGTCGTGGCCGCCGACGTTGCCCTGCTCGGGGGCGTAGACCGGGACGCCGGCGCGCTCGCCGACGACCTGGAGCTGGGTCACGGCGTTCGGGCGCTGGAGGTCGGCCGCGACGAGCATGGGCGTGTGGCCCTGCTCCTTGAGCCAGTACGCGAGCTTGCCGGCGAGTGTGGTCTTGCCCGCACCCTGGAGGCCGGCGAGCATGATGACCGTCGGGCCGCTCTTGGCGAAGCGGATGGTGCGGGTCTGCCCGCCGAGGATGCCGACGAGCTCCTCGTTGACGATCTTGACGACCTGCTGGGCCGGGTTGAGGGCCTCCGACACCTCGGCGCCGAGCGCGCGGTCACGGACCGAGGAGGTGAACTCCTTGACGACCGGCAGCGCGACGTCGGCGTCGAGCAGGGCCATCCGGATGTCGCGGACGGTCCTGTTGACGTCGGACTCGGACAGACGTCCCTTGCTGCGCAGGTTCTTGAAGGTCGACGTCAGGCGGTCGGAGAGGCTCGTGAACACCGCACAAGGTTAACCGCCGTTCGGCGGGCTCCTTGCGTCCGGCAAGGTGACGCCCCAGCCACCACCTCGCCGGACGCACGAGGAGCGTGGTGGTCAGCTGCTCCCGTCGCACGTGTCGATGACGACGGCGACGACCTGCGCCACCTTGGCCGGGCCCAAGGGGCGACCCGAGAAGTCGGTGACATAGAACGTGTCGAGGGTCTGGCCGGCATACGTCGCGATGTGCGCGGAGCGCACGGAGACACCCGTCTTCGCGAGGGCCATCCCGAGCTCGTGCAGGAGCCCCGGGCGGTCCTCGGCGCGAACCTCGAGCACGGTGGCGTCGTCGCTCGCCCCCGGGACGACGAGCGCGCGCGGCTGCCCGGGGGTGCCGATCGTCGACTCACGGCTGGGACGCGCGGCGAACTGGCGACGCCGGTCGAGCAGCCCGAGAGGCCCCCGGTCGCCGGTGGAGAGGCGGGCCAGTCCGCGGTGCAGCCGGTCGTGCTCGGGCTCGTTGCCGCTCGGGGACTCGACGTGCCACTCGTTGACGGCGACCCCGTCCACGGTGCGCAGGATCGCCGTCCGCACGACGAGTCCCTCGGCGGCGAGCAGGCCGGCGGTGTCGGCGAAGAGCCCGAGCCGGTCCCGGTCGGCGATGTCGATCCGGTACGACCCGCCGTGCGAGACGACCTCGACGTGCGGCTCCCCCGTCGCGAGCGCGCGCACGAGGTGCTCGGGCAGGGAGCCCTGGCCCACGTCCGCGGGCGGCGCGGCCGGGCTGGCAGCGACGGTCGACCCGCTCGCGTCGAGACGGGCGCGCACCTCGGTGGCGAGCTGCGCGAGCAGGGCGGCGCGCCAGTCGGTCCACGCCTTCGGGCCGGCGGCGACGGCGTCCGCCTCGGTGAGGGCCAGGAGGAGGTCGAAGCGGTCGCGGTCCCCACCGACGGCGGCCACCGCCGCGTCGATGGTGCGGGGGTCCGAGTGGTCGCGACGGGTGGCGAGCTCGATGAGGGTGAGGTGCTCGCGGACGAGCGCGGTGACGACCTCGACGTCGGCCTCGGGGTGCCCGAGCCGGCGCATGACGGCCTCGGCGATCGGCGCTCCCGCGGCGGAGTGGTCGTGGGCTCCCGGCACCTTGCCGATGTCGTGCAGGAGCGCTGCGAGCAGGAGCAGGTCGGCGCGGCCGACCCCGCGCACGAGACCGGTGGCGTGGACGACGGTCTCGATGAGGTGCCGGTCGACGGTGTGGCGGTGGACAGCGTTGCGCTGCGGGCGCGACCGCACCGCGGCCCACTCGGGCAGCCAGCGCTCGATGACGCCCTGCTGGTCGAGCCCCTCCCAGACGGTGACGAGGCCCGGCCCGGCGGCGAGCAGGTCGCTGAAGAGCCCGCGGGCCAGCGGTGTCCACGGCGTCGGCAGGTCGGCACAGCGCGTGGCGAGGTTCTCGAGGGTCGTGGGCGAGATCGGCAGGTTGGCGCGGGCGGCGACGACGGCGGCGCGCAGCGGCAGGTGTGGATCGGACCCGGACGTGCGACCGGCGCCGAGGACGACCTCGCCGTCGCTCTCGAAGAGGCCGTAGCCGAGCGGCGCCATCTGTGGCCGGCGCGGCCCGACGCGCAGCACGCGGGCACGCTGCGACTGGCCGGCGCGGCGGACGGTGCCGTCGAGGGCGTAGGCGATGGCGCGCCCGGCGTCGGACACGTCGGCGAGCAGGTCGTCGGGGTCGCCGTAGCCGAGCAGGGCCGCGACGGCGTCGTGGTCCTCGCGACCGAGCCGGTCGCGCCCGCGGCCCGTGACGACGTGGACCGCGTCGCGGACGTCGAGCAACAGCCCGTATGCCGTGTCGACCTCACCACGCGGTCGGTCCGCGAGCCAGGCCTCGGCGAGGGCGCTGAGGATCGTCATGTCGCGCAGGCCGCCGTGGGCCTCCTTGAGCTCGGGCTCGATCGACTGGGCAAGGTCACCGTGGCGGTGGTGGCGCACGGCGATCGCCTCGGTGAGCTGCGGCAGCCGCTTGCGGGCGTGGGCCCGCCAGTCGTGGCTCACCGTCGCGCGGGCAGCGGCGACGACCTCGGCGTCACCGGCGACGGGGGCGATGTCGAGGAGACCGACGGCGGCAGTGAGGTCGTCGGCGGCGACGGTGCGGCACTGGTTGACGGTGCGGACGCTGTGGTCGAGCCTGACTCCGGCGTCCCAGATCGGGTACCAGATGCGGTCGGCGAGGCGGGTGACCTCGTCAGCCGAGAGGGTCCGGCCGTAGTGGAGGAGGACGAGGTCGTAGTCCGAGAGCGGGCCGGCGTCACCGCGCCCGACGCTGCCGACAGCGGCCAGGGCGACCCCCTCGACCCGTTGCCCCCGGACCGCCTCGTCCCAGAGCTCGCCGAGCCACTGCTCGTTGAACTCGGCCAGCCGGCGACGGCGCTCGGTGCCCGAGCCGGCCTGCTCGAAGGCCCGCGTCCCCGCGAGGTCGAGCCGGCGGGCGGCCACGTCGGCGATGTCGGTCATGCGATTTCCTCCCCTGGATGTGGTGTCTCTGGTCGGCCGGTCACACCATTCCCGCCCGAAGTGGGATCCGGTCACTGCGAGTGGGGACGGTTCCCCTGTGCAGTGCACCGAACCCACTCCGGGCGGGAAAGGAGGGGCGGTCGGGTGCGGCCCTCAGATGGCGTCCGAGCCGCGTTCTCCCGTGCGGACGCGGACCACGTCCTCGACGGGCTGGATCCAGATCTTCCCGTCGCCGATCCGGCCCGTCTGGGCCGACTTGAGGACGACGTCGGCGACGCTGGTGGCGTCCATGTCGTCGACGAGCACCTCGAGGCGGATCTTCGGGACGAAGTCCACGGTGTACTCGGCGCCGCGGTAGACCTCGCTGTGACCGCGCTGGCGGCCGTATCCGGACGCCTCGCTGATGGTCATGCCCGAGATGCCGTAGGCCTCGAGGGCCTCCTTCACCGCGTCCAGCTGGTGGGGCTTGATGATGGCGGTGATGAGCTTCATGCCTTGACTCCTTCGGAGGTGAGCTCGTCGGCGTGACGGGCGTCGGTCTGCGGTCCGGTCGAGGTGACACCGAGGCGTCCACCGCGGGCCACGAGGTCGTAGCCGGACTCGGCGTGCTCGGACTGGTCGATGCCGGCGACCTCGTCGTCGTCGCTGACCCGCCATCCGACGGTCGCCTTGAGGGCGAGGCCGATGACCGCCGTGACGATCGCCGAGAAGACGAGCGACGCGAGGGCGATGACGACCTGGACGACGAGCTGGCGGGCGCCGTCACCGTAGAACAGGCCACCCTCGGTGGCGAGCAGGCCGGCACCGACGGTGCCCCAGAGGCCGGCGACGAGGTGGACGCCGACGACGTCGAGCGAGTCGTCGTAGCCGAAGCGGAACTTGAGGCCGACCGCGAGGGCCGCGAGCGCACCGGCCACGGCGCCGAGGACGATCGAGCCGACCGGGGAGAGCGCACCACAGGCCGGGGTGATGGCGACGAGACCGGCGACGACACCCGAGGCGGCGCCGACCGAGGTGGCGTGGCCGTCACGGACCTTCTCCACGACGAGCCAGCCGAGGATCGCCGCACAGGTCGCGACGGTCGTGTTGACCCACACGAGGCTCGAGAGGCCGTCGGCGGCGAGCTCGGAGCCGGCGTTGAACCCGAACCAGCCGAACCACAGCAGACCGGCGCCGAGCATGACGAGCGGGACGTTGTGCGGGCGCATCGCGGTCTTGCCGAAGCCGAGGCGCTTGCCGACGATGAGGGCGAGGACGAGGCCGGCGATACCGGCGTTGATGTGGACGACCGTGCCACCGGCGAAGTCGATCGGCAGCACGTTCGCCACGCCGTCGGTGGCGCCGAAGAGCTTGGCCGACAGCCCGTCGGCGGAACCGCTGAGCAGGCCGCCTCCCCACACCATGTGGGCGACCGGGAAGTAGGCGAGGGTGACCCACAGCCCGGTGAAGAGCAGCCAGGTCGAGAACTTGGCGCGGTCGGCGATGGCACCGCTGATGAGGGCGACGGTGATGATCGCGAAGGTCAGCTGGAACCCGACGAAGAGCACCTCGGGGATCCACACGTCCGCGCCGAACACGTCGATGATCGCCGTGCCGTTCGCGTCGACCGTGGCGCCGGCCGCGTCACCGACGACTCCCTTGAGTCCGAAGTTCTCGAACGGGTTGCCGATGATGCCGCCGATGTTGCTGCCACCGAAGGACATCGAGTAGCCCCACAGCACGTAGACGACACCGACGACGCCCATGGCGCCGAACGACATCATCATCATGTTGAGGACGGACTTGGCGCGCGTCATGCCGCCGTAGAAGAGGGCGAGGCCGGGCGTCATCAGCAGGACCAGGGAGGCGCAGATGAGGACGAAGGCCGTCGCCGATGCGTCGATTGCGGGCTCGGCCGCGACGGGGAGGAGAGTTGGGCTCATGGGGAAGGAGTCTGGAAGCCCGCCGTTTCACCTCGCCTCGCCTCGTGTTACAGCCACGTTGCACGTCGCCGCCGCGCGTAAGAAGTGTGTTTCACGCCCGTATGCCGTCCGCCCACCTCGGCGCTCGCGCTCCCCGGCCCACCCGGTGACGGCACGTCCCGCGTGAGGTGGCGCTCCGGCATACGAGGAGTCGCGGATCCGACCTCACGGAGGTGGGTGATGACCCGGATCTCCGACACCCCCGGGGGCAACGACCGCCCGGCGGACCCTAGAAGGCCGAGACGTCGCCGCCCGATCGCTGCGGACGGCTGAGCGCGCGGACGAGCGCGACCTGCCCGTGGCGGGAGAGCGAGACGTGGACGAGCAGGTCGAGCACCGCCTCGACGACGAGCGGGTCGTGCTCGGGGGTGGGCAGGCCCACGCTGGCCGCGAGGTCGTCGCCGTGCACGACCATCTCCATCATCCGGGTCGTGGCGAAGTCCGGCGTCGCCAGCGACCAGCCCTGCCACGGGATGTGGACGACGTCCGGGTCGCGCGGCCGGGCGAGTGCCTCGGGCAGCTCCGCCAGTGCCTGCCGCGCGCCCGCGACCACGGCTTCATGACCGGCGGCCGCGGCCGCGTTGTCCTTCTCGTCCTGGTCCGGGTCGGTCTCGCCGTCGCGTGAGGCGGCGACCCACGGAGCCTGCGAGTAGTGGTCGAGCAGCCCGATGACCGGCGCGTCTCCGGGGGCCGGCACGCGCAGGCCGCGCACGATGTGCCCCGTCTGGGCGAGCAGGTGGTGGGCCAGCCCGCCGACGGTCATCCCCGAGCACGCGCTGTCGCGCTCCCACGCGTCGCGCACCTCGGCGTGCGCGGCGAGGTCGATGCTCGCGCGGGTGGAGGCCACGAGGGCGTCGGTGAGCCGGGCGCGGTCGTGCAGCGCAGCGACAGCCATCGTCAGTCGAGAATCGCGTCGACGAAGCCCTCGGGGTCGAACGGCGCGAGGTCGTCGGGACCCTCGCCGAGCCCGATGAGCTTGACGGGCACGCCCAGCTTGCGCTGGACGGCGACGACGATGCCGCCCTTGGCGGTGCCGTCGAGCTTGGTGAGGACGATGCCGGTGATACCGACGACCTGGCTGAAGACCTCGGCCTGGCGCAGGCCGTTCTGGCCGGTCGTGGCGTCGAGCACGAGGAGGACCTCGTCGATCGGGCTCTGCTTCTCGATGACGCGCTTGACCTTGCCGAGCTCGTCCATGAGCCCGACCTTGTTGTGCAGGCGGCCGGCCGTGTCGACGATGACGACGTCCGCCTCCATCTCGGCGGCGCCCTTGACGGCGTCGAAGGCGACGGCCGCCGGGTCGGCGCCCTCGCGGTCGGAGCGCACCGTCGGCACGCCCACGCGTTCGCCCCACGTCTGCAGCTGGTCCGCGGCCGCGGCCCGGAAGGTGTCGGCGGCGCCGAGGACGACGTCCTTGTCCTCGGCGACGAGGACGCGGGCGAGCTTGCCGACGGTCGTCGTCTTGCCGGTGCCGTTGACTCCGACGACGAGGACGACCGCGGGGCGGCCGTCGACGCGCGACGAGGCGACCGTTCGGTCCATCGAGGGGTCGACGAGCGCGACGAGCTCCTCGCGCAGCCAGCCGCGCACCGCGGCCTCGTCGGCGTTCCCCGCGACCTTGACCTTGGTGCGCAGGGAGTCGACGAGCTCGGTCGTGGCCTCGACGCCGAGGTCGGCGGTGAGGAGGGTGTCCTCGACGTCCTCCCAGGCCTGCTCGTCGAGGTCGCCGCGCGAGAGGAGGGCGAGCAGGCCCTGGCCGAGGGCGGAGTTGGAGCGGGCGAGGCGGGCACGCAGACGCTGGAGGCGCGTCTGCGGCGCCTCGGGCCGCTCGACCTCGGGGACCGTGACCGGCGGGAGGGTCTCGTCGACCGTGCCCTCGTCGGTCGGTGCGGGCAGCGTGTCGACGGACCCCTCGGGCCGGTCGTCACGCTCCTCGTCGGCCGTCGGGGCCGGCGCGGACGGCGTCGTCGGACGCTCTCGCGGCAGCTCCTTGGTCGCCCCACCCCTCCCCCGGAGGAAGGTGGCGGCGAGCCCGCCGAGGACGACCAGCAGGCCGATCGCGACGGCGAGGAATTCCCAGAAGGTGTCGATGGCACTCACGTCGCCATCCTCGCACCCGGGATCAGAAGATGCGGACCCGCTCGTCCTCGGGCACCCACATGCCGTCGCCGGGCTGGACGTCGAAGGCCTCGTGGAACTCGACGAGGTTGCGCACGGCGTTGGCGCGCAGGTCCATCGGCGCGTGGGGGTCGATCGCGAGCAGCCTCACGGCCTCGGCCTCGCGCGCCATCCCGCACCACACCTGGGCCCACCCGAAGAAGAACCGCTGGTCGCCGGTGAGGTCGTCGAGAACCGGGGCCTCGCTCCCCTCGGTCGAGATCCGGTATGCCGCGTGCCCGATCGTGAGCCCGCCGAGGTCGCCGATGTTCTCGCCGACCGTGAGCGCGCCGTTGACCTTGTGGCCGGGGGCGTCACGCGACTCGAGCTCGTCGAACTGGGCGATGAGGCGCTGCGCCCGGCCGTCGAAGTTCGCGCGGTCGCTGTCGGTCCACCAGTTGCGCAGGTTGCCGTCGCCGTCGTACTGCGACCCCTGGTCGTCGAACCCGTGGCCGATCTCGTGGCCGATGACCGCGCCGATGCCGCCGTAGTTGACCGCATCGTCGGCCTCGACGTCGAAGAACGGCGGCTGGAGGATGGCTGCCGGGAAGACGATCTCGTTGAGCCCGGGGTTGTAGTAGGCGTTGACCGTCTGCGGCGTCATGAACCACTCGTCGCGGTCCACCGGGCCGCCGAGCTTGGCGAGGTTGCGGTCGACCTCGAAGGCCGAGGCCCGGGCCACGTTGCCGACGAGGTCACCGGCGTCGACCTCGAGCGTGGAGTAGTCGCGCCACGTCTCGGGGTAGCCGATCTTGGGGGTGAACGACTCGAGCTTGGCCAGCGCCTCGCGGCGGGTCTCCAGACCCATCCACTCGAGGCCGAGGAAGTCGCGCCGGAACGCCTCGACGAGGTTGTCGACGAGCTCGACCATCCGCTCCTTGGCGTGCGGCGGGAAGTGCTGCTCGACGTAGAGCTGCCCGACGGCCTCACCGAGGGCGTCCTCGACGAGCCCGACACCGCGCTTCCAGCGGTCACGGATCTGCGGGACCCCCGAGAGCGTGCGCCCGTAGAAGTCGAAGTTCTCGGCGACCACCGCGTCGGCGAGGTAGGCCGCGAGCGCGTGGACGACGCGCCAGCGCAGCCAGTCCTGCCACACGGCGATGTCGACCTCGGCGAGCGCGGCCGCGATGGACCGGAGGTGGTCGGGCTGGCGGGCGATGACCTGGTCGAAGGCCCGCTCGGGCGCTTGCGCGCCCACGAGGTATGCCGTCCAGTCGACTCCCGGCGTGAGCTCCTCGAGCTCCTGCCGGTCGACGAGGGTGTAGGTCTTCACGGCGTCCCGGTTGGCGACCTGGTCCCAGTGCGAGGCGGCGATGCGAGTCTCGAGGTCGACGATCCGCTCCGCGGCAGCGGAGGCCGCCTCCCCGGCATACACGCCGGTGAGGGTGAGCATGCGCGCGACGTGACCGGGGTAGGCGCCACGGATGGCGGCGTGCTGCGGGTCGCGGTAGTAGGCCTCGTCGGGGAGGCCGATGCCGGCCTGCTCGAGGTAGACGACGTAGCGGGTCGAGTCGCGGTCGTCGGTGTTGACGATCGGGTGGACGAGCCCGTCGACGCCCGCGCGCAGGAAGCGGCCGAGCACGGACATGACGTCGCTCGGTGTCTTCACCTCGTCGATGGCGGAGAGCAGCGGCGCGAGCGGCGTCGCGCCCAGCTCCTCGATGCGCTCCTCGTCCATGAAGGAGGTGTAGAGGTCACCGACCTTGCGGGCGACGGTGCCGGACTCGGGGTTGCCCGCGGCGACGCCGGTGATGATGTCGCGCACGTGCTCCTCGGCGCTCTCGCGGAGGCGGTCGAAGCTGCCGTAGCGGCCACGGTCGGCCGGCATCTCGGTGCGGGCGACCCACCCACCGTTGACGTGCCCGAAGAGGTCGTCCTGTGGCCGGACCGCGGCGTCGCCAGCGGACCGGTCGATCCCCGAGCGCATCAGGAGCGCGCGCCGGCGTCGGCCGGGGTCGGGGTGTCGGCGTTCACGGCGTCGGCGGACGCCTCTGTGGCCGGCGCGGTGGCCGGCGCGATCGCCTGAGCGGTCGCGGCACCGGCCGAGGACGCGTCGACGGAGGACGCGTCGTCCCCACGCTCGAGGCGCTGGCGGGCCGACTGCTGGCGCTCCTTGAGCGCGATGACGACCTCCTCGCCCTTGGGAGTGAGGACTCCACGGCCGTCCCGGCGCGCGGGGATCGCGACGAGGGCGACGACGGCGAGGGCGAGGGCGACACAGACGAGCATGCCGAGAATGAGCGCGACCATGTCCCAAGGGTGTCCTAGTGGACCCCCGCAGACAAAACGACACCCCGCCCCCGTGGACGCCGGCGCGCATCGGGCATCCCTACCGCGTAGGCTCGGCGAGTGACCGTGACGACCGCGCAGGAGGCCGCCGGGCGTCGCCGTCGCAGGCTTCCCGTCGGCGTCGAGGTCATCCTCGCCGTCGTCGTCGTGGCGCTGGTCCAGGGGTTCGTCGTCAAGCCGTTCGGGGTCCCGTCGCAGTCGATGGAGCAGACGCTGCGCATCGGCGACCGCATCGTCGTCGACCGCACCGACGGCACCGTGGAGCGCGGCGACATCGTCGTCTTCGCCCATGGTGAGACGTGGCAGGAGACCCGGCTCCGTCCCACCGGCAACGTGCTCACCGACAGCATCCGCAGGGTCGGCGACCTCACCGGCATCGGCCCGTCGAGCACCGCCTACACCGTCAAGCGGGTCATCGGCATGCCCGGTGACCGGGTCCGCTGCTGCGACAGCTCGGGCCGGGTCCTCGTCGAGGGCGACCCGCTCGAGGAGGGCTACCTCTTCGAGGACCACACCTTCCGCTCCCCCGAGCTCACCTGCGACACGACGCCTCGGTCCTCGCGGTGCTTCCCCGAGATCCGGGTGCCGTCCGACCGCCTCCTCGTCCTCGGCGACCACCGCTCGCAGTCTGCGGACTCGGTCGCGAGCTGCCGGGGCGGGACGGAGGCCGAGGGGTGCGCGCGGTTCGTCCCGATGAACCGCGTTGTCGGCCCGGTCGTCTTCCGGATCTGGCCGCTGGACACCTTCGGTCGCGTCAACGCCGACTGACCGCTGCCGTTCCCACCGGGACGCGGCCGGCTCGCGGTGCCGCCGTCCGCTCAGGCGGTGGCGGCGACGTCGCGGATGCGCTGCGAGACGACCGTCGTGATGCCGTCACCGCGCATGCTCACGCCGTAGAGGGCGTCGGCGATCTCCATCGTCTTCTTCTGGTGGGTGATGACGATGAGCTGGCTGCTGGCACGCAGCTCCTCGAAGAGGGTGATGAGGCGGCCGAGGTTGGTGTCGTCGAGGGCGGCCTCGACCTCGTCCATGATGTAGAACGGGCTCGGCCGCGCCTTGAAGATCGCGACGAGCAGGGCCACCGCGACGAGCGAGCGCTCGCCACCGGAGAGCAGCGAGAGCCGCTTGACCTTCTTGCCCGGCGGACGCGCCTCGACCTCGATGCCGGTGGTGAGCATGTCGCTCGGGTCGGTGAGGACGAGCTGTCCGGAACCTCCGGGGAAGAGCCGCTGGAACACGCGCTCGAACTGCTCGGCGGTGTCGTGGTAGGCCTGCGTGAAGACCTGCTCGACCCGCTCGTCGACCTCCTTGACGATGTCGAGGAGGTCGCGCTTGGACTTCTTGAGGTCCTCGAGCTGCTCGACGAGGAACTTGTGACGCTCCTCGAGTGCCGCGAACTCCTCGAGGGCGAGCGGGTTGACCCGGCCCAGCGCCGAGAGGCCACGCTCGGCCTTGCGCAGCCGCTTCTCCTGCTCGTCGCGCACGAACGCCGACGGCATCGGCACGTCGCCCTCGTGGTCGGGTCCGGCGAGGAACGGGATCGGCTGATGGGGGCCGTAGTCCTCCATGAGGACGTCGGGGTCCATGCCGAGCTCCTCGACGGCCTTGGCCTGGAGCTGCTCGATGCGGGCGACCTGGCGGGCCCGGGCGACCTCGTCGCGGTGGGCGGAGTCGGTGAGCTCGCGCAGCTCGTCCTGGTGGGTGCCCATCTCCTCGCGCAGCCCTCGCACGACCGTGTCGCGACGGGTGCGCTCGGCCTCGGCCTCGTCGCGCAGGCGAGCAGCGCGCACGAGGGCGGTGGCCATCCTCTCGGTGGCGTAGGCCGCGGCCTGGCTCACCGCATCGGCGATGGAGGCCTCGCGGCGGCGGCGCTCCTGACGCTGGCGGAGCTTCTCGCGGGCCTGGATCTCGTTGCGGGCAGCGCCCTCGAGCGAGTCGGCACGGCCCTTGAGCGAGCGGGCCCGCTCCTCCTTGGTGCGCAGGGTGAGCCGCAGCTCGGTCTCGGCGGTGCGGGCGCGGCTCGCGGCGAGCTCCAGGGCGTCGCGCTCGTCGGTCGAGGGCTCCTCGGACTCGGTCGGCTCGGCGCTGGCCTCGTCGAGGCGAGCGGACAGGGCCGTGAGCTCGAGCCGGTCGGCCTCGAGGGCCGCCTCGGCGTCGGCGATCGTGCGCTCGGTGCGCTCGACCTCGGAGCGGCTCGACCGGATCGTCGACTGGAGCCCCCCGAGCTGCTCGGCGACGGCGGCCATGCGGGCGTCGCTGTCGTGCAGGGCCTCGAGGGCGGCCTCGACGCGCTGGGTCACCGTCGAGGCCTTCTCGCGCTCGGTGACGAGGGCGAAACGTGCCTGCTCACCCCGGGTCGTCGCGGTGGTGACGGCGGTCTGCGCATCCTCGAGCGCCGACTGGATCTCGAGGAGGGACTGGCCACCGCTCGAGCCACCGCGCACCCACCCGGGGGCATAGACGTCGCCGTCCTCGGTCACCGCGGTGATGCCGTCGCCGCGGGCGACGAGGGCGAGGGCGTGCTCGGCACTGGGCACGAGGGCCACGAGGTCGAGGAGCTGGTCGACGGCGGGACGCACCGACGCGGGCGCGTCGACGACGTCTCGCGCCCAGACGGCCGAGCCGTCGAGGGCCGGCCACGACCCGCGGTCGGACGGGGCTGCGGTGTCGCCCACGAGGAGGGTGGCGCGGCCCTGGTCGTCGGAGCGGAGCGTGGCGACGGCGCGGGCGGCGTCCTGCGCGGTGCCGACGGCAAGCGCCTCGGAGGCCCACCCGAGCGCTGCGGCGACCGCGCCCTCGTGCCCACCGGTCACCTGGAGCAGTGAGGCGACGGTGCCGACGATGCCATGACCGGTGTCGCCGGACTCGGAGGCGGCGAGCAGGGCGGCGGCGCCGTCCTTGCGGCGCAGGCTGAGCTCGAGCGCCTCCACGCGGGCAGCGGCGGACGCCCGGTCACGCTCGGCCTCCCGCTCGACGTCCTCGAGCTCGGCGATCCGGGTCTCGACGGTGGCGAGCTCCTCGGCGGCGGTCTCGTAGGCGCTGTCGAGCCCCTCCTCGCCCTCCTCGTCGTTGGCCACGGTGCCCTCGAGCCGGGCGAACTCCCTCTCGGCCTCGGAGGCACGAGCGAGCGAGGCCTCGATGATGCCGCGCAACCGCCCGATCTCGGCCTCTCCGGCCTCGATCCGGCTGCGCCTGGCACCGACCTGGCCGGCGAGCTTGGCCAGCCCTTCGCGACGGTCGGCAGCAGCGCGAGCCAGACGCGACAGGCGTTGCTGCTCACCGGCATACGCGCTCTCGGCCTCTTCGCGGGCGGTGACGGCGGCGGCGAGCTGCTCGGCGGCGGTGGCGACCTCGGCGAGGAGCTTCTGCTCGGCCTCGCGGGCCTGGGCCGCCTGGGCGCGCAGCTCCTCCGGGTCGCGGCCCGAGGTCGCCTCGTCGACGTCGTCCTGGCCGAGCAGGCGCACCCGCTCGCGGGCGACGGAGGCGGTGGACTCGAGCCGGTCGCGCAGCGACTGGAGGCGGACGAAGCGGTCCTGCGCGCGGCCGAGCTCGGGGGCGGCGTCGGCAGCCTGGCGCTCGACCTCGGTGATGCGCGAGCGCAGCTCCCCCAGGGCGTTCTCGACGGCGGTGCGGCGCTCGATGAGCGCGGTCTCGTCGGCGACCTCCTGCTCGAGCGTCGAGGTGAGCTGGACGAGGTCGTCGGCGACGAGCCGCAGCCGCGCGTCGCGCGCCTCGGCCTGGATGACGGCGGCCCTGCGCGCCGCCTCGGCCTGGCGACCGAGCGGGCCGAGCTGGCGGCGGATCTCGCCGGTGAGGTCGTGGACGCGGGTGAGATTGGCCTCCATCGCGTCGAGCTTGCGCAGCGCCCGCTCCTTGCGCTTGCGGTGCTTGAGGACGCCCGCGGCCTCCTCGATGAAGCCGCGGCGCTCCTCGGGGGTCGCGCGCAGGACCGCGTCGAGCTGGCCCTGGCCGACGATGACGTGCATCTCGCGGCCGATGCCGCTGTCGGAGAGGAGCTCCTGGATGTCGAGGAGGCGGCTGGGGGTGCCGTTGATGGCGTACTCGGAGCCGCCGTTGCGGAACATCGTCCGAGTGATCGTCACCTCGGTGTAGTCGATGGGCAGCGCACCGTCGGTGTTGTCGATCGTCAGGCTCACCTCGGCCCGGCCGAGCGGCGGGCGGCCGGCGGTTCCGGCGAAGATGACGTCCTCCATCTTGCCGCCGCGCAGGCTCTTGGCGCCCTGCTCCCCCATGACCCAGGCGAGCGCGTCGACGACGTTGGACTTGCCGGAGCCGTTGGGGCCGACGATGCACGTGATGCCGGGCTCGAGACGCATGGTCGTGGCCGAGGCGAAGGACTTGAACCCCTTGAGGGTCAGGCTCTTGACGTACACGCGGTGGCTCTCGGTTCTTCTGGGGGCATCGGGACGGGATCGACGCCGTCACTGTACCGGCGCGCACCCCGCCCGCCGGGGACGCGAGAACCGAGCTGCGTTGCCTGTGACGGGTGGGGCTGCTGGGGCTGGCGCCCGGTCTGATGGGCCCGGTGGCGTCAGCCCTTGGCGATCGACTCGTGGTGGTGGATGACCTCGGCGATGACGAAGTTGATGAACTTCTCGGCGAACTCGGGATCGAGGCCGCTCTCGTCCGCCAGCGCCCGCAGGCGGGCGATCTGCCGCTCCTCACGGGCCGGGTCGGCGGGCGGCAGCCCCTCGGTGGCCTTGAGCTCGCCCACCTGCTGGGTGCACTTGAACCGCTCGGCGAGCAGGTGCACGAGGGCCGCGTCGATGTTGTCGATGCTCGAGCGGAGGCGGGCCAGCTCCGGGGGGACGTCGCTCATCGCCCCATCGTAGGAATGCCCCCCATGCGCAGACCCGTCGTCCCACGACCCGGTATGCCGTTCGCCCACCACCGCGTCCCTGCTCACCTCTCGACGAAGCCGCTGACGTCGGGCCGGGGCTCGCTCTCGAGCGGCGTCGAGACCGAGGCGACGGCGCCGGGGCGGTGCGTCGTCGACGGCTGCTCCGAGAGGAGGCGCACGAGCCGGTCGACGGCACCGCGTGGTCCCTGTGCGACGACCTCGACCCGGCCGTCGGCCGTGTTGCGCGCGTGGCCGGACAGCCCGAGCTCGAGCGCGCGGGCGCGGGTCCACCAGCGGAAGCCCACACCCTGCACCTGGCCTCGCACGTTGAGGGTGACGCGGACGGGCTGCATCCCGTCGGCGCCGGGGTCGAGGCTCGTCTCCATGGCGCCGATCGTAGGTCGCTCTCCCAGCGCGCCTCCACGCCCCTGTCGGTGCACGTCCATAGCCTGAGGGCATGAGCGTGGAGAGCCCTTCGCTCGGGCCCGGGGCCGCGACCTCCGCACCCCCGCCCGGGAGCGCGGCGACGCGCCCGCGGGGACGGCTGCCGGGTCTCGACGGGCTGCGCGCCGCGGCGATCGTCGCGGTCCTCGTCTTCCACCTCGACCCGCGCTGGCTCCCCGGCGGGTTCCTCGGGGTCGACGTCTTCTTCGTCATCTCCGGCTTCCTCATCACGACCCTGCTCGTGCGCGAGCACGCCCGCGAGGGCCGCGTCGACCTGCGCGGGTTCTGGACCCGGCGGGCGAGGCGACTGCTGCCGGCGCTGCTCGTCCTCGTCCCGAGCGTCATCCTGCTCGCCCGCCTCGTCGAGGGGGACCTCCTCGTGGGCATCGGCCGCCAGGCCCTCGGCGCGCTCACCTTCACGAGCAACTGGCTGGAGATCGCCGCCGGCTCCGACTACTTCCACAGCACCGCCCCCCAGCTCCTCATGAACCTGTGGTCGCTCGCGGTCGAGGAGCAGTTCTACCTCGTGTGGCCGCTCGTCGCCCTGGCCCTGCTCCGCCTCGCGCCGTCGTCGCGCGCCCGGGCCGGGGTCGCGGTCGGGCTCGCGCTGGGCTCGGCGGTGCTCATGGCGGTCCGCTACGACCCCGAGCTCGGCGCCACCCGCGTCTACTACGGCACCGACACCCACCTCATGGGCCTCATGCTCGGCGCCGCGCTCGCCTTCGCCTGGGCCGCCCCTCACCGGGCGTGGACCTCGACCGCGCAGTGGCAGCGTGCGCGCGTGCCCGTCGTGGCGGCCTCGGGCCTCGTCCTCGTCGCCCTCGTGGCCCTGCTCGACGAGGCGACGCCCTTCACCTTCCGCGGCGGCATCCTGCTCGCGTCGCTCGCGACGAGCGTCCTCGTCCTCGCGGTCGTCGAGCGTCCGTCCCCGCTGCGCTCGGTCCTCGACGCCCCGTTGCTGCGATGGGTCGGTGAGCGCTCCTACGGCCTCTACCTCTGGCACTGGCCGGTCATCCTCATCGTCGAGGCCGACCTCCCGTGGGCCGAGCGCTCCGCCGACGGCTACCTCTGGTCGCGGCTGTGGTGCGTCGTCGTCACGGTGGCCCTCGCCGACCTCTCCTACCGTCTCGTCGAGTCGCCCGTCCGTCGCCGCGGCTTCCGGGGCACGGCTCGCCACGCACTCCACACGATCCGGTATGCCGGCACCCGCACCGCCCGCATCGTGTGGACGAGCGTGGCCGTCCTCGCCGTCGTGCTCACCGCGGTCATGCTCACCGCCCCGACGCGCACGCGCGTCGAGCAGCTCCTCGACGCCAACGCGGCCGCCGCCCGGGTGGCGCCGTCGGCGAACGCGTCGACGCCCGGAACCGCCGGTGGTGCGACGCCGTCGCCGCAGCCCTCGGGCGGCGCGCAGCCGGCGACCGGCAGGGTGGCCCAGACCTGGGCGATGCCCGCCGGCACCGAGATCGACGGCGTCGGCGACTCGATGATGGTCGGCAGCGTCCATGCCCTGCGCTACTACTTCCCCGGCATCCGCATGGACGCCCGCTCCAACCGCCAGTGGGCCGAAGGGCTCTCGGTCGTCAAGGCGCGTGGCGCGAGCGCCCGCCGCGCCGTCGTCCTCGCGCTCGGCACCAACGCCGGGACCGACATCGACAAGGCGCGCGCCACGCTCGACGCCCTCGGCCCCGACCGCATGGTCGTCCTCGTCACCCTGCACGGCCGGATCAACCGCATCGCCTCCGACAACGCGGCGCTCGAGGAGCTCGCCAAGGGGCGCGACAACGTCGCCGTCGCCGACTGGGACGCCGCCCTGGAGGGCACGAGCGGCCAGCTCCAGTCCGACGGCATCCACCCCTCGCTCAAGGGCGCCCACCTCTACGCCCAGACGATCCGGCAGGCGTTCGCGGACCTGAGCGAACGGCATACGGGCAAGGCCGTGACGCTCAAGGAGCTCCCGCTGCCATGACGAGCGCTTCCCCACCCGACCACGGCGACCGCCTGACGTTCCCGGTCGCGGGCGACGTCGAGGAGCACCTGCGGAGCGTCGAGCCCGCGGCCCGGCGCCACGACGCCCTCGCGGTCGTCGACCTCATGCGCGAGGTGACCGGCGCCGAGCCGGTGCTGTGGGGCACGTCGATCGTCGGGTTCGGCCGTCAGCCCTACACCACCGCAGACGGCAAGGAGCGCGAGTGGTTCGCCGTCGGGCTCGCCGCACGCAAGGCCGCGCTCACCCTCTACGGCCTCACGTTCTACGGATCGCACGCCGACGTGCTCGGGCGGCTCGGCCCACACACGACCGGCAAGGGCTGCCTCTACCTCAAGCGTCTCGCCGACGTCGACGAGACGGTCCTGCGCGAGCTCATCGCCCTGTCCTGGTCCGAGAACCACGCGGGCGGGGCTGGCACCGAGGGCAGCTGAACGACGACCGGTTCATGAACTGGTCGCGCCGGATCGCGGTGCCGCATCGGTCGCACGGCTCGCCCTCCTGACCGTAGGCGTGGAGGGAGCGGTCGAAGTAGCCGGACGCGCCGTTGACGTTGACGTAGAGCGCGTCGAAGCTCGTCCCGCCCTCGAGCAGGGCCGCGGCCATCACGTCGCGGGCGTGGTCGAGGATGCGCGAGATCGCGGGCTTGGTGAGGCTGCTGCCGGGGCGCTCGCCGTGGACCTTCGCCCGCCACAGGGCCTCGTCGGCATAGATGTTGCCGATGCCCGACACGACGCCCTGGTGCAGGAGCATCCGCTTGACGGCGCTGTCGCTCGCCTTGATCCGCCGGACCACGGCCGCCTGGTCGTAGGCTTCCTCGAACGGGTCGGGGGCGATGTGCCGGATCTGGTGCGGCACCCCGTCGTCACCGAGGTCGTCGAGGGCGAACCCGCCGAAGGTGCGCTGGTCGACGAAGCGCAGCTCGGGGTCGCCGTCGGCGAAGGTGAAGCGCGCATGCAGGTGCTTCTCGTCCGGAGCGTCGGAGGCCTCGACGAGCAGCTGGCCGCTCATCCCGAGGTGGGCGATGAGGCCGATGGGCGCCACTGGCTCACGGTCGGCCTCATCGCGCACCTCGGCGAGGACGAGCCAGAGGTACTTGCCACGCCGCCGCGCCTCGACGACGGTCGAGCCGCTGACGCGGCCGGCGAGGTCCGCAGGGCCGGGCACGTGCCGCCGGGCCACGCGGGCGCCGGTGAAGGAGGCCGCGGTGATGCGGCGGCCGACGATGTGGTCTGCGAGACCGCGTCGGACGACCTCGACCTCGGGCAGCTCGGGCACGGGCGGTCAGCGGGTCGTCAGGAGAGGTCGGGCAGCGGCGCGGTCGAGAGGCCGTCGCCGTGCCGCTCCCGGAGGGTCTGCCACGCGGTCGCGGCGGCCTGCTGCTCGGCGTCCTTCTTCGTGCGGCCGCTGCCGGTGCCGTGCACGACACCGTCGACGAGGACCTGCGCCGTGAAGGTCTTGGAGTGCTCGGGGCCCTCCTCCTCGACGGCGTACTCGACGGGGCCGGCGGAGTGCAGGGCGCAGATCTCCTGCAGGCTCGTCTTCCAGTCCAGACCCGCGCCGAGCGTGGCCGACCGCGCCATGAGGGGGTCGAGAAGGTGGTGGACGAGCTCGCTCGCGGCCGCCATGCCGGCGCTGGAGTAGGTCGCACCGATGACGGCCTCGACGGTGTCGGCGAGGATCGAGTCCTTGTCGCGGCCACCGGTCGACTCCTCGCCCCGCCCGAGCAGGAGGTAGTCGCCGAGCCCGAGGGTGCGGCCGACCGCAGCCAGGGCCCTCATGTTGACGACAGCGGCCCGCAGCTTGGCGAGCTGGCCCTCGGTGAGGTCCGGGTGCGTCGTGTAGAGGGTGTCGGTGACGACGAGCCCGAGCACCGAGTCCCCGAGGAACTCGAGGCGCTCGTTGTGCGGGACGCCACCGGCCTCGTAGGCGTACGAACGGTGGGTCAGGGCACGACCGAGCAGCGCCTCGTCGATGTCCCCACCGGTCACCTCGTGGAGGTGCTGGTGGAGCTCACCGACGGGGCGCCGCGGCGTCAGGGCCGCAGGGCCCTGCGAGCCCCTCCCCATGAGGGTGGGCTCAGCCCTGGTGCTCGGTGCGCTCGGCCACGCCGTACTGGCGGCCGTTGTAGCTCCCGCACGACGGGCACGCCACGTGCGGCTGCGTCGGGGCCTTGCACTGCGGGCACGTGGTCAGGGTGACCGGCGTCGCCTTCCAGTTGGCACGGCGCGAGCGGGTGTTGGAGCGCGACATCTTCCGCTTCGGAACGGCCACGTCAAGTCCTATCTGAAGTCTGCGTCGTGGTCGGCTCGGACGCGAGGTCCGTGAGAGCCGCCCACCTGGGGTCGATCACGTCATGTGCGTGGTCCGGGTCCTCCGCGAGGTGCATCCCACACTCGGAACACAGCCCCGGGCAGTCCGGGCGACACACGGGCTGGAACGGCAGTGCTGGCACCACCGCATCCCGGAGCACCGGCTCGAGGTCGATGAGACCGTCCTCGATGAGGTACTCCTCGGCTGCATCCTCGTCGCCCACCTCCTGGTGGTGGGCGTTGCGATCGGCGTAGGCGAACAGCTCCTGGAACCTGGCATCCACATCGTGGCTCACCGGGTCCAGGCACCGCACGCAGGCGCCGGTCGCCGTGCCTTGGACCGAACCGGTGACCAGGACGCCCTCGACGACGGACTCGAGCCGCACGTCGACGTCCAAGGGCTCCCCCTCGGTGACGCGCAGCACCTCCGTGCCGAAATCGGCTGGTGCCCCGACCTCGCGGACAAGCTCCGCCATCGAGCCGGGTCGCCGGCCGACCTCCTTGGTGTCGAGCACCAGAGGAGACCGAGGATCGAGACGGTTCATTGCCCTTTGCCTTGGTCGGGTGGTTCAGTCCGTCGTCACGGCTGACGCAGACCGAAGATCAAAGGTACCGGAGGTGCGCCGCCTGCCCAAATGCTGTCGGTATGCCGGCCCATGCAGAGCATGGGACCCGCGCCCACGTTGCCGGGACCGCCGCGCTCCTCGCCCTCGTCAGCGGTGGCAGGAGCGGTCAGGTGCCCCGGCTCAGCCCGGCTCAGCCCCGGCCCGCCACGCGCTCGGTGAGGGCTGCGTGGACGACGTCCGGGACGAGCCCGGCGACGTCTCCCCCGAAGCGGGCAACCTCCTTGACGAGCGAGCTCGACACGTGCTCGAACTCGGGCGCCCCGGGCAGGAAGACGGTCTCGACGCCGGTGAGGTGCCGGTTCATGAGCGCCATCGGCAGCTCGTAGGCGAAGTCGGTCCCACCCCGCAGGCCCTTGACGATGACCTCGGCTCCGACCTCGCGGCAGACGTCCACGAGCAGCGTGCCCGCGAAGGCCTCGACGCGCACGTGGTCCGAGACCGAGTCCGGGAGCGAGCTCTCGATGAAGCCGATCCGCTCCTCGACGGTGAAGGTGCCGCTCTTGGCCGGGTTGTGCAGGACGGCGACGACGACCTCGTCGTAGAGCGCCGCCGCCCGGACGAGCACGTCGACGTGCCCCATCGTGATCGGGTCGAACGACCCCGGACAGACGGCCCGCCTCGTGTTGCTCACGCGCGTCACCCTACTGACAGGGCACGGCCCCGGGCGCTCGGCGCGCGCCCGGGGCCGTGGAGTCTCGGCGAGGGTGTCAGCCCTTCGCCTCCTGCTTGGAGGCCTCCTCGACCTCCTTGGCCTTCTCCTTGGCCTCGTCCTTGATCTCGTCGGCCTTCTCGCGCGCCTCCGGTGCGGCGAGCACGCCCTCCTTCTCCGCGCGCGAGACGAGCGCCTGAACCTGCTCGAGGCTCGCGCAGCCCTGCTCGAGCAGCTCGTTGCGCCGGGTCGTCCAGGCCACGCCGAGCTCCTCGCGCGCATCGATCGACACGTCCTCGCGAGCCGGGTTGAGGATCGTCTGCTCCTCCTCGTTGGCGTGGTGGTTGAGGACGGTCGCGAGCTCCTCGAGCGCGGTGTCGTACTTCTCGGTGTCGGTCCCCTTGGCCTCGAGGAAGGCCACCAGCGCCTCGTTGATCTCGGCGTGCTCCTCCTCGCCGTGCTCCTTCTCGTGCTCGCCGATGGCACCCTTGCGCTTCAAGGTCGGGTAGACCTTCTCCTCCTCGCTCTCGCCGTGGGCGACGATGAGCTCGGCGAGGGCCTCGCGGGCTGCGGCGCGGTCGGAGTCGTTGCGGCGGCACTCGCGGATGAGGTCCTCGAACTGCCGGTGGTCGGCCAGGATGAGGTCGAGGACGTCACCGCGGGTCGGACGGGGGATCTCGTAGTCGGTCATGCAGCCATCTTGGCTGACCAGCGGCACGTTCGGGGTGCTAGGAGCCGGACCGGACGGCATACCAGAGGATGGTCTCGCCGTAGGCCTTGCGACGCTCCGGCTCGAGGCCATCGGGCCACGTCGGCTCGGGCGAGCGCTTCGAGCGCTCGACGACGACGAGGGCGTTCTCGGCGAGCCAGCCGCGGGCGACGAGCGCCTCGAGGTCGCCGCCGAGGGCCGTCTCGGCGAGGTCGTAGGGCGGGTCGAGGAAGACGAGGTCGAGTGGGTGCGCAGCCCCGGCGAGGGCGGAGGAGACCGTCGTCGGCAGCACGGCCACACGCAGCCCGAGCCGCCCGGCGTTGTCGCGGATGACCGCGGCCGCGGCCCGGTCGGACTCGACGAGCGTCACCTCGGCCGCGCCGCGGCTGGCGGACTCGAGACCGAGGGCGCCGGAGCCGGCATACAGGTCCATGACGTGGGCGCCCGCGAGGGCGTCGCGCGCCTCGAGGGCCGAGAAGAGCGCCTCGCGGACCCGGTCGCTCGTGGGGCGGGTGCCGCGGCCGCCGGGGGTCTTCAGCTCGCGGCCGCCTGCCGTGCCGGCGATGATCCTCGTCATCTCATCCTCGTTCCAGGTAGGCCGCCTGCTCGGCGTCGACGCGCGCCGAGACGAGCGCCGCGAGCCGTGGGTGGGCGGACAGGTCGGCGTCCTCGCTGACGACCTCGAGGGCGTCCTCTCGCGCCGCCTCGATGAGCTCCTCGTCCTCGAGGACGTGGAGGAACTGCAGCTGGCTGCGCACGCCGTGCTGCGAGGAGCCGAGGATGTCGCCCTCGCGGCGCTGCCGCAGGTCGATGCGGGACAGCTCGAAGCCGTCGGTCGTCGCCGCGACGGCGTCGAGCCGCTCGTGCGGTGCCTCGCCGACGCCGGGGTGGACGAGCAGGCAGAGCCCCGGCAGCCCGCCACGACCGACGCGACCACGCAGCTGGTGGAGCTGGGAGACGCCGAAGCGGTCGGCGTCCATGACGACCATGACGCTGGCGTTGGGGACGTCGACGCCGACCTCGATGACGGTCGTCGAGACGAGGACGTCGATGTCGCCGGCGGCGAAGTCGCGCATGACCGCGTCCTTCTCCTCGGCGGCGAGGCGCCCGTGGAGGATCTCGACGCGCAGTCCCGCGAGCGCGGGGTTGGCGACGAGGTCGGCGTGAACGCGGTGGACCGAGGCGAGCGGTCGCGGCGGTGGGGCTTCGTCCTCGCCGGGCTCGTCGTGGCCTCCGTCGTCACCGTGGTCGTCGCCGTCGTCTCCGCCCACGCCGCTGCTGGGGTCGGCGTCGAAGATCTCGGTGTCGGCGTCGGGTTCGTCGTCGTCGCCGATGCGGGGGCACACGACGTAGGCCTGACGCCCCTGCGCCACCTCCTCGGCGACGCGCACCCACGTGCGCTGCAGCCAGCCCGGCCGGTCCTCCGGGACGACGTGCGTCGTGATCGGGGCGCGCCCGGCGGGGAGCTCGCTCAGCGTCGAGGTCTCCATGTCGCCGAAGACGGTCATCGCCACAGTGCGCGGGATCGGGGTCGCCGTCATGACGAGGACGTGCGGCGGGTGCGTCGCCTTGCCGCGCAGGGCGTCGCGCTGCTCGACACCGAAGCGGTGCTGCTCGTCGACGACGACGAGGGCGAGGTCCTGGAAGCTCACGTGCTCCTGGATGAGGGCGTGCGTCCCGACGACGATGCCGGCGTCGCCGCTCGCGATGTCGAGCAGCGCCTTGCGACGCGAGGCGGTCGGCATGCTGCCGGTGAGGAGAGTGACGCGGGTGCCGATCTCGCTGCCGCCGAGCATCCCGCCCTCGGCGAGGTCGCCGAGCATCGCCCCGATCGAGCGGTGGTGCTGGGCAGCGAGGACCTCGGTCGGCGCGAGCAGGGCCGCCTGCCCGCCCGCGTCGACGGCGGTGAGCATGGCCCGGAGCGCGACGACCGTCTTGCCCGAGCCCACCTCGCCCTGGAGCAGGCGGTGCATCGGGACGTCCCTGGCCATCTCGGCGGTGAGGGTCTCGCCGACGTCGCGCTGGCCCGTGGTGAGCTCGAAGGGCAGCCGCGCGTCGAAGGCGTCGAGCAGCCCGCCGGGCCGCGGGACGCGGGCGAGCGTGGACTCCTGTGACTGCCGGGCCCGACGCTGCGCGAGCGCGACCTGGAGGACGAAGGCCTCTTCGTAGGACATGCGGCGGCGCGCCGCCGTCACCTCCTTCATCGACGTCGGGGTGTGGATGCCGCGCAGGGCCGAGGTGCGGTCCATGAGGTCGCGGCGGTCGAGCACCTGCTCGGGGATCGCCTCGGGCGTCTCGTCGAGGAGGTCGAGGACCATCCGGACGCACTCGGTGACCGTCCACGTGTGGAGGTTGCCCACGGCGCGGTAGATCGGGATGAGGTCGCGGCGCTCCCCCCGGTCGAAATCGCTGAGCAGCGAGTAGCCGGGGTGGGCGAGCTGGAGCCGGTTGTTGAACGCCGAGACCTTGCCGGCGAAGAGGGCGCGCGTGCCTGGGAGCAGCTTGCCCTCGTGGCCGTGCGCCGAGAAGAAGGTGATCTCGAGGTCCTTGGTGCCGTCGGTGATGACGGCTTGCAGCATGCGACCGCGGCGTGCCTTCATGGTCCGCGTCGTCGCCGACTTCACCTCGGCGACGGCGACGATGTAGGAGCCGACCGTGGCGGCGGCGAGGTTGCTCTCCGGCGACTGGTAGCGGCGGGGCCAGTAGCCCAGGAGGTCGCCGACGGTCGTGATGTCGCGGGCGGTCCTGAACTTCGTCGCCTCCCGCTTGCCGAGGACCTTGCTCAGCGGGGTGGACTCCGAGTACACCGGTCTACTCCACCCCCAGGAGCAGCGGATAGACCTGCTGGCCGCCGTCGATCCGCACGACCTCGACCTCCGCGTGGTTCCTGGCGAGGTGGGCCGCGACCGCGTCGACGAGCGCCTCGTCGGCGTCGACGCCCGAGACGAGCGTGACAAGCTCACCTCCGCCGGAGAGCAGCCGGTCCAGCACCTCGTTGGCGGTGGCGGACAGGTCGTCGCCAATGAGCGCGACGTCGCCGCTGACGATGCCGAGGACGTCGCCGACGGCGACGGGGCCGGCCCAGGTGAGCACCTCGCGCGAGGCGATCGAGACGGCGCCGTGCCGGGTCGAGACCGCGGCGCCGGTCATGGCGATGGCGTTCTCGCGCAGACCCCGGTCGAAGTCGACGACGGCGAGCGCTGCCAGGCCCTGGACGGCGGTGCGGGCCGGGACGATGGCGGTGACGAGGCCGTCCTCCTCGGCGGCGCGGCACGCGACCTCGGCCGCCATGAGCGTGTCCTTGTCGTTGGGCAGCACGACGACGGAGGCGGCGCCGGTGTCACGGATGGCGGCGAGGAGCTGCCCGGCCGACGCGCGGGCGCCGGGTGCGCTCGGCACGACGCGCGCGCCGGCGTCCTCGAGGATCGCGGCCATGCCGGGGCCGGCGGCGCACGCGACGACCGCGAACTTCTGCGGTTCCTTGGCCGCCACCTGCGTCGCGAAGTGCGTGACCTTGACGCGGTGCGGTCGTCCGGCCGCGATACCGGCCTCGATCGCGGCGCCGACGTCGTCGACGTGGACGTGGACGTTCCACAGCTCGGGACCGCCGACGACGAGCAGCGAGTCGCCGAGCCCGTCGAGGGTCGCCGTCAGCTGCGCCACCCGCTCGGTGTCGCTGCCGTCGAGCAGGAACATCACCTCGAACGCCGGCCCGTCGATCCCGACGGGCAGCGCGTCGAGAGGGTCCTCCCCGTGAGGACGCCGAGTCGTGACGCCGCCCTCCCCCGCCGGCGTGGTGTGGTGCCACGAGGCGCGCGGGAGGAGGAGGTCGTCGGTCGCCTGCTGGAGCGTGCCCTCGTCGGTCCACGCCCCGGTGAGCGCGCGGTGCAGGGCCTCGACCATGAGCAGACACCCGGCGCCGCCGGCGTCGACGACGCCGGCCTGCGCGAGCGACGGCAGCTGATCGGGCGTCCGGGCCAGCGCCTCCTCGGCGGCGGAGACGGCCGCAGCGGCGACCGCGACCGCGTCACCACCGCCGTCGGCACTCTGCCGTGCGGCCTCCGCGAGCGCGTCGGCGACGCTGAGGATCGTGCCCTCCTGCGGGTGCGCGACGCTGGCGCGGGCCATCTCGGCGCCGCGCGTCACCGCTCGCGCGAGCGCCGGGCCGTCGAGCTCGGTGTGCCCCTCCTCGACGACGACGGCGGTCACGCCGGCGACGATCTGGCTGACGATGACCCCCGAGTTGCCCCGCGCCGACATGAGCAGGGCCCGCGACAGCGTGCGGGCCTCGTCGACGAGTGAGGCGGTGCCGAGGATGCCGCGCTCGCCGTGCTCGCGTCGCACCTCGCCCAAGGCGGCGTCCATCGTGAGGTAGAGGTTGGTGCCGGTGTCCCCGTCGGGCACGGGGAAGACGTTGAGGTCGTCGATCTCGGTGCGCCGTGCGGCGAAGGCGGCTCGCGTCAGGGCACCCCAGAGACGGGCTGCGTCGGCATCGAGGACGGCTGGCACGGTGGCAGGCTATCGGGCGGCTCCGACGCGTTTTGGAGCCACACCCGAACTCGGCTACGCTTGGACGGTTCCGCGTGAGCCCCGCCCGGGGCGGACACCGGAAAACCTCGACCTGAGACGGCTGGCGATCCAGCCGTTTCGTATGACACCTGACTTCAAGGAGATCCACCGTGGCTGCCAACTGCGATGTCTGCGGCAAGGGACCCGGCTTCGGCCACAGCATCTCGCACTCGCACCGCCGCACCAAGCGTCGCTGGAACCCGAACATCCAGCGCGTGAAGGCTCTCGTCGGCGACAAGGGCGTGACCCCGAAGCGTCTCAACGTCTGCACCTCCTGCCTCAAGGCCGGCAAGGTCAAGCGCTGACCCCCTAGCTCGACTGTCGAGAGGGCGCCCTCCGGACTTCCGGACGGCGCCCTCTCGCATGCCCGGGACCGGTCTGAGCCCGGGCCCGCGCCCCTTCGGGTGGGAACCTCGCACGTCGCGGCACAACGGTTCCCACCCGACGTGCGACCAACCCACTTCAGGCGGAAAAGTCGGGACGGGTGGGGCGGGGCGGATCGAGTATGCCGGTCAGCCGGCGAAGTGGTCCCAGCCGGTCACGCTCGGCACGGCTCCACCGACGGTGAGCCGCGGCCCCTCGGCGCCGGCCTCGACGACCCGGCCGACGAGGGTCCAGGGCGCGTGCCGGTCGTCGGGCACGCCACCCTCGGGGAAGGTCGCGAGCAGCGAGTGCTCCTCGCCGCCCGAGAGCACCTCGCGCCACCCGGCCTCCGCGCCCAGGGCGAGCTCGACCGGCCCGGCGAGGAACTCCCCCCGCAGGACCTCCTCGTCGAGCGCGAGCTCGACCCCGCTCGCGGCGGCGATCCGGCCGCCGTCGCGGACGAGCCCGTCGGAGACGTCGATCATCGACGTCGCCCCGGCCACTGCGGCCGCGACACCGGCCTCGAGGGGCGGCCACGGCGTCCGGTGGAACCACATGAGCAGTGAGGCGGCGGCGTCGACCCGGGCGAGCGGACGGCTGTGGGCGGGGTCCGCCATCGGGTCCTCCGCTCCCCCGGCATACAGTGCGAGACCGGCGCCGGACCACCCGAGCGAGCCGCAGACGGCGACGACGTCTCCGGGACGCGCGCCCGAGCGCAGCACCGGCGGACGGCCCTCGAGGTCTCCGAACGCGGTGACCGCCACGACGACGACCCCCGCCGGCGCCGACGACAGGTCGCCGCCGACGACGGGGCACCCGGCGTTCTCGGCGGCGTCGGCGATCCCGCGCGTGAGGTCGAGGACCCAGTCGATCTCGGTGTCCGGGTCCGCGGCGACCGAGACGAGCAGCCCGGTCGGCACGGCCCCCATCGCCGCGACGTCGGCGACGTTCTGCGCCACGACCTTGGTGCCGACGTCGTGGCCGGTCGACCAGTCGTCGCGCCAATCGCGGCCGCGGACCATCGTGTCGGTGGTGACGACGACCGAGGCGCCGGTGGACAGGACCGCCGCGTCGTCGCCGGGCGGCACGACGACGCCCGAGGCGGCGTGCGGGCTCGACGCGAAGAGGGGCAGGATCCGCCCGAGCAGGCCGGACTCGCTCACCGAGCCGATCGTCGTGTCCGCGACCACACCGCCACCTCCTGAGCACCCGAGACGCGTGAACTCCCGGCACGGTACCGTGCAGTCACCGTCGCCCCGGCGACGGTCGCAGGACGACAACGACATCCCCGGAGCGGCGACGCTCCCATGACAGTGAGGTGGCATCCAGTGGTCCAGGCCTACATCCTGATCCAGACCGAGGTCGGTCGCGCGGCCGCCGTGGCCGAGGCGATCGCGGCGATCCCGGGAGTGGCGCTCGCCGAGGACGTCACCGGGCCCTACGACTGCATCGCGCGCGTCGAGGCCGAGACGGTCGACGAGCTGGGCAAGCTCGTCATCGCCAAGATCCAGGAGGTCGAGGGCATCACGCGCACCCTCACCTGCACGGTGGTGCACGTCTGACCGTGCTTTCGCGGAAGCGTTCGACGACGGCGGTGGCGCTCGGCGCCACCGCCGTCGTCATGCTGTCGGGTTGCTCCTCCGCCGTCGAGGTCGCGCCCGCTCCCCTCGCGAACGGCGACGTATGCCGTGCCGCCGCCTCCGCGTGGCCCGCCGAGGTCGGCGACCACCCGCGACGCGAGGTGTCCGACGAGGGCGCGGGGACGGCATACGGGGACCCTCCGGTCATCGCCCGCTGCGGGGTCCCCGCACTCGGGCCGACGACCGACGACTGCATCGAGGTCGACGGGCTGGGCTGGGTGGCCCAGCGGCTGAGCGACGGCACCCGCTTCACGACGTTCGGGCGCGACCCGGCGATCGAGGTGCTCGTGCCCAAGGCCTACGCCCCCGAGCCGCTGCTCCTGCCGGCCTTCAGCGCCGCGGCCGAGAGGCTGCCGACCAACGGCCTGGCCTGCCGCTGACCAGCCCCTTCTCAGCGCAGGCCGACGCGGCGCTCCATCGCGAGCGCGATGAGCTCGTCGACGAGCTCGGGGTAGCTGAGACCCGCGGCCGCCCACATGCGGGGGTACATCGAGCTGGGGGTGAAGCCCGGCATCGTGTTGATCTCGTTGATGAGGAGCTCGCCCGACTCGGTGAGGAAGAAGTCGCAACGGGCGAGACCCTCGCAGCCCGCGGCCTCAAAGGCGATGAGCGCCAGCTGCGCGACCTGCTCGGCGACCTCGGGCGAGACGTCGGCCGGTGACTCGAGCCGGATGTCGTCGTCCGCCAGGTACTTCGCCTCGAAGTCGTAGAACGCGTGCCCCTTGACGACGATGGCCTCGCCGAGCGGGCTCGTCCGGGGCGCGTCGGTGCCGTGTCCGTCGAGCACGCCGCACTCGATCTCGCGGCCGGCGATGCCCTGCTCGACGACGACCTTGGGGTCGTGCTCGCGGGCGGCCTCGACGGCCTCGCGCAGCCCGTCGGGCGAGTCGACCTTGCTGATGCCCATGCTCGAGCCGGCGCGGGCCGGCTTGACGAAGACCGGGAAGTCGAGGGCGCCCACGGCGTCGAGCGCGGCCTCGGGGTCGCGGCGCCACTGCCGGTCGGTGATGACGACGTAGGGGCCGACCGGCAGCCCGGCCGCCTGGAAGACGACCTTCATCATGTGCTTGTCCATCATCACGGCCGAGGCGGTGACGCCCGACCCGACGTAGCGGACGTCGGCGAGGTCGAGCAGTCCCTGGATCGTGCCGTCCTCGCCGAAGGGTCCGTGGAGCAGCGGGAAGACGACGTCGACGTCGCTCAGCTCACGGGGAGCGGCGCCGGGCTCCTGGACGATGAGGTGGCGGGCGGACATGCTCGTCGGCACGAGGACCGCGGGACCGCTGGGGTCGACCTCGGGGACGTGACCGGGCGCGAGGCGCAGCCGCTCGGGGTCCTCCGGCGCGAGCACCCAGCTGCCGTCCTTGGCGATGCCGATCGGGATGACCTCATAGCGCTCCGGGTCGAGAGCCGACATGACGCTCGCCGCGGTCGCGCAGGACACGGCGTGCTCCGAGGAGCGGCCACCGAAGACGAGGGCGACCCGCAGGCGGCGGGACTCGGGGGCAGGGTCCGGGGTCTGGGAGTCGGTGTCCATCGCGAGAGACCCTATCCCGGGGAGGCGAGCACCCGGCATACGCTCGCGTCCGTGGACCACGACGACCTCAGCCCCGCCACCCGCCTCGTCGCGCTCGGCCGGGTGGCGCGCGAGCCCGGCGAGCAGGTGGGCGCCCCGCTCACGATGACGTCGACCTACCACGCGGACGGGGCGGCGAGCTATGCCCGCGTCGCCAACCCCACATGGTCGGCGTTCGAGGAGGCGCTCGGCTCGCTGGAGGGCGGTGACGCGCTCGTCTTCGCCTCGGGGATGGCCGCGGTGGCGGCAGCCCTCTCGCTCGTGCCGCACGGCGGTCGAGTGGTCGTGCCGACCGCGGCCTACAACGGCACGCTCGTCACGCTCGCGGACCGCTCCGAGGCCGGGGAGGTCGTCGTCACCCAGGTCGACGTGACGGACACCGAGGCGGTCGTCGCCTCCCTCGACGGCGCGGCCCTGCTCTGGCTCGAGTCGCCGACGAACCCGCTCCTCGACGTCGCCGACGTCGAGGCGCTGGCCGCCGCCGCGCGCGCGCGTGGGGTTCTCGTCGCGGTCGACAACACCTTCGCCACTCCCCTGCTCCAGCAGCCGCTCACCCTCGGCGCAGACCTCGTCGTGCACTCGGTGACGAAGTACCTCTCCGGCCACAGCGACCTGCTCCTCGGCGCCGTCGTCACCGGCCGCGACGACGCCGGCCGCGCGCTGCACGAGCGGGTGCGCCGCCACCGCCAGCTCCACGGTGCGATCGCCGGACCCATGGAGGCGTGGCTGGCCCTGCGTGGCCTGCGGACGCTGTCGGTGCGGCTCGAACGGGCGAGCGCCAACGCGGCCGAGCTCGCGGGACGGCTCGCCGGGCACCCGGCCGTGTCGCGGGTCCGCTACCCCGGGTTCGGGGCGATGGTCTCCATCGAGCTCGATGGCGACGCCGAGACCTCCGAGCGCGTGTCGGCGGCGACCCGGGTCTGGGTCCACGCGACGAGCCTCGGCGGGGTCGAGAGCCAGGTCGAGCGGCGTCGTCGCCAGCCCGGTGAGCCCGACGCCGTGCCCGACGACCTGCTCCGGCTGTCGGTCGGCATCGAGGACGTCGAGGACCTCTGGCGCGACCTGTCCTCGGCGCTCGACACGGCGACGGGCCGCTAGGGCATCACCCAGAGGCCTGGCGTCAGCCGGCGTCAGCCGGCGTGATCCCGACTCAGCCGGTCTCGGCCTTGCGCGGGCGCGAGAGCAGCGCGCCGACGACGTCCTGGGCGGACTTGCCCTCGGTGATCATCGCGTCGACCTGCTCGATGATCGGCACGTCGACGCCGTGCTGGCGGGCGAGGTCGAGGATCGAGGTGCACGACTTCACGCCCTCGGCCGTCTGCTTCGTCACCGCGACGACCTCGTTGACGGTCATGCCCTGACCGAGCCGCACGCCGAAGCTGTGGTTGCGCGACAGCGGCGACATGCACGTCGCGATGAGGTCGCCGACGCCCGCGAGTCCCGCGAAGGTCGCGGGCGAGCCACCGAGGGCCATGCCGAGCCGGGTGGTCTCCGCCAGCCCGCGGGTGATGATCGAGGCCTTGGAGTTGTCGCCCATGCCGAGGCCCTCGGCCATACCGACGGCGAGCGCGATGACGTTCTTGGTCGCGCCCGCGATCTCGGTGCCGACGACGTCGGTGCTCGTGTAGGGCCGGAAGTAGGCCGCGGCGCAGGCGTCCGCGACCTGCTGGGCGGCCGTCTCGTCGGACGCGGCGACCGTGCTCGCGGCCGGCTGCTTCACCGCGATCTCCCGGGCGAGGTTGGGACCCGAGACGACGACGATGCGCGACGGGTCGACGCCACCGGCGTCGGCGATGACCTCGCTCATCCGCTTCGTCGTGCCCAGCTCCACGCCCTTCATGAGCGAGACGACGGCCGCACCTGACGGGAGCACCGAGCCCCACGTGCCGAGGTTGTCGCGCAGCGTCTGCGACGGCACCGCGAGGACGACGATGTCGGCGCCCGCGGCGGCTTCCTCGGGGTCGGACGTCGCCGAGATGCGCTCGGGAAGGGGCAGCTCGGGGAGGTACTCGTCGTTGCAGCCCGCGTTGATGGCGCCGACGACCTCGGGTCGGCGCCCCCACATGCGCACGTCCGTGCCCGCGTCGGCGAGGACCGCGGCGAAGGCCGTCCCCCAGCTGCCGGTGCCGAAGACCGCTGCAGTGCTCACGCGGGGTCCCTCTCGTCGTCGGTGGTGATACCGGGGGTGTCGTCGCCACCGTCGCCACGGGGTGGGTCGGTGACGGTGTCGTCGGCCCATTGTGAGGCGGCGGACGTCTTCGCCGTGGCGGAACGCTCGCTCGGGGTCACCGCTCGCGGCCGACCGGTGACGGTGATGCCGCGGTTGCGCGGGTCGAAGCGGCCCTCGGGAGCGGTCTCGCCGCGCAGCGGTTCCAGCTGCGCGGTGAGGGCCACCATGATCCGCTCGGTCGCCTCGGCCAGGACCTCTGCGGTGACGGGGCGGCCATGGAGGTCGGCGAGGTCGACCGGCTCCCCCGCGCTCACGTGCATCGTGTGCCTGGGCAGGACGCTCGGACGGTGCGAGTAGGGGCCGAGGACCTCCTGGGCACCCCACTGCGCGACGGGGATGACCGGGCACCCGGTCTCGAGCGCGACCCGGGCGGCGCCGGTCTTGCCGCGCATCGGCCAGAGGTTGGGCTCGCGCGTGACGGTGCCCTCGGGATAGATGGCGACGCACTTGCCGTCCTCGACGGCCTGCACGGCGGCGCGGTAGGCGTCCGAGGCCTGACCCGTCTCCCGGTAGACCGGGATCTGGTCGGCGCCGCGCAGCACGAGACCGATGAGCGGGATCCGGAAGACCTCCACCTTGCCGAGGAAGTGCGGCACGATCCCCGAGTCGTTGAGGAAGTGCGCGAAGACGAAGGGGTCGACGTGAGAGATGTGGTTCGACACCGCGACGAACCCGCGGTCACGGGGCAGGTGCTCGGCGCCGGACCACGCCCGCCGGGTCAAGGACATGAGGAGGGGTCGCAGGACCATCACCGCGAACCGGTATGCCGGTGGGGAGTGTCGTGGCCCGGTCCTCATGCAGTCCTTCCGTCGGGTGCGCGCTGCTGCGCGGGCGCGCCGGGGAGGTCGGAGGCGCACGGTCTGCGCACATCTTGGTCGGCGCGAGGGGTGATGTCGAGCAGGCAGGCCAGCCGGGAGAGGATCGAGGCATGGAGCAGCTCCCCGAGCCCCGGTGGCACGTCGTCGTGCCCGTCAAGGGCGGCCCGGCGGCGAAGTCGCGGTTGCGGAGCTCGCTCGACGTCAGGGGTCTCGACGACGGCGCGCTCGTCGCCGCCGTCGCCCACGACACCCTCGCCGTCACCGCCGCCGTGGTCGGGCCCGACCACGTCGTCGTCGTGACCGCCGAACCGGGCGAGACGGCATACGCGCTGTCGCAGGGGTTCGTCGTCGTGCCCGACCCGGGGACCGGTCTCGACGACGCGTGCACCGCAGGGGTGCGCGAGGCACTCGCTCGCGGGGGAGCCCACGTCGCGGTCCTCCTCGGCGACCACCCGGCCCTCACGGCGCCCGAGCTCATGGACGTGCTGCGGCACGGTGCAGGGCACGCGAGCTTCTTCGTCGCGGACGCCGAGGGCACGGGGACGGCGCTCGTGGGCACGTCGACCGGACGTCCGCCGGCCCTCGCGTTCGGGGCCGGGAGCGCCGCGAGGCACCGCGACCTCGGCCACGCGCCGCTCGACGTGGAGGTCCCCGGGCTGCGTCACGACGTCGACGACGAGGCCTCGCTGCGCTGGGCGGTCGAGCACCTCACTCCGGGTCCGCGGACGCTCGCGGCCCTGGGGCGATAGCGTCGGAGGGTGCAAGCGAGCATCCACACCTTCGCCGAGGACGGCTCCGGGTCCGCGCTGCTCGACGACGGCCGCCTCGTGACGTGGCCAGGCGAGGTCTTCGCGGGCAGCGCCCTGCGGCACGTGCGGCCGGGCCAGCGGGTGAGCGTCGAGGTCGTGGGCATCGAGGTGTCGCGCCTGTGGATCGTCGGCATCGGGGAGGGCGAGGTCATCCGCTGACCTCGCGCCGGGACCGCCCGGCAAGGTGCTGCGGACATGGACAGCAGCGAGGGCCGGCACCCGCCCGGGTGCCGGCCCTCTCGACGTCTCGGTCCGCTCAGCGCTTCTTGGCCGTCGTCTTCTTCGCCGTCGTCTTCTTGGCGGGTGCGGCCTTGGTCGCCGTCGTCTTGGCGGCGGTCTTGGCGGCGGTCTTGGCGGCGGTCTTGGCGGCGGTCTTGGTCGCGGTCTTCTTCGCCGGGGCCTTCTTGGCGGCTGCCTTGGTCGTGGTCGCCGCCTTCGTGGCGGGAGCCTTCTTCGCGACCGCCTTCGTCGCGGTCTTGGTGGCGGTGGCCTTCTTCGCCGTCGTCTTGGCGGGTGCGGCCTTCGTCGCCGTCTTCTTGGCGGCCGCCTTGGTGGCGGTCGCCTTCGTCGTCGCCGCCTTCCTGGTCATGGTGGCCTTGGCCGCGGTGGCCTTGTTCGCCGTCGACTTCGTGGCCGCGGCCTTCCTGGCGGGGGCCGCGGCCTTCGCGGTCGTCGCCTTCTTGGCGGCGGTGGCCGTGCCGGCGCTCGCGCGCTGCGCCGCCGGCGAGGCCTTGGGCAGGGTCGAGGGCTTCTTGACGTAGGCCTTGAAGGCGGCGCCCGCGCGGAAGCGGGGAGCCTTGGCCTTCGGGATCCGGACGCTCGCGCCCGAGTGGGGGTTGCGGCCGGTGCGCGCGGCGCGCTCGACCCGGTCGAAGGTGCCGAAGCCGGTGATGCCGACCTTGCCGCCCTTGGTGATCTCGCGGACGATCGTGTCGAGGACCGCGTCGAGGGCCTCGGTCGCTGCCTTGCGGCTGCCGAGACGCTTCTCGAGCTCCCGGACGAGTTCTCCCTTGTTCACTGTGACTCCATCGTGTGTGCCGCCGGACGACCCGACGATGTGCGTGTGACCAGGCGGTTCCCTGACCTGCCGACGACGTTATGCCTGCTCAGGGGGCACGTCCACCACCCTCGGAGCCGTTTCCGTTGTCCCACAAGGGCTTTGGAAAGGCGGTGCACTCAGGGCCGAACGAGCCCGTACGAGGTCCGTCCCAGCGGTCGGCGCGACGAGAATGCACGAAAAGCCCTGCCACACAAGCGAACTGGGCACGACGGGTCGGTACGGAGCCCTGGCCCGGCTCACCGCCGATCGTGACCCTGGAGTCCCACCAGTCACACGAGTCACACCCCGCCGGCGCCGCAGTCGGCGTCAACTCCCCACGCGCACACGGCGTGTCGGACCGAGGGACTCAGAGCGTGACGGGCTTCCAGGCCGGTCGCGTGCGCTCGTATGCCGTGATGTCACCTTCGTGACGCAGCGTGAGCGAGATGTCGTCGAGACCCTCGAGGAGGCGCCAGCGGGCGTAGTCGTCGACCTGGAACGCGGCGGTGAGGTCTCCCGCCGTCACGGTCCGCGACTCGAGGTCGACGGTGACGGAGGTGCCGGGCTCGTTCTCGAGGAGCTTCCACAACAGCTCGACGTCGTCCTGGCTGCACTGTGCGGCGAGCAGGCCCGACTTGCTGCTGTTGCCGCGGAAGATGTCGGCGAAGCGCGAGGAGATGACGACCCGGAAGCCGTAGTTCATGAGGGCCCACACGGCGTGCTCGCGCGAGCTGCCCGTCCCGAAGTCGGGACCGGCGACGAGGACCGACCCGGCGGCATACGTGGGGTCGTTGAGGACGAAGGTCTCGTCGGTGCGCCACGCCGCGAAGAGGCCGTCCTCGAAGCCTGACTTCGTGACCCGCTTGAGGTACTCGGCGGGGATGATCTGGTCGGTGTCGACGTTGCTGCGGCGTAGCGGGACGCCGATGCCGGTGTGGGTCGTGAAGGCTTCCATCTCAGGCCTCCTGGGTCGCGAGCAGGTCGGAGGCGACGGGCTCGAGGTCGGACGGGCTGGAGAGGGTGCCACGCACCGCGGTGGCGGCGGCGACGAGCGGGCTGACGAGGTGGGTGCGGCCACCCTTGCCCTGCCGGCCCTCGAAGTTGCGGTTGGAGGTCGACGCGCTGCGCTCACCCGGCGCGAGCTTGTCGGGGTTCATCGCGAGGCACATCGAGCACCCCGGCAGGCGCCACTCGGCCCCGGCCTCGGTGAAGACCGCGTCGAGCCCCTCGGCCTCGGCCTCGAGCCGCACCCGCGCCGAGCCCGGCACGACGAGCATCCGGACACCGTCGGCGACGCGGCGGCCCTTGACGACCTCGGCGGCGGCGCGCAGGTCCTCGATCCGCCCGTTGGTGCACGACCCGACGAAGACGGTGTCGACGGCGATGTCGCGCAGGGGGGTCCCGGCGACGAGCCCCATGTACTCGAGCGCCCGCTCGGCCGCGTGCCGCTCGGAGTCCTCCATCTGCGCCGGGTCCGGCACGGCGTCCCCAAGCGGCACCCCCTGGCCCGGGTTGGTGCCCCACGTGACGAACGGCGTGAGCGAGGCGGCGTCGAGCACGACCTCCGCGTCGAACTCCGCGTCGTCGTCGCTGTGCAGATCGCGCCAGGCGGCGACCGCCGCGTCCCAGTCCTCGCCACGGGGCGCGTGGTCACGGCCCTCGAGGTAGGCGAAGGTCGTCTCGTCCGGCGCGATCATGCCGGCGCGGGCACCGGCCTCGATCGACATGTTGCACACCGTCATCCGGGCCTCCATCGACAGCGACCGGATGGCGCTGCCGCGGTACTCGAGGACGTAGCCCTGGCCACCGCCGGTGCCGATCTTCGCGATGACAGCGAGGACGATGTCCTTCGACGTCACCCCGGCGGGCAGCTCGCCCTCGACGGTGACGGCCATCGTGCGGAAGGGCTTGAGCGGCAGCGTCTGCGTGGCGAGCACGTGCTCGACCTCGGAGGTGCCGATGCCGAAGGCCAGCGCGCCGAACGCGCCGTGTGTCGAGGTGTGGCTGTCGCCGCAGACCACGGTCATGCCCGGCTGGGTGAGCCCGAGCTGGGGGCCGACGACGTGGACGATGCCCTGCTCGGCATCTCCCATGGGATAGAGCTTGATGCCGAACTCGTCGCAGTTGCGACGCAGGGTCTGGACCTGGGTGAGGCTCACCGGGTCCGAGATCGGACCGGGGGTCGTCGGGACGTTGTGGTCCTCCGTGGCGAGCGTGAGGTCGGGGCGGCGGACGGGACGCTCGGAGAGCCGCAGCCCGTCGAACGCCTGCGGGCTCGTCACCTCGTGCAGGAGGTGCAGGTCGATGTAGAGCAGGTCAGGCTCGCCCTCACCACGACGCACGACGTGTGCGTCCCACACCTTCTCCGCCAGGGTCTTCCCCACGACCAAAACACCTCCACGAGACGAGAACGGGACGTCGTCGACCGGGTCGTCGGCGACGTCGCTCAGACCGAGGTTGGCACGCCGTCCGGAACGTGGAACTTGCGTCTCACCGCTTGGGACGGCAATATCAAGACATGGACAACACCAGTGGGGTCGGCGTTCTCGACAAGGCAGCCATCGTCCTGAGCGCCCTCGAGGCCGGCCCATCGACCCTCGCGCAGCTCGTCACGGCCACCGGCCTGGCCCGCCCGACGGCCCACCGCCTCGCCGTCGCCCTCGAGCACCACCGGCTCGTCGGCCGCGACATGCAGGGCCGCTTCGTCCTCGGCCCCCGCCTCGGCGAGCTCGCCGCCGCGGCCGGCGAGGACCGCCTGCTCGCGGCGGCGGGCCCCGTGCTCGGCGCGCTGCGCGACCACACCAACGAGAGCGCGCAGCTCTTCCGCCGTCAGGGCGACCACCGCATCTGCGTCTCCGCGGCGGAGCGGCCGGTCGGCCTGCGCGACTCCATCCCGATCGGCGCGAGCCTGACGATGCTCGCCGGCTCGGCGGCCCAGGTGCTGCTCGCGTGGGAGGAGCCCGACCGCCTCCACCGCGGCCTCCAGGGGGCAGCCTTCAACGCGACGACCCTCTCGGGCGTTCGGCGTCGCGGCTGGTCCCAGAGCGTCGGCGAGCGCGAGCCGGGCGTGGCCTCGGTGTCGGCCCCGGTCCGCTCCCCCTCCGGTCGCGTCATCGCCGCCGTGTCGATCTCCGGCCCCATCGAGCGCCTCTCGCGCCAGCCCGGTCGCCTGCACGCCGCCACGGTCATCGCCGGCGCCAACAAGCTCACCGAGGTCCTCGCCCGTCACGCCAAGCAGGCAGAGGAGCAGCACTCGGCCTGACGGCATACGCCCCCACGACCCACAACGCAGAAGTCCCCGCCACCGTGGAGGTGGCGGGGACTTCGGTGCGAGTAGCCCCGACGGGATTCGAACCCGCGCTACCGCCTTGAGAGGGCGGCGTGCTAGGCCGCTACACAACGGGGCCCTAGCTGCTGCTCGGCACGAGCCGGACAGCGGGTGGAAGCCTACCGCAGAACAGCAGATCTTCCGAATCGGCCTGTGCCACAGGGACATTGACCAAGCTGGGGTACCAGGACTCGAACCTAGAATGACGGTACCAGAAACCGTAGTGTTGCCAATTACACCATACCCCAAGGGGGTATCACTGGCTCTTCGGGCCGAAGCCGTCCGAACCGGTGAACCGAGGAGCGATACTACCCGCCCGCTCCCACGCGCCCAAATCGACCGGTCAGGTGCCCGGTCGCAGCAGCGCGGGCAGCTCGGCGAGCGACGCGACGACGGGGATCCCGCGCTCCTCTGCCACTGCGAGCCGGTCCGCGACGGTGAGGTCCTCTCCCGCCGCCTCGTCGCCGCGACGCAGCCAGACGGCCACGAGGCCGGCGTCGTGCGAGCCCATGACGTCGCTCGTCCACTCGTCCCCGACGTAGGCCACCTCGGCCGGGTCTGCGCCGAGCTCCTCGCATGCGTGGTGGAAGACCTCGGGCGCCGGCTTGCCGACGCCGAGGCAGTCGCGCGAGCAGACGAGGCCGTCGAGGGCCAGCAGGCCGGCCGACGTGACTTTGCCGACGGTGAACGCCGGCGCCGAGTTGGTGAGGACCCGCACCGGGATGCCGGCCTGGCTCAGCCACTGGAGGAACGGCAGCGAGTCGTCGAACGCCGTGAGCGCCTCGTCGAAGACCGGCAGGTACGCCGTCTCGAACCGCGCCGAGTGCCCGTCCTCCCAGTCCAGCCCGAAGGCCTCGGCGACGTCGCGCAGGCGGAGCAGCCGCATCTCGTCGAAGGTGTGCGAGCCGGCGACGAAGGCGCGGAAGACCGCCCGCGGGTCGCTGCGGAAGCGCACCGCCGCCTCCGCAGCCGTCTCCTCACCCAGGTCCGGCCACACCACGCGCATGGCGACGGCGCCGGCGGCGTCCATCGCCGCCGAGGTGTCCCACAGCGTGCCGTCGGCGTCGAGGAGGACCGCCTTGACAGCCGTCACAGGGAGTCGCGCAGCGACCGAAGGCGCGCCAGCGTGGAGGTCTTGCCGAGGATCTCCATCGACTCGAAGAGCGGCGGGCTGATCCGCGCACCGGAGACCGCCGTGCGCAGCGGTCCGAACGCGAACTTCGGCTTGATGCCGAGCCCGTCGACGACGGCTGCACGCAGCGCGGCCTCGATGGCCTCGGCGTTCCAGCCGCTGTCGGTCCCGAGGACGCCGGTGCCGGCGTCGTCGAGGTCGCCGAGCGCCGTCATTGCGGCGTCGAGCACCTGGCCGGCGTCGTCCTTGAGCTGGGCCCGGGCGTCGTCGGCGATCTCGAGGGCGTCGTCGGCGACGAAGAACGGGCGCACGAGCGCCGACGCCTCCGTGAGGTGCGCGATGCGGGTCTGGATGAGCTCGGCGACCGCCTTGAGCCGGCCGAGCTCGCCGAGTGTCGGGTTGCCCGAGAGCACCTCGTCGCGCTCGAGGAAGGGCAGGAGGCGCGAGGTGAAGTCACCCAGGGGAAGCTCGCGGATGTAGACGCCGTTGAGCCAGTCGAGCTTCTTGAGGTCGAAGATCGGCCCGACCGGGTTGACCTTGCGCCAGTCGAACCCGTCGCTGAACTCGCGGAAGGTGAAGACCTCACGCTCGGTGCCGTCCTCCTCGGTCACCGGCGGGTAGGCCAGCAGGGCGAGGAAGTTGACGAGCGCCTCGGGGAGGTAGCCCTCCTCACGGAACCACGTGAGGCGCGCGGCCGGGTTCTTGCGCTTGCTGATCTTGGACTTGTCGGTGTTGCGGAGCAGCGGCATGTGCGCGAAGCGCGGCGGCTCGAGCCCGAGCCACTGGTAGAGCAGGACGTGCTTGGGCGTCGAGCTGATCCACTCCTCGCCGCGCACGACGTGGGTGATGCCCATCTCGTGGTCGTCGACGACGACGGCGAGGTGGTAGGTCGGGAACCCGTCGGCCTTGAGGATCACCTGGTCGTCCGGTCGCGGCGCAGACACCGTGCCGCGGATGAGGTCGTCGAAGGTGAGCGGGACGTCGTCCGGGACGAACATGCGCACGACCGGCTTCTCGCTGAAGCCGGGCAGCTCGGCACGCTCCTCACGCGTCTTGCCGTGGCAGAGACGGTCGTAGCCCGTGGGCTGCTTGGTCTTCTGCTGCATCTCGCGCATCTGCGCCAGCCGCTCGCCGGTGCACCAGCAGTGGTAGGCCTTGCCCTCGGCGAGCAGCCGGTCGACGTAGGGGCGGTAGGTGTCGAGCCGCTCGCTCTGCTTGTAGGGGGCGTAGGGCCCGCCGATGTCCGGCCCCTCGTCCCAGGTCAGACCCAGCCAGTGCAGCGTGTCGTAGACCTGCTGCTCGCTGTCCTCGCGGAACCGCGCCCGGTCGGTGTCCTCGATCCGAAGGAGGAAGCGACCGCCCTGCTGCCGCGCGAACGCGAGGTTGAACAACGACATGTAGGCCGTGCCGACGTGCGGGTCGCCGGTCGGCGAGGGGGCGACGCGGAGACGGGGGCTGCGGGCTGCGGGTGCGGGTGCGGGCTGTTCGCTCATGATGCGCCGATTCTAGGGACTCCCCACCGAGCAAGCCCTCGTGCCGGTCCCCGCCCGGGTCTAGGTTGGCGGGAGGACCGGGCGAGCGGCGTCCGGCACGACGCCCGGAGGCGGACCATGGCCAACCACGTCTATGCGATCTCGGAGCTCGTCGGCAGCTCCCCCGACGGCCTCGAGGAGGCGATCGAGAACGCCGTGAGCTCGGCGAGTGAGAGCGTGCGCAACCTCGACTGGTTCGAGGTCACCGAGATCCGCGGCCACCTCGGCGACGGCGGCCGCGTCGCCGACTGGCAGGTCGGGATCAAGCTCGGCTTCCGCGTCGAGAAGTAGCTCGGCCCAGCGTCGCGCGCCGCGTTGCCAGCCAGGCACGCTCGGCGGGGTTCTCCGTGGTCGCGATCGCGCCGGTATACGCGCGTCTCGCGTCCTCGTTCCGTCCCAGACGGCGCAGGAGGTCCGCTCGCGTCGCGTGCCACGGTCCGTATGCCGTGAGCCCCAGGCCCTCGACGATGCTCAGCGCCACCTGGGGCCCGTCGAGCTCGGCAACGGCGACGGCGCGGTTGAGGGCGACGACGGGTGAGGGCGAGACGACGAGCAGCTGGTCGTAGAGCGCGACGACCTGGCTCCAGTCGGTGAGCGAGGCCTCGGTGGCGTCGGTGTGCACCGCCTGGATCGCGGCCTGCAGCTGGTAGGGGCCGGGCCGGTTGCGGGCGAGACAGCCGCGCACGAGCGCGTGCCCCTCGTCGACGAGCGCGGAGTCCCACCGGCTGCGGTCCTGCTCGTCGAGCGTGACGAGCGAGCCGTCGGGTGCGATGCGCGCGGGGCGGCGGGCCTGGGCGAGGAGCATGAGGGCGAGGAGACCGTCGACCTCGGGCGGCGAGCCGATGCCGTCGGCGACCGAGCGCAGCGCCCGGGTGAGCCGGATCGCCTCGCCGGCGAGGTCCGGCCGATCGGCGTCGTCGGGCCCGGAGCTGAGGTAGCCCTCGTTGTAGACGAGGTAGAGCACGGCGAGGACGCCGTCGAGCCGCTCGGCGAGGTCGGCCTGCTCGGGGATGCGGTAGGGGATCCGTGCCTTCGCGATCTTGGCCTTGGCGCGAGTGATGCGCTGCGCCATCGTCGTCTCGGGGACGAGGAAGGCCTTCGCGATCTCGGCGACGGTCAGCCCCCCGAGCAGGCGCAGGGTGAGGGCGACGCGGGCCGGCTCGGCGAGGGCCGGGTGGCAGCACGTGAAGACGAGCCGGAGCCGGTCGTCGGCGACGGGTCCGGTGGCCTCGGGTGGGGTGGTGTCGGTGAGCATGGCGGCCTCGGCGTACTTCTCGTCGCGCACCTTCTCGCGGCGCAGGTGGTCGAGCCCCTTGCGTGCGGCCGTCGTCGTCAGCCACCCCGCGGGGTTGGGCGGGACGCCGTCCTGCGGCCACCGCTCGAGCGCGATGACGATCGCCTCACCGAGGGCGTCCTCGGCGAGACCGATGTCGCCGAAGCGACGGATGAGGCCGGCCACGACCCGGCCGTACTCGGCGCGGACGACGTCGGCGACGGCGTCCGCACCGAGCCCGGTCGCGGCGTCGGGGTCGGGCACGTGGTCGGGGGTCGTCACTCGCTCTGGAAGGGGCGGACCTCGACGCGTCCCTGACATGCGGCCGAGCCCTCCTTGGCCCACTGGAGCGCCTCGTCGAGGTCGTCGGCCTCGATGACCCAGAAGCCGCCGAGGAACTCCTTGGCCTCGGAGAAGGGGCCGTCGGTGACGGTCGGCTTGTCACCGGTCGCGTCGACGACGGTCGCGCTGCTGATCGGCTCGAGCCCGCCGGCGAAGACCCACTTGCCGGCGGCGCGGACCTTGTCGTTGAACTTCTCGACGTCGGCGAACATCTGCTGGATGGCCTCGTCCGAGGGCATCTCGTCGTCGACGCTGCCGGGGACCGAGAGCAGGTACTGGGCCATGGTGGTTCTCCTTGGAAGTGGTTCTCACGGGTGAGCGACCGGTCGCCGTCGGTGGCGCCCTGCGGTGTCGCTCATCCCCTCCACGAACAGGCGTCGAGAGATACGACACCTCGTCCGGAGCTTTTTTCAGGAACCTACCCGGGCCCACCCGGCCAGTGGCCGACCGGCGACCGCCCGCGCGGGTGGGCCGCCGTCACTCGGGCGGGGGAACCGCCGTCACTCCGCGGAGACGAACGGGTTGCTCAACGAGCCGATCTGGTCGATGTCGACCTCGACCCGCTGGCCGGCGACGACCTGGCCGACGCCGGCAGGGGTGCCGGTGAGGATGACGTCACCGGGCAGCAGGGTGAAGGCCTGCGAGGCGAACGCGATGAGCTGGGCGACGTCGTGCACCATGTCGGACGTCGGACCGTCCTGCACGACCTCGCCGTCGAGCGTGGTGCGGATCCGGCACGCGGCGGGGTCGAGGTCGGTCTCGATCCACGGTCCGAGCGGGCAGAAGGTGTCCATGCCCTTGGCGCGCGCCCACTGGCCGTCACTGCGCTGGAGGTCACGCGCGGTGACGTCGTTGGCGACGGTGTAGCCGAAGACCGTCGACAGCGCGTGCTCGACCGACACGTCCTTGGCGAGGCGGCCGATGACGACGGCGAGCTCGCCCTCGTAGCTCACCTCCTGCGTCACCGACGGGATGACGACGGGGTCGCCCGGGCCGACGACCGCGGTGTTGGGGATGAGGAACATGAGCGGGGTCGTCGGCGCCTCGCCGCCCATCTCCCTGGCGTGGTCGGCGTAGTTCCTGCCGATGCCGACGACCTTGCTGCGCGGGATGACGGGGGCGAGCAGCCGCACGTCCTCGACGAGGTGGGTCGCTCCCGTCAGCTCGATCCGCTGGTAAAGCGGGTCGCCCGTGATCTCGGCGATCTTCTCGCCCGCCCCGTCGACCAGCCCGTATGCCGGGTCCTCACCTGTCGTGAATCTCGCGATGCGCACGCGCTCACTCTAGGGCGCGGGCGACCCGGGGCTCACTCCAGGCGGGCGACGACGGTGCCGGCGAGGACGGCATACCCGGCGTCGTTGGCGTGGATGTCGCTGCGGCTGCACATCCAGGTCCAGGCGCAGATCGTCGCGACGTTCGTCGGGATCGTCCCGTATGCCGTCGTCACCGGTGTCGTGACGCCCGACCGGAACGCCCTCGCCACGTCGGCGACGTCGGCGTCGGCCGTGGCGGCCGAGCGTGCGACAGCTGCGTTGAGCAGCGACTGCAGCTGGGTCGTCAGTGCGGCGACCTGCTGGCCGGCCGCCCCGGTGAGCCACGCGGCGAGGAAGGGGTTGTAGTAGTTGAGCACGACGATCTGGGTCTGCGGTCCGGTCGCGGCGCGCAGTCGGCCGAGGATCGTCGTGAGGTTGCGCTCGACGGTGCCGACGGCCCCGATCGCGCAGGCGACGTCGACGGTCCCGCGGGCGCACGGGGTGACGTCGTTGGCGCCGATGTCGATGGTCACGAGGTCGACCTTGGCCTTGTGCGCGCTGAGGAACTCGACGGCGGCGTCCACCTGCGAGCCCGCTTCGTAGGTGCAGCGGTCGGTGCCGAGCATCGACGTCGTCGTGGCACCCGAGCAGGCGAGGTTGCGCAGCCTGGCCTTGGGGGCGTCCTGCTGCAGGGCGTCGAGGACGCCACCGACGTAGCCCCCGTCCCGGTCGTCGCCGACGCCCGGCTGGTAGCCGGCGGCGAGGGAGTCACCGAGCGCGAGGTACCACGACGTCGCCCTGCCGGCACTGGGGTCCGGCTTCGCCGACGCGGCGGCAGGTGTCACGAGGACGGCGAGGGTGGCGATGACGATGGCGAGGGCTCGACGCATGGGCTGGCTCCAGTGGCTCGTGGTCCGCGGCACTGCGGGCCTCACGGGATCGTCGCACAGGCAGCGCGGTCTGCGGTGGAATCCGGAGCCGGCACGGGTCACCTACGCTTGACGGGCCATGAGAGCCGCGACCGTCACCGACCCCACCACCCTGGGGCTCGCGACGTGGACGGCGCGTGCGCAGTCGCATGCAGCGAGGGTCGACGCGGCGACGGCCGCCCACCGCGAGCGCCGGGCCCGTGGCGAGGCGCATCCGGTCGAGGACTTCCTCTTCACCTACTACGGCACGACGCCGGCGCAGCTGCGCCGCTGGCACCCCGGTCCCGGTGTGCGCCTCGAGGATGCCGAAGCCCTGGACCGGGCCTCCTGGAGGCACTACCGCGTCGTGGACGGGGCGGTCGAGCTCGATGTCGCGGCCTTCGTCGCCGCACGCGGGCGCGCCGTGGAGTTCGTCAGGCGGCTGCTCTCCGCGACGGTCTCGCGACCGGCCCGCCTCGGCTGCTTCGGGCTGCACGAGTGGGCGATGGTCTACCGCGCGGACGACGGCGACGTGCGCCACGACCGCGTGCCGCTGCGCCTCGGCCGGGCCGGCACCGACGAGGTCGTCGAGCGTCAGAGGATCACCTGCAGCCATTTCGACGCATTCCGGTTCTTCACGCCGGAGGCGGTGTCGCGCAACGCGATCCAGCCGACCCGCGAGTCGCAGGTCGCCCTCGAGCAGCCCGGCTGCCTGCACGCGGGCATGGACACCTACAAGTGGGCGACGAAGCTCAGCCCCTTGGTCCCGAGCGAGCTCGCCATGGACTGCTTCGACCTCGCGTCGCAGATCCGCCGGCTGGACATGGAGGCCTCGCCCTACGACCTGTCGGCCTGGGGCGTCGAGCCGGTGAGGATCGAGACGGCAGCCGGGCGGACGGCATACGCCGAGCGGCAGCGGGCGTTCGCGGAGCGCTCGAATGCCCTGCGCCACCGGCTCATCGAGGTACTGGACACCGTCGCGCCCTGAGCCCGCCACATCGCGTCGCCTTGTCAACCATTGACGCTGGAAGGGCCGACAGCGTTGGATAGTCCCATTGCCCGGGACTCCCCCGGGACCATGCCGGAAGGGTCGCGACGATGGCGCGCAGGTTTTCACGGTTCGGGGCGGGAGCGCTCGTGGCGACACTCGCCGCGGCCGGACTCACGCTCAGCAGCACCACAGCAGCGTCGGCCACGGACTGGGGCAGCTGCCTCGAGGGTTCGGACGACACGCAGGCGGTCTTCGCCCGCGCCGCACAGGTCAGCGGGGTCCCCGAGGACGTGCTGCTCGGGGTCGGCTACCTCGGCGGGCGGTGGAGCCAGCACGCCGGGCAGCCGAGCGTGTCCGGCGGGTACGGCGTCATGCACCTGACCGACGCGCCGGTCGTCCCGGTGACCGCTCCGGAGAAGGGCGACAGCACCAGCGGGCTGCCCAGCCGTGCGGGCACGCTGCACGTGGCACGTCAACGGACCGGGCTGTCGGCCGAGAGGCTGCGCACCGACCCGGTCGCCAACATCTGCGGGGCGGCGGCCGTGCTGGCGTCCTACCAACCGGGCGCCACGGAGCAGGACGCGGCGGGGTGGAGCAAGGCGGTCGCGCGGTATGCCGGCACGGCCGACCGCAAGGAGGCGCTGCACTACGCCGGCCTCGTCTTCGACGTGCTCCGGTCCGGCGCCACCGAGACCACCGACCTCGGCGACACCGTGACGCTGGCGGCGCAGCCGGGCGCAACCCTCGACACCTCGGCCGTGGTGGAGGACCGCGTCCTCCAGCCCGGCGTCCAGGAGCTCGAGTGCCCCTCGACGGTCGAGTGCGACGTCGTGGAGGCGCAGTACCGCAGCACCGGGCCCTCCCCCACGCAGTACGTCAACTACGACCTCGCGGACCGCGAGAAGGACCTGTCGATCGACTACCTCGTCGTGCACAACACCGAGTGCACCTACGACGTCTGCACCAGGCTCATCAAGGGCGAGGCCGAGCCGAACCGGTTCGTGTCGTGGCACTACACAGTCCGCTCCTCGGACGGGCACGTCGACCAGCACGTCGCCACCCGCAACGTCGCCGCTCACGCCGGCAACTGGTACCTCAACATGCACTCCGTCGGTGTCGAGCACGAGGGCAAGGCCGGCGAGCCCGGCACGTGGTACACCGAGGCGCTCTACCGGTCGTCGGCCCAGCTCGTGTCCCACCTCGCCGAGCAGAAGGGCATCGAGCTCGACCGGGCGCACATCGTCGGCCACGAGGAGTTCATGTCGAGCAACTACAAGTGGGACCCGGGGCCCTACTGGGACTGGGAGCACTACATGGACCTGTTGGGCGCCCCGATCCGGCCCGACCGCCGCAGCGGCCCCAGCCAGGTCTTCACCGTGAAGCCCGGCTTCACGGACAACGCCCGCATCCTCGACGGGTGCTTCGCGACGGAGACGCAGCCGGGCCGGGCGTGCCCGTCCTTCGGCACCAACTACGTCGACGTCCGCACCGCCCCCAGCGACTCGGCGCCTCTCGTGTGGGGGTCCACCGACCTGGTCTCCGACCGCGACGCCCGCGCCGTCGCCGGTCACAAGTTCTCCGTCGCCGGACGTCAGGGCGACTGGCTCAAGGTCTGGTGGGACGGCTCCGTCGGGTGGATCAAGAGCCCGAAGGGCGAGAAGGCCACCGTGGTCCCGTCCCAGGGCGAGGTCGTCGAGGCCGTCCGCCCGTCGGTCCCGGTCTATGCACGCGCCTACCCCGAGGCCGCGGCGTATGCCGGCACGCCGGTTCCCTACCAGGGGCAGCCCACGGTCACCGCGCCCGACGGCTCGGTCCTCACCCTCGAGCCGGGGCAGCGCTACGTCGTCGCGGACAGGACGGTGCCGACCGACTACTTCTACGCGAAGTCCTTCGACAACTCGATCCGGGGTGACAAGTCTGTGATCACCGGGGACCAGGAGTACGTCCAGGTCTGGGTGGGGCACCGCTTCGGCTACGTCAAGGCCGAGGACGTGCGGGTGCTCTCCGGTCGGTGACCGGGCTCGACGTCACTCCGGGCCGACCCGCCCCCGTCCCGACTTGAGCTCGCCGCGTCGTCGCTTCGTGTCGAGGCGTCGGCGCTGCGAGCCCTTGGTCGGCCGGGTCGGTCGACGCGGTGGCGGCGGCGGTGCGAGGGCGTCCCGCAGGAGCGCGGCCAGTCGCTCGCGGGCGGCCGCCCGGTTGCGCAGCTGCGAGCGGTGCTCGGACGCGACGACGACGACCCGGCCCCGGACGAGGGAGTCGGCGAGCACCTCCACGACGCGCGCCGCCTGGGTCGCCGACAGCGAGGTCGACGACGCCGGGTCGAACTCGAGCTCGACCCGGCTGTCGGTCGTGTTGACGCCCTGACCTCCCGGACCGGAGGCGCGGCTGAAGCGTTCGACGAGCTCGGAGGCGTCGAGGACGAGACCGCCGGGCAGGCCCGGACCGGGCCGCACCACGAGGTTGCCGCCCGGTCCGTTCATACCGGCCATGGTCTCACCGCGGCCGACGGTCAGCCGTTGTACGCGCCCAGGTCCAGGGCATAGAGCCCGCGCAGCGTCGGGTACTCCGCGGTGGTCCACAGCTCGCCGCGGCCACCCCAGTAGCTGAAGTCCTCGGTGCCGATGGGCAGGTGGTTGGCCCAGCGGACGAGCGAGCCCGACGAGGGCGTGTAGCGGTAGAGGTCGCCGCGGTCGTTGTCCGTGCCACCGGTCGGGCCGCCGTCGCTCTGGCTGAGGTAGAGGCGCCCGCTGACGAAGACGCCACCCTGGAGGCTGTCGACGCCGATGTTCCACGCGCCGTCGGCGCCGGCCACCTTCGAGGAGTTCTCGGCGAGGAGCTTGGTGGACTCGTTGAGGTGGTAGCGCACGGTCCGCGGCGACGTCTGCGAGGTGTCGCCCGGCTTGCGGTACTCCGTCGCGACGAGTGTGTCCGGTGACGTCGTGCGGTCGATGGCGACCGACGAGTAGCGGAAGGTCCCTTGACGCGCATAGCGGTGGACCTGGGGTGCGACGTACTTGTAGCCATAGGCGCCGTAGCCCGACGACGTGCGTCCGATCGACCCGGTGATGGCGGTGTTGACGCGCCACATGCGGGCCATGTCGAAGACACGGATGCCGGTCGTGTCGGCGACGTAGAGGTAGCGGCCGTACCAGGCGAGGCCACCCGCGTGCGTGTTGGCGATGGTGAACGACGGCGACGACGACGTGCCCGTCGGGACGGCGAGCAGGACGTGGCGGTACTTCGCGTTCGCGCGGTCGAGGAGCGAGACGCGCGCACCCTTGTTGGTGCCGCCGTCGTGGTCGTACCAGGACGTGGCGAGCAGCGACCGGCCACCGGCCGTCGTGCCCGCGCCGCCGTAGGCGTCGTAGGTGCTCGACACGCCCTGGGCGTACCACTGCTCGGTGTTGTTGTCGTCGCTCGCCCAGCAGTACTTCTTCGTCACGTTCGGGAGCACCGAGGTGCACGACGAGCCCGTCGGACCGACGCGGTTGGCGTCCGCGGCGACCGTGTCGAGGCTGACGTTGGGCAGTGCCGTGTCGAGTGCGCCGAGCACCGACGTCGAGCTGCTCGTGCGGGTGAGGTTGAGGCCCGACGTCGAGATCGCGTTGGCCGCGTGGGCGGCGCCTGCTCCCGTGATGCCGATGGTGACGGCCGCTGCCGTGGCCGCGAGCACGACCTTGGCGAGGTCGCGCGTGCGTGTTCCTGGTCGAGTGCTCATGCTGTGGATCCCCTCCGTGCCCGGTCGCGGGGCCGACTGACCCCCCGGACCGAGGCTAGGACCCCGCGCTCGGTGGCGCAGCACTTTGCGCCCGGGGAGGACTCCCCCGAGGAGCCGGCGACCCGCGGCGGCGTCAGCGGGCGGGCACCCCGGCGCGGAGCAGGCCATAGGTGACGCTCTCGACGAGGGCCATCCAGCTCGCCTCCAGGATGTTGGCCGCGACGCCGATCGTCTCCCACGTCGTCTCGCCGTCGCTCGTCTCGATGAGGACGCGCGTCACGGCGTCGGTGCCGTGGGCGGCGTCGAGGATCCGCACGCGGTAGTCGATGAGCTCGAGGTGCTCGATCTCGGGGTATGCCGTGGCGAGCGCGAGCCTCAGCGCGTGGTCGAGCGCGTTGACCGGTCCGTTGCCCTCACCGGTGCGCAGGACGCGCCTGCCGCCTGCGGTGAGCTTGACCGTCGCCTCCGACAGGGCGGCGCCCGAGGACTGGCTGTCGGTGATGACGCGCCACGACTCGACCTCGAAGAAGTCGGGCAGCGACCCCTCGATCTCGCGCCGCAGCAGCAGCTCGAAGCTCGCGTCGGCGGCGTCGAAGGTGTAGCCCCTCAGCTCGAGGTCCTTGACGGTGGCGAGGACACGTTGCACCAGGGCGCTGTCCTCGTCCTTGAGGGGGTCGAGGTCGATCCCGATCTCCCGGGCCTTGAGCTCGACCGACGCGCGCCCGGCCATGTCGGAGATGAGCATCCGCATGTCGTTGCCGACGTGCTTCGGGTCCAGGTGCTGGTAGAGGTCGGGGTCCACCTTGATCGCGCTCGCGTGCAGGCCGGCCTTGTGCGCGAAGGCGCTCGCGCCGGTGTAGGGCTGGCGGCTGTACGCGGGCACGTTGGTGATCTCGCTGATGGCGTGGCTGATCCGCGTCGCCTCCTGGAGGCGGTGGGGCTCCATGACCTCCTGCCCGACCTTGAGCTGGAGGTTGGCGACGACGGTGACGAGGTTGGCGTTGCCGGTGCGCTCGCCGTAGCCGTTGATCGTGCCCTGGACGTGGGTGGCGCCGGCGTCGACCGCCGCCATCGAGTTGGCGACGGCGCAGCCGGTGTCGTTGTGGCAGTGGATACCCAGACGGGCGTCGCCGCTCGCCCCACCGTCCGGACCGCTTCCGAGCCCGAGGGCGGCGGTCACGTCGGTGACGACGTCCCAGACCTGGCCCGGCAGCATGCCCCCGTTGGTGTCGCAGAGCGCCGCGACCTCGCCACCGGACTCGAAGACCGCCCGCAGTGCCTCGATCGCGTAGGCACGGTCGACGGCATACCCGTCGAAGAAGTGCTCCGCGTCCACGAAGACGCGCCGCCCCTCGCCCCGGAGGAACGAGACGGTGTCGCGGATCATCTCGAGGTTCTCGGCCTTCGTCGTGCGCAGCGCGCGCTCGACGTGACCGACGTGCGACTTCGCGACGAGGGTGACGACGGGTGCCTGGCTGTCGAGCAGTGCACGCACGAGCGGGTCGGTCGACGCGGCGCCCCCGGCACGTCGCGTCGCGCCGAACGCCGCCAGCGTCGCGTTCTTGAGTGTGAGGTTGGTGGCGGCCCGGGCGAAGAACTCGGTGTCCTTCGGGTTCGCCCCGGGCCAGCCACCTTCGATGAACCCCACGCCGAGCTCGTCGAGGTGCGACGCGATGGTGAGCTTGTCGGCCACCGAGAGGTTGAGCCCCTCCTGCTGGGCACCATCGCGCAGGGTGGTGTCGTAGACGTGCAGGTCGCTCATTCGTGTCTCGCCTCGATCGTTCTCGTGTCGTGCGTTCGCGTGTCCCAGTGTCGCCCTCGACCGGCGCTTGCCGTCCGGCGGCCATGGGTGGAGCTGCCGGACCCTCCGCGTGGCGACTCCGGCTCGCCGTCGTCGACCACACGAAAAAGACCCCCCGGGTGTGGGAGGTCCGCGCGACGAACGGGAAGTTCGTCGCGCTAGTCGATAATGACGGTGGCGGTGGCCACGCTCATGGGAGTCACGGGGGAAGCGTGGCACGCACGGTCACCATGTGGGAAGGCCCGTCCACATCCCGGGCGCGGCGTCGGCACACGGCTCGGGTGGAGGATTCCCGGTGCCCCGGCCCCCGCGATCCTCCACTCGCGTCGGCACCCCTCGACGTGTGCCGTCCGCTCCCCTGCCGTCGCTACGCTCGCTCCCATGGGAGAGACGCTGCACCTCACCGCCGTCCTCGAGGCCCGGGGCCCCGCCGGCGGGTTCGCGTTCACCGACGAGCAGGTCGCGGCGATGGGCGACGGGGCCAAGGTGTTCCCGGTGACGGTGACCATCGGCGACCGCGTCGTGCGGCTGCGCCTGGCTCGCATGGGTGACGAGAACCTCGTCGGCTTCAGCAAGGCCGCGCGCGCCGAGGCCGGGGTCGACATCGGTGACACGGTGACGTTCAGCATCGCGGCCGACACGACCCCGCGAACCGTCGAGGTGCCCGACGACCTCGCCGGCTCCCTTGCCGCGAATCCCGATGCGGCACAGGCGTTCGAGGCGATGGCCTACTCGCACCGAAAGGAGTTCGTCCGCTGGGTCACGGAGGCCAAGCGCGAGCAGACGCGCGCCGACCGGGTTGCCAAGACCGTCGAGATGGTCCGGGAGGGCCGCACGCGCTAAGTGTCAACCATCAGTTGACATCGCCTCTCGTGTCAACCTAGCGTTGACGCCATGACCCGACGACCGGACATCCGCCCCCGCCGTGGCACCTCGCTGTCGACCGGCCTGCTCTGCGTGCTCCTCGGCCTTGTCGCCCTCGTCCTCTCCCGCGGCCGCGACGGGTTCGACAAGGGCTTCTTCCAGGGCGCGTGCATCGCCCTCATGGTCCTGGGCGCCTACCTCCTCGGCTCGGCGACATTCCGCAAGGGCGCTGCGGACGAGCTCGGCGACGACGCGTGGCTGCCGAGTCGTGATGGGCGCTGACCGCAGCCTCGTCGAGGCGGTCGGCTCGGCCGTGCTCGCGACGGCCCCGAGCCGCGAATCTCTCGCCCTCGTCGAGCACACCGCGTCTGCCGAGTCGGCCGCGCGGGACCTGCTCACCCAGGCGGTCGGGACCGCGCGGGCCGACGGCCACAGCTGGGCGGCCATCGGCTCCGTCCTCGGCATGAGCCGTCAGGCCGTGCAGCAGCGGTTCGGTCGCTCCGGCGAGGACGTCCTCGAGCCCGAGGAGCGCTGGCTCGGACCGGTCACCGCCTTCGACGAGATGGCGGAGCTCGAGATCGCCGGCCGGCTCGGGTGGCACACCATCGGCGTGGGGATGCTGCGCCACCGCATGGTCCGGACCCCGCACCAGTGGCAGCACAAGCGGGTGCTGTGGTCCGGCTCGCTCAGCAGGTGGGAGAGGGACGGATGGGTCGTCGGCTCGCGTGCCTTCCCGTGGGTCTACCTCGTCCGCGACACCGGCCTGCCCGCGCAGGCCTGACCCTTGGGCGCGGCCCGGCACCGTGCCACGCCCAGGCACCATTCGACGGACGGCGACCTGCGGCGCCGGGACCCGACATCAGCCGCGCCGGCGGCGTCCCACGCCCGCGCGCACCGCGGCCCCGTCGAGGCTCGCGCGGTCCGCTGCCGCCCGGCCGACGTGCCACCCCTCGGCGTCGCGCACGGATCCCGCCGACCTCGTGCGCACCGTGGGGAACCACGCACCCACGGTCGCCTCGACCTTCTCGGTCCGGGCCGCGAGCAGCGGGACGAGCTCCTGGCCCCGCGTCCTCGCCGCCGGTGCGGCCGCCTCGGTCTCGGCGTCCCGGACCTCCCGAAGCCGCTCACCGATGCGGTGCGCGTAGGCGGTGAGGAACGAGGAGCGGAACGCCCTGGTCCGACTGCGTCCCCGATGGTCGGCGCGCGCCCCCTCGGCGAGCATCCGCGTGTTGGCCTGCACGAGCAGGGAGGTGAAGAGCAGCTCGACCGACTCGAGGTCGCTCTCGAAGCCCACGACCGTGCCGAAGCCCAGCGACCTCGTCCACACCATGCGGCAGGAGTTGGCCGTCGCCACGGCGGTGAGGAGCGATGCCTTGGGTCCGTCGTAGGGAGTCTCGATGCCGATCCGCCGACCACGGGGAGCGCCGTCACCCGCGCCGGGCTCGCGCTCGGAGAGGAGGGCCACGTCGATGCTGTGCCGCGCCATGAGCGCCTGGGCCCCCGCGGTGAAGGTCTCCGCCTCGGCCTCGAACGTCGTCGACTCGGCCTTGGCGAGCAGCATCCGGACACGCTCGAGCACCCTTGAGTCCACGTGACGCGAGGCAGCCGGGCCGGCCCCGGCTCCCCCACGGCCGCCAGCCGCCGGCCCCGACCAGGACGACCCACCCGTCGTCGGCGTCGTCGGCGTCGCCGAGCCAGGCAGCGGGGACAGGCGCTCGATGCCCGGCAGGGTCTGCACGAGGTGCAGCACGGTGAGCGCGGTCGTCAGGAGCGTGAGCCAGTCGTTGCCCCGCCGGCGGCGTGCCTCGAGCCAGGACTGGGAGGGCGGCCACCACGCCCCGCCCTCGAGCGCCTCGAGCTGCGACCACCACTGCGGGTCGACCGTCGTGGGGGCGTAGCGGCCGAGCTCGTCGGACATGACGTCGACAACGACCCCCTGCTCGTCGGTGCCGAGTCCGCGCACGGCCATCCGGTGGACGTCGGCAGGCTGCCACCCCCGCTCCCAGGCGCCCGTCGTCGCGAGACGCAGCGACTCGACGACCGCGCAGGTCACCGAGCGTGCGCCCTCCGGGCTGTCGCAGCGCTGGGCCAGCGCGACGGTGACGTCGTCGAAGGCGCGGGCTCGACCCGCAGCCAGCGCCCGGACCGCGAGCGCGACGAGGTCGGTCTCCGTGCTGTCGTCCATGTCTCCCCCGGCTGGTCCCTGGTGAGCGTCCAGCATCGCATCGGCGACGACCCCGGACGCGCGCGGCCGAGCGGGCTGGGGACGACGGCATACGAGATCGGGACCTGTGGACGACGCGAGGTGGGCGTCAGGAGTACGCGGGCACCCCGAGGGTGAGGTAGGCGAACCCGAAGGCGTTGCGGTAGCCGTGGAGCCAGCGGGAGCGGTGCTTGTCGGCCCGGGTCCGGACCTCCACGTCGTCGTGGACCATGAGCCACTCCTCGAGGTCGGCAAGGTAGCCCGACTCGAACGCGAAGAGCTCGTCCTCGTTCGCGGTCTCGACCCACAACGGCCGGTAGCCCGCGGCGACGGCGAGGTCGGTGAGGACCGCGACCGACGGCAGGGCGACGACGTCGTCCCAGACGCGGTGCGGCTCGCTCGGGCCGCGCTCCTCCCACGTGCCCTCGCCGAGGACGAGGCAGCCGCCGGGCCGGACGAGCCGGCGCAGCGCGGGCAGCGCGTCGGCCACCGACTCGCCGAACGCGTGCGACGAGCCGATGCAGACGACGACGTCGGCAGGTCCGGTGACCTCGGCGGCGGGGCGGTTCTCGAAGGCGACGCGGGCGTCGAGACCCAGGCGGGCGGCTCGGGCCCGGCCGCGCTCGAGGTGGCGCTCGTCGGTGTCGATGCCGACCCCACTGGCGCCGGGCGCGCGGTCGACGACCCGGACGAGCAGCTCGCCCCAGCCGCACCCGAGGTCGAGGACGACGCTCGGTGAGCCCGTGTCCAGCCGCGCCGCCAGCCGCGAGGCGAGCGCGTCGGCACGGGCGTCCGACAGGGGCGCGTTGAAGGTCAGGTGCTCGTAGAAGCCGGGTGCGTCACTCATCGCCGCAAGTCAACCAGCGCATGGCCGCGGGCACGAGCGGGTTTCACGTGACGGAGCGCCACCAGTGGGTCGGCTCGGCCGGGAGGGCGGAGACGTCGAGGCGCTCCCCCGGACGCGGGACGACGACGTCGACACCGCGCCGCTCCCCCTCGACGAGGACACGCTCGATCGGCTCGCTCCAGGGGTGGAAGGCGAGGTTGAACGTGGCCCAGTGCACCGGCACCATGACTGGCGCGCCGACGTCGGCGGCGGCCTCGACCCCGTGCTCGGGCGTCATGTGGATCGTCGGCCAGCCGTCGTCGTAGGCGCCGACCTGGACGAGGGCGAGGTCGAACGGACCGTAGCGCTCGCCGACCTGCGCGAACCCGACGAAGTAGCCGGTGTCGCCCGAGTAGAAGACCTTGCCGTTCTCGCCCTCGATGACCCACGACGCCCAGAGCGTGCCGTCGCGCGAGAGTCCGCGACCGGAGAAGTGCTGTGCCGGGGTCGCGACGAGACGCACCCCGGCCACCTTGGTGTCCTCGTGCCAGTCGAGCTCGTCGACGCGCTCGGCCGGGATGCCCCACTTCTCGAGGTGCGCGCCGACGCCGAGCGGCACGACGAACCGCACCTCGGGCCACAGCGTCGCGATCTCCTTGACCGAGTCCATGTCCAGGTGGTCGTAGTGGTCGTGCGAGATGACGACGGCGTCGATCGGCGGCAGGTCGCGCAGGGCGACGGGCACGGGGTGGAGCCGCTTGGGTCCGACCTGCTGCGAGGGCGAGCAGCGATCGCTCCAGACGGGGTCGAGCAGGACGGCCGTGCCGTCGACCTGCACGAGAACCGTCGAGTGCCCGAGCCAGGTGACGTGCGTGCCGTCGGGGCGGGCGTCGAGCGGCTCACGCACGAGCGGGACGTCGCCGACGGGGTGGCGCTCCTGACGCCCGGCGACGAGCTCCTTGACGCTGGCGGCGAGGGAGCGCGAGGACGGCTCGAAGCGCAGCTGCTGGTTGTGGAAGCGGCCGTTCGACCACTCGGGGGAGGCTGCCATCCGCGCGGCCCGCGACCCCGTGGCGCGCCCTCCCATCGCCTCGGGGATCGGGCGGCCGGCCTTCACGAGCCATGCCGCGAGGCCGACGCCACCTGCCGCCACTGCCAGTCCGGGAACTCTCACCCGTCCAGTGTCACCCCAACTGCCCGAAGTTCCGGCATGCGTCCACCAGCGCGTCGAAGAGCCGCCCGTCGTCACCGGCCTCGGGGTGCCACTGGACGCCGAGCCGGAACGGCTGCCCCGGGTCCTCCATCGCCTCGAGCGTCCCGTCCTCGTGCCACGCAGCCGGCGCGTAGCCGGGGTGGGTCGCGACCGACTGGTGGTGGTAGGTCGGGACGTCGAGGACGTCCGTGCCGAGCACTGACGCGAGCCGCGTGCCCTCGACGACCGTGACGTGGTGCGAGGCGTAGACACCCGGCGACGGGCTGTGCGCCGTGTGCCCGACCCGGTCGGGCAGGTGCTGCTCCAGGGTGCCGCCTGCCGCCACCGCCATGACCTGCATGCCGCGGCAGATCCCGAGCAGGGGCATGCCGGTGCGGGCCGTCACCCGGGCCACCGCGAGCTCGAACGCGTCACGGTCGGGCCTGGGGTCCTGCACGCTCTCGTGCGGCAGGGCGGCATACCGGGTCGGTTCGACGTCGGCACCGCCGGCGACGACCACGCCGTCGAGCCGCGACAGGATCTCCGAGACGAGGTCGTCGTCGGCGTCGAGCCGCGGCGGCAGCACGACCGCCAGCGCACCGGCCCGCTCGAGGTGCTCGACGTAGCCGTGCGGCAGCACGGCGCTGTGCTGGTCGGTCCAGTCGCCGCGCACGACGGGTTCGACGTAGGACGTGACCCCGATGACGGGCCGACCGCTCGAGACCGCCACGGGTCAGAGCGGCGTGACGTAGGCGCCCGAGATGCCGCCGTCGACGAGGAAGGTGTTGGCCGTGATGAAGCTCGACTCGTCGGAGGCGAGGAAGAGCACCGCGTTGGCCATCTCCTCGGGCTCGCCGAACCGGCCCATCGGGACGTGCACGAGGCGGCGGGCGGCGCGCTCCTCGTCCTTGGCGAAGAGCTCGCGCAGCAGCGGGGTGTTGACCGGACCGGGGCAGAGCGCGTTGACCCGCACGCCCTGGCGCGCGAACTGCACGCCGAGCTCGCGCGACATCGACAGGACTCCACCCTTGGACGCGCTGTAGGAGATCTGCGAGGTCGCCGCGCCCATGACCGCGACGAACGAGGCGGTGTTGATGATCGACCCCTTGCCCTGCTCGAGCATGTAGGGCAGAGCCGCCTTGCAGCACAGGTAGACCGACGTGAGGTTGACCTCCTGCACCTTGCGCCACGCGTTGAGGTCGGTGTCGAGGATCGAGTCGTCCTCCGGCGGGCTGATGCCCGCGTTGTTGAAGGCGATGTCGACGCTGCCGAACCGCTCCTTGGCCGTCGCGAAGAGCGCGTCGACCTGCTCCTTGTCGGTGACGTCGCAGTGGACGTAGGCGCCGCCGACCTCCTCGGCGATGGCCGCGCCGTTCGCGTCGTCGAGGTCGCCGATGACGACCTTCGCCCCCTCCTCGGCGAAGCGCCGCACGGTCGCGAGACCGATGCCGGAGCAGCCCCCGGTGACGACCGCGACCTTGCCCTCGAGACGAGTTCCCATGTGTGCCAAGCCTTTCGGTGGTGGTGAGAGTCAGCTGTCGGTGCTGATGAAGACGTTCTTGACCTCGGTGAACGCGTCGAGCGCGTCGGGACCCAGCTCGCGGCCGATGCCGCTCGACTTGAAGCCGCCGAAGGGCGTCGAGTAGCGCACGCTGCTGTGGCTGTTGACCGAGAGGTTGCCCGCCTCGACCCCGCGGGAGACGCGGATCGCCCGTCCGACGTCTCGCGTCCAGATCGACCCCGACAGCCCGTATGCCGTGTCGTTCGCCTTCGCGATCGCGTCCGCCTCGTCGTCGAAGGGCATGACCCCGACGACCGGGCCGAAGACCTCGTCCTGCCACACCCGGTCGCTCGTGGACCCGGGGAGGACGACGGTGGGCGGGTACCAGTAGCCGGCGCCCTCGGGGGCGCTGCCCCGGAAGGCGACGTCGACGGTCTCGTCGGACTCCTCGACGAAGCCACGCACCGTCTCGCGCTGGCCGGCGCTGACGAGGGGGCCCATCTGGGTGCTCTCGTCCCGCGGGTCGCCGACCCGCACGTCGCTCATGGCCGACTCGAAGCGCTCCATGAAGGCGTCGAAGACGCTGCGCTGCACGAGGATCCGGGTGCGCGCGCAGCAGTCCTGGCCGGCGTTGTCGAGGAAGGACATCGGCGCCGCCGCCGCCGCGGCATCGAGGTCGGCGTCGGCGAAGACGATGTTGGCCGACTTGCCGCCGAGCTCGAGGGTGACCCGCTTGAGCTGGTCGGCGGCCTTGCGCATGATGCCCTGGCCGACCGTCGTCGAGCCGGTGAAGCAGACCTTGCGGACGTCGGGGTGGGTGACGAACCGCTCCCCCACGACCGACCCCTTGCCCGGCAGGACGGTGAAGACGCCCTCGGGGATGCCCGCGTCGAGCGCCAGCTCGCCGAGCCGCATCGCGGTGAGGGGGGTGAGCTCGGCCGGCTTGAGCACGACGGTGTTGCCGGCGGCGAGGGCGGGTGCGAAGCCCCAGCCGGCGATGGGCATCGGGAAGTTCCACGGCACGATGACCGAGACGACGCCGAGCGGCTCCTTGAACGTGACGTCGAGGCCACCGGCGACGGGGATCTGCCGGCCGAAGAGGCGCTCGGGCGCGGCGGAGTAGTAGGCGAGGACGTCGCGGACGTTGCCCGCCTCCCACCGGGCGTTGCCGATGGTGTGGCCGGCGTTCTCGACCTCGAGCTGCGCGAGCTCCTCGAGGTGCTCGTCGACGGTCTCGCTGAAGCGGCGCAGCAGCCTCCCCCGGTCGGCGGGGGCGAGCGCGCGCCAGGCCGGGCCGGCCGCGACGGCGCGCGCGACCGCCTCGTCGGTCTCCTCGACACCGACGAGGTCGATGCTGCGCACCGTCTCCTCGGTCGCCGGGTTGATGACGTCATGCGTGGTGCTCATGTGGTCCGTTCTCCTCCTCTTCGACGTGTTGCGACTTCGCAGAGCCGCTCGCTGCCCTCACGACTCTCCGAAGTCGCAATACGTCGGAGGTGGGGGGTGGGTGGTCAGAGTCGTTCGAAGCCTCGGATGCGTTCCCAGTCGGTCACCGCGGCGTCGAAGGCCTTGAGCTCGACGTCGGCGGCGTTGACGTAGTGGTCGACGACGTCGTCACCGAAGACCTCGCGGGCGATCGCCGACCCGGCGAGCAGCTCGCGGGCCTCGCGTAGCGTCGTCGGCACGGTGTCGACGTCGGAGAGGTAGGCGTTGCCCTCGAACGCCGGCTCGAGCTCGAGCTTGTTCTCGATGCCGTACAGCCCTCCGGCGAGCATCGCGGCGACGGCGAGGTAGGGGTTGACGTCGCCACCGGGAACGCGGTTCTCCATGCGCAGCCCGGCGCCGTGCCCGACGACGCGCAGCGCGCATGTGCGGTTGTCCCTCCCCCAGGCGATGGCGGTCGGCGCGAACGACCCCGCGGCGAACCGCTTGTAGGAGTTGATGTTCGGCGCATAGAAGTAGGTGAACTCACGCATCGTGGCGAGCACGCCGGCGAGGAACTGGTCGTGCAGCTCGCTCTGCCCGCCGTCGCGCTCGTCGTCGGCGAAGACCACCTCGCCGTCGAGCCCCCGCAGCGACAGGTGGATGTGGCAGGAGTTGCCCTCCCGCTCGTCGTACTTCGCCATGAAGGTCAGAGACATGCCGTGCTTGGCGGCAAGCTCCTTGGCCGCGGTCTTGTAGATGACGTGGTTGTCGCAGGTGCGCACGACCTCGTCGTAGAGGAAGCCGATCTCGTGCTGCCCGAGGTTGCACTCCCCCTTGGCCCCCTCGACGGTGACGCCCGCGGCATACAGCTCGTTGCGGATCTCGCGCAGCAGCGGCTCGACGACCGTCCCGCCCGTGATCGAGTAGTCGACGTTGTAGCGGTTCGCACCGGTGAGCCCGACGTAGCGGCGGTCCCACGCGGACGCGTAGGTGTCCTCGAAGACGATGAACTCGAGCTCGGTCCCCGCGATGGCCGTCCAGCCCAGCTCTGCAGCACGGTCGACCTGGGCCCGGAGGATCCCGCGCGGCGACTGGCGCACCGGCCCCGACCCGTCGAGCCAGGCGAGGTCGCACTGGATCGTCACGGAGTGCGGAGCCCCGGGGGTGCGGCGGAGGGTGTCCATGTCGAGGACGAGCTCGAAGTCGCCGTAGCCCTTCTCCCACGACGACATCGCGTAGCCGTCGACGGTGTTCATGTCGACGTCGACCGCGAGCAGGTAGTTGCACCCCTCGACGCCCCCCTCGAGCACGTGGTCGAGGAGGTAGGCCGCGTGCAGCCGCTTGCCCGTGAGCCTGCCCTGCATGTCGGTGAAGGCCACGACGACGGTGTCGATCTCACCGCTCGCGGAGCCCTCGCGCAGGTCGTCCAGGGTGAGCTGCCTCGGTCCCCCGGCGTGGATGGATCCGGTCATCAGTCGATCTCCTTCGTCGTCGTCGTCCGTGTCGTCATCCGAGTAGCCCCCTGAGCAGGGCGGAGGTCGCGTCGCAGTGCTCCTCCATCGCAGCACGGGCGGCGTCCGCGTCCCCCGCAAGGATGGCGGCGACGACGGCGTCGTGCTGCTCGCACGAGTGGGTGATGTTGCGCGGGAGCACGGGGATCGCGGCGAGCATCTCGCCGAGCGCGGCCTGGGCCCGCGTCACCGACTCGATGACCATCGGCGACGCCGACAGGGTCGCCACCGCGAGGTGGAACCTGCTGTCGGCGATCCGGTGGGCGCCGGTGTCACTGGCCTCCCGCACGGCCGTTGCCGAGGAGACGAGCCAGGCCCGCTGGTCGCCCGCGAGCTCCTGGCGAGCGGCGAGCCACGCGGCTCCCGGCTCGACGATGCGCCGGAAGCCGAGGGCGTCGGCCAGAGCGGCGCCCCGGCGGACCGGCGGCGCCGCCGAAGACCCGGGCTCCGGCGTCGTGTAGGTCACGACCGTGCCGCCACCGCGCCCCCGGCGGGTCGTCACGAGCCCGCTGTCGCGCAGCGCGGCGATGGCGTCCCGCAGCGTGTTGCGGGCGACACCGAGGCGCTCGGAGAGCTCGCGCTCGGGCGGCAGCTGCTCCCCGTCGACGAAGACACCGAGCCGGATCGCGGTAGCGAGCTGCTCGACCGTCGTCTCGAAGACGTTTGCCGTCGCCGGACGCAGGACGGCTGCGGGCAGCCATCCCACGTCCGGGAGGTGAGCGGTCATCCGACCGGCTCCACGGCATACGTCATCGGTCTGCGCTCACCGGAAGATCTCGGCGGGCGGGATTGTGTCGTGCCCTTCGGGCACGTCCACCATGAAGTGCTTGCGGCCGCCGACGAACCACGAGACCGTCGAGAAGGCGAGCACGAAGAGCACGGCCACCGGGGCGTAGTTGAAGGTGGCGTCACCGAACGTCCCGGGCGCGTACGCGGGAAGCATGAAGAGGACGACGATGAAGGCGACCCAGACGATCGCGATCCAGCCGATCGGTGCCGACCACCGGCCGAGGTTCCAGCGGCCCGGGCGGAAGTCCGGGTTGGTCCGCCGCAGGTAGACCGGCACGACGTAGGCGATGTAGAGCCCGATGACCGCGATGGACGTGATCGCGAAGAAGGCCGTGAGGTTCTGCAGGGCCGGGAGGGTGACGATGACGGCCAGCGAGACGCAGAGCCAGATCGAGTTGGTCGGCGTGCCGGTGCGGGGGTTGACCTTGGCCCAGAAGCGCGACCCCGGCAGGGCGTTGTCACGCGAGAAGGCGTAGGACATGCGCGAGTTCGCGGTCACCGACGCCATGCCGCAGAAGAACTGGGCCACGGCGCAGATGAAGAGCAGCGCGATCCCGAGGTCGCGTCCAGCCGAGTCGATGAAGACCTGCGCGACGGGCAGGCCGGTGTCGGAGGCGCGGGTGGCGGCGTAGTCCTGGATCGCCGCCGTGATGGCGATGAGCAGGATCCACCCTGCGAGGAGCGAGACCCAGACCGACCGGACGATGCCCTTGGGTGCCTCCACGGAGGCGCTCTTGGTCTCCTCGGCGATGTGGGCCGAGGCGTCGTAGCCGGTGAAGGTGTACTGGGCCAGGAGCAGACCGATGAGGAAGACGTAGATGCCGCTGCTCCACCCGGTCTCGTTGACGAACCCGGTGAAGGTGAAGTCGAGCGACTGGTGCCGATCGGGCACGAGCCAGAGGACGACGACGATGATGGCCACGCCCGCGAGGTGCCACCACGCGCTGACGTCGGAGAGCACCTTGACGAGCGAGACGCCGAAGGTGTTGAGCAGGCCGTGCAGCCCGATGATGATGACGAAGGCCACGAAGGTCGAGACGAGGGAGACCTCGAGGCCGAAGACGAGGTTGAGCAGGGCCATCCACGTGATGGCCGCGCCGTAGTCGATCGCGGCGGTGACCGCGACCTCGCCGAGGAAGTTGAACCAGCCGACGTACCAGGCCCACACGCGCTTGTTGCGGCGGGCGAGCTTGCCCGCCCAGTAGTAGAGACCGCCGGCCGTCGGGTAGACCGAGCACACCTCCGCCATGGCCAGGGCGACGCACAGGACCATGACCCCGACGAGCGGCCAGCCGAGGTTGATGGCCGAGGGGCCGCCGGCGTCCATCGCGAGGTAGAACGTCGTGATGCATCCGGACAGGATCGAGATGATCGAGAACGAGACGGCGAAGTTGCTGAAGCCGCTCATGCCACGATGGAGCTCCTGCTTGTAGCCGAGCTCGGCCAGCATGGCCTCGTCGTCGTGGTGGTCACCGTGGGAACTTTGGGTGGTGCTGCCCGACTGAGACGCCATCGCACTCTCCATCAAAGGTCTGTTCCAGAACCCTTTGGCTCCGGAACGTCAGTGACGCACAGGAAACACCCGACCGACGTCCGCCGTCAATGGTCCGTCCATGAACCTTTCAGCCGGTTGACGTGGTGCTGGGCCCACTGCCGCGTCTCCGCCAGCGTGAGCGAGGCCGCCGCCACGGCGGCCGGTGCGAAGACGAGGACGTAGCGCGAGCGACCCTGGAAGAGCAGGGTGAAGGCGGCCGCCCCGAGGAGGATGAGGAGCAGCAGGAGCAGGTTGCGCCGCGGCCGGGCCACGAGGGCGCCGAGGCCCACGAGGACGAGGACGGCCAGCCACACCGCCTGGGTGAGGTCGGCGCGGAGCGGGTAGGCCGCGCCGTGCGGGTTCGACAGGGACCAGGCCAGGTCGGGCAGCGGCCCGTCGTGCGCTGGCTCCTCCACGTGCAGGTCGCCACCCTCACCCCAGGCCCAGAACATGCCGTCGCCCCAGTTCCAGACCGTCTTGGCGGCGTAGAAGCCGGCCGTGCCGAGCGGGCCCCGCTCCCGCCAGCGCTCGTCGATGAAGCCCTGCGCATAGGCGCGCGCCTCGTCCTGCGACCGGCCCTTGATCGCCTCGACCATCGACCTGTCGTAGGTGCCGTAGCTCGTGCCGCCGCGCTGGTTGGGCTGCTCGTTCATGCCGTTGGCCAGCCACCACCCCAGCGGTGGGGTGACACCCCGGTCGATCCGGGACGTGTCCACCCCGGCGACCGACGCGGCGGCTGCCGACACCGTCGCGGCACCGACGACGAAGACGACGAGCAAGACGACGCCGGCGAGCGCGCCCCTCGCGGCCCGGTGCACCATGCCCCTCGCCGCCCTCGTTGGGGAGGCGGGCCGGGCGACGACGACACCGAGCATGAGCACCACCGCCACGAGGACCACGGCCGGGGTCGACTTGACGACGTAGGCCACGGCGATCGCGAGGGCGGCCAGGCACCACAACGTCGCCCGCAGCCACGGCCGGTCACCGGCTCGCGCCGGCTCCAGGGCCCGCGCCGCGAGCGCGACCCCACCCGCGACGAAAGGCATCGCGGGGATGTCGGTGTAGGGGACGCTCATCCACGGCGAGAGGCCGACCAGGGCGAGGACGAGCAGCTGCGCGAGGAGTGCGGCCCGGGTCCCGGCGCCGCGGCGCACGAGGCTGCCGACGGCATACAGGGTCGTCCCGAGGGCCACTCCGTTGGCGAGGACGACGACGGCTCCGGGCCTGAGGCCGAGGACCTCGGCGACGGCGAGGTAGCCGCGGTCGATCCCCACCATGGCAATGGTGTTGGGATAGAGCGAGAGGTAGTCGTAGGCGTGAGGCGGCAGCTCGTCGCCCTGAGCCGTGATGCGCGCGAAGTTCCACAGGGAGCGGGCGTCCCACGAGAACCCGTAGAAGAGATGCGCTGCGACAAGGGTGGAGAGCACGGCGCCGCCGATGGCGACCGCGGCCGTGGCTCGACGACCGGGGAGTGAGCGCCCGCGCGATGTCCGCACGAGCAGTGCCGCCCCGACCACCAGGACCATGGCCGGCGCGACGAGCCACCCGCGGAACCCGAGCAGGCCCATGTGCGGGTGGACCGAGGCGATGAGCGCCACGAGGAGGATCGCGGCGCCGGTGGCCCGGACGAGGACGGCGGCGGCCCGGCCCGGGACCACGGCGGAGCGCCCGCCCGGCTCCCCTCCGGGCGGGAGCACGGCTGCCCCCGCAACCATGGACCCAGGACCTCCTTGGACCGTGTCGGACCGGCTCAGACCAGGCGGGTCAGCCACCCACGCGCGTCCTCGGCGCGACCGTACTGGATGTCGAGGAGCCGCGAGCGGATCGCGCGGGTGACCTCGCCACCCTCGGGACCGCCGACGGCAGGTGCCGTGCCACCGGCCCAGCGGAGCTCGCCCACCGGGGTGATGACGGCCGCGGTGCCGCAGGCGAAGATCTCGACGATGTCGCCCGAGGCGACGCCGTCCTTCCACTCCTGGATCGGCACCTTGCGCTCGACGGGGGTGAGGCCCTCGTCCTTGGCGAGCTCGAGGATCGAGCTGCGGGTGATGCCCTCGAGGATCGAGCCGGAGAGCTCCGGAGTGACGAGCTCGCCGTCCTTGGTGAGGAAGAAGAGGTTCATGCCGCCGAGCTCCTCGATGAGCTCGTGGGTCGCGGAGTCGAGGAAGACCGCCTGGTCGCAGCCGTTGTCGATGCCCTCGAGCTGGCCGGCGAGCGACGAGGCGTAGTTGCCACCGCACTTGGCAGCACCCGTGCCACCGGCGCCGGCTCGGGCGTAGTCCTGCGAGATCCACAGGGTCACCGGCTTGAGGCCGCCGGGGAAGTAGGGACCGGCGGGAGAGGCGATGACCGAGTAGGTGACCTCGTTGGCCGGTCGCACGCCGAGGAAGGCCTCCGAGGCATACATGAACGGGCGGAGGTAGAGGCTGGCCTCGCTGCCGTCGGCCGGCGGCACCCACGCCTCGTCGACCGCGAGCAGCGCCGTGAGCGAGCCGACGAAGTCGGCCTCGGAGAGCTCGGGGAGGGCCAGCCGCCGGGCGCTGCGCGCCATCCGGGCCGCGTTGGCCTCGGGGCGGAAGGTCCAGACCGAGCCGTCCTCGTGGCGGTAGGCCTTCATCCCCTCGAAGATCTCCTGCGCGTAGTGCAGGACGGCCGCGCTCGGCATGAGCTGGATCGGGCCGTAGGGCGTCACGCGACCGTCGTGCCACCCGCCGTCCTTGGTCCACGTCGCCGAGACCATGTGGTCGGTGAAGTGCACCCCGAAGCCGGGGTTCGCGTGGATCTCGGCGATGCGCTCGTCGCTGGCCGGGTCCTGACGTCGTTCGACGGTGAACGAGAGGTCGGTCATGTCGGGGTCCTTCCGGGGCGGGACGGGGGCTCGCTCGGAGCCTATGACAGACGCTCGGCGACGGCGTCACCGATGGCGCTCGTCGTGCGTACCGCGCTCCCCCGCTCGGCGAGGTCGGCCGCGACGGCCGCCTCGACCCGTGCCGCCTCGTCCGTGCGACCGAGGTGGTCGAGGAGCATCGCGACGGAGAGGATCGTCGCGGTCGGGTCGGCCTTGCCCTGCCCGGCGATGTCGGGCGCGGAGCCGTGCACCGGCTCGAACATGCTCGGCGCCTCGCCGGAGGGGTTGATGTTGCCGCTCGCGGCGAGGCCGATGCCGCCGGCGATGGCGGCGGCGATGTCGGTGATGATGTCGCCGAAGAGGTTGTCGGTGACGATGACGTCGAACCGCCCGGGGTCGGTCGCGAGGAAGATCGTCGCGGCGTCGACGTGCTGGTAGGCGGTCTCGACGTCGGGGAACTCGGCGCCGACCTCCTCGACCGTGCGCCGCCAGAGGTGGCCGGCGTGCGTGAGGACGTTGTGCTTGTGGACGAGGGTGAGGTGCTTGCGCGGGCGCGCCTGGGCGCGCGCGAAGGCCTCGCGGACGACGCGCTCGACGCCAAAGCGGGTGTTGACGCTCACCTCGGTCGCGATCTCGTGCGGGGTGCCGGTGCGCAGTGAGCCGCCGTTGCCGACGTAAGGGCCCTCGGTGCCCTCGCGGACGACGACGAAGTCGATGCCGTCCGGGGCGACGCGCTCGACGGCGAGAGGGCTCTCGACGCCGGGGAAGAGCTTGGCCGGGCGCAGGTTGACGAAGTGGTCGAGCGCGAACCGGAGCGGCAGGAGGATGCCGCGCTCGAGGACGCCGCTCGGGACGGTCGGGTCGCCGATGGCGCCGAGGAGGATCGCGTCGTGGCCGCGGAGCTCGTCGAGGACGCTGTCGGGCAGCGTCTCGCCGGTGGCGTTCCAGCGCTTCGCGCCGAGGTCGTATGCCGTCGAGCTCACCTTCGCGCCGCTGCCGGCGGTGACCGCCTCGAGGACCTTGAGGCCCTCGGCGACGACCTCGGGTCCGATGCCGTCTCCCGCGATGACCGCGAGGTCGATGTCGGTCCGTCCGTGGTCGGCTGCGCTGCTCTCGGTCATGGTCCTCACCCTAGGAAGTCATCTCGCGATCCGGGACATACGGCTCACCATCCGGACGTGGCTGCGCAGCCCCGCCCGGAAACGACATACCCACGCAGTTCGTGGGACCCACCGAGGCGGCGGGTCCCACGCTCTGCGTGGGCAGGTCGAGACTGCTGGGGTCAGGCGTCGGTGTGGTCCTGGTCGCGCAGGTCCAGGGACTCCTGCAGCGCCTGACGGGCCTGCTTGGCTTCTTCGCTCATGGGGGTTACTCGTCCTTCGACTTCTCGGGTTGGGCGGATCGGTCGGCTCGAGCCCTGGTGCGGGCGAACCGGTCAGCGACGTCGCGGGGTCTCCGCGGCGAGGGTGCTGACTACCGGACCCCGCCGCGGCTGGCGATGAGAAGTACCTGCCGCTGCATGCCTTCGAGGTTATGAGGACGTCCAACTATCCGGAAGACAGTGACCACGCACTGAGACGCCGTCTCAGCGGAGCCACGTTGTGCGCGTCCAGCTCCGACCCGGCACGCCCCCGGAAACACGAATGCCGTGCCCCCCACCGAGGTGGGAGACACGGCATCCGTCGAGGTCCGAGGACCTCAGCTCACTTGGCCAGCTTGCGCTTGAGCTCGGCGGCCGGCTTGAACGCGGCAGCGGTGCTCGCCGCGATCTCGAGGGCCTCACCCGTCTGCGGGTTGCGGCCGGTGCGGGCCGCGCGCTCACGCGTCTCGAAGATCCCGAAGCCGGGCAGCGACACCTTGTCGCCCGCGACGAGCGCCTCGGTGATGGCATCGAGGACGGCGCCGATGGCGCGGTCGGCGTCGGCGCCGCTGAGCTCGGTGCTCTCGGCGACCTTGTTCTTGAGGTCCGAACGGTTCACAAACCCTCCTGAGTCTGGTGCTGTTGACGGCCAACCCTAAGCACAGTCGGGCCCAGAACGCGCAACCGACCCGCGCAGACGTATGCCGTGCCCTCACCTTCGAAGGTGAGGGCACGGCATACGTGGGTTGCGTCAGCAACGTTGGGGCACAGCGGAACTCAGTCGACGAGGTCCACGGTTCGCACGTCCGCGTCGACCTCGGAAGCGATCGCCTGGACGACCTCGGCGGGGATCTTGTTGTCGACCGTGAGGGCGACGAGCGCGGCGCCGGCGGCGTCGTCACGGTCGACCTGCATGCCGCCGATGTTGACGTCGGCCTCGCCGAGGAGGCGGCCGATAACACCGACGACGCCCGGGCGGTCCTTGTAGGAGAAGAACGCCATGTGGTCGCTGATCGGCACCTCGAGGTCGAAGCCGTTGATGCCGATGAGCTTCTGGACGAGCTTGGGGCCCGTGAGGGTGCCGGCCACCGAGACCGTCGTGCCGTCGGCGAGGGTCCCGCGCAGCGTCGTGACGTTGCGGAACTCGTCGGAGACCGGGTCGGTGAGCAGGCGCACCTCGCAGCCGCGCTCCTTGGCGAGCAGCGGGGCGTTGACGTAGGTCACCGGGTCCTCGCTGATGTCGGTGAAGACACCCTTGAGCGCGGAGAGCTCCCAGACCGAGACGTCGTGCTCGGTGATCTCGCCGCGCACGTCCACGTCAAGCTGGACGGGCACCGAGCCGGCGACACCGGTGAAGATGCGACCGAGCTTCTCGACGAGGTCGATGCCGGGGCGGACCTCCTCGGCGACGGCGCCGCCGGAGACGTTGACCGCGTCGGGGACGAGGTCGCCGCCGAGGGCGAGGCGCACCGACTTCGCGACGGCCACGCCGGCCTTCTCCTGGGCCTCCTCGGTCGACGCACCGAGGTGCGGCGTGACGACGACCGACTCGTGCTCGAAGAGCGGGCTCTCGGTCGTCGGCTCGGTCGCGAAGACGTCGATGCCGGCGCCGGCGACGCGGCCGTCGCGCAGGGCCTCGGCGAGGGCCTCCTCGTCGACGATGCCGCCACGGGCGGCGTTGATGATGCGCACGGTCGGCTTGACCTTGGTGAAGGCGTCCTTGCCGAGCAGTCCGAGGGTCTCCGGCGACTTCGGGAGGTGGACGGTGATGAAGTCGGACTCGGCGAGGAGCTCGTCGAGCGAGACGAGGCGGGCGCCGAGCTGGCCGGCGCGCTGGGCCGAGACGTAGGGGTCGTAGGCGAGGATCTCCATGCCGAAGCCCTTGAGGCGCTCGGCGACGAGCTGGCCGATGCGGCCGAAGCCGACGACGCCGACCTTCTTGTCGAGGAGCTCGACGCCGCCGTACTTGCTGCGCTTCCACGCCCCGCCCTTGAGGGCCTGGTTGGCGGGGGCGATGTTGCGGGCCGTGGCGAGGAGCAGGCCGACGGCGAGCTCGGCGGCGCTCGTGATGTTGGAGGTGGGGGCGTTGACGACCATGACGCCGGCCTGGGTGGCGGCGGGGACGTCGACGTTGTCGAGACCGACACCGGCTCGTGCGATGACCTTGAGGTTCTTGGCCGCAGCGATGGCCTCGGAGTCCATCTTCGTGGCGGAGCGGATGAGCACGGCGTCGACGTCGGACAGGGCCGGGAGGAGCTGGGAGCGGTCCGAGCCGTCGGTCTGACGGATCTCGAAGTCGGGCCCGAGGGCGTCGATGGTGGCCGGGCTGAGTTCCTCGGCGATCAGGACGATCGGCTTGCTCACGTGGGGTCCTTGGGGGTTGCGGGATGGGTGGTCGGCACCTCGCTGTGCGCAGGCCGAGTCTAGGGCTGCGTTCAGCATGTGGATGGTGGCGCCCGGTATGTGACACGACACAGTGGCACGACCTCGCGGTCCGGCACACGGATGATGCCGAGCCGTTGCGGACGACGTCGGCACTCGGAGGAGGATGACGCCATGCGCATCGTGGTGACGGGTGGGTCCGGTGACCTCGGCGGTCGCGTCGTGCGAGAGCTGCGGTCGCGCGGGCACGAGGCCGTGGCGGCGAGCCGGCGCACCGGCGTGGACCTCGCGACCGGCTCGGGGCTGGACGCCGTGCTCGAGGGTGCCGATGCGGTCGTCCACGCGGCGACCTCCCAGTCACGTCCACGGTCGGTCGACGTCGCCGGGGCCGGCCGCATCGGTGAGAGCCTGCGAGGCCTCGGCTCCCGGGCCCACGTCGTGTCGGTCTCGATCGTCGGCTGCGACCGCGTGCCCTGGCCCTACTACCGCGCGAAGGTCGACGCGGAGCGCGCCCTCGAGGCCGCGGACGTCCCCGCCACCGTCGTCCGCGCGACCCAGTTCCACTCGCTCGCCGCCTTCCTCGGCGGGGCCGGTCGGGTCGGTCGCCTCTCCCCCGCCATCGGCGACATGCGCGTGCAGCCGGTCGACATCGACTGGGTCGCGCAGCGCCTCGCCGACCACGCGACCGGTGCCGTCCCGGGCGGCTACCGGCGCGCGACCGACCTCGCCGGCCCGACGGCATACACCGCTGCCGAGGTGGCGGCCCTCCTCGCGGCGCACGACGGTCGCCCCACCCCGCGGGTCGTGCGGGTGCCGCCCGTGCTTCCGGTGCTCAAGCGGTTCTCCGAGGGCGCGATTCTCCCCGGGCCGGACGCCGAGACCGGCGGTCGCTCCTTCGAGGAGTGGCTCGCCACCCAGCCTGTCCCCCTCCCCCGGCGTTTCCACTCACCGACCTGACGCCGGCTCACGTCGTCGGCCGTGCCCGCCTCGCGGCCCCGCGGCCGAGCACCCGGGTCGTCACGGCCACGAGGGCGAGGGCCGCGAGTGCGACGAGCAGCCACCACCACGCGCCTCCCGTCACGGCGGCCCACAGGGCCACCCCGGCGGACGTGTAGAGCGTGGCCCAGAGCAGCGAGCCGAGGACGGTCGCAGGGACGTAGCGCGGCAGCGGCATCCGCAGGGCGCCGGCCGCCGCGTTGACGAGCGTCTGCACGCCGACCGTGAGGAACGACAGCGCGACCGCCCCAGCACCCCAGCGACGGACGAGGGACTCGGTGCGGCGCACGGCCGGGCCTTCGAGGCGCGAGCCTAGACGGGTCCGGCCACTGCCGGCGCGCAGGCCGCGCCCGGCCCAGTAGGTCGCGTTGGAGCGGAGCATGGCGATCGCCCAGAACGCCGCGAACACGGCCCACACCGGCCACCCGCCCATGAGGTCGTCCACGCCGCCATCGTAGGAAGCCCGTCGCCGGCGCCCACCGCAGGGGCGTCGCGCCGCCCGTCGGTGCGCCGAACCCGTCGAGAGAGCACGACACGCCGTGCACCCCTCGGGGACACGGCGTGTCGTGCTACTTCGACTCGGGGAGACCGAGGCCGGCGACGGTCAGCGGGCGGCGGAGCCCTCGACGTAGTCGCTGTCGGTGTCGCTCTTGACCCACGACATGAGCTTGCGCAGCTCGCGACCGGTCGCCTCGATCGGGTGCTGGGCACCCTTCTCGCGCAGCGCCTTGAACTCGGGCGCACCCGCGTCCTGGTCGTCGATGAAGCGCTTGGCGAAGGCGCCGTTCTTGATGTCGGCGAGGACGGCCTGCATGTTCTCCTTGACCGACGGGTCGATGACGCGCGGGCCCGAGACGTAGTCGCCGTACTCCGCCGTGTCCGACACCGACCAGCGCTGCTTGGCGATGCCGCCCTCGATCATGAGGTCGACGATGAGCTTGAGCTCGTGGAGGCACTCGAAGTAGGCGACCTCCGGCTGGTAGCCCGCCTCGACGAGCGTCTCGAACCCGTACATGACGAGCTGCGAGGCACCACCGCAGAGCACGGCCTGCTCGCCGAAGAGGTCGGTCTCGCACTCCTCGGTGAACGTCGTCCTGATGCCGCCGGCGCGCAGGCCGCCGATGGCCTTGGCGTAGGACTTGGCGAGGTCCCAGGCCGAGCCGGACGCGTCCTGCTCGACGGCGACGAGCACCGGCACGCCGCGGCCGTCGACGTACTCACGACGCACGAGGTGACCCGGGCCCTTGGGCGCGACCATGACGACGTCGGCGCCCGGCTCGGGCGTGATGTAGCCGAAGCGGATGTTGAACCCGTGACCGAAGAGCAGTGCCGCGCCCTCCTTGAGGTTCGGCTTGATCTCCTCGGCATAGACGGTTCGCTGCACCTGGTCGGGCGTGAGGATGACGACGAGGTCGGCCTCGGCGGTGGCCTCGGCGACCGTCTTCACGGTGAGGCCCTCGGCCTCGGCCTTGGCCTTGCTCTTGGAGCCCTCGGCGAGACCGACGCGGACGTCGACCCCGCTGTCGCGCAAGCTGAGCGCGTGGGCGTGACCCTGGCTGCCGTACCCGATGACGGCGACCTTGCGCCCCTGGATGATCGACAGGTCGGCGTCGTCGTCGTAGAACATCTCGGCCATGGTTCGGACTTCTCCTTGGGTTGTCGTGCGATGTGGTCCGGTACGCACCGCGGCGTATGCCGGGTGCTCGGCTTGTGGGGTCAGGCGCCGCGCAGCGCGCGGTCGGTGATGGAGCGCGGGCCTCGTCCGATGGCGACGATGCCGGACTGGACGAGCTCGCGCACGCCGTAGGGCTCGAGCACACCGAGCAGCGCGGTGAGCTTCTCGGCGTGGCCGGTGGCCTCGATCGTCACGGACTCGGTGGCGACGTCGACGACCTTGGCGCGGAAGAGCTGGACGAGCTCGAGGACCTGGCTGCGGGTCGCGGCGTCGGCGCGGACCTTGATGAGCATGACCTGGCGCTGGACGGCCGAGGCGGCGTCGAGCTCGACGACCTTGAGCACCTCGACGAGCTTGTTGAGCTGCTTGGTCACCTGCTCGAGCGGGAGGTCCTCGACGTCCACGACGACGGTGATGCGCGAGATCTCGACGTGCTCGGTCTGGCCCACGGCAAGGCTGTGGATGTTGAACCCGCGCCGGGAGAAGAGGCCGGCGATGCGGGCGAGGACACCGGGCTTGTTCTCGACGAGCACCGAGAGGGTGTGCTGGGACATCAGTTGCCACCTTCCTGGTCGGCCGGCTCGCTGTGGTCGGCGTCCTCGTCCTGCGGGATCGCCTCGGACTCCTCGCGGTCCCACTGGGGTGCGGTGTCCTTGGCGACCTGGATCGCGTCGTTGCTCACGCCGGCGGGCACCATCGGCCACACCATCGCGTCGCGGTGGACGACGAAGTCGACGAGCACCGGACGGTCGTTGATCGCCATCGCCTGGCGGATCGTCTCGTCGACGTCCTCCGGGCGCTCGCAGCGCAGGCCGGCACAGCCGTAGGCGTCGGCGAGCTTGACGAAGTCGGGGATGCGGGTGCCGTCGGCCGAGGTGTGCAGGTCGGTGTTGGAGTAGCGCTCGTTGTAGAAGAGCGACTGCCACTGGCGGACCATGCCGAGGCTGCTGTTGTTGATGACCGCGACCTTGATCGGGATGTTGTTGATGACGCAGGTCGCGAGCTCCTGGTTCGTCATCTGGAAGCAGCCGTCGCCGTCGATGGCCCACACCGTGCGGTCGGGCTCGCCGACCTGGGCACCCATGGCGGCGGGGACGGCATACCCCATCGTCCCGAGGCCACCGGAGTTGAGCCAGGCGCGCGGGCGCTCGTACTGGACGAACTGCGCCGCCCACATCTGGTGCTGGCCGACGCCGGCGACATAGACCGCGTCGGGGCCGGCGATGGCGCTGAGCCGCTCGAGGACGTACTGCGGGGCGAGGGTGCCACCCTCGGGCTCGGTGTAGCCGACAGGGAAGTCGCGCTTCCAGCCCTGCGTGCGCTCGCGCCACTCGGAGTAGTCGCCGCCGTGGCCGGCGTCGATCTCGGCGTCGACCGACTCGATGAGGTCGACGAGCACGTCCTTGCACGACCCGACGATCGGCACGTCGGCCTTGCGGTTCTTGGAGATCTCGGCCGGGTCGATGTCGGCGTGGATGACCTTGGCGTCGGGCGCGAACGTCGAGAGCTGGCCGGTGACGCGGTCGTCGAAGCGGGCTCCGAGGGTGATGAGCAGGTCGGACTTCTGCAGGGCGGTCACCGCGGCGACCGAGCCGTGCATGCCGGGCATGCCGAGGTGGAGCGCGTGGCTGTCGGGCAGCGCGCCGCGGGCCATGAGGGTCGTGACGAGGGGGATGCGGGTGAGCTCGACGAACTGCCGCAGCTCCTCGCACGCGTCCGCGCGGATGACGCCGCCACCGACGTAGAGCACCGGACGCTCGGCGGCGCCGATGAGCTTGGTCGCCTCGCGGATCTGCTTGGCGTGCGGGCGCGTCACCGGGTGGTAGCCCGGCAGGTCGATCCGCGGCGGCCACGAGAAGGTCGTCCGGGCCTGCAGCGCGTCCTTGCTGATGTCGACGAGCACCGGACCCGGGCGGCCCGTCGAGGCGATGTGGAAGGCCTCGGCGATGACCCGCGGGATCTCGGCGGGGTCGGTGACGAGGTAGTTGTGCTTCGTGATCGGCATCGTGATGCCGCGGATGTCGGCCTCCTGGAACGCATCCGTGCCGATCGCGGCGCTGGCCACCTGTCCGGTGATGGCGACGATCGGGACCGAGTCCATGTGGGCGTCGGCGAGCGCGGTGACGAGGTTGGTCGCGCCCGGGCCGGACGTCGCCATGCAGACGCCGACCTTGCCCGTGGCCGAGGCGTAGCCCTCGGCGGCGTGACCCGCGCCCTGCTCGTGGCGCACGAGGATGTGGCGCACCTTGACCGAGTCGAGCAGCGGGTCGTAGGCGGGCAGGATCGCGCCGCCGGGGATGCCGAAGACCGTGTCGACCTCCATGGACTCGAGCGAGAGGACGAGGCTCTGGGCCCCGGTCACCTGGAGGGGCGCCTTCGCCCGTGCCTGCTGGGCCAGCCGCGCCGGGGAGGGCGCTGCCTGGGTCTCGCTCACGTCGTCACCATCTTCAGTCGGAGTTGTGTCGTTGTCGGTCTGGGTGCTGCGTGTGGCCACAAAAAAACCCTCCCGTCCCGCGAGCGGGGACGACGGAGGGAGGCGCCTGGCCGGACCTGTCAGGAGGGGCCGGGCGCCGGGGGAAGTACGAGGAGTCTGGACACAGGACGACTCTCTCGCCCGCCCGTGCGTGTGTCAACGTGTGAGACGACACATCCCACGATGCGGTCGGTCCCCGGGGGCGCAGCCGTTCCGCAGCGGAACCGCAGCGGTCGCCGGGAGGCTGTGCGGACAGCACGACCACAGCAGAGGGGAACTCGTCATGAAGGTCCGCATCGCACTCCTGGGGGCGGTTGCGGCGGTCGGCCTCACAGTCACGACCGCCGTCCCGGCGAACGCCGCCACGGTCGCGAGCTCGCTCGGCATCGCCGACCCGGGCTACTCGCGCATCGGCTCCACCTGGTACCTCACCGGCACCGGCAGCTCGGACTCGGGGATCATGCCCGTCCTCAGCCGCACCTCGCCCACCGGCGCCTACACGAAGATCGGCCGCGTCGACGCCAACCGCGCGGGCTTCAGCAAGTACTGGGCGCCCCACATCGTCAAGCGTGGCACCAGCTACTTCGCCTTCTTCAGCGCGAGCAAGGACGGGGCGAAGCCGTGCGTCTACTACGCCTCCTCGACCCGCGTCGCCGGCGGCTACTCCGGCCCGCGGCTGCTCACCTGCGGCGGCGGGGGTGGGCGCGAGGCCATCGACGCCTCCACCTACGTCACGACCGAGGGCAACACCTACCTCGTCTGGCGCAGCGGCGTGCACAACCTCGGCTTCCCCCGTGGCGACTACGACATCATCGCCCGCCGGCTCACCTTCAGCGGCAGCACGACGTCCTTCGCCGCGGGGTCGGCGAACGACAACCTGCTCCACCGCACCGCGGACGACGTCTACGAGGCGCCGAGCCTCGTGCGGCACGGAGGCAAGGTCTGGCTCTTCGTCTCCCGCAACCGCTACGACACCAACGCCTACTACACGGCGGCCTACTCGGCCGACACGATCCACGGCACCTTCACCTTCCGCAAGAACCTCATGAAGACCGGCCAGGGATACGGCTACGGACCCGGTGGCGCCGAGGTCGAGAAGGCGGCCGACGGCTCGACCTGGATCGCGTTCCACGTCTGGAAGGACAGCAAGCCCACGCCGAGCACCCCGGGCAAGCGGATCCTCAAGACCGCGAAGCTCGACTGGGTCAGCGGGCTGCCCGTCGTCCGCTGACGCCGCGCGCACCGACGAAGGCGGGCACACGGCATACGAGGAAAGGCCTTTCCGTATGCCGGGTGCCCGCCTCGTCGTGCGGGTGCGGTGCCGCTGCGGTCAGTCGCAGACGGCGCCCTTGCTCGCCGAGCCGACGAGCTTGCGGTACTTCGCGAGCACGCCGCGGGTGTACTTCGGCTCGGGGTGCGTGACGCCCTCGGAGCGACGGCGGGCCAGCTCGTCGTCGTCGACCAGGAGGTCGAGCGTGCCCTTCGCGACGTCGAGGCGGATGCCGTCGCCGTCGCGGACGAAGGCGATCGGTCCCTCGTCGACGGCCTCGGGGGCGACGTGGCCGACGCAGAGGCCGGTCGTGCCACCGGAGAAGCGCCCGTCGGTGAGGAGGAGGACGTCCTTGCCGAGTCCGGCACCCTTGATGGCACCGGTGACGGCGAGCATCTCGCGCATGCCCGGGCCGCCCTTGGGTCCCTCGTAGCGGATGACGACGACGTCCTTGGGCTTGAGCGAGCCCTGCTCGACGGCGTCCATCGCGGCGCGCTCGCCGTCGAAGACCCGGGCCGTGCCCTCGAAGACGTCGGTGTCGAAGCCGGCGGACTTGACGACGGCACCCTCCGGGGCGAGCGACCCGCTGAGGATCGTCAGACCGCCGGTGCGGTGGATGGGCTCGGTCATGGCGCGCACGACGTGGCCGTCGGGGTCCGGCGGGCGGATGTCGGCGAGGTTCTCGGCGACGGTGCGACCGGTGACGGTGAGGGCGTCGCCGTGGAGCAGCCCCGCGTCGAGAAGGGCCTTCATGACGACGGGGACGCCGCCGACGCGGTCGATGTCGGTCATGACGAACTGGCCGAACGGCTTGACGTCGGCGAGGTGCGGGACGCGCGACCCGATGCGCTGGAAGTCGCCGATGGTGAGGTCGACCTCGGCCTCGTGGGCGATGGCGAGGAGGTGGAGGACGGCGTTGGTCGAGCCGCCGAAGGCCATGACCACGGCGATGGCGTTCTCGAACGCCTCCTTGGTCATGATCTGGCGGGCGGTGATGCCCCTGCGGAGCAGCTCGACGACCGCCTCGCCGGACTTGCGGGCGAACCCGTCACGACGGCGGTCGGTGGCCGGCGGGGCGGCCGAGCCGGGCAGCGACATGCCCATCGCCTCGGCGACCGACGCCATGGTGTTGGCGGTGTACATGCCACCGCAGGCGCCCTCGCCGGGACAGATGGCGCGCTCGATGGCGTCGACGTCCTCGCGCGACATCTTGCCGGCGGCGCAGGCACCGACGGCCTCGAAGGCGTCGATGATCGTCACGGTCTTCTCGGAGCCGTCCGAGAGCTTCGCGATGCCCGGGAGGATCGACCCGGCATACAGGAAGACCGAGGAGAGGTCGAGGCGCGCGGCGGCCATGAGCATCCCCGGCAGCGACTTGTCGCAGCCGGCGAGCAGCACCGAGCCGTCGAGGCGCTCGGCGTTCATGACGGTCTCGACCGAGTCGGCGATGATCTCGCGCGAGACGAGCGAGAAGTGCATGCCCTCGTGGCCCATCGAGATGCCGTCGGAGACCGAGATCGTGCCGAACTCGAGCGGATAGCCGCCGCCGGAGTGCACGCCGTCCTTGACCGCTTTGGCGAGCCGGTCGAGCGAGAGGTTGCAGGGCGTGATCTCGTTCCACGAGCTCGCCACCCCGACCTGAGGCTTGACCCAGTCGTCGTCACCCATGCCGACGGCCCGGAGCATGCCTCGGGCTGCGGTCTTCTCGAGGCCGTCGGTGACGTCGCGGCTGCGGGGCTTGATGTCAGGGGCGTCGGTCATGGGGCCACTGTAGGACTCGTGTCCACGGGGTGGGACGCCGATCTCACCGCTCGGCCAGGGCGAGGTCCGGCTCCCCCGTGGCGTCGTGCCGCACGGCCCCCTCCGGAGTCCTGCCGATGCGGCGCGGCCACCAGAAGCGGTCGCCGAGGACGAGCGCGATGGCCGGCACGAGCACGGTGCGGACGACGAGGGTGTCGAGGAGGACGCCGACGCAGATGACGACGCCGAGCTGGGCGAGGACGACGAGCGGCAGGACCCCGAGGACGGCGAAGACCGCGGCGAGCAGGATGCCCGCGCTCGTGATGACCCCACCGGTGGCCGCGAGGGCGCGGAGCATGCCCTCCCTCGGACCGTGGGTGCGACCCTCCTCGGCCGCACGGGTGACGAGGAAGATGTTGTAGTCGACACCGAGGGCCACGAGGAAGACGAAGGCGAAGAGCGGGACGCTGTTGTCGAGGCGCTCGAACCCGAAGACCTGGGTGAAGAGGACCCACGAGATGCCCAGGCTCGCGAGGTAGGTCGCGACCACCGTGCCCACGAGGACCACCGGGGCCACGACGGAGCGGAGCAGCGCGCCGAGGGCCAGGAGGACCAGCCCGAGGATGAGCGGGAAGATGAGGAGCCGGTCCCGCCCTGTCGCCGAGGACTCGTCGATGGCCTCGGCGTCGGTCCCCCCGACGTGCGTCTCGCCGAGGTCCGCGACGGCGGACCGGATGCCACGGACCGACTGCTCCGCGGCGTCGGACCCGGGGTCCGCCGCGAGGACCGCCTGGATCTCGGTGACCCTACCGGCGCTCGCCACGACGCGGGTCGAGGACACTCCCTCGACGCCCTTGAGGGTGGAGTCGAGCCTGCTGGCGTCGACGCCCCGGGAGACGACGATGACGGGGTCGGCCGAACCGGCCGGGAACGACTCGGCGAGCCGCTCCCCCGCGGCGATGGCCTCGGGCTTCTCGAGGAACTGGTCGGGGCCGTCGAGCCCGGTGCGGATCTGGGAGATGCCGCCGGCCGCGATGGCGAGGAGCACGAGCGTGACGGTGGCGAAGCGCCTCGGGTGACGCGAGACGGCGTCGCCGACGCGGCGCCACAGCGAGCGAGAGTCGGCGAGGCTCGCCTGACCGGTGCGCGGCACCTTGGGCCAGAAGATCCAGCGGCCAAAGACGACGAGAGCGGCCGGCAGGACGACGAGCACGAACGCGGCCGCCACGACGACGCCGACGGCACAGGCGAGACCGAGGCCCCGGGTCGTGGGGAAGACCGAGAGGAGCAGGGTGAGCAGGCCCAGGACGACCGTCGTGGCGCTCGACAGGACCGCCTCCGCGGTGCGGGTGAGGGCGTGCGCCATCGCCTCGCGACGGTCCTCGATGACGCGCAGCTCGTCGCGGTAGCGGGAGATGAGCAGCAGCGCGTAGTCGGTGCCCGCACCGAAGACGAGCACCGAGAGGATGCCGATCGTCGACTCGTCCCACTGCACGTCGAAGGCCGCGAGGGTGCGCGTGGCGAGCGTGGCCGCGAGCTGGTCCGCCACGCCGACGACCGTGAGCGGGACGAGCCAGAGCAGGGGGCTGCGGTAGGTGACGATGAGGAGCAGCGCCACCACCGACGCGGTGGCCGCGAGCAGGCGGACGTTCGCGCCGTCGAAGACCGCACCGAGGTCGGCCTGGATGGCGGACGGACCGGTCACCTGCGCGGTCACGCCGTCGGGCAGGTCGGCCCTGGCCGCCGTGCGGACGTCGGCGACGATCCCGATGTTCTCCTCGTTGTCCTGTGCCGTGACCGGGACGACGACGATGGCGGCGGTGCCGTCCTCGGCGACGACCGGAGGCGCACCGGTCGCTCCGGGCAGCTCGCGGGCGATGCGCTGGAGGGCGCCGAGCTGCTCCTGGGTGAGCGCCGAGTCGCTGCTGAAGAGGACGACCGCGGCCGAGCCCTGGCCCTGCGGGAGCTGGTCCCGCAGCTCGGCGGCGGCGCGGCTGTCCGACCCGAGGGGCAGCATGGCGTTCGCCGTGGGCCCTCGCTCGGCCTGGCCGACGACCCCGATGACCGCGCCGGCGCCGAGCAGGGCGAGGAGGGCGACGATCCCGGCGACCCACCGCCGGGTGAGGAGTGCAGCGAACGCGCGCATGGCCGTCCTTCGGTAGAGTAGGTCGGTCAGTAACTCATCAAGTTACTAAGTAGGTGAGCGATATTAGCGAACGTCGAGACCCGTCGACAACCCGTCCCACGAGTGCCGGCCCGGCAACCGCGCGTCCGTCGGCTCCGCGAGAGGAGCGCACGACGGCTCGGTCGGTCGCGCCGGCATACGAGCACTCCCCCTCGCTCGAGGCGCTCGAGGAGCTCGTCGCCCTCGCCGCCCAGACCCCGCAGGCGGTCGCCCGACGCGGTGGGCTCTCGGTCTCCGAGCTGCACTCGCTGCGCCACCTCTCCTCGACGCCCATGGGGCCGGTCGAGCTCGCGAAGGTCCTCGGGGTGACGTCGGCCGCCTCGTCGGGCGTCGTCGACCGCCTCGTCGCCCGCGGCCATGCCGAGCGCCGCCCGCGCGCCGACGACGGCCGGCGCACCGAGGTCGTCGTCACGGAGTCGGGCCGCCGCGAGATCTTCGCGCTCCTCGCTCCGATGTTCGCCTCGCTCGCCGAGACTGACAACGCCCTCACCGACGAGGAGCGGGTCGTCGTGGAGCGCTACCTGCGCGGGGCCATCGCCGCGCTGCGCTCGGTGATGTGACGCCTCTGCCGCGTCAGGACCGGCGCCTGTGTCAGCGTTCGGCAGGCTCCCGCTCGGCCCGGGCCACGTGGAAGCGGTCGAGACGTGCGACTCCCGGGGCCAGGTCGCTCCACCGACCCGAGAAGCGCAGGACGGCGACCCCGGCGGTCGGGTAGCCCCGGCTCATGAGCTCGTGCGCCTGCTCGCTGCCGTCACCCTCGGCGAGGATCGACGCGAGGGCCGGCACGCCGGGCGCGTGCCCGACGAGCATGACGACGTTGGCGTCGGAGTCGGCCTCGCGCACCACCTCGAGGAGGCGGTCCGCCGACGCGTCGTAGATCTTGTGCTCCTCCCGGACGTCGGCCTCGGAGCAGCCTGCGCTCCAGATGCCCTCGCAGGTCTGCTGCGCGCGGACCGCCGTCGAGCAGAGGACCTCGTCGACGCCGATGCCCTGGTCGCACAGCCACCGGCCGGCGGCGACGGCGTCGCGTTGGCCGCGGTCGGTGAGCTCGCGCTCGTGGTCCGCGTCGTAGCCACCCTGCTCGGCCTTGGCGTGGCGGACGAGGACGAGCGTCCGGTCCTGCGCGGCGGAGGTCATGACTCGATCTTGCTCCTCCACGCGCGCGATGTCAGGTCTTGACAACGGGACGCACGAGGTGGGCCGGCGCGTCACCCACGGCGAGCCGTTGCAGCTGGTCGCGCAGGAGCGCGGACATGCGTGGGAGCAGGGCCGTCGTGTTGCCGCCGGCGTGCGGGGTGATGAGGACGCCGGGCGCGCTCCAGAGGGGGTGCCCGTCGGGGAGCGGCTCGGGGTCGGTGACGTCGAGCGCGAGCGAGAGTCGGCCTGCGTGGGCGACGAGCGCATCGGTGTCGGCCACCGGGCCGCGGGCGACGTTGACGAGCAGGGCGCCGTCGGGCATGGCGGAGAGGAAGGCGTCGTCGACGAGGTGCTGCGTCGAGTCGTTGAGCGGGACGATGACGATGACGACGTCGTGCTCGGGCAGCAGCCGGTCGAGCTCGTCGATCCCGTGCACGGTCTCGACGAGGTCGTCGCCCGAGCGTGGGCGCGACGCGACGGCTGTCAGGCCCACCTCGAAGGTGCTGAGCCGCAACGCGATCGCCCTGCCGACCGCCCCGTAGCCGACGACGAGCACCCGCCGGTCGGCGAGCGAGGTGCGGGTGCCGAGCGGCTGCCACCGCGCCTCGTCACCCGAGCGCACGGCGTCGGGGATGCCCCGGAGCGACGCGATGACCATGCCGACGGCGAGCTCGGCCGTGGCCGCGTCGTAGACCCCCGCGGCGTTGGCGACCGCCACCTGCTCGGGCACGACCTCGAGCACGCCGTCGAACCCGGCCGACTGGAGCTGAACGAGCCGCAGGTCGGGCAGCTGCGTCACCGATCCCAGCGCCGACGCGGCCCCGAGGTAGGGCGCGACGACGACCTCGATCCGGCTGTCGGGGACCTCGTTCCCGGCCGGGTCCCAGAGGACGGCCTCGACACCGGGCACCTCGCCGACGGCGTCGCGCAGGACGGGATCGGGGAACGAGACGACGACCATGGCCCCCAACCTAGGTGACCGTCTCCTGCGGACTTGCTGGGAGTCCACGCCCCACCCTCGCCCTCGACCCCCGTCCCGGGGCACGATCTGGTATGCCGTCCCCTCGCCGCACGCTTCCCGCGCTCGTCGCGCTCGGGCTCACCGTCGCCCTCACGGGGTGCGGAGGGTCCGACGAGAACGGCCGGGACGGCGCTTCGACGACGCCGTCGACGAGCTCCGGATCGACGTCCCCGTCGCCGGGGTCCCCCTCGCCGTCCGGGTCCGGGTCCGGCTCGCCGTCGGGGTCGGCGTCGCCGAGCCGCACCGTGCCCGCGGGGGCACCGAGCGACGTCGTCACCGGGCTCGACGTGCCGTGGGCCATCGCCTTCCTCCCCAGCGGTGACGCCCTCGTCACCCTGCGCGACGAGGGCGAGGTGCTGCGCGTCTCCCCCACCGGACGCCGCACGAGCGTCGGCACCGTCCCCGGCGTGGACTCCGGCGGGGAGGGCGGACTGCTCGGCGTGGCCGTCTCGCCGACCTTCGCACAGGACTCCACCGTCCACCTCTACCTCACCGCGGCGGGCGACAACCGCGTCGTGCGGACCACCCTCGGGGCAGGCGGGTTCGGGCCGATGACACCGGTGCTCACCGGCATACCCAAGGCTCGCAACCACAACGGCGGGCGCATCGCCTGGGGACCCGACGGCTTCCTCTACGTCGCGACCGGTGACGCGGCCCAGCCCGACCGTGCACAGGACCGGCGCAACCTCGGCGGCAAGATCCTGCGCGTCACGGCGGACGGGAAGCCTGCCCCGGGCAACCCGGTCGCGGGCAACCCGATGTGGAGCATGGGGCACCGCAACGTGCAGGGCCTCGCATGGGGCGGTGACGGGACGATGTTCGCGAGCGAGTTCGGCCAGAACACGTGGGACGAGCTCAACGTCATCACCCCCGGCGCGAACTACGGCTGGCCCGAGGTGGAGGGCATCGAGCAGCGTCAGGGGTTCGTCGCGCCGATCGCGCAGTGGTCGACCGACGACTCGTCGCCGAGCGGCATCGCCGTCGGCGCCGACGGCGCGGTCTACATGGCGGCCCTGCGGGGAGAGTCACTCTGGAAGGTGCCGGTGTCGGGTGTGAAGCGCACCGGCAACCCGGTTCGCCTGCTGGAGAACAGGTTCGGCCGCCTGCGCGATGCCGTCTCCGCTCCCGACGGGACGCTGTGGGTGCTGAGCAGCAACACCTTCCGGGGCGACCCCCGACCGGGCGACGACCGGGTGCTGCGAGTGCCCGTCGGCTGACGAACCCCCGGGACGGGTCGTGCCTGAGTACGTTGAGAGGCAACGGTGGGCACCGTCGCCCATCGCCCCCACGAGAGGCGGCACCACCCATGGCTGCGATCGACGACATCCTGCGAAGCCTTCCCATCGACCAGCTCGCACAGCAGGTCGGCGCCGACCCGCAGGAGGTGGAGCAGGCCGCGCGGTCGGCCCTGCCCGCCCTGCTCGGCGGGCTCCACGCCAACGCCCAGGACCCCGGCGGCGCGAGCTCGATCGTCGAGGCCCTCGGCCAGCACGACGACGACCTCCTGCAGGGCGGCGTGGACCTGAACCAGGTGGACCAGCAGGACGGCGAGAAGATCGCGTCGCACATCTTCGGGTCCAACGAGGAGCAGGTCTACTCGGCACTCGGGTCCTCCGGGGCCGGGGGCGGGCTCGTCAAGCGCCTCATCCCGATCCTCGCCCCGATCGTCCTGTCCTACCTCGCCAACAAGGTCCTCAAGGGCGGCGGTGGCCTGGGTGGCGGTGGCCTCGGCGGGGGTGGCGCCACGACGCCGCAGGCGCCGGCCGACAACTCCGCGCAGGGCGGGCCGGGCTCGCTCGACTCGATGCTCCAGGACGTCCTCGGCGGCGCGCTCGGCGGCGCGACGACGCAGCAGGCACCCGCGCCGACCCAGCAGGGCCAGCAGTCCCAGGGGTCGGCGGGCGGGTCGATCATCGACATCCTCGGAGGCCTCCTCGGCGGCGGTCGCCGCTGACGAATCGCCTGACACGAACCCCGGCACGCTGCCACGCTGGATGGACCGAGCCTGAGGAGGGGTCGTGACAGACGACGGCGAGACGCGCTACAACAGCAAGAAGAAGGTCTGGGAGCAGTACGAGGAACCTCCGGGTGTCTGGAAGGAGATCGGCCCGGACTTCGGCCAACCGGACGAGCACGTCGGCGAGGACCAGGACGGAGCCGGCCCCGGCGCCGGGCTGTAGCCATGGCCGCCACGGGACCGGCCTGGACGGTGACGGCGGAGGTGGGTCCGGCCACGGATGCTCCTCCGGCCGCACCCACGGACTCCTCGCTGGGCACCCGCCGCGACTGGGCCAAGGCGTCCGGTGAGGTCCGTACCACCGTCAAGTGGCTCATCACCGCCCTCGCGGCCGTGGGGGCGATGCTCTTCGCGAAGGGCGTCGTCACCACGCCGGGCCTGAGCTGGAGCGAGAACCGAGGGCAGCTCGTGTGGGCCCTGCTGTGCGGAACGCTGGCACTCCTCGGGATCGGCGCGCTCATCACCATGGCGGTCCGGCTCCTGCGACCGGCGATGTACACCCTCGGCGACCTCCCTCCGGGATTCCGGACGCGCGTGGACGCCAACCCTTCCGAGTTCCTCCCCACCGGCGTCACGAGCATCGCCGACTTCGACCGGAGGTACCGGCGTGCCCAGCGTGCGGTCTTCATGTCCGAACAGATCCTCGCCCAGCTCACCCGTGCTGCGACGAATGCCCGCGCCGCGGCCGACAGCGCGGCCGACACCGACCCGGGCAAGCCGGCTCTCCTGGCTGCAGCCATCGAGGCCGAGAGCGCACGTGACACGGCCACCGACGGGCGCTCGGTCATCGTCCACAACTGGGCCGTCCACCGACAGTCCAAGGACTCACTTCTCGAGAGGGCCGAGTACCACACCCAGATCTCCGGAATCTCACGTGCGTGGCTGGCAGCGCTCGTGCTCTCCGGCATCGCCGCCGCCCTCGGAGGGATCGGCTACCTGCTGGCCCTGGCCACCCCTGCGGACGACGCGTCGCCCGCCGAGGCTGTGGCGGCGCCGGTGGTCGGCGAGCTCGTCATGGCCGAGACGGAGGCGGCCCGCCGGCTCTGGGCCACGCTCGACCTGGCGCAGTGCCAGGCCGACCCGGCGGTGGCGAAGGTCGCGGTTCTCATCGCGTCGGGCGCCGGCAGCGCGACCGACCCGTACCAGGTCACCACGCTCCCCCGTGGTTCGTGCCGGGGCATGACGTTCCCGGTGCTCGCCGAGCTGGCCACGGTCGTGCGGCCGACGCCGGTGACGATCACCTACACGCCTGCGCCGAGTCCGTCGCCCTCCCGCCTCTCGCCGAGCCCGGCGCCGTCCTTCAGCCGGTGAGCTTGGCGAGGATGATCTCGCGCGCCTTGCCGGCGTCGGCCTGGCCCTTCATCTCCTTCATGACCTGGCCGATGAGCGCGCCCGCGGCCTGGACCTTGCCGTCGCGGACCTTCTGGGCGACGTCGGCGTTGGCCTCGATGACCTTGTCGACCGCGGCCTCGAGGGCGCCGTCGTCCTGCACGAGCTCGAGACCGCGCGCGTCGGCGACGGCGGTCGGGGCGCCCTCGCCGTCGAGCACGCCCTCCCAGACCTGACGGGCCATCGAGTCGTTGAGCCGGCCCGAGGTCACGAGGCCCTCCAGCTCGACGACGTGCGCCGGGACGATCGAGCGCTCACCGGCATACGAGGCGACGTCGATGCCCTCGGCGTTGGCGCGACGCGCGATCTCACCGGACCACCACTTGCGGGCACCGGCGGGGGTCGCACCCGCCTCGACGGTCTCGCTGATGAGCTCGACGAGCCCGGCGTTGAGGACGTCGCGCATCTCGAGGTCGCTGAAGCCCCAGTCGGACTGGAGCCGCTTGCGGCGCTGCGCCGGCGGCTCGGGGAGCGTCGCCCGCAGCTCCTCGACCGTCTCGCGCGACGGCGCGACAGGGACGAGGTCGGGCTCGGGGAAGTAGCGGTAGTCGTCGGCGTCGGACTTCGGGCGACCCGAGGTCGTCATGCCGGTGTCCTCGTGCCAGTGCCGCGTCTCCTGGAGGATCGAGCCCCCGGCCTGGAGGATCGCGCCGTGGCGGCACATCTCGTAGCGGACGGCCCGCTCGACCGAGCGCAGCGAGTTGACGTTCTTGGTCTCGGTGCGGGTTCCGAGCGTCGTCGTGCCCTTGGGCATGAGCGAGAGGTTGACGTCGCAGCGCATCGAGCCCTGCTCCATCTTGACGTCGGAGACGTCGAGCGCCTTGAGCAGGTCACGCAGGGTGGCGACGTAGGCGCGGGCCACCTCGGGGGCGCGCTCCCCCGCACCGCGCAGCGGCTTCGTGACGATCTCGATGAGCGGGATGCCCGCGCGGTTGTAGTCGACGAGTGAGTGCGTCGCGCCGTGGATGCGACCGGTCGAGCCACCGACGTGCAGGGACTTGCCGGTGTCCTCCTCCATGTGCGCCCGCTCGATCTCGACGCGAAAGACCTCGGTGCCGTCGCCCGTGCTGCTGGGGATCTCCACGTCGAGGAAGCCCTCGAAGGCGATCGGCTCGTCGTACTGCGAGGTCTGGAAGTTCTTGGGCATGTCCGGGTAGAAGTAGTTCTTCCGCGCGAACCGGCACCACGGCGCGATCTCGCAGTTGAGCGCGAGGCCGATCCGGATCGCCGACTCGACGGCCTTCTCGTTGACGACCGGCAGCGCGCCGGGCAGGCCGAGGCAGACCGGGCACACCTGCGTGTTGGGCTCGGCGCCGAACTCGGTGGCGCAGCCGCAGAACATCTTCGTGTTGGTGCCGAGCTCGACGTGCACCTCGAGCCCGAGCACCGGGTCGAACGAGGCGAGGACGTCGTCCCAGGCGATCGTCGCCTCGGTGTCCACAACGGTCATGTCAGGCCTCCTTCGAGGTGGCGGCAGAGAGGTCCGGGGCGCGGTCGAGCAGCGGCCCGCCCCACGCGGCGTGGAGCCGCTGCTCGAGGGCCGAGCCCACGGCATACAGGCGCTCATCGGCGGCCGCGGGCGCGAGGATCTGGAAGCCCGCGGGCAGCCCGTCCTCGTCGGCGAGGCCGCTCGGGAGCGACATGCCGGGGACGCCGGCGAGGTTGGCGGGGATCGTCGCGATGTCGTTGAGGTACATCGCCATCGGGTCGTCGATCTTGTCGCCGAAGCGGAACGCCGTCGTCGGCGCGGTCGGCGAGACGAGGACGTCGGCGGCCTCGAAGGCCTTGGTGAAGTCGTCGGCGATGAGCCGGCGGACCTTCTGCGCCGAGCCGTAGTAGGCGTCGTAGTAGCCCGACGAGAGGGCGTAGGTGCCGAGGATGATGCGGCGCTTGACCTCGTCACCGAAGCCGGCGTCGCGCGTGGCGGCCATGACCTGCTCCGCGCTCGGGTCGTCGATGCCCTCGGGCAGGACGCGCAGGCCGTAGCGCATCGCGTCGAACTTCGCAAGGTTGCTCGACGCCTCCGACGGGAGGATGAGGTAGTAGGCCGCGAGCGCCGCGGTGAAGCTCGGGCAGGAGACCTCGACGACCTCGGCGCCGGCGTCGACGAGGTGCTGAACCGACTCCTGGAAGCGCTGCTGCACCCCGGCCTGGAAGCCCTCGCCGGTGAGCTCGCGGACGATGCCGATGCGCATGCCCTTGACGTCGGCGCGGCGCGCGGCCTCCACGACCGCCGGGACGGGGGCGTCGATCGACGTCGAGTCCATCGGGTCGTGACCGCCCATGACCTCGTGCAGCAGCGCCGCGTCGAGGACGGTGCGCGTGCACGGGCCGGCCTGGTCGAGCGACGACGCGAGCGCGACGAGGCCGTAGCGGGAGACACCGCCGTAGGTCGGCTTGGTGCCGACGGTGCCGGTGACGGCGGCGGGCTGGCGGATCGAGCCACCGGTGTCGGTCCCGGTGGCGAGCGGCGCCTGGAACGACGCGACGACCGCGCTCGAGCCACCGCCGGAGCCGCCGGGGATGCGGTCGAGGTCCCACGGGTTGCGGGTCGGGCCGTAGGCCGAGTGCTCGGTCGAGGAGCCCATGGCGAACTCGTCCATGTTGGTCTTGCCGAGGATCGGCATGCCCGCGGCCTTGATCCGCGTGACGACGGTCGCGTCGTAGGGCGGGACCCAGCCCTCGAGGATCCTGCTGCCGCAGGTCGTCGGCAGGCCCTTGGTCGCCATGACGTCCTTGACCGCGATCGGCACGCCGGCGAGGCGGTGCAGCTGCTCGCCGGCGGCACGCCGCGAGTCGATGTCGCGCGCGGTGGCGAGCGCGCCCTCGCGGTCGACGTGGAGGTAGGCGTGGACGTCGCCGTCGACGGCGTCGGTCCGGTCGAGCAGCGCCTGCGTCACCTCGACCGAGCTCGTCCCCCCGGAGGTGAGGAGGTCGGCGAGCTCGGCGGCGCTGGCGCGGGTCAGGTCTGTGGTCACGTCGGTCCTTGCGGTTGCTTCAGGCGTGGGGCGGTCAAGGCGGAGGTATGCCGGGAGCTCACCTCACGGCATACGGGCCGGTTCAGTCCTCGTCGAGGATCCGGGGGACGGAGAAGCGCTGCTGGTCGGCCTCCGGGGCGCCCGCGAGGGCGGCGTCGGCGCCGAGGCTGGGCCGGACGACGTCCGGTCGCGTGACGTTGACGATCGGCATCGGGTGGCTCATCGGCTCGACGCCCTCGATGGGCGCCTGCTGGACGACGGCGACGGACTCGAGGATGACGCCCAGCTCGCCGACCATCCTGTCGAGCTCGGCGTCGGAGAGGTCGATGCGGGCGAGACCGGCGAGGTGCGCCACGTCGTCGCGGGTGAGTTCAGCCATGGGCGCCAGTCTAGGACTCCGCCGGTCGTGGCCCGGTCACGGCTCCGGCAGCCACCGCCGAGGCATCACGCCCGTCGGCCGGATGCGACGGAGCCGCCCACGAGGTGTCGTGGGCGGCTCCGGGCCGCGCGGTGCTCGCGCCGTCCGCCGCGGCCTGGCAGGGGGTGCCGCGGGCGGAGCAGGTGGCGGGCTAGCGCGGCGCCTTGACGGCGAGCACGGGGCACTCGGCGTCGAGGAGGACCTGCTGGGCCTGGCTGCCGAGCAGGAGCTTGCCGACCGGAGTGCGCCGTCGCACCCCGATGACGATGAGCTCGGCGTTGGTCTGCTCCGCGAGGTCGACGAGGACCTCCGCCGGGTCCTTGCGGTGCACGGCGTGCGAGATCTCGTAGTCGAGCCCCGACGCGTCGAGCTCGGTGCGCAGGTCGGTGAGCTGCGCGTCGTCGACGTAGCGGTTGTCGGCCGAGGCCGCGCCGGTGCTCGCGTTGACGACGAGGAGCCGGCTGCCGCGGCTGCGGGCCTCGACGACGGCCGCGTCGAGTGCCGCGCGCCCCTCCTTGGTGGGCACGAACCCCACGATGACTGGCATGTCAGGCTCCTTCGTTGTTGGCGTGCTGCTGCAGGCGGGTGTCGTCGGGGCCCGAGGTCGGGTCCTCCGGCGGGGTGCGGCGCTTCGTGACCTGCGACCAGACGAGCGGCACGACAACGACGAGCAGGACGAGCAGGTAGACGACCTTCGAGAAGGGCGTGTTGACGAGTCCCGAGAGGTGTCCGTCGCTGATCTGCAGCGCCCGCCGCATGAAGACCTCGGCCCGCGGAGCGAGGATGAGGCCGACGATGAGCGGCACGACCGGGAGGCCGTAGCGGCGCATGGCGAAGCCCAGGCCGCCGATGAGGAGGAGCAGCCACAGGTCGAAGGCCGTGCCGTTTGCCGCGTAGGCGCCGAGCGACGCGAACATGAGGATGCCGGCATACAGGTAGGGCCTGGGGATGAGCAGGAGCTTCGCCCACAGACCGGCCATCGGCAGGTTGAGCGCGAGGAGCATCGCGTTGCCGATGAGCAGGCTGGCGATGAGCGTCCACACGAGGGGGCCCTGCTCGTCGAAGAGCCGCGGACCCGGCTGGATGCCGTAGGTCTGGAAGGCGAGGATCATCACGGCCGCGGTGGCGGTCGTCGGGATGCCGAGGGTGAGGAGCGGGACGAGGCTGCCCGCTGCCGAGGCGTTGTTGGTGGCCTCCGGTCCGGCGACGCCCTCGATGGCGCCCTTGCCGAACTCCTCCGGCTTCCTGGCGAGCTTGCGCTCGGTGATGTAGGACAGGAACGTCGGGATCTCCGCGCCACCGGCGGGGATCGCCCCGAAGGGGAAGCCGATCGCCGAGCCGCGCAGCCACGGCTTCCACGAGCGCGAGAGGTCCTCGCGGGTCATGAGCCGGCCCTTGATGGGGATGATGCGCGCGGGTGCCCGGCGCAGGTGCGCCGCGATCCACAGCGCCTCGCCCATGGCGAAGACGGCCACGGCCACGACCACGACGTCGATGCCGTCCGAGAGCTGGTCGATGCCGAAGGTGAGCCGCTGCTGGCCGGAGGTCTGGTCGATGCCGATGAGGCCGATCCAGACACCGAGGCCGAGGCTGGCGAACCCGCGGATCTTCGAGGAGCCGAGGACGGTCGTCACCGCGACGAACGCGAAGACCATGACGGCGAGGTAGTCCGGGTCGCCGAGCTGGATCGCGAACTTCACGACCTGGGGCGCGAGGAGCGCGAGGCAGAGGGTGGCGATGGTGCCGGCGACGAAGGAGCCGATGGCCGCGGTGGCGAGGGCGGCGGCGCCGCGACCCGCCTTGGCCATCTTGTTGCCCTCGATCGCCGTCATCACCGACGCGCTCTCGCCGGGGGTGTTGAGCAGGATCGAGGTCGTCGAGCCGCCGTACATGCCGCCGTAGTAGAGGCCGGCGAACATGATGATGGCCTGCTCCACCTCGAGGGTGTAGGTGAGCGGCAGCAGGAGGGCGATGGCCATGGCCGGGCCGATGCCGGGCAGGACGCCGATGGCGGTGCCGAGGAGCACACCGAGGAAGGCGTAGAGGAGGTTCATCGGCGTCAGGGCCGACGACATCCCCTCGAGCAGGGCGTTGATGCCGTCCATGTCAGAGGATCCCGTCCAGGAGCCCGGCCGGGAGCTTGACGTCGAGGCCGAGGAAGAAGCCGTACCACGTGATGAGCGACAGCAGCACCGAGATCACCGCGAGCCGCACGTAGTGGCGGTTGCCGAGGGCGAAGGCGGCGCCGAAGAAGAGCACCGCGCCGGTGATCGGCCAGCCGAGCCGGTCGATGAAGGCCGCGTTGAAGGCGAAGGCCACGGCGAGCAGGCCGACCGTCTTGAGGTCGGAGCCGTGGCTGAGGTCGACGTCCTCGCCCTCCTCCTGCTCACCGCGCCCACCGCGGGCGATGTCGACCGCGAGGAGCACGGCGCAGAGGATGAGGAGGCCGCCGACGAACATGGGGACGGTCCGCGCGGTCATGAAGCCGCGCGCGCCCCGCTCGATGAGGCCGAGGGCGTCGACGATGGCGACGACGCCGAGGGCCAGCAGGAGGAGGGACACTCCGTACTCGGAGCGCCCCTCCCCCCGCTTCTGCACCTGGTCGCTCATCAGGCGAGACCCAGCTCCTTGAGCACACCGGCGACGCGGTCGCTCTCGGACTTGAGGAAGGTGTCGAACTCGGCGCCGGGGACGAAGGCGTCGGTCCAACCCTTGTCGGCGAGCGTCTTCTTCCACTCCTCGGTGCCGTGCAGGGCGGTGACCGCCGCGATGAGCTTGTTCTTGTCGGCCTCGGAGATGTCCGGGGCCGCGACCAGGCCACGCCAGTTGGTGAAGGTGAGGTCGACGCCCTGGTCCTTGAGCGGCTTGGCGTCGAGACCCTCGACCGCCTTGTCGCTCGTCACGGCGAGGACGCGCACGTCACCGGACTTGGCCTGCTCGACGACCTCGCTCACACCGGTGGCAGCGAAGCCGAGCTTCTTGCCGAGGACGGCGGTCATGAGCTCGCCACCGCCGTCGTAGGCGACGTAGTTGACCTTCTTGGCGTCGAGGCCGACGGTCTTGGCGAGGAGCATCGGGGTGAGGTGGTCGGGGCCACCGACGTTGGAGGCGCCACCGACGGGCACGGCGCCCGGGTTGGCCTTCCAGGCGTTGATGAGGTCGTCGAGCGTCTTGAAGGGCGAGTCCTTCGCGACGACGATCGCCTCGGACTCCTCGATGAGCTTGGCGATGGGCGTGGTGTCGGTGAGCTTGGCCTCCGACTTGTTGCTGTAGGAGGCTCCGACGACGCCGAGACCCATCTGCATGAGCAGGTCGCCCTTGCCCTTCTCGTTGACGAGGCGGGCCAGGCCGACGGTGCCACCGGCACCGGCCTGGTTGAAGACCTCGATCGAGCCGCTGAGGCCGGCGGACTGGAGGTCGGCCGAGACGGCGCGGGCCGTCTGGTCGTAGCCCGAGCCGGGCGAGTTCGGGACCATGATGCGCAGGCCCGAGAGCTTCTCGGCCGAGGCGCTGCTGCTCGAACCGGAGCCGGACTCGGCGTCGTCGGTCTTGCTCACGCCGCAGGCGGTGAGGGCGAGGGCCGCGGCCGCGGTGAGGGCGGCGCTGCGAACCAGGGTGGTCATTCGCACGGGGGACTCCTTTGTCGGGTGCTGCATCAGGGGTGCTGCATCAGGGGTGGTGCGTCGTGGTGCTTCGGGTCGTGCGGCGCTGGGGCGCGTCACACGGTGCGTCGCTGACAACGGTCGCGCCGATCGGCCGCGGTGTCACGGTTGCGGGCACAGACGCCGTTGAGTTCTTTGTGCTCACGGTCCGGCGGTGCGGTCCCGACCCATCCCGCACAATCGTCCTGTGGCGCGAGGACGGGCAGGTCGAGTGCGGGCGAGGCTTCGTCGTCTCTGGCCCCAGACCCTCGCCGGTCGCATGCTCGCGACCCAGATGCTCATCGTGAGCATCGTCTTCGTCGGCGTGGGCGCGCTCTCGGTCGCGCAGCAGGGCCAGGGCGTCACCGACCGCGAGGTGCGCCGCGCCCGGCAGGTCGCCGAGCAGGTGACCCAGGAGCCCGGCGTGCGCCAGGTGCTCGGCCCGCAGGGCGAGGCGTGGATGTCGCAGGCGCAGGCCGCGCTGGAGTCGGCCCGCACCCTGTCGGACTCCGAGGGCGTCTACCTCGCGCGGACGAGCGACGGTGGTGTGGTCGCCGCGGCGGCCGAGGACCCCCTGCGCCGGCTCCCCCGGACCGACGCCTTCGAGGGCAGCTCGTGGCTCGGCGGCGAGAACGACGACGACGACCCCGAGACGATCATGGCGATGGCACCGGTCATCGTCGCGGGCGAGCTCGAGCCGGTCGGCGTCGTCGCCGTGACCCGCCCCTCCCCCTCGGTGTGGGACGACCTCGCGACGATCACCCCGAACCTGCTCACCTACCTCGGCCTCGCCGGGGTCATCGGTGTCCTGGGGTCGCTCCTCCTCGCCCGCAGGGTCAAGCGCCAGACGCTCGGGCTGGAGCCACGGGAGATCGCCGGCCTCGTGGAGCAGCGTGAGGCCGTGCTCCACGGCATCAAGGAGGGCCTGCTCGCGGTCGACCTCGCGGGACGCGTCACGCTCCTCAACGACGAGGCCGCCACCCTGCTCTCGATTCCGCAGGCGGGCGCGACCGGGCGCTCGCTCTCCGAGCTCGGCGCGGACCGAGCTCTGCTCTCCCTCTTCCCCGACCGGCGCCTGCGGAGCGGACCGACCGTGAGCGTCACCGACGAGTCGGACGTGTCCTCGGTCGACCGGGCCCTGCTGGTGCGCGGACGGCTCGTCACCGCCAACGTCATGCCCGTGCGCCAGCAGGGCCGGCTCGTCGGCCACGTCGCAACGTTGCGCGACCGCACCGAGCTCCTCGAGCTCCAGCGCGACCTCGACGTCACGCGGGCGACGACCGACTCGCTGCGCGCGCAGGCGCATGAGTTCAGCAACCGCATGCACGTCGTCGCCGGGCTCATCGCCCTCGAGGAGTACGACGACGTGCAGGACTACATCCGCCACATCACCGCCGACGAGGCCGAGCTCACCGCCCGCGTCGGGACAGCCGTCGCCGACCCGGCCGTCGCGGCGATGCTCATGGCGAAGTCGCGGCAGGCCTCCGAGCGCGGCATCACCCTCGACCTCGACGACGACTCGCGGCTCGCCCGGCTCGACGGCGACCTCTCGACCGACCTCAACACGATCCTCGGCAACCTCGTCGACAACGCCCTCGACGCCGTCCCCGACCTGAGCGGGCACGTCCGGGTGGCGCTGCGCGGTCCCGACGACGGCGCCGTGCGGCTCACGGTGCGAGACAACGGTCCCGGCGTCCCGACCGACGACACCGGCACGCTCTTCGTCCGCGGCTACTCGACCAAGGACGCCGAACCCGGGTCCTCGCGCGGCATCGGCCTGGCGCTCGTGCGTATGGTCTGCAGCAAGCGAGGAGGAGAGGTGAGCGTGAGCAACGACGACGGTGCCGTCTTCACGGTCAACCTCCCCACGGCCTGACGACGATGACCTCCCAGACCCTTCCCATCCGCACCGTCGTCGTCGACGACGACTTCATGGTCGCGCGCCTGCACTCGAGCACGGTGGCTCGCCTCGACGGCTTCGAGGTCGTCGGCGTCGCGAGCACCGGCGCCCAGGCGCTGGCCATGGTCAAGGACAAGCGCCCCGAGCTCGTGCTGCTCGACGTCTACCTGCCCGACCTCACCGGTCTCGAGGTGCTCCGCCGGCTGCGCGGCATCGGCGTCGACTGCGACGTCATCGTCATCAGCGCCGCCCGCGACCTCGACTCGCTCCGGCAGGCGATGCAGTCCGGCGTCTACCAGTACCTCGTCAAGCCGTTCGAGCTCGACGAGCTCCGCCGCCGCCTCGACGAGTACGCCCGCCACCGCGCCCGCATGCGCGGCCAGGACCCGGGCACGACGGTCGAGCAGGACGAGGCGGACCGCCTCTTCCGCACGGGGTCGAGCGGACGCTCACGCACCTCGCTGCCCAAGGGCATCAGCGCCGAGACGGTCCAGCTCGTCAGCAGCGCCCTCGCCTCGGCGGGCGAGGAGGGACTGTCCGCGACGGAGTGCGGTGAGGCCGTCGGCATCGCCCGCAGCAGCGCCCGCCGCTACCTCGAGTATCTCGTCGAGTCGGGCGCGGCCGACGTCCGCCACCGCTACGGTTCGGCCGGCCGCCCCGAGCGCCGCTATCAGCGAGCGGCCCAGTAGGTCCGCTGGTTCATGAAGGCATACATGCCCTCCGCCGACAGCTCGCGACCGTAGCCCGACTGCTTCGTCCCGCCGAACGGCACGCGCACGTCGGACGCGACGACGGCGTTGACGAACACCGCTCCGGTGGTCACCTTCCGAGCGAGCGCGACCGCGCGCTCGGTCGATCTGCTCCAGACCGACAGACCCAGCCCGTATGCCGTCGCGCCCGCGAGGCGTGCCGCGTCCTCGTCGTCCTTCGCGACGACGACGGCGGCGAGCGGGCCGAAGGTCTCCTCGTCGAAGGCGGGGACTCCGGGCCCGTCGACCGCGAGCACCGTCGGCTCGAAGAACCAGCCGTCACCCTCGACGGGTGAGCCGCCGGCGAGCAGCCTCGCTCCGCCGTCCACCGACTCCTCCACCTGGCGCCGCAGGGCCGTGCGCAGGTCGTCGCGGGCCATCGGGCCGAGGTCGACCGACTCGTCGGTGGGGTCGCCCACCCGCAGCTTCGCGACACCGTCGAGGAAGCGCTCCGTGAACGCCTCCGCCACCTCGGCGGCGACGACGAACCGCTTCGCGCATACGCACGACTGCCCGGCGTTGTGGAACCGCGCCCGGACGGCGGCGTCGGCCGCCGCCTGCACGTCGGCGTCCGCGAGGACGACGAAAGCGTCCGAGCCGCCGAGCTCGAGGACCGAGGGCTTGACCGCCCGGCCGGCCGCGGCGCCGACGGCCGACCCGGCCCGGTTGCTGCCGGTGAGGGTGACGCCGGCGACCCGCGGGTCGGCGACGAGCCGCTCGGTCACCTCGGGAACGCGGGGCTCCTCGACGACGAGGACGCGCAGCACGCCCTGCGGCGCACCCGCCGACACGAGCAGCGACTCGATCGCCAGCGCCGAGCCGGTGACGTTGGGCGAGTGCTTGAGCAGCACGGTGTTGCCGGCGCCGAGCGCAGGCAGGACGAAGCGCATCACCTGCCACAGCGGGAAGTTCCACGGCATGACGGCGAGCACCGCGCCGATGGGTTCGCGTGTGACCCAGGCCTGTGCACCCTCGCCCACGTCGACCTGCTGCGGCTCGAGCAGCCGCTCGAGGTTGTCGGCGTACCACCGCGCCGTCGTGGCCGACTTGTCGACCTCGCCACGGGCCTCGCGCAGCGGCTTGCCCATCTCGGCGGTGACGAGGCGCGCGAGGTCCGCGCGCTGATCGTCGAGGGCGGCGGCGACCCGGGCGAGCAGCGCCGAACGGTCGGCCACCGACGTCGCCCCCCACCCCTGCGCGGCCTCGCTCACCTCGACGACCGCGGCCTCGACCGCGGCATCGTCCATCACCCGGTGCGACGCCAGCACGAGGCCCGTCGTCGGGTCGATCGTCTCGATGACGGTGTCGCTCATGCCCACCGAACTCGCTACCGTCACGGCGTGCTCAGCCCGCCCCGGTCGGACTCCGACAGGTGCTCGAAGGTCTCGCCGGTCGCCGTGATCGTCCGGGTGACGTCACGCCCGCCGTAGACCCAGTAGATCCGCATGGTGCCGGTGCCGCGGTTGTAGAACCGGTGCGGCACACCGGCCGGCACCCACGTGGCCTCGCCGGCGACGAGCTCGAACTCCGCGCCGTCGATCTCGGCGACGGCCTCGCCCTCGAGGATGAGGACCGACTCCTCGACGTTGTGGCTGTGGAGCGGCAGGCCCGTGCCCTCGGCGAACTGCGTCTGCCCGGTCGTCACCGTGTTGGTCTCGCAGTTCCACTTCCCGACGTAGGGGATGGTGCGGACGCCGTTGCCACGGTCGAAGGGCTCGACCTCGGCGGGACGGACGAGCAGGTTGGGCGCCTCGGGGGCGGTGGGCGTGGTGCGGTCGGTCATCGGGTGGTCTCCAGCTTCGTGAGGAGGGCTGAGGTGAACTGGTCGGTGTCGAGAGACCCGCGCAGGTCGCGGGTGCGGGTGGCGGGGTCGGCGAGGCACGCGTCCACAGCGGCGTCGACCGCGTCGGCGGCCCGCCCGAACTGCTCGGCCCCGCTCCGCCGCCCCCACCAGCGGAGCAACATCGTGGCCGACAGGATGAGCGAGGTCGGGTTGGCGATCCCCTGCCCGGCGATGTCCGGCGCCGAGCCGTGCTGCGCTTGGGCGACGGCGACACCGTCGCCCGCGTTGAGCGAGCCACCGAGGCCCAGGCTCCCCGAGAGCGCGCAGGCGAGGTCCGAGAGGATGTCGCCGAACATGTTCGTCGTCACGACGACGTCGAACTCGCCCGGCGAGCGCACGAGGTGGGCGGTCGCGGCGTCGACGATGAGCTCGCGCAGCTCGACGTCGCGGTGCTCGGCCGCCACGGCCCTGACCTCCTCGAGGAAGAGCCCGTCCGAGAGCTTGAGGACGTTGGCCTTGTGCACCGCCGTGACGCGACCACGACGACCGGAGGCGAGCCGGAAGGCCTCCTCGGCGACGGCGCGGCACGCCCGGCGCGACACCTTGCGCACCGAGAGCGCCAGGTCCTCGTCGGGCATGAACTCCCCACTGCCGGCGACCATGTTGCGGTCGCTGTAGAAGCCCTCGGTGTTCTCCCGGACGATGACGAGGTCGAGCGGCTCGGACAGGACGGTGAGGTCCGGGAGGCTGCGCGCCGGCCGGATGTTGGAGTAGAGGCGGTAGGTCGTGCGGATCGCCGCCGACGGGTTCCAGCCGCCCTCGGCCCGCGAGGGGTAGTCGAGGTGCGAGACCGGTCCGAGGATCGTGCCGTCGACCTCGCCGACCCGGTCGAGCACGTCGCGAGGCATCGTCTCGCCGACCGCCTCGTGCGCCGCCCAGCCGATGTCACGGTGCTCCAGCTCGAGCCCGAGCCCGAAGGCGTCGTCGGCGGCCCGCAGCACCCGCTCGGTCGCGGCCGCGATCTCCGGCCCGATGGCGTCGCCCGGCAGCACGAGGATTCTCACGACGCCACCTCCGCCTTGTCGGTCTCACGGTGCGCGAGGACGAGCTCGGTGACCGTGTTGACCTGGCTGCCCGGCACCACCGTGCGCGCCACGGCCTCGCGCCACTGCGCGAAGTGCGGCGCCTCACGGTGGGCCGCGAGCGCGGCCTCGTCGCTGTAGATCTCGTAGAAGACGAAGTGGTCCGGGTCGGACTGCGACCGGCACACGTCGAAACGCAGGCAGCCCGGCTCGTGCGCGAAGGTCGAGGCCGCGTTGGCGGTGATGGCGTCGAGGAACTCCTCGCGGCGGTCCGGGATGACGTCCAGACGGACGACGAGCGAGATCATGCGTGCTCCTTGGGGGTCGTGGTGGAGGTCGTGGTGGTCGTGGCGGCGGAGTCGTCGAAGGCGGGTGGCAGCGGGACGCCCGTGGCGTCCGCGAGCGTCGCGAGCTCGGTCCACGTCTGGTCGGAGACCCGTATGCCGTCCGCCTCGGCGCGTCGCCGGCTGCGGTCCTCGAGCTCGCCCGGGGTGAGCACCCCGTCCGACCACGCGGCGGCCTCGCTGCCGCGGACCTGCGCGACGAGCGCGGCCACCCGGGCGTCGTAGTCCTCGGGGTCGGCGACGGCGGCGACGTCGAGGGTGAGGAGGAGGTGGCCGGCACCGCTCGCTCCCTCGGGCCGGTACGGGCCGACGACGTCGGACCCGAACGCGCTCCCGGTGAGCACCCCGGCGAGGACGTCGAACATGAACGACATGACATAGCCCTTGGCGCCGCCGACGGGCGAGATGAGCCCCTCGATCGCCTCGCGAGGGTCGGTCGTCGGCGTCCCGTCGGCCCTCGCACCCCAGCCCTCGGGGATCGGCTCGCCCCGGTCGGCCGCGACGTAGACCTTGCCCCGGGCCACGGCCGTGTTCGCCATGTCCATGACGAGGACGTCGCCGTCGGGGCCGGGTGCGGCGATCGACCACGGGTTGGTGCCGACGAGCTTGGTCCGCCCGCCCCAGGGCGCCATGGCGGGGGACGCGTTCGTGGCGAGGATGGCGACGCAGCCCCGCTCCGCCGCATACCTCGTGAAGTAGGCGGCGGTGCCGAAGTGGCCCGACCGGCGCACGGCGACGGCGCTGATCCCGTGGGTGCGCGCGCGCTCGACCCCGAGCTCCACCGCGCGCTGGGTGACCACCTGGCCGAGGCCGTCGTGGCCGTCGAGGACGACGACGCTGCCGGAGTCCCGCACGGTCTCGACGTCGGTCACGGCGCGCATCGCCCCGCTGCGGATCCGCGCGAGGTACCACGGCAGTCGGATCGCGCCGTGCGACGGGTGCCCCCACAGCTCCGCGACGAGGAGGGTGTCGGCGAGGAGCGCGGCGTCCTCCGGTGGGACGCCGTGGGCGCGGGTCACGTCCGTGAGGAAGGCGGCGAGGGCCGGTGGCTCGACGGTGCGCGGTGACATGCCAACCATCGTCGCATACTTGTATACAAGTAGACAAGCAGTGAAGGGGAGGGCACGATGGCCGCGTGACGACCAGCCCGAGCCCCCGGCGCCGCAGCGGCGCCCAGTTCGTCTACGAGGAGCTGCTCGCCCGCATCCAGGACATGCGGCTCGAGCCGGGTCGCCGCCTCCACGAGACCGAGCTGGCCACCTCGCTGGGCGTCAGCCGGACGCCGCTGCGCGAGGCCCTGCGCCTGCTCCTCGCCGAGGAGCTGCTCGAGCAGCTCCCCACGGGCGGCATGGTCGTGCGCCGCCTCACCCCACGTGACGCGGCCGAGCTGTATGCCGTCCGCGCCCGTCTCGAGGGGCTCGTCGCCGCCGCGGCGGCCGACCGGGCGACGCCCGGCGACGTCGACCGGCTCACGGCCCTGCTGCACCGCAACGAGGCGCTGGCCGGTCTCGCCGACGGCGCGATGGAGTCGGGCCACGCCATCCACGTCGAGCTCGAGCGCATCGCCGACCACGCCTGGGCCTCAAGGGTCCTCGCGCAGATCGAGGGTCAGCTCGCGCGCTACCGACGGTTCAGCAACGCCTCGCCGGAGCGCCGGGAGGCCGCCCTCGCCGAGCACCGCGGCATCATCGACGCGGTCGCGGCGGGCGACCCGGTGACCGCCGGCATCCGGTCCGAGGAGCACGTCCTCGCCGCGCGCGAGGCGACGGTGGCCGAGCTCGAGGTCAGCCTCGTCCCGTCCAGCGACGCAGGATCATCGGGATCACTCCCCCGCTCCTGAGCAGATCGACCTCGACAGAGGTCTCGACGGCCGCCGTGAGCGACAGCTGCGCCAGGACACCGTCCGCCCGCTCGTGACGCACGGTGACGGTGCCGCCCGGCCGGAGGCGGGCCGGGTCGACCTCGACGACGAAGCGGTCGGACGCGTCCAGCGGGCCGATTGCCCGGCGCACGTCCGGTGGGAGCAGGAGCGGCAGGATGCCCATGCCGACGAGGTTCGTCCGGTGGATGCGTTCGAACGACGCGGCGAGCACCGCCCGCACCCCGAGCAGGTGCTGAGCCTTGGCCGCCCAGTCGCGTGAGCTGCCCATGCCGTACCGCTCCCCCGCCACGACGACGACGGGGGTGCCGTCCGCGGCGTAGCGCCCGGCCACCTCGAAGACCGGGCCCACCGACCCGTCCGCGTGGCGCGTCGTGCCGGGCGCGCCGGCGGTGACGAGGTCGTTGACCATCGTCCGGTTGAAGAACGCCCCCCGGACCATCGCGTCCCAGTTGCCGCGACGCGCGGCCAGCACGCCGAGGTCGTCGCGATCCTCGCCCTGCTGCACGAGGAAGTCTGCGAGCGGGCTGTCCGGTGGGATCGCGCTCGCCGGCGAGATGTGGTCGGTGGTGACGTCGTCGCCGAGGACGAGCAGCGGGTGCGCCGTGAAGGGCTCCAGGCGCGGCACCTCGGCGCGCGCGAACGGAGGTCGCCGCAACGTCGTGGACGCCGGGTCCCACGGGAAGGTCGCGCCCGTGGGCGCCTCGAGCGCCGCCCAGCGCGGGCTTGCGTGCGCCGCGTGGAAGGCGGCGGGGAAGTCCGAGGAGTCCACCGCCTCGGCCGTCGCCGTCGCGACCTCCTCGTCGGTGGGCATGAGGTCGGCGAGCCGGACCTCGCGGCCGTCGGCCGACATGCCGAACGTCGTGGACTCGACGTCGCGCGCCGCGTCGCCGAGCAGGGCGTAGGCGACGACGAGCGCCGGTGACATGAGGAACCCGGTGGAGAGGTCGGGGTGCACCCGGCCGGGGAAGTTGCGGTTGCCGCTGAGCACGGCGACCGGTTGGGCGCGACCGGCCCGGCGCGCGGCGTCCACCTCCTCGGGCAGCGGCCCCGAGTTGCCGATGCACGTCGTGCAGCCGAAGCCGACGAGGTCGAACCCCACCGACGCGAGGTCGTCGAGCAGTCCCGACCGGTGCAGGTAGCGCTGTGCCGCAGGCGATCCGGGCGCCATCGACGTCTTGACCCACGGCTTGCTCGTGAGACCGTGCCGGCGCGCGTTGCGGGCGAGGAGCCCGGCGGCGACGAGCTGCGCAGGGTCGGAGGTGTTGGTGCAGCTCGTGATCGAGGCGAGCGCGACCGGTGTGGTGGGGAGCGTGTCGGTGTCCCGTGGCCGTGGCGGCTCGAGGACCGCCGGCACGTCGGGCGGGGCCAGTGCGTCCTGCGGACGCCTCGGGCCGGCCAGCGTGCGCCGCACGGCAGCGAGGTCGACCTCGACGGTCCGGGTGTAGTCCGGGTCCACCTCCGGGTCGAACCACAGACCGGCCGCGCGGTGGTGCGCCTCGACCAGCCCTGGGTCGACCCGACCCCGCGCCACGAGCCGGAGGTGCGACAGCACCGCCTCGTCGACCGGGAAGTGCCCGGTCGTCGCGCCGTACTCCGGTGCCATGTTCGCGACGACGGCCCGCTGGCCCACGGTGAGCGTCGACATCCCCGGCCCATGGAACTCGACGAAGTCTCCGCCCACGCCCAGCTCGCGCAGCAGGGCGGTCAGGGTGAGCGCCAGGTCGGTCGCGGTGACGCCCTCGGGGAGCCGCCCGACGAGCCGCACTCCGACGACGTCGGGGATGCGCAGCGTCGTCGGCAGACCGAGCATGACGAGCTCGGCCTCGAGCCCACCGATCCCCCACCCGAGGACGCCCATCCCGCCGACCATCGGCGTGTGGCTGTCGGTGCCGAGCATGACGTCCGGCCGCACGAACCCGTCGTGGACCTCGCTGACCGACGCGAGCTGCTCGAGGTTGATCGTGTGCATGATGCCGGTGCCCGGGGGGTTGAGGTGCACCGTCGGCATGGCGGTCGCCGCCCACTTGAGGAACGAGAAGCGCTCCGCGTTGCGCCGCAGCTCGCGCTCCTCGTTGCGGGCGACGGCGTCCGGCACCGCAAAGGCCTCGACGGCGAGCGAGTGGTCGACCGACACCTCCACGGGCAGGACGGGCGCGAGCGCCGTCGGGTCGTGGCCGGCCTCGACCAGGCAGTCGCGCATGGCCGCGAGGTCGACGAGCGCAGGCGTGCTCGTCGTGTCGTGCATGAGCAGCCGGTTCGGCGTGAAGTCGACCTCCGCGGCGCTCGTCCGCGTGAGCGTCCAGGCACGCATCGCGGCCAGGGCCTCGTCGCGGGGTGCGCCGGTCATGCAACGGGCGATGTTCTCGGCGAGGAGCCGCAGGACGTGAGGGACCCGCGCCAGGTCCGGACCGAAGACGTGCCCGAGGTCGACGAATGCGAGCTCCCGGCCGTCATGCGACAGCCGCGAGGTCCACGAGTCGGGCGCCGTCATCGTCATCCCGCCAGCATGACGGTTATAACCTCGGCACCACAAGTCGCGTCCTTGTGCGCCTCACATGCTGGGATATCGTTATAACCATGACGAAGAGCGAAGCCGCGTACGCCGTGCTGCGCGAGCGCATCCTCGCCGGCGACCTCGCTCCCGGCCGGGTGCTCCAGCAGCGCGAGCTCGCCGTCGAGCTGGGCATCTCGACCACTCCGTTGCGCGAGGCGCTGCGTCGGCTGCTCACCGAGGGGCTCGTCGAGCTCGACTCCCACAGGGACGCGCGGATCCCCGAGCTGCGTGCGGAGCAGGCCCGCGACCTGCTCGAGCTCCGCTCGGCGCTCGACCCTCTCGCCGCCTCCCTCGCCGCCGAGAGGCGCACCTCCGACGACCTCGCCCGGATGCGCGCGGCCCTTGATGAGCTCGAACCGCTCGCGCAGGACCCCGACGCCGAGCACCTCGCGGCGCACCGCGCCTTCCACCGCGCCATCCACGCCGCGTCACACAACGCCCTGCTGGTCGCCTCGCTCGAGCAGCTCTGGGACCAGTCGGACCGCTACCGCCGGTTCGCGCTCTCCGACGGCGAGGGACCGCTCCCCCACAAGGCCGAGGAGCACCGTGCCCTCGTCGACGCCATCGCCGACCGCGACGCCGAGACTGCGGCGTCCGTCATGCGCGCGCACATCGGCACGAGCCTGGGCGCGCGGGCGGTGCGACGGCTGGGTCAGTGACCGCCGGCGGGAGCAGCGAGTCCCGGGTCCTGCCCGTGGCGGGCCAGCGCCTCCGCCACCCATTCGCTGTCGATGAGCTCGTCGACGACCTCCCGCACCCACGCGACGGTCGCGTCCTCGTGGCGGCGTGACACGGCCACCGCTTGCGGGATCTGCATGAACGCGCCGTCGAGCACGCGCAGCCCGGGGTGGGCGGCGACGTAGGCGGCGATCGGCTGCGCCACTCCGGCGGCGACCTCGAGCCCTTGCTCCTCGAAGACGTCGACGCCGTCGGCGCCGCGCACGATCTCGGCCGACGTGATCTCGCGGGTGAGGTGGAGGTCGTAGGCCGATCCCGTCTTGACCCCGATCCGTATGCCGTCCCGGTCCACCTCGTCGGCCGAGCGCAGCGGCGAGTCGTCGCGGACGGCATACGCGCCCTCGATGAGGACGTAGGGCGAGGTGAAGGCGAGCTCCTCCGCGCGGACCGGGTCGACCGCGAGGAAGCAGACGTCGGCCTCGCCGTCGCGCACGGCGTCGACCGACTTGCGCGCGGCGTCCCAGAGGACGAGCTCGACGGGGATCCCGAGCCGGCGGCCGAGCTCGTGCGCGATGTCGACGCTGATGCCCGCCGGCGACTCGGAGGAGCCATTGGTGAGCACCGCGTTGCCGAGGTTGATCGAGGCGCGCAGCGCGCCGGTCGGGGCGAGGTCGAGGGGGCCGGTCACGTCCCGATGCTCTCATCCGCGAGCGCCAGGGCGGTCGGCTCGTCGCGGACGATCTCGGGACGCCGGGTGGCCCAGTGCGCGAGCACGGCCCGCGTGCCGTCCCAGTCGGCCTCGCCACGCGGGACGCGGGCCACGAGACCCGCGTCCCCGGCGAGCACCTCGAACCGCTCGGGACGACTGGCGGCGTTGACCGGTCCGCCCTGCGGAACCCAGCGGACCTGCGTGACGCGGGCGAGGTCGAAGCGCCCTCGCGAGAAGGGGGCCTGGACGCCCTCGGCGTCGAGCACGGTGCGGTAGGTGAGGACGACGCGGATCGCCGGCGGGATGGCGACGAGCAGGACCGCCACGACGCCCCAGCCGATGACGGCCCCGAAGACGCCGAGGCCCGACCCACGCACCGGGGCCATCCAGTCCCGCTCGTGCACGGCGAGCGCCACCGGCGTGACGAAGAGGAGCCACGTGGCGGCGAGAAGCGGGGGCCCGAGCCACCTCACCCACGTCGGGGGCCGCACCACGACCGGTGCGGGGAGTCCTCCCCATTGAGCGTCCGTCACCGCCTCAGTATCGTCTGGTCGGCGAGGGGGCGCACACCGAGAGGGTGTGGCCGGAGGGACCCAGAAGAGAGAGCGCGGATGACATTTCACGTCGACACGGAGCAGATCCGGAGTCACGCGACGACGGTCGGGAGCATCCAGAGCAGCCTCGGCCTCATGAGCGACGCCGGAGCACCGGACGCCGAGGCCTACGGCGAGCTGCTCAAGCTCCTCGGCCTGCCGGGCGCCGTGTCGGACTCCGTGGACACGGTGTGGGACGCCATCAACACCTCGCACACGGGCACCGGCCAGGTCGAGTCGGGGCTCGAGCACATGGCCAACCGCTACGACGCCGACGACGACATGGCCGCCTTCATGCTCCGTCCGAGCGTGCCCGTCCTGTCCGCGCCCTCGTCCGGTGGAGGTCATGGTGGCGGTGGCGGTGCGAGCATCCAGCAGGCTCCGTTCGCGGCCGTCCCCGACGAGCGCAGCGCCCTCGCCGGTGCCGGCATCCTCGACAGCGGCTCGTCGGTCATCTCGAACCTCTGCGAGGGCAACTGGGTCGACGCCGCCCTCTCCGGCGTCTCCACCGTCCTCGACGCCGCGGCGACCGCCGCCGACCCCCTCGGCTCGCTCCTCGCCGCAGGCATCGGCTGGGCCATCGACCACCTCAACCCCATCAAGGACTGGTTCGACGACGTCACGGGCAACCCCGAGTCGGTCTCGGCCAAGGCCGAGAGCTGGGACAACATCGCCCAGGGCCTCGACTCGCTGCCCCAGACCTGGCGGCACTCGCTCAACTCGCTCTCGTGGATGACGGGCGACGCCATCTCGTCCTACAAGGCGCAGGCAGACGTGCGCATCACCACCCTGCGCCGGCTCAAGGGCAGCAGCGACGGTGCGGCCGCGGCGATGGACCGGGTGGCCTTCATCGTCACCTTCGTCCACAACTTCCTGCGCGACGTCCTCGCCTCGCTCGTCGGCGCGATCCTCAGCTGGGTCGCCGAGACCGTGCTCTCGCTCGGCACGCTCATCCCGTGGGTCATCAGCCAGATCGGCACCCGCATCGCGTCGGTCGTCGGCAAGTGCTCGCGCTACATCACCGGCCTCACGAGGTCGGGCACGCAGCTCGCGTCACTGCTGCGTTCGCTCAAGGGCTTCGGCGACGACATCCTGCGGCTGCTCAACAGGATCACGCCGAACCCCAACCTCTACACGCCGAGGCACGCAGGAGCGCCGGGCGCCCCCGTCCCCGTCGGCCCGTGGCGACCGCCGGACGGCTGGACACCGCCACGGGGGCAGCACGCCAACACGCCGTGGGACAACCTCGCCGACATCCCGCCGAACCTGCCGTGGCGCGACGGGGCCGTCAACTCGACCAACGAGTCTGTCAAGAACGCCACTCCGGACCCCGAGGAGGACTGACGCCACGGGGCGACGAGCCTCAGTCAGCGGTCAGCGGACGTCAGTGGCTGAGGATGTAGGCGAGGTCGCGGATCGGCAGGTAGGACAGCATCGCGATGACGGCGACCCAGATGGCGTAGCGGACGGCGAGCCCGGTCGTCGTGCGGCGCTCGGGGACGGGCGCGCGGAACGCCGAGAACCACCGGTGCTGCGCCATGAACGTCCAACGCCCGTTGGGCTTCCGCTCGAACGGCAGCCAGGCGTTGCCTGCCTGCACCGCCCGCACGGCGTGGAAGGCGAAGGGGAGGGCGAAGAGCGCCCACACCGTCCCGAAGAGCGCGAGAGAGTACCAGAAGATCGTCAGCGATCCCCCCGGAGCCGGCTCCATGCACGGACCTCTCGTGTCGACGACCTCCGGCGGACCTCCCGCCGCGCTGATGTCAGGATGATGCCATGAGCTCCGACGACATCGCGCAGCAGATCCTTGCGCGGATCCAGGCCCAGACGACGGAGGCCCAGGAGCGGCCCGCCCAGGTCGAGCGCTGGCGCGACGAGGTGCTGGTCACGACCGGGCGTGGGACCGCCGCCGCCGGCCGGGTCGTCGCCGAGGTCGACCTGCAGGGCGTGCTCACCGGGCTGGCCGTGAGCGACATCGTCGCCGCGCGAGGTGGCCGCGTGGCCGGGCCCGCGGTGCTCGCCGCCATCACGGCGGCGCACGAGGACGTCAAGGCCAAGGTCGGCGCCTCGTCCGCACGGATGTGGGGAGCGGACACCCCGACGACGAACGCGCTGGCCGCCGAGGTCCGCGCCGACAACCCCTCGCTCCACCCCTCCGACGACACTCCTCCCGCGGCCCGCCCGCGCACCGAAGGGACCTGGTGACGTGACGAACCTCGACCCGCACCTCTTCGAGGACACGCCCCTCGCCTCCGGCGACCTCGCCCGCCTCATGGAGCAGGCCCAGGCGGCCTTCCGCTGGCGCGCCGAGGTCGACCGGCTCACCGGAAGCGGCGAGGCCGACGGCGTGTCCGCGTCGGTGACCGGCGGCGGCGCGGTCTCCCAGCTCGACGTGAGCGACGCGGCCTGCGCGGACGGCGGCGAGGAGCTGAGCCGACGCGTCATCGCCGCGGTGCGCGCCGCGCAGGACGACCTCGCCGAGCAGATCCGGCGGTCCGCAACGCTGACCTTCGGCGAGGACTCGGCGCAGGCCCGCACGGTGACCGAGGGCAGCCTGCAGCGCTTCGGCCGCTCGGCCTCGGTCATCGAGACCGACTTCGGCGACTCCGTCCAGTGGGGCGACGGGCGCGACCGCCGCTGACACCACCTGCCGCCCCGACCGGGGTGCGACAGCGAACTCACCCGGCCGGGACGCCCCAACGTCCTGCGCGGCCGGAGGCGGGTCGCCTCAGCCCTCGCCCGGCTCGTCCGCCGGCTCCGCAGCACCGGTCTCGAGCAGGGTGACGAACCCGGCCTCGTCGAGGATCGTCAGCCCGAGGTCGCGCGCCCTGGTCTCCTTGGACCCGGCGCCGGGGCCGACGACGACGTAGTCGGTCTTCTTCGACACCGAGCCCGACGCCTTGCCGCCCCGGCCGAGGATCGCCTCCTTGGCCTCGTCGCGGCTGAACCCCTCGAGCGATCCGGTGACGACGACGGTGAGCCCGGCGAGGGTCTGCTCGACCGACTCGTCGCGCTCGTCCTCCATGCGGACGCCGTCGGCGGCCCACTGGTCGACGATCGCGCAGTGCCACTCGTTGCCCTCGCGGTCGAACCAGTCGCGCACCGACTCGGCGATGACGCCGCCGACGCCCTCGACGCCCGAGAGCTCCTCGACGCTCGCCGCGCGGATCGCCGCCATCGAGCCGAAGTGCTGTGCGAGGGCACGGGCGGCGGTCGGTCCGACGTGCCGGATGGAGAGCCCGACGAGGACGCGCCACAGCGGCTGCGACTTCGCCGACTCGAGGTTGGCGACGAGCTTGGCGCCGTTGGCCGAGAGCACGCGCCCGTCCACCACCGACTCCGGCGGGTCGGTCTTCTTCGCCGCCCGGGTGTAGAGCGGCACCCGTGCGATGTCCTTTGCGCCGAGCCCGAAGAGGGTCGACTCGTCGGTGAGCACCCCCGACTCGAGCAGCGCGACCGAGCCCTCCCAGCCGAGCGCCTCGATGTCGAAGGCGCCCCGACCGGCGAGGCCCGAGAGCCGCTCGCGCAGCTGGGCCGGGCACGAGCGGCTGTTGGGACAGCGGATGTCCTTGTCGCCCTCCTTCTCGGGGGCGAGCGGCGTGTCGCAGGCCGGGCACTCGGTCGGCATGACGAACTCGCGCTCGCTGCCGTCGCGCAGGTCGACGACCGGGCCGAGGATCTCGGGGATGACGTCGCCCGCCTTGCGCAGGACGACGGTGTCTCCGATGAGCACGCCCTTGCGGACGACCTCGGTGGCGTTGTGCAGCGTCGCGCGCTCGACGGTCGAGCCGGCGACGACGACCGGCTCCATGACGCCGAACGGCGTGACCCGCCCGGTCCGTCCGACGTTGACCTGGATGTCCAGGAGCGTGGTGTTGACCTCCTCGGGAGGGTACTTGTAGGCGATCGCCCACCGCGGGGCGCGCGAGGTCGCACCGAGCTGGCGCTGCACGGCGATCTCGTCCACCTTGACCACGACGCCGTCGATCTCGTGCTCGACGTCGTGGCGGTGCTCCCCCGTCGAGACGATGAAGGCGTTGACCTCCTCGATCGTGTCGACGACGCGGTAGTGGCTCGAGACCGGCATACCCCACGCGCGCAGCGCGTCGTAGGCCTCACTCTGACGGGTGAGCTCGAAGCCCTCGCGCCTGCCGAGGCCGTGGACGAGCATCCGCAGGTCGCGGGTCGCCGTGACCCGCGGGTCCTTCTGGCGTAGCGACCCGGCGGCGGTGTTGCGCGGGTTGGCGTAGGGCGGCTTGCCCGCCTCGACGAGCTGGGCGTTGAGCTCGCCGAACGCCTCGATCGGGAAGTAGACCTCCCCGCGCACCTCGACGAGGTCGGGCACGGGGTGGTCGTCGGTCCCCTTGAGCTCGGTCGGTATGCCGTGCACCGTGCGGACGTTGAGCGTCACGTCCTCGCCGGTGCGGCCGTCGCCGCGGGTGAGGGCCCGGGTGAGACGGCCCTTCTCGTAGAGCAGGTTGACCGCGAGGCCGTCGATCTTGAGCTCGCACAGGTAGTGGAAGCGGGTGCCGGCGTCACGCGTGACCCGCGCGTTCCACTCGGTCATCTCCGCGGGCGAGAAGGCGTTGTCGAGGCTGAGCATCCGCTCCAGGTGGTCGACCGCCTGGAAGTCGGTGGAGAAGATCGCGCCGCCGACGGACTGCGTCGGGCTTTCGGGCGTGCGCAGCGAGGGGAACTCCTCCTCGAGCGCGTTGAGTCGCTTCATGAGCGCGTCGTACTCGCCGTCGCTGATCGTCGGCGCGTCCTTGACGTGGTAGGCGAACTGGTGGGCGGCCGCCTGCTCGGCAAGGTCGGTCCACTCGTGGCGGGCCTCCTCGGGCACCTCTGCGGCGGGCTCGCCGTTCACCTCGATCTCGTCGGTCACGTCGCTCTCGCTCACGCGCCCATCCTGCCGCAGGACACCGACAGGCGCGGTCCGTGACTGGCGGTCGTTCCCCGAGGTCAGCGACCCGTCGTCGCGACGACGTCGGCCGCCGGACCGGCCGCCCCTGTCACGGCTCGGTACGCGCGCTGAGCACCAGGCGTGCGGTTGAGGTCCGCCGACAGCCGCGAGAGCCGCGACGCCGCCTCCGGGGCGAGGTGGAGCAGGCGACGGGCGGCGTGGCGCAGATCGTCGACGGTGGCGCCGTTGGGGTCATGGGCCTCCCCCAGCCCGGCCTCCTCGAGCGCCGCCGCTCCCGCGAACTGGTCCGTCGAGAGCGGCAGGAGCAGCATCGGCACCCCGGCCGCCATCGCCTCCGTCACGCTGTTGTTGCCCCCGTGCGACACCGCGAGCGCGGCCCGGCCGAGCAGGGTCACCTGCGGGAGCTCCGGGCGCACGAGCCACGACGGCGGGAGGGGTCCGAGCTCCTCGCGAGGAGTCGACCCGGATGCGAGGGCGACCCGGACGTCGAGGCCGGCGAGCGCCTCGGCGATGCGTGCCAGCACGTCGCCTCGGACCGAGAGGAAGCTGCCGAGGCTGACGTAGGCCACCGGCGCGTCGTCCCGGGCCAGCCAGTCCTCGACCTCCGCGTCGGGCTCCTCGGTCCGCACCGACGAGCCGAGGAAGGCGTGGTGGGGCAGCAGGGCAGTGCGCTCCGGCGGGTGGAGCTCGGCCGGGTAGTTGAGGAGCAGCACGTCGCCGGTCTCGGCGAACGCGTCCTCGCTGGCTGTCGCCGACGGATCGAGGGCCGACAGGACCGCGTTCCACTGGTCGGTGAACGCGTCGCGCACGATCTCGCACCGGCGACGGAGGTGGGCGAGGGCGTCGAGGTCGGGCTGCAGCCGGTTGGGCCACGCCGGTGGGAGGCCGTAGACCTCGTCACCCACCGTGAGGGCGGAGGGATGCCCGAGCACGACGTCCGCGTGGCTCACCCCGGTGCCCGAGAGGCCGAGGCGGGCGCCGAAGGCGAGGTGGTCGACGACGACGTGGTCGGGGCCGACGCGCTCGACGACATCGCGGACGTCGCGGGCCACCCTCAGCGGCTCCCACAGGAGGTCGTTGCCGCGGGCGTCGGCCTGGAAGGTGAGGGTCGGCACGGCCCCGCGCCGCGTCGCCTCGAAGAACCCGCGCAGGGCGTCGTCCTCACCGCGAGGCTGGTCCTCTGCCCGGATCACCCCGGGGTTGGAGCCCCGGCCGAGCCGGAGGTCCTCGCGCTCGAACCCGAACCGGCGCACGATCGCGTCCGTGGCGGGACCGGTGGCGACGACGACGCGATCCCCGGCGTCGGCCCACGCGGTGGCGAGCGTCGCCAGTGGCAGCAGGTGCGAGGCGTAGTCGGGGCTGATGACGAGCAGCGTCACGGCGCGACCTTGGCATAGACACCGGCGAGCGACGCAGCCATCGTCGCGATGCCGAAGTCGCGGGCGACGGCGTCCCGCACCTTCTCGGCACGCACCGGGGCGTCCGGTGACGAGGCCAGGTCCAGCGCGGACCCGACGGCCTCGGCGAGCAGAGCCGGCGACGTCGTGTCGACGAGCAGCCCGGTCACGCCGTCCTCGACGTAGGTCGCCGGACCGCCGTCGTGCGGCGCGACGACGACCAGGCCCGACGCCAGGGCCTCGAGGATGGCGATGCCGAACTCCTCCTTGAGGCTCGCCGAGACATAGACACCGCCCGGGGCGCTGAGCCCGGGGCGGCCGAACCGCACCGCGGCGAGCCACGCGGCGACGACGCCGTTCGGACGGTGGCCGGCGAGCAGCAGTCCCCGTTCGGCGGCTGTGCCGCGGGGCAGGACCTCGTCGATGCGGTCGAGCTGCTCGGCCTCGTCGCTCGAGGGGTCACCGAGGTCTCCGCCGACGACGAGCAGGTTGCACCGCTGAGCGGCCGGCGAGCTCGCCCAGGCCTCGACGAGCGTGGCCATGCCCTTGACGCGGTGCAGCCGGCCGACCGTGACCGCGAGGGGCAGGTCGCGACGCTCGGGCGGGAGCTGACCGAGGAGGTCGTCGAGCTCGATGAGCGCCCGGCGCACCGGTCCACCGACCTCCTCCTCCGACACACCCGCGACACCGTCGGCGGCCGCCGCCACCTCGGCGACGGCCCGGTCGAGAGGCTCGAGGTCGATGCCCTCCGGGACGACGACCACCGACTGCTCGTCCGGGTCGACGTGGAGCAGCGTGCGCAGGTCGTGCTCGAACCGGGGGCGGGGGAACGCGACGAGGCCCGCCGCTCCGGCGGCGAGGTCGCGCAGCAGCCGGACCCTGAAGACGAGGTGCTCGACGTGGTCGGCGTCGCCGAAGGTCGCGCGGGTGAGGGCACCCGAGGCCTCGCGGGCGGCGATGAGCGCGTGCGGATCGGGCGCGAGCGTGAGCACGGTGGGGATGCCGAGCTCGAGCGCCACCTCGGCAGCGGCCCACGAGCCCACGTCGGCCATCCGCAGGTGGAGCACGTCGACCGGCCCCGCGGCCCGCAGGGCGCGACGCAGCCCAAGACGGACCTCGCCGTGCAGCGGCCAGGCGTCGGCCGCGGACCGGACCGGCCCCGTCAGCGGGACCCCGAGGTAGTGGTGCCCCGGCGCCGAGACGTCGTCGGGCACACCCGCATCGTCACCGTGGCGCCGCGACAGCGTGAGCACCCGCTCGACCCGGGGGTCGGCGGCGAGGGCGTCGCCGAGGTGCACGAGCAGGGTGGCGATGCCGCCGGTGTCTCCTTTGCCGCTCTGCAGGAGGCTGCCGTCGACGTCGGCGTGGAGGAAGAGCTGGGCGACCGTGAGGCCGGACCGATCGCCGTCCGAACGCGTCGGCGGCCACGTGTCGTCGCGCCGCACGGGTCCTTCGACCGACCAGCCGTCCTCGGCCTCACCGAAGCCCCAGGCCTCGAGCGTCGACTCGGCGAGCACGCCCCCGAAGCCGCCCTCACGGAGCAGCTCGTGCAGCGGTTCCACGGCGTCCGCCAGCGGCCGGCCCGAGCGCAGCGCCCACGCGGCGTGCTCGCGCAGGTGGCCGACCCGCGAGTGCAGCAGCGGCACCACGAGCGCAGAGGCGAGGGCAGGTCCCCCGGCCCCGGCTGCATGCACGGCGACGATCGCGGTCACCTGGTCGGTCTCGTCGCCGATGGCGTCGGCGAGCGCGGGCACCGCCGCCTCCGCGTCACCGGTGACGGCCCGCGACACCTCGTCGACGAGCCCGAGCGCGTCGAGGATCGAGGGCGCCGCTCGGACCTCGTCGAGCATGGAGAGCGTCGGCCCGGTGCAGGTGGTGGTCACGGCCCCATGCTAGGGGAAACATTGGACAAACCTTGTACAGGCCTTCGGGCTCTTCGACGTATGCCGCGTGGCCGGCATACCTTTCACCTCACGTCACGCTCAGCGCGAGGTGCGGGACTCCTCGGGAGCCGAGGGAGCCCGGTCTCGACTCCACCGGAGGAGGAGGTCGGCGGCCACCCCCACGGCGATCGTCGCCGGCTCCTTGCCGACAAGGCCGGGCAGGCCGATCGGTGTCGTGACACGGGCAAGGTCGTCGTCGCCGAACCCGCCCTCGGTCGCGAGGCGGTGGCGCAGCCGGGCCCATTTGGCGCGCGAGCCGATGAGTCCGATCTCACCGATGCCGCTGGTCCGCAGGGCGGCGTCGACGATCGCGGCGTCCTCGGCATGGTCGTGGGTCATGACGAGGACGTGGGCGCCGGCCGGCAGCTCGCCGAGGACGAGCTCGGGCAGGACCGGCACCCGGTGGACGTGGACCCGCGCGTCGGCGTCGGCAAGCGGCGCGAGCGCCTCCTCGGTGAGGGCCTCGGGGCGGGTGTCGACGAGGTGGAGGTCGAGATCGTGCCGGGCGAGGATGCGGGCGAGCTCGTGACCGACGTGCCCCACCCCGAAGATCGCGACGACGGGAGGGACTCCCACAGGCTCGAGCAGGACGTTCACCTCCCCACCACAGCACTGCATGCCGTGCTCGAACGGCGCCTTGTCCGACAGCGACGACGTGAACGACTCGGGCGAGCGCCGACCCTCCGTGAGCATCTCGCGTGCCCGGGCGACGGCGACCCCCTCGAGGTTGCCGCCGCCGATGGTGTCCCAGGACCGCGTGCGGCCCACGACCATCTTGGCGCCGGCCTCGCGTGGTGCGTGGCCGCGCACCGACGCCACGGTGACGAGGACGCCCGGCTCCCGGTTCGTCCGGAGCTGCTCGAGGGCTCGGAGCCAGCGCACGGTCAGGCCTGCGCGAGGTCGTCGACGGCGGCCTCGGACTCGGGGCGCCGGAGGGGCGCGTCGGGGTCGGGCAGCGGCGGGGTCGGCCCGGCCCCCGGGTCCACGCCGCCGTCGGGCTCGGCACCGGCACGGGCCTCCTGCAGCGCCCAGAAGACCGCCTCCGGGGTGGCGGGACTCGGGAGGTCGACGCTCGTCCCCGGAGGGCCGAAGGCGGCGCACGCCTGGCGCAGGGCCTCCCTCACCGACAGGGCGAGCATGAGCGGCGGCTCGCCGACGGCCTTCGAGCCGTAGACCGCGCCCTCCTCGTGGGCGCGCTCGAGCAGCGCGACGTTGAGCACCTCCGGCAGGTCGGCGATGCTCGGGAGCTTGTAGGTGCTCGCCGAGGAGGTCGCGAGCCGTCCGCGCTGCCCCCCGTCGCCGGTGTCCCAGCGCAGGTCCTCGAGGGTGAGCCAGCCGGCGCCCTGGACGAACCCGCCCTCGATCTGGCCGATGTCGACGAGCGGCGAGAGGCTGTCGCCGACGTCGTGGACGATGTCGACCCGCAGGGTGCGATGCATCCCGGTGAAGGCGTCGACCTCCACCTCGGTCGCGGCGACGCCGTGGGCGAAGTACTTGAAGGGGCTGCCGCGCATGACGGTCGAGTCCCAGTGCAGACCCTCGGTCCGGTAGTAGCCGGCGGCGGAGAGCTGGACGCGCGCGAAGTAGGCCGTGTGCACGAGATCGGCCCAGGTGAGCGTCTCGTCGGTCCCCGCCGCCGAGACGACCCCGTCGACGACGGCGACGTCCTGGGCGGGCACCCCGAGCCGCTCCCCCGCGACGACGACGAGCCGCTCGAGGATCTGCTCGCACGCGTCCTTGACCGCGCCGCCGTTGAGGTCGGCGCCCGACGACGCCGCGGTGGCGGACGTGTTGGGCACCTTGTCCGTGCGCGTCGGCGCGAGCCGCACCGTGCGCAGCGGCACCCCGAGGGTCGTGGCCGCGACCTGGAGCATCTTCGTGTGCAGCCCCTGGCCCATCTCGGTGCCGCCGTGGTTCACGAGGACCGACCCGTCCTTGTAGACGTGGACGAGGGCGCCGGCCTGGTTGAAGGCGGTGAGGTTGAACGAGATCCCGAACTTCACCGGGGTGAGGGCCAGGCCCCGCCTCGCGTGCTCGTGGGTGGCGTTGAACTCCTCGACCTCGGCGCGGCGGCGGTCGAGCTCGGCGTCGACCGTCACCTGCTCCCACGCCCGTTCGAGGCGTTCCGACTGGGTGATGACCTGGCCGTAGTGGGTGGTCTGGCCGTCGGCATAGAAGTTGCGGCGCCGCACCTCGTGCGGCGCGATGCCGAGCAGGGGCGCACACCGGCCCAGGATGTCCTCGACGACGAGCATTCCCTGCGGTCCGCCGAAGCCGCGGAAGGCGGTCTGCGACGTCTTGTGGGTCCGGGCCACGCGCCCGGTGACCCTCATGTCGGGGATCCAGTAGGCGTTGTCGACGTGGCACAGGGCCCGGGCGAGCACCGGCTCGGACAGGTCGAGGCTCCAGCCGCCGTCGGAGGTGAGGGTCGCGTCGAGCGCGAGGAGGTGGCCCTCGTCGTCGAAGCCGACCCGCCACCGCGCGTGGAACCCGTGGCGCTTGCCCGACATCGTGAGGTCCTGGGTCCGGTTGAGCCGCAGGCGGACCGGCCGTCCGGTGAGCCGCGCGCCGAGCGCGGCGACGGCCGCGAACCCGTGCGGCTGCATCTCCTTGCCGCCGAACCCGCCGCCCATCCGCAGGCACTGCACCGTGACCTCGGAGCTCTGCAGCCCGAGCACGTGGGCGACGATCTCCTGCGTCTCGGTCGGGTGCTGGGTGCTGCTCTCGACGAAGACCCGTCCGTCGTCCTCGACCCGTGCAAGGGCGGCATGGGTCTCGAGGTAGAAGTGCTCCTGGCCCGCCATCTCGGTCTCGCCGTGGAAGACGTGCGCCGCGCCCGCCAGGGCCGTCTGCGCGTCACCGCGCTGCACCGTCGGCTGCGCTCCCTGGAAGCTCTCGGCGGCGATGGCCTCCGCGAGGGTGAGGGTGGACGGGAGCACGTCGTAGTCGACCTCGACCGCGAGGGCACCACGGCGGGCGGCCTCCGCACTCTCGCCGAGGACCCAGCAGACGGCGTGGCCGTGGAAGCAGACCTCGGTCGGGAAGAGCGGCTCGTCGCCCTTGGTGCCGGCGTCGTTGGTGCCCGGCACGTCCTCGGCGGTGAGCACACGGACGACGCCGGGGACCTCCAGGGCGGGTGCGGTCCGCAGCGCCGTGACGAGGGCGTGCGCGTGCGGCGCCTGGACCGGCCACGCGTGGAGCACGCCCTTGGTCCGGGGGTGCAGGTCGTCGGTGTAGAGCGCCCGGCCGGTGACGTGCAGGTCGGCGGACTCGTGTGGCAGCGGGCGTCCGACGACCGCGCCGTCGGGGCGCTCCGAGAGGCGGCTCACGGCCGGCCGTCCGCGTTCGGGGACCGGCCGGCATACAACCGCAGGAGCGACTGGCCGAGCATCGCGCTGCGGTAACGGGCGCTCGCGCGATGGTCCGAGAGCGGCGTCCCCTCGGTGGCGAGCACGGCGGCGGCCTCGTCGACCGTGGCGCGCGTCCACGGCTTGCCGGTGAGCGCCGCCTCCGTGCGCAGGGCCCGCAGCGGGGTGGGCGCCACCCCGCCGAGGCCGATCCGCACGCGCGCCACCTCCCCGTCGACGAGGTCCAGGGCAACGGCGACCGCGACGCTGGAGATGTCGTCGACGCGGCGCTTGGCCACCTTGTGGAACGCGCTGATACCCGCCAAGGGCAACGGGACCCGCACCTCACGAATGAGCTCACCGGGCCGGCGGACGCTCATTCGGTAGCCGGTGAAGTAGTCGGAGAGAGTCACGACCCGCTCCCCCTCGGCGCTCGTGAGCACCAGCGCCGCGTCGAGGGCGAGGAGGGCGGGCGCGGCGTCCCCGATGGGTGACGCGGTGCCGAGGTTGCCGCCGAACGTGGCGCCGTTGCGGATGAGGGGCGAGGCGAACTGCGGGAAGAGCTGCGTCAGCAGCGGCACCCGGCCGGCGAGCCCACGCTCGACCTCGGTGAGTGTGAGCCCGGCGCCGATCCGGACCTCGGACTCGCCCACCTCGAGACCGCGCAGCTCGGGCAGCCGGTCGACGGCGACGAGCAGCGGTGGCCGCGCGCCCTTGAGGTTGACGTCGACCCCGAGGTCGGTGGAGCCGGCGAGGAGGACCGCGTCCGGGCGGGCAGCCAGGAGCTCCAGCGCCTCTGCCAGGTCGGCAGGCCGCAGGAGCTCGGCTCCGTCGGCGTGGAGGTGAGTGTGTCGCGCGGGGGTCGGGGCCGAGCGGCGCCGCGCGGCCAGCGGGTCGGACGCATCGGGGGCGCCGAGGGCCCAGGCCGCGTCGCGGATCGGCCGGTAGCCCGTGCAGCGGCACAAGTTGCCCGAGATCGCGTGCAGGTCGAAGCCGTTGGGGCCGCAGGAGACGGCGCCCTCGACGGTCGAGCCCACTCCCTCGCCGGCGCCGGTGTCGCCGCTGTCCTGGCTGACCTCGGCGACGCGGTCGGGACGATAGAACTCGGCGGCCATCGCGCAGATGAACCCCGGTGTGCAGTAGCCGCACTGCGAGCCGCCGCGCTCGGCCAGCTCGCGCTGGACGGGGTGCAGCCGACCGGGTTCGCCGAGCCCTTCGACGGTGACGACCTCCTGGCCGTCGAGGGCGGCGACCGGGACGAGGCAGGAGTTGATCGCGACCCAGTCGGTTCCCGTCCCCTCGGCGGACGGGCGGGCGACGAGGACTGCGCACGCGCCGCACTCCCCCTCCGCGCACCCCTCCTTGGCGCCGGTGAGGCCCCGGTCGCGCAGCCAGTCGAGCGTCGTCGTGTGCGGCGTGGCGTGGTCGCCCAGCGGCACCGGCGTGCCGTTGACGGTGAGGGAGGCCGCCCCGGCCTCCGTGGGCGCCGTGGTCGTCATGATCGCCGATCCTAGTTCGCGACGCCGGTCCGGACCCCGGCTTCGCCACGCACCCCAGTCGGTCAGCGTGCCTCGGTGTCGGAGAGGAGCACGTCCCGCGTCACCTCGAGCTGGCCGAGGTGCTGGGCGAGCTCCTCGTAGACGTGGAGCAGGACGTCACCCTGCGTCGCGTATGCCGTGCCGTCCCGGTCCGTGGGCGGGTTGACCGGCGCTTCGGTCGGGTTGCAGGCGAGCACGTCCTCGTGGAGACGGGTCCGCCCGGCCTCGAGCAGCGCGAGCGCCTCCTCGACCGTCCCGCTCGCCGTGAACTCGGCGTCGCGGTCACGCGGCACGACGATGCCGCGGTTGACCGTGCGGCCCCAGCGGCCCATGACGCCGACGACGTGCGCGACGAGGGCGAACGCCGAGTTCGATCCCGCGAAGCCGGGGGCGACCGCGTTGACCCGGGAGTCGCCCAGCTCACGGGTGAGGACGGCATACGCGTCGAGGGCGGCGTCGCAGAAGTCGAGGTAGGAGTCGCGGGTGATCACGCTCAGGAGTCTTTCAGGCTGCGCTCTCCCCACGCGACGGTGCGGCGGACCACAATGGCCGACGACCCCGTCACGGCAAAGGAGCCAGCCCATGGGCAGCGCAGAGTCCAACCTCGTATCGCACCTCGTCCGCACCGCCACGTCGAGCCCGGACCGCCCGGCGCTCAAGGTCGAAGGGCAGGACGTCACCTACGGCCAGCTCCATGGCATGGCGGCGAAGCTCGCAGGAGCGTTGCGCGCCAACGGGATCGAGCCCGGAGACCGGGTCGCGCTCATCCTGCCGAACGTGCCGGCGTTCCCCGTCGCGTTCTTCGGGACCCTCCTCGCGGGCGGTGTCGTCGTCCCCATGAACCCGCTGCTCAAGGCGGGCGAGATCGACTTCTTCTTCACGAACTCCGGCGCCAAGGTCGCCTTCGTCTGGCCCGACTTCGTCGACGAGGCGACCAAGGGCGCCGCCAACTCGGGCACGACCATCGTCCCGTGCGGTCCGTTGGGCCCGGTCGAGGGCTCGTTCGAGGGCGGCGAGCCGATCGCCGAGCCCACCGAGCGCGAGGGCGACGACACCGCGATCATCCTCTACACGTCCGGCACGACCGGCCGGCCCAAGGGCGCCGAGCTCACCCACGACAACGTCTCGCTCAACGCGATGCGCTGCGCCGAGGTCATCCAGCAGATCACCCCCGACGACGTCATCATGGGCTGCCTGCCCCTCTTCCACGTCTTCGGGCTCGTCGTCGGGCTCAACGCCGCCGTCCGGGTCGGCGCCTCGCTCGCGCTCATCCCGCGCTTCGACCCGGCGGCCGCCATCAAGGTCATCGGCGACGAGAAGGTCACCGTCATGCAGGGCGTCCCCACGATGTATGCCGCGATCCTCAACCACCCCGACTCCGACTCGCTCGACGCCTCGTCGCTGCGCACCTGCGCCTCCGGTGGCTCGGCGATGCCGCTCGAGGTGATGAAGGCCTTCGAGGAGAAGTTCGGCTGCGTCATCCTCGAGGGCTACGGCCTGTCCGAGACCTCGCCGGTCGCGTCGTTCAACATGCCCGACCGCGAGCGCAAGCCCGGCACCATCGGCCTGGCCATCCCCGGCTGCGAGATGCGCATCGTCGACCTCGACGGCGAGGAGGTGGCCAACGGAGAGGTGGGCGAGATCGTCATCCGCGGCGACAACGTCATGAAGGGCTACTGGGACAACCCGCAGGCGACGGCCGAGGCCATCCCCGACGGCTGGTTCCGCACCGGCGACCTCGCGACCCGTGACGACGAGGGCTACTTCACCATCGTCGACCGCAAGAAGGACATGATCCTGCGCGGCGGGATGAACGTCTACCCGCGCGAGGTCGAGGAGGTCATCTACCAGCACCCCGACGTCCTCGAGGTCGCCGTCGTCGCCATCCCCGACGACCTCCTCGGCGAGCAGGTCGGTGCCGGGGTCGCGCTTCGCGAGGGATCGACGGCGACGCCGGAGGACATCATCGCCTTCACCAAGGAGCGGATCGCCGCCTACAAGTACCCCCGCCAGGTGTGGCTGCTCGACGAGCTCCCCAAGGGTCCGACGGGCAAGATCCTCCGGCGCGAGGTCAAGGCCCCGAGCACGACCTGACGAGCGTCCCGGGCGAGGTCCGCCCGCGCCGGGTGTCGGGGATCCGGGGCCACGATCACGTGCGTGGCCCCGGATCTCCGACACCGGAGGGCGGCAGGCTGCGGGTCAGGCGGGCCGACCGGCCGGTGCCACCTCCGGTTGCGGCGTCGCCACCCGTCGCGCCGGGGCGTTGATGACGGCAGCCGCCGCGAGGACGATGACGAACCCGACGACCTCCCACACGCCGAGCGCCTCACCGAGGACGAGCACGCCGAGCAGCACCGAGACGATGGGGATGAGGTACGTGATCGTCGAGCCGACGACCGGCCCGGCGCCGCGGACGACGTCGAACTGGAGGATGTAGGCCGCACCGGTGCCGACGATGCCGAGCGCGAGGATGCAGAGCAGCGGCAGCCACGCCCACCCGCCGCCGTCGCTGCCCGCCTCGATCGTCGACGTGCCGAGCCGCGCGGTGTCGTAGGCCCAGATCGACCCAATGCCGCCCGGCTGCAGCGCTCCCCAGACGAGGGTCACCGGCAGCATGAGCAGGCATCCCATGAGGAGGGTCGCCGCCGGTTGGCTCAGCCCGCCGAGGTCGGCGCGCGCGAGGAAGCGGCGGTTGTAGGTCCAGCCCAGGCCGTAGCAGACGCCGCCGGCCAGGGCCATGCCGAAGCCGACGAGGTCGGGCCGGGCCGAGGTCCACGGCTGCATGATCGTCACGACACCGAGGAAGCCGATGACGACCGCGACGACCTTGGGGCGGGTCGCACGGGCACCGGGCAGGAAGGCCATGGTCGCGAGCACGGTGGCTATCGGCGTCGTGGCGTTGCCGATGCCGGCGAGGGCCGAGCTGACGCGCGTCTCGGAGAGCGCGAAGAGCGTGAACGGGATCGTCCCGAGCAGCAGGCCGGTGACGACGAGGTGCCCCCACACCCACCGCTCGCGCGGCAGCGAGCCGCCGCGCATCCACAGCAGCGTGAGGATGGTCGCCGCGCCGGTGACGAGGCGCAGCGCCGCGATCTGCACCGCCGAGAGCGACTCGAGCCCGACCTTCATGAGGAGGAAGCTCGAGCCCCAGATGAGGACGAGCGCGAGATACTTCGCCTGCCACGGGACCCTGGGCGCGGGTGACATCAGTCCTGCTCCTTCTCGGTGAGCTCGCGGGCGGTGGCGACCGCCACCCGTGAAACGTCGACGGCCCCCCGGGGTGTGAGTGCGGGCAGCCCGCAGGCCGGAGTCACGGTGACGTCGGCGAGGGTCGCGGCCGGCAGCCCGACTCGGGCGAACCCGTCGACGACCCGGGCCGTCGCGGTCCGGACGGCGTCGGCGGCGGACGCCGGTGCCGTCGTCGGCACGACCCCCGCCCAGAGCCGGGTCCCGGCCTCGACCACGCCCGCGACCTGCTCCCAGCGCTGCGGGGAGGCCTCGGTGAGGTCGAGCGCGACAGCGGTGACCCCGGTCGACGCGAGCACCTCGACCGGTGCGGCCGGGTGGCACGAGTGCAGGACGACGTCACCGTCGTGCGCCTCGCGCACCTCCCGTATGCCGTTCGCCACCTCGACGCGGTCGACCGCCCGCAGCCGGCCGTAGCCGGAGGCGGTGGGCAGCTCGCCGCGGAGCACGGCGACGACCGACGGCTCGTCGACCTGCACGGTGAGGACGGCGCCGGGCACGAGGCGCTGCACCTCGGCGACGTGCCGGCGCAGCCCCTCGGCGAGCGAGGCGACGAGGTCGCGTCGGGCGCCCTCGTCGGTGATCGAGCGCTCCCCACGGTTGAGCTCGATCGACGCCGCGAGGGTCCAGGGCCCGGCGATCTGGATCTTGAGCGGGCCGGCATACCCGTCGTAGGCCTCGGCGAGCTCGTCGAGGTCCTGGCGCATGAGCGATCGCGCGCGGGCGTGGTCGCGGCCCGGCCGGTCGGTGAAGCGCCAGCCCGACGGCTGGAGGTCGACGGCGAGGTCCGCGAGCAGCACCGCGGACCGGCCGATGACGTCGGATCCCGGCCCGCGGGCGGGCAGCTCTGGGAGGTAGGGCAGGCCGAGGCCGTCGGCGTCGGTGAGCAGGTCGCGCACCGTGACGACGGCCTCGCGTGCGGACTCCCCCGGCCAGGAGCCGACTCCCGATACGTGTGTCACGCGAGAACTCTCGCACCCGCGAAGTCACGCACCGACGCGGGGACCTCGGCCGCGACGGAGGTCGGAGCGGCCTGCGGCGCGAGCGCCACGGTGCGCAGCTCGACGACCCCGTGCCAGGCGTCGGTCTCCTGGTCCGGAGGACTCGCGGTGCCCGTGCGCGTCTTGGCGAGAAACGCGCCCTCGGTGATCGGCAGGGACATGACGAGGGTCTTGGCCATCTCCTGCCGGGTCATCGGGCGCACCTCGGTGGTGCGGCCGGGCAGGATCCGCTCGGACAGGGTGTCGAGGGCGGCCGCGCGCTCGTCGTCGGGCAGCGGGGAGAGGTGCCCGTGCACGACGGCCGAGCGGTAGTTCGCCGAGGAGTCGAAGGTCGTGTGGCCCACCACGAGCGCGTCGACGGCGATGACCGCGAGGGCGGCTGGAGCGCCCGCGGCGACATGGCGCAAAGCGCCCGCACCGGTGCTGCCGTGGAGCAGGATGCGGTCGCCCTGCCGCGCGAAGAGCATCGGCACGACCCACGGCCGGCCGTCGACGACCGTGCTGAGGGTGCCGGCGAGCACGTCGTCGAGGATGGCGTCGAGGACGGCGCGCTCGGTGCTGCCGCGCTCCTTGTGCCGGTGCAGGGCGAGATGGCTCATGCGCACTATCGTCGGCGAGAAGTGGACCTCTATCCAGAACCACTATCACCAATGGTGCAGGACCAGTATGGTGCCGGGCATGCCCCGCTCCGCCCGCTCGGTCGACCTGCCGCTCGTCCTCGACGACGGCGACCGCCCGCTTCGCCACCGGATCGCCGACGCCCTCGTCACCCAGCTGCGGGAGGGACGCCTGCGCCCGGGCGACCCGCTCCCCTCGACACGCGTCCTCGCCTCCGAGCTCCGGGTCTCGCGCGGTCCGGTCGTCGCGGCCTACGACGAGCTCGCGTCGGCCGGCTTCATCGAGACGCGCGCCGGCTCGGGGGCCGCGATCGCCCCGGGTGCCGACCGGGCGGCCCGCGCCGGCGCCCTCTCGTCGGTCGAGCCGATGGCTCCCTGTCGCCCTGCACCCTCCCGGCCTGCGCGCGCCGAGGTGCGGCACGACCTGCGTCCGGGCCGGCCCGACATCGGCTTCCTCGACCGCACCGCCTGGCGGCGGGCGTGGCGGCACGCGGCTTCGCTCGTGCCGACGAACGACCTCGACAGCGGCCCGGCGCACACCCGTCTGCGGACGGTCCTCGCCGACCACATCCGACGCAGCCGGGGCATCGCCGTCGACCCCGACGACCTCCTCGTCACCCCCGGTGTGAGCGCGACCGTCCAGGCGCTCCCCGAGGCGCTCGGCCTGCGCGGCCGCAGTGTCGCCGTCGAGGACCCTGGCTACGTCGAGGCGTGGACGGCGTTCTCCGACAGTGGATGCCGCGTGCGGGCCCTGCCTGTCGACGACGACGGTCTCGACCCGGCGATGCTGCGCCGCACCGACGCCGCCGTCTACGTCACGCCCTCGCACCAGTACCCCCTCGGCGCGCGCATGCCGGTCGTGCGACGGACCGCGCTGCTCGACTGGGCGAGGAGCGCCGACGCGGTCGTCATCGAGGATGACTACGACGGCGAGTTCCGCTACGACGTCTCTCCGCTGCCCGCCCTGCGGTCGCTCGAAGGCGCCGACGACCACGTCCTCTACATGGGGACGGCGTCCAAGATCCTCGTGCCGACCCTGCGCGTCTCGTGGCTCGCGCCGCCACGCCATCTGCGCGACCGGATCCGGACCGAGCTCGAGCGGCGGGGGCTGCTCGTCAACGAGATGACCGGCGAGGCGGTCGCGGAGTTCATCGCCAGCGGGTCGCTCGCAGCCCACCACGCCCGCGCCGCCCGGACCTACGCCGCCCGCCGCGCCCGGCTCGTCGACGCCCTCTCCCACCACCTCCCCCACCACCGGCTCAGCGGCGTCGACGCCGGCCTCCACCTCGTCCTCCTCCTCGGCGACGACGTCGACGACCACGAGGTCGCGATGTCGCTGCTGCGCCACGGCGTCGCGGTCAACCCGCTCTCGGCCTACGCCGTCGAGTCGCACCGGCGCGGTCTCGTCATCGGGTATGCCGGCCTGCCCGAGTCCCGCGCCGACCTCGCCGTCCGGGCCCTCGCCCGCGGTCTCACCTGACCTTCCGGGCCGGCAACGTCCGCAGCTGTGGTTGCTCCACCGTCACCCTGCCGGACGCAACAATTCCCCAGCCCTTGCGTCCGCAACTGTGGTTGCTCCACCGTCACCCGGCCGGACGCAACGAGCCTGGCCATGCGCAGCGGGGTCGCAGCGGAACCGCAGCGGTTCGGCAGCGGCGGGGTCCACCGTGGTGAGGACCGACCGACACCGGGCCGGCCGGCATACGGAAAGGATCCCGTCATGGCAACGGACCACGGCTCCACCTCCCCCGGCGCGCACCCGACGCGCCGCAGCCTCGTCACCGGCCTCGCCGGTGGCGCGGCCCTCGGCCTCACCGGTCTCACGGTCGCCGGCGCCGGCGCCGCCGCGGCGCACGGGACGATCACGAGCTATCCGGGCGTCGGTGGCGTGCCGACCTTCTACATCAACCTCAGCGACCTCACGTCCTTCGGCTACCGCCCGAGCTTCCACGACCAGATGGGGCAGTGGATGGACTTCTGGGCCGCGAACGTGCCCGACTCCTTCGGCGCCGCCTACCGGGTGGGCTGTCTCGGCGTGCACTACGACGGCCGCGTCACCTCGGCGCACAACAACGGCGTCGGGTTCGACCTCACGCACATCTACACGAAGACGGCCAGTGGCAGCCCGGTGCGCCGGTTCTATGCCCGCCGCGACATCTGGATGGACTGGGCCGAGGCGGACAAGGCACCCGAGCGGCGCCGCTACTGGGCGACGGCGGCGTCGGTGCACCGCTACTTCCGCGACGTCCTCACCTACGGCTCACACCCGAGCGACCACAGCAACCACATCCACCTCGACAACGAGGTGGCCGGTCCGTCGACGGTGAGCTTCAGCACCGGCTCCGCGGCCCAGGTGCGTGCCGCTCAGGAGATCTGCCGGTGGGTCTGGGGGCTGCCGACGACGCTCGACAGCGTGTGGGGTTCGGAGACGGCCAGCCACACGAGCCGGGTCATCGCCGCGGCGGGCGGCTCGGGCAGCCTCACGAGCGCACCGCGCACCAACTGGCTCCTCTTCACCCGCGCCTCGATGCGTGAGGGCTACGGGACCCAGAACTACCCGGCGCCCTGAGCAACCCGCTGGCGGGAGGTCGCGGCGATCGTCGCCGACCCGACGACCCGGGTGCCCTCGTAGAGCACGACCGACTGGCCGGGCGCGACACCCCGCAGCCTCGTGTCGAGCCGCACGTGGACCACCTCGGGGTCGGTGTCGTCGACGCGGGCCCACGCCGCGACCTCCTCACCGTGCGCCCGCACCTGCGCGCCCACCCGGACCTCCGAGGTCGGCGCGGGCCCGCACCAGCGGGCGTGGTCGGCGGTGAGCAGGTCCACCCCGAGGAGGTCCGAGGTGCCGATGAGGACGCGGTTGGTCGGTGCGTCGACGCCGACGACGTAGCGCGGGTCGCCGTCGACGGCCGAGCGATCGAGCCCGAGCCCGCGACGCTGTCCGATGGTGAAGCCGTAGGCCCCCTGGTGGGTGCCGACGACCTCGCCGCTCCCGGCGTCGACGATCTCGCCGGGCTGCTCACCGAGGCGCTTGGTCAGCCAGCCGCGGGTGTCGCCGTCGGCAATGAAGCAGATGTCGTAGGAGTCGGGCTTCTTCGCGACCGAGAACCCGCGCGCGGCAGCCTCCTCGCGGATCCGGGGCTTCGTCGTGTCGCCGAGGGGGAAGAACGCACGCGAGAGCTGGTCGGCGTCGAGCACCCCGAGGACGTAGGACTGGTCCTTGTCGGCGTCGACGCCCCGGTGGAGCTCGCGCACGACCCCGCCGTCCGCCGCGACCCGCTCGACGACCTGCGCGTAGTGCCCCGTCGCCACCGCGTCGAACCCGAGCGCCAGCGCCTTGTCGAGTAGCGCCGCGAACTTGATGGACTCGTTGCACCGCAGGCACGGGTTCGGGGTCCGCCCCGCCCGGTACTCCGCGACGAAGTCGTCCATGACGTCGCGCTGGAACCGCTCGGCCATGTCCCACACGTAGAACGGGATGCCGAGCCGGTCGGCGACCCGGCGCGCGTCACCGGCGTCCTCGATGGTGCAGCAGCCACGGGCCGACTCGCGCAGCGTCGCCGCCGATCGTGACAGCGCGAGATGCACGCCGACGACCTCGTGCCCGGCGTCGAGCATGCGGGCCGCGGCGACGGCCGAGTCGACTCCCCCGCTCATGGCGGCGACGACCCGCATCAGGCCGCCCCGCTGGCGCGACGGGCGCGCTCGACGACGGCCGGGAGGGCCGCGAGGAAGGCGTCGACGTCGGACTCCGTGGACGTGTGACCGAGGGTGAGCCTCAGCGCCCCACGCGCCTGCACATCGGGGTAGCCCATCGCAAGGAGCACATGGCTCGGCTGCGGCACGCCCGCCTGGCAGGCGGACCCCGTGGAGCACTCGACCCCGGCGGCGTCGAGGAGGTAGAGCAGCGAGTCGCCCTCGCATCCCGGCACGAGGAGGTGCGCGTTGCCGGGGAGGCGCCCGGTCGCGTCGCCCTCGGTCCAGCAGCCGCTCACGGTGATGCCGAGGTCGAGTCCGAGCGCGCCCGCGACGAGCCGGTCGCGCAGGGCCGTGAGCCTTGCCGCCGCAGTCTCGCGCTCGCCCACCGCCTCGGTGAGCGCCACGGCGAACGCGCGTATGCCGGCCGCGTCGAGCGTGCCCGAGCGCACGTGCCGCTCCTGCCCACCGCCGTGGACGAGGGGCACGAGCGCGGCGTCGCGACGCGCGAGCAGCGCCCCGACTCCGACGGGACCACCCACCTTGTGCGCCGAGACGGTCATGAGGTCGGCGCCACACTGCGCGAAGTCGACGGGGAGCTGGCCGACGGCCTGCACCGCGTCGGTGTGGAAGGGCACGCCCGCCTCGCGCGCGACGGCCGCGAGCTCCGCCACGGGCTGGACGGTGCCGACCTCGTTGTTGGCCCACATGACGCTGACGAGCGCCACCGAGTCGGGGTCGGTGCCGTCGAGAACCGCACCGAGGTCGTCGACGGAGATGTGGCCGCAGCGGTCGGGCTCGAGCCACGTGACCTCGGCGCCCTGCCGCCGCGCGAGGTGCTGGACCGGGTCGAGCACGGCGTGGTGCTCGACGCCGCTGGCCACGAGGCGGGAGGCGCCCACGGACCGGTGGCGGGCGGCATACGAGCCCTTGACGGCAAGGTTGTCCGCCTCGGTCCCCCCGGAGGTGAAGACGACCTCGGACGGGCGCGCGCCGAGGGCGTCGGCGATCTGCTCGCGCGACTCCTCGACGACGGCGCGGGCCGCACGCCCCGAGGTGTGCAGCGACGACGGGTTGCCGCCCCGCTCGGCCTGCTCGGTCCACGCCTCGCGCGCCGATGCCCGCATGGGGGTCGTCGCGGCATGGTCCAGATACGCGCTCACGAGCAAATCCTACGTTCGTCCCAGCTTTTGCTCCCCATGCGGAAACGTTGAGGGTCCGGAGGGAAACGTTCCCTCCGGACCCTCAACGTCGCCTCCTGATGGGGCGTTCGCGGCTGCGGGTCAGCCCTTGGCCTTCTTGACGGCCTCGGTCGCCTGCGGCAGGACGGTGAAGAGGTCACCGACGACACCGAAGTCGACGAGCTCGAAGATCGGGGCCTCCTCGTCCTTGTTGACCGCGACGATCGTCTTGGACGTCTGCATGCCGGCCCGGTGCTGGATGGCCCCGGAGATGCCCGCGGCGACGTAGAGCTGCGGCGAGACCTGCTTGCCGGTCTGGCCGACCTGGTTGCTGTGCGGGTACCAGCCGGCGTCGACGGCGGCGCGCGAGGCACCCACCGCGGCGCCGAGGCTGTCGGCGAACTGCTCGACCGGGCCGAAGTCGCCACCGGTGCCGCGACCACCGGAGACGACGATCGCCGCCTCGGTGAGCTCGGGACGGCCGGTGGCGGCCTTGGGCTTGGACTCGACGATCCGGACGGCCTTGGCGGCGTCGGAGAGGGTGACGTCGACCTTCTCGACCTCACCGGCGGCCGGGGCCGCCTCGATGGCGACCGAGTTCGGCTTGACCGCCACGATGGCGGTGCCCTTGGTCACGGTCGACGTCACGGAGTAGGAGCCGGCGAAGACCGACTGCGTGGTCTCGACTCCCTCTCCACCGGGCTTGACGTCGACGGCGTCGGTGATGACGCCGGACTCGGTGCGGATCGCGAGGCGGGCGGCGATCTCCTTGCCGGCCGCGTTGCTCGGGATGAGCACGGCGAGCGGGGAGGTCTTCTCGACGACCGCGGTAAGGATCTCGACCTGGGGGGCGACGAGGTACTCGAGGGCGTCGGCAGTGTCGTAGACGTAGACCTTGTGGGCGCCGTACTTGGCGAGGGTGACCTGCGCGGTCTCGGCGTTGGGGCCGACGTAGACCGCGGAGGGCTCGCCGAGGCGGCGGGCGAGGGTCAGGAGCTCGGCGGTCGCCTTGCGGATCTTGCCGCCGGCGTGGTCGACGAGGACGAGAACTTCAGCCATGGGTGCGTACTCCTCAGAGGAACTTCTGGGCGGACAGGAACTCGGCGAGCTTGGTGCCACCGTCGCCCTCGTCGGTGACGAGCTGGCCCTGCTCACGCGGCGGGCGCTTGGCGAACGACGTCACCTTGGTCCACGCGGCGTCGAGACCGACCTGGCCGGCGTCGACACCGAGGTCCGCGAGGGTCCACGTCTCGACCGGCTTCTTCTTGGCGGCCATGATCCCCTTGAAGGAGGGGTAGCGGGGCTCGTTGATCTGGTCGGTGACCGAGACCAGGGCCGGCAGAGTCGACTCGATCGTCTCGGAGGCGGCGTCGCCGTCGCGGCGGATCGAGACCTTGTCGCCGTCGATCGTCAGCTCGGAGGCGTAGGTGACCTGCGGGAGGCCGAGGCGCTCGGCGAGCATCGCGGGCACGACGCCCATGACGCCGTCCGTCGAGGACATGCCGGTGAGGACGAGCTGCGGGGTCTCCCCGCCGGCAGCCTTCTTCACGGCCTCGGCGAGGATGAGCGAGGTGGCGGCGGCGTCGGAGCCGTGGATGGCCTCGTCGCTCACGTGCACGGCCTTGTCGGCGCCCATCTGCAGCGCCTTCTTGACGGCGGCGACGGCCTGCTCCGGACCCACGGTGACGACGGTGACCTCGCCCTCGCCTGCCTCGGCGAGCTTGAGCGCCTCCTCGACGGCGTACTCGTCGAGCTCCGACAGGAGACCCTCGACGCCCTCTCGGTCGGTCGTGTTGTCGGCCTCGTTGAAGGTCCGGTCGGACTGTGCGTCGGGCACGTACTTGACGCAGACGACGATGTTCATGCGTGCCTCGTCCTCTTCTCTGGGGTGGCGTGCGGACCGAGAGCTGGTCCACGTCCGAGCGTATGCCGGGTCCTCCCCGACCGAAGAATCCTCACGGCGTGATCGTGGGCACAGCCCGACCGCGGACTGCGGGCAGATTGCCCGGCCCCCAAAGCCCCACCCGGCGCCGCGAGTAGGAGACGATCGACCGGTCAGGTACCCGAAGAAGCCGGGAGGCGAGACGGTGATCACCGCGTTGCTCCTCGACCTCGACGGGGTGCTGCGGATCTGGGACTCCGCCCACACCCCCGCGGTCGAGACGGCATACGGGCTGCCTGCGGGCGCTCTCAGCGCGGCGGCCGCGGCCCACGACGGGCTGGACCGGGCGCTCACCGGGGACCTCGACGACCGCGCGTGGCGCGACGCGGTGGCCGACGAGATCGTGAGCGGCCACGGGGAACAGGCGCGGCCCGCCGTCGAGGAGTGGATGAGCCCGTCCGGGACCGTCGACACCGAGGCCCTCTCCGTCGTGCGCCGGGCCCGGTCGCGGGTGCAGGTCATCCTCCTCGTCAACGCGACGAGCCGGCTCGAGGAGGACCTCGAGCGTCTCGGCCTCACCGACGAGGTCGACGGCTGGGTGTGCAGCGCCGACATCGGCCTCGCCAAGCCCGACCCCGACGTCTTCAGCCAGGCGGCGCTGCGCACGCAGCTTCTGTTCAGCCAGATGGCCTACGTCGACACGTCGCGCGCGAGCATCGCGTCGGCCGAGATCCTCGGGATCCGCGCACACCTCTACCAGGGCGTCGACGGACTCCAGACCTTCGTGGAGGAGATCGTCGAGTCCACGAAGGTGCACTGCTGACGCAGCCTGCCGGCACCCGGACACACACGTGCCCGGGATCGCCCGCCAGGACGCCCCGGGCACGTTGCGAGCCCGTCGGTGGCTCAGGCTCCCTCGAAGGTCGCCTTGCCCGGTCCGTTCTCGATGAACGAGCGCATGCCGGTGCCACGGTCCTTCGTCGCGAAGACCGAGGCGAAGAGCAGTCGCTCGATCTCGAGCCCGCTCTGGAGGTCGACCTCGAGGCCGGAGTCGATCGCCTCCTTGGCCGCGCGGATCGCGTAGGCCGGCCCGCCGGCATACCGCTTCATCATGTCCTTGGCGGCCGCGAGGACCGCCTCCGAACCACGCTCCCCCGGGTCGACGACCGCGTCGACGAGGCCGATCGCTAGCGCCTCGTCGGCGTCGACGAAGCGGCCGGTGAAGATGAGGTCCTTGGCCTTGGCGGGACCGACGAGGCGGGCGAGCCGCTGGGTGCCGCCGGCGCCGGGGATGACGCCGAGGAGCACCTCGGGCTGGCCGAGCTTCGCGTTGCTCGCGGCGATGCGGAAGTCGCACGCCAGCGTGACCTCGCACCCGCCGCCGAGGGCGTAGCCGGTGATCGCGGCGACCGTCGGCTTCGGGATCCGCGCGAGCGCGCGGGTGAAGTCCTGGAAGAGGTGCGAGTAGTCGACCATGTCCGTGTAGGACCAGTCGGCCATCTGCTTGATGTCGACGCCGGCGGCGAAGACCTTCTCCCCGCCGTAGACGACGACGGCGAAGACGTCCTTGCGCTCGGTCGCCTCCTCGGCGGCGGCGATGATGCCGCGCTGCACGTCGGCGTCGAGCGCGTTCATCGGCGGACGGTCGAGCCGGATGACGCCGATGCCGTCCTCGACCTCGAGCCGCACGACCTCGGCCGCCGACGACATCAGCTGCCCTGCCCGGGGGTCGAGCCGTTGGCGTCGGGGCCGGGCTGGCCGCCGTCCTGGTCGGCCTGCGTCTGGGAGCCCTGGCCGGGCTCGAGGCCGAGCGCGCGCTCGTGCCACAGCTGCACCGCCGAGAGGATGATCGACGTGCTCACCTGCACGAGCGTGGCGACATCGGCGCCCTGGACGACGAGGTGCTCGCTCGTGACGACGAGGGTGTTGTTGGCGACGCCGGTCTTGACGCAGTTGAGCGAGAGGTTGACCTCGTTGCACGTCGCGGACACCTTCTCGGCGTCGCTCGCGACCTCCTCGGGCAGCGTCCACTGGCCGAAGACGCGCATGACGGGCAGGTCACCCTCGGTGACGCGCACGAAGATCGTCTGGTCGTTGGCCTGGTAGGCCACGTCGCCGTCGGTGTCGATGTTGGGCTGGGCGCCGGCGTCGACGAGGACGTCGAGGACGCGACCGCGCAGGGGGTGCTCGTTCGCCGGCGGCGGGAAGTTCGGGAGGGAGGTGGGATCACTCATGGGTCCACCTTGTCACGGCGCGCCGACGACTCGCGCGGGAGGACGGGACGCTGCGGGCGGACGGGTGGCGTCAATAGGCTGCCGGGCATGACGCCTGTGACGTCCGCTGCCGCCGCCCCCTCGCTGCGGGTCGCACCCGACCTGCCCCCGGCCCCGGGCGTCACCCTCCACGACGGCGGGATCGAGGTCTGTGTCTATGCCGGCCACGCCGACTCCGTCGAGCTCTGCCTCTTCGACACCGGCGACGCCGAGGGCACGAGCGAGCGCCGCGTGCCGCTCGTCGACCACGCCCACGGGTGGTGGTTCGGGTTCGTGCCGGACGTCGGGGTGGGCCAGCGCTACGGCTTCCGCGTCGGCGGCGCGTGGGACCCCGAGCAGGGCATGCGGCACAACCCGGCCCAGCTGCTCATGGACCCCTACGCCCGCGCCATCGAGGGCGAGGTCCGGTGGGGTCCGTCGGTCTTCGGCCACGTCGTCGACGACGAGGGCTGGTCCGGCGACGGGACCGCGCCCTCGGACACGGACTCTGCTGCGGCCATGCCGCGATCGGTCGTCGTCGACCCGTCCTTCGACTGGGGCGACGACGCGCCCCCGGCCACGACGCGTAGCGAGACGATCATCTACGAGACGCACGTCGTCAACCTCACCAAGACCCTCCCGGGAGTGCCCGAGGAGCTGCGCGGCACGTATGCCGGTCTCGCCCACCCCACGACCGTCGACCACCTCCTCGGGCTCGGCGTCACGGCGGTCGAGCTCCTGCCCGTGCACGCGTTCGCCTCGGAGCCGTTCCTCGTCCGCAAGGGGCTGGCCAACCACTGGGGCTACAACACCCTCGGGTTCTTCGCCCCGCACGCGCCCTACGCCGCGGCCACCGACCCGCAGGGGGCCGTCGACGAGTTCAAGGGCATGGTCAAGCTGCTCCACGGCGCCGGCCTCGAGGTGATCCTCGACGTCGTCTACAACCACACCGCCGAGGCCGACGGCACCGGTCCGACGCTCTCCTTCCGCGGCCTCGACAACCGCGCCTACTACCGCCTCGACGAGCGCGGCCGCGACATCGACGTCACCGGCACGGGCAACACCCTCGACCTGCGCCACCCCGTGATGTGCCGCCTCGCGCTCGACTCCCTGCGCTACTGGGTGCAGGAGTGCCACGTCGACGGCTTCCGGTTCGACCTCGCCGTCGCCCTCGGCCGCGGGCGCACCGACGAGTTCGACCCCGACCACCCCTTCCTCGTCGGCCTGCGCACCGACCCCGTCCTCTCGCGCACCAAGCTCATCGTCGAGCCGTGGGACGTCGGTCTCCACGGCTGGCGCACCGGCCAGTTCCCGCCGCCCTTCTCGGAGTGGAACGACCGCTTCCGCGACTCCGTGCGCGACTTCTGGCTCGGCGACCACCGGTCGTCGGGCCCCGGGCAGGTGGCGCACGGCGTGCAGGACCTCGCCACGCGGCTCGCCGGCTCGCGCGACCTCTTCGGGACCCGCGACCGCGGCCCGACGGCATCGGTGAACTTCGTCGCCGCCCACGACGGGTTCACGCTCGCCGACCTCACGGCATACGACGAGAAGCACAACGAGGCCAACGGCGAGGAGAACCGGGACGGTTCGAACGGCAACCGCTCGTGGAACCACGGCGTCGAGGGCCCGACCGACGACGAGCAGGTGCTGACGCTGCGGCGCCGGTCGATGCGCAACCTGCTCGGGACACTCCTGCTCTCCTCGGGGATCCCGATGGTCAACGCCGGCGACGAGCTGGGTCGCAGCCAGGGCGGCAACAACAACCCCTACAACCAGGACAACCCGACCACGTGGTTCGACTGGGACCTGGAGCCGTGGCAGGAGGACCTGCTCGCGACGACGCGGCACCTCACCGCCATCCGCCGCGAGCACCCGGCGCTGCGCGCGCGAACCTGGGCGGAGGGCAAGGAGGTTCACGCCGACGGGTCGATCGACCTCGCCTGGTACGCCGCCGACGGGGAGGCGATGCGCGACTGGTCGGACCCCGGCCAGCGGACGCTCCAGATGCTCGTCAACGGCGCGTGGCTCGGCCACGAGTCCGTGCTCGTCGTCCTGCACGGCGGTCGCGAGGAGCAGCAGGTGACGCTGCCGAAGGCACCGGGCCTGTCTGCCTACCGCCTCCTCTGGGACAGCGTGTGGGAGCGGCCGGAGAACACCGAGTCGACGCCGGCCGGCGAGCAGCTCGCCATGGCGCCGTTGAGCATGCGCGCGTATGCCGTGACCGACCCGACCTGAACGATCTCGCCTTCGCGTCGGCGCGCGGGTCGGAGGCGGTGCTGTGGAAAAGCCGGCGGCGGATTCACCGGTTCTTCCTAGCCTCTCGGCATGGAGACCGCCGTCGAGCTCGACCTCACCGTCCTCCTGCCCACCCGCCGTGGCGACGCCCTCGACGTCCGGGTCGCCGTGCCCGCGGGTACGACGCTCGGGGAGGTCCTGCCGCTGCTCGCCGAGACCCTCGGGACGCAGATCGACCGCGTCACCTCGCGCGGGGTCGAGGTGGACCCGACCTCGGTCGTCGGCCTGCCGCCGCTGCTCCACGGCGCGACCCTGGTCGTTGGCGAGCCTCCCCGTTCCGCCCCCTGCCGAGCCACTCCGACCGACCTCGTCGTCGTCGCCGGTCCTGACGCCGGTTGGCGCCACCCCCTGCCGGTCGACGGGCTCGTCGTCGGTCGCTCGGCCGGGCTCGGCCTGAGCCTCGACGACGACCGGATCAGTCGGCGTCATGTGTCGATCGCTCCTTCTGACAACGGTTTTCGCATCGCCGACCTCGGCTCGACCAACGGCACTCGCTGTGGGGACGTCACCCTGACCTCGGAGTCGGAGGTGGCCGTCGTCGACGGCAGCGACCTCGTGGCGGTGGGGTCGTCGCTCCTCCGCCTCGACCGCGCGGGAAGCGCCTGTGCACCGACCCGGCCCGATGGGTCAGGCCGGCTGGCGGTCAACCGTGCGCCGCGTACGCTTCCGCCCGAGGTCGCCGCGACCGTCCGGGCTCCGTCCTCGCCGAGCCCGCCGCGGCGCGTGCGGATCCCGTGGCTGGCAGCCCTGCTTCCCCTGCCCTTCGCGGCCCTGCTGGCCCTCGTCGTCGGTCCGCAGATGCTCGCCTTTGCGCTGCTCTCGCCGCTCATGGTCGTCGGGTCGGTCGTCAGCGACCGGTTCGGCTCGCGTCGCGACCACGCGCGCGAGGTCGAGGCCCACGAGGTTCTGCTGGCCCGTCGGCAGGAGGAGCTGAACCGCCTCCTGGCCCTCGAACGGCGCCAGCGCTGGCACGCCGCGCCCGACGCGGCCACCGTTCTCACCATCGCGAGCGGGCCGGGCACGCGGGTGTGGGAACGGCGCCCCACCGCCCCCGACTTCGGCCGCCTGCGGGTCGGCGTCGGGGAGCTGCCCTCGCGGACCGGGTGGGTCCCACCCAACGGTGAGGTCGAGCACCCGCCCCTGAGAGACGTTCCCGTCGAGGTGGACCTCGAGCGCGTGGGAGGGCTGGGGATCGCCGGACCTGCATCAGAGGTCGAGGCCGTGCTCCGGCACCTCGTCGGTCAGCTCGCCACGTTGCACTCCCCACGCGACCTCGAGCTCGTCGTGCCCGTTGCGGGTCGGGACGCCCCGCTGAGGTGGGCCGGGTGGCTGCCGCACACGACGGCATACGGGCCGGTCGAGAGGTGCGTCGACGTTCTCCGTGAGGTGGTGGCGGCGCGCGAGGAGGAGCGCGAGCGCGGCACGTCCGCGACCGCGCCGCGGGTCGTCGTCGTCCTGTCCGCCGCGGACGACGCCGACCCGGAGCTCCTCGACCTCCTCGAGCGCGGCCGCGACCTCGGTGTGCGCTGTCTCGTCGGGGCCAGGCACGTCGGGGCGCTTCCTGGCTCGTGCCACGCAGTCGTCGGACTCGGGCAGGGCGTCGACGGGTCGGCACGGCTCGACGTCGACGCGGTCGATCCGGTGCCCGGCTTCGTCCCGGACCTCGTGGGGCCGTGGTGGGGCGAGCGCATCGGCCGCGCTCTGGCGCCGCTCGTCGACGTGTCCGGTGGCCGCGAGACCCTTCCGGACGACGTCGACCTCCTCGACCTCGTCGGCTGGCTCGATGCCCGTGCAGTCAGGTCTGGGTCCCTCGGTGTGGCCGACGACGTCGTGCGCCACTGGCGCTCCGGCAGCGGCCGACCCGTGGCGCGGCTCGGGCGCCGGGTGGGTGGGGAGTGGACCATCGACCTCGCGAGCGACGGCCCCCACCTCCTCGTGGGCGGTACGACGGGTTCGGGGAAGTCCGAGCTCCTGCGCACGCTCGTCACCTCGCTCGCCCTCGAGTGCTCCCCTGAGGACGTCTCCTTCGTCCTCGTCGACTACAAGGGCGGGTCGGCGTTCGGTGAGTGCGCCGACCTTCCCCACACCGTCGGCTCCGTGACCAACCTCGACGAAGGGCTCGCAGCACGCGCCCTCCTGAGCCTCGGCGCCGAGATCACCCGGCGGGAGCGGCTGCTCGCCGAGTCCGGCGCCCGTGACTTCGAGGAACACCGCCGCCTGGCGGGCTCGGGGTCGGGGAGCCCGCTCCCCCGGCTCGTCATCGTTGTCGACGAGTTCCGGCTCCTCGCCGAGGATCTGCCCGACTTCGTCGACGGCGTCGTCGGCCTCGCCGCCGTCGGTCGCTCGCTCGGCGTCCACCTCGTCCTGGCAACGCAGCGACCGGCCGGTGCGGTGACGCCCGACATCGCGGCCAACGTCAACCTGCGCATCGCCATGCGTGTGCGCGACGCGGCCGACTCCCACGACGTCGTCGGCGCGCCCGACGCGGCGCGACTCTCGCCCGGCACACCCGGTCGCGGCCTCGCCCGTGGCGGTGACGGCGCGCTCGTCGAGTTCCAGGCCGCCCGCGTGGGCGCCGCGACCGCCCAGGGTGGGGCTCGGGTCACCGTGCTCAGCCCCGACGGTGAGCCGACTCGGCTCGTCGTGTCGGGTTCGGGCGTTGCGACAGGGCCTCCGGTCGAAGGCGAACGTGCCGTGTGTGACGGGCTTGGCTCAGGACTCGGCGCGCTCGTCAGGTTGCTGCGTGCAGCCGCGACCTCGGCGGGGGTTCCTGCACCCCACCGCCCGTGGCTGCCGCCGTTGAGTGAGGTCCTCGAGCTCGCGCACGTCGGACCGCAGGGCGTGGGGCTCGTGGACCTGCCGCTCGAGCAGGGGCAGACCGTCCTCACCCACGCACCCGATGGGCACTGGCTCGTCGTCGGCGGGCCGCGCTCCGGGCGGACGGCGGCCCTACGTACGGTGCTCGCCGCTCACCTCGCGGGTCCGGGGACGCGGCACGCGTGGGTCGTCGACACGACCGGCGAGCTCGCGGACCTCGAGGCCTTGCCGCAGGTGGGAGCCGTGGTGCGTGCGGACGACGGTTCGCGCGTCCGCCGCCTCCTCGATCGGCTCCGTGCCCGGGCAGATGCCGAGGGTCCGACGGCCTCGGGGCTGCTCCTCGTCGACGGCTGGGACCGGCTCGACGCCGCGTCGGGCCTGGGGCTGGGCGGGCTGCAGGACGACCTCCTCGACCTGCTCCGTGCCGGCGACACAACCCTGTGCGCCGTCGTCGCCGGGGACCGCACGGCGCTCTCGAGCCGGCTCGGCTCGGTCGTCACCGAGACCCTGCTGCTCCCCCTCGCCGACCCTGCCGACGCGACGTATGCCGGCCTCTCCCGCCGCGACCTTCCCTCGAGCCGGGTGCCCGGCCGGGCGCTGCGGCTCCGCGACCGGGCGGAGGTGCAGCTCGCGCGGCGTGACCCCATGGCCGAGGCGCTCCTCGCCGTGGCGCGGGAGACCTCCGCGCGCAAGGACTCCGCGTCCGGCGCCACCCCACCGGTCGACCTTGGACCGGAGGCACGTGACCTGCTGCCCTTCGCCGTGCCGACCCTGCCCACCCGCGTCGACCGTGCCGAGCTCGCCGCGCTGGTGCGTCCGTCGGCCGGGCCGGAGGCACTGGCGATCGGTCTCTCGGCGGACACCGGCGGCGTCGCCCTGCTCGACCCAGCGCGCGAGGGGCGACGGATCCTCGTCGCCGGCCACCCACGCACCGGCCGCTCGACGACCCTCGCGAGCATCGGCGCCGCGGCGGTCGAAGCGGGGCGCGTCGTCGCCGTCGTCGAAGGGCCCGCCGGGTCGGTGGCAACCGCCGTCAGGGCAGCCGCGGAAGACACCGGCGCGACGAACGGCGCCGACGCAGGCCCCCAGTCGCCTGCGGACGAGGCCGTGCGCGTCGTGCGTGTCGACCCGTGGCGCCCCGAACCCCTCGTCGAGGCACGACGCACCCACCCCGACCTCGTTGTCCTCGTCGACGACGCCGACCGCATCGAGGGCACGCCTGTCGAGGCAGCACTGCTCGAGCTGACCGCCCTCGTGGACCGAGACGGCGGCCTCGTCGTCGCCGCCTGTGCCACGCCCTCGGTGGCTGCGCAGTTCCGAGGCGTCGTCCCGGCGGTGGCCCGGGCGCAGACCGGCCTGCTCCTCGCACCCCGGGCCCCGGGAGACGGCGAGGCCTTCGGCATCCGGGCACCGCGCGGCTTCGCTCCGGGGCCGGGACGCGCGCTGCTGGTGAGCGGCCGAGAAGCCGTCGAGCTCCAGGTCGCCCTCGCCCCGCCCACGAACAAGGCCTCGTCGGACCCGGCCTCGTCGCGCCCGGCCTCGCCCCCGGCGTCCCCGAGGTCCCCGAGGTCCCCGGCCACGGGCAAACCCGCGGCCGCACCCACACCCCCGCCCGCGCCGGAACGTCCCCGGCCAGCCACACGTTGCGCCTGACAGAGGCCGCTGGAGACGCAGCCGATGTCGGAGACTCTGCGGATTTTGACCCTGTCCAAATTGGGTAGGGGGGTCTAGACTGACACTTCGGACGTCTGCGTGTTGACGTCCAGTGGTTTGCAAGGGCGCAACCTCATTGTTGGCCCTGCTCCACCCTCCGCTAGCGGCCAGCACCACTGAACTCCACGGACAGGAGCACCACCCATGGATTGGCGCGACCGCGCTGCTTGCCTCGATGAGGATCCCGAGCTGTTCTTCCCCATCGGGAACACCGGCCCGGCGATCATGCAGATCGAGGAGGCCAAGGCAGTCTGCCGTCGCTGCGAAGTTGTCGACACCTGCCTCAAGTGGGCGCTCGAGTCCGGACAGGACGCCGGCGTCTGGGGCGGACTCTCCGAGGACGAGCGCCGCGCTCTCAAGCGTCGCAACGCCCGCGCCCGCCGCGCAGGCTGACCGCAGCACGGACACGACGGCCCCGCCACCCGCGGGGCCGTTTGCTTTGCCCGCGCACCGGTTGGCACGGGTCCCCGAGTCCCCCGGTCAGCGGGTCAGCGGACGCAGCCGGGCGGTGAACGCCACCCGGGTGCCGTGAGGCGACGCCGGCTCCCAGCGGATCCGCCCCTGGAGGTCCTGCACGAGCGAGGTGACGATGCGCGTCCCGAGACCCGCGAGGACGGGCCGGAACCCGGCGGGCAGACCCGTCCCGTCGTCGGTGATCGTCACGGTGAGGCCGTCGACGCCCGGCTCGATCTCGGCGCGGTCGACGTGGACGAGGATCGTCCCGCCACGCGAGGCGAGCCCGTGCTCTACGGCGTTCTGGACGAGCTCGGACACGATCATGGCGAGCGACGTGGCGTCCTCGGCCCGCATCCGGCCGAACGAACCGGTGAGCGAGGACTCGACGCGGTGCTCGGTGACGGCGACGTCGACGACGGCACGCAGCCCGCGCAGGGCGATCTCGTCGAAGTTCACCGTCTCGTCGATGCCCTGGCTCAAGGTCTCGTGCACGAGCGCGATCGTGCCCACGCGCCGCACCGCCTCGTCGAGGGCGTTGCGTGCCGTCTGGTCCGGGACCCGGCGTGACTGCAGGCGCAGCAGAGCCGCCACCGTCTGCAGGTTGTTCTTCACGCGGTGGTGGATCTCGCGGATCGTCGCGTCCTTGGTGATGAGCTCCTGCTCGCGCCGCCGCAGCTCGCTCACGTCCCGCAACAGCAGCAGGGCGCTCGTGCGGGAGCCGTTGTGCGTGAGCGGGATCGCCCGCAGGCTCACGCTCGCCGACTGCGTCGAGACCTCGGTCCACCACGGCGCCCGGCCGGTGATGACGACGGCCAGCGACTCGTCGACGGTCGACCCTGACGCCTGGAGCAGGTCGGCCACGACGGTCGCGAGCACCTCGCCGATGACGTCGCCACGGTGGCCGAGCCGGTGGATCGCGCTGATCGCGTTGGGGCTGGCATAGAGCACGGTGCCCTCGAGGTCGAGGTGCACGACGCCGTCACCGACGCGCGGCGCCCCACGTCGCGCACCCGTCGGCGCCGCCGTGCTCGGGAACTCCCCCGCGGCGATCATCGTCGTCATCGACTCGGCGAGCAGCCGGTAGGTCAGCTCGAGCCGGCTCGGGGTGCGCCCGGTGACGACGTTGCTGTGCTTGGTGATGACGGCGAGCGACCGCCCCTCGCGCACGACCGGGATCGCCTGCTCGCGCACCGCGGTCTCGCCCTGGCTCTCGGGCTCGCGCCCGTTGACGATCCGCCGGTGCCGGTAGGCCTCGGAGAGGATCGGCTCACGCCAGCGTCCCGACGTCCGCCCGACGATGTCGTCGTAGAAGACCATCGGCCCGGTGTTGGGACGCACGTGCGCCACCGCCCGCCAGCCGTCGAGGCCGGTGGGCACCCAGAGCACGAGGTCCGCGAACGAGAGGTCCGCGATGAGCTGCCAGTCGCCCACGACGAGGTGGACCCATTCGATGTCGTGGTCCCCGAGGGTCGTCGAGGCCCGGAGGGATTCGGCGAGGGTGCTCACCCGGCGAGCCTAGGGCGTGACCTCGTCAGCCCCCCTGCCGGACCACGGACCGGAGCGTCCGCAGGGCCACCGAGAGTGCCGCGATGTTGGGCTTCTCGAGCGACCGTATGCCGGCCAGCTGGTTGCCGACCCGCTCCACCGCCCCGTCGCCTGCCTCGTTCCACGCCTCGATCCGCTCGTCCGCGGTGACGACGCTGTCGCCGTCGAGGTCCTTGGCGAACTCGAAGGCGTTGCGCGTGAAGGACTCGAGGACCGAGTAGAGGTCGTCGCGCAGGGCGCCGCGAGCGAGGGCGTCCCACCGGTCGTCGCGCGGCAGGCCGGCGACCCGGTTGAGCATCCCGTCGATACCGAACCGCTCGGACAGCCGGAAGTAGACCTCGGCCACCTCGTGGGCCGTGTGGTCGACGTCCGAGGCGATCTCGACGACGTCGAGCAGCGAGTAGCTGTCGAGCAGCGAGGCGGCACGGGCGGCGAGCTCGCTCGGCACGCCGGCCTCCTCCCACGCCGCCGTCTGCGCGAGCACCCGCTCCCGCTCGCCGCCCTGGAGCAGCTCGGGGATGCGCGGCACGAGGTCGGCGACGACGGGGGCGAAGCGCTCGACCTCGGTCGTGATGTCGAGACCACTGGGCCGGGCCGCGAGCAGCCAGCGCACCGCGCGGTCGAGGAGGCGGCGGAACTCGAGGTAGAGCCCGGTCTGCACCTTCGTCGGCAGCTCGTTGTCGAGCGCCTCGACCGCCTTGACGTAGCCGCGCAGGTCGAAGACCTCACGGCACACGATGAAGGCACGGGCCACCTGGTCGGGGGTGCAGGTCACCTCCTCCTGCGCCCGGAAGGCGAAGGTGATGCCGCCCCGGTTCACCATCGAGTTGACGACGGAGTTCGTGATGATCTCGCGGCGCAGCGGGTGCTCACCCAGCTCCGCGGCATACGGCTCCCGCAGTGCCTTGGGGAAGTAGTGGGCGAGGGTCGCCGCGAAGTACGGGTCGTCGGGCAGGTCGCTCGCGAGGATGTCCTTCTTGAGCGCGAGCTTGGCGTAGGCGACGAGCACGGAGAACTCGGGCGACTTGAGCCCGAGCCCCTCGGACGCACGCTTGGCCATCTCCGCGTCGGTCGGGAGGAACTCGAGCGACCGGTCGAGCTCGCCGCGCCCCTCGAGCCAGCCCATGAGGCGCTGGTGGACCGGCACCATCGAGAGGTCCTGCGCGCGGGCGTTCCCGAGCAGGACGTTCTGCTCGTAGTTGTCACGCAGCACGTGCTCGGCGACGTCGTCGGTCATCGACGCGAGGAGGGTGTTGCGCTCCTCGATCGTGAGGTCGCCGCGGCGCACGACGTCGCCGAGGAGGATCTTGATGTTGACCTCGTGGTCGGAGGTGTCGACGCCGGCGCTGTTGTCGATGGCGTCGGTGTTGACCCGGACGCCCGACAGCGAGGCCTCGATGCGCCCGAGCTGCGACAGCCCGAGGTTGCCGCCCTCGCCGACGACCCTGACCCGCAGCTCGTTGCCGTTGACGCGGATCGCGTCGTTGGCGCGGTCGCCGATCGAGAGGTGGTCCTCGCTCGTCGCCTTGACGTAGGTGCCGATGCCGCCGTTCCACAGCAGGTCGACCGGTGCGAGAAGGATCGCGTGGATGAGCTCCGTCGGGGTCATCGTCGTAACGCCGTCGTCGAGGCCGAGGGCCGCACGCATCTCGGGCGTGACGGTGACCGACTTGAGCGAGCGCGAGAAGACGCCGCCGCCGGCCGAGATGAGCGAGCGGTCGTAGTCGTCCCACGACGAGCGCGGCAGCTCGAAGAGGCGCTTGCGCTCCCGGAAGGACTCCGCGGCAACCGGTTCGGGGTCGATGAAGACGTGGCGGTGGTCGAACGCCGCGACGAGACGGATGTGCTCGGAGAGCAGCATGCCGTTGCCGAAGACGTCGCCGCTCATGTCGCCGACGCCGACCGCGGTGAAGTCCTCGGTCTGGGTGTCGACGTCCATCTCGCGGAAGTGCCGCTTGACCGACTCCCACGCGCCACGAGCCGTGATGCCCATCGCCTTGTGGTCGTACCCGGCCGAGCCGCCGGACGCGAAGGCGTCGTCGAGCCAGAAGCCGTAGGACTGGGCGACGCCGTTGGCGATGTCGGAGAAGGTCGCGGTGCCCTTGTCGGCCGCGACGACGAGGTAGGGGTCGTCGCCGTCGTGGCGCACGACGCGCTCCGGCGGGACGATCTCGGAGCCGACCCGGTTGTCGGTGATGTCGAGCAGGCCGGAGATGAAGGTCCGGTAGGCCGACTGCCCCTCCTCGAGCCACGCCTCGCGCGAGACCGCGGGGTCCGGCAGCTTCTTGGCATAGAAGCCACCCTTGGAACCGGTGGGCACGATGACGGCGTTCTTGACCATCTGCGCCTTGACGAGACCGAGGATCTCGGTGCGGAAGTCCTCGCGCCGGTCGCTCCAGCGCAGACCGCCGCGCGCGACCGACCCGAAGCGGAGGTGCACGCCCTCGACCTGCGGGCTGTAGACCCAGATCTCGTATGCCGGCCGCGGCGCCGGGAGGTCGGGGATCGCCGTCGGGTCGAGCTTGAGCGAGACGTAGGCCCGCGGCCCGCCGTCCGCGGTCGGCTGGAAGAAGTTCGTGCGGAGGGTCGCGCTCATCACGGCGAGGAAGGAGCGGATGATCCGGTCCTCGTCGAGCGAGCTGACGTCGTCGAGCGCCGCGGTGATCCGCCCCGCGATCTCGTCCTGCCGCTCCTGACGCTGCTCGCTCTCGTCGTCGCCGAACGCGTCCGGGTCGAAGCGGGCCTCGAAGAAGGCGACGAGGTCGGCCGCGATCGACGGGTTCCCGACGAGCGCGTCCTCGAAGTAGGACTGGCTGAAGGTCGCCTGCGTCTGCCGCAGGTACTTCGCCACCGTCCGCAGCACGACGACCTGCCGCCACGTGAGACGCGCGGCGAGGACGAGCTGGTTGAAGCCGTCGGACTCGGCCCGTCCGTCCCACACGGCGAGGACGGCACCCTCGAAGAGGTCACGCAGGTCCTCGTGAGCGATGTCGGACCAGACCTTCTCGTCCTGCACCCGCAGCCCGAAGTCGTAGACGTGCAGCTGGGAGCCGTCGGACCGGCTCACCTCGTAGGGCTGCTCGTCGACGACCTCGACCCCCATGTCGGTGAAGATCGGGAGGATGTCGGTGAGCGACAGCGGGTCGACGCGGAAGAGCTTGAAGCGGCGCAGGCTCTCCGGCGAGTCCGCGGGACGGTAGAGCGCGACGCTCGTGCGGCGCTCGGCACTCAGCCCGTCGAGGTGGTGCAGGTCGGCGACGCCCTGGACGACCGAGAAGGTCTCCTCGTATGCCGTGGGGAAGCCGCGCCCGAAGCGGTCGAGAAGGCGGTCGCCCTCGACCTCGCCGAGACGGTCGCGCAGACCGTCGCCGAGGCGGTCGGCCCACGTGCGGCTCACCTCGATGAGGCGGCGCTCGAGCTGCTCGCGCTCGCCCTCGTCGAGGTGCCGGACGCGCTGCCCGACGGGCACGCGGACGACGAACTGCAGCCGTGAGAGGGCCCGCTCGCTGACCCGTGCGGTGAACTCGACGCTCTCGCCACCGAAGGTGTCCTTGAGGATCGCGGCCATGCGCGTGCGGACGCCGGTGTTGTAGCGGTCGCGCGGGATGTAGACCTGGCACGAGACGAACCGGCCGAAGTCGTCCTCGCGCAGGAAGAGCTTGGTGCGGCGCCGCTCCTGGAGCTGCGTCACGGCCATCGCCGTCTCGTAGAGGTCCTCGGGCGTCGCCTGGATGAGCTCGTCGCGCGGGTAGGTCTCGAGGACCTCGAGGAGGTCCTTGCCGGTGTGCGAGTCGGGGGCGAGCCCGGACTTCTCGAGAACGGTCTGGACCTTCTCGGCGACGACCGGCAGCCGCAGCACCGACTCGGTGTAGGCCGTCGAGGCGTAGAGGCCGAGGAAGCGCTTCTCCCCCGCCGTGCTGCCGTCGGGGGCGTAGGTGCGGATGCCGACGTAGTCGAGGTAGGTCGGGCGGTGCACCGTCGAGCGGGAGTTCGCCTTGGTGAGGACGAGGACCCCACGCTCTCGCGCCTTGCGGCTCGACTCGGACGAGAGCGGCACGATCTTCTTGTCCGCCGGCGGGTCCTGCTTGAGCACGCCCAGTCCGGTGCCGCCCAGCGGCCGGATGACGTCACCCTCGGCGGTGTCCTCGAGGGCGTACTCCCGGTAGCCGAGGAAGGTGAAGTGGTTGTCGGCCATCCAGCGCAGGAAGGCGGCGGCCTGGCTCACCTCGGCGGGGTCGACACCGCGCGGGGGCGTGCCCTCGAGCTCGGCGGCGATGACGAGGCAGCGGGTGCGCATCGAGGGCCAGTCGGTGACGGCCTCGCGCACGTCGAGCAGGACGCTCTCGAGGACGGCCGTGAGCTCGTCACGCGCGGACTGCTCGCTCTCGCGGTCGACGGTGAGGAGGATCCACGACTCCTCGTGGACGTCGGGCTGGCCTTCGCGGGAGTCCGGCTCGTCGGCGTCGCACGTCTCGAGCAGGTGGCCCGACTCGTCGCGGCGGACCCGGAACTGCGGGTGGATGACGAGGTGGATGTCGATGTCGCGCTGCACGAGCGCCCCGGTGACCGAGTCGACGAGGAAGGGCATGTCGTCGGTGACGACCTGGATGACGGTGCGAGCGCTCGACCAGCCGTCGGTGTCGGTGGTCGGGTTGAAGACCCGCACGGCGGCGGTGCCGGGCGTGCGGCTCTCGGCGAGGTCGAGGTGCGACTTCACCGCACCGGCGAGGGTGCGCGCGGGTCGTGCGCTCAGCTCCTCGTCGGGCACGTGGCGGAAGTAGCGGCCGACGATGGCCTCGCCGTCCGGCCGTGGGTCGAGACCGGCGAAAGCCGAGACGATGGCGTCCAGTGTGGTCGATCGGGGGTGGACCGATGACTCAGTCATGGTGCGCTGCAGATCCTTTGTGTTGCGGCTTCGCCGATGGCCACGGCGGGACACGGCACTGTGTCCAGCACCGAGACTACTCACTTGCCGGACCCTGTGGATGAGGGGTCGGAGGTGGGGCAGGTGAGCACTAGAGTGACGAGGTGCGCAGGCCCTCGGAACCTCCCTCGCTCCCGGAGGTGAGCACCGTCCTCGAAGGCCTGTCGGACAGCCTCATGCGGGTGGAGGACGACCTCCTCGCGAGCCTCGTGGTCATGGGTGAGAGCGACCCGCAGCGGGCCGTCGACGGGTGGGTGGACCAGGTCGTCGACCTCCTCCGCGCGGTCGACGAGGTGGCCGCGCAGCACCGCACGACGCTCGCGCTGGCCCACTCCCGTGCCGGCACGCGAGGCGAAGCCGCTCCCGACGACTCTGCCGTCGACTCCACCTCCACGGCGGCGGAGCCGCTCCGGGGGGACCGGCAATGAGGTCCCTCGTTCCGGGCGACCCGGCCTCGCTCTCGGCGCTCGGGGCCTCCGCCTCCCGTGCCTCACGCGAGCTGGCCGCCGCCTGCGAGGCGAGCGGGACGGCATACGCATCGCTCAAGGACGGGTGGGGCACCTCGACGTCGGTCCGCGTGCGCAAGGAGGGACGTCGTGCTCTCGACGCGCTCGCCGTGGGTGGGCGTCACACCGCGGCGGTCGGCACCGCGATCCAGTCGTATGCCGTGGAGCTGAGCGCGCTGCAGGCGCGCGCCCGCGCCGCGCTCGACGAGGCTGCGGCCGCGGGCATCGTCGTCGAGGACGGCCGGGCTCGGCTGGCGTGGGGCGTCACCGGCGAGGCAGACAGTGCGACGACCCGCGAGCGCACCGACGCGGTCGCGAGGGTGCAGGCCGAGATCGAGGCGGTGGCCGCGCAGCACCGCCGCCGGCGCGACCGGTTCCTGGCCGAGGTCATGGCGTCGACGACCGAGCTCGAGTCAGTCGCCCGCGCCCTGCGCCTCTCCTGACGGACCTCTCCCACGGAAGCCGACGTCGGCGGTGAGAGGATCGGAGGGCCGGACCACGCCAAGGAGGAGCACGTGAAGTTCACCCACCGCGCCGAGTACCCCGCAGCGCCTGACGTCGTGTTCGCGCAGATGTGCGAGCAGGAGTTCCAGGACGCCAAGTGCGACGCGACGACGACCGGCACGTGGAAGGCTGGCGTGTCGAGCACCGGTGACCGCACGGTGATCTCGACCGAGCGCGTCCTGCCGACCGACGGGCTCCCCGACATCGCGAGGTCGTTCGTCGGCGAGACGCTCACGGTCGTCGAGGTGCAGACCTGGGGTCCGGCTGCGGCCGACGGGACGCGCACCGGCGACCTCAACCTCCACGTCAAGGGCGCGCCGATGACCCTCAAGGGGGCGGTCCGCCTGTCCCCCAGCGCCTCCGGCACGGTGCACGAGCTCGCGGGCGAGCTCAAGGCAGGCGTGCCGCTCATCGGCGGCAAGCTCGAGAAGGCCGCCGCCGACCCGCTGCTGCACGCCGCCCGGACCGAGACGGACCTGCTCCGCCGCCGCGTGGGCTGACGGAGCAGGTCCGGTCCGGCCGGGTCGCCGGTGCGCTCGGTGCGTCGCGGGTCAGACGCCCATGTGCGGGTAGGTGTGGTTCTTCGGAGGGACGAACGTCTCCTTGATCGAGCGCGGGCTCGTCCAGCGCAGCAGGTTCTGCGCCGAGCCGGCCTTGTCGTTCGTGCCGGAGGCTCGGCCACCGCCGAAGGGCTGCTGGCCGACGACGGCGCCGGTCGGCTTGTCGTTGACGTAGAAGTTGCCAGCAGCGAAGCGCAGGCGACGGCTGGCGGCGGCGACGGCACGGCGGTCCTGGGCGAGGATCGACCCGGTGAGCGCGTAGGCCGAGGCGGAGTCGATGACGTCCATGATCTGGTCGAACTGGTCGTCCGGGTAGACGTGGACCGAGAGCAGCGGGCCGAAGTACTCGGTCGTGAACATCTCGTCCAGCGGGTCCTCGCCGACCATGATCGTCGGGCGCACGAACCAGCCCTCGGAGTCGTCGTAGGTTCCTCCGGCGATGATCTCGATACCGCTCGTCGACCGGGCCCGGTCGATCGCGGCCTTGTGCTTGGCGAACGCCCGGTCGTCGATGACGGCGCCCATGAAGTTCGAGAGGTCGGTGACGTTGCCCATCGTCAGGCCGTTGGTGAGGGCGACGAGGTCCTTCTCGATGACCTTCCACAGGCTGCGCGGGATGAAGGCGCGCGACGCGGCGGAGCACTTCTGCCCCTGGTACTCGAAGGCGCCGCGGATGAGGGCGGTGCGCACGACGTCGGGGTCGGCGCTGGCGTGGGCGAGGACGAAGTCCTTGCCACCGGTCTCGCCGACGATGCGCGGGTAGTGGCGGTAGGTCGTGAGGTTGGAGCCGATCTCCTGCCACAGGCTCTGGAAGACCCGGGTCGACCCGGTGAAGTGCAGGCCCGCGAACTCCGGGTGCTTGAGGACGACGTCGGAGACCTCGGTGCCGTGACCGCTGACGAGGTTGATGACGCCCGGCGGCATGCCGGCCTCCTCGAGGATCTCGAGGACGAACTGGGCGGCGAGCTGCTGCGTGTGCGACGGCTTCCACACGACGGTGTTGCCCATGAGCGCCGGCGCGGTCGGCAGGTTGCCGGCGATCGCGGTGAAGTTGAACGGCGTGACCGCGTAGACGAAGCCCTCGAGCGAGCGGTAGTCGGTGCGGTTCCAGATGCCGGGGGCGTTGGCCGGCGGCTGCTCCTCGAGGATGTGGCGCGCGAAGTGGACGTTGTAGCGCCAGAAGTCGATGAGCTCGCAGGCGCTGTCGATCTCGGCCTGGTATGCCGTCTTGCTCTGTCCCAGCATCGTGGCGGCGTTGACCTTGGCTCGCCACGGGCCGGCGAGGAGGTCCGCTGCCTTGAGCAGGATGGCCGCACGGTCGTCGAAGGCCATGTCGCGCCACTCCGGCGCGGCGGCGTTGGCCGCGTCGACGGCCGCGAGCGCGTCGTCCTTCGTGGCGTCACGGATGGTGCCGAGGACCGAGGCGTGGTCGTGCGGCTGGCGGACGTCGATCTCGGTTCCGTCACCGACGACCCGCTCGCCGTTGATCGTGTGCGGCAGCTCCCACTTCGTGCTGCCGACCTCGGCGAGCGCCACCTCGAGGGCGGCGCGCTCGGGGCTGCCGGGCGCGTAGTCGCGGACCGGCTCGTTGACCGGGGCAGGGACGTGGGTCACAGCGTCCATCGGGGTCTTCCTCGATTCGTGGGGTGCAGGGGGTCAGCCCATCGTCCCACGGTGCGCGACCAGCCGTGTCCGCCCCCGGGCTCGCCTGCGTCCGCCGCTCCGCCGCCCTGGCCCCCACAGCTGCGGACGTTGCGTATGCCGGCCTGCTCGCGTCCGCCGCTCTGCCGCCCTGGCCCCCACAGCTGCGGACGTTGCGTATGCCGGCCTGCTTGCGTCCGCAGGTCTGCCGCCCTGGCCCCCACAGCTGCGGACGCTGTGTGGCTGGGCTACTCCGGGCGGACGAGGGCGATGACGTCGTCGAGCTCGGTGACGTCGTACCAGAGGAGGTCGGCGACCTCCCCGCCGGGCTCCTCGTCGATGTGGAACGAGGCGATCCGCGGCAGCGCGACGACGCTGTCGAGCTCGACGGCCGTGCCGTCCTCGCTCGTCGCGTTGACGACGGCGGCGTCGACGTCCGCGGATGCGACGACCCTCCGCTCTCCCCGCGTCACGAGCGCGGCGGCGTCGGCCGCGGCGGCCGACCACGCGGCATACTCGCGTTCCTCGTCGTCGCTGCCGAGGCCCGGGCGGGCGCTCGGGGCGACCGCCGTGTGCGCGGTGACCGGCGCCGGCCCGACCTCGCCGGTGCGGCGCAGGGTGTCGAGCGCGCCGGCGTCGAGAGGCAGGTAGACGCGAACCAGGGGCATGGCGGGTCCTTTCAGCGGGCTCGGCTGCGCGGAGCGTCGAGGAGCTCCTGCAGGGCGTCGACGATCGACTGGCCGAGGACGTCGGTGTCGGGCAGGGCGTCGCGGTCGGCATAGAGGCCGTAGTAGACACCGCCGTCGTAGGACGTGAGACCGATCGAGAGCGCCTTCGTCGGACCGAGCGGCATGACGGGGTAGGTCGAGGCCATCTGCGCACCGGCGATGTAGAGCGGGTGCTGCGGTCCCGGCACGTTGGTGATGGCGACGTTGAAAAGCCGCCGCGAGACCGCGCCTCCGAGCCGCGCGGCGAGCGTGTGCATCGTCGGCGGCGCGAAGCCGCCCAGTCCCGAGAGCGTGTCGGCGTCGACGGCCCGGCCGGCCTCCATCTGCTGGCGCATGGCGAACGCGATCTGGTGCAGCCGCATCGACGCCCCGGGCTCGCCGACGGGCAGGTCGACGAAGCACGCGGTGAGATGGCGTCCGGGCGCCATCTCGTTCTCGGCGTCGTGCGTGCTCACCGGCACCATCGCCCGGATCGTCGTCGAGCCGTGGACGCTCTCGCCACGGGTCATGAGCCACGTGCGGAACGCACCGGTCACCGTCGCGAGGATGACGTCGTTGATCGAGACGTCGTCGGCGAAGGCGCCCTTGGTGAGGCGAGACCGGACCTTCTTGTAGTCGTCGAGGTCCGTACCCACCATGACGAACCGGCGGGCGCGTCCGACGCGGGCGTTGAGCGGCGACTCGGGCGCCGGACTCGTCGAGGCACGCGCGACGGCCGAGACGACCTCGCCGGCGGCCCCGAGGACGCGACCGGCGGTCTCCTTGACGTCGGTGATGCCGGACTGGACGGTCTCGACGAGCTGGCCGGGAGCGCGGACGGTGTCGGCAAGCGCGCTGACGATGAGCTCGGTGTGCGACGGCTCGCGGCTCGGGCGCCACGTGTCGTCGACGCTCTCGGTGCTCGGCGTCTCGGAGTCCTCGAGGATGAGGTGGGCGATGTCCACGGCGTTGACTCCGTCGACGAGGGCCTGGTGGGTCTTGGTGATGATGGCGAACCGGTCGTCGGCCAGCCCCTCGACGAGGTAGACCTCCCAGAGCGGGCGGCTCCGGTCGAGCTGACGGGGCTGGATGCGCGCGATGAGCTCCTCGAGCTGCTCGTCGCCACCGGGTCGGGGCAGGGCCGAACGCCGCACGTGGTAGGTGACGTCGAACCGCTCGTCGTCGATCCAGACCGGGTTCGCCAGCCGGCCGGGGACGAACCGGACCCGCTGCCGGTAGCGCGGGACGTAGGCGATGCGGCGGGAGATGATGCCGACGAGCCGGTCGTAGTCGAACCCCTCGTCCGGGGCGTCGAAGACCATGACCGACCCCACGTGCATCGGCGTCGACGAGTTCTCGAGCGCGAGGAAGCTGCTGTCGAGGGTGCTCATCCGGTCGGCCACGGGCCCATCGTGTCAGATGCGGGCAGCCGGGTCGTGAGGCCACGAGGGGTGTGGGGGTCGTCATGACCTCACCGCCATGACGCTGCGGCCGGGATGTCGCTGCTCCCCCTCAGGCCGAGCGGCGGGTGCGCCTGCCCAGTCGCACGCGGCCCCGGCGGCCGGCACGGGTGTCGGGTGCGGCGTGCTCGGGGCAGACGGCGTCGACCACCCTGGCGACCGCGTCGGCGACGATCCCGGAACCGGACTGCTCGACGAGGCTGCGGCCGGCGAGCAGAGCGGCATCGCACTCGTCCGGCGCCCACGGCACGAAGTGCGGGTCCTCGAGCCCGGCGAACCGGCCGAGCACGTCGGTGATCGCCCGTTCCGGCGCGGACCCCGTGGCCGACGAGCGCACCTTGTTGACGACGACGACCGGCTGCGGCGACGGCACGACGCCGACGTCCTGCACCGCGCGCACGAGCCGCTGGAGCCCGATCGGGTCGGCGGACCCCACGACGACGAGGTCGTCGGCGCACTCCAGCGCGGTGAGGGTCGTCGCGTTGCGCCGAGGTGCGGCGGTGTCGTAGCTCAGCTCCTCGTCGTCCTCGATGGCGAACCCGCAGTCCACGACGACGTGCTCGACGAGGGTGCGCGACTTCTCGAGGACGTCCTCGACCGCCGCCGCCCGCAGCTCGGGCCACCGCTCGGGCTTCGGTATGCCTGTGAGCACTCGCAGACCCGGCGTCACCTCGGGTGCCACGCGCGACAGCGACGCCCGGTCGAGGGCGCCCTGCTCCGAGGCACGGGCGGCCGCGGCGACTCCCGGCGCCTCGTCGATGAGCGCGAGCGCCTGGGCGACGCTCGCGCCCCACGTGTCGAGGTCGACGAGCAGGGTGCTCACGCCGCGCGCGGCGAGGGTGGCGGCCATCGTCAGGGCGAGGGTGGTGCGGCCGGGAGCGCCCGTCGGACCCCAGACGGCCGTGATGCGGGCGCGTCGTGGTGCACCGGCCGCCGCGTCACCGGGCTCGTCGGGGTGGTGGCCGTCGGTGCGCCCACCGCTCCGCCGGAGCCGGTCGGTGCCATCGCCGCTGGAGAGCGACCCGCCCGGACCGACAGTGCCGTCGAGCCACGCGGCGAGCTCGTCGTCACCCAGTGGTGCCGTCCCGGCTCCAGCCGCGCGCTGACCGCCGCCGCCACGGCTGCCCCCGCCCGGCACCGCACCACCCGACACGGCACCACCCTCGGCGAGGTCGACGAGCGTCCGGGCCACCTCGTCGGGATCGGTGCCCGGACGCAGCAGGACCCGCACCCCGAGCTGACGCAGCCGCGCCTCCCCCGCGTCGTCGCCGGACACGACGAGCCCCGCCACCCGCACGCCGTGGCCGGCGAGGTGGCGCAGCGCGTCGCGGTCGAGCCCTCTGAAGTCCGGGGACACGACGGCGAGGTCGGCCACGCCGGAGGCGCCGGTCGACAGGAGCTCGGCAACGTCCGCGCAGCGGCGCACGACGTCCAGCCCGGACGCGCTCTCGAGCGCCGACACGAGCTCCTGTTCGTGGTGGTGCGAGACCGCGGTGACGACCCCGACCGTCATGACGTCGGTGCCGCGATCGCGCCGGGAACGGCCACGAGCGTGATCTTGGCGCCGAGGTCGACGTCGCCGACGAGCGACTGGACGGTCTCCTTCGGGACCATGACCTGCACGGGCCTCGTGTCTCCGGAGGCGCCCATCATCCCGTCGTCCTTGGACAGAGCGACGACGGTGACGCCCTCGAGCGTGAGCTCGGGACCCTCGAACGTCTCGGCCCCGACGCTGCCCTTGGCCGGGGCTGCGGGTCGGTTGACGTAGACGTCGACGACCGAGCCGGGCTGCAGCGTCGAGGCTGACGTCGCGTCGACCTGGAGCGCGAGCGGCTGGCTCGTCGCCCGGTCCCGCGGACCCACGGCCGATGCGGGGATGAGCTCGCCAGCGCGCACCTCCCGCAGGACCACCTGCTCGGCCGGCAGGCCACCCGCCGCACTCACGTAGTCGGTGCCGGCGTCACCGAGCTGGACGTCGACCCGCACGACGTCGTCCGGAGTGAGCGGCTGGCCGGCCATGAGACCGGACTTCGCGGCATACATCGGCACGCGGTCGTCGGCACGGCTCATGACGTAGGCACCGATCGCGGTGGAGGCCAGCACGAGCAGCACGCCGATGACGAGGCGGCTGTCGCGCCATGAGGGCCTGCGCAGGCGCTGGGCGGTGGGCGTGGAGGTCTCGCTCATCAAGGTCTCCGGATCGTCGAGCACGGCGGTCGGGCAGGTATGAGGGATCGCCATGCACCTCCCCCGCGACAGATTCTGTCCCACGCAGCGACCGGGCGCGCGACAAGACGTCCGCGCCTGTGGACAACTCATCGGCACGCCGACGACGCCGTGGTGTCGTGTGGACGAGCGCCGCAGCGGTCGGGATCCTGCGTGGCAGACTGGACCGACCACCTCGCCCCCTGCCGACCACCCGAGGAGCACGCCCGTGGCCAAGCGGTTCATCGCGCTCACCGAGGTGTCCGAGATCCTCGACATCTCCTCGGCGCAGGCCTACGCCCTCGTGCGTTCCGGTGAGCTCCCCGCGATCAAGGTCGGCGGGCGTGGCCAGTGGCGGGTGGAGACCTCGGAGCTCGAGAACTACATCCAGCGGATGTACTCGCAGACCCGCGACTTCGTCCGCGCCCAGGGCGAGGGCTGAGCCCGCCGGTCAGCGCGCCTCGACGAGGACGACAGCCCCGAACGGCACCGTATGCCGTCCGCGCACATTCTCGGCGCGGCGGTCCTCCCCCAGCGCGTGCTCGGCCAGGTCGAGGAAGTCCGCACCCACGGCGTCGATGGTGCCCGTGACGACCTGACCGCTCGCGTCGGTGAGGGCGACGTGGGCGCGGTCGCGCGATAGGCCACGCAGGGCGTAGCCCAGCGCGAAACGGCGAGCCGTCCTCGCGTCCGAGGCGCGCGGCCCGAGCCCGAGCACCCCGACGACGCCACCCACGGGCACGACGGCCTCCCGACCGGTCACGAGACGGAGCAGGAGCCAGTCCGCGCCGAGGTCGAGCAGCTCGCCCTCGACCTGGGCGCCGGTGACGAGCCGTAGCCGGACGGTCGCACCGACGACGGCGGCGAACCGTGCGCCGAGCTCGACCGAGGCGCGCTCGCGACGGGTGCGGTCGGCGACCTCGGAGTCGCGCTCTCGACGCTCCTCGGCGCTGAGCTGTGCCTCGAGGTCGTCGAAGAGCCGCTCCCACCGCATGGGCCGGAGCCTAGGCGCTCCGGCACCCGCCTTCCCGTTGCGACACCGTTCGACATCATCTATCGTCAAAAACATGCAAACGGCATCAAACGACCTCAAAGACGCATCAACGACCGCGGCGATCGTCGTCACCCGGACGGCACGGGTCCTCGCCGTGGGCCTCCTTGCCCTTGCCGTCGTCGTCTCGATGATGTGGGTGCTGTGGCTCGCCTGGCTCTCGGCGTGGGCCCGGGTCGGCTCCCCGGGACCCGCCTCGACGCCCGAGCTCCTCACCCTCGGCGCCGCGTCGGCCGCCATCGCGATCGCCGCCTGGCTCTGCCTCGGAGCCGCCCTCGAGGTCCTCTCCCACCTGCCCGGTCGGACGGGCGCCCTCGCCGGACGCTGGTCCGACCGGCTCACCCCAGCGCTGGCACGGCGGGTCGCGGCCTTCGTGCTCGGCATCGGTGTCGGTGTCGCCGGCGGGCCGAGCCAGGCCGTGGGCGCCTCGCGTGACCTCGACACCGCGGTGAGCACGTCGACCGCTCCGGCGCCCGGGTTCCAACCCACCCGGACGACGGTCGAGCGCGCGGCTCCCACCCCCGGCTTCCGGCCGACCAGCCCGGCCGAGGGCGCCCAGCAGGCTCCCGCCCCCGGGTTCCAGCCGACAGCGCAGCCCGGCACCCGGCCGGCCTCGGCAGACGCTGCGGCACCCCCGCCCACCCCCGGCTTCACGCCGTCGGCGCCCCGCGTGCGCAAGCAGGCCGACCCGACCCTCCTCGGCTCCCGCGCCTCGGGCGTCGACCGCTCCGATGTCTACGCAGTGGTCGTCCACCGCGGCGACACCCTCTGGTCCATCGCCGCCGCCCATCTCGGCCCGGACGCCGACGATGCCGAGGTCGCCCGCGCGTGGCCGCGGTGGTTCGAGGCCAACCGTGACGTCATCGGCCACGACCCCGACCTCCTCCTCCCCGGTCAGGTGCTGCGCGTCCCGGACCCGAGCGCGAGCGCCGTCCGATGACCCGCGCGACGAGCAGCCACCTCCGGCCCGTGGCCGTCCACGCCCCGGGCCACCGCCCGCCGGCCATCCCGCTCGTCGAGGCGATGCAGCGCTCGGCCGACGCCCTCGGTCACCCCCGCTACATCCAGGACGCCCTCGCCGTCGACCTCGCGGCGGCGAGCGACGAGCAGGTCTTCGGTCCCCAGAGCACGGCCCGGGCGGACCTGCCCGACCCGGAGCCGTGGGCGGCGCAGATCGCGCAGGCCATCGTCGAGGTGATGTCGGGACTGCGTCCCGCCGCCCAGGTCGTGCGGTGGACCACCCCGCAGGTGTATGCCGTCGTCGCCCGTCGCGGCGCCCTCGCCGCCCGTCGCCGGGCGTCCGGTGCGCGTGACGGGTCGGGCGGCACGACGGATGACGGGTCGCGCCGCCGCCTTGGCCGCGCCGTCGTGCGCTCGGTGCGCGTGTGCGAGCCCGCCGACGGCGTCGCCGAGTGCAGCGTCGTCGTCAGCGAGGGCGCGAGGGTGCGCGCCATGGCGGTGCGGCTCAGCGGTCTCGACGGCCGGTGGCGGGTCGAGGCGCTCCAGATCGGCTGACCGAAGCAGGGGCAAAGGACGAGGTCCCGCCTCCACACCCGTGGACGCGGGACCTCGTCTGTTGCGTCTGGCTCAGATGCTGCGTCTGGTTCAGACGCTCTTGCCGTGGCACATCTTGAACTTCTTGCCGGACCCGCACGGGCACGCCGCGTTCTTCGGCGTCGAGGCCAGCTGCTCGGGCGTGAGGCCACCGCTGCCGTTGCTGCTCGCGTGCGAGGCGACGTCACGCTCGACGACCTCACCGGACTCCGAGGGCGCGGTGTAGTGCAGCTGCGCGGGCTGGCGGGGCCGCTCGACACCGACACCGGCGACCTCGACGTGCGGCGCCGCGAGGGCGTCCTGCGTCTCGGGCGCCTGCGTGCCGTCACCCTCCGAACCCGCGAGCCCACCGAACATGTCGGAGAACTGCTGGGGTGCGGTCGCGACCTCGGGCGTCGTCGGCTGGTCGACCTGGACGTCGACGTGGAAGACGAGACCGACGGCCTCCTCCTTGACCGACTCGTTCATGGCCTGCCAGAGCTGGAAGCCCTCGCGCTGATACTCGACGAGCGGGTCGCGCTGGGCCATGGCGCGCAGGCCGATGCCCTCCTGGAGGTAGTCCATCTCGTAGAGGTGCTCGCGCCACTTGCGGTCGAGGACCGAGAGCATGACGCGGCGCTCGACCTCGCGCATGACCTCGCTGCCGAGCGCGGCCTCGCGCGCGTCATAGGCGTGGTGCGCGTCGGAGAGGATCTCCTCCTTGAGCGTCTCGGCGCGCAGGCCCGAGCGACCGCCGGCCGCCTCGACGACCTGCTCCTGCGTGATCGAGATGGGGTAGAGCGCCTTGATCGCGGTCCACAGCCGGTCGAGGTCCCAGTCCTCCGGGAAGCCCTCGGCCGTCTCGGAGTCGACGTAGCCCGAGACCACGTCGGTGACGAAGAAGCGCATCTGCTCGTGGAGGTCCTCGCCCTCGAGGACCCGGCGGCGCTCGTCGTAGATGACCGTGCGCTGGCGGTTGAGGACGTCGTCGTACTTGAGGACGTTCTTGCGAATCTCGAAGTTCTGCGCCTCGACCTGGGTCTGCGCGGACTGGATCGAACGCGAGACCATCTTGGACTCGATGGGCGTCTCGTCGTCCATGCCGGTCGAGCTCATGACGCGGTCGACCATGCCGGCGTTGAAGAGCCGCATGAGGTGGTCCTGCAGCGACAGGTAGAACCGGGACTCGCCGGGGTCACCCTGACGGCCGGAGCGACCGCGCAGCTGGTTGTCGATGCGGCGCGACTCGTGGCGCTCGGTGCCGAGGACATAGAGACCACCGAGCTCGGTGACCTCCTCGTGCTCGGTCCTGACCCGGGCCTCGGCGTCGGCGAGCGCGGCGTCCCACGCGGCCTCGTACTCGTCGGGGGTCTCGACGGGGTCGAGCCCGCGGTCCTTGAGCGCGGCGACGGCCATGAACTCGGGGTTGCCACCGAGCATGATGTCGGTGCCTCGACCGGCCATGTTCGTCGCGACGGTGACGGCGCCCTTGAGGCCGGCGTCGGCGACGATCGCGGCCTCGCGCTCGTGGTGCTTGGCGTTGAGGACGGCGTGCTTGACGCCACGACGGCGCAGCTGCTCGGAGAGGTACTCGCTCTTCTCGACCGAGACCGTGCCGACGAGGACGGGCTGGCCCTTCTCGTGGCGCTCGACGATGTCGTCGACGACGGCGGAGTACTTCGCCTCCTCGGTGCGGTAGACGAGGTCGGCCTGGTCCTTGCGGATCATCGGGCGGTTCGTGCGGATCGGCACGACACCGAGCTTGTAGATCGAGTTGAGCTCGGCGGCCTCGGTCATGGCCGTGCCTGTCATGCCCGAGAGCTTGTCGTACATGCGGAAGTAGTTCTGGAGGGTGATCGTCGCGAGCGTCTGGTTCTCGTTCTGGATCGTCACCCCCTCCTTGGCCTCGATGGCCTGGTGCATGCCCTCGTTGTAGCGGCGGCCCTTGAGGATGCGACCGGTGTGCTCGTCGACGATGAGCACCTCGCCGTCCATGACGACGTAGTCCTTGTCGCGGGTGAAGAGCTCCTTGGCCTTGATCGCGTTGTTGAGGTAGCCGATGAGCGGGGTGTTCGAGGACTCGTAGAGGTTGTCGATGCCGAGGTAGTCCTCGATCTTCTCGATGCCCGGCTCGAGCACGCCGACGGTCTTCTTCTTCTCGTCGACCTCGTAGTCACCACGGCTCGGGATGCCGCGCATCTGGTCGCCGCCCTCACCGCGCTCGAGGTGCTGGACGGCCTTGGCGAACTCGCTGTACCACTTCGTCGGCTGGTCGGCCGGTCCCGAGATGATGAGCGGCGTGCGCGCCTCGTCGATGAGGATCGAGTCGACCTCGTCGACGATGGCGAAGTTGTGGCCTCGTTGGACGAGCTCGTCGGTCGACCAGGCCATGTTGTCGCGCAGGTAGTCGAAGCCGAACTCGTTGTTGGTGCCGTAGGTGATGTCCTTCGCGTACTGCTCGCGCCGCTGGTCCGGCGTCATGTTGGCGAGGATGCAGCCGGTCTCGAGTCCGAGGGCGCGGTGGACGCGGCCCATGAGCTCGGCCTGGTACTCGGCGAGGTAGTCGTTGACCGTGACGACGTGGACGCCCTTGCCCTCGATGGCGTTGAGGTAGGACGGCAGGGTGGCGACGAGGGTCTTGCCCTCACCGGTCTTCATCTCGGCGACGTTGCCCATGTGGAGCGCGGCGCCACCCATGAGCTGGACGTCGAAGTGGCGCTTGCCGAGGGTGCGCTTGCCCGCCTCGCGGACCGCGGCGAACGCCTCGGGAAGGATGTCGTCGAGCGTCTCGCCGTCGGCCAGCCGGGAGCGGAACTCGTCGGTCATGCCGCGCAGCTCGTCGTCGCTCATCGCGACGAAGTCCTCCTCGATCGCGTTGACCTGGTCGGCGATGTTCTCGAGCTTCTTGACGATCCGGCCTTCACCGGCGCGCAGCAGCTTCTCGACGATCTTCACCACGGGTAGGACTCCTCGTTGAACAACAGTGTCACGCTCGGTCGCCCCGTCGACCTCGACGAGACCTGCCAAGGGTAGTCGAGCCACGGGTCGGTGCCGCACCTGATGCGGCCCTCCACCAGCATCCAACGCGGCGGCCCGCTTATTCGGTTCCGACCCCGCACGCCTCCGTGGTCAAATCCCGTATGCCGTTCCCCGACTCCGTGCCCACCCTCACCGACGGCGTCGTGCGCCTGCGAGCCCACTCCGAGGCCGACGTCGACCGCATCGTCGAGCAGTGCACCGACCCCTCGAGCCTGCGCTGGACCCAGGTGCCGCGCAACTACACCCCGGACATGGCGCGCGAGTGGATCACCGACATCGCCAAGGGGTGGGACGGCGACGGCGACCGGCTCTGGGCGATCGAAGAAGTCACCGGGGCCGACGACAATGGGTTCTTCCTGGGCTCGATCGACCTGCGTCCTCGCGGGGCGGGCCGGGCCGAGGTCGGCTACGGCCTACACCCCGACGCCCGAGGCCGCGGCGTCATGGCCCGCGCGCTGCGGCTCGTCTGCCAGTACTGGTTCGACGCCGGCGGCCAGCGGGTCGACTGGCACGCCGAGCGCGGCAACTTCGCCTCGTGGGCCGTCGCCCGCGCGGCCGGCTTCACCTTCATCACGACGTTGCCGGAGCACGTCGCCCACGGCGAGGGCGGCCTCGTCGACGCGTGGTTCGCCAGCCTGAGCCGCGACGACGCGATGGAGGCCCGCGACGAGTGGGTCACTCCCCCGGTGCTCGAGGCGGACGGCATACGGCTGCGTCCGTGGCGCGACGAGGACCGCGCGAGCGTCGAGGAGCCGAACCACCCGTCGCACCACGTGCCCGAGCGCGCGATCCCCACGGCCCTCACCTGGGACGACTGGCTACAGCGACGCCGCCTCTTCATGGCGCGCGGCGCGAGCGTCAACTGGTGCATCGCCGACGCCGCGACCGACACGGCGCTGGGCGAGGCGCTCGTCTTCGTGCACGACGGCACGCTGGCGGGAGGCGACACCGCCGAGCTCGGCTACTACCTCTACCCCGGCGCCCGCGGCCGCGGTGCCGCGAAGACCGCGGCACGCCTCGCGGTGCAGCACGCGTTCGCCCCGCGCGACGAGGGCGGGCTCGGGATGCGCCGGCTCGTCGCCGAGACCGCCGCCGACAACGTGGCGAGCAACGCCGTGCTCGAGTCGGCCGGCTTCACCCGGTGGGGGCACGAGCGGGCGGCGACCGCGCCCGACGGGTCGGTCGGCCCCGCCGACCACTGGGAGCTGCTCGCACCAGAGCGCGACTAGCGGACCACCGCGACGTCGATGTCGGCGAGCCCGAGCAACTGCGCCATGAGGCCGAGCTCCTCGTGGAGCTCGCGGGTGTCGTCGGCGCCGCCGCGCCCCGGCTCCCACGTGACCTGGCGTGCGAGCAACCGTCCGCCGGCCCGGTCGGCCTTGAGGTCCACTCGCCCCACGAGGTCCTCGCCGAGAAGGAACGGCAGGACGTAGTAGCCGTGGACCCGCTTGGCCTCCGGCGTGTAGATCTCGAGCCGGTAGTCGAACCCGTAGAGGGCGCTCGTCCGGTCGCGCTGCCAGATGAGCGAGTCGAACGGCGAGAGGAGCGCTCGCGCCTCAATCCGTCGTGGTCGCCTCGCGGACGGGTCGAGGTATGCCGGCCGCCTCCACCCGTCGATCGTCACCGGGACGAGGTCGCCGGACTCGACGAGGGCCGCGATGGCGGGTCGGGCCTGCTCGGGCTTGAGCCGGAAGTAGTCGCGCAGGCACTGCTCGGTGCCGACGCCATGGGCCCGGACCGCGATCCGGACGAGCTCGACGAAGGCCGTCTCGTCGCTCGGGCGCAGCTCGGGGTGCTCGGCCACGTCGCGAAGGGTCGGCGGGAGGACGCGGGAGGGGACGGCATACCGGCGTTCGAACTGCGTGGTGCGTCCGGCCGAGCTCACCTGGCCGGACCAGAAGAGGTGCTCGAGGGCGGCCTTGACGAGCGACCAGTTCCAGCCCCACTGGTCGCGCTCGCGCGGGAGGTCGTGGGCCAGCGCCGCCTCGAGCTGCCGGCTCGTCATCGGTCCGCGCGCGACCACCTCGGCGAGGACGGCGTCGACGAGCTCGGGGTACTCGCGCTTGACACTCTGCATGCCGCCCCACGACTCGTCGTGGGCGCGGCGCATGCGGAAGTCGAGCAGCGGCCACGTCGACGGTGGGACCAGGGAGGCCTCGTGCGCCCAGTACTCGACGAGGCGGCGCGGTGCGCGGTCGCGGGCCCGGTCGACGAGCGCGCTGTCGTAGGGACCGAGCCGCGAGAAGAACGGCAGGTAGTGGCTGCGGGAGACGACGTTGACGCTGTCGATCTGGACGATGCCGACCGTGTCGATGACCCGTTGCACGTGCCGGTTCGTCGCCGACCACGGCTGCGGTCGGGGGACTCCGAACCCCTGTGCGGCGAGTGCGATGCGGCGGGCGGCGATCGTGCTCAGTCGCGTCGGCATGTCGCCATTCTGTCGGCGGTCACCGACATCCGCGCGACCGCCACACGCGGTGCCCCGTCAGGTGTAGCGGCTCAGGCCTCAGGTTCGATGAGGTTGCGGCGCATGGCGTAGAGGGCGGCTTCGACGCGGGAGTGGAGCTGGAGCTTCTCGAGGATGTTGCGCACGTGGTTCTTGACCGTGTTCTCGCTGATGAACAGCTGGGTCGCGATCTCCTTGTTGGCCTTGCCCTTGGCGACGAGCGAGAGGACCTCGAGCTCGCGCTCGGTGAGGCGTGGCCCGTTCGTGGCGTCCTTGGGCGGCTCGTTGCTCATGCGCGAGAACTCGGCGATGAGCTGGCTGGCCATGTGCGGAGGGATCATCGACTGGCCAGCGTGGGCCATGCGCACGGACTGGGCGATCTGCTCCGTCGGGAGGTCCTTGAGGAGGTAGCCGCTCGCCCCGGCCTTGATGGCCGAGAAGAGATCGGACTCGTCGTCGGACGCCGTGAGGATGAGGATCTTGGTCCGCGGCGCCTTCTCCTTGATGGCGGTGCAGGCCTCGATGCCGCTGTTGCCCGGCATGCGCACGTCGAGGAGGACGACGTCCGGGTCGAACTCGAAGACCTTCTCCACGGCTTCGACTCCGGACGCCGCCTCCGCGACGATCTCGAGGTCGGGCTCGAGGCCGATGACGGCCTGCATGCCACGACGGTAGAGGTCGTGGTCGTCGGCGATGACGATGCGGATTCGTTCGCTGGCCACCCCGTTCGTTGAGGCCAGCGAACCCGGCTCAAAGGGGGATACGCTCACGTGGTCATAGTGACACGGTGAGTAGGCCGTAGTGCGAACTTCGTCAACAAGCCCGGCCTCAGGGCCAGAGATCACGCACTGTGATCAGGATGCTGCAGCCCGTTCTGACTGGCCCGACGTAGCCACATCGGTGTCACTCGTGCTTGGCGCGCTCCCGTTGAGATCGAGGTGCAACACGCCGTACGACCAGCCCCGGCGGCGGTAGACGACGCTCGCCTTGTCGGTCTCGACGTCGTGGAAGAGGTAGAAGTCGTGGCCGACGAGCTCCATCTCCTGGAGGGCTTGGTCGAGCGTCATCGGCGCGGACGAGTGGACCTTCTCACGAACCTCGATCGGCGAGTCGCCGAACACGCCGTCGTCGTCCTGCGAGTCCGTCTCGCTCGCCGTCTCGGGCTCGGGCGGCACCACAGCGGCCGTGGCGAGCGACTCCTGGCTGTTGCGCCCTCGGCGGACCGACCTGTCGTGCTTGCGGCGCAGGCGCTCGAGCAGCTTCTCGAGGGCGCCGTCGAGCGCGGCGTAGCGGTCCTCCTGGCATGCCTCGGCTCGCACGACGGGTCCCTTGATGTGACAGGTGATCTCCACGCGGTCACAGGCCTTGGACTGTCGGCGGTTCGCTTCGTGACTGACGACCACCTCGATGCGGCGCGTTCGCGGGGCGAGCTGCTGGACCTTCTCGAGCTTGTCTGCGATGTGCTGCCGGAATCGGTCGGAAACGGTCGTGTGGCGTCCGGTGACGACGATGTCCACTTGTCCTCCTTGGGTCGGGGGGCGTGCCGGTGGTGCCTGTCGAGGGCTAGGGGCGGCGGCACCACCTCCGATGGAGGATCCGTCTCATGCACCGACGTTAGACCCCCGCCCAGACCCTTTCAAGGGCAGGGGTGGGGCAATGTCGGGCGGCCCCCGGAACGTCGCGTCGTCGCGCCGATCGCAGCTGCCAGGACGACACGCGCCCCTGCCTCCCGGAGCGCCCGGGCGGCCTCCGCGAGGGTCGCGCCGGTCGTCACGAGGTCGTCGACGACGACGCAGACGCCGTCCTCCACGGCCCGGCGATGACGCTCGCGGACCGCCGTCGCGCCGGCCTGGTTCGCCGCCCGCTCGGCCGCGTCGAGGGTGGACTGGTCGAGGGTCGTCCTCGTGGCCACGAGCACGTCGGCGACGCACGCGCGCCCCGCCAGCCCCTCCGCTGCGGCGGTAACGAGCGGCCGGAGCGGCACGTCACCGCGACGCCGCCTTGCACGCGGCGAGCCGGGCACCGGGACGACGAGCAGCCCTCTCCCGCGCAGGGATTCGCGCGCAGCACCGTCTGCGCCAACCGCTGCCCGAAGCGCTTGGCCAAACCAGGGAGCGAGCACCTCGGCGAGGTCGCGCCGCCCTTCGTCCTTGTATGCCGTGACGACCGCCCGGAGCGCACCGCTCGCCTCGCCGGAGACCCAGCAGGACGGCATACCGGGTGGTGGTGGCGAGGGGACGGTCGGGCGCGGGACGTCGTGGAGACACCGCTCGACCGCGTCCCGGCAGCCGGGGCACAGCGGCGCACCCGGCCGGTGGCAGAGGGCGCAGGTGGCAGGGAGGACGAGGTCGACGAGGTCGGCGAGCACCGTCCGAGCGTCGCCCCGCACCGCCTGCTCCTGCCAGCCGCGGGGCGCCGGTTGTGGACGAGGACGGCCGCCCCGACGACTTGTGGACGGAGCCGCTCGCGCGGGCTGTCAGCGTGCCGGGACGAGGACGTCCGTGCCCTGCCCGAGCGAGATCCACTGCTGGCCGGCGCGGCTGATGACGGTGCCGTCGGAGTTCGTCACGAGGATGTCGCGCTCGCCCCCGGCGGAGGTGATCGAGATGCCCTGGGGCGTCTCACCGAGCGCGCGCTCCTCGCCGTCGATGGAGAGGACGTAGGGACGTCGCTGCTCCTGCGCCCCGCCGCGCTGGCCGAGGGTCGCGACGGAGATGTTGGAGAGCCACACGAGCCCCGCCGGGTTGACGAGGGTCGCACCGAGGCGAAGGGGGCTGCCGAGGCCCACGGGCTGGCCGCCGGGACCGCGAACCACACCGGTGATGGTGATCTGCGGGTCGGAGCCGCTCTCGGTGGTGTGGAGCAGGGCCACCCGGTCGCCCGATGGCGAGGGCTTGGACTCGACGACGCGCCTACCCGCCAGCCAGTCGACCGGTAGGCCCACCGCCGGTGGCGGGTTCGCCGGGTCGCCCGCGACGGAGAAGGCCCACAGGTGCGTGCTCGAGTCCTCGTCGATGCCGAGGGCCCCTGCCCAGAGGAAGTTGCGGGTGTCGTAGGCAGGGTTGCCGACGCGCGTGCCGACGAACGACACCTCGTAGCGCGTCACTCCCCTGAACCGCGAGTGCCCGCCGTCCGGGTCGACGGTCGCGATCTCCGTGCCGTCGGCCGAGAGCGCGAGCGAGCGGTAGCCCTTCGGCACGTCGACGTTGCCCGACTTGCGCGGGTCACGGTCGACGAAGCTCGTGCTCGGCAGGAGATAGATCGTGTCACCGCGTCGGATGAGCGGACGCCCCAGCGGCACGACCGGCGGCGCCGGGAAGCCGACCTCCTCGATCGTCCGCACCGGCAGGTCGACGTCGGGCAGCTCGAGGGTGACGTCGCGGACCCGGATCGTCACGCCCTGCACGGTCGGGTCCTGCAGGAGGGTCGAGACGAGCTGGGCCCAGACGTTCTCGCGCTGGGTCTTGTCGGTCGGGACCGGTCCGGTGATGTCGACCCGCGCCACCCCGTCGGTGACCGAGACCGAGTCGGCGGTGAGCCGTGAACCCCGTGGGACGTCGTTGCGGACCGCGCCACCGAGGTATGCCGGTGGGTCGTCGAGCTGGGCCCGCGCGAGTCGCGTGGCGAGGTGGTCCGGCGGGAACCAGCGCCGGTCGGGCACGAGGGCGCGGCGGTCGGAGGCGAGGTAGTGGAGCGAGTAGGGCTGGAGCAGGCGGCCGAGGTCCGACGTAGTGATCCAGCGGCCGAAGTCCTTGGGGACGTTGCTGATCCGCCACTCGCCGTCGATCCGGGCGAACTGGAACTCGATGCGCCGCTTCGCGCCGACCGCCGCCTTCACGTAGCGACCGTCGACACCGATCGACGCCTCGACCGGGCCCGAGAGGACCGCGACGTCGGGCGTGCGGTTCGTGATCGAGAGCGGGGTCGTCGTCGAGTAGAGGACGACCTCTCCCTCGGGCACCCAGCCCTTGTCGGCGTCGGGCGTGAGGTAGCTGCGGGCCGTGTCGAAGTTGCCGTCGCTCGCTGCCCCCGCCCTGATGAAGCCGAGGACGATGTCGCGCTGGGTGGCGCCCTTGGCCGGCGGAGGGAAGAAGGCGCGGACCGGCTGGACCTCGGCGCCGCGGACCTCGAGCCCGGGGCTCACGGAGGTGTCCGCGCCGATGCCGCTGCACGACGAGGCCAGGGCGGCGACGACCGCGAGCACCACACCGGTCGCCAGGCGCCGAAGGCGTGGGCGGCGGCCGGAGCGGGAGCGGGGATGCCGGGCAGTCACCGCTGCTCCCCTGGCGAGAGCGCGAGCGGCGAGGACGTGAGCGAGGCACCCGAGCGCTGCGGCAGCGTGAGGCGGAACCGCGAGCCCTGACCGGGCTCGCCCCACGCCTGCAGCCAGCCGTTGTGCAGCCGGGCGTCCTCGAGCGCGATCGAGAGCCCCAGGCCGGTGCCGCCGGTGGTGCGCGCCCGGGCGGGGTCGGCGCGCCAGAAGCGGTTGAAGACCATGGAGGCCTCCCCCTGCCGCAGGCCGACACCGTGGTCCTCGACGACGACGGCGACGGCTCCATCGCCCTCGCGCAGGTGGATCGTCACCGGCTTGCCCTCACCGTGCTCGACCGCGTTGACGACGAGGTTGCGCAGGATCCGCTCGACCCGGCGGGCATCGACCTCGGCCTCGACCGGCCCGGACTCGACGACCTCGATCGTCGAGCCGCGCCGCTCGGCGAGCGGACCCGCGGCGTCGACGACCTCCTCGACGATGTCGCGCAGGTCGATGGGCTCCAGCTCGAGCGCCGCGGCACCCGCGTCGAAGCGGCTGATCTCGAGCAGGTCGGCGAGCAGCGACTCGAACCGGTCGAGCTCGCCCTGGAGCAGCTCGGCCGACCGTCCGACGACGGGGTCGAAGTCGGACCGGGAGTCGTAGAGCAGGTCCCCGGCCATGCGGATCGTCGTGAGCGGGGTACGCAGCTCGTGGGACACGTCGGAGACGAAGCGTTGCTGCACGCGGCTCAGGCCCTCGAGCTGGCGGATCTGGGACTGAAGGCTGTCGGCCATCGCGTTGAACGACGTGCCGAGGAGGGCGAGGTCGTCCTCGCCGCGGGACGGCATACGTTCGTTGAGCTTGCCCGAGGCGAGGCGCTCCGACACCTCGGCGGCGCGCCGGACCGGCGAGACGACCTGCTTGGTGACGACCCACGCGACCGCGCCGACGAGGGCGGTGAGGATGAGTCCGGCGATGCCGAAGGCCGTGGAGATCAGACTCATCGTCTGGAGCTCCTGGGTCATCGGATAGATGTAGAAGAGGTCGTATCGCCCAGCGCGCGGCACCTCGACGCCCGTCCCGACGAAGACCGCCGGCACCCGGCTGCCGTTGATGAGGACGTCGCTGACCATCGTGTGCTGACGGCTGGGGTCGTCGGCGACGGCCTGCCGGAGCGACTGCCTCACCGCCGAGAGCCTGACGCCACCGGACTCGAGCGAGTCGAGGACGATCGGGTTCGAGTTCTTGACCCCGCGGAGCATGATGACGTAGCGCGACGGCTCAGGTCCGACGGGCCTCAGGGTCGAGTTCATGATGTCGAGCGCGGCCTGGTTGAGGTCCTGCGCCGTGGTGCCGGTCGTGTTGTCCCACTGGGTCTGGACAGCCTGGGTCAGGGTGCGCGCCTCGTACTCGCTCGTCGCGACCCGGTCGTCGCGCAGCCCGCTCGCGATCTCGTTGTAGAGGTAGGAGCCGAGCAGCGAGACGACGACGATGCCGAGGACGACCGTCGTCGAGACGACGCGGAACTGGAGCGAGCGGCGCCACGTGCGCAGCAGCGCGGCGGCAAGCGCGACGATGCGCGCGCCGACGCCGCGCAGCACCGTCATGACGCGCCGGCCGATGGTGCGGACGTGCGCCGCCAGCGTGGGTGACGCCGTGCGATCCCCAGCCCCGGCGTCCGTGACTGGTGTGCCCGACATGGTCAGGCCGGCCCGGCCCGGTAGCCCACGCCACGCACGGTGACGACGATCTCGGGACGCTCCGGGTCCTTCTCGATCTTGGAGCGGAGGCGCTGGACGTGCACGTTGACGAGGCGGGTGTCACCGGCGTGGCGGTAGCCCCAGACCTGCTCGAGGAGCACCTCGCGGGTGAAGACCTGCCACGGCTTGCGGGCGAGCGCGACGAGGAGGTCGAACTCGAGCGGCGTGAGGCTCAACGACTCGCCGCCGCGCTTGACCGAGTGGCCGGCGACGTCGATCGTGAGGTCGCCGATGGTGAGGCGCTCGGGCTCGGCGTCGTTGTCGCGACGCAGCCGGGCGCGGACGCGCGCGATGAGCTCCTGCGGCTTGAACGGCTTGACGACGTAGTCGTCCGCGCCGGACTCGAGACCGACGACGACGTCGATCGTGTCGGTCCGCGCGGTGAGCATGACGATCGGGACACCGGACTCGGCGCGGATCCGCCGGCACACCTCGAGGCCGTCGATGCCGGGCAGCATGACGTCGAGGAGCACGAGGTCGGGCCGTGACTCGCGGAACGCGCCGAGCGCACCCGAGCCGTCGGCCACGTGGCTGACCTCGAGCCCTTCGTTGCGCAGCACGATGCCGAGCATCTCCGCGAGAGCGAGGTCGTCGTCGACGACGAGCACGCGACCCTTCACGGTCAGTCCTTCCGTCCCATGGCGCCACCTCGTGCCGGACACGACGTGGGCCGACGCGGTTCGGCGCGCCGGTGCTCCATGTTCGCACAGCGAACTGTGCTCGCCGGTCACCTTCGCGTCGTCGCGGCCGTTGTCTCGGGCGGGGTCGGGCGACGGGTCGCGTATGCCGTCCCACGGCCGTCGCTCACCCCGACCGCGTTTGGGGCGGGGCTCGGTGCCTGTCCATCGAGTCGAGGGCAGAGTCGTAGGAGCGGCGGGTGAGGTCCCAGGTGACGTGCTGTCGTCCGTGGTGGTCGGTGGTGACGTGTCCGTGGAGGCGTCTGCTGTGGACGATGGTGTGGTGGCGTGGGCAGAGCAGGGCTGCGTTGGCCAGGTCGGACGGTCCGCCGTCGGCCCAGTGGGTGAGGTGGTGGGCGTCGGTCCAGGCGGCGGGGGCGTCGCAGCCGGGGTAGGTGCAGTGTCGGTCGCGCAGCCAGAGCCGTTTGACCTGGGCGGGGGTGAACAGGCGTGTGGCGCGGCCGAGGTCGACGACCTCGCCGCACGTGTTCAGGACGGTGGGGATGATCGTGGCGTCGCAGGCCCACCGTCGGACGGTGTCGGGAGTGACGAGGTCGCCGCTGGTGAGCGCCCCGAGCAGTGTCCCGGCGCCGGGGACGCCGAGCCCACCGTCGGTGTGTTCTGATGCGGGGCGCGTCCGTCCCTGGCGCGTCTGCAGGTCGGCGAGGGCGATGCCGACGAAGACCTGCGTCTTGGTTGAGGACCAGGTGCTGTCGCCGGCGGTGAGGGCACGGCCGATCACGGCGATGAGGGCGTCAGCGCGGCGTTGCTCGACGGGTCGTTCGTCGGGTTCGCCGTCGGGGCCGGGCGTGGGCGCTGATTGTGGTCCGATGGCTGCTTCGAGCATGGCGCGGCCCTCGCGGGTGACGCGCAGGAGGTACTCGAACAGGCCGGGCGCGATCTCCTTACCCGCCGACAGGGACGCGCCGACGCGGGCCTTGTCCTCGGTGTCGTCGAACGCGTCGTCGACGCCATGGGCGGCCAGCAGCCGTTCGCGCAGCTGCCGCACGGTGCGGGCGTCGTGCCGCTCGCCCAATGTCATGAGCGCGTCCCAGACGGTGTCCACCGCGTCCGGGTTGAGATGAGGTGCGAGCAGGCGCATCTCCTTGAGGGCGACCTGCGCGGCATCGACGCTGACCCGACCGATGACCACGGCCTCGCGCAGAATGTGGTTCGAGGGCTGGCGGCAGGCCTGCGCGACGTCGACCAGGCGGGAGGCGCCGGCGACGGCATACCGGCGGTGGTGCGCGACCACCCACTCGCGCGGCGTCTGCGGCGGTGAGGAGCAGCCGGGTTCGCCGCGGTCGATCGCCTCGACGGTGACGGCGGCCTCGGCGCCCTCGCACGCGGCGGACAGCTCTCCGAGGGCCTCCAGCCCGGCGGCGAGGTCGGCGCCCGACGCCTGCCACAGCACCGACGACAGCGCGGCGGCTGCCTCGCGCGCGGCCTCGAACCGGCGCACGCACTCGGCGTACCCCAGGCTCGCTGCTGGTGTGGTCCCCTCCGTCATGACCCCAACCTAGAAGCGACCACCGACAGTCGCCGTCCGTCGAATACGGGTGCAGCGCAGGGTTATTCGCAGGTCTGCATGCTTCGAGCCACGCTCGTCACACACGTCGCGGGCGTTGCGCTTCAGGTGGGAAAGTCACGCCGAAAAATGGATGGTCATGCATCCGGGGCTCAGCCCTCCGCGGCCTCCGAGGCGACCACCGACCGGGCCGAGGGGGCCCCGGAACGGGAGTGGACGGCATACGGGGCAGGGGTGAGGACCGGTTTCTCGAGAAGGGTGAAGCTCAGCCACACGACCGGCCCCAGCGCCACCGTGGCGACGAGGACGCGAGCGCCCACGGACAGCCCGGGCAGCCCGTAGAACGCCGCCCACAGCAACGGCAGGTGCCAGAGGTAGAGGCTGTAGCTCGCCTGTCCGACGGCGACCATCGGCCGCGACTCGAGCAGCCGTCGGGCGACCCCGCCCGTCCCCGGCCGCTGGTCGATGAGCAGCAGCGCGACGACCACCGCGATGGGCACGTAGGTCACGCGGTAGAGCCAGGACCCGGACAGCCCCGTCGTCGGCACGAGCACGGCGACGACGAACCCGACGAAGGCGAGGTCGGCGATCCCCGCGTCACGCCCGGTCGTGCGCGCGGGCTCGCGGGCGTGAGCCAAAGCGAGGGCGGCGCCGACGAGCATCACCGCGAGGTTGCCGACGGGCAGGTAGTAGAAAGCATTGGGAGACAATGGCATCGACGCGAGATAGAGCCCGGCGGCCAGCGCCAGGGCCACCCGCATCGCGGCGCTCGTCGACAGCCCTCGGCGCCGCATCGCGACGACGACCAGCGGCCACAGGAGATAGAAGAGCCACTCGACCGTGAGGCTCCACGTCGGCAGCCACGCCTCGACGGGCATCGACCCGAGGACGTGCCAGAAGCCCGTGAGCTGCGCGAGCACGACGAGGCTCCCGGCCACGGCGTCACCCGCGTCGCCGGGACCGGCTACCGTGACGAGGACCCCCGACACGACGACGAGGCCGACGAGGGCCGGTGCGAGGCGGCGCACCCGCCGTTCGACGAACCTCCGGTATGTCGGCCCCTCACGACCGTCGGCTCGCCACAGCAGGCGGGTGATGAGGTAGCCGGAGAGGACGAAGAAGACGAGGACGCCGATGAGCCCGGCGCCGGGTTCGCCGTTGAGCCCCGAGAGGAGGAGGAAGTGGTAGTGGACGACGGCGATGGCAGCCACGCCGCGCAGCCCGTCGAGCATCCGGTCGCGCGCGTGCGAACCGTCGACGGACCGAGCCGCGCGACCGAGCACCGAGGTCATGTCAGCGGTTGATGAGCACGCGGTAGATGTTGATCGCGGCCGGGCCGAGGATGACGATGAAGATCACCGGGAAAATGCAGACGAGCACCGGGAAGATGACCTTGACCGCGACCTTCTGCGCCTTCTCCTCGGCGAGCTGGCGCCGGATGATGCGCATCTCCTTGGTCTGCTCGCGCAGCACGCCACCGATCGGCACACCGAGGCGGTCGGCCTGCACGAGGGCGGAGACGAAGTTCTTGACTTCGGGTGCCGTGTTGCGCTCCCCGAGTGCCTGGAACGCCTGGGCGCGGGTCTTGCCGATCTGGATCTCGGACAGGACGCGGGCGAACTCACCGCCGATCGGCCCGGTGACCGTGCGGGCCACCTGGGTGAGGGCGGAGTCGAAACCCTGACCTGCCTCGACACACACGGTGAGCATGTCGAGGGCGTCGGCGAAGCCCTTGCGCAGGCTTTCCTGGCGGCGCAGGCCGGTGTTGTAGACGAGGAGATCGGGCAGGAAGAAGAGGCCGGCCGCCGCGAAGGCGGAGACGAGGACCGCGGTGAGCGTGATCCCGTCGTAGAGCGGCCCGAGGATGCCTCCGACGACGAGGCCGATGCCCTTGACGGCGAAGATGCGCTCGACGGGCCACGCGGGTGGGTTGCCCGCCTTGTCGAGGTTGTTGGCCAGCCGCTCGGCCGTGCCCGAGGGCGAGAGCCGGCGGGCGACGCCCTTGAGCCCCTCCTCGAAGGGGACGACGAAGCGGTCCTTGGCGGCAAGCTCCGACTTGACCACGCTGCGGCTGTCGGGCCGGTAGTTGACGAGCTCGAGCGAGCGCGCGACACCGGTCGTCCCCACCCCCATCGTGCCGATGAGGACAGCGACGATGATGAGCGCCACCGCCACGAAACCCACTGCGACGAGAAGCATCAGACCTCGATCCTGACGACCTTGCGCATCCACAGCGCGCCCACGACCATGCCGAGGCAGCTTGCGACGAGCATGACGATGCCGGGGATGGTCGTCCACAGCAGCTGGATGTACTCGGGGTTGACCCAGAGCATGTAGAGGAAGATGCCGATCGGCAACGCGATGAGCACGTATGCCGTGAGCTTGCCCTCCGCGGACAGCGCGGCCACCTGACGCTTGAGCGACTCACGCTCGCGCAGCGTGTGGGCCGTGGTCCGCAGCGTCTCGGCGAGGTTGCCACCGACCTCGCGCTGGATCCGGATCGCCATCGTCGTCCAGGTGAGGCTGTCGCTGTCCATGCGGGTGGCGAGGTGGTCCAGCGCGTCGGAGATGTCGGTGCCGATGCGGTTCTCCGCCAGCGCTCGCGAGAACTCCTTGGAGGCGGGCTCGGCCGCGTCCCGGGCGACCGCGTCGAGCGCCTGCGAGAGGCTGAAGCCACTCGCCAGGGTCGTCGCGACGAGGAGCATGACGTCGGGGAGCTGCGCCTCGAACTTCTTGGCGCGCTTGCTCGCCATGGTTCGCAGCACGATGGCGGGCAGGAAGACCCCGAGGACGATGCCGAGGGGGACGGTGATCCACCAGACGAGCGGTACGAGGAACGGGACGACGAAGGCGCCGAGGACCACCGCGAGGAAGCGGAGGACGAACCACTCCCCTGCGCGCAGGGGCAGGTCGGCGCGCTGGATGAGCTGCATCGTCAGGCTCGTCGACTCGCGCTTGTCCATGACCTTCTCGCCGAAGCGGACGGCCGACTGGGCGACGGCAGACGGCGCCGCCGCGTCATCGTGGCGCGACGCCCGGGTGGCGCTGGCGAGGGTGTACATCTCCACCTCGGCCACGCGCTCGTGCCGCTTGGACTTGAACGGGTCGGCGACGGCGATGACGAGGGTGACGAGCCCCACGAAGATGGCGCCGAGGGCCGCGAGAAGGGGGCGGCTCACGCCCGTCTCGACCCGGACGAGCCTCGCCGGAGCGGCACCGAGGGCCGAGACCGGTTCCGTCGAGGCGGTGGGCGACGGTGCGGCCGCGGCGGGCGCGCCGAGGTCGATCGTCGAGCTGACCTGGAAGGGGCGCCCGGAAGCGGTGCCACGGAGGACGACGGGGACCTTGCCGGTCAGGCCGGCCGGCCTCGTGATGTCGAACTCGACCTGCGACTCGAGGACCTTGGCAGCGGCTTCGAACGCCTTGCGCACTGCTGCGGTGTCGGTCGCCTGGACGACCGACCCACCTCCTGCCTTCGCGAAGGCGGCGAGCGCCTCGGGGTCGTTCTCGCTCGTCGTGAAGCGGACGACCTCCACGCGCACCTGCGACGAGGTGAGCGCCTTGACCGACGACGCCAGACCGGGAGCGCGTTCGCCGACCGTGTTGGCGCCGTCGCTGAGCAGGACGATGCTGCGGTCTCCCGCTGCTCCGAGCATCTTGACGGCCTCGGTCATGCCGCTGAAGAGCGCGGTGTTCCCATCGGCGCGCAGCGCGTCGACGACACGCTGGACCGCGGCACGGTCGGTCGTCGGGGCGATCTCGGGTCCGGCCGTGTTGCCGAAGGACACGACGCCCACCTTGACGTCCTTGGGCGCCGAGGCGAGGAAGGTCTTGACGGCACTGCGGACGGTCACCATGCCGGACCGACCCATGGACCCGCTCGTGTCGATGAGCAGCACGGTGGAGCGCTTGGCCTGTGCGGCCGGCTCCACCGAGACCGACGCGGACTGGTTGCCGAGGGTCGCGGTGAGACCGGGGTCGATCGACACGGCCGCATCACCCGGGCGCAGGCTGAGCACGCCGGTGACATGGTCAGCGGTCACGCGGACCGTGCCCACCGTGGCGGGGATGGGGTCGGCGGCCGTCGCGGCGGACGACGGCCCGAGCACTGCGGCTCCCGTGACGAGGGCGAGGAGTGCGAGACGGACCCGTGCGGAGAGACTCATCGGAACGATGGCATGAAGAGGTGGAGCGGGAGCTCGATCCCGAGGTCGCTGAGGTCCTCGGTGAACTTCGGGCGGATACCGGTGCTCCGCAGCTCGCCGAGGAAGCGGCCCTCGGAGTCGCGACCGGCCGAGTAGTCGAAGGTGAAGAGGTCCTGGAGGGTGATGATGTCGCCCTCCATGCCGATCACCTCGGTGATCTGGGTGATGCGACGCGTGCCGTCCTTGAGCCTGGCCTGCTGGATGATGAGGTCGACGGCGCCCGCGACCTGCTCGCGGATGGCGCGGACCGGCAGCTCGACACCGGCCATGAGGACCATCGTCTCGAGTCGGGCGAGCGAGTCGCGCGCGCTGTTGGCGTGCACGGTCGTGATCGACCCGTCGTGACCGGTGTTCATGGCCTGCAGCATGTCGAGCGCCGCACCGTCACGGACCTCGCCGACGACGATGCGGTCGGGGCGCATCCGCAGCGAGTTGCGGACGAGGTCGCGGATCGTGATCGCGCCCGAACCCTCGATGTTGGGAGGGCGCGACTCCAGGCGCAGAACGTGCTTCTGGTGGAGCTGGAGCTCGGCGGCGTCCTCGATGGTGACGATGCGCTCGTCCTCCGGCAGGTAGGACGAGACGACGTTGAGCGTCGTCGTCTTCCCGGAGCCGGTGCCGCCCGAGATGATGATGTTGCGGCGGCCACGCACGCACGACCAGAGGAAGTCCCGCACCGGCTGCGTGAACGTGCCGAAGGAGATGAGGTCCTTGTCGGTGAAGGGGTCCGCGGAGAACTTGCGGATGGTGAGCATCGCGCCGTCGAGGGCGATCGGCGCGACGACCGCGTTGACACGGGAGCCGTCGGGGAGGCGGGCGTCGACGAGGGGGCTCGCCTCGTCGACGCGGCGCCCGATGCGTCCCACGATCCTGTCGATGATGCGGCGCAGGTGGGTCTCGTCGGTGAAGCGGGCGTCGGTCGGATAGATCTTGCCGGAGCGCTCGACGAAGATGCTGTCGGCCCCGTTGACCATGATCTCGCTGATGTCGGGGTCGCGCAGCAGCGGCTCGAGGGGCCCGTGGCCGAGGATCTCGTCGGAGACCTCCTGCGCGAGCCGGGTGCGGTCGGCCAGCGACAGCGGCTTCTGCTCCGCGTCGATGACCTCCTGGAGGGTCTGCCGCACCTGGTTGGCGAGCTCGGACTCCTTGAGGTGCGGGTCGTAGAGGCGCGGGCCGAGTGAGTCGATGAGGCCCTGGTGGACCCGGCTCTTGACCTCGGTGAACGGGTCGACCCGGCGCACGTCGGTCGCGGGAGCCCCCATCGGGCCACGGGCCGGGACGACGGGCTCCTGGGCCCGGCGAGCGGTGTCGAGGCGGTCGGCGAGGCTGCTCATCGTGATCTCCTGCTGAAGAGGCTGCGGCGCTGGGGCTCGTCCACCGGTCCACCGAACCGAGCACGGATGTGGGTGTCGCCGAGCTCGCGAAGGGCCACGCTCACCGGGTCGCGGGGCGACTCCAGGACGAGCGGGACTCCACGGTTGACCGAGGCCGGCACGCTCGTGCTCGCCGGCACGCTGACGGCGATGGGCACGCCGAGGGCCTGGACGACGTCCTCGGAGCGCAGGCCGACCTTGACGTCGGCCCGGTTGAGGACGATGACCCGGGAGTCCCGGGGGCTGCCGAGCGCGTCGAGCGTCTCGAGGGCGAGCTTGAGGTTCTTGACCGCGGGTATGTCGAGGGTCGCGATGAGGACGAGCAGGCTGCTCACGTCGCAGGCGGCAAGGACGTGCTCGGTGAAGGCCGGCGGCGTGTCGACGATGACGTAGTCGTAGTTCGCCGCGGCGACGCGCAGCAGCTCGGTGACGACCTGGGCGCTGACCCGGTCGGCGAGTGATGGGTCGGTGGGCGCTGCGATGACGTCGAGCCCACTCGCGCCGTGGTGGGTGATGAGCTGGGCGAGGCCCTCGCTGTCGAGGTGTCCGCTCATCCCGACCGCGTCGTGGACCGAGCTCGTCGGCAGGAGCTGCATGCTGATGCCGACGTCGCCGAAGGACAGGTCGAGGTCGACGAGCACCGTCCGGAGCCCGCTCATCGCGAGGTGCGTCGCAATATTTGTCGACAGGGTCGTCTTGCCGACACCCCCCTTGGCCGAGAAGACGGTGACGATCCGGCCCTGGGGAGCGGCGGCTCCGCCGTGGTGGCCTGCGATCTTGGCGGTGAGGTCGCGGCTCCGGCGAACGGCGTCGGACAGCGCGGTGGCGTCGTCGGCGCCGACGACCTCACGGAAGCCGCTGCGCAGCGCCTGGCCCATCGTCGTGACGTCGAGCCGGTGGCGCAGGAGGATGAAGCCGATCTCGGGCCGGTCCGCCCGGACCGACTCGACGAGCAGCGAGGCCTCGTCGATGTTGACGAGCGGACCGATGACGACGAGGTCGGCCTGCGGGTCGTCGTCGAGCGCGCGGTGCACGAGCGCCGCGGCGCCCAGCAGCTGGACGTTGCCGAGGGCGAAGTGGTACCTCTCGGCAGCACCTGGCTCGTTGTCCCAGAGGATGGTCATCACTGGGTCCCGTGGTAGCGGAAGTCGTCGGTCGTCAGGGTCGGGGGCACCGTGGTGTCGGAGCCCTCGAGGCCGAAGTAGATGTGCTTCGCCGGGTTGTTCTGGAGGTTCGCCGAGTGCTGGATCGCGTGGACGAGCTTGACGGAGTCGGCCGGCGACACCTCGACCGTGACGAGGAAGCTCTGGACGGGGGTCTCCGTGGTCGGAGCGACGGCGTCACCCTTCTTCTCCTCGTCGGAGGCCGGGCTGATCGAGGAGCCGGTGAGGCTCGTCGTGCCGACGCCGATGACGGGGACCTTGGTGAGCAGCACGCCCGTGCCCTTGACCCCCAGCTCGTTGTACTGCTGGGTCGCCTCGTCGGTGCCGAGCTTCTTGACGTCGTAGGTGTCGTAGATCGTGATGAGGCTGCCGGGCGTGACGAAGGCGCCCACGCGGTTGGGGTCCTCGAGGGTCACCGAGATGGCGACCTTGCCGGGCGAGACGCCGATGGCCTTCTGCCCCAGGCGTTCCGTGCCGAAGGCGGCGTTGAGGACGACCTGGCCGGGCGCGATGTCGGCGAGGGCCACGAGGCCGCTGTTCTCACCGTCGACGGCCTTGAGCGACCCCGCCGGGACGGCCTTGGCGGCCAGCTGGGTGCGCTTGATGAGACCACCGCGCTCGGCGTCCTTGAGGGACGTGCCGGAGCCGACGAGCTTCTCGGTGACGTAGACCGTGGTGGGTTGCTGACCCTCGAGGGCCCGGACGTCGGCGCTGCGGGCATAGAGAAGCACGAGGACCGCACCGACGAGGGCGAGGGCGACGGCGGCGACGAGGGCGATGATGCGACGACCCATGGTGGAGAGGCCTTTCGAGAGGGCGTGCGGCTCAGCCGGCCGGGAGGACGGCGGTGATGCCGAACCCGTTGCCGGGGGCGGGAGGGACGATGTTGGTCGTGGGGGCGTTGAGGACGCCCTGGACGAACCAGCCGGAGATGCATCGACGTGGGTTGCCGCACGGCACGACGCCCGAGACGCGGCTGGGCTTGGTGACGCTGCCACCGAGGCGGTAGCCGCTGAGGTAGAACTTCGCGATGCCCCTGACGTGGTAGTACGTGTTGGCACCGCCGGCATCGCCCGGGTCGCAGTCGACCGGCGGCGAGCCGACGGGGGTTCCGGTCGTGGACTTGACCATGCAGTCGAAGACCGGGAGGTCGATGACGGGTCCGCTGGTCCAGATGTTCGACATGGCCGTCTGGCAGCTGGTCGTGGCAGAGGAGCCGGTGTCGATGTTGGCCCAGATGTCGGTGCCGTTGACCGTCGTCAGGGTCGTGCTGCACGATCCGGTCGTGTCGAGGTAGCCGAAGCCACCCGCGGTGTCCTTGCCCTGGTAGGAGCAGCCCGGCTTGGCCGGGTCGTGGAGGTCGACGATGACCTCACGCCCCGCGGTGTTGGGGGTCGTCGCCGCCGGGGGGTAGGTCGGCTGTCCGGCCCCCCCGTAGCCCGGCCACGGGGCGACCGGCGGCTGGGCGACGTAGCTGAGACCGCCGTTGGTGTAGGTCTGCCACTCGCACACCGAGATCGTGATCGGCGAGGTGAAGGTCCCGCCACCGGGAACCCCCCAGGCCGCGCGGGAACACGAGATGACGCTGCTGTCGTCGGGGCCGGTGTTGTTGGCCCGGGTGAATGGGTTGGGGATGAGGCCGGGTGATGCCCCATTGGAACGCACCCGGACCTCGACGTAGGGGAGGCTCGACGACATGGTCGTCGGCACCGGCGGGCACTCACGCAGGTTGCCCACGCTCGGCGTCGAGGAGCACACGGGGAGGGTCCCAGCGGTGGTGTTCTTCTTGCACTGCCGCTCGATCGTGTGGGTGCGCGAAGCGTTGTTGACCGTGTTGGCGTTGACGAGAGCGGGCAGGCCGTCGGCGTCGACGACGCAGTTGTTCTTGGCGCAGCTCTGGGCGAGCGCCATGGCTGCGGCGTCGGCCGCGTTCTGGGTCTGGCGACGCTCCCAGAAGACCTGTCCGGCATCGGCCGACCAGGCGAGGAGCCCGGTGACGACGAAACCGCCGAAGAGGATGGCGACGAGCATCGTCGTCGCGCCCTTCTCGTTGCGGGCTCTGCGTGAAGGTGAGGGTCGGCGCGTCATCCCAGGCACCTCATCTCGGACGTCGCGGCCGGGGACGGGACGGGGATGCCCCCACCGGGAAAGAGGCCGGCGATGCCCCCCAGCGCGAGCCACTTGAAGCCCGTGACCGAGACGGTGACCCTGCCTCCCTGAGCCGGCGTGGGGGCAGCCGGGCACGCTGCCACGGTGTTCACCGAGTGCGTGCCGGTGGACAGGGCGTCGAGACCCGGCATGGAGGCGTTGGCGCGGGCCGTGACGTCGGCCGCCGGCTGGCGCAGCGCGACCATGCGGGCACCCTCACGGGCGCCGTTGGTGACCATGGCCTGGACGAGGAAGAGCCGCCCGAGGTCGATCATCCCGAAGATGCAGAGGAGCAGGAGGGGGGTGATGAGAGCGAACTCGATCATCGAGGCTCCGCGTTCGTTGCGACGCTTCAAGGCCCTACCCCCTCGTCCTGCGACTGGAGCTCCCCCGCTGTCCGGGGAGCGGCGGCGTGCAGCCGCGACTGGTGGTGCTGGTGGTGGTGCTGTGGCACCGGGTGATGCAGTGGGGCCGGCGGCCCGTCGAGCCGCCGGCCCCGCTGCGTCGTGGCTCAGATGGAGCCGGCGATACCCGCGAACATCGTCGAGATGGCGGTGCCGAGCGGGCCGACCGCGAGGACGACGACGACGGCGATGAGGGCGACCATGAGGCCGTACTCGACCATGGTCGCGCCCTTCTCGGAGGCGATGCGGTTGCGGAGGCGGAGGAGCGAAGAGGTCATGACTTTTCCTTTTGTGTGGTGGTGGTGTTGAGAGTCAGAGGGAGCTGGGCACGCCGGTGAAGAACGACGAGACCGCCTGGCCGAGAGGGCCGACAGCGGCCACGACGACCGTGGCGATGAGCATGACCATGAGGCCGTACTCGACCATCGTTGCGCCCCGGTCTTGGAGGAGCAGGCGATGGAGCTTGTTGAAAGCCTGGATCATCTGGCTTTCCCCCTGTTCGGTTGGAGCAGGTGCCGGTCTGCCCGGCCCGCGCCGAGTCTTCAGCAAACGTGAAGATTTCGGACATGGCCCGAACTAGTCAAAACTAGTTGATGTGGATGACTAGAAGAAATGGGTCAGATGACTCCGCCGATTGCGTGCATGGGGGTCGTTGGTGTGCTAGAGCTGCCCGGTGAGGGGGTTTGTGAGCACGAAATCGCCTGATCCAAGCGCAGTCCTACACTATCGACGCGCATTTTGTCCATAGCCACCGGTGACCATCCATGCAGGTTGGCTCTTCCCAGGGGTGACCAGAGCCTCTAGCCCTTTTCCGGCCGGAACCCGCAGCGAAGTTCCATCACGAACGACATACTCGGCTGCATGCAGCCACGTGACCGCCGGCCCGACGTGGGCCGACTCCTGCTCGTGCCGGTCTTCCTCGGGCTCGTGGTCTTCAACGTCTCGCACCTGCTCGACCGGGACGCCGACCGCAGCGCCCTCGAGGTCGGGGGCACGGTCGCGGCGCTGGCGTTCTACACCGTGCTCGTCGTGATGTACCTGCGACGCGGCGCCGCCTCGGGCACCGACCGCCGGCCGGCCGTCTGGCTCGCAGCCGGCGCGGCGACCTTCTCGCCCTTCCTCATCCCGCTCCTGGGCGCCGGTGGTGCCAGCACGACGGCAGCCGGTCTGGGTTCTGCTCTCGTCCTCGTGGGCGTGGCCCTGTCCACCTGGTCGCTGCTCAGCCTCCGGACCAACATCAGCGTCGTCCCTCAGGCGCGCGAGCTGTCGACGAGCGGGCCCTACCGCTGGTTCCGCCACCCCCTCTACGTCTTCGAGTACGTCGCCGCGATCGGGCTCGTCCTGCTCAGCGGCGGCGGCCTCGCGTGGCTCGTCCTGCTCGGCCTCGGCGTGCTCCAGGTGCTCCGCGCCCGCTGGGAGGAGAAGCTGCTGCGCGAGGAGCTGCCCGGCTACGCCGACTACGCAGCCCGCACTCGCGGCTTCTCGTGAGGTCCCGCTGGGACTGGGTGGTCCTCGGTGCTTGGGTCACCGCGCTCGTCACCTTCCGCGCAGCGCGGATGACCGAGCGCGACCCCTACTGGCAGGCGCGTGACGGCATCGAACGGCTCTCCGGGACCCCGCTGGTCCGTGCCGACTCGTGGAGCTGGGGCCCGAGCGAGGGCACCTTCCGCCCGACCTCCCCGCTGTGGAACACCCTGCTCGGGCTCGGCGACAGGGGCCTCGGTCTCGCCGGGATCGCGCTGGTGGGTGCCCTCGGCATGCTCGCCTACTTCGTCGCCGCGGCGGTCACAGCCCGACGGCTCGGCGCCCGCCCCCTCCCGATCCTCGCCGCCACGGTGCTCGTCTCGGTGCTGGCGCTGCCGATGGTCTCGCCACGCGCGACGATCGTCGTCCAGGCCTTCATGCTCGCGACCCTCGCACTCGGGCACTCCCTGGTCACCCGCGCGATCCCCCGTCGGGGGTCGACGTATGCCGGTGTGGCCCTCGCCGCTGCCGCGCTCGGCTGGCTCGGTGCCTGGCTCCACGTCTCGTGGGCGGTCACCGCGCTCGGTCTCGCCGGTGCGCTGCCGCTGCTCGCCGTGCTGTCCGGCGCAGCCCGGTGGCGGGCCGCCCTCGCAGCCGTCGCCGGCGCCGGGCTCGCGGTCGGCAGCCTGCTCGGACCCTACGGCTGGTCGGTGTGGCGCCTCCTCCTGGACGTCAGCGCAGCCTCCGGTGGCCAGATCATCGAGTGGCTGCCGCCCTTCACTGCCGGGCTCCGCGTCCGCTGGGTCCCGGTCGCCGTCGTCCTCCTCGTCCTCGCCGTCCTCTGCGCCAGCCGGCTCACCCGCCACCGCCCAGGCGCCCCCGGGTCCCGCGAGCGCTCGCGGTGGGCCCTCGAGGTCGTGCTCACCCTCATCGGGCTCCTCGCCGCCGTGGCCGGGCTCATGGCCATCCGCTTCCTCGGTGTGGCAGCCCTGACCCTTCTGCCCGTCCTCGCCTCGCGGCTGTCCGCCGCTACCCCGCGTTGGCGGGCGGACCCGGCGCGCAGCGAGGCCCTGCGCACGCGGCTCCGCGCGGCCTACTGGCGACCGATCGTCACGGCCGTCGCCGTCCTGCTGCTCCCCCTGGCCGTCGCACGCTCGGTCGACCCGGGCACCCCCACCGTCGAGGCCGACATCGCCCCGTCGCTCCCGCGAGACTGCCGCCTCTTCACCGACCCCGACACCGCCGGAGCCGTCCTTCTCCTGCGTCCCGACGTCGAGGTCTGGGTCGACATGCGCACGGAGGTGCACGGCGCGCAGGCCTTTGCCGACACCCGCCGCCGGCTGCAGTCACCCGGCGGCGTCGTGCTCCCGGCCGGCGCGACGTGCGCCCTGCTCCCGGCCTCGGTCCGGTCGGTCACCGAGGACGGGACGGACCGTCGCTGGGGGCTCCTGCGCTCGGGCTCGACCCTCAAGCTCTGGGTCCCGGCCTGAGCCCTCCGCTCAGCCCCTGGCCACGAGCCACGCCAAGGCCCCGCAGTTGAGCACCACCGTGAGCCAGAAGACCGAGCGGAAGGGCTGCTTGGTCGTCTTGTGCCGCAGGACGTGGCGGGCCACGAGGGCGCCGGGCCAGCCGCCGACGAGGGCGACCGCGTGGAGGGAGGCCTCGGGCGTCCGCCAGCTCCGGCGTCGCGCGGCGGCCTTGTCACCGCGGTACCTGAGGAACGCCAGCGCGCTGGTGAAGGCATAGATGCCGAGCACCCACCGCTCCACCCGACCGGTGAGGACGAGCCCGGCCACGATGGCGAGGAAGACCCCCGCCACGACCCAGGCCCGCACGACGTCGGGGCGCGGACCCCGCCCCGACCGACCTGCTGTTCCGTGGCGCACGCGCGGAGCCTATGCGAGCGCACCCAGGCGCCCGCCGTGGACGCACCCCGAGAACGCGGTGTGCCGCCCGCTCGGGTGAGCGGACGGCATACCGGGTCGTTCGTGGTGTCTGGGAAGCCTCAGTAGCGGTAGTGGTCCGCCTTGTAGGGGCCGGCCACGTCGACGCCGATGTACTCGGCCTGCTCCTTGGTGAGCTCGGTGAGCTCGACGCCGATGGCGGCGAGGTGGAGGCGGGCCACCTTCTCGTCGAGGTGCTTCGGGAGGACGTAGACCTGCTTGTCGTACTCGGACGTCTTCGTGAAGAGCTCGATCTGGGCGATCGTCTGGTTCGTGAACGAGTTCGACATGACGAACGACGGGTGACCGGTCGCGTTGCCGAGGTTGAAGAGGCGTCCCTCGGACAGCACGATGATGCTGTTGCCGCCCTCGAAGACCCACTCGTGGACCTGCGGCTTGATCTCGGTCTTCGTGACGCCGGCGACCTTGGCGAGGCCGGCGATGTCGATCTCGTTGTCGAAGTGACCGATGTTGGCGACGATCGCCTTGTTCTTCATCTTGGTCATGTGCTCGGCCGTGATGATGTTGAAGTTGCCGGTCGTCGTGATGTAGATGTCCGCGACGTCGAGGACGTCCTCGAGGCGGGCGACCTGGTAGCCCTCCATCGCCGCCTGGAGCGCGCAGATGGGGTCGATCTCGGTGACGATGACGCGGGCGCCCTGCCCGCGAAGGGCCTCGGCGCAGCCCTTGCCGACGTCGCCGTAGCCGCAGACGACCGCGACCTTGCCGGCGATGAGGACGTCGGTCGCACGGTTGAGGCCGTCGATGACCGAGTGGCGGCAGCCGTACTTGTTGTCGAACTTGGACTTGGTGACCGAGTCGTTGACGTTGATCGCCGGGAAGAGCAGGTCGCCGGTCTTGGCGAGGTCATAGAGGCGGAGGACACCGGTGGTGGTCTCCTCGGTGACTCCCTTGATCTCCTCGGAGACCTTGGTCCACTTCTGCGGGTCCTGCTCGAGGGTGCGGCGGACGAGCGCCTTGAAGACGCCGACCTCCTCGGAGTCCTTCTCGTCGGTGGGGGGCACCTGGCCGGCGGTCTCCCACGCGCGACCGTTGTGGACGAGCATCGTGGCGTCGCCACCGTCGTCGAGGATCATGTTGGCGCCCTCGCCCGGCCAGGTGAGGATCTGCTCGGTGCAGTCCCAGTACTCCTCGAGCGTCTCGCCCTTCCAGGCGAAGACCGGGACACCCTGCGGGTCGTCGACGGTGCCGTTCGGGCCGACGACGACGGCCGCGGCGGCCTCGTCCTGCGTCGAGTAGATGTTGCAGGAGGCCCAGCGGACCTCGGCCCCGAGCGCGGTGAGCGTCTCGATGAGGACGGCCGTCTGCACGGTCATGTGGAGCGAGCCGGCGATGCGGGCGCCCTTGAGCGGCTGCGAGGAGCCGAACTCCTCGCGCAGGCTCATGAGGCCGGGCATCTCGTGCTCGGCGAGGCGGATCTGGTGACGGCCGGCCTCTGCGAGGCCCAGGTCGGCAACCTTGTAGTCAATGGACATGCGACATCTCTTCCGTTGAGGACTGGTTTGCGACCCGGCGCAGCCCATCTGGGCGAACACGTGAGAGCGGGGTATCACCCGCGCCGGCGACCCCACTCTACCGACTGCACGCGGTAGACATGGAATGCCGCGGGGCGCCCCCGCGGGCAGGGACACCGCACGACGGACGGAGCAGGACGATGAGCGAGACCTTCGACGGGACGGGCACGGACGGCATACGGGAGGGCGGTTCCCGGGCCGGCGACGAGGTGAGTGACGAGGTCAAGGTGGAGCTCGACGAGAGCAAGCTCGACTCGTGGGAGGAGGTCCGCGGCGACTACGCCATCGACCCGGACGCCGAGATGACCCGCCCGGCCCTCACCGAGCAGGAGGCGGACGACGACGACGAGGACCCGTTGCGCGAGGACGACGAGGAGGACGACCTGGCCGAGGACGAGGACGCGGAGGCGCGCGACGAGGAGGAGTGAGGCGCGCGCTCTGTAGTCTGAGCGCGTGCTCGACCCCCACTCCCCCACCGACCCGAAGGCGGCCTGATGGCTGGCGGACTCTTCGCCCTGCTCGACGACATCGCGGTGCTCGCCAAGGCAGCGGCCGCCTCGGTCGACGACGTGGCCGCCGCAGCCGGACGCGCGAGCGTCAAGGCGAGCGGCGTCATCGTCGACGACACCGCGGTCACCCCGCAGTACGTCCAGGGCATCGAGCCCAAGCGCGAGCTGCCGATCATCAAGAAGATCGCCGTCGGCTCGCTGCGCAACAAGCTCCTCTTCATCCTCCCGGCGGCGCTGCTGCTCAGCCAGTTCCTGCCGGTGGCGCTCACGCCGCTGCTCATGGTGGGCGGCACCTACCTCTGCTTCGAGGGCGTCGAGAAGATCTGGGAGCGGGTCAGCGGTCACCACGACGACGCCGCGGACAAGGCCCACGACGAGGGCAAGATCGCCGACGAGTCGACGATCACGAGCGGGGCGATCCGCACCGACTTCATCCTCTCGGCCGAGATCATGGTCATCTCGCTCAACGAGGTGAAGGACGAGCCCTTCGTCACGCGCGCCGTCATCCTCGCCGTCGTCGCGGTGCTCATCACCGTGCTCGTCTACGGCGTCGTCGCGCTCATCGTCAAGATGGACGACGTCGGCCTGCACCTCGCCAAGGGCGACGGCGCCCGGGCCGGCCTCGGCCGCGGCCTCGTGGCCGCCATGCCCAAGCTCCTCGCGACCCTCTCCGTCGTCGGCATCGCCGCGATGATCTGGGTCGGCGGGCACATCCTCCTCGTCGGGCTCGACGAGCTGAGCGAGTACTGGTCGCCGCTGCACTACCCCTACGAGTGGGTCCACCACGCCGAGGAGGCGGTCCACGACGCCACCGGCGCGCTCGGCGGGGTGCTCGGCTGGGTCACCAACACCATCGGCTCGGCCATCCTCGGTCTCATCGTCGGAGCGATCGTCGTCGCGGTCATGCACGTCATCCCTCACAAGGGCGGCCACGACGACCACGCTCCCGAGCCGTCCGCGGACGACGCTGCGGCCGGCTCCACCGACGACGCTGACGACGCCGCGGGCGGCGTCACGCCGAAGAACTCCCACTGACCCGTATGCCGTCCGCCCGCGGAACGCTGTCCTGGTCGCCTGCCGCGGCCTCCCCTGAGCTCGTCGCGCCTCCCGTGGCCGCGGCCCTGTCGGCGCCGGGCGTGGCCGCCGGAGTCGCCGTCGCTGAGGTGGCGACCATCGACGCGACGCTCGCCGACACGGAGGCGTTCTGCACGGCATACGACGTCGCGCCGGAGGCCAGCGCCAACTGCGTCGTCGTCGCGGGCAAGCGCGCGGGTGAGGTCACCCATGCCGCCGTCATGGTGCTCGCCACCGACCGCGCCGACATCAACGGTGTGGTCCGGCGCCACCTCGGGGTCCGCAAGATCTCGTTCGCACCGCACGACGACGCCGTCTCGCTCACGGGCATGGAGTTCGGTGGCATCACGCCCGTCGGGCTTCCCGCGGACTGGCCTGTGCTCGTCGACGCGGCGGTCGTCGCGGCCGGGGCCGTCGTCATCGGCAGCGGGCTGCGGTCGAGCAAGCTGCTCCTCGACGGAGCGGCGCTCGCCGAGCTGCCCACGGCCGAGGTCGTCGACCTCGCCCAGCACTGACACGGCACTGACCCGGCACTGACCCGGCGGGCCCTCGCGGGCGGGACCGCGTGCGTCAGCTCGTGCGGTCGCGGAGCTCGGTGACGTGCCGGGAGATGGCCGGATCGAGGCCGAGCCCGAGCGCGAGGTAGGTCGAGACGTAGTCGGTGAGCGAGATGACCGATGCGAGCCGTTCGATGGGCTGACCGGCGAGCGCCTCGACCTCCCAGACTTTGACGCCGGCGTCGCGTGCGGAGTCGGCGACGGCGTCGGCGAGCTCGCGCGGGGGCACCGTCGCCGGGGTCACGGGTGACGTCGGCGTCGCGTCGGGGTGGTCGCGCAGGAGCACGAGCCCGAGCTGCGGCGAGGGCGGTCCGTCGAGGAACGGGTCGGCGAAGACGTCGCCCCCGCTCCCCCGTCCGGCGTCGCCCGAGCCGCTGAACGGGCCGTCGAAGCAGGCGACCACCTGTGAGGCCGCGTCGGGCAGCGCGCCGGAGGTGGCCGGCATACGCGCGGTGCGGGCGAGCATCGCGGCGGCGCGGCCGGCGGCGACACCGGTGAGCGCGCCGTCACCGAGGACGACCGGGACGGTCTCGGCGAGTCCGACGGCGATCGACTTCGCCGGGTTGACGAACGACTCCGACGACGGACGGCACTCCTCCGCGCGGGTGTCGAGGACGTCGGCGACGCGCTCGAGGACGGCCTCGGGGCACTCGATGAGACCGAGTCCGTCGGCGGCGAGGAGCACGGGGGTGAGCATCGACCACAGCGCGGCGCGCGACGTCGGCACATCGGGGGCGACGTCGACGTGCACGCCGCGGCCGCGGGCACAGACATCGGCGAGCGGCGAGTCCGGCGCCCCGACGGTGAGGAGCGAGGCGCCGCGGCGCGCAGCCTCGGCGGCGAGCGCAAGGGGCCCGACCGCTCGACCTGACTGGGAGACGGCGATGACGAGGTCGAGCGGTCCGATCCATCCCGGCAGCGGGGCCTCGCGGCGGGTCGTCAGCGGGACCGGCGACCCCGGCTCGGCGAGGACGTCGAGGACGTCGCAGACGACGGCCGAACCGCCGAGCGAGGCGACGAGGACCGAGCGGGGTCTGTCACCGCCGGCGACCCGGTCGATGCCCGCCTCACGGGCGGCGACGATGGACCGGCGCACCTGCGCGCCGGAGGTCGCGAGCGCGCGCAGCGACCCGCGGCTGTCGAGGCGCTCGAGCGCCTCGGCCGAGTCGAGGAAGGCCTCGTCCAGGTGGGGCACGGCGTGTGCGCGGCGCGGCCGGTCAGGCCGGCTTGCGGCCCTCGTCGACGAGGAGGACCGGGACGCCGTCGTCGATCCGGTAGACGAGGCCGCACTCGGCGGACGTGCAGGCGAGCTCGGGCCCGTCGGCGCCGACTTCGTCACGCAGCTCGGCCCGGCAGTTGGGGCAGCGCAGGATCTCGCGCAGCCAGGGCTCCATCGTTGACATCAGCTGTCCTCTCTCGTGTCGCCGCGGACGACGCTGAGGACATCGTCGCGTATCGCGGCCATCGTGTCCGCATCGGCTGCCTCGACGTTGAGCCGCAGCAGGGGTTCGGTGTTGGAGGCGCGCAGGTTGAGCCACCACATCGGGTCGCCCTCGCCGCCCGCGTGGGTGAGGGTGAGGCCGTCGAGCTCGTCGACCTCGACGTCCTTGTCGCTGGCCCACGCGCGCACCGCATCCGTGCTCGCGGCCTGGTCGTCCACGGTCGAGTTGATCTCCCCCGACGCGACGTATGCCGTGTAGTCCTCCATGAGCGCGCTGAGGGGTGCGTCCTGCTCACCGAGGGCGGCGAGCACGTGCATCGCGGCGAGCATGCCGGTGTCGGCGAACCAGAAGTCGCGGAAGTAGTAGTGGGCGCTGTGCTCGCCGCCGAAGACGGCGTCGGCACGGGCCATCTCGCCCTTGATGAAGGAGTGCCCGACGCGGGTGCGCACGGCCTTGGCGCCGAGGTCGGCGATGACCTCGGGGACCTGGGCAGAGGTGATGGCGTTGTGCACGATGGCGACGTCGGATGCTGGGGTGCCGGCGGCGACCTCCCGACCGACCTCGCGCGTCGCGATGAGGCCGGTGATGGCGCTCGGGCTCACTGGCTCGCCGCGCTCGTCGACGACGAAGCAGCGGTCGGCGTCGCCGTCGAAGGCGAGCCCGAGGTCGGCGCCGTGCTCGACGACGGCGGCCTGGAGGTCGCGCAGGTTCTCGGGCTCGAGCGGGTTGGCCTCGTGGTTGGGGAAGGTGCCATCGAGCTCGAAGTAGAGCGGGACGACCTCGAGCGGCAGCGCGGGCAGGCCGGCTGCTGTCTCGAGGACGGCGGGGACTGTGTGGCCGCCCATGCCGTTGCCTGCGTCGACGACGACCTTGAGCGGGCGGATGCCGGAGAGGTCGACAAGCCCGCGCAGGAAGGCGGCGTAGTCGGCGAGGACGTCGCGGTCGGTGCTCGTGCCCTCTTCCTCGTCGCGCATCTCGCCGGTGCCGTCGAGCAGCTCCTGGGCGAGGTCACGCACGTCAGCGAGACCGGTGTCCTGACCGACGGGCCGGGCGCCCGGGCGGCAGAGCTTGATGCCGTTGTAGGCCGCGGGGTTGTGGCTGGCGGTGAACATGGCACCGGCGAGGTCGAGGTGGCCGCTGGCGAAGTAGAGGCCGTCTGTGCTCGCGAGGCCGATGTGGGTGACGTCGATGCCGCGGCTCGCCACGCCGGCGCCGAACGCCCGCGAGAGCTCCGGCGAGGTCGCCCGCATGTCGTGGCCGATGACACAGCCGGTGCCGCCCTCGCGGGCGATGACGACCTCGGCGAACGCTGCGCCGATGGCCCAGGCCACGTCGACGTCGAGCTGCTCCGGGACGAGGCCTCGGACGTCGTAGGCCTTGACGAACTCGGCGAGGTTGTGGGGAGGCACGCAGGAACCCTACAAGGACGGCTCGGACCGCACCGGCCGTCGGGCGCCGAGGTCCGGTGGGCGTCACCGCCTGCCACTAGCGTGTGCCCGTGACCACGCAGCCGCATGCCGCCGACACCCACGACCTCATCCGCGTGCAGGGCGCGCGCGAGAACAACCTCAAGGACGTCAGCGTCGACCTGCCCAAGCGCCGGCTCACCGTCTTCACCGGCGTCTCCGGCTCGGGCAAGAGCTCGCTCGTCTTCGGCACGATCGCCGCCGAGTCGCAGCGGATGATTAACGAGACCTACAGCGCCTTCGTCCAGGGCTTCATGCCGACGCTCGCCCGGCCCGAGGTCGACCACCTCGACGGCCTCACGACGGCGATCATCGTGGACCAGGAGCGGATGGGCGCCAACCCGCGCTCGACGGTCGGCACGGCGACGGACGCCAATGCCATGCTCCGCATCCTCTACAGCCGCATCGGGGACCCCTACGTCGGTCCACCGACGGCATACAGCTTCAACGTCCCGACGCGGAAGGCGAGCGGGGTGATGACGACCGAGAAGGGCGGCCACACCGAGAAGCGCGTCGCCCAGCAGCAGGTCTACCTCGGCGGCATGTGCCCGCGGTGCGAGGGCATGGGACACGTGAGCGACATCGACCGGACGGCGCTCTACGACGCGTCGAAGAGCCTGAGCGAGGGGGCGCTCACGGTGCCGGGCTACTCGATGGACGGGTGGTACGGCCGGCTCTTCGAGGGCATGGGCCTGCCCATGGACAAGCCGATCGACGCGTTCACGGCCAAGCAGCTCGAGACGATGCTCTATGCGCCGCCGACCAAGATCAAGGTCGAGGGCATCAACCTCACCTTCGAGGGCATCATCCCCAAGATCCAGAAGTCGATGCTCTCCAAGGACCCCGAGGCGATGCAGCCGCACGTGCGCCGGTTCGTCGAGCGCGCCGTGACCTTCCAGCGGTGCCCCGAGTGCGAGGGCACCCGCCTCACCGCCGACGTGCTCACGTCGCGGATCGACGGCAAGTCGATCGCCGACGTCTGCACGATGCAGATCAGCGACCTCGCCGACTGGGTGCGCGGGCTCGACGAGCCCTCGGTGGCGCCGCTGCTTAAGGGGCTGCAGCACCTGCTCGACTCGTTCACCGAGATCGGCCTCGGCTACCTCTCGCTGGACCGGCCCGCCGGCACGCTCTCGGGTGGCGAGGCGCAGCGCACGAAGATGATCCGCCACCTCGGCTCGTCGCTCACCGACGTCACCTACGTCTTCGACGAGCCGACGATCGGCCTGCACCCGCACGACATCGCGCGGATGAACGACCTGCTCATCCGCCTGCGCGACAAGGGCAACACCGTCCTCGTCGTCGAGCACAAGCCCGAGACCATCGCCATCGCCGACCATGTCGTCGACCTCGGTCCGCACGCAGGCTCGGCCGGAGGCCAGATCGTCTTCGAGGGGTCCGTCGAGCAGCTGCGCTCCGCCGGCACCCTCACCGGGCGGCACCTCGACGACCGCGCCCGGCTCAAGCCCGAGGTGCGCACGCCCACCGGCACGCTCGAGGTGCGTGGCGCGTCGACCCACAACCTCCGCGATGTCGACGTCGACATCCCGCTCGGGGTGCTCGTCGCCGTGACCGGCGTGGCGGGGTCGGGCAAGAGCTCGCTCATCCACGGCTCGGTCGACGGGCGCGACGGTGTCGTCGTCGTCGACCAGGGCGCGATCAAGGGCTCCCGCCGCAGCAACCCGGCGACCTACACCGGCCTGCTCGAGCCGATCCGCAAGGCGTTCGCCAAGGCCAACGGCGTCAAGCCCGCCCTCTTCAGCTCGAACTCCGAGGGTGCCTGCCAGACGTGCAACGGCGCCGGGGTGATCTTCACCGAGCTCGGGGTCATGGCGACGGTCGAGTCACCGTGCGAGGAGTGCGAGGGGCGGCGCTTCCAGGCGGCCGTGCTCGACTACACCCTGGGTGGGCGCAACATCGCCGACGTCCTCGGGATGTCGATGGACGAGGCGCTCGCGTTCTTCGGTGAGGGCGAGGCGCGGATCCCGGCGGCGCACACGATCCTCTCCCGGCTCGTCGACGTCGGCCTCGGCTACCTCACGCTCGGCCAGCCGCTGACGACGCTCTCCGGTGGCGAGCGCCAGAGGCTCAAGCTCGCCGTGCAGATGGCCGACAAGGGCGAGGTCTACGTCCTCGACGAGCCCACGACGGGTCTGCACCTCGCCGACGTCGAGAACCTCCTCGCGCTGCTCGACCGGCTCGTCGACGGCGGCAAGTCGGTCATCGTCATCGAGCACCACCAGGCGGTCATGGCACACGCCGACTGGGTCATCGACCTCGGGCCGGGCGCCGGTCACGAGGGCGGCACCGTCGTCTTCGAGGGCACGCCCGCGGACCTCGTCGCGGAGGGGAAGACGCTCACCGGGACGCACTTGAAGGCCTACGTCGGCGGCTGACCCGCGGACCATCCGTTGAAGAGCTCGGACCGTTCAGGAGCTCGAGACGAGCAGAGGTTCGCGAGCGAGTCACTCATGGGTGGCTCGCTCGTCAGGTTCTGCTCGTCTCGCGGGGCCGAGCGACCGCGCCAGAGCACGGGCAGGGGGCGGGTCGGGGCAGGTCGGAGATGCGGGTGGGTCAGGCCTCGCCGCTGCCGGGAAGCACCCGGAGGTGACCCCGGCGCTGCTCGCCGACGACCGGCATGGCGCTGACGACGACGCTCGCCACGGTGGGGGCGCTCGCCGGGCGCTCACGCACGGCATCGACCACCGCGAGGAGGTCGTCGACCTCGGGAGCGGGTGCGTAGCCGTCGGACTCGAGGCGGAGGAACTCCCACCCCTGCGGCACCGTGAGGCGGGTTGCATGGTCGGCGCAGAGGTCGTAGGAGTGGGGCTCGGCATAGGTGGCGAGCGGCCCGAGGACGACGGCCCGGTCGGCATACGCGTAGGTCAGGGTGGCCACCGCAAGCTGGGAGCACGCGGTCTTGCTGCACTTCCTGGACGCGTTCACCCCACGACTCTAGGACACCGCTCCGACAGAGGTGAGGTGGCGCGCCGTAGGCTCGTCCCGTGCCTCCTCTCGACCCCCGCTTCCCGGCCCCGGGCCGTCGCCGGGACCGTCGCGGACGTGGCCCGCGGGGCCCCATGGCGTGGCCTCCGGTGCCGGCGATGCGGTCGCGCCGCGACACCTTCGACGACATCGTCATCGACGTCTCCGAGCGGGCTCGGGAGTACCTCGGCAACCGGTATGCGGCCGTGGAGTTCGCCGTCGAAGAGGTCCCACCGACCGACCCGGCGCCGTGGGAGGAGCAGGCCGCCCCCGTCGGTCGGCTCGTTCCCGTCGGCGGTGCCGTCGGGCACCGGATCGTCGTCTACCGTCGCCCGGTCGAGACCCGGGCCCGCGACGCGGCCGAGGTGTCGGTCATCGTGCGGGAGGTCGTCGCCGAGCAGGTGGCGGCGCTCCTCGGGGTGCCGACCTCCGAGATCGACCTCTGACGGTCCCTCTCGCGTCGATTCTTCGGGTCGTTCAGGGCGCGGGGTGCGCCCGGCTCACCTCGGAGGTCACCGCGCTCGGGGCGAGCGGTGACACGGACACGAACTGCTGGTCCTGACCGGCCCGCGTCCCGACCCCGGCGCGCACCTGGCCACTGCCCGCGGAGCGGCGCACCCACACCGACTCGGCCGCGCCGAGGTCCAGGGTCTCGGAGGTGTCCTGCGACAGGGTGAGGCTGCGCGTCGTCCACGTGCCGTCGGTGCGCCACGTCACCTCGGCGGTGGCGGGCCCTCCGGTCGAGACGACGGTGAGGAGACGGCGCCGCACGTCATCGGCGGCCGGGAAGGCGGCGCCGAGCAGACCCTCGGCAGCGTCGGTCGAGGGAGCCCAGACGAAGTCGCCGGCCGCCTCACCCCTGCGCCACGAGGCGAAGAGCGAGGCCACGACGGGCACGTCCGAGGTGAGCTCGACGGCATACGAGCCCTCCTTGAGTCCCCTGACGGCGAGCTCTCCGGTGGAGCGTGCGCCGACCTGGGCGACGCCGCCGCCCGGGAGCGGGGTCGCGCCGTCCTTGCCGATGACACGAGCGCTGACGACCGCCTGCTGGTCGCCGGGGACGGCGATCCGGATCGAGCCGGTGGACGCGACGAGCGCGGCGGGGATGACCTGCCGGGTCGAGGGCGCGGCGGTCGGCACGACCGTCTCGGCGCCCGCGGGTGTGGAGCCGTCGAGCCAGATGTCGCTCATGACGGCCCGGACCGACCCGCCGTTGGCGCGCACCCGGATCGCCGGGGACTGCTCGTCGCCGGTGACGGCGTCGACGAGGAGGGCGACGCGGCCGTGGGCGGGGACCACGGTGGTGCCGGTGGGCGACACGATGGGGCCCTTGAGCCCGAAAGCCTGGATGTCGACGGTGACCTCGTTGGCGCCCGGGTTGGTGAGCACGAGCCGCTCCTGGCGGCCGGCCGCCCCACCACCGGCGAGCAGCCAGAGGTCCGAGCCGGGGCCGCTGCAAGGCACGGTCGCGAGCCCACGGATCTCCTCGGTGGCCACGGCCCACTCCTGCACGGCGGCGAGACCCGGCGCCATGGCGCCGCTCCCGACGACATCGACGGCGCCGGTGCCCCTGAGGGTCGTCGTCGAGGTCGTGCCGCGGCTGGTGACCGGCGCGCCGGCCTGCGGACCCGAACCGACGGTGACGCGGCCGCCGCTGCCCGGCTCGAGGGGCGCGAGGGCGGACCCGGGCGCCGTGCCCACGCCCACCTTGGCGGTCACGGCGATGTCCTCGACCCCGTCGATGCCGGTGAGCTCGGAGCCGGGGCACGACAGCGCGGCAGACGAGACCGGCGCGAGGGTCACGGCCGACGGCGCGGCGCCGCCTGCCCCACCGACGCCACTGACGGGCGTCATCGTCGCGACGGTGACGAGGCCGGCCGCCGCGGCGCCCGTGAGGACGAGGCGGGTGGGGCCGATCCAGCGGGCGCGGTTCATCGACGGCTCCTGAAGGCGCGGGTGCCGAACGGGATGGCGAGGAAGCCGACGACGAAGAGGGCGAGCGCCTGCAGTGCGCGCCACCACGGGTGCTCGGTCGCGACCTCGACGACGAGGTCGTGCGTGCCGGCGGGAACGGCATACGTGGGTCGCTCGGCTCCTGCCTCGGCGGTGAGGGTCCGGCCGTCGAGGGTGACCTCGGCGTGCTCGGTCCAGGCCGGCGGCTCGGCGACGGTGAGGACGGCGTCCTGTCGGGCCGTCACCGTGGTCTCGGTGGCGCCGTGCTCGCCGAGGGTCGCGACGAGCGCGTGGTCCGAGCCGGTGACGAGCGAGAGGCGGGTGGGGGCGACGGGCCGGTCGACCGAACCACCGAGGGCGGCGATGCGCCACACGTCGTAGCCACCGCGGCTCGCGAGGCGAGAGAGACCCTGCGCGGAGTCGAGGCGGCGGGCGACGTCGTCACCGGCGGTGTCGGCGACGGCGAGGAAGCCGATGGCGTGCCCGGCGAGGCGCGGGCCGGCGTCGGGGCGCGTGCCGTCGAGCAGGCCGCTCACGTCGTCGGCGATGACGGCGTCCCCCTCGACGCTCTGGGGCAGTGACCGCGCGAGCGCGCCGCCCTCGCGACCGACGATCCGGTATGCCGCCCCGGCCGTTCCCGGGTCGACGAAGAGCGTGCGGTTGGCCAGGTCGTTGCCGGCCTGCTCGACCGCGACGGCCGGGCGCACGTCGGACCACGTCCGCAGCACGTCCCCGAACCCGAACCACCCGAGGGCACCGGCAGTCAAGAGGCCCGCCAGGGTGAGGACGACGGCCGCGCCCGTCCGCCAGCGGCCACGGAGGGTCTCGGCGCCGACGACGGCGGAGGCGAGGAGCGCGAGGGTGAGCGGGAGGATGAAGGTCCCGGCCCACGGGGTGACGAGGCCTTGCGCGACACCGGCACCCGTGGCGACGTCGGCTCCGGAGGCGAACTCGAGCCGTGGGGCGACGAGGACGGCGGCCAGCGAGACGAGACCGAGTAGCGCAGCTCCGGTCGCGACCGACCGGACGCGGCGGGGGGCGAGGAGGCCGGCGAGGCCGGCGGCCACGACGACGGCGCCGACCCACCACGGCGTGCTGCCCGCGCCACCGGGGTGAAGCAGGGCGAGGGCGAGCGGCTCGGTGGAGGTGGTCCCCCACTGGCTCAGGCCGGGGCCGGTGGCCGCGAGCGCCCAGTCGTCGGCGACGTCGAGGAGCCACGGGCCGAGCAGGAGCGGGCCGAGGACCGCGGGGACGAGTGCGCGCGCCCGCGCACGGTTGTCCCCGACGATCGCGACGCCGAGGCAGGCCAGCACGACGAGGGCGAGCAGCGGGGGCGCGAAGGCGCCGAGGGCGGCCGCTCCGAGCGACGTGGCGAAGGCGCCGGTGGCGGTACCGGTCGGGCGGGCCAGCATGACGACCCCGGCGAGGACGGCCGGCAGGAGGACGAGGGCGACGAGCGCACCGAGCCGGCCCTGGGCGACGGACGCCCCGGCGGCTCCTGTCGTCGCCCACAGCAGGGCGACCGCGCCGCGGATCGGGCGCGACCGGGAGGAGGTGATGACCCGCGACGAGATGTAGGCGGACACTGCCGCGAGGGGCAGGGCGAGGACGAGGAGGGCGCCGACGACCGCACCGGCCGACGACGTGAGGTCCCCCGCCCCGGGCAGCTGCTCGAGCACCCAGGTCGGGATCGCGAGGAGGGCGAGCGCCGGGCTCGCTGGGCCGTCACCACCGAGACCGGCACCGTGCCAGCCGTCGAAGGCAGCGTGCCAGAGGGTGCTCGACGTGGCGCGGGTCGTCACGAGCTCGCCGCCGGTGACGCCGGAGCCGAACCGGCTCACGAGCCCACCGCCGATGTCACGACCGGCGGCGACGACGACGGCGAGGGCGCCGAGCACGGCGAGGAGGGCCGGGTGGACGAGGAGGCGTCCGAGACCGGATGAGGCCTCGGGGTCGCGGACGTTCTCGTCGGGCAGGCGCGACGGGGCGATGACCGCCTCGTGCGCGCGGTCGAGGGACCGGCGCACGATGGCCGACGCGGGGACGAAGAGCGAGCCGATATCGCGGTGCTGGAGCTGGCGCCCACCGCGGGTGCGGTGCCGCGCGGCGATGACGCGGAACGGGTCGAGCGAGCCCACGTCGCCGAACGCCGCGACTGCGGCGCGGGGCCGCTTGAGGAGCAGCAGGCCCAGACCCGCTGTGACGGAGCTGAGGAGGACCCACAGGGCGAGGAAGGGAACCTGCCACCACGGCGCGCGGGCGAGGGCGACCCGGCGGGCGGCACGGCGTCGGGCTCCGGTGGTCGCCGTGGCGAGGCCGAGTGCGGCGACCGAGCGCATCCGCGCGTCGGGCGCGACGACGACGCGGTGGCCGGCGAGGTGGGCCCGCCAGCCGAGGTCGAGGTCGGCGCCGAGGTCGCCGAAGGAGCGCTCCCAGCCACGCAGGGAGCGCAGCGCGCCGGCGGTCGCGAGCGTCCCGGCGAGCGGGACGGCGATGACGTCGCGGCGCAGGTCGTACTGGCCCTGGTCGGGCTCGCCGAGGGGCGGGTCCTCGACGACCCGGCCCGAGCGCGTCGTCGTGATGCCGACCGAGCGCAGGGTGCCGGGCTGGGTCGCGTCGACGTGCTTGGGCCCGACGAGGCCGACGGACGGGCTGCGACGGTGGGCTGCGAGAAGCCGGCCGAGGGTGCCCGGCTCGGGGACGCACCCGACGGGCAGCAGCCACACGAGGTCGTCGTCGGCCACGTCGCCGCTGGTGAGCCAGTGGGTGACCGCCGCGCGATCCGGCATACGGGAGTCGAGCGAGACGTGCTCGACCGAGAAGGTGCGGGACGACGCAGCGGCGACCACCTCGGCGGCGCCGTCGTCGGAGGAGGAGTCGAGGACGACGACCGAGTCGGGTCTCGAGGCCGAAGCCGCGAGTGCGTCGAGCAGGGCGCGCAGGCCCGGGCGTGCTCCGGAGGTGAGGACGACGGCCCGGACCGCCTGCCTCGCTGGTGAGGCGGCAGGGGGGAGCACGGTGGCAGTCGTCAGCGTCATGAGGTGGGCGCGCGCCCGGTCAGACGGCGCGCTTCTTCAGCTTGCGGCGCTCACGCTCGGACAGCCCGCCCCAGATGCCGAAGCGCTCGTCGTTGGCCAGCGCGTACTCGAGGCACTCGGACCGGACGTCACACCCGACGCAGACCTTCTTGGCCTCGCGGGTGGAGCCGCCCTTCTCCGGGAAGAACGCCTCGGGGTCCGTCTGTGCGCACAGACTGCGCTCCTGCCAGGAGAGAACCGTCTCCTCCTCGACCATGGCGTCGATCAACATCAACTCGTGCATGGCTGCCTCCTCGACCCTCTGCGACCCAACACTGCTCCCGACCTTCCCCCTGACCGAGAGAACGGTTTCGCCGGGAACACAATGAAGAAATTACACGCGTGTCATCCCCATCCGTCAAGCCGGTTTCTGCTATCGGGGGAACTTTTTCTGGACGGACCGGCGTGTCGGGGCGACTCGCCCGTGGTCCACACTGGCCCCCATGCGAATCACGGCCCTCGCGGGCGGCGTCGGCGGAGCCCGCTTCTTGAGGGGCCTGAGGGCTCATCTCGACGTCGTGGCACCGGAATCCGAGATCACCGTCATCGCCAACACCGGTGACGACATCAGCCTCTTCGGACTCCGGGTCTGCCCCGACATCGACACCCTCCTCTACACCCTCGGCGGCGGGATCGACGAGTCGCAGGGGTGGGGGCGTGCGGACGAGTCGACCCGGGTGCAGGGCGAGCTCGCGGCCTACGGGGCGGTGCCGCAGTGGTTCACCCTCGGCGACCTCGACCTGGGGACCCACATCGTCCGCTCGCAGTGGCTGGCTCAGGGGCTGACGGCGTCCGAGGTGACGGCTCGGCTGGCTGCGCGGTGGGGCCTGCCCGACCGCGGGATCCGGCTGCTGCCGATGACGGACGTACCGGTCGAGACGCACGTCGTGCTCGACGAGGGCGACGGTGCCGGCGAGAAGGCGGTCCACTTCCAGGAGTGGTGGGTGCGCCTGCGGGCCGAGGTGCCGGCGTCGCGGTTCGTCGTCGCCGGGCTCGACAAGGCGGCCGCCGCGCCCGGGGTGCTCGAGGCGTTGCGCTCGGCCGACATCGTCGTCCTGCCACCGTCCAACCCGGTCGTCTCGATCGGGATCATCCTCGGCGTGCCGGGCGTGCGCGATGCGCTTCGCGGGTCGCAGGCACCGGTGGTCGGGGTCTCGCCGCTCATCTCGGGCCGGCCGGTGCGGGGGCACGCGGACGCCTGCCTCTCGGCGATCGGGGTCTCGTCCACGGCAGCGGCGGTGGCGGCGCTCTATGCAGACTTCCTCGACGGCTGGCTCGTCGACCCGGCCGACGCCGACGTCCGAGTGCGCGGTGTCGAGACGGCGGTGCACCCGGAGGCGCTGCTGATGACCGACGTCGACGCGGCGGCGCGGATGGCGGAGAGCCTTCTCGCGCTTGCGGATCGGGTTCGTGGGTGAGGACGGCGTGACGGGTCCGGTGATGCCGGTGACGGTGCTGCCGGTGCTGGGGCTGCCGGAGGTGGTAGCCGGGGACGACGTGGCCGGGCTGGTCCTGGAAGCGTTGGGGCCGAGCGGCTTGGAGGTCGGCGACGTCGTCGTCGTGTCGAGCAAGCTCGTGTCGAAGGCGTTGGGGCTCAGGGCTTCCGGGGGTTCCAAGGACGCGCTCGTGCTCGAGGAGTCGGTGCGCGTCGTCGCCGAGCGCCGGACGGCTGACGGCATGACGCGGGTCGTCGAGGCGGCGGCCGGACCGGTCATGGCCGCGGCGGGGATCGACGGCTCCAACACCGGTCCCGGGGAGGACCTCCTCCTCCTGCCGCACGACCCGGATTCCTGCGCGCGAGAACTGCGCTCGTCTCTTCGTGACCGATTCGGTATGCCGTCCACCGCACCTCTCGCGGTCGTCCTCAGCGACACCGCCGGACGGCCGTGGCGGGCAGGTCTCACCGACTTCGCCCTCGGGTCCGCCGGGCTGCGCGTGCTGCTCGACCACCGGGGTGAGTCCGACGTCGACGGGCGGCGGTTGGCGGTCACGGCGCGGGCGGTCGCCGACGAGATCGCGGCCGCTGCGGACCTCGTCAAGGGCAAGGCTGACGGGGTGGGTGCGGCTGTCGTACGGGGCCTGCCGTCGTCGTGGTTCGAGGACGAGATTGGCTCTGCAGCAACGGTTTCAGACGCTGCGGTTGCCGACCCTGCGGTTGTCGACCATACGGTTTTCGACGCGGCGGTTTCGGGCGCGGAGCCGTCGGGCTCCGGCGCGGCGCAGCTCGTGCGGACGGGGCCCGGCGACTGGTTCGCCATGGGGCACGTCGAGGCGGTCCGCGCGGCGCTCGGGGTGCAGCCGGGATCGCCGGAGTCGGAGCAGGTCGGGATCCGTGCGGTCGGGCTCGAGACGTTCGGCGAGGTCGTCTCGCGCGTCGTGGCCGTCACCCTGCTGCACGACGAGGACGCAAGCGTCGACCTCCAGGTCATCGAGGGCGGAGAGTCGTCGACGCAGGGCACTGCCTCAGCAGAGGTGACGATGGGCGCCGGCGACGACTTCGCCCTGGGACGGTTGGCCCAACGACTCGAGGTCGCTGCGGCGGGCGAGGGTCTGTCGGTCTCGCTCGGTGCAGGTCCGACCGCCGGGCACACGGTCTCCGCCCGCCTCGTGCCGGGCGGTTGACGGCCCCGCGTTCGAATGGGCTGGCGCCTCTGTTCCCGAATGGGCTGGCGCCTCGGTTCCCGAATGGGCTGGCGCCTCGGTTCCCGACTTGGCATCGTCGAGGGCATGGACACCCTCGATGAACCCGTCACCTGGGTACTCGTCGAGGGTCCGAGCGACGTTGCCGCGCTGCGAGTCCTACGCGCGGCGCGTGGGATCGCGCCGGATGGTGAGCCGTGTGTCCTCGTCGACATGGGGGGAGCGACCAACATCCGGCGCGAGCTCGGCCGTGCCCTTGCTCGTCGACCTCGACCGCGCGTCCTCGGACTGTGCGACGAGCGCGAGGCGCACTACTTCGTGAGGGCTCTCGAGGCCCATCGCGACGACCTGGGCACGCACGTCGTGCCGACTCTCGAGAACCTGTCCCACCTCGGCTTCTTCGTCTGCCGGCGCGACCTCGAGGACGAGCTCATGCGGGCGTTGGGAACCCACGGCACCCGAGCCGTCATCGACGACCTCGGCCTCGGCCCGGCTTTCGAGGCCTTTACGCGCCAGCTGGCGTGGCAGGGGCGGCCGCTGCTCGACCAGCTGAGACGGTTCGGCACGACGACATCCGGGCGGAAGGAGCTGCTCGCGGGCGCGCTCGCCGCGGCGGTCGAGCTCGACGCGACCCCTCCCCCGCTGGCTGCCCTGCTTGACGCGATGCCGACGACGGCGGACGAGTCGCGGCCGTCCGCCTGACCCACATCGAGCCGTCAGGGCCCCATGGGCAGAGGTGCCAGTCCGCATGTCGCACAGTGGAATTGGTGTGGACAACTCGTTCTTATCGAACTCCTGTTCGAGTACTATGAGAGCATGAACCTCGGGGCGGTGACGACGGCGGTGGCGGACCTGTATGCCGCGTTGACCGCCCCTGTCGCCGCGTCCTCCGGGGCGTCGGTCCCCGGGCTGTCCGAGCCGGCAGGACTGCTCGACGCGGACTCGCTGCTGGCGACGATCGAGCAGGCGCAGCAAATCGTCAACATCTGCGGTGGGATCCAGGCCCACGCCATGGCGCATCTGGCTGCGCACGAGGAGGTCCGCGACGCCGAGGACGCCTCGGGCTGGGCGTGGAAGCGGCACGGGCTCGGGTTCGTCGCCGACGACACAGCCTCCCTCGTCGCCGACCGGCTCGGGGTCTCGGTCCCGGTCGCCGCGAACCGGGTCGAGGACGCCGTGCACCAGGTCACCGTCACCCCACGGCTGGTGGACGCGATGGGGTCCGGCGCCCTTGACCAGTTCCGCGCCCACCTCGTCACCCGCGAGGTCAGGGACTGCGACGACCTTACCGCCTCCACGATCGTCGAGCGTCTCGTAAGCCGCGCCGCCGAACCAGCCCCGTGGAAGGCCACCGAAGACACCACTGCCGGCGAACCGGCGTGCCCGACGCGGGGGTGGGACGAGACCGCAGGACCACTGGCGTCGCGCGCCCGCCGGCTCGTGACCCGCCACGCCCCCGAGGTCGCCGCGGCACGCAAGAAGCAGGCCGTGAAGGACCGGTGCCTGACCCGGCGCGCGATCTCCGAGGCCGCGGACCAGTGGCATGGGCTCGTCCCGGTCGAGCAGTCCCTGGTCATGTGGCAGGCCGTCGACCACCTCGCCCGCACCCTCCAGAACGCCGACCCCGGCCTCACCCTCGACCAGGCCCGCGTCGACGCCCTGCAGCAGCTCGTCCTCCAGCAGGCCGACGTCACCATCCACCTCCACGCCACCCACCCCGCCGTCCCGAGCGCCACCACCACGACCGACGCAGCCACCGCACCAGAGACGGCAGCCACCACCTCGTCCCCGGCACGCACAGCTCCCGTGACCCGCACCGCCCGCGCGTCCACCGCCACCGTGATGCCCCAAGCGACTACCGCGCTCCGAGACGGCACGACTGCCGCGCCTGCAGACAGTCGCCCCGCCGCTGCGCCGGCCTCGGCCTCGACGGAGGCGCCCGCTGCGCAGGACCGTGGGGTGGGACTGGCGGATCGGGCCGACCGTGGGGTGGTCGAGCTCGGCGGGCTCAACCGCCCAGGCACCACCATCGTCGACCTCGACCGCCTGCCCGCCAGCGTGCGCCTGAGCGACTCGACCACCCTGACCTGCCACCCCGACACCGGCGCCCTCCTGACAGGCCACGTACCGAC
>NZ_JBMBWF010000004.1:0-229612 GCF_048606415.1 Knoellia tibetensis
TCAGCGCCGATGGTACTGCACTGGTGACGGTGTGGGAGAGTAGGACGCAGCCGGACAAACATTCCAGAAATGGCCCGCCCACCCGGCGGGCCATTTCTCATTTCCGCACCCTTTTCGCGTGACAGCCCCCGCTTTTCGCCGGCCAGACGTGCCAAGCCCGCCCCGTCCCGGCCGATGTCAGATCGTGGACAACGGGTGACGGTCGTCGTGGCTCGTCGATAGAGTCCTGACCCAAGGTCATGAGTACCAGCGCATAGCCCCGGCTTGCTGGTCGGCAACCCTCCTCCGCGGTGGGGTGCTCCGGGTGACGACCTGGTCGGCTGCAGCAACGCAGTCGGCAAGCGCGGACTCGCGAGCACCTCGAGAGTCCAACGACTCTCCAGGGAGCACCAGATGTCCATCGCCAGCTCGATTCCGCACACCGTCACCCGGGAGCGCCGCCAGCCGTGGCTGCGTTCCGTCCCCGCCCCGGCCACGACGTCTCCGACGAGGCGGGAGTCCGTGCCCGAGACGGCGCCCGAGGTCGACGACCGGGACCACACGGCATACGCCGGGATCCCGGCAACGCTGCCGGCGGTCGTCGCGGCACCGTTCGTGCCGACCTGCGATGGGCGTCGCGTCGAGTACGCGAACTTCGACCACGGTGCCTCGACGCCGGCCCTTGCGCACGTCGTCACGGCGGTGGAGCGCGCCACGGCGACCTATTCCAGCGTCCACCGTGGTCAGGGGTGGACGAGCCAGGTCTCGAGCCACTACTACGAGGCGGCTCGCGAGGAGGTGGCGCGCTTCGTCGGCGCCCGGGGGGGCGACGAGGTCGTCTTCACCCGCAACACGACCGACTCCTTCAACCTGCTGGCCAGGGCCCTGCCGCGACGGACCCAAGTCATCGTCTTCGCGACCGAGCACCACGCCACCCTGCTGCCGTGGGAGGACCGCCGGACCACCCGCCTCCCCGTGCCGCTGACCCACAAGGACGCCGAGGCGCTCCTGCGTGACGCGCTCAAGCGGAGCACGAGCTCGTCCACGCTCGTCGTCCTCAGCGGAGCGTCCAACGTCACCGGCGAGTACTGGCAGGTCGAGCGTCTTGCCGCCGTCGCCAAGGGCCGCGGCGCCCGTGTGGCGCTCGACGCCGCGCAGCTCGTCGGTCACCGCCGGGTCGACCTCGAGAGCCTCGGCGTCGACTACGTCGCCTTCAGCGGCCACAAGATCTATGCGCCCTACGGCGCCGGTGCGCTCGTGGGCCGCGCCGACTGGCTCGACACGGCTGCGCCGTACCTCGCCGGCGGCGGGGCCACGACGTCGGTCGGCGCTCTGTCGACGACGTGGAAGACGGGCCCGGCCCGGCACGAGGGTGGGACCCCCAACGTCCTGGGCGCCATCGCCCTCGCCGCCGCCTGCGCGACCATCCGCGAGCACCGCGGCGCCATCGAGGCGCACGAGCGCGCGATAGGTGAGCGTCTCGTCGACGGCTTGCGGGGCATCGACGGCGTCGAGACGTTCAGCATCTTCGGCGACGACGCCGACCGTGCGCCGGTCGTGGCGTTCACGGTCGACGGGGTGGAGTCGGGTCTCGTGTCCGCGGCGCTCTCCGCCGAGCACGGCATCGGTGTGCGTGACGGCAAGTTCTGTGCCCACCTCCTCGTCGACGCCCTCCTGTCCGACGAGGAGGCTGAGGTCACGACGGCGGTCCGTGTCAGCGCCGGTCTCGCGACGACGCACGAGCACGTCGAGCGTCTCCTCGCCGCCGTGGCGAGCCTGGCTGCGAACGGGCCGGGGACGGCATACGAGCAGGTCGAGGGGCGCGGCTGGGTGCCGGTGGGTGACCAGCGCGAGACGCTCGTCGACCTTCCGTGGTGACCGGGTCGAGTCACTGTGCGGCGCGGTGGACGTCCTGACCACTAGCCTCGGAGCGTGACCACCGCTCTCGTCACCGACTCGACGGCCTACCTGTCCCCGGAGGCCGTGAAGGCGCACGCGATCGGCGTCGTGCCGCTGCACGTCGTCGTCGGTGGACAGGAGCGCCGCGAGGGCGTCGACGTCGGGCCCGACGAGGTCGCCGAGGCGCTGCGCCGGTTCCGGCCGGTGTCGACGAGCAGGCCCTCACCCCAGGCCTTCCTCGACGTCTATCGCGAGCTCGCGGAGCAGGGTGCGGACGCCATCGTCTCGGTCCACATCTCCTCCGACATGTCGAGCACCCTCGGCTCGGCCCAGCTCGCCGCGAACCAGTCGCCGGTGCCCGTGACCGTCATCGACAGTCGGTCGATGGGCATGGCGATGGGGTTTGCCGTCCTCGCAGGTGCCGAGCTCGCCGCCGCTGGGGCGTCGGTGGACGAGGTGGCTCACGTCGTGCGGGCGAGATGTGAGCGCGCGACCGTGGTGTTCTACGTCGACACGCTCGAGCACCTGCGTCGCGGCGGCCGGATCGGCAAGGCCAACGCCCTGCTCGGGTCCGCTCTGGCGATCAAGCCGATCCTCGGGCTCGACGACGGTGCGATCGTGCCGCTGGAGCGGGTTCGGACCTCGTCGCGCGCCATCGCCCGGCTCGAGGAGCTCGCGGTCGAGGCGGCGACGAGCGCCGGCGAGGTGGACGTCGCCGTCCACCACCTCGACTCTCTCGAGCGGGCCGAGAAGCTCGCCGAGCGGCTGAGGTCGCGCATCGAGGGGCTCGGGGAGCTCGTCGTGGTCGAGCTCGGCGCGGTCGTCGGCGCCCATGTCGGGCCCGGCACGCTCGCCATCGCGGTGAGCCCGCGGGCCTGACCGGGGGAAGGTCGTGAGTCTCGCAGTCCCGGCCCAGGTGCTGCTGGTGCTCGTCGTGGCGACGGTGTGCTTCGCGGTCGGGGGCATCAACCCGGCGACGATCGTGGGCCGCCGTCGCGGCATCGAGGTCTCGAGCGTCGGGTCCGGCAACCCTGGTGCGACCAACCTCGGGCGGGTCATCGGCCGGAAGTGGGGCATCGTCGTCGGGCTGCTCGACGTCCTCAAGGGCTTCGTGCCGACGTTCGTCGTGCTGCGGACCCTGGGCACGTGGGTCGCGCTCGTCGCGGGGGCGGCGTGCGTGCTCGGACACATCTACAGCCCCTATCTCGGCGGGCGTGGCGGCAAAGGCGTCGCGACTTCACTGGGAGCGATGCTGGCCGTCGTGCCGTGGGTGGCGCTGGCGGCCCTTCTCGTCTTCGTCGTGTGCCTGCCGTTCGTCAGGCGGCTGGGGGACGCGTCCGTCGTGGCGACGACGTTTCTCCTCGGCGCGGGCGTCGTGCTCGTCGTGCGCGCCACGACCATGGTGGACCGTGGTGTCGGTGTCTGGCTCGCGCTCGTGGCGCTGCTCGTCCTCGCCCGCCACCGCCGCAACATCCGGATCTGGGCCGGCCGGCTCGCGGGCTGAGCTGTCCACAGCCGGCCGGGCCGGCGGGCGTCGTCCACAGGTCGCCGCCTCGCGGGTTGGGTCGTCGGCACCGGCTCCCTAGCGTCGCCGTATGCCGTCCCGCCACCGCCCCGAGGCCGTCTCGCCTCGCGCGCTGGCGCGAGTGCGTTCTGCTGGTCTCTCACCAAGTCGAACGTCAGCGCGCCCGACGTCACCGGGCCATCTGCAAGCGGGGCAGAGGTCACCGGGTTCAAGGGCCGGGAACGTCGTTGGCGACGAGGCGCGCACGGAGTCCGACGTGGCCCGGGGCCGGCACAGGCCCGTCGAGGTCGGGCGGCCGCCGCTGTTCGAGCTGCCGTCGAGCCTGCGCGGGGCTTGGTGGGCGCCGAGCCGCGCGGCGGCTGTGGCCGTGCTGGTCGTCATCGTGCTCGTCGTCCTTGTCTTCGCCGTTCGGCTCTGGTTCGCCGGCGCGGGCAGCGGGACTCCCGTGGGTGCGCGCTCGGAGGTGGCACCGACCGGGGTGAGCCGGGGAACCTCGACGCTGTCCCGCGCCTCGCCGACCGGCAGCGGGACAGGCGGGGCTGAGTCTGCCGCGGGTGCTGCCGGTGTCGCCGGGGCGAGCGCAGGGGCGGCAGCCGTGCTCGTGGTCCACGTCGTCGGGCAGGTGCGCCGACCCGGCGTCTACCGGATGGCCTCCGGCGCCCGGGTGGGTGATGTCGTCACGGCGGCCGGGGGAGCGACCGCGAACGCCGACCTCGCTGCGGTCAACCTGGCCAGGGTCCTCGTCGACGGTGAGCAGGTGCACGTGCCCCGGCCGGGCGAGGTCGTGCCACCGGCCGGGTTGGCGGCGGGCGGCACCGGGAGCGGCGAGGGCGCGGCCGCGGGCGGGTCGGCAGGCTCCGGGACGTCCAGCGGTGGCAAGGTGCCGCTCAACAGCGCCGACCTCGCGGCCCTCGACACGTTGCCGGGCGTGGGCCCGGTCCTCGCCCGGAGGATCCTCGACTGGCGCACCGAGCACGGCCGGTTCACGAGCGTCGAGGAGCTCGGCGAGGTGAGCGGCATCGGCGAGAAGCTGCTGGCCCAGCTGACCCCGAAGGTAACCCTGTGAGGACGTCGCCGCCCACGCCGGTCGCGCGAGAGGGACCCGACAACGGCATCGGCGAGGACGACCCGTCGGGGGAGTGGCAGCGCGAGGTCGTGAGGGTCAGCGACCTGAGAATGCTCGCTCCCGCGCTCGCCGGATGGGCGCTGCTCGCCGGCACGCTCACGTGGGCGTCGACGGCACGGTGGACCCTCGCCGCCCTGCTCGTTCTGTCGGCCATGATGGCGGCGCGTTGGCGGAGGGGTTGGCCGGGCGCCCTGCTCGTCGTGTCGGTGGCCCTCCTCCTCCAGGTCGCGGGGAACGGTCAGCATGCCCTGCGCTCTGTCGGCGACCTCGACACCCTCACCACGGCCCGGGCCGTCGTCACCGTCGACGTCATGGTCACCTCCGATCCGTTCACGCCGGCGGCGGGGGCGGGCCGGGACCCGGTCGTCCTCGTGCGGGCGACGGCATACAAGGTGGATGGGCGAGGGCGGGTGAGTCGGGCCCACGCCCCGGTGCTCCTGCGCGGTGAGACCGCCCTTCTCGAGCTGCGCTGGCACGAGCGTGTCCGGGTGCGCGGACGATTGGCTCCACCTGAGCCGGGGCGCGCGGAGCTGGCGGTGGTCAGCGTCGCGTCGCACGAGGTCGTGTCTCCAGCGGGCAGAGTCGCACGGGTCGCGGAGCACCTTCGCTCCGGGTTGCGACGGTCGGTCGACGGCACTCCCGCGGACGCCCGGGGCCTGCTGCCCGGACTCGTCATCGGGGACACAAGCCGCACACCTGCTGACCTCACCGAGGCGATGCAGGCCACCGGGATGACGCACCTCACGGCCGTGTCGGGCTCGAACATCGCGGTCGTCGGCGGGATGGTGCTCGGGCTCTGCGTGCTCGTCGGCGTGCCGCGGCGGTGGCGGCCGTGGGTCGTCGCTCTCGCGATCATGGGCTTCGTCGTCCTCGCGCGTCCCGAGCCGAGCGTCGTGCGGGCGGCGGCCATGGGGCTCATCGGGCTGATCGGTGTCAGCCGTTCGCGCCGCAGTGTCGGGCTTCCCGTCCTCGCGGGCGCTGTCGTCGTCGTCCTCGTCGTCGACCCGTGGATGGCCCGGTCGTTCGGCTTCGCCCTCTCCGCGCTCGCGACGTTGGGTCTGCTGCTCTTCACCCGGCCGTGGGGTGACGCCGTCGCCCGACACCTGCCCCCGCGGCTGGCATTCGTCGGACCAGCGGTCGCCATCCCCGTTGCGGCGCAGGCGATGTGCGCTCCGCTCGTCGTCCTGCTCCAGGGTTCGGTGAGCGTCATCGGCGTCCTCGCCAACCTCCTGGCCGCGCCGCTCGTCGCGCCGGCGACGGTGGCCGGCGTCGTCGCGGCCGTGGTGTCGGTGGTCGCGGACGGACCGGCCCGGCTCGTCGGGTGGCTGGGGGCGGTGCCGACCCTCGGCATCGCGCGGGTGGCCCGGGTCATGTCGGACGTGCCGGGAGGGACGATGCCGTGGCCCGACGGTGGCCGCGGTGCCCTACTCCTCGCGGCGGTCACCGTCCTCCTCGTCCTCACGGCGCGGTCGATGGCGCGGTTCGCGCTCCTCCGGCCGGTGGTGGCCCTGGGCGCCGTCGCGGTCCTCGTCGCCGGCGTCCTTCCGACACGGGTCGTGACGTGGCCGCCGCCCGGGTGGCGCATCGTCTTCTGCGATGTCGGGCAGGGGGACGCAGCCGTGGTGCGCACCGGAACCGGCCGGGCCCTCGTGGTCGATGCCGGGCCGGACCCGCCGGCCGTCGACGGGTGCCTCGACTCGCTGGGCGTGGAGGTCGTCGACGCCGTCGTGCTCACCCACTTCCACGCCGACCACGTCGAGGGCCTCCCCGGCGTGTTCGACGGCCGGCGGGTGGGCCAGCTGCTCACCTCACCGGTGGCCGAGCCTGCCTGGCAGGTGCGTGAGGTCGCGACGTGGACGCGCGCGGACGGCATACCGACATCCGCACTCGCGGCTGGCGACCGGCTGACGTACGGTGACGTCCGTGCCGAGGTATGGGCTCCGGTCCGGCGGATCGACGCCGGGTCGGTGCCCAACAACGCGAGCGTCGTCCTCGCCGTGCACGTGGGAGAGGTCGACGCCCTCCTGCTCGGTGACGTCGAGCGCGAGGCGGCCCACGACCTCCTGCTGCGGTTGCGTCGTGACGGGGAGATGGCCCGAGTGGCTGAACGGTTCGACGTCGTCAAGACTCCGCACCACGGCAGTGCGAACCTGGACGACGGGCTCATGTCGGCCGTCCGCGCACCGGTTGCTGTGGTCTCGGTCGGCAAGGACAACGACTACGGTCACCCGACGTCGGCGCACCTCACGATGCTGGCGCGCAACGGGTATGCCGTCCACCGCACCGACCGCGACGGTCATGTCGCCGTGGTCGAGGACCCTCGTGGGCGCCTGAGTGTCGTCACCTCGCGATGAGGCCGGGCGGCCTCAGGCCCTGGCCGGCCCGGTGCCAGGGTCAGCGCGAGGCGCGCGAGGGCTTCGCGCTGGAGCTGCGCGCGCTGTCGACGAGAGCGTCGAGGGTTGCCTTGACCGCCGGCACGCGCTGGAGGTCAGGGGTCGTCACGGCGACGATGTGTCGGCGCGATGCCGGGGTCATCGGGAGGGCGACGACGTCTTCGTGGTGGACCGTCTTGAGGATGAGGTCGGGGATGACCGCGACACCGAGCCCTTCGGCGATGAGCCCCATGACGGCGACGTAGTCCTCGGTCTCGTAGGCGATGTCGGGCACGTAGCCCGCGGTGCTGGCGAGCTGCAGCAGGTGACCGCGGCAGCGCGGGCAGCCGGCGATCCACGTCTCGCCCTGAAGCGCGGCCATGTCTGCCTTCTTGGCGCTCGCGAGCTCGTGGTCGTGCGGCACCGCGAGGAGCACCTCGTCGTCGAGGAGGGGGGTGGTGACGAACGCGTCGAGGTCCTCCTCACCCCGACCGAGGTCGGTGCCCTCGTAGACGAAGGCAACCGCGAGGTCGCACTCGCCGGCTCGCAGCGCCGCGAGCGACTCGCGCGGCTCGGCCTCGCTGAAGGTGATCGTCACACCCGGGTGGTCGGCCTTGACCTTGGCGAGGGCCTTGGGCACGAGCGTGGCCGACGCGCTCGGGAACGCCATGAGCCGGACCCGCCCGGACCGCAGGCCGGCGATCGCAGCAACCTCTTCCTCGGCGGCGTCGAGGGCCGAGAGCACCGGTCCGGCGTGACGGGCGAGCACGGCCCCGGCCTCTGTGAGGCGCACGCTGCGGCCGACCCGCTCGACGAGCGTCGTGCCCGTGCGGGTCTCGAGGCGGCGGACCATCTGCGAGATGGCCGGCTGTGAGTATCCGAGGGAGAGCGCCGCCGCCGTGAAGCTGCCTTCGTCGGCGATGGCGCGCATGACACGGAGACCAGCGGCGTCGATCATGGATCAATGATATAACGCACGGTTATCGAAACTCCAGTCGTCGTGTCACGGTGTGATGGCGTATCTCGCGACGGCCGGCCGCCTCCTTCCCTGCATGAGCACGCACTTCCGCCGTCGAAGCGCCCGGCGCACCCACCATCCCTGCGTCGTCTGTGACGCCTGGGGGCGCTGGCGCTGGAGATGTGAGTGCGGCGCGGGTGGGCACGCCGGACGATCGACGGTGGACTGGCGCTCGATGGTGACGTCCGCGCTCGTGCACCAGAGCTGCTGTCCGGGCGAGTGACGAGTGCGGTGAGGTCGATGACGACCCCAGAGCTCCTGCGGAGCCTGCGCACGGCGACACGTGCTCGGACCCACGTCCGAGCCCGTCACCATACGGATGTCTTCCGTGCCGCGACCGGCGACTGGTGCTGGTCCTGCCGTTGCGGGGCCGGCGCTCATGCCGGCAGCTCGCGCATCGATCACCAGTGGATGTCGGCTGCGGCGGTCCTGCACGAGGCAGCCCGCTCGAATGCGGGATGAGTTCTGCGCACGTGGCGGGCCCACGGCTGTCGGGGAAGTGGACGCCGCCTTGGCCTCGACGGCCGCTCGGCGTGGGTCCTGTCGCCGGGACCTGCCTACGATGATCCGGTGACAGCTGACGGACCTGCGACCGCGACGGTCGCCGAGGTGGCGTCCCTGCTGCGTGCGCTCGGGCCGGCCCTCGTCCTCACCGGGGCGGGGATGTCGACCGAGAGCGGCATCCCGGACTACCGCGGGCCCGACGGCAACCGCCGGGTGACCCCGATGTCGCACCAGGAGTTCACCGCGACGAGCGAGGCACGCCAGCGCTACTGGGCGCGCAGCTTCATCGGGTGGCAGCGGTTCACTGCAGCCGAACCCAACGCCGGGCACCTCGCCGTCACCGACCTCCAGGACGCCGGCGCCTTCGGACCCGTCATCACGCAGAACGTCGACGGCCTCCACCAGGAGGCCGGAACCCGCGCCGTCACCGAGCTCCACGGCTCACTCGCGGAGGTCGTCTGCCTCACCTGCGGCGAGCGGGTGGACCGCGACCTCGTCCAGGCCTTCATGGACGACGCGAACCCCGGGTTCGCGTCGCGGGCCCTCGGTTCGGTCGCCGACGGGTCGCAGGTGAGCAGCCAGATCCGTCCGGACGGCGACATCGTCCTCGCCGACGAGGCGGTCCGGACCTTCCTCGCGCCGCGATGCCTGGTGTGCGGCGACGACACCCTCAAGCCGGACGTCGTCTTCTTCGGTGGAGCGGTCCCGCGCGACCGGGTCGACCTCTGCTTCTCGCTCACCGACGAGGCGCCCGTGCTCGTCGTCCTCGGCTCGTCGCTCCAAGTGATGAGCGGCTACCGGTTCGTGCGGCGCGCGGCCGCACACGGCATACCCGTCGTCGTCATCACGAGGGGCCCCACACGCGGCGACGCCGAGACGACGCACCGGATCGATGCGTCGCTCGGCGTCACGTTGTCGTCGCTGGCGCGCGAGGTGGGGCAGCGGGCCGACCGGGCGGGCTGAGCTCAGACGCGGCGCAGGACCGCGGTGACCTTGCCGAGGATCGTCGCGTGGTCGCCGTCGATCGGGTCGAAGGCCGGGTTGTGCGGCAACAGCCACACCTTGCCGTCCTTGCGCTTGAACGTCTTGACCGTCGCCTCGTTGTCGAGCATCGCCGCGACGATGTCGCCGTTGTCAGCGGTCGGCTGCTGGCGCACGACGACCCAGTCGCCGTCGCAGATCGCGGCGTCGATCATCGACTCGCCGACGACCTTGAGGAGGAAGAGCGAGCCCTCGCCGACGATCTGCTTGGGCAGCGGGAAGACCTCGTCGACCGTCTCCTCGGCGAGGATCGGCACACCGGCCGCGATCTGGCCGAGGACCGGCACGTAGCTCGCCTCGGGACGGACGTCGCCCGAACCGGTCGGGTCGAGGTCGGCGTCGACATCGTCGGGCGCGGCGCCACCGCGGTAGCCGCGGATGTCGCTCGGGGTATCGGGAGAGACGACCTCGAGGGCGCGCGGACGGTTGGGGTCGCGCCGCAGGTAGCCCTTCTTCTCGAGGGCGTTGAGCTGGTGCGACACCGAGCTGGGGGAGGTGAGACCGACCGCCTGCCCGATCTCGCGCATGCTCGGCGGGTAGCCACGGCGGTCGACCGAGTTGCGGATGACGTCGAGGACCTTGCGCTGACGCACGGTGAGCGTGCCGTCGCCGGGGTCGCGGTCGGGCAGCTCGTGGACCACGTCGTCGGCGGCCGGGCGGCGCTTGTCGCTCATGCTCGTTCTCCTTGCGAAAAGGGCGTTGTCAGTGGTGCCTGATTGGCTTCCTGACATGGCTTCAGCGTACGGAGTTCGAGCAGGTGTTTCAAACATCTGTTCGACGCGTGTCTTGAAGTCGTCGAACATCCGTGCTAGAAATCGTACAGGCGTTCTATCGAACGTCCTTTCGACCCAGGAGGACCCCATGAGTGCAGTCGCCTACGACGACACCACTGCCGGGTATGCCGTTCCGCTCCCGACGCGTCGGCCGGAGCGTCCGCGGCTGGTCCTCGTCCCGACGGGCGAAGCCGTGCGCCGGCTGCCCCAGCCGGCACTGCGGCTGACGCGAGCCGGACGCCTGGCCATCACGACGACCGTGCTGCTCGTCGCCCTCGTTGCCGCGCTCGCCGGACTCATCGGCGGAGCCTCTGCCTCGGGCGCCCCGGTCACCGTCACGGTCGAGCAGGGGCAGACCCTCTCGCAGATCGCCGCAGAGCACATGAGCGGCACGTCGCTCGCGACTGCGGTCGCCGAGCTCCAGCTGGCCAACGGGCTGAGCAGCGCCCAGGTGCGCGCCGGCCAGACCGTCGTCATCCCGCAGGGCTGAGCGCCGTGCACTGACGACCCACGCACTCCGAGCCGCTTCGACCCCGGCTCGGACCTGAGTCCCAGGGCGAGCTTCGACCCCTCGCCGGCTCAGCACGGAGGGCGCCCCGCCATCTTTCGCGGGGCGCCCTTTGCGTGGCCCGGTGCCAACGCTCGGCCCAGGCGCCGCGGCGAGCATGCCTCCCGTCGCGTACCTGACTCCCGTCGCGCTCGGTGACTCTGCGGGGCCTCGGCTGTCCGCGACTGATTGCGCAGGAGCGACACCTGGACGGGCCCAAGCCGGGCCGAGTCGTCGCTCCTGCGCAATAAGTCGGGGCCCGGACGGCTTGGACCGTGCATGACGAGCTCGGATGAGGGACGCGTGCAGAGGGTGAAGCAGCTTCGGGTGGTCGTCGAGGCCGAGGACTACGACGACGCCGTGCGGTTCTACCGCGACGTCCTCGGCATGGACGAGGTCGCGGCGTTCTCCGAGGGCGGCGAGGACCGGGTCGCCATCCTCGAGGCAGGACGGGCGACCTTCGAGATCGCGAGCCCGGCGCACAGGGTCGCGATCGACCGAGTCGAGGCCGGAGGCACTCCGAGTCCGAGGATCCGCATCGCCTTCGAGGTCGAGGACTCGGCGACCGCGACGCGAGAGGCGGAGACGGCCGGCGCACAGGTCGTCGCCGAACCCGTCCTCACGCCGTGGAAGTCGCTCAACTCGCGCCTCGAGGCACCGGCGGGTCTCACGATCACGCTCTTCGAGGAGACCGAGGAGTCGCACGAGCGCGCCCAGGGCGAGGGCTTCGGCGTCGACGACGCCTGAGCCCTGCGCGCGTCAGAGAAGGACGAGCTCGAGCGGGAGCTCGTGGAAGTCAGCGAGGAACGCCGCGGCCTGCTCGACCCCGTCCCGCTCCCGGTGGGTGAGGTCGACCTCGGGGCGGACGGTGACGACGACCCTCTTCCCCTCGACCCTGCGCTTGAACGTCCCGATGTCGCGACCGTCGAGCACGACGACCCCGCCACCCGCCTCGGACACGAGCCGGGTCCGGTCGGCGTCGTGGTTGCGCCGGGGGAACCCGGTGCTGGGGTAGGTCAGCGCGGCCTCGTCGAACGTCGAGAGCAGGTATGCCGTGTGCTCGCGTGTCGTGCGCGCCGACCGCGCCGGGTCGAACCACAACGTCTCGCCGGCGCACTCCACCGCCTTGAGCGGGTGCGAGGAGCGCAGGCTCGGTGAGGTCGTCAGCTCGGCGGTGGCGGTCCGGATCTCCGTGAGGGTGAGCCCGCTCCACCGCTGCAGGTCGCGCTCGGACGCCGGCCCGTGCCCGGCGTAGAAGCGTGCGGTGAGCTCGACCGCGGACTGCTCTCGGGACCACCCGTCGGAGGGCGCGGCGGGCACGACGTCATCGACGAGGACGTAGGTGTGCTCGGTCCCGCGCGGCGGCCCGGAGCAGATGACGGCGCGCACCTCCGCGCAGATGAGCTGGTGGGCCATCGCCTCCCCGGGCCCGGGCAGCCCGCGCTCGGCGAAGATCGGCCCGAGCTCCTTGCGCGTCATCGCCCGCCCTCCGGCGAGGAGCTCGCGCAGTAGGTCGATCCCGCGCTCGATGACATCCGACGTGATGCCGAGCTGGCGCTGCCGCGCAGCGTCCGACGACTCGACCTTGCCGCCGGTGAGGGCCTGGATCCAGCGCAGGTCCTCGGGGGCGACGTGGTGCCAGGTCGGGCGCATGATGTGGGTGCGCAGGAAGGCGCCGCTCGCCTGCGCGGCCAGCACACCGGCATACGTCGTCGTGCGTGACCGCATCGCGAGTGAGTGCGCAGCGAGTGGCGCGTCCTGGCTCTGCACGCAGGTGAGCAGGCGCACCACGTCGGCCGGTCGGGGGAGCGGTGCGGACGCGAGTCGCTGCACGGCGAGGCGCCGGCGCAGGACCCAGTCGCGGCTCACCGAGCGCAGCGCGCCCCGGCTCTCACTGCGGGTCATGGCGACATCCTGTCGTGCGGGACGGACAGGCGCGAGGATGACGGCATGGAGCAGAGCACCGAGATCGAGATCGACGCCCCACCTGAACGGGTGTGGGACGTCATGAGCGACGTCGAGCGCTGGCCGGAGTGGACCGACACGGTCACGGCGGTGACGAGGCTCGACGCGCAGGCCCTGGGCCTGGGGTCCCGGGTACGGGTCGAGCAGCCGAAGCTGCCGCCGACGGAGTACGTCGTCACCGAGCTCGACCCCGGCGCCGGGTTCACGTGGGTGGCGACGGGCCCGGGAGTGCGCACGACCGCCCGGCATCGCATCACCGCTGCCGGTTCCGGCTCGCGGGTGCGGCTGTCGGTCGAGCAGGCGGGTCCGGTCGGGGTGGTCATGGGCCGGTTCTTCTTCAGGCGGCTCACCGACCGCTACCTCGCGACGGAGGCCGCCGGGCTCAAGGCGAGGTGCGAGGGGCGCGTCTGAAGACGACGCCCCGCGCGCAGGCGCGCCGGCACCGCACGGTGCGGGGCCGGCATACGAACGCCGACGCGAGCGGTCAGGTCGTGAGGGTGCGGCGCATCGTCAGGCGCGGCATCTTGCTCGCCACCGCGTCGGTCGTGCCGACGACCTCGAACCCGGCCCTCTCGAACATCGAGCGCGTGCCGACGAAGGCCATCGTGAGGTCCATCCGGCCCTTCGGGTCGACGGGGTGGGCCTCGACGGCCGGGGCGCCCTGCGACCTCGCCCAGTCCACGGCTCCCTCGATGAGGTGTCCGGTGACTCCGCGCTTGCGGAAGCCGCTGCGTACGACGACGCAGATGATGCTCCACACCGGGACGTCGTCGGTGGGTGGCATGAGCTTCGAGCGGTCGAGGCGGGTGATCTGCGACCTCGGGCTGATGCTGCACCAGCCGACGGGATCCCCGTCGAGGTAGGTGACGACGCCGGGTGGGTGCCGGCGACGGCCGAGCGCGCGGGCTGCCTGCTCGCGCTGGTCCGCCCGGTGGCCGCCGAGCTCGCCGATCTCGCCGGCGGTGAGCCGGTGGGAGAGGCACCAGCAGTGGTTGGCACGACGGTTCGGGTTGACGACGGTGGCGAAGTCGTCGAACCGCGAGGGCGTCACCGGGTGCGTCTCCCACGTGGGCTCGCTCGTCATGACGGGCATTCTGCTCCGGGGCGACGACAGCGCGCCGCTCACCGGCGAGATCGCAGCGCGGCGACGACGGACGGACGCGACGACCGAGGACACGCTCGAGACCCCTGGCACACGTCAGGACCTGACAAGGCCCGGACCCCTCGGCGGGCGACGTGTGTCCAACGTGTCGACAGGTCAGGACATGAGCCTCCAGATCGTAGAAATTTCACGTGCCCCCGGACAGGATGGAAACTGCCGCCCCCGAGAGGGGCGGCCCGTTCGTGTCCACGGACGGCGGAGCTTCCACATCGGAGTGAGAATGACTCGTTTCAGTTCACGGCGGCGGACGACCTTCGCCGTCGCGGCGACGGCGACGGCCGCCGTCGCCCTGCTCGGCGGGGTCCCCGCCGTGGCGTCCGCATCCACCACCGAGACCTCGACGCCTGTCGTCATCGCCGCGCCGGACGGCACGACGATGAGCTACATCCTCAACACCAAGGTCGCGAACCCGGGCCAGACCCGACTCGTCGAGAAGGCCGTCGCCCAGGCCGGCGGCGTCGTCGTCCAGAGCTGGCCGCAGATCGGCGTCGTCGTGGCGCACTCGCAGCGCGCGGCGTTCCGCGACGACGTCCGGGCGGCGGGTGGCAACGCGCTCGCGTCGGTCGGTGCGACCCGCACGGCTGAGGTCCTCGAGGGCACACCGGCCGCAGCCCAGGCCCCGTGGGGCCCCGGCGCAAGTGACTACAAGAAGGGCGCGAACAAGCCGACCAACGGCGATGTGGAGGCTCCGACCACTCCGGCCGAGACCACCGACGTCCGCGAGGGCGAGCAGTGGGACATGAAGATGATCAAGGCCGACCAGGCCCACGCGGTCACCGACGGCTCCCGCAACGTCCTCGTCGGTGTCCTCGACAGCGGCATCGACCCGGACCACCCTGACCTCCAGCCCAACATCGACGTGGCCAGCTCGGTCAACTGCACCGACGCCGGCCGCCCGGACACCTCGGCGACCGGGTGGAACCCCACGACGAGCGACCACGGCACCCACGTCGCGGGCACCATCGCCGCTCCGCGCAACGGCGTCGGCATCGTCGGTGTCGCACCCAACGTCCGCATGGCCGCCGTCAAGGTCGTCAGCGACGAGGGCTTCATCTACCCGGAGTACGCCGTCTGCGGCTTCGTCTGGGCCGGTGAGAAGCACATGGACGTCACCAACAACAGCTACTACGTCGACCCGTTCGAGTTCTGGTGCGGCGACCAGCCCGACCAGGCCGCAGCCAAGGAGGCCGTGGGCCGCGCCGTGGCCTGGTCGACCAAGCAGGGCGTCGTCCACGCGGCCGCCGCCGGCAACTCGGCCTACGACCTCTCGGACAAGACGAAGTTCAAGGACCCGGGCAGCCCGAACGACACCACCCCGGTGCTGCGGACGATCAACAACGACTGCCACGACATCCCGGCCGAGCTCCCCGGCGTCGTCACGGTGTCGTCGGCCACCCGCACGGGTGCGCTGTCGTCGTTCTCGAACCGTGGCCTCGGGGTCGTCGACGTCGCCGCCCCGGGCAGCTCGATCCTCTCGACGATCGTGCGCAACAACGGCTACGGCACCAAGAGCGGCACGTCGATGGCGTCGCCCCACGTCGCCGGTGTCCTCGCGCTCATGAAGTCAGTACACCCCGAGCTCACGCCCGAGCAGATGGTGGCCAAGCTGCGCGCCGACGCCACCGACACGGCGTGCTCCGTCGCCAGCGGTCCGGCCTGCGTCGGCTCGCCCGAGGACAACAGCTACTACGGCGAGGGCATGGTCGACGCCCTCAAGGCGGTCAGCTGACCCTTCCACCCGTCGGCTGAGGCCGACGCAGACGCCCCTGCCGGAGGTGAGCCCATCGCTCGCCTCCGGCAGGTCGCGTCCGGGGGAGTGCGTGGTCCCGTCACCCGATCCTTCGTATGCCGGTCACGGGCTGGCCGTGCGTGGCCAGGTCACGTGGGTGGGGGCGTGGGGGTCGCCGTCGCGGTGGGAGCCGGCGTTCCCGATGGCGAGGGTGCCGCGCTGCCGGGCAGGGCGGTCGGGTCGACGAGGACGAGGTCGACGTCCCACTGGCCGTCGCAGTCCGCGGCGCGCACGAGGGCCTGCCCGGCGGCATACGAGCCGGCGGTGAAGAAGACCTCCGCCTCGAAGCCCTCGTTGTCCATCCCTGCGGGCCGGAACCCGGCCGCGGTGACCGCGTCCTGGATCGCGACGGTGACCTCGTCGATCGGCTTCGAGGACACGGCGCGGACGTTGACGTGGCCCTGGCTCGACACCACCCGGGTCACGGTGCCGACACCATCGAGCGACAGGCCGTCGGGGAGGAGCCCGAGGTCGCCGGCGGGAGCCGCCGTCGGCACCGGACAGCCGGCTTCGCCGGCGTCGGACGAGCACCCGCCGACGAGCAGGCTTGCGGCGCACAGGAGAAGCAGTGCTGGGGTGAGCCGGGCGCGGCGGGAGAGCGACACCCGGCGAGTCTAGGGACCTACTGCCGGTAGTCCCGCCGAACCCCTCGCCATGGTGAGTTTTGCACATTAGGTTGTGCTCCAACGGTGCCCGCCAACGGAGGTCGGCGCCGGCCTACACGAAGGATCACAGGTGGCACTGCACAAGAAGTGGTGGCCGCTCCTCGCCGCGACCGCACTGGCCCTACCGGTCGGTGCGTCTGCGGTGACGATGGCGGAGGCGGAGTCCGACAAGCGCAAGAGCTCGACCAAGAAGCACGAGCGTCCCAGTGCCGACCCGGTGGGCGCCGAGGAGTGGATGTACCTCCAGCGCGCCAACCCCGACGGTTCCATCCCCGACGCCGCGGTGACCGAGGCCATCGCGCAGTCCCGCGCCATGGGCGCGGCCGCCAAGGGCAGCCCGAGCACCGACCAGGTGTGGACCGGCGTCGGCCCGTCGAACATCGGTGGCCGCATCCGCGACATCGCGGCGGACCCGACGACGCAGGACGTCGCCTACATCGCCACCGGCACGGGCGGCCTCTGGCGCACGGCCGACGGTGGCCAGACCTTCCAGACGTCGTGGGACGACCAGCTGCCGCAGTCGATGGGTGCGGTCGCGGTCGACAGCAAGGGTGTCGTGTGGGCGGGCACCGGCGAGCCGGACCACGGTGGCGGCTCGGCCTACTACGGCAAGGGCGTCTACACGTCCTCCGACGACGGCGCCTCCTGGACCAACGTGGGTCTCGAGGACGGTGACACCGTCGGGCAGATCGTCATCGACCCGCGCGACGACGACCGCGTCCTCGTGGCGGTGATGGGTGCGCTGCACGACACCGAGCCGACCCGCGGACTGTTCCTCACCGAGGACGGCGGCGCGAGCTGGGAACGCGTCATCGTGCCCGACAGCGCCTCGACGGGCGCCATCGACGTGAGCGTCAACAAGGCCAACCCGGACATCATGCTCGCGACGACCTGGGACAAGGTCCGTGACGAGAAGTCGCGCCTGTACGGCCCGCACTCCTACGTCTACCGCTCCACGGACGCCGGTCGCACGTGGACCAAGGTGCACGACGCACCGCTGCCCCAGAGCGAGACCGATCCGGCGCTCCAGACGCCCGACAACCTCGTCGGGCGCATGGGTGTCGACTTCAGTGACTCCGACCCCAACCGCGCGTACCTCATCTCGAGCACGGCCCGCGGCAACTTCAACGGCTTCTTCACGAGCACCGACGCCGGCGCGACCTGGACGGCCGTCGGGCCGACCTCGGGTGGCACCCTGCAGAGCATCAGCGGCGGCTTCGCCTGGTGGTTCGGTCGCGTCTACGTCGACCCGGTGAACCCGCTCCACGTCTTCGTGGCCGGCGTGAGCCTCGCCGAGAGCCTCGACGGTGGTCTCACCTGGACGACCTCGCAGACCCCGCACGCCGACCAGCACGGCCTCGAGTGGGACCCGTTCACGCCCGGCAAGGTCATGCTCGGCAACGACGGCGGCTTCTACTGGTCGATGACCAACGGCGCGGCACGCGGACTGTGGCAGAAGACGGCCGACCTGCCGGTGACCCAGTTCTACGAGATGGACGTCTCCCACCAGAACCCGCAGCGCATGAACGCCGGTGCGCAGGACAACGGGTCGCTCAAGTCGTGGGGTCTGGACAACTCCACGACGGGTGACTGGTTCGGCTTCGTCGGCGGCGACGGGATGATGAACCGCATCGACCCGACGAACGACCGGAAGTACTACGGCTGCTCGCAGAACGGCGGCTGCCGCGGCTTCGTCGGCACCGACACCGGCCAGACGAGCTTCAGCATGACGATCCCCGGTCTGCGCAAGAACTGGGTCGCACCGCTGGAGTTCTCGGCCGACCCGCGCATCATGTTCGGCGCGAGCGAGTACGTCAGCCGCATGAACACCGACGTCGGTCAGCGACGCTGGGAGAAGATCAGCCCGGACCTCACCGAGGGCACCGAGCCGCGGGCACCCGGCTTCGGCACCATCACGGCGATCGGCACCACCAAGGCGGACCCCAACCTCGTCTACGCCGGCACCGACTCCGGCCTCATGTGGGTCTCGCGCAACGCGATGGCTCCCGCCGCGGAGGTCACCTGGACCCAGCTGGAGAGCCCGAGCTTCCCGGGCCGCTGGGTCACGCGGGTCACCGTCGACCCGCAGAACCCCAAGGTCGCGTGGGCCAGCTTCTCCGGCTGGCGCGCCGGTGAGGCGTACCCGCACCTCGTCATGACCCAGGACGGCGGAGCCACGTGGAGCGACATCGTGGGCAAGCGTGTCCCGCAGGCGCCCATCAACGACGTCATCCGTCACCCGAGCAAGGCGAACTGGCTCTTCATCGCCACCGACGTCGGCGTCTACCGCACGACCAACCTCGGCAAGACGTGGATCAAGGTCGGCGCGAACCTCCCGCTCGTCCCGATCAACGACATCGACCTGCCCGTGGGCAGTGACACGCTCTACGCCGCGACCTACGGCCGAAGCATCTGGACGACGTCGCTGGCCAAGGCGAGCTGAATGAGGTCACCCGACCGCTCGGCTCGGCCCTGACCACGACGACAGGCAGTCGGCCACCCCGACGCCACGCCCTGGGGCGAGGCGTCGGGGTGGCTGCGCTGAGCCTTCTCTTCCTGGCGCCGCTCGCGGTCATGGTGCTCGGCTCGCTCCAGCGCCCCCTGCAGCCGCCGCCTGACGGCCTCGACCTGTGGCCGGACCCGGTGACCTGGTCGAACTACGCCGTGGTGGACGAGTTCGTCCCGCTTGCCCGGCTGCTGCTCAACTCGCTCCTGCTCGCCGCCGTCGCGGTGCCGGTCACCGTCGTCGTCACGTCGATGGCCGGGCTCGCGATCGTCCAGTCGAGAGGACGTACGAGGACGGCACTTGTCGCTCTCTCGGTTCTCATGATGCTCGTCCCCGCCTCGGCCCTGTGGGTCCCGCGGGTGGTCGTGCTCCGTGGTCTCGGCCTCACCGACACCCCGCTCACCGTCGCCCTGCTCGCACTCGCCGGGACGACCCCCTTCTACGTCCTGCTCTTCGCCCTCGCCTGCTCGCGCATCCCCACCTCGGTGCTCGAGGCAGCCGAGCTCGAGGGCATGAGCCCGTATGCCGTGTGGCGCCGGGTGGCGCTTCCACTCGCCCGACCCGCGGTGGTGGCCGTGGCAACGCTCAGCTTCGTGTACTACTGGTCCACGTTCATGGACCCGCTCACCCTCGTCGCGTCCCCGCGACACTGGCCCGCCTCGCTCGGGCTGAGGAACCTCGCCGAGATGGAGGCAGCCCTGTACCCGATCTACCTCGCCGGTGCCGTCATCGTGACGGCACCTGCGGTCCTGATGTTCCTCGTGGGCCAACGCGCCTTCTTCGCCTCGGTCGAGCAGCGATGAGACGGCCCGCGCTCCTCGCCGCTCCGGTTCTCGCAGGCGTGCTCACCCTCGCCGCCTGCGGCTCGTCAGGCACGGGGTCCGAGGCCGGGCCTCGCGAGGGGGCCAGCGCTCCGATCGTCTTCCAGGTCAAGGCCGAACCGGAGGAGGCGGCGGTCTACCGGAGCCTGCTCACGGCATACGAGGGTTCGGGCGGCGGCGAGGTCGAGATGGTGGCGGTCGGACGCAAGGACCACCTCACGCGGCTCTCCACGTCGTTCGCGTCGGGGGACGCGCCGGACGTCTTCCTCATCAACTACCGCGAGTACGCCCAGTTCGTGCAGCGCGGCGCTGTCGAGCCGATCGGACCACTCCTGAGGGAGCAGGGGGTCAACCTCAGCGCCTACTACGAGGAACCGCTGCAGGCCTTCACCTACGAGGGGGAGCTCCAGTGCATGCCGCAGAACATCTCCTCGCTCGTCGTCTACTGGAACACCGACCTCTTCGAGGCCGCAGGCCTTGAGGCGCCGCGGGCGGGCTGGACGTGGGAGGAGTTCGCCGCCACGGCACGCGCCCTCACCAAGGGCGGGGTCAAGGGCGTGGGCATCGACCCGTCGATCACCCGCATGGCACCCCTCGTGTGGAGCGCGGGCGGCGAGATCGTCGACGACCCCGAGAAGCCGACCCGCACGACGCTGCACGAGCCGGGGGCCAGGGCCGCGCTCCAGTCCGTCGTCGACCTCATCGACTCGGGCGTCACCCCGTCGAAGGAGCAGATGGCCGCCCAGGGGCTCGAGGAGCAGTTCATGACCGGCAAGGTCGCGATGTTCATGAGCTCTCGGGTCGAGGTGCCGGCACTGCGGGAGCAGCGGGACCTGTCGTTCGACGTCGCCGCGCTGCCCTCCCTGGGCACGCCGGCCTCTGTGCTGCACTCCGATGCCTACTGCATCTCGTCGAGCTCGCGGCACAAGGAGGCGGCCGCGCGGCTCATCGCTTATGCCGTGGGACAGCAGGGTCAGACCGTGACCGCCCTGGGTGGACGGACGGTGCCGTCGCTGCGGTCGGTCGCCCAGTCGCCGGCCTTCCTCAGCCCGGAACGCGCACCGGCGTCGTCGCAGGTCTTCCTCGATGCCGTCCCGCTGCTCCGGCACACGCCGGTGACGCCCGTCTGGCCGGAGGTCGAGGACGTCGTCGGCACCCAGCTCCAGCGTGCTTTCGAGGACGGCGTCCCGCTCGACGAGGTGCTTGCCGAGATCCGGCGACAGGCGGACCCACTGCTGCAGAAGGGCTCATGACACTGGAGGTCGAGTCCGCGCGCCGGGTGTTCCGACAGCGCGGTCGGGACGATGTCGTGGCCCTGGACGGAGTGGACCTCGAGGTCGCCGACGACGAGCTCCTCGTCCTCGTCGGCCGTTCAGGATCGGGCAAGACCACCCTGCTCCGGGCCGTCGCCGGGCTCGAGTCCCTCGACTCGGGCCGGATCCGCATCGGCGACGAGGACGTGACGTCGCTGCCGCCGCGCGGACGAGGGGTCGCACTCGTCTTCCAGGAGGCGGCACTCTTCCCGCACCTGCGGGTGCGCGACAACATCGAGATCGGCGAGCGTGCGCGGGGAGCCGACCGCTCGACCATGACGGCGCGGACCCGTGAGGTCGCGGAAACGCTCGAGGTCGCCCACCTCCTCGACCGTATGCCGTCTGCCCTGAGCGGCGGTGAGAGGCAACGGGTCGCGCTGGCGCGAGCCGTCATCCGCTCGCCACGGGTGCTCCTGCTCGACGAGCCGCTCGCCGCCGTGGACGTGGAGCAGCGGGTGCGGATGCGGGCGGTCATCCGTGACGTGCAGCGTCGTCTGCGGGTGCCGACGGTGCACGTCACCCACGACCAGGGTGAGGCGATGGCCCTCGGCGACCGCGTCGCCATGGTCGACCGTGGCCGGGTCCTGCAGTGCGACACCCCCGAGGCCCTCTACGCGCGCCCGGCGGACGTGGCGGTCGCGCGGGGGTTCGGTGCGCTTCCGATGAACCTCGCGCCCGCGCGCGACGGCGTCGTCGTGGGGGTGCGGCCGGAGCGGCTGCGACTGGAGGCGGCCGACGGGGCATCCGGCGGCAGCGGTGCCGGCGGGGGCAGTGGGGATGGCTCGGCTGCCGATGGTGCAGGTGGCGATGGCGTCAGGATGGTGACCGGGTCGGTCGTGACGACCGAACCCCTGGGCGAGGAGGCCCTGGTCCACCTCACCGTTGTCGACACCGACCGGCAGACCGTCGTCGCTCGGGTGCCGTTCACAAGGGTGCCGAGACCGGGCGACCACGTCCGGGTCCGCTGGCGGCCTGAGGACGAGCACCGCTTCGACGCCGGCACCGGCGTCCGGCTGGACTGACGTCGAGGTGAGACGCTCTCCACTGGCGCTGCCCTACCTCCTGGGCTCCTTGCTCCTCGTCGTCGTGCCGCTCGGGGTCGCGCTCGTGCTGTCGTCGACGAGCTACTACGGCTTCCGGGCGCCCGAACCCACAGGTGCAGAGAACTGGGTGAGGCTCCTGCGTGACGAGAAGTTCTGGGATGCAGTGGGCGTGAGCGCACTCGTCGCGGTTGTCGTCGTGCCACTGCGTCTCGCCCTCGCGGTGGGGGCGGCGCTGCTGCTCGTCCGTCGTGGGGGCCCGGGGACCGCGCTCGGGCGGGTCTCGGCCTACCTGCCGTCGGTCATCCCGGAGGCTGCCTGGGCCCTTCTCTGGCTGTGGATCCTCAACCCGCTCTATGGGCCTCTCCCGGCGTTTCTCGGTGGGCTCGGGGTGCCGTCGCCGGGGTTCCTCACCGAGCCGTGGGGGGCCCGTGCCGGCCTGGTCCTCGTCATGGCGTTCCAGGTGGGGGAGGCCTTCGTCGTCGCGCTCGCGGCGCGGGCCGCGATCCCAGGGCGTCTCTACGAGGCGCTCGCGGTCGAGGGCGGCTCCTCGTGGTTCGCGACCCGGCGTCTCACACTGCCGCTCATGGCCCCGCTCCTCCTGGTGCTCGCTGTCCGCGACGTCGTCGTGGTCGTGCAGAACGCTTTCGTGCCGGCGCTGCTCGTCACCGAGGGAGGGCCGGCCAACGCGACGACCACCGCGCCGCTGCACATCTACGTGCGCGCGTTCGAGTACGGCGAGCTCGGCTACGCCTCGACCCTCTCGGTGACCCTGCTCGCCCTCACCGCCATGGCGGCGGCCCTACCGCTCTGGCTCGCCGCACGTCTCGCCGGCAGGCAGCGCACCCGCTCCTGATCCCTGGTCCACGGCAGAACTCGTCCTCCCGGACTGTTGCCACGGGCGCGTTCTCGCGGTCGACTTGTCCTCGTGGGCCCGCCCACCCGGGGCCGGCCACGGCGACGGAGGTCTGGCATGAGCAGTGAGGTCGACGCACTTCCCGACGACAGCAGGGAGGCCCTCTCGGAGACGGATCCGCCGATGGGCGTGCACGCCACGGCCACGGTGCCCGCGCCGGCCGACGAGGTGTGGCGGCACCTCGTGAGTCCGGAGGGCACGGAGGCGATCCTCGGCGAGGGCGCTCGCCTCGGCACCAAGGGCGCGCCCTGGGCCGCCGCCGACGGCACCTATGGCGTCGTCCGGAGCTTCCACCCGCTCGAGCAGGTCCGGGTCACGTGGCACCCGCACGACGACGGCCCGCTCAGCCTGCTCGACGTTCAGCTGCACGCCGACGGGGACGGGACCAAGCTCGACCTCTACCACGAGGGGCACGGCATCGCGGGTGACCCGCGCGCCGACCTCCAGCACTGGGAGGACGCGCTGGGCCGGTTTGCCGGGGGAGTCACCGGCTGACCCCGAGGCGTACGAAGACCTTCGACCGCGGGGAATGCCTCACGCCATCCTGTAGTTGTGTAATGGTGTAAGCACTGCAAGACGTAGTGCCACAGCAGCAGGAAGGAGACCCCGTCATGAGGTCCCACCACAACCCACACGTCGGCAGTGACGACCCCCGACCCACCGAGCGCGGCACCCGTCGCGGGATGCCCGGCCGAGGGCCGGGTCGCCACAACGGGCGCGGGCGAGGCCCCGGCATGGGCCGTCCGGGAGGCTGGCAGCAGGCCGACGTCCCGGGCGCCGACGACGCCCGCGACTGGTTCAGCGGGCGGCTACCCGACGGCTGGTTCACCGACCTCGAGGTTGACGTCGACCGCGACGAAATCACCGTCATCGGCACCCTCCCCGACGAGAAGGTCGAGGGTGCGGAGGCCGAGGGCCAGATCAGCCGGTGGCGCGCCGACACCAAGGAAGCGCGCATCGCCATTGCCCGCGAGGCCGAGGCGCGCTACGAGCGCAAGGTCTCCTGGGGCGTCCGCCTCGGCGAGACCAAGGCGCTCTTCACCCACCTCGCCGCGCCGGTGATGACCCGCCTCCGCCAGCCCGAGCGCCAGGTGCTCGACACCCTCGTCGACGCGGGCGTCGCCCGCTCCCGCAGCGACGCACTCGCGTGGTCGGTCCGCCTCGTCGGCCAGCACGCCGACGAGTGGCTCGGGCAGCTCCGCGAGGCGATGAGCGAGGTCGACAAGCTCCGCTCGCAGGGCCCGAACCTCTGACCCGACCCACACCGAAGGTATGCCGGCCGCTCCCGCGAGCGGCCGGCATACCGTCGTTCCGGGCAGGTCTGAGGCTCGACACGCCGTCGGTTCGGGGCGACACGCAGCGCCAGGCCGCACGGTTGCGGGGCGACACGCGCGGTTCTGCGGAAGGGCTTGCGGCGCGGGTCACACGAGGCGCATACTTGGCACAACATCTAGTGGTTACACCGATGTAGTTCATCCACATATGGTTCACAGGGGCGGGCCGGTTACCCACACGTTGTCCCCAGCCCGTCCCCAGAACCGTCCCCATGGCGCCCGAGAGGAGCCGGTCATGCACTGCCCGTTCTGCCGTCACACCGACTCCCGCGTCATGGACTCCCGGGCCACCGACGACGGGGCGAGCATCCGCCGCCGGCGCCAGTGCCCCGAGTGCGGCAAGCGTTTCACGACCGTCGAGACCGCGGCGCTGTCCGTCGTCAAGAGGTCGGGGGCGACCGAGCCCTTCAGCCGCCCGAAGGTCCTCGTCGGCGTCCGCAAGGCCTGCCAGGGCCGCCCGGTCACCGAGGACCAGCTCGCCCTCCTCGCCCACCAGGTCGGGGAGACGATCCGGGGGCTGGGGCAGGCCGAGGTCGACGCCCACGAGGTCGGTCTCGCCGTCCTCGAACCGCTGCGGAGCCTCGACGAGGTCGCCTACCTGAGGTTCGCCTCGGTCTACCAGGCGTTCGAGAGCCTCGAGGACTTCGAGCAGGCGATCACGCTGCTGCGCGTCGAGCGCGAGGCGACGGGGGAGGAGCCGGCACGTATGCCGGCCGGTCGCGATGGCGACCCCTCCGCCGGTCACGACTGACCGGCATACCGAAGAACGAAGCACGAAAGCAGGACCGCGTCACTGTCAGTGCTCGCGGGTAGAAAAGAAACCAGGTCACAGGATCGCCCGACGAGCGTCGGGCAGAAGAGGGAGCGAGTCATGACCGAGACCGCCGGAGCACGTGCAGGCGCCCGCAAGTCCGCCAAGGGCAGGGGCATTGCCGTCGAGCGGATCTACACCACGCCGGGGGTGCACCCCTACGACGAGGTGACCTGGGAGAAGCGTGACGTCGTCCAGCAGAACTGGAAGACCGGCGAGACGATCTTCGAGCAGCGCGGTGTCGAGTTCCCCGACTTCTGGAGCGTCAACGCCTCCACGATCGTCACGACCAAGTACTTCCGCGGCGCCGTCGGCACGCCCGAGCGCGAGCAGGGCCTCAAGCAGCTCATCGACCGCGTCGTCCTCACCTACGTCAAGGCGGGCAAGGAGCACGGCTACTTCTCCACGCCGGAGGACGCCGAGGTCTTCGAGCACGAGCTGACCTACGCCCTGCTTCACCAAATCTTCAGCTTCAACTCGCCGGTCTGGTTCAACGTCGGCACCAAGTCGCCGCAGCAGGTCTCGGCCTGCTTCATCCTCTCTGTCGACGACTCGATGGACTCGATCCTCAACTGGTACAAGGAGGAGGGCTTCATCTTCAAGGGCGGCTCGGGCGCGGGCCTCAACCTCTCGCGCATCCGCTCGTCGAAGGAGCTCCTCTCCTCCGGTGGCACGGCGTCGGGCCCGGTGTCGTTCATGCGTGGCGCCGACGCGTCCGCGGGCACGATCAAGTCCGGCGGTGCGACCCGTCGCGCGGCCAAGATGGTCGTCCTCGACGTCGACCACCCGGACATCGAGGAGTTCGTCGAGACGAAGGCGCGCGAGGAGGACAAGATCCGCGCCCTGCGTGACGCCGGCTTCGACATGGACCTCGGCGGCAAGGACATCGTCTCGGTCCAGTACCAGAACGCCAACAACTCGGTCCGCGTCAACGACGAGTTCATGCGTGCGGTCGAGGACGGCACCGAGTTCGGCCTGCGCTCGCGCAAGGACGGCTCGGTCATCGAGACCGTCGACGCCCGCGAGCTCATGGGCAAGATCGCCAAGGCCGCGTGGGAGTGCGCGGACCCGGGCATCCAGTACGACGACACGATCAACGACTGGCACACCAACCCGGAGACCGGCCGCATCACCGCGTCCAACCCCTGCTCCGAGTACATGTCGCTCGACAACTCCTCGTGCAACCTGGCCTCGCTCAACCTGCTCAAGTTCCTCAAGGACGACGACACGTTCGACGTGGCGAAGTTCCAGGCGGTCGCCGAGCTCGTCATCACGGCGATGGACATCTCGATCTGCTTCGCGGACTTCCCGACCGAGCCCATCGGCGAGACGACCCGCAACTACCGCCAGCTCGGCATCGGCTACGCCAACCTCGGTGCGCTCCTCATGGCGACCGGTCACGGCTACGACTCCGACGGTGGCCGCGCGCTCGCCGCGTCGATCACCTCGCTGCTCACCGGTGCCGCCTACAAGCGCTCCGCCGAGCTCGCCGGTGTCGTCGGTGCGTATGCCGGCTACGCCCGCAACGCGGACGCCCACAAGCGGGTCATGCGCAAGCACGCCGCCGCCAACGACGCGGTCCGCACGCTGCACACGATGGACAAGGACATCCACCGCGCCGCGACGAAGGCGTGGGACGCCGTCGTCAAGCTCGGTGAGAAGAACGGCTACCGCAACGCGCAGGCGTCGGTGCTCGCCCCGACCGGCACCATCGGCTTCATGATGGACTGCGACACGACCGGCATCGAGCCGGACTTCTCGCTCGTCAAGTTCAAGAAGCTCGTCGGTGGCGGCTCGATGCAGATCGTCAACCTCACCATCCCGCGGGCCCTGCGCAAGCTCGGCTACACCGAGGAGACGGTCGAGGCAATCGTCGAGTACATCGCCGACAAGGGTCACGTCATCGACGCGCCCGGTCTCAAGACCGAGCACTACGAGATCTTCGACACCGCCATGGGTGCGCGCGCCATCTCCCCGATGGGTCACGTGCGGATGATGGCGGCGACCCAGCCGTTCCTCTCCGGTGCCATCTCCAAGACGGTCAACCTGCCGGAGACGGCCACGGTCGAGGAGATCGAGGACGTCTACGTCCAGGGCTGGAAGATGGGCCTCAAGGCGCTCGCGGTCTACCGCGACAACTGCAAGGTCGGTCAGCCGCTCTCCGACGGTGGCTCGACCGCCAAGGACGCGGCGGCGGACAAGGCTGCTGCCGCTGACGCCGCCGGCGAGACCAAGGTCGTCGAGAAGGTCGTCTACCGGCCCACGCGTGAGCGCCTGCCGAAGCGTCGCTCGTCGCAGACCACGTCGTTCGCCATCGGCGGCGCCGAGGGCTACATGACGGCCGGCACCTACGAGGACGGCCGCCTCGGCGAGGTCTTCCTCAAGTTCGGCAAGCAGGGCTCGACCCTTGCCGGTGTCATGGACGCGTTCTCGATCGCGATCTCGGTGGGCCTCCAGTACGGCGTGCCGCTCGAGACCTACGTCGAGAAGTACACGAACATGCGCTTCGAGCCGGCCGGCATGACCGACGACCAGGACATCCGGATGGGCCAGTCGCTCGTCGACTACGTCTTCCGTCGCCTCGCGCTCGACCACCTCGACTTCGAGACCCGGTCGTTCATGGGCATCCACACGGCCGAGGAGCGTCAGCGCCAGCTCGAGACGGGTTCGTACGCACCGTCGACGGTCGATGACGAGGACGTCGAGGCGCTCGAGGACGAGATCGAGTCGTTCTCGCAGGGTGTCGGTGCCAGCTCGCCGAAGAAGACGGCGGAGGCTGCTCCGAAGACGGCGGGCGAGTCCCCGGCGACGTCCGACGAGGACCACGCGTCCGAGGTGAAGTTCGGTGCCGGTGCGGCATCGGCCCGCGAGGTGTCCGGTGACGTGCACAGCTCCGCCGAGCTGCTCGAGAAGTTCCAGGGTGTGTCCGCTGACGCGCCGATGTGCATGACCTGCGGCACGAAGATGCGCCCGGCTGGTTCGTGCTACGTCTGCGAAGGCTGCGGAAGCACCAGCGGCTGCAGCTGATCTGAGCAGTAGCCACGACGAGCGGCCCCGAGGATGTCCTCGGGGCCGCTCGTCGTATGTCCAGGTCATGGATCAGCTTCGCTCTTGTGTGGCGGGCGCAGGCCAGTGGGCGACGTTCGGGTCAGCGACGGCTGGCGACCTAGGGTGGGGCCGTGCATCCCTCTGCTGAACATGCGTTGAACCTCATCTCCACCCCACGATCCCCGGCTCAACTGCTCAAGGCCAGTCAGGCAGCGTGGAACGAGCATGGCTACCCGCTGACATATGCGTGCTTCATGGCGCTCGTGGCCCTCACCGACAACTTCGGCGAGCAGACGGACGGTGACGTGTCGGGGGAGGTCGCTGTCCCACGCCCGCCATCCGAGGTCATTCTGCTGGCGGGTCGACGGCGGGGCGAGGAATGCCTCGACATGCTCAACGACCTGATCATGCGAGTGCGCGAGGCTGCTCAGCGGCAGACCCAAGAGCTCGCTGAAGGCGCGTCGCTCGAGGACCTGGACAAGAACTACAAGGGCAACGCCGTCTACCTCATGGCCTACATCGTGGGTTCGGGCGTCGAGTCCTTGGTTGAGCAGGGTGAGGACGCTGACAGGGTTCTCGACTCGGTCGCGCAGTTCTTGGAGCAGCTCTCGAGCTGAAGCGCTCGGCGTGTGACGACGACTACGACACAGGCACGGCGCTGTGGGTCGCCACGGGGCAGCGGATTGTCGGCAAGGAGAAGACCTTGACAGCTCGAACGAACACTCATGTGGTCGTGTCCACCAAGGACCTGAAGACCACGGATGAGCGGGCCAGGTGGATGGCGCGCGCCATCGCCATGGCGGTCAACGCGCGACACCCTGACGTCCGACCCCATTGAGGAGTGCGCTCCTCAGTCCGCCGTCAGCAGGGCGATGAGCGAGTCAGCCTCCTCGTGGCACGCCGCACAGCCCGCCAGGTGGTGCTCCATCGCCGGGTCGTGGTCGCCCGGGTCCGCCAATAGCGCCTCGACATGGGTGTCCATGCGCTCGAAGCACTCGTCGCACGACAGATACGGCGTCGTGTCGACCAGCAGCGCCGCAGTCGCAGCCGCGGACAACGCCGGTGGGGGAGTGAGTTGCGAGCTCATGAGACACCTGCCGAGGTCATGGGGACGCCATCGCTTGGACCCGACCCTCGGTCAGCGGGGATGTAGCCGCGCCTGGTGAGGTCGGCTCGTAACCTTTGGCGGACGTCGTGGACGGTCTTGTAGAGGGCATTGCGGTTCGAGCCCAGACGCTCGGCGAGGACGTCGATCGGGACGCCGTCGACGAGGAGGGCCACGGCCACGCGGCGCTGGTGCGGGGTGAGACACGTGCACATGGCATCCCCGAGTGCTCGAGCGAGATCGGCACCTTCGGCCTGGTGCTCGGGCCCGTCGTGCGAGTCTTCCGCCACGTCTGGAAGGTCGAGGTCGCGCAGCTCGACCTCGCGGTGCTGCCACTGCAGCCGGCGGACGTCGGTCGCCGCCTGCAGGATGGCGAACTTGAACGCCCACGTCGTGAAGCGGCTCCGCCCCTCGAACGTGTGCAGCTTGCCGAGCAGCGCGGTCATCGCCTCGTCGGCGGCCTGGTTGACGACGACGTCGACGTTGCCCGGCGAGGCATCGGGAAGGGCCGCTCGCATCCGCCACACCTGGTGTGCCGCAGCCCGGACCATGAGTGCGTGCAGCGCCCGCATGGCCTCGGCCTGCTCGGCGCCGGTCGAGGTCAACGCGCCCACCCAGTCCTCCGGCTCGCCGACGCCGACGCCTTCGCCGACGCCTTCTCCATGACCGGCCACGGCCCTATGCCGGCCGCCGCGTGACAGCAGTCCGTCCCCGCCGCTGTCGCTCACCACGGCCCGGTCGCCTCGTCGATCGGGGCGAGGATCCTCGCCGCGAGCTGCGGGGGACAGCCGGCGTCGACGAGCTGGAGGAGCTCGTGGAGATCGGTGCTCGTCCTCGCGACGGAGTCCGCCAACGCCCACGGGAACCCGGCCTCGTGCAGTCGACACGTGCGCCAGGTGACGACGTCGACCGGAGGGCCGGTGGGCCGACACGTCTCCGACGTTCGTATGTCGTGGGTGGTCATGCCCTGTTTGCTGCAGTGAGCAACGTCGGTCTTACCGACCTCGGCGAGGCGGGTAAGAACCAGCGGAGCCGGCACCACCAACACCGTGTCAGCCTCCCACCGGTCGCCCGTCCTGTCAGGCCGCTTCGCGGGGAGGACCCCTCGCACCAGGAGGTCACCATGGCCACGATCGACACCGACCGCGCCGCGGAGGTGCGGGAGCGCTCCGCACCCGGCGACCCGGCATACCAGGCGTTCTTCATCCTTCGGGCGGCGTTCGTCGTCGCGCCGATCCTCTTCGGTCTCGACAAGTTCACGAACCTCCTCGTGGACTGGGACCGTTACCTCGCGCCGGTCCTCTCCGACCCGCTCCCGGTGCCCCCGCACCAGGCGATGTATGCCGTCGGTGTCATCGAGGTCCTGGCGGGTCTCGTCGTGTTGCTCCACCCGCGCCTCGGTGCGCTCGTCGTCGCCGCGTGGCTCGGCGGGATCATCGTCAACCTCCTACTCATCCCGGGCTACTACGACGTGGCGCTGCGTGACTTCGGTCTGCTGCTCGCGGCTGTTGCGCTGCAACGACTTTCGTCACGGTTCGACGCCCGACCCGTCCTCTGGCCTTTGCGCAGGAGCTGACCGTGGACACCGTCGCAAGGCGCATCTCCGCCCCTCAGAGGCGAACCGCCTTCGTGCTCACCGGCGGCGGGAGTCTCGGGGCCGTCCAGGTCGGCATGGTGGCCGCCTTGCACGACCACGGCATCACTCCCGATGTCCTCGTCGGCACCTCGGTTGGCGCTGTCAACGCCGCCCACCTCGCCGGGCCGGGCGCATGGTCGGACCGGGTCGGTGAGCTGACGGAGCTGTGGCTGCGCCTGAGGCGGTCCGACGTCTTCGCAGTCGACCCACGACGATGGTTGCGCGCGGGGGCCGGCTCCTCGCCGTCGCTGTTCTCCGGCGCTCCGCTCCGCCGCCTCCTCGGGGGACACCTCGGCTACCGGGCGCTCGAGGAGGCGCAGCGCGGGCTGGCGGTGACGGCGACGGACGTCGTCACCGGCGCTGGGCTCGTGCTCGACAACGGACCGGTGGTCGATGCCGTGGCGGCCAGTGCCGCTGTCCCGGGCCTGCTTCCACCCGTGGCGTGGCGCGGTCACGCTCTGGTCGACGGCGCAGTCGGTCACCCGGCAGCACTGGACCATGCCGACCGGCGAGGTGTCGACGACATCTATCTCTTGCCCGCCGGCTACCCCTGCGCCGGCCGCGCGCCATCTGGCGCGCTCGCGGTCGCGCTCACTGCCCTGACGCTGCTCCTGCACACTCGCCTCGTCGACGAGGTGGACCGGTATGCCGGCCGTGCCCGTCTGCACGTCGTACCGCCGCTCTGCCCGCTGGCCGTGTCGCCGGCGGACTTCACCCGTGCGGACGAGCTGATCGAGCGGACGCGAGCGAACACCTCCGTGTGGCTCCGGCACGACGAGGATCGCGGCCAGGAGCGTTCGAGGGCATCGGGTCTGGCGCTCCACGGTCCCCACTCGGAAGGCTCGCAGCCTCGTGCTCCGCACGCCGCTCGACGGAGCGTCGCGTGACTCCCGCGCGCCCGCATCGCAGCAGCGAGCCGGCAGTTGCTCGCCCCGCGTGGGCGGCCGTCGAGGTGGTCAGCGACCCGGACGTGCAGGCGGCAACCGAAGCCGCGGCCGACCTGCTGATTGCGCTCGGTGTCGACGTCGAGTCGGAGTCCCTGGCGCGGACGCCGGAGCGGATGGTCCTCGCCCTGACCGAGATGTTGCGGCCGAGGCCCTTCGAGATGACGACCTTCCCCAACGACGGTGGCTACGACGAGCTCATCGTCGCGCGCAACATCCCTGTCCGGTCCCTGTGCGAGCACCACATGCTGCCTTTCGTCGGCACGGCACACGTCGGCTACCTGCCGGGGGAGCGGATCCTCGGCCTGTCGAAGCTGGCTCGCGTCGTCGAGCACTGCGCCGGTCGGCCACAGGTGCAGGAACGGCTCACCACCCAGGTGTCGACGTGGCTCCGCGACCAGCTCGGCGCCGTCGGTGTCGGCGTCGTCATCGAGGCCGAACACCTGTGCATGACCCTGCGCGGGGTGCAGGCGCCGGGGACGAGCACCGTGACCTCGAGCCTGCTCGGGGTGCTGCGCGACGACCACCGCACTCGTGCCGAGTTCCTCGCACTCACCCGGTCGGCCGGGTGACCACCGCCGACTCCTCGACCGCGTGCCGCCTCGGCACCTCCACCCACGCGCGACCCGAAGGCAGGACACCATGACCGCCACCCCATCCTGTGTCGTCATCATCGGAGCCGGTCTCGCCGGCGCCAAGACGGCCGAGCACCTCCGCGCCATCGGCTTCGACGGCACCATCACCCTCGTCGGTCGCGAGGAGCACCGCCCCTACGAGCGGCCGCCGCTCTCCAAGGCCAACCTCATCGAAGGTTCCGTGCCCGACAAGGACCTTTTCGTCCACGAGCCGTCCTGGTACGCCGAGCACGACGTCGACCTGCGACTCGGATGCACCGTCGAGGAGGTGGACCTGAGGTCCCACACCCTGTCCACGACCTCCACCGAGGGACGCCGGACGTTCGCCTTCGACGCACTCGTGCTCGCGACCGGGTCGTCACCCAGGCGGCTCGACGTGCCCGGCGCCGACCTGACCGGCATCCACCACCTGCGCACCCTCGACGACAGCCGTCGCCTGCGCGCAGCCCTCACCGGGCATCCGCGAGTCGTCCTCGTCGGCGGCGGGTGGATCGGGCTCGAGGTCGCCGCCGCCGCAGCCACCCTGGGCGCCTCCGTCACGGTCCTGGAAGCCGGAGGCATGCCGCTGGGGTCCGTCCTCGGCGAGAGGCTCGCCTCCGTGCTCGTGGCCGCCCACCGCTCGCACCGGGTGCAGTTGCGGACTCGCGTGGACGTCGTGGGCTTCACTGCCACCAGCGACGGCCGGGTCGCCGCGGTCAGGCTCGGCGACGGCACCACCGTCCCCGCGGACGTGGTCGTCGTCGGGGTCGGCGCCAGGCCGAACGTCGAGCTCGCCCGGGCGATGCGCCTCGCCGTCGACGACGGGGTGCTCACCGACGAGTTCCTGCGGACGTCGCACCCCCGGGTGTTGGCGGTTGGCGACATCGCCCACGCTTGGCACCCGGTGTTCGGGCGGCGGATCCGTGTCGAGCACTGGGCCAACGCCCTGAACCAGCCGCGGACCGCAGCCGCGACCATCGTCGGTAAGTGGACGGCATACGACCGACTTCCGTACTTCTACTCGGACCAGTACGACCTCGGGCTGAAGTACACCGGTCACGTGGCTCGGCGCGACATCACCGAGCTCGTCGTCCGCGGTGACGAGCGGTCGGGCACCTTCATGGCGTTCTGGCTGCGCGAGGGACGGGTCGCTGCCGGGATGTGTGTCAACGTCTGGGACCAGATGGACAGCATCCAGGCGTTGATCCGGTCGCGAGCCGAGGTGAGCGCGGCGCGGCTGGGCGACCCGAGTACGCCGTTGGGTGAGGTTGTGACCGAGCCTCGGCAGGCGCGCATAGCGCTGTCGTGAAGTCTGCCTGGGGACGACCGACCGCAGCGGACAGTCGTCGTGTCGCGAGACGGGCGTTGTCAGTGGTCGCTGGCAGCATGGTCGTCATGGAGATCTCGTCAGCACTCGCCCTCGGGCGATCCCTGCTGCGCGAGCACGGCCTCGAGCACTGGCGGGTGACGACCGACCACGCCAAGACCCGAGCCGGCGTATGCCGCTTCGGCACCCGCACGATCTCGCTCAGCGGGCCGTTGACGCGCCTCCACGACGAGTCCGAGGTGCGCGACACGTTGCTCCACGAGATCGCCCACGCCCTCGTCGGCCCCACCCATGGGCACGACGACACGTGGCGCAGCAAGGCGGTCCAGATCGGGTGCAGCGGCCAGCGCACCGTCGACGCGAGCTCACCGCAGGTCGACGGACCGTGGAGGGGCGAGTGCCCCGGCGGCCACACCTACACGCGCCATCGCCGGCCCCGTCGCGTCCTCAGCTGCCGGACCTGCCACCCCGAGTTCGACGCCGGCTCGATCCTCACGTGGACCTACCACGGTGGCCGTGTCGACATGGGGGAGGCCTACCGCGAGGAGCTCGAAGAGATCATCCTCCGGCGTGGTGCGGGTGCCTTGCGTCCGGCGATGCAGGCGACATCGATGCCGGTGTCCCACACCGCCTTCCCGATCGGTGCTCTGGTGCGCATCGTGGCCGACGGTCCGCTGCACGGCGTCGTCGGCGAGGTCGAGGCGACCTTCGCGACCCGCAGCCAGGTGCGCATCGACGACGAGCTGTATGCCGTGCCCAACGAGGTCCTCGAGGTCGCCGACCGCCTCGCGAGCTGACCGGCGGCTCGCCACGGTGGAGGGCTGATCGATCAATCCGTTGTGCCGTAGGGGCTTCCGTCAGCGCCGGTCGCGCGTCGCATTCATCCCGCGCGGGATCGTTCGGCCGCTGCGCGCACGTCGTTGGGGTCGGTCATCGCCCACCGGACCGCTGCCGTCGCGGCGTCACCCAGCGGCCGGGCGAACACGAGCTCGGTGACGGGCAGCCATGGCAGCCGCAGCGGACGGCGAGCCCACCGGGGCAGCAGGGCCACGGCTCCGGCAGCCAGAGCGGCATACCCGGGTTTGGCCGCAACGGGGAGCGGCGGGTGGAGCAGCAGGAACCGGGCCGCGTCACGGGAGGCTGCCGTGGACTCGAGCTCCGGACGGTAGGACTCGATGACCGACGCGAGCTGTGCCGTGGTCAGGGGAGGGTCGACCACCCCGAGACGCCTTGCCACCACCGCGGTCTGCTCGACGTAGAGATCCGCCTCGGCGGGCGTGAGCGGCTCGGCGGCATAGCGCTGGAAGGCGGTGAGGAAGCTGTCGACCTCGGTGACGTGGACCCAGCGCAGCAGGTGCGGGTCGCTCGCGGCATACGGGCGTCCGTCGGCGGCCTTGCCACGCACGCGCTCGTGGATGGCGCGCACCCGCTCGATCTGGGTCTCGGCGTGCTGAATCGTCCCGAACGTCGTCGTCGCGAGGAACTCGCTGGTGCGCTGGAGTCGCCCCCACGGGTCGCCCTTGAAGCCGGAGTGGCCGGCGACACCAGCCATGGCCAACGGGTGCAGCGACTGCAGGAGCAGCGCCCGGATGCCGCCGGGGAACATCGCGGCATCGGCGTGCACCCTCCAGATCGGGTCCTCGGGCGTGAACCATCGCTCACCCTCGGCGCCCCAGATGACCGCAGCCTTGGCCGCGGCGTCGTCACCGGCGACGCGGGACCGCAGCGCGGTCGCCAGCTGCTGACGCAGTCGGGCATCCCAGCGGGCACGGGTCGGTTCGGTGGGCACGCGGGCTCCTCGGTGGCAGGGGACTTGCCACCCTAGCGAGGGCGCCTGACAGCAGGCTGGATGCGGCGCAGCTCGTCAGACCCGCGGGACGATCGAATGCCGGCCCTCCCATGAGCCATGCTCGGACAGCGGGCGGAACCGCAGCGTCGTGAACTCGCTGTGGAAGTCGCGACGCTCTCGTTCCGCCATCGCCCCGGCGTGCCGTCCGTCCGCCGCCGCAGCTCCAGCTCCGTGGCCAGCCCGGTCGGCACGACCCTCGACCATGTCGCGCATCTCGGCCACCGACCGCCAGACCGAGAACGTCGAGAACGTCCGCGGAGGACGCACGGCCGCCAGGGCCAACGAGACCCCCGGGGAGTCACGCACCTGCTGCTCCACCGGTCGCCCCCAGGCGAAGAACCGACGCAGCTCGGGCAGCTTGAGGTGCGCGAGCGTCACCGCGACGACGGGCTCGTCGTCGGCCATGACGGAGGCGTTGAGCGGCAGCCGGTGCAGCGCGGTCACCGCGCCCCAGCGGCGCACGAACTCGAGCCGCACGTGCCACCCGTCGGCGAGGTGCCGTCCCAGCGCGTCACTGGCAAGGTGGTCGTCCAACGCCGACTCGGACTCCCACGTGGCAAAGACCGCGAGCCGGCGCAGCTGCAGGCGCTCGAGGGACACCGGCGGCGCGCCGAGCGTCATGAGCGACAGGTGCTCGACGTGCTCGAGGCCGGGGACGGCCCGACCGTCCGCCTGCCCGCGCGCCAGAGCACGAGCAGCGACGGTCACCGGCACGTGGGCGAGATGGAAGCTGAAGATCCCCATGGTCCCGGCGACGCTACGCCACGACCCGCGATCTGGTCCCGCACGAGACGCCGCCTGTCGGCAGGCGTCGCTAGCGTCGGCGTCACAGCCCATCGTCGTCGGAAGGCTCTCCACCATGAACGCCCAGACCAACGCCGGCTCCCTGCTCGCCCGCGCCGTCGAACAGACCGCGAGCCTGCTCGACGAGGTGTCCCCGGACGACCACGACAAGCCCTCGACGTGCAGCGACTGGACCGTCGGCGAGCTCGTCCGGCACGTCGTCGCCTCGCCGCAGAACTTCGTCGACATGTTCTCCGGCAAGGAGGTCGACTGGGCCAACCCGCCCGAGCCCGGTGACGACCCCGCGGCCACCTTCCGCACCCGTGCGGAGGGCCTGCTCGAGAAGGTCGAGGCCGACGAGTCCGGCGGGTCGTCCTCGGCTGCCCTGCCCGAGTTCGCGGTACACAGCTGGGATCTCTCACGCTCCATCGGCAGCTCGACCCGGCTCGACGACGAGGTCGCCGAGCAGGCGCTCGCGTTCATGTCCGCCAACCTCACCCCGGACAACAGGTCGGGCGCCTTCGGACCCGAGGTCGAGGCGCCGGAGGACGCGTCCGTCCAGGACCGGCTCGCCGCCTTCGCCGGCCGGACCGTCCGCACGTCCTAGAGGACGAGCGTGAAGAAGGTGCTGTTCGGGTCCTCGACGTAGGACCCGAACGGCGCACACTCGGTGAACCCGGCCGCCCTGTAGAGCGAGCGTGCCGGCGCGAAGAACTCCATGCTGCCGGTCTCGAGCGAGACCCTCGCCAGCCCGCGCTCGCGCGCATCGTCCAACGCGTGCCGCAGGAGGGCGCCACCCACCCCGCGCCCACGCGACTCCGGTGACGTCCGCATGCTCTTGAGCTCCTCGTGGCCGGGATCGAGCGGCGCCAGTGCCACCGTCCCCACGAGCCGCCCTTCGTCGCGCGCCACCCACATCCGCACACCAGGCCGACGCAAGCCATCGACGTCGAGGGCGTGCCGGCTCTCGGCCGGAGCAGTCGGCGCGAGGTCGTCGAGGTGCGCCTGCAGGAAGGCGAGCAGCTCGGGGTCGCCGAGGTCGGCGTCGTGGATGGTCAACACACCCCGATCCAACAGCCGCCGGCCACCGCGGAACCGCGGGGGTGGAGCGCGACGTGAGTGACCGGCATACGCTCGGGCCCGTGAACAACGACGTCACCCGTATCGACTACACCGGCACCGGGATCTCGGAAGAGGAGATCGCGCCCACCCCGTGGCAGCAGGCCCGCATCTGGGTCGACGAGGCGGTCGAGCGCTCGCGCGCGCAGGCCGACGTCCCCGAGCCCCACGCCCTCTCCGTCGCCACCGTCGACGCCGACGGGCTGCCCAACGTGCGCACGGTCCTCATGCGCTTCTTCGACGAGCGCGGCCCGGGCTTCCTCACGAACACGTCGTCGACCAAGGGCGTCGAGCTCGCCGCGACCTCGGCCATCGCCGTCTCGCTCACCTGGCCGTCGATGTTCCGGGCGATCCGCTTCCGCGGGTATGCCGTGCTGCTCGACCGCGCCGAGGTCGCCGACTACTTCGGCAGCCGCCCCTGGGCCTCGCGGATCTCTGCGTGGTCCTCGCGCCAGTCGCAGCCGGTCGCCTCGCGCGCGGAGCTCGAGGAGGCCTACGAGGCGTATGCCGCCCGCTGGCCTGACCACGGCAACGCGGACGACGTGCCGCTCCCTGACTTCTGGGGTGGCTACCGCGTCCTCTGCGACGAGGTCGAGTTCTGGGGCGGGCGCACGAACCGGCTGCACGACCGCCTCGTCTTCACCCGCACCGGTGACGGCGACCTCGACACCGCGAAAGCGTGGAAGCTGGGTCGTCGCCAACCGTGAGCCGCCACCCCTGAGCCACGCTCGACCCCGGACGGGGCCAGCCCTGAGGCGTCGTCCGCACCCTGCGTGCGCGGATACGCTGGGCCCGACCCACACACGAAGGAGTGCGCACCACCATGACGCCCCAGCAGACCGGCGCCACCGAGGCGCTGACCAGCGAGCAGCACATCGAGACCACCGAGCGCTACGCGGCGCACAACTACCACCCGCTGCCGGTGGTGCTCGCGAGCGGTGAGGGTGCCTGGGTCACCGACGTCGACGGCAAGCGCTACCTCGACTGTCTCGCCGGCTACTCCGCGCTCAACTTCGGTCACTCGCACCCGCAGCTCGTCGAGCGCGCGCGCCAGCAGCTCGGCACCCTGACGCTGACGAGCCGCGCGTTCTTCAACGACCAGCTGGGCCCGTTCGCGCAGGCCCTCGCGGAGCTCACCGCCAAGGACATGGTCCTGCCGATGAACTCCGGCGCCGAGGCCGTCGAGACGGCGATCAAGGTGAGTCGCCGCTGGGGCTACGAGGTCAAGGGCGTGCCCGAGGACCAGGCCAACATCATCGTCATGGAGGGCAACTTCCACGGCCGCACGACGACGATCGTCAGCTTCTCCGACGACAAGGTCGCGCACGACAACTACGGCCCCTACACCCCTGGCTTCCGCGCCGTCCGCTACGGCGACATCGACTCGGTGCGCGCCGCGATCGACGAGTTCACCGTGGCCGTCCTCTTCGAGCCGATCCAGGGCGAGGGCGGCGTCGTCGTGCCGCCCGAGGGCTTCCTGCGCGACCTGCGCGAGGTCTGCTCACAGGAGAACGTCCTCATGGTCGCCGACGAGATCCAGTCCGGTCTCGCGCGCACCGGCACAACCTTCGCCTGCGACCTCGAGGAGGTCGTGCCCGACATGTACATCCTCGGCAAGGCCCTCGGCGGCGGGCTCTACCCCGTCTCGGCGGTCGCGGCCGACAAGGACGTCCTCGGCGTCATCACGCCCGGTTCGCACGGCTCGACCTTCGGTGGCAACCCGCTCGCCGCCGCGATCGGCCACGAGGTATGCCGTCTGCTCGCCACCGGCGAGTACCAGGACCGCGCGCGCCGGCTGGGTGAGCGGCTCCTCGCCGGGCTGGAGCCGCTCGTGGGTCAGGGTCTCGACGCCGTGCGGGTGCGCGGTCTGTGGGCCGGCCTCGACGTCACCCCGGGCGGCCCGACGGGTCGCGAGCTGTGCGAACGCCTCATGGCGCGAGGCATCCTCGCCAAGGACACCCACGGCATGACGATCCGCCTCGCACCGCCCATCGTCATCACCGAGGACGAGGTCGACCAGCTCGTCGCCGCCGTCAAGGACTCACTCGAGAGCTGACTCGCGGCGTCCGCAGCAGGACGGTCCCATGGCCAGGCTCGGCTCGCGCCCCTCGGGGCGGGGCCGGGCCTGGTCGTCTCAGTCCAGCGAGGGCCCGGGCGCCGGGCCCGTCGTCCCTCCGTCAGGCCGGGACCGGCAGGCCGCCACCGTCGCCACGGTGCCAGCGGATGACCTGTGCGAGCGATGTGCGCATGTCGGCCGGCAGGAGGCGGGCGTGGACGCGCTCGGCCACGTCCGCGTCGGCGCCGGCTCCCCCGATGGCGAGCGGGTAGTGCCGCGCCAGCACGCGCAGGGCGCCGCCGTGCGCCTCGAACACGCGCTGGCGGGTCGCGGCCACGATGACGCCCGATGCCCCGACGACACGGCACACGTCGGCCAGCCCCGGAAGCGGGGTGTCGGAGCCGAGGAAGCGTGAGGGCACCCCCGACCGCATGAGCAGGACATGGAAGCACAGCAGACCGAGGTCGTGACGCTCACCGGGCGGGCAGGCCAGGACGACGGGGTCCATGGCGGTCGACGTGGTCTCGGTGTCGGCGAGGGCGGCTCCGGTGAGCCAGGACCGCATCACCTGGCTGGCGAAGTGCTCGGATGCGACCGAGCAGTCGCCGCGCTCCCAGGCCTGGCCCACGGCATTGAGGAAGGGCAGCACGGTGTCGGCGATGGCGGCGTTGACGCCGATCTCTCGTGACTCGTCCCTCAACACGGCGCGCAGCGCGCGCTCGTCCATGGCGCGAGCGGCTGCGAGCATCGCGTCGACCGAGGTCGTCGCCGGGAAGGTTGAGGTCACTTCCGAAGTGTAGTCGTTGCACGCCGGGACCTGCGCTTATGCCATGTCGCGGGTAGTCCGCCCGGCCTTGTCCGGCGCCCGGTGGCAGGCTGGTGCCATGGACATGTCGTCGGACCGCACCCGTCAGGTCGTCGTCACGCTCGCGGAGGTGTTCTGCGTCCTCGGCACGCTCGTGGGCGTCGGTGTCATCGGCACCCGGGTCGAGGAGTCGTCGGGCGGCTCGCTCGCGGCCGACGCCACGCTGCTGGTCCCGGCCGGGCCGGCGTTCTCGATCTGGTCGGTCATCTACGTCGGGCTCGCGGCCTACACCGTGTGGCAGTGGCTGCCCGGACCCGGACGCAGCGAGCTGGCACGTCGCTCCGGGTGGATGGTCGCCGGGTCGATGGTCCTCAACGCCCTCTGGCTCCTCGTGACGCAGCAGGGCTGGATCTGGCTCAGCGTCCTCGTCATCCTCGCCCTCCTGCTGCTGCTCGCCCGGCTCGCGCTCGAGCTCGCCGCCATCGGCGACCACGGGGCAGACGGTGTGGGCACGTGGCTGGTGCGAGGGACCGTGGGGCTCTACCTGGGCTGGGTCGCCGTCGCGACGTTCGCCAACATCGCGGCCGCGCTCGGCAGCTCCGGCGCCAACGTGACGACCGGGGTCGCAGTCGTCGGCGCCCTCGTGGCGCTCGTGCTCGTCGCGTCGGTCGCCGTCGCGCTCATGCGGGCGGAACCCACCCGCTGGGGCGTCGCCGCCGCGGCCGTCTGGGGGCTCGCATGGCTCGCCGTCGGTCGGTTCGGCGACGAGCCCAGGTCCGCGCTCGTGGGCACAGGCGCGCTCGTGGCCGCTGCCGCCGTCGCCGTCGCCGCTGTGGCCTTCACGATGTCCCGCCGGAGCGAGCCTTCGGTCGACCTGCGGTCCCACACTCGCTCAGCTTGAGGCTACGGAGTCCGCGCGGGAGGCGTTGAGCGCGATGGCGTCCGCCATCTCCACCCGCCGGCCACGGGGGAGGTCGTGACCCATCTCGGGGAAGACGAGCAGGCGCGACCCGGGCACCGCGCGCGCCGTCGCGACCCCGCCGCTCGGCAGGACGAGCCGGTCGCGCAGGCCGTGGATGACGAGCGTCGGCACGGTGATCCTTCGCAGCGCGGCGGTGCGGTCGGGGGAGGCGTTGATGGCGTTGAGCTGGCGGTCGCGGCTCACCGACGTCACGGTGCCTCGTGCGGCATGGGCCTCCGCCATGAGCCGCATCTCGTCGGCGTCGAAGTCCTTGCCGGCGATGACCCGGAACGCCTCGACGCTCGCAGCGATGGCCTCCTCGCGGGTCGTCGGCGGGTTCGCCCGGATCTGGCGCACGAGGGCCGGAAGGAGCCTGGCGGAGGTGCGCCCGTAGCGGCGGTGACCCGTGTTCGACATGATCGAGCAGAGCGAGCGCACCAGCTCGGGCCGGTCGATCGTCAGCTGCTGGGCGATCATGCCGCCCATCGAGGCGCCCACGACGTGCGCCGAGTCGATCCCGAGGTGCGCGAGGAGGCCGGCGGCGTCCGCTGCCAGGTCGGCGAGGGTGTAGTCGGCCCGCGCGAGCCGCCGTGCGGCGAGTCCGCGCGCGATGTCCTTCCGGGTCGGCGCGGGCGTCTCGGTGAAGGACGACAGCCCCTGGTCGCGGTTGTCATAGCGCACGACCCGGAAGCCCCGGTCCACGAGCAGGTCGACGAGGTCCTGTGGCCATGCGACGAGCTGGGCGCCCATCCCCATGATGAGGAGCATCGGCTCGCCGTCGTCGGGTCCGTCGACGACGTACTCGATGCGCACGTCCCCGATCTGCGCTGAGGTCATGCCCTCATCCAACCAAAGCGTGGTGAGCCGGCATCCACGGTGCCCGAGGCCGAGCCCACGCACCCAACTAGGCTGTCCGCCGTGCTCCTCCAGCTCACCCAAGTGCTCGTCGCCGTCGCGGCGCTGCTCACCCTCGTGGCCCTGGGCTACACCCTCCTCGACCGGCTCATCGACAACTGGCTCCTCGGGCTCGTCGCGCTCGTCGAGCTCGGCGTCGTCGTCCAACTCGTGCGCGGACTTGTCGGCATCGCCGACCTCAGCGAGCACAGGGCGACGTTCACGGCATACCTCGTGACGTTGCCCTTCGTCCTCGCGATCACGACGCTGGGCGCCATCAAGGACAAGACACGGTGGGCCATGGCCTCGATCGCCGTGGGAGCCTTCGCGGTCGTCGTCATGACGCTGCGCCTGCAACAGATCTGGGACATCTATGCCTGACACCGACGACCACGCGACCGACGCCGCCACGGCCACCGACTCGGGTCGCGGGCCGGGACGCATCCTCGTCGTCGTCTACGGCGTGCTCGCGCTCGCGGCCACCGGGCGATCCGTGCTCCAGATCGTCGAGTACTTCGACCGGGCGCCTCTGGCCTACGTGCTCTCCGCCCTCGCGGCCGTCATCTACATCGTCGCCACGGTCGGGATGGCGCGCGGCGACCGTGCGAGCAACCGGGTCGCGCTCGTCGCCTGCACCATCGAGCTGGTCGGGGTGCTCGTCGTCGGGGCCTTCTCGTATGCCGTCCCGAGCGCCTTCCCGGACAAGACCGTGTGGTCGCACTTCGGGTCGGGCTACGGGTTCGTGCCGCTCGTCCTGCCGGTGCTCGGCATCTGGTGGCTCACGCGGGTGCGGCGCCGGAGCGCCTGACGGCTAGCCGCCGCTCGACTACTTGTCGCTCGACGTCGCCCAGAGGTTGATGCCGGCGTCGACGGCGTGCTTGTCGATCTTCGCGAGCTCGTCGGCCGAGAAGTCGAGGTTCCTGACGGCCAGCAGGTTGTCGTCGAGCTGCTCGACGCTCGACGCGCCGACGAGCACCGACGTCACCCGGTCGTCGCGCAGCAGCCAGGCCAGCGCCATCTGGGCGAGGGTCTGGCCGCGGTTCTCGGCCATCGTGTTGAGCGCCCGGACGTGCTTGAGCGACTCCTCGGTGAGCAGGTCGGGCGACAGGCTCTTGCCCTGCGAGGCGCGCGATCCCTCGGGGACGCCCTTGAGGTACTTGCTCGTGAGCATGCCCTGCGCGAGCGGCGAGAACGCGATGCACCCGACGCCGGCCTCGCCGAGGACGTCGAGCAGGTCCTCCTCGACCCAGCGGTTGAGCATCGAGTAGGACGGCTGGTGGATGAGCAGGGGAGTGCCGAGCTCACGCAGGATCTCGACGGCCTCACGAGTGCGCGGACCGGAGTAGGACGAGATGCCGACATAGAGCGCCTTGCCCTGTCGCACAAGGGAGTCCAGCGCGCCCATCGTCTCCTCGAGCGGCGTCGTCTCGTCGAAACGGTGCGAGTAGAAGATGTCGACGTAGTCGAGCCCCATCCGCTTCAGCGACTGGTCGGCGCTCGCGAGGATGTACTTGCGGCCGCCGCCGCCCTGGCCGTAGGGGCCTGGCCACATGTCGTAGCCGGCCTTGCTGCTGATGACGAGCTCGTCGCGGTAGGGCCTGAAGTCGCGGGCGAAGAGGGTGCCGAAGTTGCGCTCCGCGCTGCCGTAGGGAGGTCCGTAGTTGTTGGCGAGGTCGAAGTGCGTCACTCCGCGGTCGAACGCGCGACGCAGGATCGCCTGCTGGCGCTCGAGCGGGACGTCGTCACCGAAGTTGTGCCACAGGCCCAGCGAGATGGCCGGCAGGTCGAGACCCGACCGCCCGACCCGGCGGAACGGCATACCCGCCTCGTAGCGGTCGGCAGCGGCCTTGTACTCGTCGACGTGGAAGGTCATGCACCCCATTCTGCCCGCGACCACCGTCACGGCGGGGCCGTCCACCTCCCGAGACGCCGATGTCGTATGCCGGTCACGCGCGGCTACCGTGGTGCACAGGTCATGAGTGCCAGCGCGAAGCCCCGGCTTGCTGGCCGGCAACCCTCCAACCGCGGTGGGGTGCCCCGGGTGAGGACCGGGCGCGACGCCGACCGGCGCCGCGCAAGCACGGCACACACAAGGAGCAAGGCCATGGCCGACGACCCCACTTCCGGCACCCCGAACTGGTCCTTCGAGACCCGCCAGATCCATGCCGGGCAGGAGCCCGACGCGGCCACCGGCGCCCGGGCGCTGCCGATCTACCAGACGACCTCCTACGTCTTCAAGGACACCGAGCACGCGGCGAACCTCTTCGCGCTCAAGGAGTTCGGCAACATCTACACGCGGATCATGAACCCGACGCAGGACGCCGTCGAGCAGCGCATCGCCTCGCTCGAGGGCGGTGTGGGTGCCCTCCTCGTCGCGTCCGGCCAGGCCGCCGAGACGCTCGCCATCCTCAACATCGCCGAGGCCGGCGACCACGTCGTGGCCTCGCCCTCGCTCTACGGCGGGACCTACAACCTGCTCAAGCACACGCTGCCGAAGTTCGGCATCCAGGTGACGTTCGTCGCCGACCCGGCCGACCCTGAGTCGTGGCGAGCAGCGGTGCAGGACAACACGAAGCTCTTCTTCGGCGAGACGATCTCGAACCCCAAGATCGAGATCCTCGACATCGAGGCGGTGGCCGCCGTGGCGCACGAGGCGGGTGTCCCGCTCATCGTCGACAACACCGTGGCGACGCCCTACGTGCTGCGCCCACTCGAGCACGGCGCCGACATCGTCGTGCACTCGGCAACGAAGTACCTCGGCGGGCATGGCACGACGATCGCCGGTGTCATCGTCGACGGCGGCTCGTTCGACTTCGGCAAGGACCCCGAGAAGTTCCCGAACTTCAACTCGCCCGAGGAGAGCTACCACGGGCTCGTCTTCGCGCGGGACCTCGGCGTCGGCGGCGCCCTCGGCGCGAACCTCGCCTACATCCTCAAGGCGCGGGTCCAGCTGCTCCGCGACCTCGGTCCGGCGGTGGCGCCGTTCAACGCCTTCCTCATCGCGCAGGGCATCGAGACGCTCAGCCTGCGCATCGACCGCCACCTCGAGAACACCCGCAAGGTCGCGGAGTTCCTCCAGGGGCACGAGCAGGTCGAGTCGGTGCGGTGGGCCTCCCTGCCCGGTGACGACAACTACGAGCTGGCGCAGAAGTACACGCCGAAGGGCTCGGGTGCGGTCCTCGCCTTCGAGATCGCCGGTGGCGTCGAGGCGGGCCGGACGTTCGTCGAGTCGCTGCGGCTGCACTCGCACGTCGCCAACCTCGGGGACGTCCGCTCGCTCGCGATCCACCCGGCGACGACGACGCACTCGCAGGGTCCCGACTCGGACCGCCTGGCGGCCGGTGTGACGCCCGGGCTCGTGCGCCTCGCCGTCGGCATCGAGCACATCGACGACATCCTCGCCGACCTCGAGCAGGGCTTCACCGCCGCCAAGGGCGCGTGAGGCGGGCCTCCACGCCGGTCTGATTGCCCCAGGACCACCGTCAGTGGCCGCTTCTGGCTCTGGTGAGGTGGTCTTGGGGCAATCGGACGTGGGTTTGCCGCGAGAGCTGTGGACAACTCCACGGCCCTTCTCGCGGTTCGCCCTAGCGTCATCGCCATGACGACGATGCGCATCGAGGCGGAGTGGATCGCCCAGCTCGGCGTCTCCCTCGGCGACATCAGCGCGCAGCTGGCGCAGGCGGGCGACGGCGACGAGGACGCATCCGCGTTCGGTCCCGGCGACGCGGCGGCGGCCTTCGACCACCTCATGGCCGGGTGGCGACGGCAGCGGCTGGCCGTCGTGCAGCAGCTCGCGGACCTCTCCGACAAGGCTGCGGTCGCCGGCGCGGCCTTCGTCGAGACCGAGGTGGCGGTCGGCCGGTCGCTCCAGGGCGGACCGCGGTGAGCCGGACCTTGCTGCCGCTCCCCGGCCACCCGCAGCGGCTGCGCATGCTCGCCGACGCCCTCGCCGGCGGCGCCGCTCGCCTGTCGGCGGTCAACACGGTGCTGCTCGGCCTGCGGGCCGGGGTCCGCTGGGACAGCCCCTCGGGCCACGCCTTCGAGGCCGCCGTCCAGGCGCCGCCACCCGTCATCGCCGCCGTCATCGAGAGGTATGCCGGTGCGTCCCGGGCGCTGCGCACCCTCGCCGACGCGCTCGAGACGGCTCAGGACGAGGTGGCGCGGGCGACCCACGCGCACCACGAGGCCTGGCGCCGGCACGACCTGTTCCTCGCCCGGCGTGACGTCGCTGTCGATCCCGTCGAACGCGGCGACCTCGAGCGCGCGATGGACTCGCAGGTCGCCCTCGTCGCCGAGGCCGAGCGGCGTCACGCGCGGGCCGTCGAGCACCACCGCGAGGCGGACCGTTCCTGCGCCCGGGCACTGCGACTTCTGGCGCGGGACGCGATCGACGACACCACGGCATACACGGCGGTCGTCGGGGCGGGGACGGTGTCGAACCGGGTGGCCATGGTCGGCGGGATGCTGCCGGGCCGGCTCAAGCTCATCGGTGTCGCCGGCGCTGCCACGGGCACCCTCAGCGACGCCTTTCTCCTCGTCCTCTGGGACGAGGGCTCGTGGAAGGAGGTCGGCAAGGACGCACTCGTCGCCGTGGGCACGGCCGCGGGCTCGGTCATGGTCGCGGGCTCCGCGCTGGGGGTGCGGGTGGCCGTCCAGGGCGGGCGGCGGGTCTTCACCAAGGTGTGCAACCCGTCCACCGGCATCCGAATCGGCGCCGGGGCGCGCACGACGTTCGACGACTGGGTCACGGGCTGGCGCAGGCGGCTGGGGCAGGACGTCGCGGCGACACCGCCGAGGATCGTGCCGCGGCCGCTGCCGCCGGTGCCGACGGTCGCCCAGCGCGTTGGGCACCGCGCCCAGCGGGCGGTCGACGACGCCTTCCTCGACGGCTGGCGGGCGGCCAGTGCCTCCGGCCACGGGGCGCAGCAGATGTTCGTGGCCGGCATGACGCTCAGGCAAGGACCCAAGGTCGCGAAGCAGGTCGGGGGCGTCCACGACAGGCTCACGACGCCGCCGCCGGGGAACTCGGAGGAGAAGGGCGGACGCCCGACCTATCCTTGAGCGCGTGCCCGAGCCCCGACCCGTCGTCGCCGACCGTGGGCCGGTCGACCCCGAGCGGCTGAGGTACCCCGAGCAGCTGCCCGTCGTCGAGCGACGCGACGACATCCTTGCCGCGATCCGCGACCACCAGGTCGTCGTGATCGCCGGTGAGACCGGGTCGGGCAAGACGACGCAGCTTCCGAAGATGTGCCTCGAGCTCGGCCTCGGAGCCACCGGCCAGATCGGCCACACCCAGCCCCGCCGGATCGCCGCCCGCTCGGTCGCCGAGCGCATCGCCGAGGAGATGGAGGTCGAGCTCGGCGACCTCGTCGGCTACCAGGTCCGCTTCACCGACCACTCGAGCGACCGCACCCGCGTCAAGGTCATGACCGACGGCATCCTGCTCGCGGAGATGCAGCGGGACCGCGACCTGCGCCGCTACGACACGATCATCATCGACGAGGCGCACGAGCGCTCGCTCAACATCGACTTCATCCTCGGCTACCTCAAGTCGCTGCTGCCGCGTCGTCCCGACCTCAAGGTCGTCATCACCTCGGCCACGATCGACCCGGCCCGCTTCGCCGAGCACTTCTCGACCGACGCGCGCGGCAGGGTCGTGCGCGAGGTGCCCGTCATCGAGGTGTCCGGGCGGACCTATCCCGTCGAGATCCGCTACCGGCCGCTCGTCGAGCGCGGCGAGGGCGGGCACGTCGTCGAGGAGCGCGACCAGGTCACCGGCGTCGTCGACGCCGTCACCGAGCTGTGGACCGAGACCCCGCCCGGGCACACGGCGACCGACATCCTCGTCTTCTTCTCGGGGGAGCGCGAGATCCGCGACGCCGCCGACGCCCTCACCGGTCTCGGCCTGCCGAACACCGAGGTGCTCCCGCTCTACGCCAGGCTCTCGGCGGCCGAGCAGCACCGGGTCTTCACCCGGGGCAAGGGGCGCCGGATCATCCTCGCCACCAACGTCGCCGAGACCTCGCTCACCGTGCCGGGCATCGGCTACGTCATCGACACCGGCACCGCCCGCATCTCGCGCTACTCGCAGCGCACGAAGGTCCAGCGGCTCCCCATCGAGGCGATCTCGCAGGCGAGTGCCGCCCAGCGGTCCGGGCGCTGCGGCCGCGTCGCCGACGGCATTGCCATCCGTCTCTACTCGGAGGAGGACTTCGAGAGCCGGCCCGAGTTCACCGAGCCCGAGATCCAGCGCACCTCGCTCGCGTCCGTCATCCTCCAGATGACCTCGCTGGGGCTCGGGGACGTCGCACGCTTCCCCTTCGTCGACGCCCCCGACCCGAAGCAGATCGCTGACGGCGTTCGCCTCCTCGAGGAGCTGCGGGCGCTGCGCGAAGGTCAGGGCAGGCGAGGGGAGAGGCGGCTCACGGCATACGGGAAGACGCTCGCGCGACTGCCGCTCGACCCGCGCATGGGACGGATGCTCATCGAGGCGGGGCGGCTCGGCTGCACCAAGGAGGTGCTCGTCGTCGTCGCCGCGCTGTCGATCCAGGATCCGCGCGAGCGGCCCGTCGACAAGGAGGCGCAGGCGCAGCAGCAGCACGCGCGCTTCAAGAGCGAGACCTCCGACTTCGCCGGCTTCCACGCCCTGTGGCGCTACCTCAAGGAGCAGCAGAAAGCGTTGTCCGGCAGCGCTTTTCGCCGAATGTGCAAGGCGGAGTTCCTCCACTACCTGCGCATCCGCGAGTGGCAGGACCTGCACCAGCAGCTGCGCAGCGCCTGCAAGCAGGCCCGCGTCGACCCCGAGCAGAGCTCGGCGGGCGACGGCGGGGAACCCGACTGGGACCTCGTGCACAAGGCGCTGCTCGCCGGGCTGCTCTCGCACGTCGGCGTCCGCGACGAGCAGAAGCGCGAGTATGCCGGTGCGCGCGGTTCGCGGTTCGCGATCAACCCGGGGTCGGGGCTCTTCAAGAAGCAGCCCGACGTCGTCATGGCCGCCGAGCTCGTCGAGACGACCCGGCTGTGGGCTCGCGTCAACGCCGCCATCGAGCCCGAGTGGGCCGAGGAGGTCGGCGCACACGTCGTCAAGCGGACCTGGTCGGAACCGCGCTGGGCGAAGTCGCAGGGGAGTGTCATCGCCTCCGAGCGGGTCACCCTCTACGGCGTCCCGCTCGTCGTCGACCGCACCGTGCAGTACGGCCGGATCAACCCCGAGGAGGCCCGCGACCTCTTCATCAGGCACGCGCTCGTCGAGGGCGACTGGGAGACCCACCACAGGTTCTGGAAGACCAACGCCGAACTCCTGCAGCGACTTTCGGAGCTCGAGGAGCGTGCCCGCCGACGCGACCTCGTCGTCGACGACGAGGTGGTCTTCGAGTTCTACGACGCGCGGATCCCACCCGACGTCACGTCCAGTCGCCACTTCGACCGGTGGTGGAAGGGCGAGCAGCGACGCCGCCCGGACCTGCTCACCTTCACCGAGGAGCTGCTCACCCGCGACGACGCCGACGCCGTGTCCGCGGGCGACTACCCGCGCACGTGGCGGCAGGGCGACCTCGAGCTCGACGTCACCTACCAGTTCTCACCGGGTGACGCGGCGGACGGCGTGACCGTGCACGTGCCGACCGCAGTGCTCAACCGGGTCGACGCCGCCGGGTTCGACTGGCAGGTGCCGGGGCTGCGCGAGGACCTCGCCGTCGCCCTGCTCAAGTCGCTGCCCAAGGCGACCAGGCGCCACTTCGTGCCGACACCTGACCACGCGCATGCCGCTCTGGCCGCCGCCGACGCCGGGTCGGGCGCGGCCTTCACCGACGAGCTGGCCCGGGTGCTCCGCGAGCGGACCGGCGTCGCGGTGCCGCCGGGGGAATGGGACTGGGCTCGCGTCCCCGACCACCTGCGCATCACCTTCTCGGTCGAGGCACCCGGTGGACGCGTCGTCGCCCGCGGCAAGGACCTCGACGAGCTGCGCCCGAAGTCCGAAGGTGCCGTGCGCAAGCGGATGGCCCGGGCCGGGGCGTCGATCGAGCGACGCGGCCTCACGGGCTGGACCGTCGACGACGTGCCCCGCACCTTCGAGGGGCGCTCCGACGGGCACACCGTCCAGGGCTTCCCGGCGCTCGTCGACGAGGGCACGTCGGTGGCCTTGCGCGTGCTCGACCACCCGGGGACGGCCGCGGCGGCCCACCGGCAGGGCGTGCGCCGGCTGCTCCTGCTCAACACGAGCGCCCCGTGGAAGCGGGTGCTGGCCCGGCTCAGCAATGCCCAGAAGCTCGCGCTCGGTCAGAACCCGCACGGGTCGGTCCCGGCGCTGCTCGAGGACTGCCTCGCCGCCGCCGTCGACTCGATCGTCGCCGACCACGTCGCCGGGGAGGTTCGGACGCGGGCCGAGTTCGAGACGGCGCTCGCGGCCGTGCGGACCCACGTCGTCACCCGCGTCCTCGTCGTCGTCGAGGCGGTCGAGCCGGTGCTCGCCCTCGCGGGTGACGTGCGGCGCCGGCTCGACGCGATCAGCTCCGGTGGGGGTGCGCGCAGCCTCGCCACGACGACGGCCGACGTGCGCGCGCAGCTCGACGGGCTCGTCCGGCCCGGCTTCGTCGCGGACACCGGGCTGGCGCGGCTGACGCACCTCCAGCGCTACCTCCGGGCCATGCTCCAGCGGCTCGAGCGGGCGGCCACGAACCCTCGCGAACCCCAGCTGCAGGCGCAGGTCGACGCGGTCGAGACGGCATACGCCGACCTCCTCGACGCGCTCCCGGGGACCGCCGCCCGGGCGCCTGAGGTGACCGACATCGCGTGGATGATCGAGGAGCTGCGGGTGAGCCTGTTCGCGCAGTCGCTCGGGACCGCGCACCCGGTGAGCGAGAAGCGGGTGCGCAACGCCATCGCAGCCGTGACGCCGTGAGGGAATCTCCGCACCCGCCGGCACGTTTGACCAGACACGTGACCCCCCTGAGAGGCTGTCCCCGTGCAGAACCCGTCTGACCTCTACCGCTTCGAGATCGACGTCCAGCCGCCGACCCGGCAGCCGGGCGCGCTCATCGTGCTCCTCGGCGCCTTCATCGACGCCGGCAACATCCAGCGCATCCTCGGCACGCATCTCGTCGACACGAGCGACGCCGAGGTCGTGGCGACCTTCGACGTCGACGCGCTGCTCGACTACCGCGGACGGCGCCCGGCCATGGTGTTCGACACCAACCGGTGGGAGAGCTATGCGGACCCGTCGATGGTGCTCTACCGGATGCGCGACCGCGACGGCCAGACCTACTACCTGCTCACGGGTCCCGAGCCGGACTTCCAGTGGGAGCGCACGATCGAGGCGATCCGTCAGCTCATCCAGATCCTCGGGATCACCCTCGTCGTCACGAGCCACGGCATCCCGATGGGTGTGCCCCACACCCGTCCCGTCGGCATGACGGCGCACGCGACCGACCCGCGCCTCGTCGGCGACAAGGAGTCGCCCTTCGGCCAGGTGCAGGTGCCGGCGAGCTTCCCGGCGCTGCTCGAGCTGCGCCTGGGTGAGGCCGGGCGCGACGCGCTCGGGTTCGCGATCCACGTGCCGCAGTACCTCGCGCAGGCCGAGTGGGCCGAGGGCGCCCTGGCCGCGCTCAACGCCATCACCGACTCGACCGGGCTCAACCTGCCCAACGACGAGCTCGTCGCCAAGGCCGGCGTCAACAACCGTGAGATCGCGGCCGAGCTCGCCGACAACGCCGAGGCCGGGCAGATCGTCAACGCGCTCGAGCAGCAGTACGACGCGTTCGTCGAGGGCCAGGAGCGCCCGAGCTTGCTCGCGACCGAGGCCGAGGACCTGCCGTCGGCCGACGAGCTCGGCGCCGACATCGAGGAGTTCCTCCGCAACGTCAGCGACGACTGACGCGGGGGCCCCTGGCCTCGACTTCGCACGAGAAGGTCGCACTTCAGGCGGGAACCTTTTCCACATGAAGTGCGACCTTCCCACTTCAGGCGGAAAACTTGGGACAGTCAGTCCTTGGCGTCGGACCAGCGGGCGATGACCGAGGTGTCGGCGACGAACCGCACCGGCGCGCCCGCCGCCCACCGCCGGGACGCGTCGGCCAGCGCGCGGTCGACGAGCGCCGACACCTCCTCGGCCCGGTCAGCGGGTGCGTGCACGAGGAGCTCGTCGTGCAGGCACAGCACGATCTCGGCGCCCAGCGGTGCACCCAGCGCGCGGACCGTCGCGGCCCACGCCTTGAAGAGCTCGGCCGCGGCCCCCTGGATGATGGCGTTGCGTGCGAACCGTCCCCGCGCCGCGTCGAGCGCCGGGTTCGTGCCCACCGGTGACTGTGCGAGAAAGCGACCCGTCGGGATGAGCCGGCCGCCGAAGGTCCGCAGCGGCTCGCCACGCACGCCGCTGTCGTAGGCACGGTCGAGCAGCCCCATCGCGACGGGATAGGCCCGCTCGAGCCCTCGCAGCGCCTCGCCCGCGGCGCCGCTGCGCTGGCCGTACATCGCCGCGAGGACAGCGACCTTGGCCACCGGGCGCTCGACGCCCAGCCGAGACGCGACAGGGGCGTAGAGGTCGTCGGCGCGGGTCGCCTCGGCGAAGACCGGGTCGCCAGAGACGACGGCGAGGACCCGCGGCTCGATCTGCCCGAGGTCCGCTCGGACGAGCACGTGCTCGGGATGGGCGGCGACTCCCGGCCGCAGCGCCGCCGGCAGGTTGTGCAGCCCGTTCTCGGCGGTCATCCGTCCCGCCGCGCCGTCGCACGCGGACCAGCCGCCGCGCAGCCGGTCGTCCGCCCCCACGCACTCGTCGAGCCAGCGGTAGCCGTAGGTCGTGGCGATCCGCTCCGCCTTGCGCCACGTGAGCAACGCGTCGACGACGGGGTGGACCTGCCGGTAGGCGTCGAGCACCCACTTGCGCGTGTTGGGCACGTCGACGCCGACCCCGGCGAGCATGTCGCGCACCTGCTGCGGGTTGCGCAGGTCGGTCGACTCCCGACCGGGCACATGCTGCAGCACCTGAGCGTCGCGCTCACGCCGGGCTGCCGCGGCCGCCTCCTCCGATGCCGCGCGCGGGCCCGCGAACTCGCCGATGAGCCGCTCGAGGACGACGCGGTCGACGGGCAGGCCGCCGCGCTCGAGCTCGAGGCACAGCAGGGCCGCGGCCGACTCGGAGTGCACCGTCCCGACGGTCCGGGCGCCGAGCGAGGCAGCGCGCTCGCGCTGGCCCACGGCGCACTCCAGCGCCGCCTCGGCCCACCGGAGCAGCCGCTCGTCGGTCTCGAGCCAGCCCGACGCGGCGTCGGCGCGCAGGTGGCCGTCGGGCCGCACGAGGTCCTCGGCCCCCACCTCGTCGCCCGCCGAGAAGTCGAAGAGGTCACCTGCCGACGGGGCCGGCATCGTCGAGACCGGTATGCCGTGTGCCCCCGCCCAGACACGTCCGGGCTCCGCGTTCCACCCGCCGTGGAGGATCCGGTGGGCCTCGGCGAGGTCCCAGGCACGAGCGAGGGGCGAGCCGGCCGCGGACACCAGCGGGCCGGCATACCGGGCGGACCACCAGACCCACCGCGGACGGGAGGAGGCCTCGAGGCGGGCGAGGTCGCGAGCGACGTCGGCAACTGCCCCGACGCTGCGGACACCGTCGCCGACGAGCGCGGCACGACCACCGTGGACGACGGCGGCGACGAGGTCGGCGGGACCGCCGGCGTAGGCCATGGGCGAAGCCTAGGTGAGCGTCAGGACACCCCCGCGCGCGAGCGGCGCACCCGCGTTGACGTGGCAGGATCGGCAGGGACAGCAGTCGCGACGGTGCCGGCGTGAGCCGCGCACCACAGGAGGTCATCAGTGGGACTCTTCGGATTCGGCAAGGACGACGCCAAGGACGCCAAGGACCAGATCGCGCAGACGAAGTCCGCGCTCGAGCAGGCCCAGGAGGCACCCAGGGACCAGGGCTTCGTCGGCAACTCCGCCACGAAGATGGTCGAGAACCTCCTCGACACCGGCATCGACGGCAAGGGTCCCTTCGACTCCGCCGCGAAGGTGGCGGCCGCCGCGCTGAAGAAGAACAACGGCAACGTCGAGGCAGCGGTCGACGACATCGTCAAGGGCCACGTCAGGCTCGCGGCCGCCGGCGGGTTCGTCACAAGTCTCGGCGGGTTCATCACCCTCCCGGTCTCGCTGCCGGCCAACGTCCTCGGCTTCTACCTCATCGCGACGCGCATGACCGCGGCCGTCGCATCGCTGCGCGGGCACGACATCGCCCAGCCGCAGATCCGCACCGCCGTCCTGCTCACCCTCGTGGGCGCCGACGCCGACGACCTCCTCGCCACGGCGGGCATGGTCGCCCCGGGCGGACGGCTCACCAACCTCGCCGCCCAGCGGCTCCCCGGCCCGGCGCTCATGGTCGTCAACAAGGCGATCGGGTTCCGGCTGCTCTCGACCGCGGGCAAGAAGACGTTCTCGCGCTTCGGCCGCAACGTGCCGCTCGTCGGCGGCATCGTCGGCGCCGGGCTCGACGGCTGGCTGCTCAAGCGCATCTCCGACAACGCCCGACGCGAGTTCCCCACCGCGACGACGCAGATCGCGCAGGCCTGACATGGCGTTGGCCTCCAAGGTCACGACGTTCAAGAGCCTCGCGACGGCGATCCGCATCGCCACCCGTCCGGGCGGCCCCTCGATGGTCGAGCGGGCGCAGGCGGTGCCGCGGCTCGTCAAGGCGGTGCGCTCGGGGGAGTACACCGGGACATCGGCCGGGCGGCTGCTCATGATCGCCGGGGCGGCGGGCTACCTCGTCTCGCCGGTCGACCTTCTGCCCGAGGCGCTGCTCGGCGCCTTCGGCCTTGCCGACGACGCGGTGGTCGGGTCCTGGCTCGCCGCGCAGCTCGTCACCGAGACCGAGGCGTTCCTCGAGTGGGAGCGCTCGACCGGGCGCGGTTCGGGCCACGGAGCCGGTCCCGCCACCGCCGCTGACGCGGTGCCGGGTGAGGTCGTCGACGACGCGTCTCGTGGGGGTTCGGTCCCGCCGCGTGCCTGAGCGTCGTCCACAGACGTCGCGTATGCCGTCCGCCGTCCACAGCGGCGTAATCTGACGCTTTCGTGGTGGTCGGGGCCTCCCGAGGGTGGCTCCATGACCACAGTGAAAGTCTCCACCACCGACGAGATGCTGGCCCTGCTCCCGCATCAGGTCGGCCACCGCATCTCACGCTCGCTCACCGTCACCGTCGTCTCCGGCGGCCTGCTCGGGCCCGTGGCGCGGATCGACCTCCCTCCCGAACGCGACGTGCGGCCCACGGCGCGGCTCCTGCTCGAGGGCCTGTTGCGCGTCGCGCCAGAGGCGGCCCTCGTGGTCGGTCACGAGAGCGTGCCCGGCGAGTCACGGTCGCTGTTGCAGGCCGTCCACCGGGGTCTGCGCTCGGCCGGCGTCGGCATCATCGACCACGTCGTCGTGCGTGACGGTCGATGGTGGGGATGGTGCTGCCGACCCGCCGACGAGCTCGACGGTCTCCTTCTGGAGCACATCGAGGGGCACCCCGTGCCTGACGACTTCGAGGTGCCGGCGGTCGCCGAGCTCATCGTCCGTGGCAGCGCTCCGCTCGGCAGCCGCGACGAGGTCGGTGCCCTCGTCGCGGAGGACCCGGCCCGCAGCGCATCCGTCGGCGGGGTGCTCGAGCGACTGGCCGAGGGGGACGCGGGTTGCGAGGTCGAACGGCGGCCGGAGCTCTGGGCCCGCGTGCTCGACCCCGAGGAGGACCGACGCGATGGGTGCGCAGCGTCGGACGAGGAGCTCGCCCACATGGTCCGCTCGTTGGTTGACAAGGCCTGGCGCGACGCCCTCGTCGCGTGGATGTCACCGGTGATGTTCCCGCTCGACAAGGTCGACGACGTGTCGACAGAGCTGTTGCGCCGACATGTCAGGACCGGCGCGGTGACCACCTCCGAGCACTCGGAGATGGTGCTTCGCCGCCTGCTCGCCATGACGACCCGTGTGCCGGACACGTGGCCCGCCGAGGCCGCCGCGCTCTGCACGGTCGCGGGCTGCGTGGCGTGGGGAGTCGGCAACGGCTCGACGGCCGGCGACGCCGTCGAGCGCGCCCTGCGCGTGCATCCCGGCTACACCCTCGCGGGCTACCTCGTGCGGATGGTCGAGCACCAGCTGCGACCGCGCCACCGGTGGGGCGAGGTCGCCGCCTGATCGGCCCTCTCACGGTGCGGACAACCCTCCCGCACGGCACGGCGGCGCACCTAGACTCTGCCCAGGTCAAGAGTCCCAGCGTCAAGCCCCGGCTTGCTGGGCGGCAACCCTCCTCGCGGTGGGGTGCCCCGGGTGAGGACACGGCCCGTCGGCACCGATGGGCAAGCGCGATGTGCGAGGAGCACCCCGATGACGATCACCGACCTCCCGACGACGGCCCACTGGCGTCCCGGCGACGACCCGGGCGACCGGCGGTTCGTCGACGTCGGCCCCCTCGAGCTCGAGCGGGGCGGCTTCCTGCCGGAGGTGACGGTGGCCTACGAGACGTGGGGGACGCTCAACGCCGCCCGCGACAACGCCGTTCTCGTCGAGCACGCCCTCACCGGCGACTCGCACGTCGAGGGACCACCCGGGGCGGGCCACCCGACGCCGGGCTGGTGGGACGGGCTCGTCGGGCCCGGGCGACCGCTCGACACCGACCGCTTCTTCGTCGTCGCCAGCAACGTTCTCGGCGGCTGCCAGGGCACGACCGGGCCGTCGAGCGACGCGCCGGACGGCCGTGCGTGGGGCGGCCGCTTCCCCTCCGTGACGATCCGCGACCAGGTCGCCGTCGAGGCCCGACTCTCGGACCACCTCGGCATCGAGCGGTGGGCCGGGGTGCTCGGGGGCTCGATGGGCGGCATGCGGGCGATCGAGTGGGCGACGACCCATCCTGAACGGGTGGCGACGTGCGTCGTCCTCGCGTCGACGGCATACGCGACGGCCGACCAGATCGCCTGGTGCCAGCCGCAGCTGCTCGCGATTCGCAGCGACCCGGCGTTCCACGACGGCGACTACTACGAGCACGGGGTGGCCCCGAGTGACGGCCTCGGGATCGCGCGACGCATCGCGCACGTCACCTACCGCCACGAGGGCGAGCTCGCCGAGCGGTTCGGCCGCGACGCGCAGCCGGGGGAGGAGCCGCCCGACCGGGGTGGACGCTTCGCCGTCGAGTCCTACCTCGACCACCACGCGGGCAAGCTCGGCCGCCGCTTCGACGCCAACTCCTATCTCGTCCTCAGCGAGGCGATGAACAGCCACGACGTCGGGCGAGGGCGCGGGGGTGTCGCCGCGGCACTCGCCGCGTTCGAGGGCCACCTCGTCGTCGCGGGCGTCGACACCGACCGCCTCTATCCCGAGCGGCTCTCGGACGAGATCGCTGCGCTGCGCCCCGGGACGACCCTGCGCCGGATCGCCTCCAGGTTCGGGCACGACGGCTTCCTCATCGAGATCGAGCAGGTGGGCGCGGTCATCCGGGAGGCGTTCGCGACCGCCGAGGACTGACCGTCGCGCCGCCTCCAGCGCCCCCAACCGGGCCGTCCTGCCTCCGTGTCCTCGCTCACATTCTCCGGTAGCGTCCAGCCAAGAGCCGTCCGGCTGATCACCTGACTGAAGGAGACACTCGTGGCCATCGTCGTGGGATACATCCCGACCAAGGAAGGCGCAGCGGCCCTGGCCCGCGCCGGCGAGGAAGCACTCCTGCGCAAGACCGACCTCGTCGTCATCAACTCCGGACGCGACGGTGCGGGTGACGACTCCGAGGAGCTGGACCGTCTCGGCGACGAGCTCAAGAGCAAGGGCGTGGGGATCACGGTCCGCCAGCTCATCAGGGGCAACGAGCCTGCCGAGGACCTCATCGCCGTCGCCGAGGAGATCGGCGCCGACCTCATCGTCATCGGGCTCCGGCGGCGCACCCCCGTCGGCAAGCTCATCCTCGGCTCCAACGCACAGCGCATCCTGCTCGACGCGCCCTGCCCGGTGCTGGCCGTCAAGAGCTGACACCACACGCTCGTGGAATCGCCGCGGACCCCCGGGAATGCAGAAGGGGGACCGCGGCGATTTATAATGGTGATGTTCCCTTCGCGCAACGGTCGATCCACAGCATCGCGGAGTCCGTGTGAAGGGGTGCAAACCAGACCAGCATGTCCCTGCTCCGCCAGCTCGTGAGCACTGCCGTGCCTCCCCGTGACGAAAGGTTGTCGGTGTCGCCTGTGTCCACGAACGCCTCCGAGACGCCCCTCCCCGCCGAGTTCAGCCACCCCGCCCTCCAGGACCTCGTCCGGACGGGCCGCACCACCGGCCAGGTGTCCGGTGAGCAGGTGTCGCAGGCCATCGTGGCCGCCGGCGTCCGGGCCAGCCGGGGGCGCATCGTCCTCAAGGCGCTCGCCGGTCAGGGCATCGAGGTCGTCATGACCGCGCCCGACCGCGCCGTCGCCGCGACCAAGGCGACCGCCAAGAAGACCACGTCGGCGACGACGAAGAAGGCCGCCGCCAAGAAGGCGACCCCGACCAAGGCCGCAGCCGCCAAGAAGGCAGCCCCCACCAAGAAGGCCGCGGCCGCCGAGGCCCCCGCCACCGAGACGGCAGCCGCCAAGAAGACGGCCAAGGCCGCCACGACGAAGAAGGCCGCGGCCGCCGCTGCCGCCCCGGCGACGAAGGGCGCTGCCAAGGGACCCGCCGCCAAGAAGGCGACGGCGAAGAAGGCCGCCGCCACCAAGGCCGCAGACTCTGACGCCGAGGTCGACGGCGAGGACGCCGAGCCCGAGGACGTCGACGAGGCCGAGCTGGCCAAGGTCGCCGCCGAGGAGGTGGGCACCGACACCGCCACCGAGTCCACCGACGACAGCACCGACTCCGAGGACTCGGACGAGACCGAGGACGGCGACAAGGCCAAGACCGAGGCCGCGCCCGAGAGCGCCGGTGGCTTCGTCCTTCGCGACGACGACGAGGAGGACGCCCCCGTCCAGCAGGTCGTCACCGCCGGCGCCACCGCCGACCCGGTCAAGGACTACCTCAAGCAGATCGGCAAGGTCGCCCTCCTCAACGCCGAGCAGGAGGTCGAGCTCGCCAAGCGCATCGAGGCCGGCCTCTTCGCCGAGGAGCGCCTCAACTCCGGCGACAAGATCGACATGAAGCTCAAGCGCGAGCTCTGGTGGATCGCCCAGGACGGCAAGAACGCCAAGAACCACCTCCTCGAGGCCAACCTGCGTCTCGTCGTCTCGCTGGCCAAGCGCTACACCGGTCGCGGCATGCTCTTCCTCGACCTCATCCAGGAGGGCAACCTCGGCCTCATCCGTGCGGTCGAGAAGTTCGACTACACCAAGGGCTACAAGTTCTCGACCTACGCGACGTGGTGGATCCGCCAGGCCATCACCCGCGCCATGGCCGACCAAGCCCGCACCATCCGCATCCCGGTGCACATGGTCGAGGTCATCAACAAGCTCGCCCGCGTCCAGCGCCAGATGCTCCAGGACCTCGGCCGCGAGCCCACCCCCGAGGAGCTCGCACTCGAGCTCGACATGACCCCGGAGAAGGTCGTCGAGGTCCAGAAGTACGGCCGCGAGCCCATCTCGCTGCACACCCCCCTCGGTGAGGACGGCGACAGCGAGTTCGGTGACCTCATCGAGGACTCCGAGGCGGTCGTCCCCGCCGACGCCGTGAGCTTCACGCTCCTCCAGGAGCAGCTGCACTCGGTGCTCGACACGCTCTCCGAGCGCGAGGCCGGGGTCGTCTCGATGCGGTTCGGCCTCACCGACGGCCAGCCCAAGACGCTCGACGAGATCGGCAAGGTCTACGGCGTGACCCGCGAGCGGATCCGCCAGATCGAGTCCAAGACGATGAGCAAGCTCCGTCACCCGTCGCGCTCGCAGGCCCTGCGCGACTACCTCGACTGAGTTCCAGCCCAGAACGTTCTCGTATGCCGTGTGCCCGCCCGGGCACACGGCATACCCGCGTCTTCGGGAACCGTCGGAGGCGACGGACTGAGCTCAGCGGTGCGGACAGCTGGGTTGGCGGCCGGGTGACTGGGTAGACCGGGCTAACCCGCCCGATGCGTGTTTCCGCAGGTCACGGCGCTGAGGGTGCCGAGTGACCATGCACGGCGCCATCCGCGTGACCAGCACCGTATAGCCCGTCGGGATGAAATCGCGAATGAGAGGCCCCCGGAGCCCTCGGGTTTGCCCATTCGCCGTATGAGCCTGCGCAGCGACCTGTTCTCTTGGTCCTGATCGCAAGACCTTCCCTGCCAGGAGTAGCTCATGTCCTCGTCACCGCTGCGCGCCTTCCCGCCCTCCACCTCTCGGGACAAGCGGCGCCTGCCGGCGGTGCTGGCCGCGTCCGCCATGGTTCTCGCCGGGGTCGCGGCGTGGGCGCCGGCGGCCCAGGCGGCGTCCGTGACGAGTGCCGTCTTCTCCGGCGGGGCAGGGACGTACACCGCGGCCAACGGCACGGTGTACGCGAGGGCGGGAGGGGCGCTGACACTGACCGTCAACACCGACGGCAACACCCGCTGCGTCGACGTCATCGACGGCAACGGGAACACCATCGCCACCAAGAGCGGCGGCAACTCCAACTCATGGACCTTCAGCGGCTCGGCATATCCGTGGCTCACGGCCGGAACCGGGAGCGGAGCGGTGCAGTACACGACCAAGGCCTGGCGCAACGTCAACGGGCAGGACAAGTGCGTTGCCAACCAGAACGAGACGTTCGGGGTCCAGTCGGCGTCGTACACGCTCGACAACACCGCGCCGACGGCCACCGGTGCGCTGAGCCCTGCGCCGAACGGCGCCGGGTGGAACAAGGCCGACGTCACCGTCACCTGGACTGGTGCCGACAGTGGAGGCTCGGGCGTCAAGAGCGTCACCCCGGCCGCTGACACCGTGACCACCGACGGCACGGTGACGAAGACCGCAACGGTCACCGACAACGTCGGCAACACCGCGACGAGCGCCCCCGTCACCGTCAAGCTCGACAAGACCGCGCCGACCATCACCGGGTCGCGCACCCCCGCGGCCAACGCGAACGGGTGGAACAACACCGACGTCACCGTCTCGTTCGTGCCGGCCGACGCGACCTCCGGCGTGAAGTCCTCATCGCCTGCCACCACGCTCAGCACCAGCGGCGCCAACCAGTCGGTCACCGGCACGGCGACCGACAACGCCGACAACACGGCCAGCACCACCGTGGGGGGCATCAACATCGACAAGATCGCGCCGACTCTCTCCGGCAAGCCCACCACCGACCCGAACACCGCTGGTTGGTACAAGGGTGACGTCACTGTCGCCTGGACCGCGGCCGACGCTCTCTCCGGCACCACGAACCCGGCCAACACCACGATCGGCGGTGAGGGCACGGGCCTCACTTCGAGCGCCACCGCCGCGGACAAGGCTGGCAACACCAGCGGCTCGGTCCAGAGCGCGCCTGCGGTCAAGATCGACCGCACCGCCCCCAACACCACCGTCACCGCGCCGCCGGCCTGGAACAAGAGCGACGTCACGCTGACCCTCGTGCCCAACGACGCCCTGTCCGGCGTGGCGAAGACCTTCTACGAGCTCGACGGCGCCGAGCCCGTTGCTGGCACCAGCGTGCCGGTGACCGCCGAGGGCAACCACACCCTGACGTTCTGGAGCACCGACGCCGCCGGCAACACCGAGGCGCCGCACACGGTCTCCTTCGGCATCGACAAGACCTCGCCGACGATCGGGCACACCCAGAGCCCGGCCGCCAACGGCGACGGATGGAACAACAGCAACGTCACCGTCACCTTCACCTGCTCCGACGCGGTCTCGGGTGTCGCGAGCTGTACCGGTCCCCAGACTCTCACCACGGAGGGTAAGTCCCAGGTCGTCATCGGCACCGTCGAGGACAACGCGGGCAACACGGCGACCGACCCCGCAGCCGTCAGCATCGACAAGACCAAGCCGGTCATCACGGTCGACCCCCTGCCGGCGCCGAACGCCAACGGCTGGTATGCCGACGACGTCACGGCGACCTTCACCGCGACCGACGCGCTGTCCGGCGTCAAGACCCAGGACCGCGCGCACACCTTCGGTGAGGGTGCCGCCCAGACGGCCACCGCCACCGCCACCGACGCCGCGGGCAACAGCGACTCCGTCACCACGTCGGAGATCAGCGTCGACAAGACCGCCCCGACCATCACCGGCGTGGTCGTCGGCACTCCGAACGCGAACGGCTGGTTCACCGGCGACGTCACGGTCGAGTGGACCTGCGCCGACAACCTCTCAGGCGTCGTCGCCTGCCCGGCCGGCTCCGTCGTGACGGGTGAGGGCAGCGGCCTGTCCGCCTCCGCCTCCGTCACCGACAAGGCGGGCCACACCACCACCGCCACGGTCGGCGGCATCAAGATCGACCGCACGGCGCCGAGCACGACCGCCACCGGTGTCCCCGGCGGCTGGGTCAACGCCCCCGTCACGGTCGGGCTCCAGGGCACGGACAACCTCTCCGACGTCGACAGCACGTACTACGCCGTGGATGGTGCGACCACCCCCACCAAGGGTGACAGCGTGACCGTCGGTGGCGAGGGCGTCCACACGGTGAGCTACTACTCGGTGGACAACGCGGGGAACAAGGAGGACGCCAGGAGCTTCACCGTCAAGGTGGACCTGTCCTCCCCGAGCATCACCCCGAGCCAGTCGCCTGAGCAGAACGCCCGGGGCTGGAACAACACCGACGTGTCGGTCAGCTTCTCCTGCGCCGACCAGGTCGCCCTGTCGGGCCTGAAGGCCTGCACCGCCCCGACGACCGTCACCACCGAGGGCAAGGCCCAGAAGGTCACCGGTGAGGCCAGCGACAACGCCGGCAACAGCGTCTCCGGCACCGCGACCGTGAACATCGACAAGACCGCCCCCACCATCACCGGCGCTCCCGACCGGGACGCGAACGCGGCCGGCTGGTACAAGGACGACGTCACCGTCTCCTTCGACGGCGAGGACGCGCTCTCCGGGATCAGCACCGTGACCGGGCCGCAGCACCTGGGTGAGGGAGCCGGCCAGAAGGCCGACGGCACCGCGGTGGACAACGCGGGCAACAGCGCCGCCACCTCGGTCACCGGCATCAACGTCGACAAGACCAAGCCGAACCTCAGCGCCGCGCCGACCATGGGGCCCAACGAGAACGGCTGGTACAAGAGTGACGTCACGCTGAACTGGTCCGCGGACGACGTGCTCTCGGGTCTCTCCGGCCCCGCCCCGGAAGACTCGGTGCTGTCCACCGAGGGCGAGGGACAGACCGTCTCCGCCTCCGTGTCCGACAAGGCCGGGAACACCACCACCGCCACGAGCGCGCCCGTCAAGATCGACAAGACCGCCCCGCGCACCGACGTCTCGGCGCCGAGCGGCTGGGTCAACGAGAGCGCCACCGTCACCTTTGACGCCCGCGATGCCCTCTCCGGCGTGAGCTCCACCCACTACCGCCTCAACGGTGGTCCGGACGCCGTCGGCACCTCCGTGCAGCTGACGAGCGAGGGCACCCACACCATCGAGTACTCCTCCGGGGACCTCGCCGGCAACCGCGAGGACGCTCGGACGGTGACGGTGCAGATCGACAAGAGCAAGCCGACGATCACGCACACCTTCGACCCGAAGGCCAATGCCAACGGGTGGCACAGGGACGACGTCACCGTGACGTTCACCTGCGACGACCAGTCGACGCTCTCCGGCATCGCCAGCTGCACCGCGCCCCAGAAGGTCACGACCGAGGGCGAGGACCAGCCGGTCACCGGTACCGCCACGGATAACGCCGGGAACACGGCGACCGACCGCGCCACGGTGAGCCTGGACCGGACCAAGCCCACCATCACCGGCAGCCGCACCCCGGCGGCCAACGGGTTCGGCTGGAACGACACCGACGTCACCGTCCACTTCGAGGGCACGGACACCCTGTCCGGGATCGACACGGTCACGCCCGACGGGACCTTCGGCGAGGGGACCAACCAGTCCCTCGAGGGCACCGCGGTGGACGCTGCCGGCAACTCCGCCAGCACCACGGTCGGTGGCATCAACGTCGACCAGACCGACCCCACGCTGAGCGGCAAGCCCACGACGGCTGCCAACGGCAACGGCTGGTACAAGGGCGACGTCACGATCGGCTGGACCGCCGGTGACGACCGCTCGGGCGTGGTGTCCACCCCTGCCAACAGCACCGTCACCGGTGAAGGCGCGAACCTCAAGGACACCGCGACGGTGTTCGACAAGGCCGGCAACAGCACCACCGCCGACAGCGCCACGGTGAAGATCGACCGCACCGCTCCGACCACCGGCGCCGACGCACCGGCCGGCTGGAACAACACCGCGGTGACGGTGAGCCTCAGCGCCTACGACGGCCTGTCCGGTGTGGAGGCGACGTACTACAAGGTCGACACCGCCGACCCGGTCAGGGGCACGTCCCTCACCATCAGCACCCAGGGCGTCCACACCCTGACCTACTGGAGCGTCGATGAGGCCGGCAACACCGAGGCGGCTCAGACCGCCACGGTGAAGATCGACCTGACCGACCCGACCATCGACTACACGGTCACGCCGGCCCCCAACGCCAAGGGGTGGAACTCGTCCGCGGTCACCGTCACCTACCAGTGCGATGACGACCTGTCCGGTGTTGCCGCCTGCTCGCCCGAGCAGAAGGTCACCACGGACGGCAAGGACCAGGTTGTGCCCGGCACCACCGTCGACAACGCAGGCAACACCCAACACGTCGACGCCAAGGTCAGCATCGACACCGTCAAGCCGACCATCACCGGTGCGCCCGACCGCGCGGCCAACACCAACGGCTGGTATGCCGGTGACGTCACCGTCAGCTACAGCTGCGCCGACGCGCTATCCGGCATCGCCGACTGCACCTCCCCGGCGAAGCTCGGCGAGGGCAAGGCGCAGAACGCCAAGGGCACCGCCACCGACGCCGCCGGCAACACCGACGACGTCACCGTGGGCCCGATCAGCGTCGACAAGACCGCTCCCACCCTGAGCGGCGTCCCGACGACCGGGCCGGGCACGGACGGTTGGTACACGGGCGACGTCGCCATCACGTGGACCGCAGACGACGCGCTCTCCGGCATCGACGGTGCGGCCCCGGCCAACAGCGTCGTCGACGGCGAGGGCACCGGCCTCACGGTCGGCACCTCGGTCCGCGACCTCGCCGGCAACGAGACCTCGGCCACGAGCGCCCCTGTCAAGATCGACCGGACCGCGCCGACGACCACGGTCTCCGATGTCTCCGACTGGAGCAACAGCGCCGTCACGGTCACGCTGGATGCCGGTGACAACCTCTCCGGGGTCGCCATGACTCGCTACCAGCTCGACACGGACGCGGCGAAGACCGGCACCAGCGTCACCATCGACACCGAAGGCGTGCACACGCTCCAGGTGTGGAGCGTGGACGTCGCCGGCAACGTCGAGGCCCAGAAGAACATCGAGGTCAAGATCGACAAGACCGCCCCCGGCATCAGCCACACGCAGGCGCCGGCCGCCAACTCGCGCAGCTGGAACAACAGCGACGTGAAGGTGACCTTCACCTGCACCGACACCGGCTCGGGCATCGCCTCCTGCACCGCGCCCCAGACGGTCAGCAGCCAGGGCCAGAACCAGCCGGTCGTGGGCAAGGCCGTCGACAAGGCCGGCAACAGCTCCACCGACCCGGCCACGGTCAGCATCGACAAGACCGCCCCCACCGTCGCCGGCAGCCTGTCGGCCGACGCCAACGCCCACGGCTGGTTCAACGCGAACGTCACCGCGACGTTCACCTGCGCCGACCAGGACGGGCTCTCCGGGGTCCTCTCCTGCCCCGGACCGACGACGCTCGGCGAGGGCAGGGACCAGCAGGTCACCGGTGTCGCCACCGACGCTGCCGACAACGTCAGCACCCCGGCGAGCGTCAGCGGCATCAACGTCGACAAGACCGACCCGACCCTGAGCGGCGCCGTGACCGCGGCTCCCAACGGCAACGGCTGGCACAAGGGCGACGTCACGGTGAAGTGGACCGCGAGCGACGCGCTCTCCGGCCTGCTCGGCAACGCCCCGGCCGACAGCACCGTCACGGGCGAGGGCGACGCCCTCTCGGCCGGTGCCGCGGTGAGCGACAAGGCCGGCAACACCAAGGGCGCGACGGTCGGTGGCATCAAGATCGACCGCCACGCCCCGAGCACCACGGCCACCGCACCCGCTGGCTGGCAGAGCAGTGACGTGACTGTGAAGCTCAGCGCCACCGACGTCCTCTCCGGCGTCGCGAGCACGCACTACTCGGTCGACGGGGGCGCGTCGAAGTCCGGCACCGAGGTCGTCGTGACGGCCGAGGGCAGCCATGACGTCGCCTACTGGAGCGTCGACAGGGCCGGCAACACCGAGACGGCGGCAACCGTGACGGTGCTGGTGGACAAGAGCCTGCCGACCATCAGCGGCGCCGCCACCACCAGCCCGAACCCGGCCGGTTGGTACCGCGCTCCCGTCACCGTCGCGTTCACCTGCGCCGACGCTGTCAGCGGCATCGACAGCTGCCAGCCCGATGTCCCCCTCGCGGCCCAGGGCGCCAACCTCAGCGCCACCGGCACCGCGGTCGACAAGGCGGGCAACAAGGCCTCCACCACGGTGGGCGGGATCAACATCGACACGGTCGCTCCCGCCGTGACGATCGCCGGCGTGACCAACGGCGCGCAGTACACGATCGGGAACGTCCCGGCCGCCACGGCCTCGGCCACCGACGCCACCAGCGGCCTGGCCGCCCAGGCGACGGGGACCACGACCGGCGGCACCAACGGGGTCGGCACGTTCACCTACACGGCGACCGCGACGGACAAGGCCGGCAACGTCGGCACCGTCTCGGTGACCTACACCGTCGTCTACGGCTTCGGGACCACGCTGTTCCTCCAGCCCGTCAACGACACCGCCCACCAGACGGGCGTCTCGACCAGCGTCTTCAACGCCGGCCAGACGATCCCGATGAAGTTCGAGCTCCGCAACGCCTCGGGTCAGGTCATCCAGGCCTCCACGGCGCCCAAGTGGCTCACGCCGGTCAAGGGCAACGCCACCACCGCGGCGGTCAACGAGGCGGCCTACACGGCCACGCCGACCGTCGGCGGGGTCTACGCGCTCAACGGCAGCCAGTACCAGTACAACTGGAAGACGGAGAAGACCATGGCCGGCTTCTACTGGCGGGTGGGCGTCGCGCTGGACGACGGCAAGACCTACTACGTCAACATCGCCCTCCGCTGACCCGGAGCAGCAACGGAGGGGCCCCGCACCGACCTCGGTGCGGGGCCCCTCCGCCTGTCACCGGTTCATGGCAGTGGGAGCCGGACGCCACCTCGCCGGGACCTCGCTCCCGGACGCATCCCGTATGCCGTCCGCCCACCGGAAGGGCGCGGCATACCGGAAGCCCCCTACACGCACCCCGTATGCCGCCCGCCCACCGGAAGCGCCCGGCATACGGGTCGTTCGTGGTTGCCCGGAAGAGGCTCGGGAGGTCAGCGGCGGCGCAGGCGGAGCCAGGCGCGGCGGGGCCAGTCGAGCGCCGCGTCCTTGGCGTCGTTCCACTGGCGCACACCGTCGGAGGGCACGAGGTAGGCACGCGCCTGGTCGCTGCGCTGGCGCGCCGAGACCGCTGCCCGCCACACCGTGCGGGCGTCACCGCTCACGTCGTCGATCGGGGTGTGCGGAGGGGCGTAGCGGGCGCGCTCGACGGTGTCGACGATGCGGCCCATCGCCGCCTTGGAGTCGCCGCTGAGGATGGCGTCGTGGGTCAGGCGCGCACCGGCCTGCCTCGGTGTGCTCCCGACCGGTGGCGCGATGCCGATGTCGCCGAGACGTGAGATGAGCGAGGCCCACTCGGCCTCGACCCGTTCGGCGTCGTCGCGCGCGTCGAGGCGCATCCGACGGCGGCGCATCCAGGCCGCGACCGGAAGGAGGAGCAGCGACAGGACGATGCCGATGACGACAGCGATCGTCAGCAGGTTGTCGCGCACCCAGCCGAGCGGACCGGCCGTCGCCGTGGGGTCGTCCTGGACCGCCCCGGCGTCGCTGTCGGGTCGCTCGCTCAGCGTCGGGGTGGGGGCCGCCGTCGTCCCGCTCGCGGTCGGGCTCGCCGTGGGTGCGGCCTCGGTCGGGATGAGCGAGTAGGTCGGTGCCGCACCGGACTGCACACCCGGAGTCGGTTCGAAGCGGGTCCAGCCGAGGCGGGGGAACCACAGCTCGGGCCACGCGTGCGCGTCGGCACCGCGGACGGTGTAGCCGCCGTTGGTGAACGACCCGGGGAGGAAGCCGATCGCCATCCGCGCCGGGATCCCCTTGAGTCGCGCGGCCATGACGAACGCGGTCGCGAACTGGACGCAGTAGCCGGTCCGCGACACGAGGAAGTTCGTCAGCGGGTCCGACATCATCGTGCGGCCCGAGACGGGGTCGGTCGGCGTGGGGAGCTGGAGCGAGTAGGTGTACTGGCTGCTGCGGAAGTGGGCCTGCAGCAGGCGCGCGGTCTCGAGCGGCGTGGCGTCCTCGGGCACGACCGAGTCGACGAGCTCGCTGAGCCGCAGGATGCCGTCGCTGTCGAGCTCGGTGAAGATGCCCTGATCGGCGCCGGGCGGCTCACCGCCGCCGGCAGCGAAGTCCTGCTCGCGCGGCGCGAGCTCGCTGTAGGTCACGGAGTACTCGCCGCGGCTGCGGTCGACCTCGTAGCCGCCGACGAAGTTGCGGCGCAGCGGAACCCCGTCGAGGTCGACCGAGCGCAGGGGAGTGGGCAGGGCGATCTGCGGTGCCTGGAGCCGGTTCTCGTTGACGTCGACCTTGACCTCGGTCCGCTTGACGTCGTCGGCGCCGACGACCGGCTCGGTCCCTCCCTGCACGACGTCGTCGGCATCGAAGCGGGTGCGCCACTCGCCCCGGCGGTAGTCGGTGAGGATGGCCACCCGCAGCGGCGCCGGCGAGCTCGTCGACGTCGTGTAGCTGATGACGGGCTCCTGCGACTGGCTCTCGAGCGAGTTGCGCAGGTCGATGGTCGTGTTGAGCTGGACCGACCCGCCGCCGCGTCCCGAGTCGGAGCGGCCGAGCCCGTCGGCGAGGTAGGTCGTCGGGAGGTGCGGCACCACGGCCGGTACGACGACGGCGAGCGCGAGCGCGGCGGCGCCGAGCAGCCGGGCCGTGCCCGCGACCCCGAGGACGGGGTCGTGCTCGTTGCCGTCGCTGCTGCGGGGCACGGAGGTTCCCCAGCGCCGGACCGAGGCGATCCCCTGCGTGGCGACGAGACCCATCCAGCAGGCGAACGGCAGCACGAAGTACTTCCAGGACAGGCCTTCACCGGAGTTCGTCGCCGAGACGAGGTATGCCGTGAGGAGACCGAGTCCCGCGAGCGCCGGCAGGCGCAGGGTCACCGCGATGGCGTCGGTGGCGAGCGCGGTGATGCCGACGAGCATGGTGATCGCGACGATGACCCCGCGTTCGGTGGGGACGGGCACGGAGTAGGCCATGACGGTCTGCTGGGCCTCGCCGAGCAGGATGCCGAACGTCCGCACGGTGTCGGGTCCGGGGAGGACGCCGTAGTAGAGGTGGCCGCGGCCGTGGACCCACGACACGACGAGGAACCCCACGACGAGCTGGCCGAGGACGACCTGCAGGGCCGAGGCCGAGAGCGAGCGGAGTGCGAGCCCCACCCCGGCGAGGACGACGATGACGAGCAGCGTGGGTCGCACCCACGCGTTCGAGTCGAAGAGCGTGAGCAGGGGCAGCGCGACGGTGAAGCTCGCGAGCGCCGCGAGGAGGGTCTCGACCGGACGGGCGCGGTTCATCGCGCACCGACCAGGCGTCGGGAACCGGCGACGGCGGCCCAGGCGTCGGACACGGCGAGGTCCGGGGTGACCGGGAGCGCAGCCCAGCCGGCCCCGGAGAGGGCGGCCGTGGTGGCGCGCGGCTCCAGCGCGCCACCCTCGCCGCGACCGAACGACGGTCCGTCGAGAACGAAGGCGAGACCGGGCCCGCCCGGCTGGCGCAGCGACGACAGGGCCCGGGCCGAGTCGTCGTCGAGCGCGCCGACGACGGCGACGACGAGGCCGCCCTGCGCGGTGGCCCCGCTCGCGGCGTGGAGCATGCTGCCGATGCCCGGCTCGTTCGAGGGTGCGGTCCGGGCGAGGGTCGCGAGGGCCACGTCGAGGTCGGAGTCCTCGCGCACCCCCGACTCCTGACCCGGGTCCGGGGTGAGCAGGTGCACGGCGAACCCGCTGTCGAGGAGGTGGTTGACCGCGGAGGCGGCCATCGTCACGGCCCACTCGAGCGAGCCGCTCGGACCGCTGCCGCCGTGGGCGCGGGCACGGGTGTCGAGGAGGACGACGGCGCGGCGCTTGGCGGGCCGGTCCTCCTGGCGCACCATGAGCTCGCCGGTGCGGGCGGTGGCCGGCCAGTGGATGCGCCGGAGGTCGTCGCCGTCGCGGTACTCGCGGATCGACTGGTCGTCCTCGCCGTGCAGGGCCACCCGGTGCGGGACCGACCCCTCGGCGCCCAGGCCCCGACCGAGGGCGCGTCCGTCGGCGAGGGTGACGATGCGGGGGAGAACGAGCAGCTCGTCGTGGCTGCTGATGGAGGTGTGGCGCAGGGTGAGACCGAACGGGTCCTGAACCCGCACGCCGAGCGGCCCGAGCCGGTGGGCGCCGCGCGCGTGGGCGCGGACGGCATACTCCACGTGCGTCTCTCCCTGCGCGGGCAGGGAGGGGACGACGAAGCGCGGCCGGTCGCCGAGGGAGTAGTCGAGGTGCTCCTCTGCGAGCAGGATCGGGGAGCGCGTCGCGGACGGGTTGGTGATGACGACCCGCACGACCGCGGGCTCGTCGATCGTCACGCGGGGCGGGCGGGCCTCGCGGTCAACCTCGAGGAGGAGGTCGTGCCGGCGGCCCATGAGCCCGGCGAGCAGGGGGAGAGCGCACAGGGCGGTCCCGATCCGGCTCAGGTCGTGCTGACCCAGGGCGAGGCCGGAGAGGACGAGGACGATCCCCGAGGCGAGGAAGGCAGCACCCCTCGTCGTCAGCGACTCACGGAAGCGGCGCATGGAGCGTCAGCGGGTGGGTGCGGGCACGCGCACGCGCTGGAGGAGGTCGGCGAGGACGTCCGCCGCGGAGCGGTGCGCGAGCTGGCTCTCACCGGTGAGCATGAGCCGGTGCGCGAGGACCGGTGTCGTCATCGACTGGACGTCGTCGGGCAGGACGTGGTCGCGGCCCGCGAGGGCAGCGTGGGCCCGGCTCGCGCGCAGCAGGTGCAGGCTCGCGCGCGGGGAGGCCCCGAGCCGCAGCGCCGAGCTCGTGCGGGTGGCCTGCGTGACGTCGACGACGTACTGCTTGAGGGCCTGCGAGGCGTGGACCCGCCGGACGGACTCGATCATCTGGGTGACGGTCGTGGCGTCGGTGACGGGGCGGAGGTCCTCGAGCGGTGAGCCGGCGCCGTGCTGGTCGAGCATCTCGAGCTCGCTGCGGGCGGACGGGTAGCCCATGGAGATCCGCGCCATGAAGCGGTCGCGCTGCGCCTCGGGCAGGGGGTAGGTGCCCTCCATCTCGATGGGGTTCTGGGTCGCGAGGACCATGAAGGGGCGCGGCAGCGAGTAGGTCGTGCCGTCGACGGTCACCTGCGCCTCCTCCATCGACTCGAGCAGCGCGGACTGGGTCTTGGGCGAGGCGCGGTTGATCTCGTCGCCGACGACGACGTTGGCGAAGATCGCGCCCGGCCGGAACTCGAAGTCCCGCACGTCCTGGTTGAAGACGCTCACGCCGGTGATGTCGCTCGGCAGCAGGTCGGGGGTGAACTGGACGCGTCGCACCGAGGCGTCGATGCAGCGGGCGAGGGTCTTGGCGAGCATCGTCTTGCCCACGCCGGGCACGTCCTCGATGAGGATGTGGCCCTCGGCGAGCAGCGCGATGACGGCCGTCCGCACGGCGGCGGGCTTGCCCTCGATGACCGAGTTCATCGCGTTCTGCAGCGAGCTCGCGACCTGGAGGACCTGGTCGAGCGCGGCCCCCGGCGGGATGGGCCGCTCGCTGCGGACGCTCTCGTGGGACTGGCGGACCTCGTCGTGTGCCGGCACCGGTGCTCCTGGGATGAGTGCTCCCCGAGGCCCTGCGCCACCGGGTCTTCGATCTTGCCCCACATTGCTCCACCGGGGGAGAGGTCAGGCGCCGAAACACCCCGGTTCACAGCGAACGTGCAGCCGCCCTAGGCCCGGGAGCACACGGCATACGGGCGTATGCCGTGGCTCGTCGCATGCGGGAGGGCTCACCGGCGCAAAGTTGCCCCACTTTGCACCACCGCATCTGACCTGCACAAAAACCGGCTCGACTCGTTCATAACGACTTGATTTCAGGTACGGGTGGAGTAAAGTGGGGGACACCGGAGAGAAGTGTCGCCCACGGGTCGAGGAGATGGGGTGGTGAGCGCGTGTTCCTCGGTACTCACACGCCCCGCCTCGACGACAAGGGCCGGCTCTTCCTGCCCGCGAAGTTCCGCGAGCGGCTCGCGACCGGCCTCGTCGTCACCCGTGGCCAGGAGCGCTGCCTCTACGTCTTCCCCATGGACGAGTTCGTCAAGGTGACCCAGCAGATGCAGGAGGCGCCGACGACCAACCGCGCCGTGCGCGACTACATCCGCGTCTTCCTCTCCGGCGCGAGCGACGAGATCCCCGACAAGCAGGGCCGCGTCACCATCCCCGCGCACCTGCGCCAGTACGCCGGCCTGTCACGCGACTGCACCGTCATCGGCACCGGGTCGCGGGTCGAGGTCTGGGACACCGACGCGTGGAACGACTACCTCGCCAGCACCGAGCAGGCCTACTCCGAGCAGTCCGAGGAGGTCATCCCCGGACTCATGTGACCTCGCCCCGGCTCCCGGCCTCCAGCCGACCGGCTCCCGACACGACTTCCCCCGTGCCGGGCACCGGACGGATGGGGACCAGGGGCCGGGGACCGGGACACCGCAAGGGATGGACCTCCACCAGCCACCACCTCCACCACGTCGCACCACCACCAGCCACCACCGCTTCGCACCACCCACCAGACGAGGAGTCACACATGGAGTTCCGGGGAGACGCGCACGAGCGCCACGTCCCTGTGCTCCGCGACCGCATCGTCGACCTGCTCGCCCCTGCCCTCTCCGCGCCGGGGTCGGTCCTCGTCGACGGGACCCTCGGCATGGGCGGGCACACCGAGGCCTTCCTCGAGCGTTGCCCCGAGGCCACCGTCATCGGGATCGACCGGGACGAGGAGGCCCTCGCGCTCGCGGGGGAGCGGCTCGCCCGGTTCGGCGACCGCTTCCGCGGCGTCCATGCCGTCTACGACGAGATCGGCGAGGTCGTCGCCGAGGCCGGACTGCGCGAGGTGCAGGCCGTCCTCTTCGACCTCGGCGTCTCCTCGCTCCAGCTCGACGAGGCCGACCGCGGCTTCGCCTACGCCCAGGACGCGCCGCTCGACATGCGGATGGACCAGGGCCGCGGCATCACCGCCGCCGAGGTCCTCAACACCTACGCGCCCGGCGAGCTCATCCGGGTGCTGCGCGACTTCGGCGAGGAGCGCTTCGCCAAGCGGATCGTCTCGGCGATCGTGCGCGAGCGCGAGATCGAGCCGTTCACCCGCTCGGCCCGGCTCGTCGAGCTCCTGCGCGAGTCGGTCCCGGCGGCGTCGCAGCGGACCGGCGGCCACCCGGCCAAGCGGACCTTCCAGGCCCTGCGCATCGAGGTCAACGACGAGCTCGGGGCGTGGCAGCGCGCCGTCGCCGGGGCAGTCGACGTCCTCGCCGTCGGCGGCCGGATCGCCGTCCTCTCCTACCACTCGCTCGAGGACCGGATCACCAAGCGCGCCTTCGCCGCCGGTGCCACCTCGACGACCCCGCCCGGTATGCCGGTCGAGCTCCCCGAGCACGCGGCCTACCTCCGACTGCTGACGCGTGGGGCCGAGGAGCCCGGCGCCGAGGAGCAGTCCACCAACCCACGATCCGCATCGGCGCGGCTGCGGGTCGCAGAACGTACACGCTCTACCAAGGGGGCCCGGCGATGACCTCGACCGCCACCGCACGTCCACTCCACCGCTCACCGGCGCGGCCGGCGCGGTCGACGAGGCCGCAGCCGCTGCGCGTCGTCCAGCGCGCGCCGCAGCAGGGCCAGCCGGTCTTCGTCGCTGCGTGCCTCGCGCTGCTCGTCGCCGGGCTCCTCGGCGTGCTCATGCTCAACACCGCGATGGCCAAGGGCTCCTTCGTCCTCGGCGACCTCCAGGACCAGTCGAACCAGCTCTCCGACGCCGAGGAGGCCCTGAGCCACGCCATCAACGCGCAGAGCGCGCCGGCCGAGCTGGCCCGGCGGGCCCTCGACATGGGCATGGTCCCCTCGGAGACCGCGGCCTTCCTCCGGCTCAGCGATGGCAAGGTCCTCGGCGTGGCGGAGGGTGCCACGGCGCAGAAGGAATTTACGGTGGCCACACAAGGCAGCTCCGCTGCCGCGGCTGCCCGCCCGGCCACGACTCCCCAGACGACGGTCAGGACGGTGGGCACCGTGACGACGACGACGGTGACCACGGTCAAGGGGGCGAACATCGAGGTGACGACGACGAGTGTCGACTCGCGCACCGGTGAGACGCGCACGACCACCGCGACCCGGAAGGCGGCCCCCGCCGCGACGCCGGGCGCACCCGACGAGTCGGCGACGCCGAGCCCCAACGCCTCCGAGCGTGGCGCGGACGCGCGCTCGCAGAACCCGTCCGACCGCGACGCGACCGGCCGGACCACCGCGACGGACCCCTCGCCCGGCCCGAGCGCGACGACGACGCCGTGACGCCCCGGACCCCACCTCCGTCCCGCGGCCGCGAGCCGCGCCGGGCCGGTGGCTCGGGCGCGCCACGTCCGGCAGCCGGAGGCGCGGCACGCCCCGCCGCGCGTCCGGCCAAGAAGCGCCAGCCTCCGGCGGCCGGGGCCGCCAGGTCGCAGCGTCCGGCCCAGCGTCCCGCGCCGAAGCCGGGGTCCACGTCCGCCCCCAAGCCCAGGACCGGCGCGGCGAACCGGAGCGGAGCATCACGCGCCACCGCCTCGCGCCCGGCCCCGGCGCGGGCGGCTGCCGCACGTCCCGCCGCTCGCGCCGCGGCTTCTCGCGCCACGGGCGCGCGGTCCGGGTCGAGGGGTGGCCCGCCGCGCCGTCCCCCCGTGCGCCGCCAGCCGACCCGCGCGGCGGGGAACCCGCGACGGCGGATGCGCGGCATGACCGTGGCCGTGCTCTTCGTCTTCAGCATCTTCGCGGCACAGCTGCTGCGCATCCAGGGCTTCGACTCCTCGGCCGTCGCGGCGCAGGCGCTCGAGCAGCGCACCGAGAAGGTCGTCATCCCGGCGCTGCGCGGCAAGATCGTCTCCTCCGACGGCGTCGTGCTCGCCTCGAGCCGGGCCCGCGAGACCGTCGTCGCGGACCCGACCGCGGTCTGCACCTACAAGCAGAAGAACAAGAAGACCTGCGACGCCGCGACGAGCGCCACCGCCGTCGACCTCGCCGCGACGGCCCTCGCCCCGCTGCTGGGCCGCACGACGTCGGACCTGCGCGCCAAGCTCGGCGGGTCGGGTCGCTACCAGGTGCTCGACCGCAAGGTGAGCCCGCTGACGTGGCGCAAGATCGCCGACCTCGGCATCCCGGGGATCTACCGCGACTCGGCCGAGGCGGTGCCCGAGCGTGTCTACCCGCAGGGTCCGAACTCCGCCTCGCTCGTCGGCTTCGTCACCAACGACGGGGCGGCCGGCGGCGGCCTCGAGTCGATGATGGACGAGGCTCTCAAGGGCGAGGCCGGCTACTCCGTCTTCGAGAAGGCGCCCGACGGCTCGAAGATCCCCGGCGGCCGCCAGGGCGGCGTCAAGGCCGACGACGGCCAGGACGTCACGCTCACGGTCAACTCCAACATCCAGTGGTACGCCCAGAACGCCCTCGCCCAGCAGATGGCCAAGATGGGCGCCCAGTCCGGCACCGCCGTCGTCATGAACGCCAAGACGTCGAAGATCCTCGCGCTGGCGTCCTACCCGACCTTCGACCCCAACGACATCGGCAGCGCCAAGGGCAGCCTCGTCAACAAGGCGCTCAACGACGTCTTCGAGCCCGGGTCGACGGCCAAGGTCATGACCGTCGCCGCCGCCCTCGAGGAGAAGACGGTGACCCCGGGCCAGCCGGTCATCATCCCCAACCGCATGCAGCGCTTCGACGCGAGCTTCAAGGACAGCCACGACCACCCGACGCTCTACCGCACGGTCTCCGGCACGCTCGCCGAGTCGAGCAACATCGGGACGATCCTCATCGGCGAGACCCTCGAGCCCAAGAAGCTCGAGGAGTACTACCGCAAGTTCGGGCTCGGCTCAAAGTCGGGCATGGGCTTCCCGGGCGAGTCGGCCGGTCTGCTCGCGCCGGCCGAGAAGTGGAACGGCACCCAGCGCTCGACGGTGATGTTCGGTCAAGGCCTGTCGGTCACGGCGATCCAGGCGGCCTCGGTCTACCAGACGATCGCCAACGGCGGAGTCCGCATGACGCCCTCGCTCGTCGAGGGCACGACCTCCGAGAACGGCTCGATGAAGCGGACCCCCGACAAGCCGGGCACGCGCGTCGTGTCGCAGGACACGGCGGCCAAGATCAACGCGATGCTCGAAGGCGTCGTGTCCAAGGAGGGCACCGCGCCCCAGGCGCAGATCCCCGGCTACCGCGTCGCGGGCAAGACCGGCACCGCCGACTTCTACGACGCCCGCCTCGGCAAGTACAGCGGCAAGACGGCGAGCTTCATCGGCTACGCCCCGGCCGACGACCCCGAGCTGGTCGTCGCCGTCATCCTGCAGCGCCCGAGCGCGAGCATCTACGGCGGCACGGTCGCGGCGCCGGTCTTCCACGACGTCATGACCTACGCGCTCCAGGAGCTCAAGGTGCCGCCGACGGGGACCACCAAGGAGGCGATCACCCTCTCGGTGAGCCCCGAGGAAGCCACGAGCAACCCGGACACGCTGCGTGACAGGGCACGTCGAGGCTCCAAGTAGTCTGACTGGTCGTGCCCGCACCCCGACCCGCCTCCCGTGACAGCGCGAGCCTTCGTGAGCTCGCGCTGCTCGTCGGCGCACCCCAGGACGACCCGGCCGAGGCCGACGTCCGCGTCACCGGAGTGACCCTCGACTCCCGCGCCGTCCAACCGGGCGACCTGTATGCCGCCCTGCCGGGGGCCCGTGCCCACGGCGCCGACTTCGCGGCGCAGGCCGCGCAGGCCGGCGCCGCGGCCGTCCTCACCGACGCCGACGGCGTCGCCCGGATGCGGGACGCCGGAGTGTCCCTCCCGGTGGTCGTCGTCGACGCGCCCCGCGCGGTGCTCGGCGCCCTCTCGGCCCGGATCTACGACACGAGCGACCAGTCGCTCACCATGGTCGGGATCACCGGGACCAACGGCAAGACGACGACGGCATACCTCGTCGCCAGCGCGCTGGGAGTCCTCGGACACCGCACCGGCCTCATCGGCACCGTCGAGACGCGGATCGGCGACGAACACGTCAAGAGCATCCGCACGACGCCCGAGGCCACCGACCTGCACGCGATCCTCGCGGTGATGGAAGAGCGCGACACCGACACCTGCGTCATGGAGGTGTCGAGTCACGCCCTGAGCCAGCACCGGGTCGACGGCGTCGTCTACGACCTCGCCCTCTTCACGAACCTCTCGCAGGACCACCTCGACTTCCACGCCGACATGGAGGACTACTTCGGTGCCAAGGCGGTGCTCTTCACCCCTGAGCACGCGCTGCGCGGGCTCGTCTGCGTCGACGACGTGTGGGGCCTGCGGCTCGTCGAGCGGTCGGGCGTCCCGGTGACGACCCTGACGACGCTGCCCGACCGGGAGGCCGACTGGACCGCCGCCGTCGACGGCGCGGACCCGTCGCGCTTCGTCCTGCGCGGCAAGGGCATCGAGCTCGACCTGCGGTCCGCCCTGCCCGGTGACTTCAACGTGGCGAACACCGCGATGGCGGCGGTCGCGCTCCTCCTGCTCGGTGAGGAGACCGACGCGGTGAGCCGCGCCATCCTCACCGACCCCCACGTCCCCGGACGCATGGAACGGGTCACGTCGCCGGTCGAGGGCGAGGACATCCTCGCGGTGGTCGACTACGCCCACACGCCCGACGCCGTCGAGGCCGCCCTCGCGGCGCTGCGCCCGACGACGTCCGGCCGCCTTGTCGTCGTCCTCGGCGCCGGGGGCGACCGCGACCGCGGCAAGCGCCACGGCATGGGGCGCGCCGCGGCTGGCATCGCGGACGCCGTCGTCGTGACCGACGACAACCCCCGGGGCGAGGACCCCGCCTCGATCCGGAGCGCCGTCCTCGAGGGCGCGCAGTCCGTCGGGTCCGACGCCATCCTCCTCGAGGTCGGGAGCCGTCGCGAGGCCATCCACGAGGCCGTCCGCCTCGCCCGCGAGGGTGGGTCCGGGTCCGCGGTTGCCGTCGTCGGCAAGGGCCACGAGACGGGTCAGGAGGTCGGGGGAGTCGTCCATCCGTTCGACGACCGCGACGAGCTCCGCGCCGCGCTCGCCGCCCCCGGTGACGCAACCGGTTCGACCGCCCCCGGCGTCGCCACCACAGAGACCGTGCCCGAGGAGACGTCGTGATCGCCCTGTCGCTCACCGAGATCGAGACCATCACCGGTGGGACGATCTCGGGCCTCGCCCCCGACGGCGAGGTGCCGCTCGTCACCGGCTCGGTGGTCACCGACTCGCGCGTGGCCGAGCCCGGCAGCCTCTACGTCGCGCGCATCGGCGAGGCGATGGACGGCCACCGCTTCGTCGGCGCGGCCCGCGACAACGGCGCCGTGGCGGCCCTGACGAGCCGGCCGGTCGACGACCTCCCGTGCGTCGTCGTCGAGGACGTCCAGGCCGCCTTCGTCGCCATCTCGCGGGCGGTCCTCGACCGCGCCACCGACCTCACCGTCGTCGGCATCACCGGGTCGTCGGGCAAGACGAGCACCAAGGACCTCCTCGGCACGGTGCTTGCCTCCACCGCCCCGACGATCGCGCCCGTCGGCTCCTACAACTCCGAGGTCGGGGTGCCGCTGACGGTCACCCGCGTCACCGACGAGACCCGCTTCCTCGTCGTCGAGATGGGAGCGCGCGGGATCGGGCACATCGACTACCTCACCCGCATCGCGCCGCCGCGCATCGGCGTGGTCCTCAACGTCGGCACGGCCCACGTCGGCGAGTTCGGCTCGCGCGAGGCCATCGGCCGGGCCAAGTCCGAGCTCGTGCAGGCACTCCCGGAGGACGGCGTCGCCGTCCTCAACGCCGACGACCCCGTCGTCCGCGCGATGTCCGACGTGACCCGCGCCCGCATCGTCCTCGTCGGCGAGGCACCGGACGCGACCGTGCGCGCCGCGGACGTTCGGGTCGGTCCCGACGGTCGCGCGAGCTTCCGCGCCGTCACGCCGGCGGGGGAGGCCGAGGTCGGCCTGCGGCTCGTCGGACGCCACCACGTCGGCAACGCCCTCGCGGTCCTCGCCGTCGCCCTCGAGTGCGGGCTCGCGCTCGACGACGCCGTGACCGCGATCGCCGGGGCCGGTGTCGTGAGCCGGTGGCGGATGGAGGTCACCGAGCGGGCCGACGGCGTCACCGTCGTCAACGACGCCTACAACGCCAACCCCGACTCGATGCGCGCCGCGCTGGCCGCACTCGAGGTCATGGGGGAGGGACGCCGCACGTGGGCCGTCCTCGGCTCGATGCTCGAGCTCGGCGACGAGTCGGCCGGCGAGCACGCCGAGGTCGGCGAGGAGGCGCAGCGGCGCCGGGTCGACGAGCTCGTCGTCGTCGGCGAGACCGCCCGCCCCATGGCCGACATCGCCCCCGCAGCCGGCACCCGGATCCGTTGGGTCGAGGACGCCGACGCGGCCGAGGCGCTGCTGCGCGCCGAACTCGCCCCGCCCGACGTCGTGTTGTTCAAGTCGAGCCGCGACGCAGGTCTACGGTGGCTCGGAGACAGACTCACGACCACCGACCCGACCGACGACAAGAGCACCCAGGAGGACACCCAGTGAAGGCCGTGCTCGTCGCTGCGGTGGTCAGCCTCGTCGTCGCGCTCTTCGGCACCCCGATGTTCATCAAGGTGCTCGTCAAGCGCGGCTACGGCCAGTTCATCCGCGACGACGGCCCGACGTCGCACCACACCAAGCGCGGCACGCCGACGATGGGTGGCGCGGTCATCGTTGCGGCGACCATCACGGCATACGGGGCGGCCCACCTCGCGTTCTGGACGGCTCCGAGCTGGAGCGGTCTGCTCGTCCTCTTCCTCATGGCCGGGCTCGGGCTCGTCGGGTTCCTCGACGACTACATCAAGATCAGCAAGCAGCGCAGCCTCGGCCTGAGGTCCAAGGAGAAGCTCTTCGGGCAGGGCCTCGTCGGCGTGATCTTCGCGATCCTCGCGCTGCAGTTCCCCAACGACTCCGGCCGCACTCCCGCCTCGACGAAGATCTCGTTCGTCCGCGACACCAACCTCGACCTCGCGTTCGCGGGGACGATCGTCGGGGTGCTCCTCTTCATCCTCTTCGCCAACGTCATCATCGCCGGCACGAGCAACGGCGTGAACCTCACCGACGGCCTCGACGGCCTCGCCACCGGCGCCTCGGTGATGACCTTCGCCGCCTACGTCCTCATCGGCATCTGGCAGTTCAACCAGAACTGCCAGACCAACGCCGGCATCAAGTGCTACGAGGTGCGCGACCCGCTCGACCTCGCCATCGTCGCCGCGGCGGCGATGGGCGCCTGCTTCGGGTTCCTCTGGTGGAACGGCTCGCCCGCCAAGATCTTCATGGGCGACACCGGGTCGCTGGCCCTCGGCGGCCTCCTCGCCGGCCTCGCGATCGTCACGCGGACCGAGTTCCTCGTCGTCATCCTCGGCGGCCTCTTCGTGACGATCACGCTCTCGGTCATCATCCAGGTCGCCTCCTTCAAGTCGACCGGCAAGCGGGTCTTCCGGATGGCGCCGCTCCAGCACCACTTCGAGCTCCTCGGCTGGCAGGAGGTCACGATCGTCATCCGCTTCTGGATCATCGCCGGCCTCTTCGTCGCCCTCGGGCTCGGCCTCTTCTACGCCGAATGGGTCGTGGGCGCGGCATGAGCGGCTCGATCGACCGTCGGCTCGAGGGGCTCACCTCCCGCGAGGCCGACTGGGCCGGACTGCGCGTCCTCGTCGCCGGGCTCGGCGTGAGCGGCTTCGCCGCCGCCGACGCCCTCCTCGAGCGCGGCGCCCACGTCGTCGTCGTCGAGGGCGCCGAGCGCGACTCGACGCCGGCGATGTCGGAGCGCGCACGCATCCTCGAGATCCTCGACGCCGAGCTGCGCTTCGGTCCCGACCACGTGACCCGTATGCCGTCCGACCCCGTCGACCTCGTCGTCACCTCCCCGGGGTGGGCGCCGACCCAGCCGCTGCTCGCGGCGGCGGCCGAGGCCGGGGTCGCCATCTGGGGCGAGGTCGAGCTCGCCTGGCGTATGCGGCCGCGCGAGGGCGCGGCGCCGTGGCTGACCGTGACCGGCACCAACGGCAAGACGACGACAGTCCAGATGCTCACCTCGATCCTCAGGGCCGCGGGCGAGCGCGCCATCAGCGCCGGCAACGTCGGCACGCCGATCCTCGAGGCGGTCATGGACCCGCAGCCGTTCGACGCGATCGCCGTCGAGCTCTCGAGCTTCCAGCTGCACTGGTCGGACTCGATCCGGCCCCAGGCGTCGGCCTGCCTCAACGTCGCTCCGGACCACGTCGACTGGCACGGCGGCTACGACGCCTACCTCGCCGCCAAGGGCAAGGTCTACGAGGGCACCGAGGTCGCGTGCGTCTACAACGTCGACGACCCGCAGACCGAGCGGCTCGTCGAGGAGGCCGACGTCCAGGAGGGGTGCCGGGCGATCGGCTTCACCCTCGGCACCCCGGCGCCATCGATGCTCGGCGTCGTCGGCGAGGTCCTCGCCGACCGTGCCTTCGTCGAGCAGCGCCGCCACGCCGCGGCCGAGCTCGCCTCGCTCGAGGACCTGCGTGGCGACGCACCCGACGTCCCGCCCCACCTCGTGGCCAACGCCCTCGCCGCCGCCGCGCTGGCCCGGGCCCACGGCGTCGAGCCCGGCGCGGTCCGCGCGGGGCTGCGCGTTTTCCGGCCCGAGGCCCACCGCATCGCCCACGTCGCCACGGTCGGCGAGGTCCGCTATGTCGACGACTCGAAGGCCACGAACCCGCACGCGGCCGCGGCCTCGCTCACGGCATACGAGCACGTCGTCTGGGTCGCGGGCGGGCTGCTCAAGGGCGCCGAGGTCGACGACCTCGTGCGCTCGGCGGCGGGCCGGCTGCGGGGGGTCGTGCTCATCGGGCGCGACCGCGCGGTCATCGCCGAGGCGCTTGCCCGACACGCGCCCGATGTCCCGGTCGTCGACGTCCCCGACACGGACACTGGGACCATGGACCGCGTCGTCAGCGAAGCCGCGTCGCTCGCCCAGCCGGGTGACGTCGTGCTCCTCGCGCCTGCCGCCGCGTCCATGGACATGTTCGTCAACTACGGCGCACGTGGAGACGCCTTCGCCGAGGCGGTGCTCCGCCGCGCGGCCCCGGGGGAGTGAGTCTGTGAGCAGCACGACCGGTTCGAGCACGGAGCGCAGCTTCGGCGCCGTCCCCGCGTGGCTCGAGCGGCTCGACCGGCCAGTGACGACCTACTACGTCCTCGTCGGGGTCACCTCGGTGCTCGTCGGCTTCGGCCTCATCATGGTGCTGTCCGCCTCGACGGTGTCCTCGCTCCAGGCGACCGACTCGGGCTCGGCCTACTCGATCTTCATCAGCCAGATGGCCTTCGCGCTCATCGGAGGCGTCGCCCTGCTCATCGCGTCCCGGCTCTCGGTCACGGCATGGAAGCGGCTCACCCTGCCCCTTCTCGGCTCCGGGCTCGTGCTCCAGGCGCTCGTCTTCACCCCGCTGGGCATCGACGTCAAGGGCAACCGCAACTGGCTCGACTTCGGGTTCTTCACCATGCAGCCCTCCGAGCTGCTCAAGGTCGGGCTCGCACTCAGCGGGGGACTCATCCTCTCGGCCAAGCGCAAGCAGATCGGCCGTGTCTCCCACGCGCTCGTGCCCTACGTCATGCCCGTCGCGATGGTCGCGATCGGCCTCGTCCTCCTCGGCCACGACCTCGGCACCGTGCTCGTCATGTCGGCGGTCGTCGGCGGGGTGCTCTACACCGCAGGCGTGCCGGGCCGCTGGTTCGCACTGGCTGCCTCCGCCTTCGCCGCGATCGCCGTGACCTTCGTCGTCACGAGCCCCAACCGGCTCGGCCGCTTCGACGTCTGGCTGGGGCGCGACACCGACCAGTTCGGCGCGGCGCGGCAGTCGATCCACGGCCGCTACGCCCTCGCCGACGGCGGGTGGACCGGCGTCGGGCTCGGCCAGTCGCGCGAGAAGTGGGAGTGGCTGTCGGAGCCGCACAACGACTTCATCTTCGCGATCATCGGCGAGGAGCTCGGGCTGCCCGGCACGATCATGGTCCTCGCGCTCTTCGTCGTCCTCGCGCTTGCCTGCTACCGGCTCGTCATGCGCTCCTCGGACTTCTTCGTCCGCGTCGCCACCGCCGGCATCATGAGCTGGATCATCGTCCAGGCGATGATCAACGTGGGCGCCGTCATCGGGCTGCTCCCCGTCATCGGCGTCCCGCTGCCGCTCGTCTCCTCCGGTGGCAGCTCGCTCGTGACGACGATGCTCGCCCTGGGCATCCTGCTCTCGTTCGCGCGCGCCGAGCCGGGCTGCGCCAAGGCCCTCGCCGGGCGTCCCTCGCTCGTCAAGCGCTCGTTCGCCGTCCTGCCGAAGCGGCGGTCGAACCGATGAGCCCAGCTCCCTCCGTCGGCTCGGTGCTGCTCGCGGGCGGCGGCACCGCGGGTCACGTCTCCCCGCTCCTCGCCCTTGCCGACTGCCTGCGCCGCCGCGAGCCCGACGTGCGGATCGTCGCGCTCGGCACGGCCGAAGGGCTCGAGGCGCGTCTCGTCCCCGCGCGCGGCTACGACCTCGAGGTCGTGCCCAAGGTGCCGATGCCGCGGCGACCGTCGGGCGACCTGCTGAGGCTGCCGGGTGCCCTGCGTCGGGCCGTTGCGGCCGCCGACGAGGCGATCACGTCGTCGGGCGCGCGCGTCGTCGTCGGCTTCGGCGGCTACGTCGCGACGCCCGCCTACCTCGCGGCGCGACGGCGCGGCATACCCGTCGTCATCCACGAGCAGAACGCTCGCCCCGGCCTGGCCAACAAGCTCGGCGCCCGCTTCGCGAAGCACGTCGCGGTCACCTTCGCGGGGACCCCACTCCCGCGTGCCACCGTGACGGGTATGCCGTTGCGTCGCGAGATCGCGCTCCTCGACCGCCGCGCGAGCCGCGCCGAGGCGCTGGCCGCCTTCGGGCTCGACCCGCAGTGGCCGACCGTCCTCGTGACGGGTGGGTCGCTCGGCGCCCAGCGCATCAACGAGGCGTTCCGCGCCGCCATGGGCTCGCTCCGGGCGGCCGGTGTCCAGGTCCTGCACGTCACGGGCGTGGGCAAGGAGTTCCCCGTCGACGAGGGCGACGCCGGTGCGCCCTATGTCGTCGTGCCCTATGCCGACCGCATGGAGCTCGCCTACGCAGCGGCCGACATCGTCGTGGCTCGCTCGGGCGCCAACACGGTCTGCGAGCTCACCGCCGTCGGGCTTCCCGCCGCCTACGTGCCGCTGCCCATCGGCAACGGCGAGCAGCGGCTCAACGCGCAGGCGGTCGTCTCCGCCGGTGGTGGTCTCCTCGTTGACGACGCCGACCTCACCGCGGGCTGGATCGAGTCGACTCTCGTCCCGCTGCTGCGCGACGCGTCGCGGCTGGGCGAGATGGCTGCCGCCGCGGCATCGGTCGGTGAGCGCGACGGCGACGAGCTCCTCGCCGACCTCGTGGCCGACGCCGCCTCCGGGGGGTCGTGACCATGGCGCGCAACCCCCGGTTCGACTTCACCACCGAGGTCCCCGGGCTCGAGACGCTGGGCCGGGTCCACCTCATCGCCATCGGCGGCGCCGGCATGTCCGCGGTGGCGCGGATCCTGCTCGCCCGCGGCGTCGAGGTGAGCGGCTCCGACGCCAAGGACAGTGCCGTCCTCGAGACCCTGCGTGGCCTCGGCGCGCGTGTCGTCGTCGGTCACGACGCCGCCAACGTCGAGGGCGCCGACACCGTCGTCATCTCGTCCGCCATCCCCGAGTCCAACGTCGAGCTCGCCGCTGCGCGCGCCGCCGGGTGCCTCGTCCTGCACCGTTCCCAAGGTCTCGCCACGACGATGAAGGACGCGCGCCCGGCTGCGGTCGCCGGCGCCAACGGCAAGACGACGACGACGTCGATGCTCACTGTCGCGCTCCAGCACGCCGGCCTCGACCCGTCCTTCGCCTCGGGTGGAGAGCTCACCGGGCAGGGCACCAACGCCGCGTGGGCCGAGGGCGACGTCTTCGTCGTCGAGGCCGACGAGAGCGACGGGTCGTTCCTCGTCTACCGCCCCGAGGTCGCGGTCGTCACCAACGTCCAGCCCGACCACCTCGACTTCTACGGCACGTTCGAGGCGGTCCAGGAGGCCTATGCCGAGTTCGTCGCCTCGCTGCGGCCCGCCGGCGTCCTCGTGGCCTGCGCCGACGACCCCGGTTCGGCCGGGCTGGCCGCCCGTGCGGACGCGTCGGGCACCCGGGTGCTCACCTACGGCTTCGCCCAGGACGCGGACCTCCGGCTCTCCGACCACCGCCCCGATCCCGAGGGCATCGGCACGACGACGACGCTGCACCTGCCCGGTGGGGGAGAGGCGACGCTGCGTCTGCGCACCCCTGGGGCGCACAACGCCCTCAACGCCGCCGCGGCGCTGCTCGCCGCGACCGAGGGCTTCGGTGCCGACCGGTCGCTCGTCCTCGACGGGCTCGCCGAGTTCGACGGCGCACGCCGCCGCTTCGAGGTCCGCGGCGAGGTCCGTGGCGTCACCGTCGTCGACGACTACGCCCACAACCCGGGCAAGGTCGCGGCCGTGGTGTCGACCGCCGCCGAGATCGCCGCACGTCGTGGCGGTCGTCTCCACGTGGCCTTCCAGCCGCACCTCTACTCGCGCACCCGCGACTTCGCCGCGAACTTCGCCGCCGGTCTGGCCCCGGCCGACACGGTCGCGCTGCTCGACGTCTATGGCGCCCGCGAGGAGCCGATGGAGGGCGTGACGAGTGAGCTCGTCGCCGGCCCCCTGCGAGCACTGCCGGGGCAGCGGACGGTGACCGTCGGCGGCACCTTCGCGGACGTGGCGGCAGCCGTCGCGGCGCTGGCCACGGACGGCGACCTCGTCCTCACCGTCGGCGCGGGCGACGTCACCGAGCTCGCCGGCCACATGCTCTCGGCGCTGGGGGACGGATGAGCGGCGTGGGCGCCCCGACGCGCCAGCCGCAGGCCGACCCCAGGTTCCGCGAGCGTGCCCTCCAGCGCCGTCGTCGGCCCTGGCTGCGCGTGCTGTGGACGCTCGTCGCGGTCGGCGGCGTGACGGGCCTCGCCTGGGTCGTCCTCTTCAGCCCCCTCCTCTCGGTGCGCTCGGTGGAGCTCACCGGCGTCTCCGGCGCCGACCGCGCGGCGGTGACCGAGCTCGTACGGGTGCCGGTGGGGACCCCTCTGGCTCGAGTCGACGTCGAGGCCGTCGAGGAGCGCGTGCGCACCCGCAAGACCGTCGCCGAGGTGTCGGTCGAGCGCGGCTGGCCCTCGACGCTGCGGGTCAGGACCGTGTCTCGGGCCCCCGCCCTGGTGCTCCGCAACCCTCAGGGTCAACTGGAGGTTGTGGATGCGACCGGCGTCTCGTACGACATCGTGAAGACGCCTCCCGCCGGTGTGCCCCTCGTTCGCGCGGCGTCCTCGAAGGGCACGACCAAGGAGGCGCTCGAGGCAGCGCTCTCGATGGTGCAGGTCCTGCCGCCCGATCTCGCCCACCAGGTGTCGGCGATCGAGGTGAGCACCGCCAACCTCGTGTCCTTCACCCTCGGCGGCGTCCAGGTGGTGTGGGGAGGCGCCGACGACGCGCCGCGCAAGCTCGCGATCCTGCGTGCGCTGCTCCCGACGAAGCCCGAGGTCATCGACGTGAGCGCCCCGGACACGCCGGTCACGCGAGGCGGCCCGTCGCCGTCCGCGTCTCCCTCACCTTGAGGGTTTCGCACGCGTGGTTCCTGTGGCTGGTGGGATTGGTGTGACCGCCGTGACGGCGGTGGGCAAGAATGGTCCGGACTCGACCGCGACACGCCCGCGCGCTCGTTGCATGAGGCCCCCTCGCCGCCTAGCGTCGCTACATCGGGTCGTGACCAAACCGTGACTCTTGACCTCACGTCGAGGCTTTGTCGCAGGTGGGCGGGTAGACACCGTCGAACGACAGCATGAACTCAGCACTCTCAGGGAAGGCCCACACCGTGGCAACACCACAGAACTACTTGGCCGTCATCAAGGTCGTCGGCATCGGTGGAGGTGGTGTCAACGCCATCAACCGCATGATCGAGGTCGGGCTCAAGGGTGTCGAGTTCATCGCGATCAACACCGACGCCCAGGCGCTGCTCATGAGCGACGCCGACGTCAAGCTCGACGTCGGCCGCGAGCTGACCCGCGGTCTCGGCGCCGGCGCCGACCCCGAGGTCGGGAAGAAGGCCGCCGAGGACCACGCGGAGGAGATCGAGGAGGTGCTCAAGGGCGCCGACATGGTCTTCGTCACCGCCGGCGAGGGTGGTGGCACCGGCACCGGTGGTGCTCCCGTCGTCGCGCGCATCGCCAAGGGCCTCGGCGCCCTGACGATCGGTGTCGTGACGCGCCCGTTCACCTTCGAGGGCCGCCGCCGCGCCAACCAGGCCGAGTCCGGCATCGGCAACCTCCGCGAGGAGGTCGACACCCTCATCGTCATCCCCAACGACCGGCTCCTGTCGATCAGCGACCGCGCGGTCTCGATGCTCGACGCGTTCCGGAGCGCCGACCAGGTCCTCCTCTCGGGTGTCCAGGGCATCACCGACCTCATCACGACCCCCGGTCTGATCAACCTCGACTTCGCCGACGTCAAGTCCGTCATGCAGGGCGCCGGCTCGGCGCTCATGGGCATCGGTTCGGCCCGCGGCGAGGACCGCGCGGTGCAGGCCGCCGAGCTCGCCATCTCCAGCCCGCTCCTCGAGGCGAGCATCGACGGCGCCCACGGCGTGCTGCTCTCGATCCAGGGTGGCAGTGACCTCGGCCTCTTCGAGATCAACGAGGCCGCGCGTCTCGTCCAGGAGGCCGCGCACCCCGAGGCCAACATCATCTTCGGCGCGGTCATCGACGACGCCCTCGGCGACGAGGTCAGGGTCACAGTCATCGCGGCCGGGTTCGACGGCGGCACGCCCGCCAAGCGCCCCGACGAGCGTGGCATCGGCAGCATCCAGGGCCCGAGCAAGGCCCAGCAGGCCGCCGCCCAGGCCCAGCAGTCCCAGCCGGCCGCACCCGCGGCCGCGCGGCCGGCGGTCTCCCAGAACGGTCACGGCGGCGAGCCCGTGCACCGGCAGGCGCAGGCCGAGCCGACCCGCCCGGCCACCTCCGCGCAGGCGGCCCCGCCGATCGCGGAGCCCGTGCGCCAGCCGGTCGAGGCCTCGGTCTCGGCGCAGCGGTCACACGAGTCGGAGCAGCGCCCAACCCCGCCGCGCACCGTCACCTTCGACGACGGCGACGACCTGGACGTGCCCGACTTCCTCAAGTGAGGCTGCACGAATGAGTCGCTGAGCGACATCCCGCCGAGGGCGACCGGTTCCGACCGGTCGCCCTCGGCGCGTCTACGGTGGAGTCGTGTTCTTCTGGCGCGACGACCTGGGCGGCATCCGCCGTGCGTTCACCGACCGCTCCGGTGGGGTGAGCGAACCCCCGTATGCCGGCCTCAACCTCGGTGGTCATGTGGGCGACTCGTCGGATGCGGTGCGGGAGAACCGTGCCCGCGTAGCGAGCGAGATCGGCGTCGACCCCGGACGGCTCGTCTTCATGGACCAGTGCCACGGCAGCGACGTCGCCGTCGTCACCGAGCGGCCCGCTGGGCCCCTGCCCGTCGACGGCGTCGTCACGGCCGAGGCCGACCTCGCCCTCGCCGTGCTCGTCGCCGACTGCACACCCGTGCTCCTCTCCGACGCGGATGCAGGCATCGTCGGGGCCGTGCACGCGGGACGGCCAGGAATGACCAAGGGCGTTGTCGCACAGGCGATCTCGGCGATGCGCGGCCTCGGCGCCACGCGGGTGGCTGCCGTCGTGGGTCCGAGCGTGTGCGGACGCTGCTACGAGGTGCCGGCCGACATGCGCGACTCGGCCGCCGAGGTCAGCCCGGAGGCGAGTGCCGTGGCGTGGACCGGGACCCCGGCGATCGACGTGGCCGCCGGCGTCGTGGCCCAGCTGCGACGGGCCGGGGTCGAGGACCTCACCTGGGTCCCCGGCTGCGCCCGCGAGGACACCTCTCTCTTCTCCTACCGGCGCGACGGCACCACTGGCAGGTTCGCCGGTGTCATCGTCAGGAGCGCCACGTGACCTCGCGGCGCGACGAGCTCGCGACGCGGCTGGGCGAGGTCCGCGCCCGCATCGAGCGCGCGGCGACCACCGCCGGCCGGGACGTCGACGAGGTCGAGCTCGTCGTCGTGACGAAGTACTTCCCCGCCACCGACGTCGACCACCTCGTCGACCTCGGGGTCCGCCACATCGGGGAGAACAAGGACCAGGAGGCGGGTGCCAAGGTCGTCGACCTCGCGCGTCGCGACGACGTCACCGTCCACTTCATCGGCCAGCTCCAGTCCAACAAGGCCGCGCACGTCGCCGCCTACGCCGACGTCGTCCAGTCCGTCGACCGCGCCAAGATCGTCACGGCGCTCGACCGCGGGGCACAGCGGCACGGCCGCCGGCTCGACGTCCTGCTCCAGGTCGCCCTCGACGACGAGGAGGGCAGGGGAGGGGCGCGCCCCGACGACGTGCCCGCACTTGCGGACCTCGTCGCCCAGGCGGAGGCGCTGCGGCTGAGGGGGGTCATGGCGGTCGCACCCCTGGGAGGTGACCCGCGACGTGCTTTCGCGCGGCTGCGGGAGGTCGCGGACGGCATACGGGCAGGTCACCCGGATGCGACGTGGATCTCGGCCGGGATGAGCGCCGACCTCGAGGACGCCGTCGCCGAAGGTGCGACACACCTGCGTGTCGGGACGGCAATACTCGGAACTCGTCCGTCACTTGGGTAACTTCTTTTCACGTACAACGGTCACCCCGGCCGCCCATTCGCACTAGGAGTACTCATGGCTGGCGCGCTGCGCAAGACGATGGTCTACCTCGGGCTGGCCGAGGACGAGGGCCGTTACTACGACGAGGCCTACGACGAGTACGACGCGGCGGACGACTACGAGGCCGAGGAGCCGCGCGAGCCGCGTGAGCGGCAGGCCGAGGTGACCCCCTTGCAGACGCGTCGCAGCGTCGCGCAGGTCGTGCGCACCCCCGAGGCCTCCGGCATCTCGCGGATCACGACGATCCACCCGCGCACCTACAACGAGGCCAAGACGATCGGCGAGAACTTCCGCGAGGGCACGCCGGTGATCATGAACCTCACCGACATGGACGACGCCGACGCCAAGCGCCTCGTCGACTTCGCGGCCGGACTCGTCTTCGGGCTGCACGGCGCGATCGAGCGGGTCACGGCCAAGGTCTTCCTCCTGTCGCCCTCGACGGTGGAGGTCAACGCCGAGGAGGCGGCGGCCGCCCCCGGTCGCACCCTGTTCAACCAGAGCTGACCCCCCCAGCACATCCGGGTTCCAGGACGTTCACGCAGACTGTCGCCATGAACTCCGTGCGCTCGCTGCTCGCACTCGTCGTGTGGCTCTACCTCCTCGTGGTCTTCGGGCGGCTCATCCTCGACTGGATCCGGGTCTTCGCTCGCGACTGGAGGCCGCGCGGGGTCGTGCTCGTCATCGCCGAGGCCGTGTACACCCTGACCGACCCGCCCCTCAACGCGTTGCGCAAGGTTATCCCGCCGCTGCGCCTGGGCGGCGCGTCGATCGACCTGGGCTTTCTCGTCCTGGTGCTCGGCCTCTACCTCATTCTCGCGATCCTCTAGGCTGGATCGTCGAGCCCCAGGTCCTCCCTGGCGCGGGGCACCCATGAACCGATCGACACAGAGGAGTTGACATGGCGTTGTCGCCCGAGGACGTCCTCAACAAGACGTTCACGACCACCCAGTTCCGACGCGGCTACGACGAGCGCGAGGTCGACGACTTCCTCGATGACATCGTCGCCGAGATGCGTCGGATGACCAAGGCCGACGACGAGGTGCGCAAGCAGCTCAACGACTGCCGCCAGGGCCGCGGGCTCGAGCCCGTCACCCAGGCGATGCCGGCTCCGGCCGCCTCCGACCGCTCGGCCGAGATCGCCAAGCTCGAGGGCCGCAACACCGAGCTCGAGGCGCGCGTGCGCGAGCTCGAGGAGCTCGAGGGCAAGAACCAGCACGCCCAGGGCCAGACCGAGGACGCCTCCCGCCGCACCAACGAGCTCGAGGCCCGGGTGCGCGAGCTCGAGGACAAGCTCGCCGAGTCCGAGCGCGAGCTCGCCGACGTCCGCGGCCGCCACGACTCGCTCGTGGGCGAGCGCGATGCCCTTCTCGGTGAGCGCGACTCCCTCGCCGAGGAGCGTGACTCCCTCCTGGGTGAGCGTGACTCCATCGCCGCCGAGCGTGACCGCCAGCGCGCCGAGTTCGAGGCCGCGTCGGCCAAGAACGAGCAGGAGCGCCAGGCCGCCTACGACAAGGCCAACAGCTCCGCCGACGAGCAGCTCGCCACGCTGCGCGCGCGGGTCGAGGAGGCCGAGCAGGACGCCCAGCGTCGCATCCAGGAGGCCAAGGCGCAGGCCGAGCAGGCCGAGTCCGAGGCGCAGGAGCGCGTGGCCAAGGCCGGCGCCCAGGGCCAGGCCCCCGAGGGGAGCGGCGACCTCGCCGCACTCACCGGTGCCGGTGCCGGTGCGGGCTCCGCAGCCGGTGTCCTCGCGCTCGCGCAGCGCCTCCACGACGAGCACGTCTCCGCCGGTGAGACCCGTCGCGACGAGCTCGTGCGTGAGGCCCAGTCCCGCCACGACGAGCTCATCTCGACCGGTGAGTCCAAGCACCACGAGTTCGTGACCACGGGCCAGTCCAAGCACGACGAGCTCATCAGCACTGCGCAGGCCCGTCACGACGAGCTCATCAGCACCGCGCAGTCGCAGCACGACGAGCTCATCTCGACGGCCCAGACGCAGCACGACACGATGCTCGCCGAGGCCAACGCCAAGCGTGAGGAGCTCATCACCGAGGCTCGCGAGCGCTCCACGGGCATGGTCCACGAGGCGCAGCAGCGCAAGGCGGCCATCCTCCAGGAGCTGAGCGAGGAGCGGGCCGTGCTCGAGCGCAAGATCGAGCAGCTGCGGGGCTTCGAGCGCGACTACCGCGGTCGTCTCAAGGCCTACATCGAGGGTCAGCTCAAGGACCTCGACCACACGGCCGTCGACGTCGAGGTCGAGGAAGCCGCCAAGCAGAACCAGTGACGTCCGACGTCACGCCACGTGAAGGGCGCCCGGTCGTCGACCGGGCGCCCTTCGCCTTCCCACCAGCACGTATGCCGTGCGCGAACCTTCGAGGTGGTCTGGCGTTTTGCGTTGTGAAGGGCATCACGAGGGCTTATCCTCGCCGCACGCGGTCGAGCCCTCCCGGGCCCGACCTTCGTTGACGAGTGAGGACACTCATGGCTGGCAAGCGCGCTCCCTCGGGGGTCACCAAGGCTGGATCCGGCACGACCGCGGCGACGAAGGCGGCCGCGAAGAAGGCCCCGGCGAGCAAGGTCGCGGCAAAGAAGGCCCCCGTGACGAAGGCCGCCGCGACGAAGGCCGCCGCGACGAAGGCTCCGGCCAGCAAGGCTGCGGCGAAGAAGGCCCCGGCGACCAAGGCAGCGGTGACCAAGCCAGCGGTGAAGAAGGTTCCCGCGACCAAGGCGACGGCGAAGCAGGCTCCGGCGACCAAGGCCGCCGTGACGAAGGCTCCGGCGACCAAGGCCGCCTCCAAGAAGGCACCGGCGACGAAGGCCGCCGCCAAGAAGGCACCGGCCGCCAGCGCCGCTGCGTCGAAGACCACGGCCGCCAAGGCCCCTGCGAGGAAGGCATCCGCCGTGACTGCTCCCGCCAAGGCCCCAGCGAAGAAGACCGCCAAGAAGGCACTCGTCGTCCGCGAGGACGAGTCGCCCTGGACCGCGAAGGAGCTGCGCGAGGTCCGGGCCGAGATCGAGGCCAACATCGCCCTGCTCCGCACCGAGCTCGCCCACGCCGAGTCCGAGCTGTCGGACCTGCTGCGCGACTCCGGTGACGGCGCCGGCGACGACCAGGCGGACGCGGGGGCCAAGACCTACGAGCGCGAGCAGGAGATCGCCCTCGCCGACAACGCCCGCGAGATGCTCCACCAGAACGAGCACGCCCTCGAGCGTCTCGACGACGGCACCTACGGCGTGTGCGAGTCGTGCGGCCAGCCGATCGGCAAACTTCGCCTCCAGGCCGCACCTCGTGCGACCCTATGCATGCGATGCAAGACGAAACAGGAACGCCGCTGATCTCCAGCCCCCAGTCCACCCCCGCACCGGCCCCGGAAGAACGCCAGGGCCGGTCGCGGCTGTTTGCGCTCCTCCTCGGGGTCGGCGTGCTCACGCTCGTCCTCGACCAGGGCAGCAAGGTGTGGGCACTGGGAGCCCTGACCCCCGGCGAGCCCCGGGACCTTCTCGGCCCGGCTCTCCGGCTCAACCTCATCCGCAACCCCGGTGCGGCCTTCTCGCTCGGTGACAGCGTCACGTGGCTCCTCACGCTCGTGGCGCTCGGCATCGTCGTGTGGGTCGGGCGCGCGGCGACACGGGTGGGTCACGGCGGCTGGGCGGTGACGCTCGGCATGCTGCTCGGTGGCGCCATCGGCAACCTCATCGACCGCATCCTGCGGGCGCCCGGGTTCGGGCGCGGGCACGTCGTCGACTTCATCGACTACTTCGGGCTCTTCATCGGCAACGTCGCGGACATCGCGATCGTCGTCGCCGCGGCCTTCGGCGCGGTCCTCGCGGTGCGCGGCATCCCCCTCGAGGGCGTGACCCACGGCAGGCACGAGGCCGGTGACGGGCACCGGGGCACCGAGGCCACGTCCGGGGACGCAGATGTCTGACAGCCGCACGATGCTCGTCCCGGACGGCCTGCAGGGTGAGCGCGTCGACGCGGCGATCGCCCGGCTCTTCGGGCTCTCGCGCACGCGCGCCGCGGACCTCGCGGCCGATGGTGGCGTGGCCGTCAACGGCGCCCACGTCGGCAAGTCGCACCGGGTCCACGGGGGAGACATGCTCGAGGTGACCCTTCCGAGTGCCGACCCCAGCCCGACCCTCGAGGTCATCGCCGAGCCCGTCCCCGGGATGACGATCATCCACGATGACGACGACATCGTCGTCGTCGACAAGCCGGTCGGTGTCGCGGCGCACCCGAGCGTCGGCTGGACCGGGCCGACGGTCCTCGGCGGGCTCAAGGCCGCCGGCTACCGCATCTCGACGAGCGGCGCGAGCGAGCGCCAGGGCATCGTGTCGCGGCTCGACGTCGGCACGTCCGGGCTCATGGTCGTCTGCAAGAGCGAGCGCGGCTACTCCGTGCTCAAGCGGGCGTTCAAGCAGCGCACCGTCGACAAGACCTACCACACGCTCGTCCAGGGCCTGCCGGACCCGCTCGTGGGCACGATCGACGCGCCGATCGGTCGTCACCCCGGCCACGACTACAAGTTCGCCGTCATGGAGTCCGGCAAGCACGCCGTGACCCACTACGAGCTGCTCGAGGCCTTCCGCCACGCCAGCCTCCTCGAGATCCACCTCGAGACCGGGCGGACCCACCAGATCCGCGTCCACTTCGCGGCCCTGCGCCATCCGTGCGTCGGCGACCTCACCTACGGCGCCGACCCGGTCCTCGCCAAGCGGCTCGGCCTCGAGCGGCAGTGGCTGCACGCCGTCGGGCTCGGCTTCGAGCACCCGGGCACCGGGGATTGGGTCACCTTCGAGAGCCGCTACCCGCAGGACCTCCAGGTCGCCCTCGACCGCCTCTGACGACCTTCCGTATGCCGTGAGCCCCCTTCTCACAGGCCTCTTCCGTCTCACCATGGCGAGCCTGTTCTGACTGTCGGGCGGGCGACCTAGGATGATCCACGATGTCGTCGCCCACCTCCTCCCCAGCCCCGGACAGCACGGACAGCTTCGTCCACCTGCACGTCCACACCGAGTACTCCATGCTGGACGGGGCGGCCCGCATCGGGGACCTCTTCACCCGAGCGGCAGAGCTCGGTATGCCGGCCCTCGCCATGACCGACCACGGTTACCTCTACGGCGCCCACGAGTTCTGGCGCAAGGCGCAGGGGACGGGCGTCAAGCCGATCATCGGGCTCGAGGCCTACGTCACGCCGGGCACCCACCGCACCGACAAGACCCGCGTCAAGTGGGGTGACGAGCGCACCCGTCCCGGCGACGACGTGTCGGGCTCCGGGGCCTACACGCACATGACGCTGCTGGCCAAGAACAACAACGGTCTGCGCAACCTCTTCAAGATGGACAGCCAGGCCTCGCTCGACCAGGTCTACGCGAAGTGGCCACGCCTCGACCGCGAGCTCATCGACCAGCACGGGCAGGGCCTCATCGCGACGACCGGCTGCCCGTCGAGCGAGATCCAGACCCGCCTCCGACTGGGCCAGTACGACCTGGCGAAGCAGGCGGCGAGCGACTACCGCGACATCTTCGGCGCCGAGAACTACTTCTGCGAGGTCATGGACCACCAGAACGAGATCGAGCGCCGCACGATCAAGGACCTGCTCCGGCTCGCCAAGGAGCTCGACCTCCCGCTGCTCGCCACCAACGACAGCCACTACACCTACCCCGAGGACTCGCAGGCCCACGGAGCGCTGCTCTGCGTCCAGTCCGGCTCGACGCTCATGGACCCCAACCGGTTCAAGTTCGACGGCGACGGCTACTACCTCAAGACCGCGGCCGAGATGCGCCACACGTGGCGCGAGCTGCCCGAGGCGTGCGACAACACCCTCCTCGTCGCCGAGATGTGCGAGGTGTCCTTCACCGAGGGTGAGGGCCGCTACATGCCGAAGTTCCCCTGCCCGCCCGGGGAGAACGAGGAGTCGTGGTTCGTCAAGGAGGTCCAGACGGGCCTGCGCGAGAGGTTCCCGGACGGCATACCGGAGTATGCCCAGAAGCAGGCCGACTTCGAGATCGAGGTCATCGTCTCCAAGGGCTACCCCGGCTACTTCCTGGTCGTCGCCGACTTCATCAACTGGGCCAAGGCCAACGGCATCCGGGTGGGCCCGGGTCGTGGCTCGGGTGCCGGCTCCATGTGCGCCTACGCCATGAAGATCACCGACCTCGACCCGATCCCGCACGGTCTCATCTTCGAGCGGTTCCTCAACCCCGAGCGCGCGTCGATGCCCGACTTCGACATCGACTTCGACGAGCGCCGACGCGGCGAGGTCATCCGCTACGTCACCGAGAAGTACGGCGCCGAGCGGGTCGCGCAGATCGTGACCTACGGCACCATCAAGGCCAAGCAGGCCGTCAAGGACTCGGCCCGCGTCATGGGCCACCCGTTCAACGTCGGCGAACAGCTCACCAAGGCGATGCCGCCGGACGTCATGGGCAAGGGCGTGCCGCTGTCGGGGATCTACAACCCCGAGCACCCGCGCTACGGCGAGGGCAAGGAGTTCCGCGAGCTCGTCGAGACCGAGCCGCACTTCAAGGAGATCGTCGAGACCGCCAAGGGCCTCGAGGGCCTCAAGCGGCAGTGGGGCGTGCACGCCGCCGGCGTCATCATGAGCAGCGAGCCGCTCATCGACGTCATCCCGATCATGAAGCGGCTGCAGGACGGTCAGGTCCTCACCCAGTTCGACTACCCGACGTGCGAGACGCTCGGCCTGGTCAAGATGGACTTCCTCGGCCTGCGCAACCTCACGATCCTCGACGACGCGATCGAGAACGTGAAGGCCAATCGCGGCGAGGACCTCGACCTCGACGCCCTGTCGAAGGACATGACCGACAAGGCGACCTACGACCTGCTCGCCCGTGGCGACACGCTCGGTGTCTTCCAGCTCGACGGCGGCGGCATGCGCACGCTGCTCAAGCTCATGCAGCCCGACAACTTCGAGGACATCTCCGCCGCCCTCGCGCTCTACCGTCCCGGCCCGATGGGCGTGAACGCGCACACGAACTTCGCGCTGCGCAAGAACGGCAAGCAGGAGCTCACACCGCTCGACCCCCAGCTCAAGGGCAAGCTTCAGCAGGAGATGATCGACGCCCTCGAGCCGATCCTCGGCACGACCTACGGCCTGGTGATCTACCAGGAGCAGGTCATGGAGATCGCCCAGAAGCTCGCCGGCTACACCCTCGGCAACGCCGACCTCCTCCGTCGCGCCATGGGCAAGAAGAAGAAGGAGGTCCTCGACGCCGAGTACGTCCCCTTCTCGAGCGGCATGAAGGCGAAGGGCTTCAACGAGGCGTCGATCGCCGCCCTGTGGGGCGTCCTCGTCCCCTTCTCGGACTACGCGTTCAACAAGGCGCACACCGCCGCCTACGGTCTCGTCTCCTACTGGACCGCCTACCTCAAGGCCAACTACCCGGCCGAGTACATGGCCGGCCTCCTCACGAGCGTCGGCGACGACAAGGACAAGTCCGCGCTCTACCTCGGCGAGTGCCGGCGCATGGGCATCAAGGTCCTCCCGCCCGACGTCAACGACTCGGTCGCGCGGTTCGCCGCCGTCGGCACCGACATCCGCTTCGGCATGGCCGCGATCCGCAACGTCGGCCACAACGTCGTCGAGGCGATCATCGCCGCGCGCGAGGAGAAGGGTGCCTTCACCTCCTTCCGCGACTTCCTCTCGAAGTGCCCGGCCGTCGTGTGCAACAAGCGCACGATCGAGTCGCTCATCAAGGGCGGCGCCTTCGACGGGCTGGGGGAGTCCCGGGCCGGGCTGCTGCGCGTGCACGAGGAGTACGTCGACGCGTTCGTCGCCATCAAGCGCCAGGAGGCCATCGGGCAGGACTCGCTCTTCGGTGCCTTCGGTGACGACGACGAGTCCGGTGCGGGCGACGCGATGATGGGGCTGACGGCGGTGCCTACGGTCGAGTGGGACAAGTCGACCCTGCTCACCTTCGAGCGCGAGATGCTCGGCCTCTATGTCTCGGACCACCCGCTCTTCGGTGTCGAGCACGTCCTCCAGCAGCACGCGGACACGGCCATCGCCACGCTGAGTGCCGAGGACGGCAAGCCCGAGGGTTCCATGGTCACCGTCGCCGGGCTCATCACCGGCCTCCAGATCAAGCGCACGAAGAAGGGCGACCTCTGGGCCATCGCGACGGTCGAGGACCTCGAGGGCGCCATCGAGTGCCTCTTCTTCCCGAGTGCCTACCTCACGGTGTCGACGATGCTCTCGCAGGACGTCGTCGCCGTCGTCCGGGGCAAGGTCAACCGGCGTGACGACTCGGTGTCGATCTATGCCCAGGAGCTGACCCTGCCCGAGCTCACCGAGGGTCCGCGCGGACCCGTCGTCGTCACCCTCGACACGCTTCGCGCGACGACCGGCCGGATGGAGGAGCTCAAGGGCGTGCTCGCCAACCACCCGGGCACGACCGAGGTCCACCTCAAGCTCACCAAGCCCGGCCGGACGACGCTCATCAGGCTCGACGACGCCCTGCGCGTCAACGCCAGTGAGTCCCTCTACGGCGACCTCAAGGTCCTCCTCGGCCCGAGGTGCCTCACCGGTGGCTGAGCCGACACCCGAGCCCACGCCCATGCCCGCGTCCTCGTCCATGGCCGCGTCCTCGTCCATGGCCACGTCTGCGGCCGGCGACGGGCAGACAGCGCCCTCGACGAACCTGCCGACGCCTCCGGTCGCGGCGACGCGCGAGCACGTCCGTGAGCACCACGGTGACCGCGTCGACGACCCCTACGAGTGGCTGCGTGACGGCGACGACCCCGAGGTCGTCGCGCTCCTCGAGGCCGAGAACGCCTACGCCGACGCGCGCACCGCGCACCTGAAGCCGTTGCGCGACAGCATCTTCGGTGAGATCAGGTCGCGGGTGCTCGAGACCGACCTCTCCGTCCCGGTGCGCTCGGGTCCGTGGTGGTACTACTCACGCACCGTCGAGGGGCAGCAGTACCCCATCCAGGCGCGGGTGCCGTGCGCGGACCCCGCCGTCCGGCCGGTCGTCGCACCCGACAGCGTCCCCGACGGAGAGCAGATCCTCGTCGACGGCAACGTCGAGGCCGGCGAGTCCGAGTTCTTCTCGATCGGCGCCCTCACGGTGAGCCCCGACCACACCCGGCTGGCGCTCGCCACCGACACGACGGGCGACGAGCGCTTCGACCTCGTCATCCGTGACCTCGCAACCGGCGCGACCCTCGACGAGGGCATCACCGACATCGGCTACGGCGTCGAGTTCTCGCTCGACGGTGGCACGGTCTTCTACACCCGGCTCGACGACGCCTGGCGGCCGCACCAGCTGTGGCGCCACACCGTAGGGAGCGACCCGGCCGACGACGTCCTCGTCCACGAGGAGACCGACGAGCGGTTCTGGATGGGCATCGGTACGAGCCGCGACGACCGCTGGATCATCTTCGCTCTCGGCTCGAAGACGACCTCCGAGGTGCGCCTGCTCGACTCCGCGACCCCCGAGGCCGACTTCCGGGTCGTGGCGGCTCGCCGGGACGGCGTCGAGTACGACGTCGAGCCCGCCGAGGACCGGCTCCTCATCGTGCACAACACCGACAACCCCGACTCGGACCTCGCGTGGGCTCCGCTCGACGCGACGAGCCACGAGCAGTGGCGCCCGCTGCTGCGCGCGCGCACCGGTGAGCGGTTCCTCGGGGTGGACGCCTTCGACGACGTCGCCGTGCTCTCGTTGCGGCGCGACGGGCTCACCGCGCTGTCGTTGCTGCCGGCCGACCCCTCGGTCGAGTCCGGCTATGCCACACCGGTTCCCGTCGGCTTCGAGGAGCCGATCTACTCGGTCGGGCTCGGTGACAACCCCGAGCGCGACCAGAGCGCGCTGCAGCTCGTCTTCGAGTCCTTCGTCACGCCGCGCACCGTCCTCGAGCTCGACCTCGTCTCGGGCGAGCGCACCGTCCTCAAGCAGCAGCCGGTCCTCGGCGACGTCCACCTCACCGACTACGTCCAGCGCCGCGAGTGGGCGACCGCGGAGGACGGCACCCGGGTGCCGATCTCGGTCGTGCACCGGGCCGACCTCGCGCCCGACGGGACGCACCCAGGTCTGCTCACGGCATACGGGGCGTATGAGTACTCCAGCGACCCCTACTTCTCCGTCGCGCGGCTCTCGCTGCTCGACCGCGGTGTCGTCCACGCGACCGCCCACGTGCGAGGTGGCGGCGAGATGGGGCGCCACTGGTACGACGACGGCAAGCTGCTCGCCAAGCCCCACACCTTCTCCGACACGGTCGCCTGCGCTGACCGGCTCGTCGAGCTCGGCTGGGTGGCCGGCGACCGGCTGGGTCTCGAGGGAGGTTCTGCCGGAGGGCTGCTCGTCGGCGCCGTCCTCAACCTCGCCCCCGACAGGTTCCGGGTCGCGCACGCCGCGGTGCCCTTCGTCGACGCGCTGACGACGATCCTGCGGCCCGACCTGCCGCTCACGGTGGGGGAGTGGGAGGAGTGGGGCAACCCGCTCGAGGACCCCGAGGTCTATGCGGTCATGAAGGCCTACACGCCCTACGAGAACGTCGCCGCCCGCGACTACCCCGCGATCCTCGCGACGACGAGCCTGCACGACACGCGGGTCTTCTTCACCGAGGCGGTGAAGTGGGTGTCGCGGCTGCGTGCCACCGTCACCAACGACGAGGCGACCCGCCCGATCCTGCTGCGGACCGAGATGGCCGCGGGGCACGGCGGACGCAGCGGGCGCTACGCCGCATGGGAGCAGGTCGCGTGGGAGTGGGCCTTCGTCCTCGACCAGCTCGGTGCGACCTCACGGCTCCCGCGGGTGCACGAGGACGAGCGGGCAGGCGGTGCGGCCGAGGAGCCGGCTGGAGACCGACCCGAGGTGTAGCCCCGGGAAGCCTCCCGTGCCACGCGCCCCGACGACGACGAGGTCCGCGGTGTCGGCGGCCTGGATGAGCGCCGCCACGGGAGAGCTGCGCACCACTTCGTGGTGGACCTTGACGGCCGGGTGCTGGGTGCTGCTCGACGCGATCTCTCGACCCACGCGCTGCTCCAGCTCACTCTCGTATGCCGGCCAGCTCGAGTCCGTGGACAACGTCGGGTCCTCGGGTCCCTGGGGCTCCCAGGCGTGCACGACGACGAGCTCGGCCTCCTGCGAGGCGGCGTAGTCGAAGGCGGCGTGCAGGGCGGCCGACGAGGGCGTCGAGCCGTCGACCCCCACGACGACCCGGTGGTGCGGCGGCTCACTGTGCCCCTCGTGGCCGACGATGACGACCGGGCAGGTGGCGTGCGCCGCGACCTGCTGGGCGACGGCTCCGATGCTCGCGCGGCTCAGCAGCCCGTGGCCGACGGCACCGAGGACGACCATCGCGGCGTCGTGGGAGGCCTTGACGAGGGCGGGGGAGGCGAACCCCGGCGGCAGCGACGTCGTCACGGTGAGCGCGGGGTCGACAGCGTGGGCTCGGGCGCGTGCGGTCGTGAGGAGCCGCTCGCCCTCCTCCTTGAGCGAGCTCTGGTCGGTGCTGCCGAACCCGAGCATGGGGATGTCCGGCGCGAAGGCATGGATGAGGTGCAGGGGGGAGGACATCCGCGACGCCCGTTCGGCAGCCCACGCGAGGGCCGCCCAGCCGTGCGCCGACCCGTCGATGCCGACCACGATGCGCGTGCTGCGGATGGGGGAAGTGATGCCGCTCATGACGCCTCCAGCTCGGTGGTCAGGCGGCGGGAAACCAACCGGTCCGGGACCGGTGTCCCGTCGTCACGGGCTCGTCGGCCCGTACGCTCATTCTGGACCCGGAGGACGTGGCTGCGCTGCCCGACGCGCGCGCACCCTCCATCCACGGAGGCGAGTTGAGGTCATCGCTACATCCGTCAGGGATGAAGCATAAACCTGCATTCCAGACGAATGAAGGTATGATCTGGATATGGCCCGAGTTCAGCCCTCACCTGTCGTTCTCATCGGCGACATCGTGCAGTCCCGGTCGAGCGCCGACCGCCGCGCGCTCCACCGCGACCTCGAGGCGGCGCTCGCGGACACCAACGAGCGGGTCGAGCACGTCGAGCCGCTGGAGGTCACGGTCGGCGACGAGTTCCAGGGGGTCTATCCCCACCTCGGCGCCGCACTCGAGGCGGCGCTGCGCACCCGGGTCGCCCTGCGGCCACGGGCGGAGACGCGCTACGGGCTCGGGCGGGGGGCGACGACGACGCTCGACGCCACGAGGGGGATCAAGGACGGGCCCGCGTGGTGGGCCGCCCGCGAGGCCATCGTCGCGGTGGAAGAGGAGGCGAGGCGAGCCGCGCTGGGACACGTGCACACGGCATACCGGCTGGCCGAGGGGGAGCCCGACGACCTCGGGACGTCGGTTGCCGTCGACGCGGCGCTGCACTGTCAGGACCACATGGTTGGCTCGTTGTCGGAGAGGTCGGGACGGCTGTTGAGAGGACTGCTCGAGGGGATGACGCAGAAGGAGCTCGCCGCGGCGGAGGGGATCACCCCGTCGGCGGTGTCGCAGCGCGTGCGCGCCGACGGTCTCGCCGTCATCGTGCGCACTCACGAGCTGCTGAGGACGCTGCCGTGACGTGGCTGGCGGTGTGGCTCATCGGCGTCGGCGTCACCGACCTGCTGCGGGCCGTCGACTCGCGTCCCGTTCGCCGCGCCGCCGTTCCCGTGGGTGCCGTGACGGTCGTCGGGGTCGCGCTGCTCGCCGGTCTCACGGGGGTGGCCGACCTCGTCGCCCTCGTCGCCTCGGTCGTCCCTCTCGTCGGCTGGGTCGCGCTCTCGGAGCGGTCGCTGCGCCGTGGCGGCGGCCACGCCCAGGCGCTGCTCGTCCTCGGCGGCACCGCCGCTGTGCTCGTCGCCGCCTCGGGCTTCGCGTCCTCCGCCGGCGGGCTGCTGCGGGACTGGCTCGCCTGGGCGGATGTGCCGTATGCCGGTGACACCCCTCTCGACCGTGTGCTCCTCGTCGCGGGACTCCTCGTCGCGAACCTCGCGACCGGCAACGTCATCGTCCGGCTCGTGCTCGTGAGCGTCGGGGCGATGCGTCCGTCGGCGCGCACCGCTGCGGGCCCGGGGAGCGAGCCGTCCGAGAGGCTCAAGGGCGGGCGGCTGCTCGGGCCGATGGAGCGCGTCTTCATCCTCGGGCTCGGGCTCGCCGGCCAGGTGACGGCGGCGGCGATCGTCATCGCCGCCAAGGGCCTCATCCGCTTCCCCGAGCTGCAGTCCGCCAAGGACGGGCGGACGGTCCACGGAGACGGCATCGACCAGGTCACCGAGTACTTCCTCGTCGGCAGCTTCGTCAGCTGGCTCGTGGCACTGGGGTCGCTCGCGCTCACCCGTTGACCGGGACGCTGGGGCATGCTGGGAGGACGCCGCGTCGTCGGACGCGGCCCGACGGGAGGACGGACCATGGGTTTCCTCGACAGGCTCCTCGGACGTGAGCCGCGGATGCAGGACCAGCACGGCGCACCCGGGTCCGGAGGGGGGTCCTGGGAGTCGCAGGGTGGTCCGTCGTCCGCGGGTGCCGGTGGTGCGGGACAGCGGTTCCAGGGCTCGGGTGGGGAGCAGGGCGAGGACGCACGGGCGATCGCGCGCTACCGCTACCTCCTGCGCACGGCGCCTCCCGAGACGTTGGAGCAGGTCCACGCCGAGGCCTTCGCGAAGCTCACTCCCGACCAGCGACAGCAGGTCCTCACCGGGCTCTCGCAGGACGCCCCGCAGGGCGAGGCCCCGCTCAGTGCCGAGCCGCAGGACCTCGCCCGGGCAGCGACCCGCGCCGAGATGCGCCAGCCCGGCACCCTCGAACGCACCTTCGGTGGCCGCGGCGGCATGGGCATGGGCATGGGCGGCACGCTCATGGGCTCGATGATGGGCACCATCGCCGGTGTCGTCGTCGGCAGCGCCATCGCCGACGCCCTCTTCGACGACTACGGCTCCTCGCCCGAGGCGGCCGAAGCCGGCGAGTCGAGTGGTGACGCGGGGTCCGACGGTGGGTCCGACTCCGGTGGTGACGCCGGGGGAGAGGCGGGGGGAGAGGCGGGGGGAGACGCGGGCACGGACGCCGGGGGAGATGCCGGCGGTGACCTCGGTGGCAGCGACTTCGGTGGCAGCGAGCTCGGCAGCGGTGACTTCGGCGGCGGTGACTTCGGTGGAGGCGACTTCGGAGGTGGCGGCGACTTCGGTGGCGGAGGCGACTTCGGCGGGTTCTGACGTCGCTTCGCTTCCGGGGCGCCCGGCCCGGCGGCTCCCACCGCGGTGACGGGACGGCATACGGCGTCCTGAGGTGAGGCGAACGGGTGCGCTTCGGGAGTGCGTCCGGGATGCACTACATTCCGTCCGTGAGTGCTCAGGCCCCTTCCGCTGTCATCCTCGTCCGCGCCGAGCGGTTCCTGCCCAACCCGGCGACCGCCGCCGACAACGCGTTCCAACGTGACGTGCCGTCAGGGCAGAGCGACGAGGCGGTGTCGGCGACCGCGCTGGCCGAGATGGACACGCTCGCCGACGCCCTGAGGGAGGCCGGCGTCCGCGTGCACGTCTTCGCCGACGAGGACCACACCCGGCCCGACAGCGTCTTCCCCAACAACTGGCTCTCGACCCACGCGGGCGGCTACGTCGCGGTCTACCCGATGTATGCCTCGAACCGGCGCCACGAACGTCGGGCCGACGTCCTCGAGATGCTCAAGTCCGACTACCGCGTCCAGGCGATCGTCGACTACTCCGGCCTCGAGCCGGACGGCATCTTCCTCGAGGGGACCGGCGCGATGGTCCTCGACCACGTGTCGCGCGTCGCCTACACCGCGCGCAGCCACCGCGCCGACATCACGGTGCTCGAGCGGTTCTGCACGGACTTCGGCTACGAGCCGATGGCCTTCGACGCGGTCGACTCCGAGGGCGTGCCGGTCTACCACACCAACGTCATCGCCTGCATCGGCACCGACGTCGCGATGATCGCCCTCGAGATGATCCCCGACGAGGTCCGCCGTGAGCAGGTGCGCGAGCGGCTCTCGGTGACCGGCCGCACGATCGTCGAGCTCACCGAGGAGCAGATCCGCGAGTTCGCCGGCAACGCGGTCGAGCTGTGCGGGCGCACCGCCGAGGGCAGGCGCCGCTACGTCATGGCGATGTCGGCGCGTGCGAAGCGCAGCCTGCGGCCCGACCAGGTGGCCGCCATCGAGGAGTCCTGCGAGATCGTCGCCGTCGACATCCCGACGATCGAGCTCGCGGGCGGGTCGGTGCGCTGCATGATCGCCGGGGTCCACCTCGACCGCCGGCCGACGGCCGACGCGGAGCCGACCGCTCTCGTCGAGGCGATCGACGAGACCGCCGAGACCATCGACGGCCAGGACCTCGTCGACGCCGACGTCGACGCGCACGCCGACGCGCACGCCGACGCCGGCTGAGGTCGGTCCCGGCTTCAGGCCGGGCGCGGCTGAGGTCGCTGCCGGGCTCCAGGCCGGCTGAGCTCCCCGGCGCGCCGGGGGAGTCAGCGCGAACGCAGCGAGATGTCGCGCTCGCCCGTGGCTCCCTCGATGTCGTCGGCCGCGGTGTCCAGCAGCCGGTCTGCGAGCCGGCGCAAGGCCCGCGCGACGGCGACCTCGTCGCCGATCTCGGGCACGGGGCGGTCGTCGGTGCTGCGATGACTGTGACCGTGGGCCGTGAGGTGGCGCGGGGAGTCGGCGATGAGGACGACCCGCGCCTCGGCGTCGTCGTCGTCACCGAGGATGCTGACCCGCACCGTCCAGTCGCGGGCGTGCAGGTGCACTCCCGACGGGTGGTGTCCCGGCGTCGGCTCGGCTGCCCTCGCGGCGGTGGCGGGCGAGGGCGCTTCGCCGTGGGCGGGGTCGATGCGCAGGACGGAGCCCGGCCCGGGATAGAGCAGTCCTTCGTGTTCGTCGCTCCACCTCACCAGATAGGGCGGCTGGCCGTCCGCGCCTCGCGTCTCGATCACCTCCCCCTCGCGCAGGACTCCCTCGATGGTTGGGGTCGCAAGGATGATGTGGTCTCCGGGCAGCGCTCGCATGGCGTCCTCCTTCTCCGTCCGAGACCTCAAGCATCCACCCGCCCGCCATGCCCACGGAGGGTCCAAGGCCACGCCTCGGATGCCCGAGGACGACAAAGGTCCTGCAGAACGCGGCATAGAGCACGCGTTGTGCAGGACCTTCGTCAGAGTTCGCTCGGCTCAGATGTCACTGAACCCTCTGTCGACATCTGACTCCGCACGCTCCATCAGATGTCGAAGTACATCTCGAACTCGTGCGGGTGCGGGCGGAAGCGGATCGGGTCGACCTCGTTCTTGCGCTTCCACTCGATCCAGGTCTCGATGAGGTCCTTGGTGAAGACGTCACCCTCGAGGAGGAACTCGTGGTCGGCCTCGAGCGCGTCGAGGACGGCGGGCAGCGAACCCGGGACCTGCTCGATGGCCTCGTGCTCCTCGGGCGGGAGCTCGTAGAGGTCCTTGTCCACCGGCTCCGGCGGCTCGATGCGGTTGCGGATGCCGTCGAGGCCGGCCATGAGCTGCGCGGCGAACGCGAGGTAGGGGTTGCACGACGGGTCTGGGATGCGGAACTCGATGCGCTTGGCCTTGGGGGAGTCGCCGGCGATCGGGATGCGCACGCAAGCGGAGCGGTTGCGCGCCGAGTAGACGAGGTTGACCGGCGCCTCGTAGCCCGGGACCAGGCGGTGGTAGGAGTTCACCGTCGGGTTCGTGAACGCGAGGACGGCGGGGGCGTGCTTGAGCAGGCCGCCGATGTACCAGCGCGCGATGTCGGAGAGGCCGCCGTAGCCGCGCTCGTCGTAGAACAGCGGCTCGCCGTTCTTCCAGAGCGACTGGTGCGTGTGCATGCCCGAGCCGTTGTCACCGAAGATCGGCTTCGGCATGAAGGTCGCGGTCTTGCCGCCGGCCCACACCGTGTTCTTGACGACGTACTTGAACTTCATCATGTCGTCGCCGGACGCGAGCAGGGTGTCGAAGCGGTAGTTGATCTCCTGCTGGCCCGCGGTGCCGACCTCGTGGTGGCTGCGCTCGACCTTGATGCCGACGCGGTCGAGGTTGAGGCAGATGTTGTCGCGCATGTCGGCGAAGTGGTCGACCGGCGGGACGGGGAAGTAGCCACCCTTGTAGCGGGTCTTGTAGCCCTTGTTCCCGCCCTCCTCCTCGCGACCGGTGTTCCACGCGGCCTCGACGGAGTCGATGAAGTAGTAGCCGGCGTTGGCCTTGGTCTCGAAGCGCACGTCGTCGAAGACGTAGAACTCGGCCTCGGCGCCGAAGTAGGCGGTGTCGGCGATGCCGGTGGAGACGAGGTAGGCCTCGGCCTTGGCGGCGATGTTGCGCGGGTCGCGGCTGTAGGGCTCGTCCGTGAACGGGTCGACGATCGAGAAGTTCATGATGAGCGTCTTGTGCTCACGGAACGGGTCGAGGTAGGCCGACGACGGGTCCGGGATGAGCTTCATGTCGGACTCGTGGATGGCCTGGAAGCCACGGATCGAGGACCCGTCGAACGCCTGGCCGTTCGTGAAGAAGTCCTCGTCGACGCTCTCGGCCGGCACGTTGAAGTGCTGCATGACCCCGGGCAGGTCGCAGAAACGGATGTCGACGAACTTGACGTCCTCGTCCTTGATGAACGACAGGACCTCGTCAGCAGAGCTGAACAACGTGGGGCCTCCTAGGCAAAGGGAACGGCGGGCGGTGCCCGGACATGTCGAGAACCCTAGAACCGCGCGGTTTCCCGGCCATGACCCGAATGTTTCACCGGTGTTACACCCTGCCAGACCCCTCGCCGACCCGTCCGAGGCGTCCAGAGTGGCGACGCATACAGTCCTCGTGTGAGCAGCGAACACGAGCCGTCGTATGCCGGTGAGCAGCTCGGCGTGCCGGCCGACGGTCCCGGGTCGATGGCTCCGTTGTGGCGGCGCGCGGTCGGTCTCCTCGTCGACTGGGCGCTCGTCCAGCTCCTCGCCCGCTTCGCCTTCGGGGCCGAGCTCGGCGCCGGGGGAGCGCAGGCGTTCGTGCCGCTCGGCCTGCTCGCCGTCCTCAACATCCTCACGGTCACGGCATTCGCCGCGACCCCGGGCCACGCCCTCATGCGACTCCAGGTGCTCCAGGTGAAGCCGGGGTCGTTCCCGCTCCAGGTGCTCGTCCGCACGGTGCTGCTCTGTCTCTTCGTCCCGGCCGTCCTCAGCGCCCGCGACGGTCGCGGCTTGCACGACGCCCTCGCCGGCACGGTCATCGTCCGCCGCTGAGCCACCATCGAGCCCGGAGCCCCCAGCGCTCCTTGCGTCCGCATTGTTGGGGGTCGGGTCGTCATCTTGCCGGACGCAAGCGGTATGCCGGCCGACCCTGATGCCTTGCGTCCGCACTTTCGGGGGTCAGGTCGTCATGCTGCCGGACGCAGAGGTTGTGCCGAGCGGCTCAGAGCGTCCGAGACCCCGTGGCGGCGGTGAAGCCGCCGAGCCCGATGTAGGTGAGTCCGATGGCGACCCTGCCCTTGGTCGAGCGCTTGTCGCCGCGGCGTCGGGCCATCCGGGTCGAGATGGTGCCGGCGAGCGCGCCGTAGCTCGCGTCGCAGACGAGACCGATGGCGACGAAGACGCCTCCCAGCACGAGGATCTGGACCGTCATCGAGCCACGGGCGGGGTCGAGGAACTGCGGGAAGAAGGCAAGGAAGAAGAGCGCGACCTTGGGGTTGGCGATGCCCACGAGGTAGCCCTGCCGCCAGCTCGCCCAGTCGCTCTGCCGCACCGGGACGAGCGCAGGAGCCGCCTCGTGAGCCGTCTGCGAACCGCGGCTGCGGAGCACACCGATGCCGAGCCAGACGAGGTAGCCCGCGCCGGCGTAGCGCACGACTGACAGCGCGAGCGAGGAGGTGGCGAGGACAGCGGTCAGTCCGAGCGCCGTCGCCACGACGAACGTGGCCGTCGCCGAGTTCACGCCCAGCGCCGACATCACGCCGACGCGCCGCCCACCGGCGGCACCCCGCGCGACGAGGAAGAGCATGGCCGGGCCGGGGAAGAGGATGAGCAGGACCGACGCGCCGGCGAAGGCGGCGAGGGTGGGAGCGGACGGCATACGGACATGGTGGACCCGAGAGACCTCGCGAGGCGAGGGGATTCCGAGAGCCGGGCGAGGTCCATACGACCCCGGAGGGTCACTTGCCGCGCATGGCCTTGCGGTCGACACGGGCGCGGGTCGGGTCCATGCCGGCGGGGACGCCGGTGCGCAGGCCGCCGAGCGACTTGAGCCGCTTGTTGACGACCGACGCCTCGTCCTTGGTGAGGACCGGGCGCATGCGGGTGAGCTTGGAGCTGATCTTGCTCACCTTGACCTCGTCGTCACCATCGCCGACGACCCAGAGGTGCACGGGGACACCGGGCGCGACGCGGTTGACCTTCTTCTCCTCGGCCTTGAGGAGCTTGAGGGCGCGCTGCTTCGGGCCCTCGCCGATGAGGACGACGCCCGGGCGGCCGAGGGCGCGGAAGACCATCGCGGAGCCGGAGAGGTCGCTCGGCTTCGACGCGCGGTTGGCGTCGACGGCGACGGGCTCGGTCGAGGCGTACCAGCCGCGCCGGCCCATGCTCTGGAGCGCGGCACCGGCGGCGCCGGCCTGGCCCTCGAGCATGCCGTACATGGCCTTGTTGCCACGGCGGTTCATGACGAACGTCGCGGCGAGCAGGGCGGCCGGAATCGCGATGAGGATGAGGTAGAAGCGCCACAGCCCACCGAGGAGGAAGCCGATGCCGACGATGACGGCGAACGTCACGAGGGCGGCCAGCAGCATGTACCACCCGATCTTCGGGTCGATCTGCTTGACGGCGCGGTAACCCTGGCGGATCTCGGCGAGCCGTCCGGGCTTCTTCTCGGCAGTGGTCTCTTTGGCCTTGGCCACGGGGTGGGTGCTCCTGCGTCGGTGAGTGGTGCGAGGTGGTGCGCGGCGCTTGGCGCCGGTGCTAGGGGATCAGGATACGGCTCGCTCGGTGGCCCCGGCGCGGGCGACGAGCGAGGCGGCCTCCTGCCGGGCGGGGTCGCCGGCGGCCTGGGCGAGGTGGGAGAGGTGCTCGGGGATCGGGCGGCCCCACTTCGTCATGGCGGTCGCCCACAGGCGGCCGGCGCGGTACGACGAGCGGACGAGCGGACCGGCCATGACGCCCTTGAAGCCCATGTCCTCGGCGACGGTGCTCCAGTGGACGAACTCCTCGGGCTTGACCCACCGGTCGATCGGGTGGTGCAGCTTCGAGGGGCGGAGGTACTGGGTGATCGTGAGGATGTCGCAGCCGGCGTCGTGGAGGTCGGCGATGGCCTGCTCGACCTCGTGGTCCTCCTCGCCCATGCCGAGGATGAGGTTGGACTTGGTGACGAGCTCGGCGTCGCGGGCCATCGAGAGCACCTTGAGCGACTTCTCGTAGGTGAACGCCGGACGGATTTGGCGGAAGATCCGCGGCACCGTCTCGAGGTTGTGCGCGAAGACCTCGGGCCGCGCGTCGAAGACCTGGCCGACGAGCTCGGGCTTGGCGCCGAAGTCGGGCGGGAGGATCTCGACACCGGTGTTGGGGTTGAGCGCGTGGATCTGGCGGATGGTCTCGGCGTAGAGGCCGGCGGCGCCGTCGGGCTGGTCGTCGCGGGCGACACCGGTCACGGTCGAGTAGCGCAGGCCCATCTGCTGGACCGACTCGGCGACGCGGCGGGGCTCGTCGAGGTCGAGGGCGGTGGGGCGACCGGTGGCGATGTCGCAGAAGTCGCAGCGGCGGGTGCAGACGTCACCCCCGATGAGGAAGGTCGCCTCCTTGTCCTCCCAGCACTCGAAGATGTTGGGACAGCTGGCTTCCTGACAGACGGTGTGGAGCCCCTCCTTCTTCACCATCGAGTGCAGCTGCGTGTACTCCGGGCCCATCTTGGCGGTGGTGCGGATCCACTCGGGCTTGCGCTCGATTGGGGTCTCGGCGTTGCGCGCCTCGACGCGCAGGAGACGACGTCCTTCGGGTGCGACAGTCACGCGCTCCAGAGTACGCCCGGGTGAGACGCCCCCCACATCCGCCCGAGGCGACGGGCGCGCGACAGGCGGGCACACGGCATACGGCGTCGTCGTGACGCGGGCTCAGCCGAGGACGTCGGTGAGGTGCTTCTCAGCGTAGGGGAGGAGGTCCTGGACGGTGACCGTGCGACCGGCCTCGCGGCTGATCGAGGAGACCCCGGCGTCGGCGATGCCGCACGCGACGATGTTGTCGGCCCACGAGAGGTCCGCGTCGCAGTTGAGCGAGAAGCCGTGCATCGTCGTCCGCCTGCTCACGCGCACCCCGATCGCGCCGAGCTTGCGGTCGGGGCCACGGTCGTCGGCGAGCACCCAGACGCCGCTACGCCCGTCGACCCTCACGGTCTCGACACCGAACTCGCGCGTCATCCGCATCATCGCGTCCTCGAGCCGGCGCACGTGGGCGACGACGTCGACGGGCACCTCGGGCAGCCGCACGATGGGGTAGCCGACGAGCTGGCCGGGTCCGTGCCACGTGATGAGCCCGCCGCGGTCGACGTCGACGACGGGCGTGCCGTCGAAGGGACGCTGCTCGGGCTGGGTGCGCTTGCCCGCGGTGTAGACCGCCGCGTGCTCGAGCAGCAGCGTCGTGTCGGGCTCGCGCTCCTCCGCCACGGCGGCGTGCACCTCGCGCTGCTTCTCCCAGCCCTCGAGGTAGTCGACGAAGTCGGGGGCGAAGCCGAGGTGCACGAAACGCATGCCCCCACCGTATGCCGTCCCACGCAGAGCGTGGGGCCCGCCGTCCTCTCCCGTCCCGCCTCCCCCGTGCGGCCGGGCACCTACGCTGAGGTGCGTGACGCATCGCAGGCGAGCGCCGAAGTCCCGCCGGCCACGCCGGTTCCTTCTCGGGGCGCTCGTCGTCCTCGTGGCTTGGCTGGCCGTGGGTGCCGTCGGCGGCCCCGCCACCGGGCGCCTGTCCGAGGTCCAGAAGAACGACAACGCGTCGTTCCTGCCGACCGAGGCGGAGTCGACGGCCGTCCTCGAGGCGGTGGGCCGCTTCAGCGACGACGAGGAGATCCCCCTCTTCCTCGTCGCCGAGGACCGCGACGGTCGGCAGCTCGACGAGCGCGACGCCTTCGCGCTGCTCGAGCTCGGCAAGGAGCTGCCGTCGATCCCGCTCCCGGGTCTCGACCGCACACTCGGGGACTACCTCGTCGACGGCGCGCAGATCGTGCCGGTGCCGAGCGAGGACCGCAAGGCCGCCCTCGTCGTCATCCCGCTCACCGAGGCAGCGGTCTCCGACGTCATCGACGGTGAGGCGCCCATCGTCGCCGCGGCCGAGGAGGTGCGCACCAAGGCCCGAGTAGCCCTCAACGGCAGCGGGATGACGATGAGTGTCGGCGGACCCGGCGGGCTCGTCGCCGACTTCTCCGCCGCGTTCGCGGGCATCGACGGCGTCCTGCTGCTCGTCGCCCTCGCCGTCGTCCTCGTCATCCTGCTCGTCGTCTACCGCAGCCCGATCCTGCCGATCGCGGTTCTGCTCAGCGCGGTGCTCGGGCTCGCGCTCGCCGTCCTCGTCGTGAGGCCGCTCGCCGAGAACGGCACCATCGAGCTGTCCGGCCAGTCGCAGGGGATCATGTTCATCCTCGTGGTCGGCGCGGCCACCGACTACGCCCTGCTGCTCGTGAGCCGGTTCCGCGAGGAGCTGCACGAGCACGAGAGCACCTCGGTGGCGCTGCGCAGGGCGTGGCGCGGGTCGGTCGAGCCCATCGTCGCGTCCGCCGCGACCGTCATCCTCGGGCTGCTGTGCCTCATGCTCGCGACGCTGCGCAACACCGCCGGGCTCGGGCCCGTCGGCGCGTTCGGAGTCGCCGGTGCGCTGCTCGCATCGCTGACGTTCCTGCCGGCCGTGCTGCTGCTCTTCGGGCGCAAGGCGTTCTGGCCGTTCGCTCCCCGCGTCGACCACCACCACGCCGAGGACGCCGTCGGCACCCGCTCGCTCTGGGGGCGCGTCTCCGGGCTCGTCGGTCGCCACCCGCGTCGCACCTGGGTCGTCACCCTCGCGGTGCTGCTCGCCGCCGCCGCGTTCGCGCCGACGTTCAAGGCCGAGGGCGTGACGATCAAGGACACCTTCCTCGTCGCCACCGACTCCGTCGACGCGCAGGAGGCGCTCGAGCGCCACTTCGCGGCCGGTGCCGGCAGTCCCGTCCAAGTCGTCGTCCCCGAGGACCGCGCCGAGGACGTGCGGTCGGTGCTCGAGGACGACCCGGGGATCGAGTCGGCCTGGATCGGCGTCCAGCCGCCCGTCCCCGGGCAGCGCGCACCCGAGGCAGCGCCCGTCGACGGGCTCCAGCTCGTCCAGGGCACGGCGACAGGCGCGGCCGACAGCGCCGAGGCGGAGGAGACCGTGCGCAGGCTGCGCGCCTCGCTCGACGACGTCAGCCCTGATGCGCGCGTTGGGGGCCAGGCCGCCATCAACCTCGACGTCCTCGAGGCGAGCGGGCGCGACCTGCGGGTCATCGTGCCGGCGATCCTCGTCGTCATCTCCCTCGTGCTCTGCGTCCTGCTGCGGTCATTCGTGGCGCCGCTGCTTCTCGTCGTCGCCAACGTCGTCTCCTTCGCGGCGACCATCGGCGTCTCGGCGCTCGTCTTCAACCACGTGCTCGGCTTCGGCGGCAGCGACCCGGCGATCCCGCTCTACGGGTTCGTCTTCCTCGTCGCGCTCGGCATCGACTACTCGATCTTCCTCATGACCCGCGTGCGGGAGGAGTCGGTCCGTCGTGGCACGAGACCCGGGATCCTCGTCGGGCTCGCGGTCACCGGCGGTGTCATCACCAGCGCGGGCATCGTCCTCGCCGCGACCTTCTCGTCGCTCACCGTGCTGCCGCTCGTCTTCCTCGTGCAGGTCGCGTTCATCGTGGCGTTCGGCGTCATTCTCGACACCTTCGTCGTGCGCAGCCTGCTCGTCCCGGCGCTCGCGCACGACATCGGGCCGAAGGTGTGGTGGCCGGCGCGGCTGCGCGGTGACCGGGCGCCGACGTCGGCTGCGAGCTCTGTGCCGAGCCCGACGTCGCGTCCGATGTCGAGCCCGGCGGCCGGGGCGGGGGAGACCGCTGACACCGCGGCCCACTAGGGTCCGGACATGGTGAGAGTCGGACTGGCGGGATACGCATCGGCCGGGCGCGGGATCCACGCGCCGCTCATCCGTGACGCGGGGCTCGAGCTCGCCGCGGTGGCCACGTCCAACCCGGACCGCCGGGCCGAGGTCGCGGCCGACTTCCCGGACGCGCTCGTGGTCGACGACCTCGACGCGCTGCTGGCGGTCGAGGGCCTCGACGTCGTCGTCCTCGCGACCCCGAGCGGCAGCCACCTCGAGCACGCCCGCTCGGTGCTCGAGGCCGGCCTCCCGTGCGTCGTCGACAAGCCGCTCGCCGTCGACGCCGACGGCGCGCTCGAGCTCGTCGACGTGTCACGGCACGAGGGGGTCGCGCTCACTGTCTTCCAGAACCGCCGCTACGACTCCCAGTTCACGACACTCGCCACGGTCGTCGCCGATCGCCTTGCGGGAGAGCCGTTCCGGTGCGAGCTGCGTTGGGAGCGGTGGCGCCCGGTCGCCAAGGACCGCTGGCGCGAGAACGCCCCGCCGACCGAGGGCGGCGGCATCCTGCTCGACCTCCACTCGCACCTCGTCGACATGGCCGTGCAGCTCTTCGGCCCGGTCGAGACGGTCTTCGCGACCGTCGAGTCCCACACGACGCCCGCCGAGGACGACGCCTTCCTCGTATGCCGTCACGCGTCGGGCGTGACCACGCACCTGGGTGCCACGTCGGTCGCGGGCGCACCCGGTCCGCGCGTGCGACTGCTCGGGCGCGACGCGGCATACGTCCAGAACGACTTCGAGAGCGACGTCAACGTCTTCCCCGACACCGCCGACGCCGACGACGAGCACTGCGGCTGGCTCTACCGCGCCGAAGAGCGGGAGCCCGTCCCGACGACGCCGTCGACGCAGGTCGACTTCTACCGGGCCGTGGGGGCTGCGGTCGGTGCCGAGGACGTGCAGGCGGCCATGCCGGTCGACCCGTCCGACGCCGTCCACGTCCTCGCCGTGATCGACGCCGCCCGCACGAGCGCCGCCGACCAGCGAGTCGTCGAGGTCGTCACCCCGGGCACCCGTCCGCGACCGGAGGAGAGCTGATGGCCGACGACGTCGCGGACGACCCGAAGTCGGTCCTCCACCGCTACCTGCGCGGCCAGCGCGAGGCCCTCCGGTGGAAGCTCGACGGCCTCGACGAGCACGACATCCGCCGCCCCATGACCCCGACCGGCACGAACCTCCTCGGACTCGTCAAGCACTGTGCCGGGGTCGAGGCGGGCTACTTCGGCGAGTGCTTCGGGCGCACGGTCCCCGACCTGCCGCCGTGGTACGCCGAGATGGAGGACGACCCCAACCTCGACCTCTGGGCCTCGGAGTCGGAGTCCCGGGCCGACATCCTCGGGTTCGCCGACCGGGTCGCGGCCCACGCGGACGCGCTCATCGACGAGCTCGACCTCGACGCCACCGGCAGCGTCCCGTGGTGGGGGGAGCGGGGCCGTGGGGTCACGCTGCACTTCCTCCTCGTCCACGTCATCGCCGACCTCGCGAGGCACGCCGGCCACGCCGACATCCTGCGCGAGACGATCGACGGGGCCATCGGGATGCGCCCGAGCGCCCCCAACCTCCCCAAGGGCGACCCCGACTTCTGGCAGAGGCACCGCGCCCGCGTGCAGGAGGCCGCCGACAGCTTCCGCTGAGCGGCCGCCTCGGTCAGGGGTTGCGCAGGCGCCGGGGCTCGATGCGCTCCTCGACGGCGCGCCCGTCCTGGAGCCGCACGACATAGGCGCCCTTGCCGTCGCGCTCCGAGACGGCCTCGACGAGCTCGGTGCCGTCGTAGACGAGGCCGACACCGTCGTCGGTGCAGTGGGTCTCGGGCAGGGTGCCGTCGGCCACGAGCCGGTGCACGAGCGGTCGGCGCCGCTCCTCGCTGTCGTAGTGGACGCCGTTGCCCCAGGGCAGCAGGGCCAGCCCGTTGGTGACCGCACGCAGCTCGGGTCCGAAGGAGTCGGTCGTGCCGCCGGCATACCAGCAGATCGACCCGGCGGAGACGCCCGACAGGACGACGCCCGCCTCCCAGGCTGCGCGCATCGCCGGACCGAGGTCGTGCACGGCCCACACGGCGAGGAGGTTGGCGACCGAGCCGCCGTTGACCCAGATGACGTCCTGCTCGAGCAGGTGCCCGGCGACGTCCTCGACGTTGGGCATGGGGAAGAGGTCGAGCGTCGAGATGTCGAAGCCGGCGACCCGGCCCGCCTGGTGGACGTGGTCGTTGAAGAACCGCTGGTCACCGCTGGCGGTCCCCATGAAGGTGACCTTCGGGCGGCCCTGCGCGCCGGAGAGCTCGACGGCGTGGTGCACGAGCGCGTCGAACTCGAGGTAGGTGCGGGTCGCGGGGCGATAGCCACCGGAGGTGGCGAGGATCGTGCGGCTCTGGGCTGGCATCCAGCGACCCTAGCGGCACCTGTGGAAAAGCCCGCGCCGCCTTCCGGCATCTCCGCGACAGTGGCGTCATGGACACCGCGGAGCGCCCTTCGTATGCCGGCCGCCACCGTTGCGTCGACGCCTCGGCTCCCGGCGTCCCCGGCTATGCGGTGACGGGGTTGCTCGGCCGGGGAGCGTCGGGCTCCGTCTGGTCCGCGACGTCGGAGGCCGGCACCGACGTCGCCATCAAGGTCGTGCCGGTCGCGGACGCGGACGACTCGCTCGTCGAGCTCGCGGTCCTCGGCCGGATCCGCGACTCCCACCTCGTGCGGCTCCACGAGGCCCTGGCGCTGCCCTCGGGCGAGGTGGCACTCGTCCTCGACCTCCTGTCCGGGGGCACGGTGGGCTCCCTCGTCCGGACCCGCGGCCACCTCTCGCCGGGGGAGCTGGTCACGGTACTCAGCCCGGTCGCGTCCACGCTCGCCCGGCTGCATGGCTGCGGTGTCGTGCACGGCGACCTCTCGCCCGACAACATCCTGCTCGACCACGACGGACGGCCTTTCGTCGCCGACCTCGGCGTGGCGGGACTCGTCGGCGGACGGACCGACGAGGTGTGGGGGACCGAGGGCTTCGTCGCCCCCGAGGTGCTCGCCGGCCAGCGCCCGAGCGCTGCCGCCGACGTCCACGCCCTCGGCGCGCTCGCATGGTTCTGCCTCACGGGCAGCCCGCCCGGTCCGGCAGGGATGCGCGGACGGCTCGCCGACCAGGCGCCCGGTGTGCCCGACGCGCTCGCCGACGCGATCGAGGGTGCGCTGCGCACGTCCGCTCAGGACCGGCCCGACGCCGACGAGCTCGCCCTCGCGCTCTTCGACAGCGTTGCGGCCCAGCCGCTCGAGCTCGCAGAGCACGGAGGTGCCGAGGACGTCGCTCTCCTCACCCGACGGATCCGTGCGGCGGCGAGAACCGCGTCCGAGGACGCTCGCCCCGCGAGGCCGCGTTCAGCCGGGTGGCTCGGGCGTCCCGTGCGGAGCGGGAGGCCGGCGTGGCTCGCTCGGCCAGTATGGCTCGGTCGTGCCGGGCGGAGCGGGAGGCCGGCGTGGCTCGCCCGGCCAGTGTGGCTCGGTCGTCCCGGCTGGTCGGGACGGCCGGGATGGCGCGCCCTCGGGCAGTGGGTCGCCTTCGTCGTGGTCGCGGCCCTCGCCGGAGGGCTGCTGGCGTGGCACGGCCTGCGTGACGAGGCGCTGGCGGAGCCGTCATCGGCCGGCGCCCCGGCAGCGGTTGGGACGGACGTGCGCATGCTCGCCGATGCCCCGCGGCGCGACCCGAAGGCGCTCGTCGACGCCCTTGCCGACGCACGGGCGGCCGCCTGGTCCTCCGGCGTGGCCGCACGGCTCGTCGAGGTCGACGCTCCACGGTCACCCGCACTCGCCTCCGACACCGAGGTGCTGGCCGAAGTGCAGCGCATGGGGCAGCGCTACGTCGGCCTGTCGTTCGTCGTGCGTGACGCTCGCCTCGAGTCCGGCTCTGGCGAGCGGGCCACCGTCCGCGCTGCGATAGACACCTCGGCGCATGTCGTGCGCGGCCCGTCAGGCGACGTCAGCCGTCCGGCGGTCGTTGGCGCACCCGTGCTCCTCGATCTCGTCCGCACGCCCTCGGGATGGCGGGTGGCCGAGGTCAGGGCCGCCTAGGTGTACTGACCCGGGACGTTGGTTGAGTGGCTGTGATCCGCTGATCTGATCAGTGGCGCGGGGAGGGCCTCCCGCGGTGAAGTGGAACTGCCAAGTCACCACTGCCACGCACAGGAGGCCCTCGTGTCCCACGCTAATGCTGCTCTGACAGTTCGTCACAGGCTCAAGGTCGCCCAGCTCGTCGTCGAACAAGGGGTGCCGGTCAGTGAGGTCGCCGCCCGCTTCCAGGTGTCGTGGCCGACGGTGAAGCGGTGGGCGGTGCGCTACGCCGCCGGGGAGGCGATGAATGACCGCTCGAGCCGGCCACACGCGATGCCGACCAAGACCGGCCGAGCAACGACGAAGCGGATCGTCTCGTTGCGGATGCGCCACCGCTTGGGCCCGGTCCAGCTCGCCCCGCTGGTCGGGGTGGCGCCCTCGACGGTGCACCGGGTCCTGACTCGGTGCCGGATGAACCGGCTCTCCCATGTCGACCGCGCCACCGGGGAACCAGTGCGCCGCTACGAGCACCCGCACCCCGGGGCGATGCTGCATGTGGACGTCAAGAAGTACGGCAACATCCCCGACGGCGGCGGGTGGCGCTTCCTCGGCCGGGTCCAGGGCGAGCGGAACCGGGCAGCCACCCCGGGTAAGCCCCGCAGCCGGCATCACAACCCGAAGATGGGTCACGCGTTCGTCCACACCGTCATCGATGACCACTCCCGGGTCGCGTACGCCGAGGTCCACGACGACGAGACCGCCGCCACCGCCGTCGCAGTCCTGCGCCGCGCAGTGGCCTGGTACGCCCAGCGCGGCGTGGTCACCGAGCGGGTCCTGTCCGACAACGGCGCCGCGTACGTCTCGTTCCTGTGGCGCGACACCTGCGCCGAGCTCGGGATCAAGCACTCCCGCACCCGACCCCGACGGCCACAGACCAACGGCAAGATCGAACGCTTCCACCGCACAATGTCCGACGGCTGGGGTTACGCCCGCTGCTACCAATCCGAGAGCGAACGCCGCGCGGCCCTGTCAGCATGGCTTCACCGCTACAACCACCACCGACCCCACACCGCCTGCGGAAACAAGCCACCCATCACCCGCCTAACCAACCTGCTGGGTCAGTACACCTAGGAGGCGTCGGAGAGGAGCCAGCGGACGGCGTCCGGCAAGGTCGCGTGCTCGTGCTCGAACCCGCTGTCGAGCAAGCGACGGGGCCGGGCGCGCTGGCTCGCCAGGATGTCGCTCGACATCTCGCCGAGGACGACGCGCAGGGCGAACGCCGGCGCCGGGAGGATCGTGGGCCGGTGGAGCTGGCGGCCCATCTCGGCGACGATCTCCCGCTGAGGCGCAGGGTCCGGGCCGGTGAGGTTGACCGGGCCCTCGAGCCGCTGGTCGAGGACGTGGAGGATGCCCCGGACCTCGTCGTGAAGCGTGATCCACGGCCAGTAGTGCCGCCCGTTGCCCAACGGACCGCCGAGCCCCAACCTGGTGAGGAGCAGGAGCGGCTTGAAGGCGTCGCCCTCAGGGGCGAGGACGATCCCGGTCCGCACGCAGGCGACGGGAGCACCCGCCGCCCGGGCCGGCTCCGTCGCACCCTCCCAGGCGCGCACGAGCTCGGCGAGGAACCCCGACCCGCCGGGGCTCTCCTCGGTGAGGACCTCGTCGCCGCGGTCGCCGTAGTAGCCCACCGCCGACCCGTTGACGAGATGCACCTGGCGGCCGCTGGCCGCGATCGCCTCGGCGAGGGCGGTGGTGCCGTCGGTGCGCGACGAGATGAGGGTCGCCTTGAAGGCCGGTGTCCACCGCTTCTCACCGATGGACGCGCCGGCGAGGTTGACGACGGCGTCGACACCGTCGAGGACGCCCGGGTCGAGGTGACGTGAGGACGGGTCCCACTGGACCTCCTCGGAGTGCTCCGGCGGGCGCCGGACGAGCCGGACGACCTCGTCGCCACGGGCGCGCAGGGCATGACACAGCGCACCCCCGATCAGTCCGGACGAGCCGGTGACGGCGATGCGCTGTGTCATGGAGGTCAGAGACCCAGGTCGGCCTCGAAGGCGCCTTCCTCGAGCCGCTCCTTGACCGTCGTCAGGAACCGCGCCGCGTCCGCGCCGTCGACGATCCGGTGGTCGTAGGAGAGCGCGAGGTAGACCATCGAGCGGATCGCGATCGTCTCGCCACCGTCGCTGTCCTTGACGACGACCGGGCGCTTGACGACCGCGCCGGTGCCGAGGATGGCGACCTGCGGCTGGTTGATGATCGGCGTGTCGAAGAGCGCGCCGCGAGACCCGGTGTTGGTGATCGTGAAGGTCCCGCCGGCGAGGTCGTCGGGCATGATCTTGTTGGTCCGCGTGCGCTCCGCCAGGTCGGCGATGCTGCGCGAGAGACCGGCGATGTTGAGGTCGCCGGCGTTCTTGACGACGGGCACGATGAGGCCCTTGTCGGTGTCGACCGCCATGCCGACGTTCTCTGTGCCGTGGTAGGTGACGTCGTCGCCCTCGATGCTCGCGTTGACCGTGGGATGCACCTTGAGCGCCTCGATGGCGGCGAGCGTGAAGAAGGGCAGGAAGCTGAGCTTGGTGCCCTCGCGACGCTGGAAGTCACCCTTGGCGCGGTCGCGCAGGCGGGCGATCTTCGTGACGTCGACCTCGACGACGGTGGTGAGCTGCGCCGAGGTCTGGAGCGACTCGACCATGCGCTTGGCGATCATCTTGCGCAGGCGCGTCATCGGCTTCGTCGTGCCGCGCAGCTCGCTGTCGGCCGACGCCGGACGGGACGCCGCGGGCGCGGAGGCTGCCGGGGCCGAGGCCGCCGGAGCCGCGGGGGCCTCGGCCGGAGCCTTCGCCGCCTCGGCCGCCGCGAGGACGTCCTGCTTGCGGATGCGGCCACCGACACCGGTGCCCTTGATGTCGGCGAGGTCGATGCCGTTCTCGGACGCGATCTTGCGCACGAGCGGCGTGACGTAGGCGGACGCGTCCTGGCTGCCGCCGTCGGACTCCGACGGCTCCGACTGCTGGGCCTGTGCGGGGGCGGGTGCGGCGGCCTGCGCGACGTCGCCCTGCGAAGCGCTCGGCTCGTCGGGGGCTGCCTGCTGCTCGCTCGAGCTGCCCTGCGGCTGCTCCTGCGCGTCCGGCTTCCGGGCGGGCGCCTCGGGCTGGGCCGCCTCGGTGGCCTGCTCCGGCTTCGCCTGCGGTTGCGGCTTCTCCTGCTCGGCGGGCTTCTCGGCCTCGGCGGGCTTCTCCGCGGGGGCGGACTCCGCGGCAGGTGCCTCCTGGGCGCCACCGTCACCGCCGCCGACGACGGCGAGGTCAGCGCCGACCGGCACGGTCTCGTCCTCCTGCACGAGGATCTTGCTCAGGGTGCCGGCGACCGGTGAGGGGATCTCGGTGTCGACCTTGTCGGTCGAGACCTCGAGGAGCGGCTCGTCCACGGCGACCTCGTCGCCCTCGGCCTTGAGCCAGCGGGTGATCGTGCCCTCGGTGACCGACTCGCCGAGCGCAGGCATCGTCACGGTCGTGCCGCCGCCCCCGCCACCGGAGGACGCAGGGGCGGACTCGGAGGGAGCCTCGGTGTGCGGGGACGCAGGCTCCTGCCCGCCCTCGTCGCCGGCCTGCGCCACCTCGTCCTGCTGCTGGGGGGAGTCGATCGCGTCGCCGTCGCCGGACTCGCCCGAGGCGTCGTCCGACGACCCCTGCTCCGGGGCGTCCGAGGACTCCTGGGACGACTGCTCGGAGGACTGCTCCGCGGGCGCGCCCGAGTCGCCGTCGGATGCGGCGCCGTCACCGATGACGGCGAGGTCGGCGCCGACGGCGACGGTCTCGTCCTCCTCGGCGAGGATCTCCTGGAGGGTGCCGGCGACCGGTGAGGGGATCTCGGTGTCGACCTTGTCGGTCGAGACCTCGAGCAGCGGCTCGTCGACCTCGACCTGGTCACCGACGTTCTTGAGCCACCGGGTGACGGTGCCCTCGGTCACGGACTCGCCGAGGGCGGGCATGGTCACACGTTCGGACATGATGTCTGTTCTCCTATCGACGGCGGCGTGCGTCAACTCTAGTTGTGAGCGTGCAGAGGTTTGCCGGCGAGCGCCAGGTGCGCTTCGCCCAGTGCTTCGTTCTGGGTCGGGTGGGCGTGGATGAGGGGGGCGACGTCCTCGGCGTGGGCCTCCCAGCCGACGATGAGCTGGGCCTCGCCGATCTGCTCGCCCATGCGGGCACCGACCATGTGGACCCCGACGACGGGCCCGTCCTTGGTTCGCACGAGCTTGACGAACCCCTGGGTCTGGAGGATCTGCGACTTGCCGTTGCCGCCGAGGTTGTACTCGTAGGTCTCGACCTCGCCGTGCGTCTCACGGGCCTGGGCCTCGGTGAGGCCGACCGAGGCGATCTCGGGGTCGCAGTAGGTGACGCGCGGGATGGTGTTCTCGTCGATGACGGCCGGTGCGAGTCCGGCGATGTCCTCGGCGACGAAGATGCCCTGCTGGAAGCCGCGGTGCGCGAGCTGGAGCCCGGGAACGATGTCGCCGACGGCATACACGCCGTCGACGCCGGTGCGCAGGCGCTCGTCGGTCGTGACGAAGCCACGGTCGAGGGTGACGCCGGCCTCCTCGTAGCCGAGGCCGTCGGTGACCGGGCCCCGCCCGACGGCGACGAGGAGGAGGTCGGCCTCGATGCTCGTGCCGTCCTCGAGCGAGACGCTGACGACGGCGCCGTCCTGGGTGGCGCCGGTGAACTTGACGCCGGTCCTCGCGGTGATCTTGCGCTTGCGGAACGAGCGCTCGAGGACCTTGGAGACGGCCTCGTCCTCAGCGGCGACGAGCCGGGGGAGCGCCTCGACCACGGTGACCTCGGAGCCGAACGAGCGGAAGACCGACGCGAACTCGACGCCGATGACTCCGCCGCCGAGGACGACGACGCGGTCGGGCACGTCGTCGAGCTGCAGCGCCTGCTCGCTCGTCATGATGCGACCGCCGATCTCCAGACCGGGCAGCGTCCGGGGGTAGGAGCCGGTGGCCAGCACGACGTGCTTGCCGGTGATCCGGCGTCCGTCGACCTCGACGGTGGAGCGGTCGACGAGTCGGCCGGTGCCCTCGACGAGCTCCACCTTGTGGGCTTTGGCGAGGCCGAGCAGCCCCTTGTGCAGGCGGGCGATGACGCCGTCCTTGTAGGCGTTGACGCCGGACATGTCGATCGACTCGAGGGTCGTGTTGACCCCGAACTGCGCTCCCTCGCGGGCGGTGTCGGCGACCTCGGCCGCGTGCAGGAGCGCCTTGGTGGGGATGCAGCCGACGTGCAGGCAGGTGCCGCCCAGCTTGCCCTTCTCGACGAGGGCCACCGTGAGGCCGAGCTCGGCGGCGCGGAAGGCGCACGCGTAGCCGCCGCTGCCGCCCCCCAGGATGACGATGTCGTAGCTGTCCTCGGCGGTGGCCGGCATGGAGGGTGCTCCCTTGCGTGACGTCAGGGGGCGCGGGTCGATCGGGTCTCGTCGACCTCGCGCCGGTTCCGGCCCATCCTGTCACTGCGTCGTGGCAACCGTCACACGTGGTCGTCGCGGCCGTCCGAGACCCTCGTATGCCGGCCCACGCAGAGCGTGGGACCCGCGCCCACCTCCGCGAGTCGCAGCCGACCCCCAGCCCGGGCGCAGCCCTCGCCCGTATCGTGTCGCCATGGCGTGGTGGAGGCGAGGCAGGCGGGCTGCTCCCGCACCTGGTGCGGCGGCGCCCTCGAAGGACGACCTGCGCCGGGCCCGAGCCCACTTCTCCGACTTTGCGAAGAGTCGCAGGGGGGTCGAGGCGTTCGTCGAGCCCGCGACCAACGTCACCGCGACGACCGTCATCCTCATCGCCCACGACGGCGAGTGGATGCGTCGGGCCGTGCCGTCGCGCGAGGACGGCTTCCGCCTCGCCACCGAGCTGCAGCTGCCGACCTACGACGTCAACCAGACCGGCTACCCGCAGCGGATGCGTGACTGGAACTCGCGGCAGCGTCGCGGCCGCTAGCACCCGACGAAGGGGTCGCCCACGAGTGGCGGCTCAGCCGCGGCGGGTCACACCGCGGCGGTCACACGCCCCGGGCACAGGACGTGTTCGCCAGCCGGGCCAGGCCGCGGCGGTCGCCGTCACCCAGTCCGGTCTGGCCCTCGTTCGAAGGATGCATGAGCTGGGCCGGTTCGTCGACGTGCCCGAGCCCGACGAGGTGCACGAGCTCGTGGGCCACGATCGCCACCGCCGCCTGCCGGCCGCCCGGCTGGCGCAGGATCTCGGTGAGCGCCGGACCGTCGAGGTGGACGATGCCCGAGACGTTGCGCAGGCGACCGGTCACGTCCTCGACCGAGAGCGGGCCGCCGATCCCCGCCGTGTCGCCGTCGAGGCGCGGGTCGCGCGACGGCGTCGTCCAGGCGACGAGAGCGGGAGACCACCGGTTGCCGTAGCGAGCCCGGTCCATCGCGGGACGCCCCTCCTGCGCGCGCTCGTTGGTGGGTCCGTCGACGACCACGCGGAGGCCGGCCGCCGGCGCGACGAGGTCGATCGCCTCGCGCAGGATCGCGTCGGCCCCTTCGGGCGCGGCCTCGCCGTTGACGACGAGGTGCACCGGGCGGCAGGGGTCCCAGGTGGCGGGGCCGAGGGCGTTCTCGGCGACGGAGGTGTAGCCGCCGGACCCACCCGGCGCGATCGGCAGCGGGACGAGGCGGGACGCCATGGCGTCGGCCGCGGGGGCCGGTCGCCCGTCGGCCGGGGACAGCAGGGTGGCGACGTGGTCGACCTGCTCGGTCGCGGCCGTCCGCACCCAGAGCAGCCCGCCCGTCACGGCGAGCGTGACGACGAGCGGCACGAGCGCGCCGCGACGCCGGCGCGGAGGTGCGGCGACGGCATACGACGGGGGTTGCCGCCAGGCGGAGGAGGCGTGGGGAGGGGCGGCGGCGTCGAGCCGGTCGAGCTCGGCGAGACGACGCAGCATCTCGCGCCGGCGGCGTCGGCGCCCCAGCGTCACCCGGTCCCACCATGCTCCCGCCGACACCCGCACAACATCTCATCCCCGACCCTCCCGCGTCCGGCGGTCGGCGAGGCCGGGGAGCGGAATCGCCGTGGCAGACCGCGTCGGTGCGTGCGAGAGTGAGGACGACCGCACCACCGACCCAGGAGGCACCGTGTCCGAGTCCAAGAGTCCCCGTCCGACGCCCAGCGAGGACATGAAGAAGAAGTTCCGAGAGGCCCTGGACAAGAAGCACGCCCACGGTGGGACCGACGTGTCGGACCACTCGGACCGGTCCAAGGTCGACCACGGCCACGGGCCGGAGACGTCCGGACGTGAGCAGATGTTCCGTCGCAAGTCCGGCTGAGCCACCAGCCCGGATGACGAACTGGCCCGGGGCAGGAGACGAGATCTCCTGCCCCGGGCCAGTTCTCGTGCGTCAGGCGGTGTGGGCCTCGACGAGCTGGACGAGGGTCGCGACGCCGTAGCCGGTGCCGCCCTTGGGGATCGCGCCGTCGGCGCCCTTCTCGTTGAACGACGGCCCGGCGATGTCGACGTGCGCCCACGGGATGCCGTCGGCGACGAACTCCTGGAGGAAGAGGCCGGCAGTGAGCATGCCGCCCCACCGGTCGGCCTTGTGGGCGAGGTCGGCGACGGTCGAGTCGAGGCCTGGGCGCAGCTCGCGCGGCAGCGGCATCGGCCACGAGTCCTCTCCCGCCGCGGCGCCCGCGTCGACGACCGCGGTGCGGAAGGCGTCGTCGTTGCCCATGACGCCGGCGACCCGGCTGCCGAGCGCGACCATCTGCGCACCGGTGAGCGTGGCGATGTCGACGATGACGTCGGGCTTGCTCTCGCTCGCGAGGCAGATGCCGTCACCGAGGACCATGCGGCCCTCAGCGTCGGTGTCGATGATCTCGACGGTCGTGCCGTTGCGCATCGTGACCACGTCACCGGGGCGCTGGGCCGTGCCGCTCGGCATGTTCTCGGCGAGGCAGAGGTAGCCGGTGACGGCGACCGAGCCACCGAGCTCGGCGGCGGCGAGCACGGTCGCGGCGACGGCGGCCGCGCCGGCCATGTCGGACTTCATCGTGAGCATGCCCGCGGCCGGCTTGATGCACAGGCCGCCCGAGTCGAAGGTGATGCCCTTGCCCACCAGCGCGACGGAGCCGCCCTTGGAGCCGCGAACGCCGCTGGGGGAGTAGCTCATCGTGACGATGCGCGGCGGGTTGGCCGAGCCCTGGCCGACGCCCACGATGCCGCCGAAGCCGCCCTTGGCGAGGGCCTTCTCGTCGAGGACGGAGACGCTGACCTTGCCCGACGACGCCGACACGGCCGCCTTGACGCGGTCGACGAACGCCTGCGGCGTGAGCAGGTTCGGCGGGGTGTTGACGAGGTCGCGCGCGAGGTCGCGGGCGGAGCCGATGACCGCCGCGCGCTCGACGGCGGCCTTGAGGTTCTTGCCCGAGCCCTGCGTCGACACGACCGAGATCTTGGGGCCGTCTCCCTTGGCCGGGGCGGACGGCTTCTTCGAGCCGGTCGCGCGGGTGGTGGACGCGTCGAAGGAGTAGCACCCGGCATACGCACCGTCGGCGACGGCGGCGAGCGCGGCCTCGTCGTCCGCAGGAAGGGCCACGGCGACCGACGACTTGGTCGCGACCGAGCGGAGCGCGGCTCCGGCGGCCGAGCGCAGGACGTCGGCGGTGACCTCGTCGGCGGGGCCGAGCCCGGTGACGACGACGGCGGTCGCGGACACGTCGGGGACGGCGACGACGCGCACGACCTCACCCGGCTTCGCCTTGGCCTCGAGGTCGGTGAGGACGGCGGCGAGGTGCTTCGCGGCGGCCTTGGGCAGGTCGTGTCCGGGGGCGAGCTCGGCGCCGTTGCCGGAGGAGACGGAGCCGACGACGAGGGCGTCGACCTTGAGGCTCGCGAGGTCACGGGTGGTGAGGTTGAGGCTGGGCACTGCGGTCACTCCTGGCGTCGTTGCTGGTGGGTGAGGTCGTCACCCCTTCGGGTCGCACCCTAGCCGCGCCGGTCCCGAAGGCCGCGCGATAGCGTGCCCACATGACCGAGCTCCTGCACTCACCCGTCCACGACCGGCACGTCGCCCTCGGCGCCAAGATGGCCGACTTCGGGGGCTGGGAGATGCCGATCGAGTACCCCGGCGGCGGCGTCGTCGCCGAGCACACCTCGGTCCGCGAGCGGGTCGGTCTCTTCGACGTGAGCCACCTCGGCAAGGCCCGCGTGAGCGGTCGCTCCGGCGACGTCAGCGCGGTCGACTTCGTCAACACCTGCCTCACCAACGACCTGCGCCGCATCGGCCCGGGCCAGGCCCAGTACACGATGTGCTGCCAGGACGACGGCGGTGTCGTCGACGACCTCATCGCCTACGTCCGCAGCGAGGACGACGTCTTCCTCATCCCCAACGCGGCCAACACCGCGGCCGTCGTCGAGATGCTCCGCGCCGCCGCGCCGGAGGGCATCGAGGTCGAGAACCTCCACGACGCGTATGCCGTCTTCGCCGTCCAGGGGCCGCTCAGCGACGAGGTGCTCACCTCTCTCGGGCTGCCGGTCGAGCACGACTACATGTCCTTCGCGGAGGCCGAGTGGGACGGGCAGCCGGTCATCGTCTGCCGCACCGGCTACACCGGTGAGCGTGGCTACGAGCTCGTCCCGACGTGGGCCGCCGCCGGCGCCCTGTGGGACGCCCTCGCGTCGGCCGTCGCCGACCAGGGCGGTATGCCGGCCGGTCTCGGCGCGCGCGACACCCTGCGGACCGAGATGGGCTACCCGCTGCACGGCAACGACCTCAGCACCGAGATCACGCCGGTCATGGCCGGGGCTGCGTGGGCCGTCGGCTGGGACAAGGACGCCTTCTGGGGCAAGGAGGCCCTCGCCGAGCAGCGCGCCGCCAAGACGTCGCGCCTGGCTCGCGGGCTCGTCGTCACCGGCCGCGGCATCCCGCGCGCCCACTGCTCGGTGCTCAAGGACGGCGAGGTCGTCGGCGAGGTGACGTCGGGGACGTTCAGCCCGACCCGCAAGGAGGGCATCGCCCTCGCCCAGCTCGAGCGCTCGGTCTCGATCGGCGACGAGGTCGTCATCGACGTGCGCGGCCGTGAGGTCCCGGCGACGGTGACGAAGCCGCCGTTCGTCGAGGTCGGCGTCCGCGAGGCCTGAGGCCCGGGACCGGCGACGCCCATGGACCACACCTACCGCGCCACCCTGACGTGGGACGGCTCTGACGGGTCGACGGGTGGCGGCTACACGGCATACGGGAGGAACCACGTCGGCGCGGTGCCGCCGGCCGAGGGCACCTTCGCGCTGAGCGCTGACCCGCACTTCCGCGGCGACGCGACGCGGGCCAACCCGGAGCAGCTGCTCGTCCTCGCCGCGAGCTCGTGCCAGATGCTCTCGTTCCTCCACGTCGCCGCCACGGCGGGACTCGACGTCCTCGCCTACGACGACGACGCCGAGGGGCTCATGCCGGGGCGTGAGCGACCGATGCGCATCACGCGGATCACGTTGCGCCCCACCGTCACCGTGGCTGCCGGCAGCGACGTCTGCCGGTTCGACGAGCTCATGCACGAGGCCCACGAGGGCTGCTTCATCGCCAGCTCGCTCACCTCGGAGGTCGTCCTCGAGCCGACCGTCCGGGTGGCCGAGCCCCAGTCCGCAGCAGAGGAGAGGACGACATGACCGAGGCCTGGACCTGGAGCTACGAGGACGCCGACGGCGGCGCCGTCACGGGGGAGCCGACGACGGACGCGGCGTTCCCGACGCAGTCGGACGCCGAGAACTGGTTCGGTGAGGTGTGGCGCGAGCTCGCCGACGCAGGGGTCGCTGCCGTGACCCTGCACCGCGACGGCGACAAGGTCTACGGACCGATGCGGCTCGACGCCTCCGTCTGACACGACGGGTCCGAGTCAGGGTGCGAGCCGGTCAGCCGGGGTAGCTGCCCCGCGCGACGGCCGGTCGCGGCATGCGCGTGCGGCGCATCTGGAAGGCGCGCATCGCGGCATAGAAGCCGTCGCCGCGCTGGACGGCGTCCTCGCCGAACTTCTCGACGAGCTTCTTCTTCACCCGGCGCCACATGAGGAACGTGTCGACGACGGCGGCAAGGATGAGGCCGTAGACGAGGACGAAGACGATGAGCATCGCCCACGGCTGCCGGACGAACGAGAGCGCGAGGACGACGAGCATGACGGGCAGCATGAACTCGGCGATGCCCCAGCGGGCGTCGACGTAGTCGCGGATGAACCGCTTCACCGGACCCTTGTCGCGCGCCGGCAGGTGCGCCTCGTCGCCGGTGAGCATCGCCTGACGCTGCTTGGCCATCTGCTCGCGCCGCTTGGCGCGGTCCGCGTCGCGCGCCTTCTTGCGGTCGGTCTCGACCAGGGGGCGCTTGCGCGCCGCCTCCTGCTCGCGCCGCTTGGGGGTCGGGCGGTTCTTGGCGCCCTCGCGGGCCGTCACGGCGACCTGCTCCGCGAGCTCTTCGTTGGTGGTCTTGCTGCGTCCGAACACGCGCGAAGTGTATGCCGTCCGGCTGGGTCCTCCCTCCCGCCCGCCGCTGAGTAGGGTCGAGAGCGTGACCGATGCGCGCACCACCACCGACCTGCCCGAGCTGTCCTCCCTCCGCGACACCGTCCGGGACCTCATGCCCGGGCTCCGCAGCGACCTCGAGGCCCTGACCCGCATCCCCAGCGTCTCGCTGCCGGCCTTCGACCAGACCCACGTGGACGCGTCCGCGCTGGCCACCGCCGAGCTGCTGCGCGCCGAGGGACTCGACGTCGAGATCGTGCGAGAGGGCGGCGCCCCCGCGGTCATCGGGCACATCGACGGACCGGAGGGTGCTCCGACCGTCCTCCTCTATGCCCACCACGACGTGCAGCCGCCCGGTGACGACGCCGACTGGGACAGTGCGCCCTTCGAGCCGACCGAGCGCCAGGGTCGTCTCTACGGTCGCGGCGCGGCCGACGACAAGGCCGGGATCATGGCGCACATCGCCGCGCTGCGGGCGCACAAGGGTGCGCTGCCCGTGGGTGTCACCGTCTTCGTCGAGGGCGAGGAGGAGGTCGGCTCCGACTCGCTCATGACGATCCTCGAGCGGCACGGCGACAAGCTCGCCGCCGACGCCATCGTCCTCGCCGACTCGATGAACTGGGACATCGGCACCCCCGCCCTGACGACGACCCTGCGCGGACTCATCCGCGTCGTCGTCACGGTCTCGACGCTCGACCACGGCGTCCACTCGGGCATGTTCGGGGGCGCCGTCCCCGACGCGATCACCGCCTTGGTCCGGCTTCTCGCCACCCTGCACGACGAGGAGGGCAACGTCGCCGTCGCCGGGCTCAAGGCCGGCGAGGCCGCCGACCTCGACTTCTCCGAGGAGCGGCTGCGCGAGGAGTCCGGGCTGCTCGACGGTGTGTCGACGATCGGTTCCGGCTCACTGCTCTCGCGGATGTGGACCAAGCCGTCGCTCACGACGATCGGCATCAACGCGCCCTCGGTCGAGCGGTCCTCCAACACGCTCGTCCCGACGGCCTCGGCCAAGCTCTCGATGCGGATCGCCGCCGACGAGGCGCCGATGGACGCCTTCGCGGCGCTGGAGAAGCACCTTCGCGACAACGCCCCGTGGGGCGCTCGCGTGGAGGTCACGCTCGACGACCAGGGCTCGGGCTTCGCCGCCGACGCGAGCGGTCCGGTCTACGACCAGGCCCGGGCCGCCTTCGCCGACGCGTGGGGCACGGAGCCCGTCGACATCGGCGTCGGAGGCTCGATCCCGTTCGTCGCCGCCTTCGCCGAGCGCTTCCCGGACGCGGCCATCCTCGTCACCGGCGTGGAGGACCCCGACACCCGCGCCCACGGTGCCAACGAGTCGCTGCACCTCGGCGAGTTCGAGAAGGTCTGTGTCGCCGAGGCCGCGCTCTTCGCGCGACTCGGTGCGATGGGGAGGAGCTGACGATGGGCGACGACACGAGCGGGTCCCGGCAGGGCACCTACGTCGAGGACGACTACAACCGCGACACGGCATACATCGAGGACCGGATCACGCGCGGAGGTGAGCAGTGGCCCGTCGAGGCGGGGCGATACCGGCTCGTCGTCGCGCGCGCGTGCCCGTGGGCGAACCGGTCGATCATCGTGCGTCGCCTGCTCGGTCTCGAGGACGCGATCTCGATGGGCATCTGCGGGCCGACGCACGACTCGGACTCGTGGACCTTCGACCTCGACGAGGGCGGGCTCGACCCGGTCCTGCGGATCCCGCGGATCAAGCACGCCTACCTCGCGCGCTTCCCCGACTACCCCAAGGGCATCACGGTGCCGGCGGTCGTCGACGTGCCGAGCGGCAAGGTCGTGACGAACGACTTCCCGCAGATCACCCTCGACCTCTCGAGCGAGTGGACCGACTTCCATCGCGAGGGGGCGCCCGACCTCTACCCGGAGGCGCTGCGCGACGAGATCGACGAGGTCAACAGCTACGTCTACACCGAGGTCAACAACGGGGTCTACCGGTGCGGCTTCGCGGGGACGCAGAAGTCCTACGACGCCGCCTACGAGCGGCTCTTCACGGCGCTCGACTGGCTCGAGGAGCGGCTGTCGACCCGGCGCTTCCTCGTCGGCGAGTCGATCACCGAGGCGGACGTGCGGCTCTTCACGACGCTGGCTCGCTTCGACGCGGTCTACCACGGCCACTTCAAGTGCAACCGGAGCAAGCTCACCGAGATGCCGGCGCTGTGGGCCTATGCCCGTGACCTCTTCCAGACGCCGGGTTTCGGTGACACGACCGACTTCACCCACATCAAGAGCCACTACTACGAGGTCCACCGCGACATCAACCCGACCGGTGTCGTGCCGGCCGGGCCCGACCTCTCCGGCTGGGCGACGCCGCACGGGCGCGAGTCGCTGGGCGGCCGCCCCTTCGGCGACGGCACGCCCCCGGGCCCGCCGCCGGAGGGCGAGCGGGTCCCGACGGCGCACAACCCGCACGTCGGCCCGAGCGGGCTCGTCGAGGTCTGATCCCCCGGCGCGAGGCGCGAAGGACCCTCAACACTTCTGCCAGTAGCCCGGGGTGCTCTCGCGGACCGACGACGTGGCGTAGGTGTTGTAGAGGCCCAGGTTGTCGTTCGAGCCGACCGCGAGGGCGTAGCCGCTCTGGTGGCGGGCACGTCCTGCCTGCACGTGGACGTAGTTGTTCGACGTGACGCACGTGGCGGTCGCGGTGGGTGAGGGCGTCGGTGTCGGCGTCACCGTGGGTGTCGGGCTCGTCGACGTCGGGGTCGGGCTGGGGGTCGGGGTCGACGTGGCAGTCGGAGTCGGGGAGGCGCCGACGAGCCCGAAGAACTGGGCGTCGTACCAGGCGCCGCACACCGTGTCGAGGAAGTACGCACCCGCGGCGCCGCACTGGCTCGGGGCCGGGCCCGGGTCGACGGGAGTCCCGTGCCCCATGCCCGCGATCTCGGTGAGCCGGACCGCACCGTTGCCGTACTCGGTCCAGGTGACACCGCCCGCCAGCGACCCACTGGCCGTGGGGGACTGGCTGACGCCCGCGACGTCGGTCCACTGATCGCGCAGCTCGCGCCCGTTCATCGGCGCGACCGTCGTGTCGGACTGCCCGTGCCAGATCGCCACCTTGGGCCGAGGGCCGGACCAGCCGGGGTAGCCGGAGCGGGCGAGGTTGCCCCACGCCACCGGGGTCTTGTCGACGCCCGGGTTCATGCACGAGTACGCCTGCGCCACCGTCGTCGCGCAGCCGTGTGCGATCCCGGCGTTGACCGACCCGCCGGCGAAGAGGTCCGGGTAGGTCGCCAGCATGCTCGCGGCCATGGCGCCACCGCCTGACAGCCCGGAGACGTAGACCCGCGAGGCGTCCACGCCGTAGGTCGCGACGGCATACGACACCATCGACGCGATCGAGGCGACCTCGCCCTGGCCGCGGGTGACGTCACCGGACTGGAACCAGTTGAAGCACCGGTTGGCGTTGTTGCCCGTGCCCTGCTGCGGGAGGACGACCGTGATCCCGTGCCGGTCGGCGAGCTCACGCCACCCCGATCCGGTGAGGTAGCCGCTGGCGTCCTGGGTGCACCCGTGGAGCGCGACGACGAGGGGGCTCCGCGACAAAGCGGTGTCAGGTCGGTAGGTCCACATCGTCAACGCGCCGGGATTGGACCCGAAGGACGTGACCTGTTGGAGCGAGGCCGCCGCGGCACGAGGTGCCATGACCACCCCCGTCGCAGCGGAGACGGCCGTTGCGGCAGCCAGCGCGAGCGCGGCCGTCCAGCCGAGGAGTGTTCGTGTGCGGGCCATGCCGACCTCCGGGGTCAGGGGCGTCGCCGTCGACGCCCTCGTCCCCGCGACGCTAGTGACCGGGCTCACATCGGATGGTGGGTGCGGCCGCCATGATGAGGGAGCCGGGACTGGGCCCGGAGACCACCCGGATGAGCCATGCCGGAGACGCTCGTTGGCCACGCGCGGGCCATTTCTCACGGCGGGTCAACCTTTGTGGCCCGCGGTGCGACTCTGCTGGTGTGAGTCCTCTCCTGCGATCTGCCGGTGAGAGCGGGCCCAGCGTCCAAGGGCCGGTGGCGGAGCTCGGCCGGGACCAGGCTCTGGCCGTCCTCTTCCGGACGCACTGTGCGGACCTGGTCCGGCTTGGCTTCGCCCTCACGGGCGACCGGGGTGCCGCCGAGGAAGCGGTGCAGGACGCGTTCCTCTCGCTGCACCGCAACTGGCGATCCCTGCGTGACCGCTCGGCGATGCACGCCTACCTGCGTGCGACCGTGGTCAACAGGTGCCGGTCGGTGCACCGCGACCGCGCCCACCGGCCGGTGGTGGTGGCGCCGTTGCGACCCGAGCTCGTCACGCAGCCGGGGGCCGATGCCGACGTCCTGACCCACGAGGAGTCCCTCCGGATCGCGGAGCAGGTCCGCACCCTGCCGCAGCGACAGCGCGAGGTCGTCGTCTGCCGCTTCTACCTCGACCTCAGCGAGCGCCAGACGGCCGAGCTGCTGCAGGTGTCCGTCGGTTCGGTCAAGAAGCACGCCAGCCGTGCCCTGTCCGCCCTGCACGACCGAATGGAGGTGGCCCAGTGAGCATCGTCGAGGCCCGCACGAGCGCAGCGCTGCACGATGTCGTGGACGCGCTGCCGGTCACCGAAAACGACGTCGCCCGCATGGAGTCGGACCTCTTCGAGGTGCTCGCCGCTCCACGGGTGGTGCGGGGCGCGGGGTTCGGCGCGACGGGGCTGCGGGGTGCACGTGCCCGGCGCCGCCGCTGGGGCCTCGTTGCCGCAGCCGTGGCCACCGCGGCCGTGGTCGTGGGTCTCGTACTCACCGGTGACCCGCCCGACCCGGCGCAACCGGCGAGGCCGCCGGTGTCCGACCAGCCGTTCATCCCACCCGAGGTCGTGGGCACGTGGCGGCTCGGCTCCGACAGCCGCCACGTCTGGGTCTTCGTCGGCGACGGGCGGGTGTCGGTCGACCCCACCGCCGACGACTTCCTCGAGGCCGACTTCAAGGACCGCGTCGTCTCGCGCACCGGCGACCTCTACACTGTCCACACCGAGGACGGGTGCGACGAGGTGGTGCGGATCAGGCAGCTCCGTCCGGGAGTCGTGGGTCTCGCCGCGCAGCGGACCTCCTGCGACCCGACGCTGGGTCCCGAGCCCGAGGAGCGGATGCTCGAGCGCGTCTCGCCCCAGCCCTACCTCGGCGGCGCGCTGGGTGCGCCCCTGCCGACCGTCGCGCCCGGCTTCGCACCGCAGTCCACCTTCCTGGACGGCGTGTGGCTGCACCCCGCCTCTGGCACGGTGCTCGCGATCGGGCGACCCTGGCGCAGTGGGCTGCTCACCTACGTCCTCGACGACGACGGTGACGGCAAGTCCGACCCCGACCAGCGCGGCCGGGTCACGATGCGTGACGGCACCGCCCCCGTCTTCCGTCGTGACTCCGCCGACCGGAGCGCGTGCCAGCTGACGTTCACCTCGGTCGTCGTCGTCCACACGACGATGTCGACGACGAGCGAGGCAGGAGGCTGCCTCCTGCCGGGGACGTGGAGATGGGCCCGCATCTCCTGACCGACCCCGAGCCGCGACCGCGACCGAGCCGCGACCGGATGCGGTCCGGTCGCCGGTCAGTCCTTCGAGGTCTCGCCGGGCAGCGCGAGCATCTGGTCGAGCGCACGCCGCGCGTCGGCGGCGACCTGCTCGTCGACCCGGATCGGGTTGACGACGCGCCCCTCGACGAGGGACTCCAGCGCCCACACGAGGTGGGGCAGGTCGATCCGGTTCATCGTCGAGCAGTAGCAGACGTTCTTCTCGAGGAAGGCGATCCGCTGCTCGGGAAACATCTGCGCGAGGCGCTGGACGAGGTTGAGCTCGGTGCCGACGGCCCACGCCGTTCCCGCGGGCGCGGCCGCGATGGTCGAGATGATCTTCTCGGTCGAGCCCACCTCGTCGGCGAGCTCGACGACCTCGTGGCGGCACTCGGGGTGGACGATGACCTTGACGCCGGGGATCTCGGCCCGGGCCGCGGCCACCGCCTCGGTGGTGAAGCGCCCGTGCACCGAGCAGTGCCCGCGCCACAGGATCATCCGCGCGTCCCGCAGCTGCTCGACCGTGAGCCCACCCATGGGACGGTGCGGGTCCCACACGACGCAGTCGTCGAGCGACCGGCCGAGATCGCGGGCCCACGTGTTGCGCCCGAGGTGCTGGTCGGGGAGGAAGAGCACCTTGCCGGTGCCGTCGACGCCGCCGGTGCGGTCGAGCGCCCAGGTGAGCGCGGTCCGCGCGTTGGACGACGTGCAGATCGTGCCGCCGTGGCGACCGGTGAACGCCTTGATGGCCGCGGACGAGTTCATGTAGGTCACCGGCACCGTGTCGTCGGCGACCCCCGCCGCGACAAGGTCGTCCCAGCAGTCCTCGACCTGCGCGATGGCGGCCATGTCGGCCATCGAGCAGCCCGCGGCGAGGTCGGGGAGGATCACCGTCTGCTCGTCGCTCGTGAGGATGTCGGCCGACTCGGCCATGAAGTGCACGCCGCAGAAGACGATCCACGGTGCGTCCGGACGCGCCGCCGCCTCCTTGGCGAGCTTGAACGAGTCGCCCGTGACGTCGGCGAACTCGATGACCTCGTTGCGCTGGTAGTGGTGCCCGAGCACGAAGACCTTGTCGCCCAGCGCCTCCTTGGCCGCACGGGCCCGCGCGACGAGGTCGGGGTCCGACGGGGAGGGGAGGTCACCCGGGCACTCGACGCCCCGCTCGGAGTGCAGGTCGCGTCCCCGGCCGAGGACGAGGAGCGGGAGCGGAGCGGCAGGCGTCGTCGTCACACCGCGATCGTATGCCGGTCGCCCGCGGTCCCGACGCCGGTCCACCGCACGCGGTGGCTCGCCGGTCGCTCCCGCCACCACGGGCGGTTCCGGACCCGCGCACCGACCCGATACCGTGCGTGCCGTGCACGTCGTCATCGCCCCGGACTGCTTCACCGGAACCCTGACCGCGACCCAGGCGGCCGAGGCCATGGCTGCCGGGTGGCACGACACGGCCCCGCGCGACGCCCTCACGCTGCTGCCGCTCTCCGACGGCGGCCCCGGCTTCCTCGACGTCCTCGGCCGGGCGCTCGACGGCGAGGTCGCCGCGCTCACGGTGAGCGACCCCCTCGGCCGCGAGGTGCCCGCCGCGGTGCTCGTCGTCGAGCGTGAGGGGATGCGGACGGCATACGTGGAGTCGGCGCAGGCAGCGGGACTCCACCTGCTCGCCGCGGACGAGCGCGACCCGGCGCTCACCAGCACATGGGGCGTGGGTCAGCTGCTCCGTGCCGCGCTGGAGGAGAAGCCCGACCGGATCGTCGTCGGGCTCGGCGGCAGCGGCACGAACGACGCGGGCGCCGGGCTGCTGTCCGCGCTCGGTGCCGGTCCGCCCGACCTGCTCGCCCGTGGTGGCCGCGTCCTCGCCACCGCCCCGGACGACGCGCTCTCCGGGCTGCACGCGGCCCGCGAGCTCCTCGAGGGTGTCGACCTCGTCGCCGCCACCGACGTCGACAACCCGCTGCTCGGCTTCAAGGGTGCGAGCGCGGTCTTCGGCCCACAGAAGGGCGCCTCGCCCGAGGTCGCCCAGGAGCTCGAGGGCGCCCTCGGGCGGTTCACCGAGGTCGTCGGACGGACGCTCGACGCCCCGCTCGACCTCCTCACCGGCGCCCCGAGGCGCCTCGACCGCGAGCCCGGCGCCGGTGCCGCGGGTGGGCTCGGCTACGCCCTCTTCCTCCTCGGCGGGCGGCGAGTGAGCGGCGTCGACCTCGTCCTCGACGCCGTCGGCTTCCGCGACGTCGTGCGCGGGAGCGACCTCGTCGTCACGGGCGAGGGCACCTTCGACTGGCAGAGCCTGCACGGCAAGGTCGCCGCCGGCGTCGCCGCCGCGGCCCTCGAGGAGGGGCTGCCGAGCGTCGTCCTCGCGGGCCAGGTCCTCGTCGGCCGTCGCGAGACGATGGGGCTGGGGATCAGCGGCACGTATGCCGTCGCGGAGACCCCCGAGGAGGTCGACGCGGCCTTCCTCGACCCGGTCGGAACCCTGCGTGCACGTGCGGCGCGCGTCGCCAGAACGTGGTCTGCTGGTCGGTGATCCGCCGCGGGCGACGTATCCTGAACTCACGCCCGGGAACAGATCGAGGCCGCCCACGGTTGCGACCTCCTGCAGGACCACAGACCACCCGAGCCCCGACGCAGCACAGGAGTCACCGATGAGCGAGCTCGACACCAAGCCCGAGACCACGACCGACGCCGAGGCGACCCCGGCCCACGGCGTCCTCCTCACCGACCTCGCGGCCGGCAAGGTCAAGTCCCTCCTCGAGCAGGAGGGTCGCGACGACCTCCGCCTGCGCGTGGGCGTACAGCCCGGTGGTTGCTCGGGCCTCATCTACCAGCTCTACTTCGACGAGCGCTCCCTCGACGGTGACCTCGTCCGCGACTTCGACGGTGTCGAGGTCGTCGTCGACCGGATGAGCAGCCCCTACCTGGAGGGCGCCACGATCGACTTCTCCGACACCATCGAGAAGCAGGGCTTCACCATCGACAACCCCAACGCGGGCAGCTCCTGTGCCTGCGGCGACTCGTTCAGCTGAGCTGCACCACGGCATACACGAAGGGCCCCTCACGACTGTTGGTGAGGGGCCCTTCGCGTATGCCGGCCGCCCCCGTTGTGGGGCGGGGCGCCTCAGCGGTACTCGGGGTTGGGGTGGTCGAAGTCGGTGCCCTCGTCCCACTTCGTCCGCTCGTTGCCGCCTGCCGGGAAGCCGCCCCTCTCCTTGAGCAGCCAGGCGAGGTGCATGAGGTTCCACGTCATGAAGGTCGTGTTGCGCTGGGTGAACTCGTTCTCGGGGCCACCGCTGCCCTCGTCGAGGTAGGACGGCCCGGGCCCGGCCTCGCCGATCCAGCCGGCGTCGGCGTTGGGCGGGACCGTGCAGCCGAGGTGCTGGAGGCTGTAGAGGATGTTGGAGGCGCAGTGCTTGATGCCGTCCTCGTTGCCGGTGATGATCGCCCCTCCGACCTTGCCGTAGTAGATGTACTGGCCCTTGTCGTTGTGCATGCCGCTCATCGCGTAGAGGCGCTCGATGACCTGCTTCGTCACGCTGGAGTTGTCCCCGAGCCAGATGGGTCCGGCGATGACGATGATGTCGCTGGCCTCGACCCGCTTCCAGATCTCGGGCCACTCGTCGGTCTCCCAGCCGTGCTCGGTCATGTCGGGGTAGACGCCGGTGGCGATGTCGTGGTCGACAGCCCGCAGCACCTCGACCTCGACCCCGTGCTTCTCCATGATCGCGGTGCTCACGTCGATGAGGCCCTGGGTGTGGCTCTTGTCGGGGGAGCGCTTGAGGGTGCAGTTGAAGACGAAGGCCTTGAGTCCGGTGAAGTCGGCGTCCTGCCAGCGGGGAGTGTCCATGGACCGCACTCTGCTCTGTTGGTCCGCCCGTGGACAAGGACCCGGCGGGCCGACACGGCCGGGGGTGCGTCAGGCGTGGTCGCCGGTCGTCGCGGGCGCGTGCGCAGGACGGCGTCGCCGCAGCAGGCGCCACGGCTGCGCGACGAGGAGGAGGACGAGCAGCGGTCCGGCGAGCAGCTGCCAGAGCGGCGAGATGCTGGCCTCGAGGACGCCGGGGGCGGAGCGGACGGTGAACGTCGTGCCGAACCACGGGAAGGGGCTCACGTCCACCGGCTCGGTGGTGCCGGTGGCCTCGACGGCCTGCACGAGGTTGAGGCTCGTGACCGCGAGCCAGGCCATGAGGACGAGCAGGGCGCCCGCACCCCACATGAGCCCCTGCGACCACCGGGGGCGCGTCGGGTCGGTGTCGGTGGCGGCGTGGGCGAGCTCCTTGGGGGAGCCGATGCCGAAGAGGGCGCGGGTCGTCCCCACCTCTGCACCCGCCTCGGTGAGGTTGGTGCGCAGCTCCCGGCGCAGGCCACGACGGCGGGACCCGCCGACGCCGCGCATCTCGAGCCAGAAGTCGTATCGGAGGATCGCGGACTCGATCCGGGCGCGGTCGACGAGGTTCATGCGGTTCCCCCTGTGGGCAGCGCGGCGCTGGTCGCCGTGCGGACGGACTGGACGAGGTGCTCCCACGCGGTGCGCCGGGCGGCGAGCTCGGCGTGCCCGGCGGGCGTGAGGCGGTAGTACTTGCGGGCTGGGCCCGAGTCGCTCCGGACGAGGTGCGACTCGAGCAGCCCCGAGGACTCGAGCCGGGTGAGGCCGGGGTAGACGGTCCCCTCTGCCAGGTCGTCGAAGCCGGTGCGGCGGAGCTCGGTGACGAGCCCGTAGCCGTAGTTGTCACCGGTCGACAGCACGCTCAGGAGGAGGAGGCCGAGGACTCCTTTGAGCATCTGCGGGTCGTGTGCGGGCATGGGTTCACTGTGATGCCCAGTACTGTGCGATGTCAAGTACTGTGGGATGTCGAGGCTGAACCGACCGGGGCGATCCGCTCGGGTCTGGGTGCGCCGACCTCCGACCCGGCGCGAGGAGGTAGGTTGCCGTGGTGCGCATCGCAGTCACCGGGTCCATCGCGACCGACCACCTCATGACCTTCCGGGGCCGGTTCGCCGACTCCCTCGTCGTCGAGCAGCTCGACAAGATCTCCGTGTCGTTCCTCGCCGACTCGCTCGAGATCCGTCGTGGGGGAGTCGCCGGCAACATCTGCTTCGGCATGGCGGCCCTCGGCCAGCGGCCGATGCTCGTCGGCGCTGCGGGCGAGGACTTCGCCGACTACCGCAGCTGGCTGACGCGGCACGGCGTCGACTGCGACCACGTGCACATCTCCGACTCCAAGCACACGGCCCGCTTCGTCTGCACGACCGACGACGACATGGCGCAGATGGCGACCTTCTACGCCGGCGCGATGAGCGAGGCCCGGCTCATCGAGCTCGGCCCGATCGCGGCCAAGGGTCTGGACCTCGTCCTCATCGGCGCCAACGACCCCGAGGCGATGCTGCGCCACACCGACGAGTGCCGCACCCGGGGGCTGACCTTCGTCGCCGACCCGTCGCAGCAGCTCGCGTTCGCCGACGGACCCTTCATCCGCAAGCTCATCGAGGGCGCGGACTACCTCTTCACCAACGAGTACGAGGCGCACCTCACCGAGCAGAAGACCGGGTGGAGCGAGGCCGACATCGACGCGCAGGTGACGACCCGGGTCATCACCAAGGGCAAGGACGGCGCCGTCATCAAGACCCGCGGCGAGGAGCCGATCGAGGTGCCCATCGCCCTCGAGGCGCGTCGTGCCGACCCGACCGGTGTCGGCGACGCCTTCCGCGCCGGCTTCCTCACCGGCCTCTCCGCCGGCCTCGAGCACCGTCGCTGCGCCGAGATCGGCTCGCTGCTCGCCACCTACGTCCTCGAGACGGTCGGCACCCAGGAGTACGTCCTCGACAAGTCGGCGTTCCTCGACCGGCTCGCCCAGGCCTACGGTGACGACTCGGCCGCCGACGTCGAGCCGCACATCACCTGCGCGAGGCCCTGAAGCCGCGGTCGTGACCGTCCCCTTCCCGCCGGTCGAGCCGCCACCGGGTGAGTGGGCGCTGGCGCGGCTGCGCCCGACCGAGGACGAGGACCTCGTCGCCGCCGGCGCCGACCTCGCGCCCGGCACGCTTCTCGCTGCCTACCGCGCCGGCCTCTTCCCGATGGGGCTCGGCGACCACGGTGCGCGTCCCATCGGCTGGTGGTCGCCCGAGCCACGGGGCGTCCTCGTGCCCGCGGACTTCCGCGAGAGCCGCTCGCTGCGCAAGGCCCGGTCGCGCTTCGAGGTCCGCGTCGACACCGCCTTCACCGACGTCATGCGCCTGTGCGCCGACCCCGAGCGCGAGGGGCGCTGGATCACCGACGAGATCGTCACGGCATACACCGAGATGCACCGCCTCGGTTGGGCGCACAGCGTGGAGACGTGGCTCGACGACCGCCTCGTCGGCGGGCTCTACGGCATCGCGGTCGGCGGGCTCTTCGCGGGCGAGTCAATGTTCCACCTCGAGCGCGACGCGTCGAAGGTCGCGCTCGCGGCCCTTGTCGACCTCGTGAGGGCCGACGGTGACGAGCGCCGGATCATCGACGTGCAGTGGCGGACCGGTCACCTCGAGCGGCTCGGCGTCGTCGAGTGGCCGCGCCGCCGCTACCTCGAGGCGCTCGCCGGGGCGCTCGGGGCCCCGGACCTCCGCTTCGGCTGAGCGGGGCTCACCCCAGAACGACCGTGTATGCCGTGTGCCCACCCCTGCGCTCGAGGCTCACCTCGTGCCCCCGCATCCGGGCCCAGGCGGGGATGTCGGACTCGGCGGCCGGATCGTCGGCGAGCACGAGCAGCGAGCTGCCCGCGGGCAGCTCGCGGGCGAGGCGGGCGAGCCTGATGACGGGCAGCGGGCACAGGAGCCCGCGGGCGTCGAGGTCGGCGGTCGCGCTCACAGGTCGCCCACCCCGAGGCGGGCCCGCAGCTCCGCCACGACCGACGGGAGCTCGCGGCACAGGGCCGAGACGTCGTCGGCCCGCTCCGGCCGCACGGCGCCCAGCGGCAGGGTGACCCGCACGTTGCCGTGGGTGAGCGCGCCCATCGCGGCGAGGACGTGGCTCGGCTCGAGCCGGCTCGACGTGCACGCGGACCCCGAGGCCACCTCGATGCCACGCCGGTCGAGCTCGCCGACGATGCTCTCGCCGTCGACGTAGAGCGCGCTGAAGGTGACGACGTGCGGCAGCCGGTCGACGGGGTCGCCGACGACCTCGACGTCGGGTACGGCGGCCGCGGCCTCGCGGATGCGGTCGGTGAGCGCTCGGGCGGACGCTTCCTCCTGCGCTCGCTCGTGGACGGCGTGCTGCCATGCCTCGGCGGCGGCGAGCACGAGCGGCACCCAGGGGTCCTCGACCTCGCGCCCGTGCTCGGGCTCCCACCGCGGGCCGGGCAGGTCGAAGCGGGTGCCGGTGCGCACGGCGAGGACGCCCACCGGGGGACCGGCGATGGTCGCCGCGTCGCCGACCAGAACGTCCCACGATCCCGGGCCCTCGATGCGACCCAGCGACGACGTGCCGTCGACGAGCAGCGGGAGGCCGGCTGCACGGCATACGTCATGGAGGGCGGCGACCGGCTGCACGGTGCCGACCTCGCCGTTGGCGTGCTGGACGGCGACGAGGGCCGCAGGCCCGGTCGCGACCGCCTCACGCAGGGTCTCGGGGGAGAGGCGTCCCGCAGCGTCGACGGGCAGCGGCCGGGAGTCCGGGTCGGCCTCGTGGGACTCGTGGAGCATGACGGCCCGGTCGACGGCGGAGGTGAGCACCCGAGAGCCGGCTCGCCGGCGGGCGTGACGCAGGCCCGCGACACCCGTCCGGAGGGCGTGGGCGCCGCTCGGGTGGAAGGAGACCTCGTCGGGACGCGCGCCGATCGAGACCGCGACGCTCTCCCGCGCCCGGTCGAGCAGCAGGCGCGCCCGGCGACCGTCGGAGTGGAGGCGCCGGGGGTCGGCCCAGCCTGCGTCGAGAGCGGCCAGGAGAGTCTCCCGTGCGGCGGGATGGAGAGGGCTCCGGGTGGCGTCCAGCACGCCTCGACCGTACCGCCCCCCGTCCCCGGCGAGTTCCGCAGCATGCACTACTGTTTGTGATGTTCCAGCAGACGACGCAGGAGGGTGCCGCGGTGCCTCAGCACGACCAACTCAACCCCCGTTCCCGGGGTCGGCGACTGGCCCTCTGGTCGCTCCTGGCCGTGGGTGCCATGATGGCGCTCAGTGGGTGCGAGCTGGGCAAGTTCGAGGACGGCTTCCTGCCCCAGGGCGTCACCGAGAACTCCGAGCGCGTGCGTGACCTGTGGGTCGGTGCGTGGATCGCCTGCCTCTCCGTCGGTGTTCTCGTCTGGGGACTCACCGCCTGGTGCGTCATCGCCTACCGCCGTCGTCGTGACGACAACGAGCTCCCTGTGCAGCTGCGCTACAACGTGCCGCTCGAGATCCTCTACACGATCGTCCCGATCTTCATGGTGGCGACCTTCTTCTTCTTCACCGCCAAGGACCAGAGCGCGCTGCTCGACACGAGCGAGGACCCCGCGGTCACCGTCAACGTCGTGGGCAAGCAGTGGTCCTGGGACTTCAACTACGTCGAGGCCGACGTCCACGAGACCGGCACGCAGGCCATTCTCACCGGTGAGCCCGGCGCCGAGGAGACCATCCCGACGCTCTACCTCCCGGTGGGTGAGCGGGTCGAGTTCGTGCTCACCGCCCGCGACGTCATCCACTCCTTCTGGGTGCCGCAGTTCCTGCAGAAGCTCGACATGATCCCGGGCAAGGTCAACAAGTTCCAGGTCGTGCCGACCGAGGAGGGCACCTTCAAGGGCAAGTGCGCCGAGCTCTGTGGCGCCTACCACTCCCAGATGCTGTTCAACGTCAAGGTCGTCCCTCGCGCGGAGTTCGACGCGCACATGGACGACCTCAAGTCCCGCGGTCAGACCGGAATGCTCGGCACCGACCTGAACCGTGGCGAGTCGGGCCTCGTGCCCGGCGAGGACGAGCTCCTGCCCGAGGAACTGAGGAACTGACCAGATGAGCGCCGCAACCGAATCCCGCACGATGCTCCGTGAGCGCGAGACCGTTCGTCACCCGCGCGTCGCCCCCGGGGCCACGGTCGTCAAGTGGATGACGACGACCGACCACAAGGTCATCGGCAACCTTTACTTCATCACCTCGTTCGCGTGGTTCCTCATGGGCGGCCTCATGGCGCTCATCATCCGCGCCGAGCTCATGCAGCCAGGCATGCAGGTCGTCGACAACCCCGACCAGTTCAACCAGCTGTTCACGATGCACGGCACGATCATGCTGCTGCTCTTCGCGACGCCGCTCTTCGCCGCGTTCGCCAACGCGCTCATGCCGCTGCAGATCGGGGCGCCCGACGTCTCGTTCCCGCGCCTCAACATGTTCGCCTACTGGCTCTACCTCTTCGGTGGCCTCATCGCCGCCGGTGGGTTCCTCACGCCGGGCGGCGCCGCCGCCTTCGGCTGGTTCGCCTACACGCCCCTGTCGGACGCGTCCTACAGCCCGGGCATGGGCGGTGACCTGTGGGTCTTCGGTCTCGCCCTCGCCGGCTTCGGCACCATCCTCGGGTCGGTCAACTTCATCACGACGATCCTCACGATGCGCGCGCCCGGCATGACGATGTTCCGGATGCCGATCTTCGTGTGGACCGTGCTCATCACATCGATCCTCGTCCTGCTCATCTTCCCGGCCCTGGCCGCCGCGCTCTTCGCGCTCGGCGCCGACCGGCGCTTCGGGGCCCACATCTTCGACCCCGACAGCGGGGGAGTGATGCTCTGGCAGCACATCTTCTGGTTCTTCGGGCACCCCGAGGTCTACGTCATCGCCCTGCCGTTCTTCGGGATCATCTCCGAGATCGTCCCGGTGTTCTCGCGCAAGCCGGTCTTCGGCTACAAGACCCTCGTCTACGCGACGATCGCCATCGCGGCGCTGTCGGTCTCGGTCTGGGCGCACCACATGTACGGCACCGGCCAGGTGCTCCTGCCCTTCTTCGCGATCATGACGATGCTCATCGCGGTGCCGACCGGCGTGAAGTTCTTCAACTGGATCGGCACGATGTGGGGCGGCAAGCTCAGCTTCGAGACGCCGATGCTCTGGGCGCTCGGCTTCCTCGTGACCTTCCTCTTCGGTGGCCTCACCGGTGTCATCCTCGCCAGCCCGGCCCTCGACTTCCACCTCACCGACAGCTACTTCGTCGTGGCGCACTTCCACTACGTCGTCTTCGGCACGGTCGTCTTCGCGATGTTCGGCGGGTTCTACTTCTGGTGGCCCAAGCTCACCGGCCGGATGCTCGACGAGAAGCTCGGCAAGGTCCACTTCTGGATGCTCTTCATCGGCTTCCACACGACCTTCCTCATCCAGCACCTCCTCGGCATCTGGGGCATGCCCCGCCGCTACGCGGACTATCTCCCCGAGGACGGCTTCACCTTCGCCAACCAGGTGTCGACCACCGGTGCCTTCCTCCTCGGCGCCTCGATGATCCCGTTCGCCTACAACGTGTGGAAGACCTGGCGCCACGCGCCGCTCGTCGAGACCGACGACCCGTGGGGCTACGGCGCCTCGCTCGAGTGGGCGACGTCGTGCCCGCCCCCGCGGCACAACTTCCACTCCATCCCCCGCATCCGCTCCGAGCGACCGGCGTTCGACCTCAACCACCCCGACGCGGCGCCGGCCGGCTACGAGAGCACCGGTCTCGTCAAGGCCCTCGGTGCGGCGGACCTGGGTGACGACGCGATGGCCAACACGAAGAACCAGGAGCACTGACCCATGGTCGCGATGGAACGGATCGGCTACCTCTTCGGTGGCTTCGCGGCCCTCATGGCCGTGATCTACGGGGTCTGGAACGACTTCTCCGAGCCGGTCGGTGTCACGGGTCTCGTCCTCGGCGCCCTGCTCGGCTTCATGATCGCCGGCTACCTCAACATCACCCGACGCAAGCTCGAGGGTGTCCCGCCGGAGGACGACCCGCTCGGCGAGATCAGCGACATCGCCGGTGACTACGGCTTCTTCAGCCCGCACAGCTGGCAGCCGCTCTTCCTCGCGGGCGCGTCTGCCCTGATCTTTCTCGGCCTCGCGATCGGCTGGTGGATCGTCGCCCTCGGCGCCGCCTTGGCTGTGCCCGCCCTCATCGGCTGGGTCTTCGAGTACTGGCGCGGGCCGCACGCCCTCTGACCCCGGTCAGCAGCACGGTCGAGAGCCGGTCACCTCGCACGAGGTGACCGGCTCCGTCGTTCCTGCCGGTCACCTCGCACGAGGCAACCGGCCCCGTCGTTCCTGCCCGTCACCTCGCACGAGGCAACCGGCTCCGTCGTTCGTGGCCTCTCGCGAGTCCCTCAGGCGCCCTGACGGCGACGCCGGGCGGCCCTGAGGCCGCGGAGGTGCGACAGGGCCATCGGACGTGCCAGACGGCGCAGCGGGGCTGCCAGCGCGGCGCCGACGATGACCCCGAGGGCGATCGCGGCGACGACGATCACGACGTCGACGAGGGCGATGGCCGCCTGTCCCGGTCCCACCTCGAACTGCGCCATCGAGATGAGCCCGAGCGAGCCGGGCACGAGCAGCCAGAAGCTCGGCAGGAAGGTCACCATCCGCGGCAGCTCCGGCCGGAGGTACTCGATCAACGTCGAGAGGAGGGCTGCGACAACGGCACCCACGAAGGCTCCGGCCCACCGCGCATCCACCACTGCGAGGGTCAGCGCCTGAGCGGTGAAGGTGGCGAGGATGCCCGCTGCCAGCCACGGTGCCTGGCGCAGGGGCACCGACTCGAGGAGGGCGATCGCGACGGTGACGACGACAAGGCCTGCGAGCGGTGCCCACCAGCCGGGTGCACCCGAGGAGGTCGTGCCGAGCAGGTCGGCGCCTCCGCCGGTGACGGCGAGGGCCGCGCCGACACCGAGCACGAAGAGGAGCAGCTGCACGAGCCCGAACGAGAGTCGCGAGCTCCCGGCGACCATCGCGCCGGCGGCGAGCTCGGTGAGCCCGGTGACGATGAGCGCCCCCGGCAGCAGCACGGCGATGGGTGCCACCAGCGTGCGCAGGGGTGCGTCCACCCAGCCCAGCTCTGCGGCGAGAAAGGCGAGGACCGCCACGACGAAACCGGCGAGGAACGGCGTGAGCGTGCGGAGGGTCCGGCCGCGCCCGAGCAGCAGGACGAACAGTGGTGTGAGGGGCGCGACGACGAGGGTGAAGAGCAGCGACGCCACCGAGGGCGCGAGGACCAGCCCGATCCCGATTCCCGAGAGCATCGCGCCGCCGACGAACCCGACGGTGCGGTAGCGGTGGGGTTGGGCACGCAGGCCGGCGAGCCGGGCCAAGCACTCGTCCGCGTCCACCCGGCCCGCCCGCAGGCTGGCCGCGAGGGCGAGGACGTCCGCGAGCTGGTCGAGGCGCAGCCCTCCCTCGACCTGTTCGAACGTCGAGGGCCCTCCGGAGGCGAGGGAGACGAGCAGCCCCGTGGGGGAGCACGCCACCTGGGCGCCGGGGTGACCGAGTGCCCGCGCCACGTCCCGGACGTCGTCCTCGACCTCGTGGACCGGCATGCCGCCAGCCAGCAGCCCGGCACCGACCCACGCGAGCACGCGACGGTCCCGTCCGTCGTTGACGGGGTCGGGCACGGGCTCGGTGGGGTGGTTCACCCCAGAACGGTAGCGGGGTAGGTCCGGCAGTCCCGACGACGTCCGGAACTCGTCCGTGCCACCGGCCGGACGTGCGTCCCGACACCGCCCGGTCGTCCCTCAGCGTCGACTGACAGCTCAGCCCCAGCCGAGCTCGTGCAGGGTGGCGTCGTCGATGCCGAAGTGGTGCGCGATCTCGTGGACGACGGTCACCGCGATCTCCTCGCGCAGGTCCTCGAGGTCCTTGCACATGCGCGTGAGAGGGCCGCGGAAGAGGGTGATGCGGTCCGGGAGGTTGCCCAAGCCCCACCCTGAGTCACGCTCGGTGAGCGGCACTCCGTCGTAGACGCCGAGGAGGTCCGGGTCGTCCGCGGGCGGCTCGTCCTCCACGAGGAAGACGACGTTGTCGAGCATGCCCATGAGCTCCTCGGGGACGTCGTCGAGGGCCTCCTCGACGATCGCCTCGAACTCCTCGACAGCGACAGGTTCCACGGGTTCACCCTGTCATGCCCCGGGAGGTGCGCCTCGAGCGGGGAGGGCTGCAGGGACGGCATACGGCGTCGCTCGTGCGGCCGAGCCAAGGCGCGCACCGAGGCATTGCAAGGAGGAGACGACGACGCCCTCCGGAACCGAGGTTTCGGAGGGCGTCGATCTCGACGAGCACGCTCGTCGACGGAGGAGGGCTACTCGCGCAGGCGGCTGGCGCCGCTGACACCGCGCCGGGCCTCGGTGTCCTCGCGCCGGCCCTCGGCGTCGTCGCCGTGGCCCGTCGGCACGTCGGCTCCGTGGCCACCCTCGCCGGCGTGGCCGCGGTCGCCCTCGATGCCCTCGTAGTCGAGGGGCGCCTCGATCGCCTCGGCCCTCTGACCGTCGTGGTGAGCGGCGGCGAGCTCGGCCGGGGTGACCGGGTTGACGGCGTCCTTGAAGTAGAAGTGCGACAGCTTGGCGCGCAGGCGGTCCTTGCGGGCCGCCGGGCGTGCCACACCGTTCTCGTCGTACTCCGGCTCGAGCTGGAGGGGGGTCACCGGCTCGTGCTGGACGAGGATCCAGCGGTCGTACTCCGAGATCGGGTCGTGGCGCTCGTGGAACGAGCCGTCGGCACCGCGGATGATGCGGCCCGACTCCCTGGCGTGCAGGGCGAGGTCCCGATCGCGACGCTGGAGGCTGAGGCAGATCCGCTTCGTCACCCAGAAGGCGAGCGGCGGGAACACGAAGAGCCCGATGCGGAACAGCCAGGTGATGTCGTTGATCGACATGCCCAGCTTGATCGCCATGATGTCGTTGCCCGCCGCGAACATGAAGATCGAGTAGGCGACGATGCCCGCCATGCCGATGCCGGTGCGTGTCGGGTTGTTGCGCGGCCGGTCGAGCAGGTGGTGCTCGCCAGTGTCACCGGTGACCCAGCGCTCGACGAACGGGTAGGCGCCCAGGACGATGTAGACGAGCGGCAGGAGCACGAGGGCGCCGAGCGCGATGTTGAGCGACAGCGTGTTGCCGCCGATCTGGAACTCGAGCCAACCGGGGAGCAGGCGAAGCGCGCCGTCGTAGGCGCCCATGTACCAGTCCGGCTGCGAGCCGGCGGTGACCGGCGACGGGTCGTAGGGACCGTAGGCCCAGATCGGGTTGATCGTGAAGAGCGCCGAGATGAGCGTGATGACGCCGAAGACGATGAAGAAGAACCCGCCGGCGGTCGCGGCATAGACCGGCATGACGCGGTGGCCGACGACGTTGTCGTTGGTCCGGCCCGGGCCGGGGTACTGGGTGTGCTTGTGGACCGCCACGAGCACGATGTGCGCGACGAACAGGCCGACGAGGATCGCCGGGATGAGCAGCACGTGCGCGGCATACAGGCGGGGGATGATCGCCTCGCCCGGGAAGGGACCACCGAAGATCGCGTAGGCGAGGTAGGAGCCGATGACCGGGGCGGTCTGGACGAACCCCTCCATGGCGCGGATGCCGGTGCCCGAGAGCAGGTCGTCCGGGAGGGAGTAGCCGGCGAAGCCCTCGATGGCCGCGAGCAGGGCCAGGACGGTGCCGATGACCCAGTTGATCTCGCGCGGGCGGCGGAACGCACCGGTGAAGAACACCCGGAACATGTGCACCGTCAGACCGACGAGGAACATGAGCGCGGCCCAGTGGTGGATCTGCCGGATGAGCAGCCCGCCCTTGACGTCGAACGAGATGTCGAGCGTCGAGGCGTAGGCCTCGGACATCTGCGTGCCACGCAGTGGGACGTAGGAGCCGTCGTAGACGGTGTGGCCGGCGCTGGGGACGAACCAGATCGTCAGAAGGGCACCGGAGAGCAGGCAGATGATGAGCGAGTACATCGCGATCTCGCCGAGCATGAACGACCAGTGGTGCGGGAAGACCTTGCGGAGCAGGTAGTTGATGCCCCTCGCGCCGTTGGTGCGGTCGTCGATCCAGCCGGCGACGCCACCGACCTTGCGCGCGGCGGCGCTCGGGCCGCGGGTCACGGGGGCGTCGCCGTCGCGCAGACGGTCCGCCGGGCGGCCGGCGGGAAGGCTGTCGGTGCTCATGCGGAACCACGCTCCCAGAAGCTCGGTCCGGTCGCCTCGCGGAACGGACCCTTGGAGATGAGATAGCCCTCATCATCGACGGTGATCGGAAGTTGCGGAAGGGGGCGCTTGGCCGGACCGAAGATCACCTTGCAGTCCTGCGTCACGTCGAAGGTCGACTGGTGGCACGGGCAGAGCAGGTGGTGCGTCTGCTGCTCGTAGAGGCCGACGGGGCAACCGACGTGGGTGCAGATCTTGGAGTAGGCGACGATGCCCTGGTGGCCCCAGTCCTTCTCCTTCTGGGACTTGATGTCGTCGGGATCGAGGCGCATGACGATGACCGCGGCCTTGGCCTTGGCCTCGAGGATGTGCTCCTCGAGGTCGAGCAGGCCCTCGGGCATGACGTGGAAGACCGAGCCGATCGTGACCTCGCTGGCCTTGATCGGCGTGTTCTGCGGGTCGCGCATGAGGCGGAGCGGCTCGTTGGGGTAGCTGCCGTCCTCCTCCTTCTCGCCGTTCCAGAAGCTCACCGAGAGGTCGTCGCCGGGCATGGGGCCGAGGCCGCCGATGAGGGGGAGGACGACCGGCACCGCGAAGAGGCCGAGGGCCCCGCCGAGCGCGTACTTGATGAGCGGGCGGCGCGACAGCTGCGACTCCCGGTCGCCCTCGTTGAGGATCTCGACGAACCTGCGGCGGTCCTCGTCGGCCGATCGTTGCGGGTGCCGGTCCTCGACGGCCTCGTGGTCGTTCATGAGCGTCTTGGCCCACTGGACGGCACCGAGGCCGATGCCGAGGAGGGACAGCGCCATGCACACGCCGAGCACGAGGTGGGCGGCGTTCATGCGACCGATGCCGGGGACGAAGACCGTCGACTCGGTGGGGATGAGGAAGTACCCGACGATGAAGCCGAGCGTGCCCAGGATCGACAGGAGGAAGAGGCCACCGACGATGCGCTCCGCGCGCTTGGCGGCGCCCTCGTCGAGGTCCGCACCGCGCAGCGGGTGCGGGCGGAAGCCCGGGTTCTCGAAGCGGGCGGGGATGCCGCCGTCCCCGATGACGTGCCCCTGGTCGAGGCGAACGGCACCCTTGCCGAACTCACCCGTGTGGGTGACCTCGCCTCCGGTGGGCTGGCTGTCCTGCTCGTTCATCGGATGATCGATCCTGTCGACGGAGAGTGGGAAGCGGTGGCCGTCCTGGCTCAAGCGGACTTCTGCCCGAGCCAGACGGCGGCGGCGACGAGGATGCCCAGGCCGAAGAACCAGGCGAACCAGCCCTCCGACACCGGACCCAGAGACCCCAGGGCGTGACCGCCCTGCTGGGGAGCGTCCTCGATGGACTTGAGGAAGGCGATGATGTCGCGCTTGTCCTCGGGGGCGATGTTGCCGTCGTTGAAGACCGGCATCGACTGCGGGCCGGTCTCCATGGCCTCATAGATGTGCTTGGGCTCGACGCCGTCGAGCGAGGGCGCGTACTTGCCGCGGGTCAGGGCGCCGCCGGAGCCGGCGAAGTTGTGGCACATGGCGCAGTTGACCCGGAAGAGCTCTCCACCCTTGGCGGGGTCACCCTTCTCCGGGTCGACGTCCTCCTCGGAGGGGACGGCCGGGCCGGGGGCGAGCGACGCGACATAGGCAGCGAGCTGGTCGATCTGCTCCTGCGTGAACTGGACGGGCGCGCGGGGGGCCTGCACGGCCGGCTGGCGCATCGGCATGCGGCCGGTGCCCACCTGGAAGTCGACGGCGGCGGCACCGACACCCGCGAGGGCGGGCCCGGCGATCCTGTCGTCGTTGCCGGTCGCGCGGCCCTCGGCGTTGACGCCGTGACACGAGGCGCAGTTGGCGACGAAGAGCTGCTTTCCGGCGGCGACGTCCTCGGCCGAGCTCGTCTCGGCCTTCGCGGGCTGCGGTGCGACCGCGGCATACGCGAAGCCGGTCACGAGGAGGCCGAGCATGAGCAGGATGGCGATCGCAGCCGGGTGGCGGCGGCGGGCGGCCAGTGCGTTCACGACGTGTGTCCTGTCGGGGTCTCGGGGATGTGTGGTGCGGCGGAGCTGGTCAGGCTAGTGGTCAGCGCGGACACCTCACTTCAGCAGGTAGATCATCGCGAAGAGCGCGATCCACACGACGTCGACGAAGTGCCAGTAGTAGGAGGTCACGACCGCACCCGTCTCCTGGAGGTGGGTGTAGCGGCGGGTCGTGAAGGTGCGGCCGATGATGAGCAGGAAGGCGATGAGGCCGCCGGTGACGTGCATGCCGTGGAAGCCGGTGGCGAGGTAGAAGATCGACGCGTAGGAGTCGGTGCTCAGGGTGATGCCCTCGTGGACGAGGTGGGCGTACTCGTAGACCTGGCCGGCGATGAAGATCGAGCCGAAGACGTACGTGAGGACGTACCACTCACGCATGCCCCACTCCTTGACGTTGGCCAGCTTGCCGGTGCGCGAGACCTGCCCGGCCTCGGCCTTCCACACGCCCAGCTGGCACCACACGGAGGAGATGACGAGGACGACGGTGTTGGCGAACGCGAAGGGAACGTTGAGCTGTGCGGTGCGCTCGTCCCACAGCTCGGGGAGGTGGCCTCGGAGCGAGAAGTAGAAGGCGAAGAGCGCTGCGAAGAACATCAGCTCGCTCGCCAGCCAGACCATCGTGCCGACCGCGACCATGTTGGGGCGGGTCGCCGGACCGTAGTCCGGGATGCTGGGAACCGGACCGGACACTCGAGTCGTTGCTTCTGCTGTCGCCACGAGCGCCATTATGGCGTCATTCCCTGTCACGTGCTGCACCGACCCCCGGGTTCGGCGGTGTCCGATCGCAGAATGCCGCGTGGCTAGGATGACGCCATGACCTCAGCGCACGCGGCCCCTCACGCGGACTCCGTCGAGAAGGCCGGCACGACCCCCTCCGGCGGTCCCGGTCTCCACCGGGTCTCGGTCCTGCTCTACAGCGACGACATCACGACGCGAGACGCCGTCCGCGCTGCCGCCGGCCGTCGCCCGGCCCGTGACGTCGAGGTCACCCGGTGGCTCGAGTGCGCGACCTCCTTCGCCGTCACGGAGGCCCTCGACGCGGGTGGCTGGGACGTCGTCGTCCTCGACGGCGAGGCGGCCAAGAACGGTGGCCTCGGCCTCTGCCGCGAGCTCAAGAACGAGATCTACGACTGCCCGCCGGTCCTCGTCCTCACCGGACGTCCGCAGGACGGCTGGCTCGCCGCGTGGTCGCTCGCCGACGACGCCGTGCCGCACCCGCTCGACCCGATCAAGGTCGCCGAGGCGATCGCGGGTCTGGCGCGCCGGCGCGTCTCGGCGAGCTGACGTGTCGGCCACCCCCCCCGAGGGTCCGACGTGGCCCGACCTGCTGACCCGGCTCATGGCGCGCGAGGACCTTTCGCTGGCCGAGTCGCGGTGGGCCATGGACCAGATCATGAGCGGGGAGGCCACGGTCGCCCAGGTCGCCGGCTTCCTCGTCGCGCTGCGCTCCAAGGTCGAGTCCGTGGCCGAGGTGCGCGGTCTCGCCGACGTCATGCTCGAGCACGCGCGGCGGATCGAGGTCCCGGGCCAGAGCATCGACATCGTCGGCACCGGTGGTGACCGCTTCGGCACCGTCAACATCTCGACGATGTCGTCGGTCGTCATCGCGTCGACGGGCCTGCAGGTCGTCAAGCACGGCAACCGCGCCGCGTCGTCGAAGTCCGGCTCCGCCGACGTCCTCGAGAGCCTCGGGGTCAACCTCACCTTGACGCCCGACCAGGTGAGGCAGGTCGCGCTCGACGCGGGCATCACCTTCTGCTTCGCCCAGACGTTCCACCCCTCGATGCGGTATGCCGGCCCCGCACGTGCCGAGCTCGGCGTCGCCACCGCGTTCAACCTCCTGGGCCCGCTCACCAACCCGGCGCAACCGACCTATGCCGCGGTCGGCGTCGCGGACCCGCGCTTCCTCGCGGTCATCGCCGGCGTCTTCGCGGACCGTGGGACGACGGCAGCGGTCTTCCGCGGTGACGAGGGGCTCGACGAGATGTCGATCGCCGGGAGGACGACGGTGCTCTGGGTCCGCGACGGCGAGGTCACCGAGGTTGGCGTCCACCCGAACGACGTGGGGCTCGAGGTGTCGAGCATCGACAGCATCAAGGGTGGGCTCGCCGACGAGAACGCCGAGGTGGCCCGGCGGGTGTTCGCCGGCGAGGCGGGCCCGGCGCGCGACGCTGTCCTCCTCAACGCCGGCACTGCGCTGGCGGTCGCGGCAGGCGCCGCGGGCACGACCCCGGCCGACGTCCACGAGGCCATCCGGCTCGGGATCGGCGCGGCTGAGCGCGCGATCGACTCCGGCGACGCCGCGGCACAGCTCGAGCGCTGGGTCACGGCGAGCCGCGAAGTCGCCCTCGCCTGACCGCCGTCCGTCCCACCTTTTGCTCCCCGTGCGGGAACCTTGAGGGTCCGGAGGGAAATGAACTCTCCGGACCCTCAACCTCTGCCCATGGGGAGCAAAAGTTGAGGTGGGGTCGGGGGTGGGTGGGCTACTCGAGGCCGAGGCTGAAGGCGGCCTCGAGGTCGTGCTTGGAGTAGGTCTGGAAGGCGATGTGCGTCGCCGTGCCGGTGACGCCCTGGACCTTGTTGAGGCGGTCGGCGATGACGCTGGCGAGCTCGTCGTGCTGGCGGACCCGCACCATGGCGATGAGGTCGGCGTCGCCCGCGACCGAGTAGACCTCGCTCACGCCGTCGAGCTCGGCGACCTCCTGGGCCACCTCGGGGATGCGGTCGACGTCGGCGGTGATGAGGACGATGGCAGTGATCACGCCTCGCAGCGTAGTCGGCTCACTCCTCGACCCAGACGTTGTCGTGCTGGGCCATGAAGGCGTCGCGCTCGTCGTCCGTCATCGCGGCGACGCCGCCCGGTCGCGCGAGCCCTTCGAAGTAGGGCTCCCGGGGGGCGCCGGGGGCGAAGTGCAGGAGCATCGTCGCCGGACCGTCCTCGTTGCGGAAGCCGTGCAGTCCTCCGGGCGGGACGTGGAGGAAGTCGCCGGATCGGGCCTTGACCCACGCGTTGCCGTCATAGATCGTCACCGTCCCGTCGAGGACGTAGAACGACTCGGACATCGTGCGGTGAAAGTGCGCGCCCGGACCGCTCGGCGGCCCGGCGAACTCCCAGCGGTAGAGCCCGAACAGCCCGCCCGTGGCCTCGCCGCGCGCGACGTAGTGGACGCGGTTGCCGTTGGGGTAGACGAGGTCCGGCTCGCGGTCGCCGGGGGTGACCCAGGCAGAGCGCTCACCGGACGATCCGGTGTAGAGACGCGGGGGATAGGACACGGGGCACCACTCCTCGGGCTCGGGATGTGCGACGGAGGCGCGCCGTTGCGCCACCCGCGACCCGACCGACCCTAGGCCGACCGGAAGCCCGGCGCGAGGCGTCGCGAGGTCTCGACCGGCTCGAGCACGTGGCGGACGCCGGTGGCGCCGCCGACGGGGCAGGTCCACTCGCCGTCGATGTCGACGATGCGCACTCCGGGGGCGTCGAGCCAGCGCAGGATGCGCTCGCTCTCCTCGGGTGTCGCGGCCGTCGAGGGCGGTAGGGGGGCGGGCACGACCTCGGCGCTGGCGCGGAGCGCGGCGACGTAGGGCATCGGGTCGGCGCCGCGGGGTGCGACGGTGCTGCCGGCGAGCCGGCCGTGACGGATGCACATGACCTCCCAGCCGCCGGTCTCGCTGCGGCGCGCGGCGACGAGCTCGGCGGTGCGAGCCAGGGGGTCGAGGCGCTGAGCGCGCGAGGCGCCGCGCACGAGGCTGATCATCCGGTCGCGGACGACGCCGGCGTCCTCGAAGCGCTCCTGCTCGGCGAGCCGGTCCATCCGCTCGCGCCAGGTCGTCACCGCCCGGGACGCGTCCCCGGCGAGCAGCTCGACCGCCTCGGCGACGACGGCGGCGTAGTCCTCGACGCTCTGGGCGCCGGTGCAGGGGGCCCCGCAGCGGCCCATGTCGGCGAGGGCGCACGCCGAGCGCGGCTTCGTGGCGGAGAGCCGCTCGAGGCACTGGCGCAGCGGCACGAGCTCGTGGACACCCGCGACCGCGTCGTCGGCCGAGCCGCGCGAGGCGAACGGGCCGATGTAGCGGGTGCCGTCGTCCGCGACGTCGCGCACGATCGACAGCCGGGGGAACGGCTCGACGGTGAGCTTGACCCACCAGCTGCGCTCCGGGTGGCGGGAGCGGCGGTTGTAGCGCGGCTTGTGCTCGGCGATGAGGCGGAGCTCGCGGACCTCTGCCTCGAGGGCCGTCGCGCACACGATCGGCGTCACCGACTCCGCGATGCGGACCATCTCGGCCATCCGGCGGCGCTGCTCGGAGGCGGTGAAGTAGCTGCGGACGCGGGTGCGGATGGAGACCGACGTGCCGACGTAGAGGACCTTGCCGAAGCCGTCCTTGAAGAGGTAGACCCCGGGCGCCTCGGGAAGTCCGTCGGCGAGGTGGCGCTTGCGACGGGTGGCGGCCGGGACCTTGGCGGAGTAGGCCTTGAGCTCCTCGAGCGAGTGCACACCGAGGGAGCCGACGCGGGCGATGAGCCCGTGGAGGACGTCGACGGTGGCGCGCGCGTCGTGCAGGGCCCGGTGGTCGGGCGTCGTCGTCGCCCCGAAGAGCCGGGCGAGCGAGGCGAGCCGGTGGTTGGGCACCTCGTCGCGGCTCACGAGCTGGCGGGCGAGGTGCACCGTGTCGACGACGGGAAAGCGCGGCCAGTCGCGGTCGGCCCGCGCGCACGCCGCCTTGAGGAAGGAGATGTCGAAGCCCGCGTTGTGGGCGACGAGGACGGAGCCTGCGGCGAACTCGAGGAACGCGACGAGCGCCAGCTCCACGCGGGGGGCGTCGCGCACCATCGCGTCGGTGATGCCAGTGAGGACCGAGATGAAGGCGGGGATCGGCTCACCGGGGTTGACGAAGGTCTGGAACTCACCGAGCACCTCGCCACCGCGGACCTTGACGGCGCCGATCTCGGTGATGCCGCACTCGCTCGGGCTGCCACCGGTGGTCTCGAGGTCGACGACGACGAACGTCACGTCGGACAGGGGGGTGCCCAGGTCGTCGAGTGTGCCCTGGACCATCCGCATGCGAGGGAGGCTAGGCGCGGGGTCCGACAGCCGGGCGGAGGCACCCCGGCGCGGCGGCCCCGTGCACGTCCGCGGTTCCGCGACGTGCCATGCCGAGCGCCCGGCGACTCCGCGTCGGCGAGGGCTGTCAGTGGGTCCCCCTAGCGTGGTCGTGACCCGAGAAAGAGGTGAGACATGACCCACGACCTGACCCACGACAGCCTGACGATCGTCTGCTCGCGATGCCCGGTGCGCGGCCTCCACTGCGGTGACTGCATGGTCACCGCCCTGCTCGACCCCGACGCCCTGAGGCTGGGGGACGACCTGCCCCTCGACGCCGACGAGCGGGCTGCGGTGACGGCGTGCGTGCGCGCCGGCCTCATCACGGCCGAGTCCGCGGCGACCGTCCGGGCCCAGCGCGCCCCGCTGAGCATCGGGCGTGCCGTCGGCTGAGCCGCGCCTGACACGATGGGGCGCGTGTCCCCGCCCTCGCTGACGACCGGTATGCCGTGCGGCGCCTCGCGCGCGCGACGCGCCGCCGTCGCCGTGGTCACCGCCCTCGCCCTCCCGCTCGTGGTCGCCTGCGACCGGTCGGCCCCGGCACCCGCAGCCACGCCCACCGCGGCGAGGCCGACGGGCCCGGAGACACCCACCGCGGCGCCCGGCGGGCTGCCGACGCTGACCGCGTCGCCCCCCGCAGGGGGCGAGCCCTCGTCGCCCCTCCCCGACGCGCGCACCGTCCGCGGCCGCGCCAGCAGCGTCACCGGCACCGTCGACGAGGCGACGCTCACGGCATACGCGGCGATGGCGGACCGCGCGGTGGCGGAGGTCTCGAAGCGCTGGACGCGCACCTGGCCGCGACGGGTCTCGGTCGTCGCGCCGAAGGACGCCACCCAGTTCCGCGAGCAGGTCGGGCGCGCCGATGACCTCAGCCAGGTCGCCGCGATCACCGACGGCCCCATCGGGCCCGACGGGCGCGCCACCGGCGACCGCATCGTGCTCAACCCCGACGCCTTCGCACGGCTCACGCCGGAAGGGCGCCAGTTCGTCCTCACCCACGAGAGCACCCACGTCGCCGTCCGCGCCTCGCTCGCCGGCGCGGCACCGCTGTGGCTCGTCGAGGGCTACGCCGACCACGTCGGCTACTCCGCGTCCGACCGCCGCGTCACCGAGCTCGCCGCCCCGCTGCTCGAGAAGGTCGCCCAGGGCGCCGGCCCGACGCGGCTGCCCACCCAGGGCGACCTCGACCCGAGCCGGGGCGAGATCGCGCCGGGCTACCTCGCGTCGTGGCTCGCCGTCGACCTCATCGCGCGGCGGCACGGCGAGGCCACGCTGCGCCGGTTCTACGAGGCGTCGGCGGTCGAGGGCTCACCGGCGCAGGCGGACGCGGCGATGGACCGTGCGTTCGTCGACGTCCTCGGCACGACCCGGGCCGAGTTCAGCAGGGCGTGGTTGAGCGACCTCAACCGGCTGGCCGCCCCGAAGTGAGCGGCTCGGTCCCGACCGGCTCGGAGGAGATCGGTGCTGCGGCCCGGGCCGGCACCGCGAGCGAGATCGCGACGAGCGCGGCGCTGAGCCAGAACTGGTTGTAGAACGCCTGCTTGTTGACGAGGTTCGCCGCGAGCAGGACGAAGGCGAACCACCGCAGCAGCTCGTCGACCTCCGGCCGTCGGCGGGCGATCGCCCACGCGGCAACGGCGAGCGCCCCGAGCACGACGAGCCCGGTCACCCAGAACGGCAGGGTCACCCCGTGCTCGTTGAGGAAGTAGAGGTACCACGTGTTCGCGAAGCGGATCGGGTGGAAGCCGACGAGCAGGGTGACGGTGTCGTGCACGAAGTCCGACGGCGAGGCGAGGAACCACGGCGCGATGAGGACGCCGGTGAGCGCACCGGTCGCCACCGCGCGTCTCGGCCCGAACGCCGGCCAGAGCAGGAGCAGCGGCAGGAGCAGGGCGAGGTGCTGCTTGCTCGCGCAGGCCAGGGCGAGCGGCACGACCGCCCACCACGCGTGACCGCGCCGCACGAGCACGGCCCACCAGACGAGCCCGGCGGCGAGCAGCGGCTCGGTCCACGCCTGGTCGACCTGGGTGAGCGTCCCGGGCGCGACGACGAGGGCCGCCACCGGCACGGCGGCGCGCAGTGCCGTCGCCCGGGCACTGCTCGGCGCGTCACCCGCGACCGGCCGGGCCAGCGCCCAGATGCCTGCGAAGAGGACGACCGACCAGAACGCCAGCGCCCACCGCACGTCCCCGCCGAGCCAGCGACCCGGCGCGAGCAACACCGTCGTCCACGGCAGGTAGGTGAATGCGTCCTGGACGCCGGGGGAGTCGGTCCACGTCATGTCGTAGAAGTTCTCCCCGCGTGCGAGCGCGTCGCTCGCCTGCTGCAGCGTGGCCCAGACGTCGATCTTCGGCGCCGGGTCACCGACCGTGGCGATCGCGGCGGTGACGACGTGGCCGAGCACTGCCAGCCCGTATGCCGTCCGCGCCCGGACCGCGCTCGGCCTCGCGAGCAGCGCCGCGGCGCCGATGCCGACGACTGAGAGGGTGGTCAGCGCCGACGTCAGCCACGCGCCGCGCAGGTAGCTGAAGAGCGGCACCGCCCACGTGATCGCCACCGAGGAGAGCAGGACGACGGGAGCGAGCCACGACGGCACGCGGCGGACCTCGTTCCGCCGCCACAGCCACACACCGAGCCCGACCGCGCCCAGCGTGAGGGTGAGGACGATGGGGACGCGGAAGCGCACGACGCTCCACTGGAGCACGCCGAGGCAGGCGAGCCACAGCCCGGCGAGGGCGTAGCCGGCATACGCCGGGGGAGGACCCGAGGGACGGGTCGTGGAAGGAGTGGGGTCAGCCGCCGTAGAGCGCATCGACCTCGTCCGCGAACTCGCGCATGACGACGTTGCGCTTGAGCTTGAGCGACGGCGTCAGGTGGCCCGACTCCTCGGTGAAGTCGGCCTCGAGCACCGCGAACTTGCGGATCGACTCGGCCTTCGAGACCGCGGTGTTGGCCTCGTCGACGGCCTTCTGGAGCTCGGCGAGGACGGTCTCGTCGGTCCGTGCCTTGTCGGCGGTGATGCCCTCGAGGCCGTGGTTGGCGGCCCACATCGGCAGCATCTCCTCGTCGAGGGTGAGGAGCGCGGCGATGAACGGCTTCTGGTCGCCGACGACGATGCACTGCGAGACGAGCGGGTGAGCGCGCAGGCGGTCCTCGAGGACGGCGGGGGCGACGTTCTTGCCGCCGGCCGTCACGAGGATCTCCTTCTTGCGGCCCGTGATCCGCAGGTAGCCGTCCTCGTCGAGCTCGCCGATGTCACCGGTGTGGAACCAGCCGTCCCGAATGGCTTCCGCCGAGGCGTCCGGGTTGTTGCGGTAGGACGCGAAGACGTTGACGCCCTTGACGAGGATCTCGCCGTCCTCGGCGATGCGGACGGTCGTGCCCGGCAGCGGCGGGCCGACGGTGCCGACCTTGAGGCGCTCGGGCAGGTTGACCGTGATCGGTGCGGTCGTCTCGGTGAGGCCGTAGCCCTCGAGGATCGTCACGCCGATGCCGCGGAAGAAGTGGCCCAGCCGCGTGCCGAGCGGCGCGCCGCCGGAGACGGCGTACTGGACCTTGCCGCCCATGGCGTCGCGGAGCTTGCCGTAGACGAGCTTGTCGAAGACGGCGTGCTTGGCGCGCAGCCCGAAGCCGACCGAGCCGGCCTCCTGCGCCTCGGACCAGGCAATGGCGGTGTCGGCCGCCTTCGCGAAGATGTTGCCCTTGCCGCCGGCGACGGCCTTGGCCTCGGCCGAGTTGTAGACCTTCTCGAAGACGCGTGGCACCGCGAGGATGAAGGTCGGCTGGTAGCTCGCGAAGTCGTCGAGGAGGGTCTTGATGTCGGCCGAGTGGGCGAGCTTGGCGCCCGAGGCGACGCAGAGAACCTCGATGAAGCGGGCGAAGACGTGCGCGAGGGGGAGGAAGAGCAGGGTGGCGGCGCCCTCGCTGCTCACGACCTCCTTGAGCTTCTCGACCGTGTTCTCGGTGAGGTCGAGGAAGTTGCCGTGGGTGAGCTCGACGCCCTTGGGGCGACCGGTGGTGCCGGAGGTGTAGATGATCGTCGCGGTAGAGCTGCGGTCGATGCCCTCACGGGCGGCCGCGAGGGCGGCGTCGCCGGTCGACGCACCGGACGAGGCGAGGGTGTCGAGATCGCCGTTGTCGATGACCCAGCTGTGCGCGAGCGACGGCAGGTTGCCCGAGACGCCGACGAGGGCGCTCTGGTGCTTCTCGGACTCGAGGACGACGCCCACGGCACCGGAGTCCTTGAGGATCCACTCGACCTGGTCGGGGGAGGAGGTCTCGTAGATCGGGACCGGGATCGCGCCGGCGGTCCAGAGGGCGAAGTCGGTGAGGGTCCACTCGTAGCGGGTGCGGCTCATGATGCCGACGGCGCTGCCCGGGGTCACTCCTGCGGCGAGGAAGCCCTTCGCGAGCGCCTCGACCTGGTCGGCGAAGTCCTTGGCCGAGACGTCGGTCCAGCCCGACCCGGAGCGCGCCGCGAACATCGCCTTGGCCGGGCTGTCGGCCCGGTTGCGTGCCGGAAGGTCGGCGAGACTGCCCTCGGTCGTCGCCGGGGCGAGTGCGGGAGTGGACTTCTCGTGCAACGTGCTCTCCTTCGCCGGCCGTCGACGGCGTCGTCGGGCCTGGTCACCAGCGGGTCGTACGACGGACGCCAGGTTCCGCCGTGCACCGATCCTAGGGGTAGCCCCCGTTGGGTAGCCTGCGCCCATGACAGAAAGCACGTCGTCCTCGATCACCATCGCCGCCGAGCCGGGCGCCGTGCTCGACGTCATCGCCGACTTCGAGGCCTACCCCGACTGGGCCGAGCAGGTGAAGCGCGTGGACATCCTCACCGAGGACGGCGACGGCTGGGCCGACCAGGTCGAGTTCTCCCTCGACGCGGGCGCGGTCAAGGACACCTACGTCCTCGAGTACGACTGGGACGGCATCGCCGAGGACGGCTCCGGCATCGTCACGTGGAAGCTCGTCCGCGCAGGCGTGCTCAAGGCCCTCGACGGGTCCTACACCCTCACCCCCGACGGCGACGGCACGCAGGTCGACTACTCCCTCGCCGTCGACGTCAAGATCCCGATGATCGGGATGCTCAAGCGCAAGGCCGAGAAGCTCATCATCGACACCGCGCTCAAGGAGCTCAAGAAGCGCGTCGAGTCGCTCGCCTGAGCGTGGGCGCCCCTCCCCGCGTCGTCCTCGTCACCGGCAAGGGCGGCGTCGGCAAGACGACGACGGCCGCGGCGATGGCAGTCGAGTCGGCCCGGGCCGGCCGGCGCACCCTCGTCATGTCGACCGACGTCGCGCACAGCCTCGGTGACGCCCTCGACGTCGACCTGCGCACGTCCGCGAGCTGGGAGCAGACGCTGCCCGTCGAGGAGCGCCTTCACGCCCAGGCGGTCGGCGCCCGCACGAGCGTCGCCGCCGACTGGGCGACGATGCGCGACTACCTCCTCACCGTGCTCGACTCGATCGGTGTGGAGCCGGTCGTCGCCGAGGAGCTCACGGCGCTGCCCGGCGCCGACGAGATCAGCGCCCTGCTCACCCTGGGCCACCACGCGGCGAGCGGGGACTGGGACGTCGTCGTCGTCGACTGCGCCCCCACGGCAGAGACGCTGCGCCTGCTCGCGCTGCCCGAGGTCCTCGGCTGGCACCTCGACCGGCTGCTCCCCGCCCAGCGCCGGCTGCTCACGGCGATGCGCCCCGCCGCCGCCAGGGCCGCCGGCCTCCCGATGCCCGACGGGGACGTCCTCGACGTCATCACGACGTGGCGCGAGCACATGGCGGACGTCCGCGCCCTGCTCACCTCCGAGCGCGCGAGCGTCCGCATCGTCCTCACCCCCGAGAACGTCGTGATCGCCGAGGCACGCCGCATCCTCACCTCGCTCTCCCTGCACGGGTATGCCGTCGACGCCGTCGTCGTCAACCGCGTCATCCCGGTCGACGACGACCCGTGGCGCGCCGCGTGGAACGCCGCGCAGGCTGCCGGGATCGAGACGATCACGACGTCCTTCCACGGCACGCCCGTGCTCGTGGCCCCCTACCTCGCCGGTGAGCCCACCGGCCCCGAGGCCCTCGCCGACCTCGCGGCCCAGACGTCCGCGATCGACGGTGAGCTCGCACCCCTCGACGCCCCGGTGAGCGTCGGGGGGCTCCGGGTCGACGCCGACGGCGAGGAGTTCGTCCTCGTCCTGCCCCTTCCCCTGGCGCGCTCGGGCGACGTCGACCTCGCCCGTCGGGCCGACGACCTCGTCGTCGACGTGGGCGGTGTGCGCAGGGTCATCGCGTTGCCCTCGGTGCTGCGGCGCTGCATCGTCAAGAATGCTGGGGTGCGCTCCGGAGAGCTCCGGGTGCGCTTCGTCCGTGATGAGGAGGTGTGGCCGCGTGGACGCTGACCCGCGACTCGACGCTGCGGTGGGCTCGGTCGCCGAGGAGGCGACCCGCCTGCTCGAGGCCCTCGGCCGCCCTGCCGCCACATCGTCGGACGCGTCCGACCACCCCGCTGACGAGCACGTCCACGTCGGGATGGGTGACGCGGAGTCCTGCACGTGGTGCCCCGTATGCCGGTCGGTCACCGCCCTGCGCGCCGTGAGCCCCGAGACGCTCACCCGGCTCGCGGACCTCGCCACGACGGCGGCGACGCTGCTCGGCGAGCTGGCGGCACGGCATACGGAAGGATCGGACGCCGGCACGGCGTCGCGACCGGAGCCCGCACAGCGCACGCCGCGCACCGAACCCATCGCCGTCGTCGACGAGGAGGACACCCCGTGAGCCTGGCCATCGGGATCGACATCGGCGGGACCAAGGTCGCCGGGGGAGTCGTCGACGAGGACGGTCAGGTCCTCGTCCGCACCCGCCGGGACACCCCGCACCGGAGCAAGCGGCCACGCGTCGTCGAGGACACGATCGTCGACGTCGTCGAGGAGCTGCGTGCACAGCGTCCCGACGTCATCGCGGTCGGCATCGGCGCGGCGGGCTTCGTCGCGGCGGACCGCGCCACGGTCGTCTTCGCGCCGCATCTGTCGTGGCGGCACGAGCCGCTCCGCGACGCCCTGAGCAAGCGGATCGACGCTCCGATCCTCGTCGAGAATGACGCCAACGCGGCCTGCTGGGCCGAGTGGCGCTTCGGTGCGGCGCAGGGCGAGTCCGACGTCGTCATGGTCAACCTCGGCACCGGCATCGGCGGCGCGATCCTCATGCACGGCCAGCTCATCCGCGGCCGCTACGGCATCGCCGGCGAGTTCGGGCACATGCAGGTCGTCCCCGAGGGACAGCGCTGCGAGTGTGGCAACCGAGGCTGCTGGGAGCAGTACGCCTCCGGCAACGCTCTCGTGCGCGAGGCCCGGGCGATGATCCTCGCCAACTCGCCCGTCGCCACTGACCTCGCCGCGCGCGTCGACGGCCGGGCCGACGAGCTCACCGGGCCGATCGTCACCGAGGCGGCGCGCGAGGGCGACGCGACGGCGACCGAGCTGCTCGCGGAGATCGGGCACTGGCTCGGCATCGGCATCGCCAACCTCGCGGCGGCGTTCGACCCGGGCACCTTCGTCATCGGTGGTGGTGTCTCCGCCGCCGGTGAGCTGCTCCTCGGGCCCGCGCGCGAGAACTTCCGCCGGCGCCTCACCGGTCGTGGCTACCGTCCCGAGGCCCAGGTCGTCGCTGCGCGCCTCGGCAACGAGGCCGGGCTCATCGGTGCCGCCGACCTCGCCCGCAACGAGGCCTCGCCATGACCGTGCCGGAGGGCGCTGTCGCGTGACGACGATCCGGATCGCGAGCTACAACACCCGCGACTTCCTCGAGGACCCGTATGCCGCGGCGCGCGTCGTGCGGGCCATCGACCCGGACGTGCTCTGCCTGCAGGAGGTGCCGCGCCGGCTCTTCTCGACCCAGCGGGTCGCCAACTTCGCCCGCGACTGCGGGATGTACTGGTCCGGGCGGCACCGGGGCAGCGGCGGCACGACGATCTTCACCTCGCTGCGGGTCGACGTCGTCGAGTCGCGTCACCAGCGGCTCCGGGTGGCCTTCCTCCAGCGCACCCGTGGCTTCGCGCTCGCTCGGGTGGCGGCGCCGGGGCGTGAGCCGATCGCCGTCGCGAGCGTCCACCTCAGCCTCGACGCGCGCGAGCGGGCCGAGCACGCGCAGGTCATCCTGCGCGCCGTCAACGCCGGGGGAGAGGTCGTTCTCGCCGGCGACCTCAACGAGGGGGAGTCGGGTCAGGCGTGGCAGGCGTTCGCCGGCGTCATGCGGCCGGTCTCGCCCCTGACCCCGACCTTCCCGGCCACCCGTCCGCGTCGGGTGCTCGACGTCATCTTCGCCTCGCCGGGCCTGCAGGCCGAGCCGCACGTTGCGCTCGACATCCCCGAGGCCGACCTCGTCGCCGGCAGCGACCACCGGCCGACGTGGGTCGACATCCGGCTGGGTGAGCCGACCCTGGCACAGGAGCGGGCGGAGGAGGCCTCCGCGCGGGCGAGCGAGTCCGTCACCGAGGAGATGGTGCAGGAGGCGGAGGCCGAGGCGTCGGACGGCGCCGCGTCCGCCCCGACGCCGGCGGTGTCGGCCTCACCGCCCGACGCAGGACCGCCGGCACCGTAGGCGCCGGGGGCGCGTCACCTCAGCGTGCTGCGGTCGAGCGGTCAGACGCGGGCGCCGTTGTCGTCGTCGAACGGGTCGCGGTCCTTGGGCTGACGCATAACGAGCAGCCCGAACCCACCGAAGAGGAGCAGGATCGCGCCGAGCGTCCACCACCCGCCGTAGAACGGCTCGGAGACGACGACCCACAGCAGGAGCAGTGGCCCGCCGACGAGTCCGAGCACGGCACCCCAGTAGCCGATGTCCTCGCCCGGCGGCAGCTGCACGGCCGGCGGCTCGAAGTGGTCGTCCTCGTCGTCGATGCTCGGTCCGGCACGCCAGGCCTCGGGCTCCTCGCGCTCCCCGGACGTGACCTCGTGGGACGCGTCCCTGCCCGTCCCGGCCTCGCCGTCCCCGGGGCTTCCTGCAGTCGGGGTGGGCTCGGCCTCGGGCGAAGGTGGGTCGGGCTCGCGACGGGAGAGGGCGGCATACGCGCTCGTGATGTCCTGGACCGTGCGCGGCTTCGGGGGCGCGACGGGAGGGGCGACCGGTGGGGTCGGCGCAGCCGGCGACGGCGACTCCGGCGGAGCGTCCGTCGCCTCGTCCCATCGGGCGACGATCGCGTCGAACTCCGCGTCGATGTCACGGTCGTTCATGGCTGCCTCACGGTGTCTCGGGCGGTCAGGAGAATCGTGCCACGTCACGCTGTCGACCGTGACCGGGAACGCCGTCGGCAACGCATCCCGGGTGTGCTTTAGTCCGCCGGCGGGCGGCTACCCGTGCACTAGAGTCGTCCCGAATCGACGGAAGGGACATTGGTGTTCTACTGGGTGCTCAAGACCGTGTTCCTGGGACCGATCCTGCGGATCCTGTTCCGGCCATGGGTCGAGGGCGAGGAGAACATCCCCGAGACCGGCGGCGCGATCTTCGCGAGCAACCACCTCTCCTTCTCCGACTCGATCTTCCTCCCGCTCGTCGTGCCGCGTCGGATGACCTTCCTCGCCAAGGCCGACTACTTCACCGGCGTCGGTCTCAAGGGCCGCCTCACGGCCGCGTTCTTCAAGGGCGTCGGACAGGTGCCGGTCGACCGCGCCGGCGGCAAGGCGAGCGAGGCGGCACTCAACTCCGGACTGCGCATCCTGCGCCGCGGCGAGCTGCTCGGCCTCTATCCCGAGGGCACCCGCTCGCCGGACGGCCGCCTCTACAAGGGCAAGACCGGCGTCGCCCGGATGGCGCTCGAGGCCGGTGTCCCGGTCATCCCCGTCGCGATGATCGACACCGACAAGGCGCAGCCGACGGGCAAGGTCATCCCCAAGGTCATGCGGGTCGGCGTGCGCATCGGCAAGCCGCTCGACTTCTCCCGCTACAAGGGCATGGAGGACGACCGCTTCGTCCTGCGCTCGATCACCGACGAGGTGATGTACGCCCTCATGGAGCTCTCGGGCCAGGAGTACGTCGACATGTATGCCGGGTCGATGAAGGACCGGATCACGCGCGCCAAGCGGATGCTCCAGCGCGAGCAGGCCGAGGCCGAGAAGCCGGGCCGTGCCGTCGACGAGCTCGAGCGTGAGCTCGACGCCGTCGACGACAGCGACGGGACACGGGGTGGCGACGAGCAGCGTGCCGGCTGACCCGGGACCGCGTCGGGGGGCGCTCTTCGGGGTGACGCGCACCTCGGTGCGCACCGGGCGTTCCGAGCCGGTCATCGTCGAGGCGTTCTCGCGCGGCCTCGACGTCTTCCGCCCCACAGCGGCCCTGTATGCCGGCATCCTCGTCTGGAACCGTCACGAGACCATGCTTCGTCCCTGGGTCGCGTTCAGCGTCGTCGCGGTCCTCATGGGCTTCAGCCTGCTGCTGCTCGTCTTCCGCCGGCGCACGACCTGGCTGCTCGCCGTCGAGGTGGCGCTCGCCGTCGGCGGCATCTTCGCCACGCTGCTCGCCGACCGACCCGAGGACGTCGTCGGCGGAACCCTGACCCTGCCGACCTTCTGGGCGGCCGGGCCGGTGGTCGGGGCAGCGGTTCTCCACGGCCGCAGGGGAGGTCTCGTCGTCGCGGGCATCATCGCGGTCGCCGACCTCGTCGAGATCCGTACGCCCAACGGCGGGACGTGGCACAACATCTTCCTGCTGCTCCTCCTCGGTGGCCTCATCGGGCTCGCGGTCGACCTCGGCCGCGCCGGGCTCCACCGCTACGAGCAGGTCGTGGCCGAGCGCGAGCGCCTGCGCGAGCGCGAGCGGCTCGCCCGGGTCGTCCACGACGGCGTGCTCCAGACGCTCGCCTTCATCCACCGGCGCGGTGCCGAGATGGGCGGCCAGGGGGCCGAGCTCGGAGCGCTCGCCGCCGACCAGGAACGGGCGCTGAGACGCCTGGTCGCCCAGGACGTCGTCGGCCCGCGGCTCGCCGCCACGGTCGAGGGGGAGATCCGGCGCGACCTGCGCCTCCTCCTCGGCGCGCACGAGGGGGAGCGGGTGAGCGTCTCGTTGCCCGGTGACCCCGTGCCGCTCGAGCAGGACCGTGCGGAGGAGCTCGACGCCGCCGTCTCCGCCGCCCTCGACAACGTCAGCCGGCACGCAGGGGAGGACGCGCGGGCGTGGCTCCTCCTCGAGGACCACGGTGACACTGTCACCGTCACCGTGCGCGACAACGGGGTCGGCGCCGAGCCGGCCCGCCTGCTCTCGGCGTCCGACCGCGGTCGCCTCGGCGTGAGCCAGTCGATCGTCGGCCGCGTGCGCGACCTCGGCGGCACCACCGACGTCATCACCCGCCCCGGCGCCGGCTGCCGGGTCATCATCACCGTGCCTCGCAAGGAGCCTGCATGAGCGACCAGCCCGCCACCGCTGCCGTGGGCGGCGACACCGCCGTGGGTGGCGACACCGCCGTGGGTGGCGACACCGCCGTGGGCGGCTCCGCCGCCCGACGGACGACGGTGCTCGTCGCCGACGACCACCCGCTGTGGCTCGGCGCCCTCGAGCGCGACCTCGCCCAGGCCGGGCTCGAGGTCGTCGCGACCGCCGCCGACGGACCCTCGACCGTGCGTCGGGCCCGGGCCACGCGTCCCGACGTCCTCGTCCTCGACCTCAACCTGCCCGGGCTGCGCGGCGACGAGGTCTGCCGCGCCCTCGGCGACCTCGAGACGCGGGTGCTCATCCTCTCGGCCAGCGGCGAGCAGCTCGACGTGTTGGCGGCGATCAAGGCGGGCGCGACCGGCTACCTCGTGAAGTCGGCCTCGGGCCGGGAGATCGTCGACGCCGTCGCGGCGACCGCGCGTGGCGAGGCCGTGTTCACCCCCGGGCTCGCCGGGCTCGTCCTCGGGGAGTTCCGGCGGATGGCGGCAGGCGGCCCCGAGGAGGAGGCCGCACCGGCGCCGAGCAACCGGCCCATTCCCGAGCTCACGGACCGCGAGACCGAGGTGCTGCGTCTCGTCGCCACCGGCATGTCCTACAAGGAGATCGCCGCTGAGCTCGTCCTGTCGCACCGCACCGTCCAGAACCACGTCCAGAACACCCTCGGCAAGCTCCACCTGCACAACCGGGTCGAGCTCGTCCGCTTCGCCCTGGCCCGCGGCCTCGAGGACGCCTGACCCGCGGCTGTCCTCCTGCGTCCGCAAACCTGGTTGCCAGGGCGTCATCGCTGCGGACGCAACCAGCCGGCACACCGTTGCGTCCGCAACGGTGGTTGCCAGGGCGTCACCTCTGCGGACGCACGCAGAAGGCGAGTCACGCGCACGCCCGGGCTGACCGGCATACGGGCGCCGCAGGCCACCTGACGAGACGCGCCTATCCTTGTCGCGTGAGCACGACCACCGGCCCTGACCTCAGCACCCTCCTCGAGGCGACGCCCGACCTCCCCGCTGCCCAGCAGCCGGTGTGGCCGGACGCATCAGCCCTCGCGACGGCCGTCACCGAGCTCGCGACCTATCCGCCGCTCGTCTTCGCCGGTGAGTGCGACGTGCTGCGCGACCGCATGGCGGCGGCCGGTCGAGGCGACGCGTTCGTCCTCCAGGGCGGCGACTGCGCCGAGACCTTCGCCGGGGCGACCGCGGACAACATCAAGAACCGGATCAAGACGATCCTGCAGATGGCCGCCGTCCTCACCTACGGCGCGTCGGTCCCAGTCGTCAAGGTCGGGCGCATGGCGGGGCAGTTCGCCAAGCCGCGCTCGAGCAACAGCGAGACCCGCGAGGGCGTCACGCTGCCGGCCTACCGCGGTGACATGGTCAACGACTTCGAGTTCACGCCGGAGGCCCGCCACCCGGACCCGCAGCGGCTCGTGCGCGCCTACCACGCGAGCAGCGCGACGCTCAACCTCGTGCGGGCGTTCACGACCGGTGGCTTCGCCGACCTGCGCCACGTCCACGACTGGAACCGCGGGTTCGTCGCCAACGCCGCGAACCAGCGCTACGAGAAGCTCGCTCGCGACATCGACAAGGCGATGAAGTTCATGGCCGCGTGTGGCGCCGACTTCGAGGCGATGCGCACGACCGAGTTCTTCGCCGCCCATGAGGCGCTCATCCTCGACTACGAGCGTCCGCTGACCCGTGTCGACTCGCGCACCGGCGACCTCTACGACACCTCCGGCCACTTCATCTGGATCGGCGAGCGGACCCGCGACCTCGGCGGCGCCCACCTCGACTTCGTCAGCCGGATCCACAACCCCATCGGCGTCAAGGTCTCTGCGCAGGCCCAGGTCGACGACCTGCTGCGGATCATCGACCTCGTCGACCCCGACCGCACGCCCGGCCGCCTCACCTTCATCACCCGCATGGGGGCCGGCCGCGTCCGCGAGTCGCTCGCACCGGTGGTCGAGAAGGTCACCGCCAGCGGCGCGGCCGTCACCTGGATCTGCGACCCGATGCACGGCAACACCTTCGAGTCGGCGTCCGGCTACAAGACGCGCGACTTCGAGGACGTCGTCGAGGAGGTGCGCGGATTCTTCGAGGTCCACCAGGCGCTCGGGACCGTCCCCGGTGGCCTCCACGTCGAGCTCACCGGCAACGACGTCACCGAGTGCCTCGGCGGCTCCGAGAAGATTCTCGACGCCGACCTCAACAAGCGCTACGAGACGGTGTGCGACCCGCGGCTCAACCACCAGCAGAGTCTCGAGCTCGCGTTCCTCGTGGCCGAGATGCTCAGCCGCGAGCCGTGAGCACCGCCTTGGCCGCCGCAGAGGCACCCGGTATGCCGCGTCGCTGGGTCGCGGACCTGCTCTCGGACACGCTGACCCAGCCCACGCAGGCGATGCGCACCGCCATGGCGGAGGCCCCCGTGGGCGACGACGTCTTCGGCGAGGACCCGACGGTCGCCGCGCTCGAGTCGCGGGTCGCCGAGCTCCTCGGGCACGAGGCCGCGCTCTTCACCCCGACCGGGTCGATGGCCAACCAGCTCGGCATGCGGATGCACGTCGAGGCGGGTGAGGAGGTCATCGCCGACTCGCTCGCACACGTCCTGCGGGCCGAGCTCGGCGCTGCCGCGGTGTTGTCGGGCATCTCGTCGCGTTCGTGGGCGGCCGACCGCGGACGGCTCGAGCCGTCGGCTCCGCTCGGCCTCATGAGCACCGGCGCGGGTCCCTACCAGGTCGGCACCGCGCTCATCGTCGTCGAGAACACCCACAACTTCGGCGGCGGCACGGTCCAGCCGCTCGACGCGATCCGCGAGGTGCGGGCAGCCAGCCGCGAGGCCGGCGTCGCCATGCACCTCGACGGGGCACGCCTCTGGAACGCGCACGTCGCGACCGGCATCCCGCTCGCCGACTACGGCCGCGAGTTCGACACCGTGAGCGTCTGCCTCTCCAAGGGGCTCGGCGCTCCCGTCGGTTCGGTGCTCGTCGGCTCCGCCGAGCTCATGGCGCGGGCGCGGGTCTGGCGCAAGCGCTTCGGCGGTGGCATGCGCCAGGTCGGCATCCTCGCGGCCGCAGGGCTGCACGCCCTCGAGAACCACGTCGAGCGGCTCGCCGACGACCACGCACGGGCCGCCCGGTTCGCCACGGCCGTCGGCGAGGTCGCGCCGCACGTCGTGACGCCCGACCGGGTCGAGACCAACATCGTCATGCTCGACCTGTCGCAGACCGGCTGGGCACCCGCCGAGCTGGTCGACGCGGCGGGAGAACGCGGCATACGGACGTATGCAGCCGGTCCGACAGGGGTGCGCCTCGTCTGGCACCTCGACGTCGACGACGCGGGCACGGACGCCGCGTGCGAGGCCTTCACCGACCTGCTGTCCTGAGGGCGTCCGGCACTCAGACGTCGTGGTGGAGGATCTCCGCCGGCGGGTCCTCGAGCGCGGACGCGCCCTCGTCGTGCGCTCCTGCGCGCAGCTCGACCAGGTACATCGCCGACAGGACGAGCCCGCCGCCGACGAGCAGTCGCCACGTCACGGCCTCGCCCCCGAAGAGGACCGCGAAGACGGCGGCGAAGACCGGCTCCATCGCCATGACCACCGCCGCCCGGGTCGCGGTGAGGTGCGCCTGCGCCCACGTCTGGGCCAGTAGCGCCCCCGCCCCCGCGACGACGGCCATGTAGAGCAGCGAGACCCACTGCCCACCGTCACCGGGCAGCGTGATTCCGTCCGGGACCGCTGCGACGAGGCAGACGAGCGCGATGACCGCGGCCTGGACCGTCGAGAGGCCGAGGGCCGTCGAGGCGGTCGACCAGCGGCCGAGGGCGAGGATGTGCAGCGCGTAGACCGCGGCCGACCCGAGCGTGAGCGCCTCGCCGAACCCCATCGCGAGACCCTGCAGTGACAGGACGCCGATGCCGGCGGTGGCGATGAGGGCCGCGACCCACGCGGCGCGCGGCACGTGGTCGCGCAGAAGCAGCGCCCCGAGGACCGGTGTGAGGACGATGTAGGTCCCGGTGAGGAACCCCGACACCGACGCCGCCGTGCTCTCGAGCCCCACGGTCTGGAGGAGCTGCGCCACGGCATACAGCACGCCGAGACCGGCACCGAGCGTGAGCTCACGCCGGGTCAACGCCCGCGTCTGCCGGGAGAAGAGCCCGAACATGAGCACCGCCGCGATCCCGAAGCGCACGGCGAGGAAGTCCGCCGATGGGACGTGCTCCACGAGGTCGCGGATGAGGAAGAACGTCGAGCCCCAGACGGCGGTCACCGCGAGCAGGAGCAGGACGGCGAGGCGGGACCGCCCGTCGTGGACGGCCGGGGGAGGTGCGGTCACGTCAGACCGTCGTCACGACGATCTCGGAGCCCTTGGGCTGCTGCGACCCCTCCGGGGGGTTGAGACCCTGGACCGTGCCGAAGTTGATGCCCGGGATGGCCTGGCGCTCGCGCACCGTGAAGCCGAGACCCTCCAGGGTGCCCTTGACCTCGGTGAACTGCTTGCCGATGAGCCCACCGGGGATCGTGACGAGGACGGGTCCCTTCGAGGTGACGACGGCGACCTTGTCGCCCTTGAAGAGGGTGCCGCCGGCCGGTTCCTGGCGGAGAATCGAGCCGGCCGGGACGGTGTCGCTGTTCTCCTCGCCGGAGACCGCGACGACGAGCCCGTCCTTGCCGAGCGCGGCCTTGGCGGCAGCGAGCGGCTTGCCCGTGAAGTTCTCGACGGTGATCGGCTGGCGGCCCTTGCTCACGGTGAGGGCGATCGTGGTGCCGCGCTTGAGCGACGTGCCCGCCTTGGGGTCGGAGGCGATGACCTGGCCCTCGGGGACCTTCTCGTCGAACTTCTCGGTGACCTCGCCGAGGACGAGGTTCGCGCCGGTGATCCGCTCGGTGGCCTCGGCCACGCTCGCCCCGGCCAGCGTCGGCACGGCGTAGCGCTCTGGCCCCTTGGAGACGACGAGGGTGACGGTCGTGCCGCGGCGCACCTCCTCGGTGGCCTTGGGAGTGCTCGAGATGACGACACCCTTGGCGACGGTCTCGCTGAAGCCCTCGCGCCGGGCCGGGTCGAGGTGCGCGACGCGCAGGGCGGACTCGGCCGCAGCGACGGGCTTGCCGACGACGGCCGGGACGATGGTCGGTGCTCCGGGGCCGGCGATGAAGAACCACGCGGTCGCCGAGGCGATCGCGGCCGAGACGACGACGAGGATCCAGGGCCAGACGGCGCGGCGCTGGGCGCGGGTGACGGGGGAGCGGCGCACGGCCACCCCGGCCGTCGCCGGCGGCGCCCCGCGGACCTGGTCGCGCAGCGACGGCGCGGCAACGGCATCGTGGCGGTCACGCGCCTGCCGGTCGACGGGGAGCGCGGTCGTGCGCGTGACCGTGGCGGCCACCACGCCGGCCTCGGCAGCGGTCGGACGGTCGTCGAGCTCGACCGACGAGAGCTCACGGCGCGCAGTCCGGACGAGGCCGGCGAACTCGGCGGCGTCGGCGGGACGCCCGTCGGGGTCGCGCGACGTCGCGGCGGCGACGAGCTCGTCGAGGACCTCGGGCACGTCCGGGACGCGGCTGCTCAGGCGGGGCGCGCCGGTGTGGACGTGCTGGTAGGCGACGTTGATCGCGGTGTCACCGTCGAAGGCCTTGGACCCCGTGAGCATCTCGAAGAGGACGAGCCCGGCGGCGTAGACGTCGCTGCGGGCGTCGGCGATCCCGCGCTCGACCTGCTCCGGGGAGAGGTAGGAGACGGTGCCGAGGAGCAGCCCCGAGGACGACGTCACCGTGTGCGACGTCACCGCGCGGGCCAGCCCGAAGTCGGCGACCTTGACCGCGCCGTCCTCGCGCAGGATGACGTTCTCGGGCTTGACGTCGCGGTGGATGATGCCGGCGCGGTGCGCGGCAGCGAGGGCCTCGAGGACGGGCAGCATGATGTCGAGCGCGGCCCGCGGCGTCAGAGCGCCCTCGGTCTGGATGACCTCTCGCAGGGTCTGCCCGGGGACGTACTCCATCGCGAGGAACATCCGTCCGTCGTCCTCGCCCTGGTCGAAGACGGCGACGACCCCGGGGTGCGACAGTCGGGCGGCGGAGCGTGCCTCACGGTGGAACCGCGACCGGAACGCCTCGTCCTGCGCGAGGTGCGGGCGCATGACCTTGAGCGCGACCTCGCGGTCGAGCCGGGTGTCCACGGCGAGGTAGACCGACGCCATGCCGCCGTCGGCGAGACGCTCGAGGACCCTGTACCGGCCGTCGAGGATCTCTCCGACGAGGTCGTCGGTGGGGGCGGTGGACACCCGACGAGTGTACGGACTGCCCGGCGGCAGCCCGTGGACCCCGGTGCTCGACCCCGCCGGTGTCACATACGGCCCTTGAGTGCCCTGATGTTGGCGACGTAGGTCTTGGTGTCGGCGAACATGCCGCGCGAGCGCACCGAGGCGAGCCCCTGGTAGTAGCCGGCCACGGCCTGGTCCTCGGACGAGGCCATGCGGGTGAGGGCGCGGAGCATGACGACGCCGGCGGTGACGTTGTCCTGCGGGTCGAGCAGGTCGAGCTTGCGTCCGATGAGCGACGAGGCCCACTCACCGCCGGACGGGATGACCTGCATGATGCCGACGGCGTTGGCGACCGACACCTGACGCTGGTTCCAGCCCGACTCCTGCATCGAGATCGCGAGCGCGAGGCGCGGGTCCACTCCGTGACGTCGCGCCGTCTTGACGATGAGCTTCTTGGTCTCGGCGCGGCTGGGCACGGAGCGCCCGGCGAGGATCGCGCGGTTGCGGGCGGCGTTCTCGACGATCCGGTCGGGATAGGTCCGGCCGGCGAAGGTGTTGGGCAGCCCCGACGGTGTCGTCTTGCGGGCGGCGGAGCCGGGGATGACGAGCCTCTGGCCCGGGTAGATCACGGTGCCGCGCAGCCCGTTGGCCTTGACGAGGGCCGAGACCGAGCGGCCGTACCTCGCGCCGATCCCGAGGAGCGTGTCGCCCGAGCGGACCGTGTATGCCGTCCCGCTCGCCTTCGCCGGCGCACCCGACGCGCCGCCCGAGGCCGTCGAGAGTCGCAGCTGCTGGCCCGGGAGGATGAACGCCTTGGGGGAGATGCCGCTGGCCTTGGCGATCGCCGGGACGGTCGTGCCGTAGCGGGCGGCGATGCCGTAGAGCGTCTCGCCCTCACGGACGGTGTGCGTCGTGAGCGTGCGCCCGGTGCCGCGCGGCGCCGACTTGCCGGTCGCGGACGCCCCGGCGGGCACCTGGATGGTGTCGCCCGCCCAGAGCCGCTTGGCGTCGGTGATGCCGTTCTTCACCGCGAGGGTGCGCGGGCTCGTGCGGAACGTCGCCGCGAGACCGATGAGGGTGTCGCCGCTGCGCACCGTGTAGGTCGTCCACGCGTCGGGCGTGGGCGAGGGGTGCGTGACGGCGTGCGTCGGGAGCACCGCGGTCGGGGGCACGGTCGCCGGGGGGAGGGCGAGGACCATGGAGGGCCGTCCTTTCCGAGACGACGCGCTGGACGCCGTGTTGTCTGTGTGGCTCCTGTGACAGGCGATGCAAGAGTAGCCGTTGTGACTAGTCGGCGCGAGACTTGTGGCACGCTGACTCCGTGAGTGACCAGGAGACCCCGCTCGAGACCCTCGTCGGCGAGTGGCTGACCGTGCCCGACATCGCCGAGCGTCTCGGCGTCAGACTGGCCGACGTGCGCCGGCTCATCGACGACGGCGAGGTGCTCGCCGCGCGTGTCGGCGAGCGCAAGGTCGTCGCCGTCCCCGAGAAGTTCTTCGACGACGAAGGCGTCCTCCACTCGCTCAAGGGGACGTTCACCGTCCTCGCCGACGGCGGCATGGACGAGGAGGAGATCCTGCGCTGGCTCTTCACGCCGGACGCGAGCCTGCCCGTCGAGGGCGCGCCCATCGACTCGCTGCGCGGCGGGTTCAAGACGGAGGTCCGGCGGCGGGCCATGGAGCTCGCCTTCTAGCCCTCCTTTTCGTATGCCGTTCGCTCGGCTTTTCGTCGTCGCGCGGAGGTCCGGGTTCGCCGCAGTCCATCCGACGCTCGCGCGCTGCGCGCACTCACGGCTCCCGCCAGACCCAGCCAGCGGCGAACCCAGACCACCGCGCTCCTTGTGCCGCGCTCTCACCTTTGGCTCGTCGGGCGCTGCGGCTCGCTGCTTCGGGGATGTGGTGGGGAGCTGTCACTCGCAAGGTGACTGCACGGCATACGCGGGCGCTGTGGGTGAGGGGACGCCGAAGGGTGCGGGGCTCTTGCGTCCTCGGCTGCCTGAGATGGCACGCACGGCGGCGGGTGAGGAGAGGGGTGGCCAGAGCGGGAGGTGGGGCGTCGACCGGGGCGCCGGGCGTGGGGGTCAGGCGGTGCGGGCGGTGCTGATCTCGACGAGGTCGTCGAGCACCTTCGCGGCCTCGGGGGTGATGTGGGTGGCGGCGGCGAGGGAGGCGCGGGCGCTGTCGGCGAGCTCGGCGATCTCGCGCTCGACGACGTCGACGGCTCCGGAGGCGGTGATGACGCCGCGCAGGTCGTCGACGGTGGCGGGGTCGAGGTCGGGAGCTCCGAGGTGGCGTCGGAGCAGGGTGCGACCGGCGTCGTCGGCACCGCTGAGGGTGTGCGCGATGAGGACGGTGCGCTTGCCCTCGCGCAGGTCGTCGCCGGCGGGCTTGCCGGTCGACTCGGGGTCGCCGAAGACGCCGAGGAGGTCGTCGCGCAGCTGGAAGGCGTGGCCGAGGGCGAGGCCGTAGGACGAGAGGTGCGCGAGGTCGGGCTCGGGGAGGCCGCCGGCGGTGGCGCCGATGAGGAGCGGGTGCTCGACGGTGTACTTGGCGCTCTTGTAGCGGATGACGCGCTGGGCGCGCTCCACCCGCTCGGCCGACGGCAGGTCGTCCCACGGTCGGACCGAGTCGACGACGTCGAGGAACTGCCCGGCCATGAGCTGGGTGCGCATCCGGTCGAACACCTCGCGCCCACGGGCGAGGTCCTCCACGGGCAGACCGCTCGTGGCGACGAGCTCGTCGGTCCACGTGAGGCAGAGGTTGCCGGCGAGGATGGCGCCGGCGATCCCGAAGCGGGCGTCGTCGCCGCCCCAGCCACGCTGGGAGTGGACGGCTGCGAGCGCGCGGTGGGCGGCCGGCATACCGCGGCGGGTGTCGGAGTCGTCCATGACGTCGTCGTGGATGAGCGCGGCGGCCTGGAAGAACTCCATGGCCGTGGCGAGCCGCACGAGGGCGTCGGAGTCCGGGCGGCCGGCCGCGCGGTGGCCCCAGTAGAGGAAGGCGGCGCGCAGCCGCTTGCCCCCTGCGAGGAGCGAGCCGATGCGGTCGAGGAGGTCGGTGACGTCGGGGCCGAGCTCGGCGAGGACGGACTCCTGCGTGCGCAGCTCCCGGTCGATGCAGGTCTGCACGCGGGCGCGCAGGTCCATCTCGTCCAACGGGCTGGTCACGGACTGCTCCTCGGGTCTCACGATGGGTGAGCCACGAGCCTACGGCCTGCCCGCTCGACTACTCTCACCCGCATGGCACCCCGCTCGATCCCCGCACTGCTCGCCAGCGCGAGGCCCTCGGTGAGCTTCGAGTTCTTCCCGCCCAAGGACGACGCGTCCGAGGCGGCGCTGTGGGATGCCATCCGCCGGCTCGAGCGGGTGCGACCCGACTTCGTGTCGGTGACCTATGGCGCGGGTGGCTCGACGCAGGACCGGACCGTGCGCGTCACGGAGCGGATCGCGCGCGAGACGACGCTCACCCCGCTCGCCCACCTCACCTGCGTCGGTGCGTCCGTGGCGGACATCCGGCGGGTCGTCGGCCAGTACGCCGCGGCCGGGGTCCGCAACATCCTCGCCCTGCGCGGGGACCCGCCGGGCGACCCCGGCGGTGAGTGGGTCGCGCACCCCGAGGGGCTCAACCACGCGACCGACCTCGTCGCCCTCATCCGCACGCTCGGCGACTTCACCATCGGCGTCGCCGCCTTCCCCGACGTGCACCCGGCCTCGCCCGACCTCGACCACGACGTCGAGGTCATGGTCCGCAAGGCCGACGCGGGCGCGAGCTTCGCCGTGACGCAGATGGTCTTCGACGCCGACACCTACCTGCGGCTGCGCGACCGGGTGGCCGAGCGCCGCGACCTGCCGATCACTCCGGGCCTCATGCCGGTCACCAACCTCAAGCAGATCACCCGCATGTCCCAGCTCATGGGCACGCCGCTCCCGCGGGCGGTCGTCGACCGGCTCGAGGCCGTGGCCGGCGACGCCGACGCGGTGCGCGCGGTCGGTGTCGAGATCGCGACCGAGCTCGCGCAGCGGATGCTCGCCGAAGGTGCGCCGGGCCTGCACTTCATCACGATGAACCGCTCGACGGCGACGCTCGAGGTCCACGAGAACCTCGGTCTGTCGACCGGCGCCCGCTGACCCTGTCGTTCTGGGCTCCGACCGGGGCCTGGGCCGGGGGCTGCGTCTGAGTACGCCGGGCGCGCGGATCTGAGTATCCGTACGCATCCGGGCCTGACCCGTCCGAGGGAGAGTTGCCGTGCGGCCGCGTGGCCGGGACGGGAAGTGTGGAGGGGCGCTTGTCTTCCCGGCGACGCGGCCGTCTCGCGTGCGTGGCGCCGAGAGGGCTCGCGCTCAGTCGACCTCGATCGCCTTGCCGGCGGTGATGCGGAGCAGCTCGTCGTAGGTCGTCCGGAAGACCGAGTGGCTGTGACCGGCGGCCGCCCACACGTGCTCGAAGCTGCCGAGGGTGACGTCGACGACGGTGCGCAGGGGAGTGGGGTGGCCGACGGGGGCGACCCCGCCGATGGCGAACCCGGTCCACTCGCGGACCTCCTCGGGCGTGGCCTTGTCGACGGCGGCGAGGTCGAGCAGCCCGGCGATGCGGTCCTGGTCGACGCGGTGACCACCCGAGGCGAGCACGAGCAGCGGCTCGGTCGAGCGGTCGTGGCGACGGCCGGCGAAGACGAGCGAGTTGGCGATCTCGGCCGGTGTGACACCGAGCGCGTCGGCGGCGGCGCGAGCCGTGCGGACGGCGTCGGGCAGGTAGCGCACGACCGGCCGGATGTGGTGTGCCGCAAGGGTCTCGAGCACGACGGCGACCGACGGGTGGGCGCTGAGGTCGCGCTCCGACACGGGGTCTCCGGGCTCGGTCATGGCGTCAGCGTAGGGGGTTGACGTCCCTGCGTCCGGCGGTTGTACAGTGGAGGAGTCGAACAGGTGTTCGACTCCCGAGAATTCCGGAGTCGCCCGTGTCGACCCCATCCCATCCTGCCTGAGGAGGCCATGTCGTGGTGCGCCGGTACGAAGAGCCCGTCGAGGTGCGTGTCGAGGCGCCCGCGCCCACCGCCGAGGGCGCGCTCGCCCTCCGCCCCCGGCCGCGCGCGTTCGTCTGGCGTGGCCGCATCCTCGTCGTCCGCACCGTTCTCGACGACTGGAGCGAGCGCCGTTCCTGGTGGCGCGACCTCGGTGACCTCGGCGAGCGTCCCGAGCGCCACGTGTGGCGCGTCGAGGCCGGCTCCGCCGCGGGCACCGGGGTCTACGACCTCGCCTCCGACGCCGCCGACGGCTGCAGCGACCCGTGGGTCCTGATCCGGGCCCAGGACTGACCGCCATGGCCGCCGGTCCCGCCCTCGCCCTCCTCGAGCAGTCCCGCCAGTGCCTCGCCCAGGCGTATGCCGCGGAGCTGGCCACCGTCCGTTTCGTCGCCTCCCAGGACGCCGCGATGCGGGCCGCGGCCGCCCTCGTCGCACGACAGGGGCGTCGCGGACCCCAGGACCTCTGGCCGCTGCTCGCCCTCCACACGCCCGAGCTCGGCGAGTGGGCCGACTTCTTCGCGCTCGCGGCCGTGCGCCGCCAGGAGGTCGAGTCGCACGCACGCCGGGTCTCGGTGCGCGAGGCCGACGACCTCCTCCGCTCCGCCGAGATCTTCCTCGGTCTCGTCACCTCGGCCCTCGGTATGCCGTCCGGCGAGCCGGTCGGCCACCGTCTCGTCGCCGCCCGCGAGAGCGCCTAGACCCGGCCACCCCCGACTTCTTGCCCCACGACCACCGCACGGCGCCCCGGACGGACCGGACCCGGTGGTCCAGGGGCAAGAAGTGCAAAGAGAAGGAACCCCTCGTGAACCCCGACTTCGTCCACCTCCACGTCGCCTCGGGCTTCTCGATGCGCTTCGGGGCCTCGACGCCCGAGGACCTCGTCGAGCGGGCGGCGGAGCACGGGCAGCCGGCGCTCGCGCTCACCGACCGCGACGGCCTCTACGGCGCGGTGCGGTTCGCCATGGCGTGCGGGCGCGCCGGCATCGCCCCGGTGCTCGGGGTCGACCTCGCCGTCGGGGAGGAGCCGGTGCCGGGACGCCGCGCCCCCCGGGTCCGCACCCCCGTGCGGGGCGGCGCCGTCGTCGACCCGCGGCTGCCGCGCGTCACCGTCCTCGCCCGGGGGCGGGGCGCGGGCACCGGGCGCGGGCTGGGGTGGGCCGCGCTGTGCCGGCTCGTCACCGACACCCACCTGCGCGGCGAGCGCGGCACCCCGGTGACGCTGCCCGAGCTGGTCGCCCGCTGGTGCCGTGGGGGAGAGCGGCGCGAGGAGTGGGAGCGCCACCCCGAGCCGAGCCGGCTGCGGGTCCTGCTCGGGCCCGACTCCGACGTCGGCCGGGCCGTCCTCGCCCGGCGCCCGAGCGAGGCCCGGGCCCGGCTCGAGGCATGGCGCCGCCTCCTGCCCCCCGAGGCGCTCGCGGTCGAGATCGTCGGCAACGGCGGGCCCGAGGGCACGCCCGGGTCGCGCAACCATGCCCGTCGGATGCTCGGGCTCGCCGACGAGGCCCGGGTCCCGGCCGTCCTCACCGCGGCGGTCCGGCACGCCGACCGCGACGGCGTCCGCACCGTCGACATCCTCGATGCCGCTCGTCGGCTCGTCGTCCTCGACTCGCGCCACCTCGACCGGGTCACCGACGCCGGGCACCTCGCGAGCAGCGAGGAGATGTGGGCCCGCGCCCTCGAGGTCGCCGGCGACGAGGGGCGCGCCGCCCAGCTCGTCGGCGCCACCCTCGCCCTCAGCGACGAGTGCGTCCTGGACTCCCGGGCCGACCTCGGCATCGGCGCGGTCCACCTGCCCGAGCCCGGGATCCTCGGCATCGACCCCGGGGTCGACCCGCACCGGGTCCTCACCGAGCGGTGCCACGCCGCGGTCGCGACCCGGTTCCCCGCGCAGGGTGAGGCGGCACGGCATACGGTCCTGTCCCGGCTCGACGACGAGCTGCGCGTCATCGCCGAGCTCGGCTACCCCACCTACTTCCTCACCGTCGCCGAGGTCACCGACCTCATCAGGGAGCGCGGGGTGCGGGTCGCGGCGCGGGGGTCGGGCGCAGGGTCGCTCGTCAACTACCTCCTCGGCATCAGCGGCGTCGACCCGATCCGGCACGACCTGCTCATGGAGCGGTTCTGCTCGCCGCTGCGGGCCGAGCTGCCCGACATCGACGTCGACGTGGAGTCGGCCCGCCGGACCGAGATCTACGAGGCGGTCCTCGACCGCTTCGGCGGCGACCGGGTGACGTGCGTGTCGATGATGGACACCTACAAGGTGCGCCACGCCATCCGCGACGTCGGTGCCGCCCTCGGCATGCCGCCCATCGAGGTCGACGAGATCGCCAAGGCGTTCCCGCACATCCGCGCCAAGGACGCCCGCAGCGCGATCGCCGACCTGCCCGAGCTGCGTTCGCGCGGGCTCGACGCGCCCCGGCTCGACACCTTCTTCGAGCTCGTCGAGCGGCTCGACGGGCTGCCGCGGCACATCGCGCTGCACCCGTGCGGTGTCGTCCTGTCCAACACCGGGCTGCTCGACCGCACCCCGGTCGAGGCGAGCTGGCTGGGCTTCCCGATGAGCCAGTTCGACAAGGACGACGTCGAGACGCTCGGGCTGCTCAAGCTCGACGTCCTCGGCATCCGCATGCAGTCCGCGATGGCGCACGCCGTCGCCGAGGTGCGCCGGGTCGACGGTGTCGAGGTGGACCTCGACGACGAGACGCAGGTGCCGCTCGACGACGAGGCGACCTTCCGGCTCATCCGCACCGCCCACACCCTCGGCTGCTTCCAGATCGAGAGCCCGGGGCAGCGCGAGCTCATCGGCAAGTTCGGACCCGAGCGCTTCGGCGACCTCATCATCGACATCTCGCTCTTCCGCCCCGGCCCGGTGAAGTCCGACATGATCACGCCGTTCCTCGAGAGCCGGCACGGCTGGAGCAAGCGGCGGATCCTCCACCCGACCCTCGAGCCGGCCCTCGCCGAGACCGAGGGCGTCGTCGTCTTCCACGAGCAGGTGCTGCGGATCGTCGCCGAGACGACCGGCGTCACCCTCGCCCAGGCCGACGAGGTGCGGCGGACGATGGGCACCCCGAAGGGGCAGGAGGAGATCGAGGCGTGGTGGCGGCCTGCCGCCCGGGCGCGCGGCTACGCCCCCGAGGACGTCGACCACATCTGGGCGGTGCTCAAGTCGTTCGCGTCGTTCGGCTTCTGCAAGGCGCACGCCGCCGCCTTCGCGCTGCCGACCTACCACTCGGCCTGGCTCAAGACGCACCACCCGGCGGCGTTCCTCGCCGGCGTGCTCACCCACGACCCGGGCATGTATCCCAAGCGGCTCATCCTCGACGACGCCCGTTCGCTCGGCATCGCAGTGCTCGGGCTCGACGTCAACGGCTCCGGCGACACCTACCGCATCGAGCGACTTGATGAGGCACAGCGAGGTGGCGTCGGTTTTGTCCCGGTGCACCCGGACCTGCCCGACGCGAGCGACTACGGCATCCGGCTCTCGCTCACCGACGTCAAGGGCATCAGCGAGGCCGAGGTCGCGAGCATCGTTGCGGGACAGCCCTTCTCGGACCTCGGCGACTTCTGGTCCCGGGCCACGGTGAGCCGTCCCGTCGTCGAGCGGCTCGTCCTCGCCGGGGCGTTCGACGCCATGCACGGCATCGGCGCCACCGGTTCGGGGCTGGGCCGGCGCGGCCGGATCACCCGGCGCGACCTCCTGCTCCACGTCGGCGAGCTCGACCGGTGGGAGCGGGCGACCCGGCAGGGACGGGGCGGACGAGCGGGGCGCGCGGTCGGGGGCGGACGGCATACGCCTCCGCCCGCCATCGGGGGCACCGAGGTGCGCGAACGGGCAGCGGCCCAGTCGCAGGCCGCCCGGCCGGTCGTCGCGGCCGCGGACCAGTCGGTCCAGCTCACCCTCGACCTCGGTGACCGGCCCGAGCTCACCCCCGGCACCGGGCTGCCCGAGATGACCGGCACCGAGCGGGTCCGGGCCGAGCTCGACGTCCTCGGGCTCGACGCCTCGGCCCACGTCGTCGAGTTCTACGGACCGATGCTCGATGCGCTCGGGGTCGTCCGAAGCCGCGACCTGCTCAAGGCGCGCAGCCGCAGCGAGGTGTGGATCGCCGGGGTCAAGGTCGCGACCCAGACCCCACCGATCCGTTCGGGGCGCCGCGTCGTCTTCCTCACCCTCGACGACGCGACCGGTCCGGTCGACGCGACCTTCTTCGAGGACGTCCAGGGCCCGTATGCCGCCACGGTCTTCCACTCGTGGCTCCTCCTCGTGCGTGGCGTCGTCCGTCGAACCGGGCCCCGCGGGATCTCCGTGCGGGCGACGGGGGCGTGGGAGCTCGCCGGCCTCTGGGACGCGTGGCGCGACGGTGGGCACGCCGCCGTCGTGCGCGCGCTCGAGGCCGCCGACGCCGAGGCCCTGGCCCGTGCCGAGGCGGGGGAGCGCGAGGCCGACACCGGGGGGCGGCGCCGGGTCCTCGTGCACGCGTCGGGCTTCCGGCAGTCGCCCTACGCCGACATCAAGCCCGCCGGGTCGCCGACGAGCGACGGGCACCGGGTGGCGTCGGTCGTCGTGCCCGAGCACGGGACACCGACCCGCAAGCTGTGGCACTCCAGCCCCGGAAGCTCGGGCCACTGATGGCTGCCCGTCGGGTCCCGGCCGCACCGCTCGCCGAGCGGCTCTTCGACATCCGCACGATCTACCACGAGCCCGGCATCGAGCGCTTCGAGCGGGCCCGCGAGGTCCTCGACCGGCACCCCGACGCCGAGCGGGTCGGCGTGCCGTCCCACACCGCGATCCCCCGCCTCTACGGCAACGAGGGCAACGTCGAGGACTGGGTCCGCACCAAGCGCGAGGTGCTCGTCCTCGGTGAGAAGAAGTCGCTCGCCGCCCGGCCCAACGGGCGGTCGAGCGACTGGATCGCGCCGTCGACCGCGAACGGCTGCGCCATGGCCTGCTCCTACTGCTACGTGCCCCGACGCAAGGGCTTCGCCAACCCGGTGACCGTCTTCGCCAACATCGACCGCATCGTCGGCTACCTTGAGCGCCACGCGGGTCGTCAGGGCCCCAAGACCGAGCCCAACCAGTGCGACCCGACGGACTGGGTCTACGACATCGGCGAGAACAGCGACTGCTCCGCCGACGCGCTGCTCTCGGACAACGTGGGTGACCTCGTCGACCTCTTCGCACGGCTGCCGAACGCCAAGGCGAGCTTCGCCACCAAGCTCGTCAACCGGCAGCTCCTCGACCTCGACCCGCGGGGTGGGACGCGGGTCCGGTTCAGCCTCATGCCCGAGGCGATGTCCCGCGTCGTGGACGTGCGCACCTCGAAGGTCGCCGAGCGGATCGCGGCGATCGACGACTTCGTCGAGGCCGGCTACGAGGTGCACGTCAACCTCAGCCCGGTGATCGTGCACGAGGGCTGGCTCGAGGAGTGGGCCCACCTGCTCGACCAGCTGGCCGACGGGACGAGCCCCCGGACGCGGGCCCAGCTGGCGGCCGAGATCATCTTCCTCACCCACAACGAGGACCTGCACGAGGTGAACCTCGGCTGGCACCCTCGCGGCGAGGAGCTGCTCTGGCGGCCCGACCTCCAGGAGGTGAAGCGGAGCCAGAGCGGCCAGGTGAACGTCCGCTACCGCAGCGGGTGGAAGGGGCGTTGGGTGGCCCAGCTCGAGGAGCTCGTCGCCGCCAGGCTTCCCGGGTGTCGCGTCCGCTACGCCTTCTGACGGCCCGACGGCGTCCCGGGAGTGGTCAGGAATCGAGAAGCGCCGCCCGAGGGCGCGAACCTACGGTGGATCCATGACGACGAAGAGCAGCACGAAGACCGCGACCACCAAGGCCTCCAGGACCGCCAAGGCCGCCAAGGCGTCCAAGGCCACCGCGTCGAGGACGACGTCCACCACCAGCGACGGCTTCAGCGCCGACGAGCGGGCCGCGATGAAGGAGCGGGCCAAGGAGCTGCGTGCCGAGGCCAAGGGCGCCAAGGACCGCGCCAAGGGCGAGGCCGACCTGCGGGCCAAGATCGACGAGATGCCCGAGGCCGACAGGGTTCTCGCCGAGGCGATCCATGCCATCGTCACCGAGCATGCGCCCCAGCTCATGCCCAAGACCTGGTACGGCATGCCGGCCTACGCCGATGTCGACGGCAAGGCCGTCTGCTTCTTCAAGGCGGCCTCGAAGTTCGGCGCGCGCTACGCCGAGCTCGGCTTCAACGAGCAGGCGAGCCTCGACGACGGCACGATGTGGCCGACCGTCTACGCGATCACCACCCTGAGCAAGGCCGACGAGGAGCTCATCGCGACACTCGTCGCGAAGGCGGTCGGCTGATCCCGCTGTCGCGGGCGGCAACTAGGCTGGCTTGACGCCGCCACCCGGTCCGGGTGCGGCCTCCCGCCGCCGACGCGGCCCCGACGACCCGAGGTGGTGCCCCGTGAGCGAGGACGTGACGACCGCGCGCCGCACAGGCGTGTCCACCTCGCCCCGGACCGCCGCGATGTGGGCCGCCGTCGACGCGGTCGTGCGCGAGCGCGTCGACGAGCTCGGCCGCCCGCTCCGGGTCGTCGACCTGGGGGGCGGCACCGGCGGCCTGGCGGTCCCCCTCGCCGTCGCCGGCCACGACGTCACCGTCGTCGATCCCAGCCCCGACGCCCTCGCCTCGCTGCGCCGCCGCGCCGCCGAGGCCCAGGCGTCCTCGCGGGTCAGCGCCGTCCAGGGCGACGCCGAGACCCTCGAGTCGCTCGTCGGGCGCGACCGCCCCGACCTCGTCCTCTGCCACGCGACGCTCGAGTACGTCGACGACCCCGGGGCGACCCTGCGTCTCGTCGCGGGGGTGCTCGCCCCCGGCGGCATCCTCAGCCTCGTCGTGCCGCAGCGCTCCGCCGCCGTCCTCGCGCGTGCCATCGCCGGGCAGTTCGCCCAGGCTCGCGCCGCCCTCGACCGCCCCGACGGGCGCTGGGGTGACGCCGACCCGTTGCCGAGGCGCTTCGACCGCAGCACGGTCCTCGGCCTCGTCGAGGCCGCCGGCCTCACGCCGAGGGAGGCACACGGCATACGGATCTTCAGCGACCTCGTGCCGTCCGCCCTCGTCGACTCCGACGCCGACCGCGCGGCCCTGCTCGACCTCGAGCGCGCGGTCGCGGCGCACCCGGAGTTCGCCGTGCTCGCCGACCTCGGCACGTCCCTGCACGTCATCGCCGCGCGCACCTGAGGCGGTCGTGAGCCGCCGGCAGTTCAGCCTTCCCGAGCGCTCGTCGAGCGAACCGCCCGACGACACCGGGTGCACGATCCTCCACGTCGACATGGACGCGTTCTATGCCTCGGCGACCCTGCTCTCGCACCCCGAGCTCGTCGGGACGCCGGTCATCATCGGCGGCGGCAACCGTGGTGTCGTGCTGTCGGCGACCTATGAGGCGCGCCGCTTCGGCGTCGCCTCCGCGATGCCGATGACCCGAGCCCGTCGCCTCTGCCCGCAGGCGACCGTTCTGGCGCCTGACCACCGCCTGTATGCCGCGATCTCGGCGGCGGTCATGGAGACCTTCCGTGCCGTGACCCCCGAGATCGAGCCGCTCTCGCTCGACGAGGCGTTCCTCGACGTGTCGGGCGCGGTCCGCCGGCTCGGGTCGCCGGCGACGATCGGCGCCCGGATCCGCGACGTCGTCCACGACGAGCAGGGCATCACGTGCTCGGTGGGGGTGTCCTCGACGAAGTTCGTCGCCAAGATCGCCTCGGGCCTGGCCAAGCCGGACGGCATGGTCGTCGTGCCGCGCGACGAGGTCATCCCGTTCGTGCAGCAGCTCCCCGTCGGTGCCCTGTGGGGCGTGGGGGAGAAGACCGAGGAGCAGCTGCTCAGGCTCGGTCTGCGCACGGTCGCCGACATCGCGCACACGCCGCTGCCCACTCTCGTCCGCGGGCTCGGGGACGCCACCGGCCACCACCTCCACGAGCTCGCGTGGGGCCGCGACCCGCGGTCGGTGCAGCGGGAGAGCCGCGAGAAGAGCATCGGGGCCGACGAGACCTTCGAGTACGACATCGACGACCCACGCGAGATCCACCGCCACCTGCTCCGGCTCAGCGACAAGGTGGCCGCCCGTCTGCGGGCAGCGCGGATGACCGGGCGGACGGTGTCGATCAAGGTGCGGTTCTCGGACTTCACGACGATCACCCGGGCGCGCACGCTGCGCGAGCCGACCGACACGAGCCGCGAGATCTACGAGACCGCCACCTCGCTCTTCGACGCCCTGGGGCTCCAGCGGGCCCGGATCCGGCTCGTCGGCGTCCGGCTCGAGAAGCTCGTCGGGGTCGAGGCCGCGCCGATCCAGGGGATGCTCGGCGAGGCCGACCACGGCTGGCGGGACGCCGACCGGGCCGTCGACCGGGCCAGCGCGCGCTTCGGAGCGGGGTCGGTGCGACCGGCAAGCCTGCTCGGTCGAAGCCGATCTTCCACGCGCGACGATCGCGACCTATCCTGAGATGACCAGCACGGATGCTGGTGAAGCAACGAAACCGCAGCGCCGATCGTTGTCCTTGGTGGAAGATCGTCACTGAGGCCGCAGATCACGCGCCGCACACCCTGGAGGACGCCGTGCCGCTTTCGGAGCACGAGCAGAGGATGCTCGAGCAGTTGGAGCAGGCCCTCGCTGCCGAGGACCCGAAGTTCGCCTCGAGCATGGAGGGGTCCCGCCGGGGTGGGCCGACGCGATTGCGATGGGTCATCGCGGTCGTCGGGGTGCTCGCCGGTCTCGGGCTGGTCCTCGTGGGGATCAACACGACGATGTGGGTCGGCGCGGCCGGCTTCGCGGTGATGGTGGCCGCGGTCGCCTTCGCGCTCCACCCGCCGCGGCGTGGTGGCGGCGGCAAGCTCGCGGTCGTGCGCGACGACGGCACCACCGGCCCGACGAGCTCCGGCCGCAAGCAGAAGAGCGGGTCCGGGTTCATGGACAAGCTCGACGACCGCTGGGACCGTCGCGGTCGCGACGGCTGGAGCTGACCGGCTCTCCCACCTGCACTTCGTGCGAGAAGGGGACACATCCGGCTCGTTCCGAGCCACGGATGTGTCCCCTTCTCGCAAGAAGTCGGGAGCGAGCCGAGGTCGTGGTGGGGCGCGGGGCAGGTGGGGCGCGGGGCAGGTGGGGCGCGGGGCAGGTGGGGCGCGTCGTCAGGTGGCGAGGACGCCGATGACCCAGGTCGTCGCGATCGCCAGCCCGGCGCACAGCTCGATGCCCATGCTCAGTGCGATGGCCTTGAGTGCGTGCTTGGTGCGGGTCCAGGCCTGGGCACGGTTGCGGCTGCGCCCGTGCTCGACGAGGTAGATGCCGAGCACGAACCCGACGAAGAAGCCGACGACCGGGATGACGAACATGCCGACGATGCCGAGCAGCACCGCGAGGAGCAGTGTCGAGGTCTTGACGCCCTGCTGGCGGAGCCGTCGTCCCGGAACGAGGAACTGCACGGCCACGCCGGCGAGGTAGATCGCGAGGCAGACGAAGAAGAAGGTCCAGGCGGTGGCGCCACCGGTCTCGTAGGCCCAGAGGAGCACCCCGAGGACGGCGACGAGCAGGCCGGGGATGACAGGAACGACGATGCCGACGATCCCCACGAGAATGAGGATCGCCGGCACCCAGACGTCGGTGCCCTCCGGCAGGAGGCTCACGCGGTCGAGGTCAGACGTCGATGTCCGCGACGGTGGGCGGCTCGGTGAGCCGGTCGCTCTCGTCGACGATCTCCGCGTGGTCGCGGAGCTTGGGCAGGTGCTCACGCCCGTGGTGGGCGCAGAAGAGCAGCTCACCACCGACGTGGAGCGTGGCGCGAACATAGGCCTGGGCACCACAGCGGTCGCAGCGGTCCGCGGCGGTCAGGGTGGGTGCCAGTGCGGTCGTCACATCGGCTCCTTCAGCTGATTTCGTCAGTGGGCCCACGCGGTTGCGTGGGCGTCAAGCGTTGCAACAGTCAAACACGCCGGAGTCTTCCCGGGTGGGAGGCGCCCGTGATGTGACCGTTCCGATGCCACAACGGGATCTTCGCAGCCGGGTGCGACAGCGCGCCTCGCAGGGACGGTCGGAGGGCGCGGCTAGCCTGAGGCGACGCCCCGTGGGCGAACGGCATACGGTCGCCGTCGACGCCTCGGCACCCCCGGCAACCGCCACGCACGACCCGATAGGAACGCATGAGCCACGCCTCCACCGCCAAGAAGGCCGCGACGAGCAAGTCGTCGTCCGACTACAGCGCGCACCACCTCCAGGTCCTCGAGGGGCTCGAGGCGGTCCGCAAGCGGCCGGGCATGTACATCGGGTCGACCGACAGCCGCGGGCTCATGCACTGTCTCTGGGAGATCATCGACAACGCCGTCGACGAGGCCCTCGGTGGCCACGGCGACCGGATCGAGGTCATCCTCCACAAGGACGGCTCGGTCGAGGTCCGCGACGAGGCCCGTGGCATCCCCGTCGACATCGAGCCGCGCACCGGCCTCACCGGTGTCGAGGTCGTCTTCACCAAGCTCCACGCGGGCGGCAAGTTCGGTGGCGGCTCCTACACCGCCTCCGGTGGCCTGCACGGCGTCGGTGCCTCCGTCGTCAACGCGCTCTCCTCCCGGCTCGACGTCGAGGTCGATCGGGGCGGCAAGACCTACGCGATGAGCTTCCGGCGCGGCGAGCCTGGCTACTTCCCGGACGTCGCGACCCACGACAAGAGCCCCGAGCACGAGTTCACCCCCTACGAGCGCAGCAGCGAGCTCGCCGTCATCGGCAAGGCGAAGCGCGGCGCGACGGGCACGCGCATCCGCTACTGGGCCGACCCGCAGATCTTCCTCAAGGACGCCGAGTTCGACTACGCCGGGCTCGTCGCGCGCGCCCGCCAGACCTCCTTCCTCGTCCCCGGCCTCACCCTCGTCATCCGTGACGAGCGTGGCCTGCCCGGGACGGCGGGGGAGCAGGGCCCGCACGAGGAGGTCTTCGTCCACGACGGCGGCATCAGTGAGTTCGCCGAGTTCCTCGCTCCGGACCCGTCGGTCACCGACGTGTGGCGGCTCCAGGGCACCGGCAGCTTCACCGAGACCGTGCCCGTGCTCGACTCCAAGGGGCACATGACGCCGCAGGACGTCGACCGTGAGTGCGAGGTCGACATCGCCGTGCGCTGGGGCACGGGCTACGACGCCAAGGTGAGCTCCTTCGTCAACATCATCGCGACCCCCAAGGGCGGCACGCACCTCGCCGGATTCGAGCAGGCGTTGCTCAAGGTCTTCCGCAAGCAGCTCGAGGTCAACGCCCGGCGCCTCAAGGTCGGCAGCGACAAGGTCGACAAGGACGACATCCTCGCCGGGCTCACCGCCGTCGTCACCGTCCGGCTGGCCGAGCCGCAGTTCGAGGGTCAGACCAAGGAGGTGCTCGGCACCAACGCCGTGCGCGCCATCGTCGCCAAGGTCGTCGAGAAGGAGCTCACCTCGGTCCTCACCTCGACCAAGCGCGGCGAGAAGCAGCAGGCGGCGACGCTGCTCGAGAAGGTCACCGCCGAGATGAAGTCGCGGATCAGCGCGCGGCTGCACAAGGAGACCCAGCGCAAGAAGAACGCGCTCGAGACCTCGTCGCTGCCGGCCAAGCTCGCCGACTGCCGCAGCAACGACATCGAGCGCACCGAGCTCTTCATCGTCGAGGGCGACAGCGCCCTCGGCACGGCCAAGCTCGCCCGCGACTCCGACGTCCAGGCCCTGCTGCCGATCCGCGGCAAGATCCTCAACGTCCAGAAGGCCTCGCTCACCGACATGCTCGGCAACGCCGAGTGCGCGGCGATCATCCAGGTCATCGGGGCCGGGTCCGGCCGCACCTTCGACGTCGACGCCGCCCGCTACGGCAAGGTCATCATCATGACCGACGCCGACGTCGACGGCGCCCACATCCGGACCCTGCTGCTCACGCTCTTCTTCCGCTACATGCGACCGCTCGTCGAGGCGGGCAAGGTCTATGCCGCCGTTCCGCCGCTGCACCGCATCGAGGTCGCCGGGGCCGGGGCCCGCAAAAGCGAGCTCATCTACACCTACTCCGAAGGCGAGATGCGCCGGACCGTCGCCTCCCTCACCAAGCGTGGCCGCAGCATCAAGCAGCCGATGCAGCGCTACAAGGGCCTCGGCGAGATGGACGCCGACCAGCTCGCCGAGACGACGATGGACCCGCACCACCGGACGCTGCGCAAGGTGACGATGGCCGATGCCGAGAACGCCGAGCGTATCTTCGAGCTCCTCATGGGCACCGACGTCGCGCCCCGCCGCGACTTCATCGTGCAGGGCTCGGCCAAGCTCGATCGGGAGCGCATCGACGCCTGACCGTCACTGACCCCGCTCGATCGACCCGTATGCCGTGCGGACCGGTCGCGGAGTCCGCACGGCATACGCGCGCGTCTGTCGTTGCCCTCGGCGGTGATGTGGGACACAGTGGGCCGGTACAGGCGTCGGCAACCCGGTGCCCCTGAGATGGGAGGGCAAGACATGAGCGGCTCCACCGGCGACCACCGCGGCACCGAGGTCCTCGACGCGCCAGCGGGGGGCCAACCCGAGCTCAAGCGGGTCATGGGCCCCAAGCTCCTGCTCCTCTTCATCGTCGGGGACATCCTCGGCACCGGCGTCTATGCGCTCACCGGCTCGGTCGCCGGCGAGGTCGGCGGTGCGGCCTGGGCGCCGTTCCTGGCCGCCTTCGTCGTCGCGACGATCACGGCGTTCTCCTACCTCGAGCTCGTGACGAAGTACCCGCAGGCGGCCGGCGCCGCGCTCTACACGCACAAGGCGTTCGGGATCCACTTCTTCACGTTCATCGTGTGCTTCGCGGTCATGTGCTCGGGCATCACGTCCGCGTCGACCGCCTCCAACGCCTTCGCGGGCTTCCTGCGTGACGGCTTGGGCCTCAAGGAGCAGTGGCCGGCCGGCTCGACGCCGCTGCTGCTCATCGCGCTCGGCTTCATGGCGCTCGTCGCCGCCATCAACTTCCGCGGCGTCGGCGAGAGCGTCAAGGCCAACGTCGTGCTCACCCTCGTCGAGCTCTCCGGTCTGCTCCTCGTCATCTTCATCGGCCTGTATGCCGTCACCGAGGGCAAGGCAGACTTCTCCCGGACCGTGGTGTTCGAGTCCCCGAGCGACAAGAGCACGTTCTTCGCGGTGACGGCGGCGACCTCGCTGGCGTTCTTCGCGATGGTCGGCTTCGAGGACTCGGTCAACATGGCCGAGGAGACCAAGGAGCCCGAGAAGACCTTCCCGCGGATCATGCTCACCGGCCTCGGGATCACCGGCCTCATCTACGTCCTCGTGTCGATCACCGCGGTGGCGCTCGTGCCCGTCGGGACGCTCTCGAACCCGGACGAGGGGTCGGCTCTCACCCAGGTGGTCGCAGCCGGGGCGCCGGACTTCCCCTTCGACAAGGTCTTCCCCTTCATCGGCATGTTCGCCGTCGCCAACTCCGCGCTCATCAACATGCTCATGGCGAGCCGGCTCCTCTACGGCATGGCCAAGCAGGAGGTCCTCCCGCCCTTCCTCGGCAAGGTGCACGCCGGGCGTCGCACGCCGTGGGCGGCCATCCTCTTCACCACGGCGATCGCCTTCGGGCTCATCATCTACGTCGTCCGGGCCAACGCGAGCGAGGAGGGTGCGAGCACGGTGGCGCTCCTCGGCGGCACGACCGCGCTGCTCCTGCTCTGCGTCTTCACGGTCGTCAACATCGCGGTCCTCGTCCTGCGACGCGACTCCGTCTCGCACGGTCACTTCAAGGCGCCGAGCGTCCTGCCCTACCTCGGCGCCGCGCTGTGCGCGTTCCTCGCCGGGCCGTGGGCTCGCAGCGAGGCGCAGCAGGAGCAGTACAAGATCGCCGGTGGCCTGCTCGCCGTCGGCGTCGTGCTCTGGGCGCTGACGTGGGTCGTCAACCGGTTCTTCTTCGCCAAGAAGACCTACATGCGCGACCCGGAGGAGCTCGACGACCCCGACCACGTGCACCACACCTGAGCAAACCCGTCGTCGTGCCCGTCGTGCCCTGCACGGCGGGCACGACGACGTTGTGCGGAAGGGCAGCCGGTCTCGTGCCCGGCCGCAGGCCCCAGCGGGCCACCGAGGACGTCAGCGTGGAGCGGTCGGGGTCGGCGCGAGCCGTCGACGTCGGCGTTGAGCCGTCGACGTCAGCCCGGAGCCGTCGACGTCAGGGCGCGGCCGGAGGGGCCGCGGTGCTGTGCCGGACGACGAGCTGGGTGTCGACGACGACCTCGGTCTCGGTCCCGTCCAAGGTCTCGACCCCGAGGGCGTGCAGGAGGATCTCGGCGGCCTGGCGTCCCTGCGCGGCGACGTCCTGGCGCACGGTCGTCAGCCCGAGGACGTTGCTCAGCGCGTGGTCGTCGATGCCGATGACGGACAGGTCCTCGGGGATGCGCAGTCCCTGCGCGCGGGCGGCGGCCATGACGCCGATCGCCATCTCGTCGGACGCGGCCGCGACGGCGGTCGGCCGGTCGGGTGAGGCGAGCAGGGTCCGCGTGTCGTGGGCGGCGCTGTCGGCGGTCCAGTCGGAGCCGAGGATCCACTGCTTGTGCTCGGCGAGTCCATGGATGCGCATGACGTCGCGGAACGCGTCGAGCCGCGCCTGCGGCGTCTGGATGTGCGCGACGTTGGAGGGGACGGCGCCTACGTAGGCGATGCGCTCGTGGCCGAGCGACACGAGGTGCTCGGTGGCGAGCCGCATCGCTTGGGCGTCGTCGATGCGGACGTTGGGTCGGTCGGCGACCGGCGTGCCGATCGCGACGAGCGGCAGGCCCAGCCGGTCGACGAGCTCGAGCTCCTCGTCGGTCATGGGGAGGTTGAGCGTGATGACGCCGTCGACCCGCTTCCACAGCATGTTCTGCGACAGGGGGAGGCGCCGGTCGTAGGACTCGTCCTCGAGGTCGAAGAGCAGCACGTGGTGCCCGTGGCGTCGCAGCGTCTTCTCGATCGCGCTCACGAGGGTCGCGAAGAACCACCGGGTGAGGAACGGCGCGACGACGCCCACGACCTGGGTGCGCCCGGAGGCGAGCGAGGTGGCCGTCGGGCTCGCGACGTAGTCGAGCTCGGTGGCGACCTTGAAGACCCTCTCGCGGGTCCGCGGGCTGACGCGGTCGAGGCCGCGGAGCGCGCGAGAGACCGTGGCCACGGAGACCCCGGCCTCCCGCGCGACATCCGTGATGGTGCTCATCCGCCGACGGCGGTCGGGAGCGGGCATCGGTCAGCCCTTCAGACCACCAGCGAGCAGGCCGCGGACGAAGAAGCGCTGCAACGCCAGGAACACGATGACCGGGACGATCATCGAGATGAACGCACCTGCGGAGAGCAGGTACCACGCACTGCCACGCGTGCCCGCGAGCTCTGCCACCCGGACCGTGATCGGGGCGACCTCTGGCGTGCCGCCGAGGAAGATGAGCGAGACGAGCAGGTCGTTCCAGACCCAGAGGAACTGGAAGATCCCGAACGCCGCGATCGCCGGAGTGAGCAGGGGCAGGAGGATCTTGAAGAAGATCGTCACGTGCCCGGCGCCGTCGACTCGGGCCGCCTCCATGAGCTCGCCCGGGAGCTCGCGCATGAAGTTGTGGATGAGGAACGTCGCCAGTGGCAGGGCGAAGATCGTGTGGGATATCCACACCGACCAGTAGGACGCACCGAGCCCGAGCTTGTTGGTGTAGATGTCGAGCAGGGGGATGAGGGCGATCTGCAGAGGTACGATCTGGAGCGCGAAGACGGCCACGAAGAGCGCGTCACGGCCGGGGAACGGCATCCACGCGAAGGCGTAGGCCGCGAGCGAGGCGAGGAAGATCGGCAGCATGACCGCGGGGATCGTGATGACGATCGTGTTGATGAAGTACTGCGTGAAGCTCGCGGTGCTGCCGGGCTCGAGCGCCTGACGGTAGTTCTCGAGGGTGAACGCGCCCGGGTTGGTGAGGGCGTTCCACCAGCCGTCGCGGTTGATGTCGCGCTGGGAGCGGAACGACGTGACGAGCAGGCCGACCGTCGGCGTCGTCCACAGCACGGCGATGATGACGGCGACGAGGCTCGCCCAGCGCGAGTTGAGCGCGCTGGCGGCGTCGCCGCTGGCCTTGCCGAACCGCTTCTTGTGCTCCTTGCGGCTGGGCGGCTCGAGCTTGGCGGGCTCGAACTCGTCGGGCAGCGCGCCTGTCTGGACAGTGCTCATGGCTCAGGCCTCCTTGCGCATCTGGACGATGTTGTAGGTGACGATCGGGATGACGAGGATGAAGAGCAGCACGGCCATGGCGGCACCGAGCCCGGGGGCATCGTAGCGGAAGCTCTGGTTGTAGAACTCGTTGGCGACGACCGAGGTGTCGAACTGTCCGGCGGTCATGGTGCGCACGATGTCGAAGACCTTGAGCGTGCCGATGCCGATCGTCGTGAGGACGACGACGAGGGCCGCACGAATGCTGGGCAGCGTGATGTAGCGGAACATGCGGAGGCCGTAGACGCCGTCGAGGTGGGCCGCCTCGATGATGTCGTCGGGGATGGCCTTGATGGCCGCGGAGAGGATCGTCATCGCGAATCCCGCCTGGATCCACACCATGACGAGGATGAGCATCACCGTGTTGAGCGGTGCGTCGAGGAGGAACTGCCGCGTCTCGAACCCGAACATCTTGAGGATCTGGTTGAGCAGGCCGATCTGGGGGCGCTCGGTCTGCTTGTACTGGTAGACGAACTTCCAGATGATGCTCGCGCCGACCATGGAGATCGCCATCGGCAGGAAGATGAGCGCCTTGGCGAAGGCCTCGCCGCGCGCGCGGTCGATGAGGATGGCGTAGAGGAGCCCGATCGCCGTCGCGAGGAAGGGCACGAGGATGACCCAGAGCGCGGTGTTGCGCAGGACCGTGAGGAGCTCGGGCTGGCTGAACATCGCCGAGTAGTTGGCGAACGAGAAGCCGCCGTCGCCGGTCTTGCCCCGCAGCGACTGCAGGATCGTGAGGATCGCCGGGTACATGAGGCCGACGGCCAGGAGGAGGACGGCGGGGCCCGCGAAGAGGGCACCCTGGACCTTCTCCCCCGAGCGGCCCTTGAAGAGCGACGCGAGGAACAGGACGAGGCCGAAGATCGCGGCAAAGAACGCGATCGCGAAGAACATGAGCACGAACTTGCCCACGGTGCTCTCGGCCCGCAGCAACGGCTCGGGAATTGCGGACGGCGCGGCGCTGAGAAGGCTCGCGACCATGACTCCACCTCCGGATGTGAGGGAGCAGCAAAGAGGAAAGCCGGGGTGGGGTGGAACCCACCCCACCCCGGCGTGGACCCGATCAGGGGATCAGGTCAGGACTTCGGCCAGCTGTTCTCGATGTAGTCGAGGGTCGCCTTGTCGTCCTGGCCGGTGATCCAGTTGACCATGCCCTTCCAGAAGGTGCCTGCGCCGACGGCGCCGGGCATGAGGTCGGACCCGTCGAACCGGAAGGTCGCGCTCTTGTCCGTGAGGGTCTTCGCGGACAGGTTGTCGATCGGGTTCTTGAGGAGCTCCGGGTCGACGTTGACGTTGGCCGTGAGGCAGCCACCGGTGCCACACGTCTTCGCGCGCTCCGTCGCCCACTCCGTGGAGGAGAGGTAGGTCTGGAACGCCTTGACCTCGGGCCGGTCGGCGAAGGCCGCCGTCACCTCACCGGCGCCGAGCACCGGCTTGGAGGACTCGTCCTTGGCCGGCAGGTAGAACGCCCACACGTCGCCGTCCTCGGCCACCTTGGTGCCCTCGGGGAAGTTCGCCGAGTAGAACGAGGCCTGGCGGTGCATGAAGCAGGTGCCGTCGAGGATCGGGAGGCCGGCGTCCTGGAAGGAGGTCGACGCGATCGTCTTGACGTCACCCTGGCCGCCGTTGACGTACTTCGGGTTCTTGAGGATCTTGCCGACCTCGGCGAGCGCCGTGGCAACGGCCGGGTCGTTGAACTTGATCTCGTGGTTGACCCACTTGTCGTAGGTCTCCGGGCCCGCCGTGCGGAGCATGACGTCCTCGACCCAGTCGGTGGCCGGCCAGCCGGTGGCGTCACCGGACTCGATCCCGGCACACCACGGCTTGGCGTCGGGGTTGTCGGTCGCGATCTTGTCGCTGAGCGTGAGGAGCTCGTCCCACGTCTTGGGGACCTCGTAGCCCTTGTCCTTGAACGCGGTGGGGGAGTACCACACGTAGGACTTGACGTTGGCGCCGAGCGGGGCGGCGTAGAACTTGCCGTCGACGGTGCCGTAGGTCTTCCAGTCGGGCATGTTCTTGTCGACGTTGGCCTCGGTCTCCGGCGGCGCCGGGATGACCTTGCCGGTGGCCACGAGCGTCTTGAGCAGGCCGGGCTGCGGGAGGTAGGCGATGTCGGGGGCGTTGCCACCCTTGACGCGCACGGAGATCTGGGCCTCCATCTCGCGCGAGCCTTCGTACTTGATCTTGACGCCGGTGCAGTCCTCGAAGGGCTTGTAGGACGCGATGTGCGGTCCGTCCTCAGGGGCGACGATCGTCGTGTAGACCGACACCTCCTTGCCCTTGAGGTCACCGAACTTCTCGTAGACCGAGCAGTCGATCTTCGTGGCGCCGGAGTCGGAGCCGCCGGCGTCGTCGCTGCCGCCGTCGTCGGACCCGCCACAGGCGGCCAGTCCGAGGGAGACCGCTGCGAGGGTCGCGAGGACCTTCGCCGAGCGGCGCTGTGCGTTGTGGGCCATTGCCCGCCTCCATCTGTTGCAGGGGACGCGCCGTGGCCATTGCTGGACCTCGACGCTGAGGGTGATCCGTCTGGCAGTGTAAAAGCGGTTACACGCGCGGCGAAAGGTTTCCACGCACTGACAAAGTCACGATCATGTAACGCGAGCGTCGCCTGAACCGGGGGGCGCGGGTCCCGCGCTCTGCGGGGGCCGGCATACGAGAGGGGTATGCCGTCCCGCCCGAGGCGGAGGCCGGCCCCCGCCCGTCAGGCGAGCGGCGCGCCGATGCCGGTGATGACCGAGGAGCCCTGGACCCCGGAACCGTCGCGGCGGCCGATGGCCTCGGGCAGCTCGATCGCGACGCCGCCGGCTCCGCTGGCGCGGGCCGGGGTGGCGCCGACCCAGGCGAGGACGAGGGTGTCCTCGCCCTTGAGGAAGCGGTGGGCGCGGACGCCGCCGGTGCCGCGGCCCTTGGCGGGGTACTCGGCGTAGGGGGTGACCTTGATCGCGCCGGGCTGCGTGCCCGGGAGCGCGTCGGCGGAACCGGAGGCGGTGACGACGACGGCCTCTCGGCTGGGGTCGACGACACCGAAGAAGGCGACGCGCTGGCCGGTGCCCAGCCTCACTCCCGCCATGCCGCCGGCGGTGCGTCCCTGCGGACGGACCGAGGATGCGGGGAAGCGGAGCAGCTGGGCGTCGGAGGTGACGAAGACGAGGTCCTCGTCGCCGGTGACGACCTGGCCCACGCCGACGACGGAGTCACCGTCCTTGAGCGAGACCACCTCCCAGTCGTGGGCCTTGGGCTGGTCGGCGGTGACCCGCTTGACGACACCCTGGGCGGTGCCGAGCGCGAGCCCGGGGCCGTCGGGGTCGAGCGAGACGATCCCGACCGGCTCCTCGCCGCGGGGGAGGTCGACGTAGGCGGCGAGCGGCGCGCCGCCGGAGAGCGAGGGTGCGCCGCCGAGCGGCGGGAGCGCGGGCAGCTCGAGCGCGCTGATCCGGACCATCCGACCGCGGCTCGTGACGAGGCCGACCTCGCCGCGTGCCGTGGTGCGGACGGCACCGACGACGGCGTCGTGCTTGGCGCGCGGTCCCTCGGCCGGGATCGGCTCGTCGTTCGAGGTGCGTGCGAGCAGCCCGGTCGAGGAGAGGAGGACGAAGCAGGGGTCGTCGCTCACCTCGAGCGGCGTCGCGGTGCTCACCGGGTTGCCGGCCGACTCGAGGAGGACCGTGCGTCGGGGGGTGCCGTACTTCTTGGCGACCTCGGCGAGCTCGCTCGACGCGGTGCGGTGGAGCAGCTTCTCGTCGCCGAGGATCGCCTCGAGCTCCTCGATCTGCCGCTGCAGCTCGTCGCGGCGCTGCTCGAGCTCGAGACGCGAGAACTTCGTGAGCCGGCGCAGCTGGAGGTCGAGGATGTGGTTGGCCTGGACCTCGCTGAGGTCGAAGACGTCCATGAGCCGGGACCGGGCGGTCGCGGTGTCCTCGCTGCCGCGGATGAGCTGGATGACCTCGTCGATGTCGAGGATCGCGATGAGCAGGCCCTCGACGAGGTGGAGCTGGTCCTTGGCCTTGCCGAGCCGGTGGGCGGTGCGGCGGCGCACGACGTCGATGCGGAACTCGACGTAGTGGCGCAGCAGGTCCTTGAGGCCAAGGGTCTGCGGCTGCCCGTCGACGAGTGCGACGTTGTTGATGCCGAAGGAGTCCTCCATCGGCGTGAGCCTGTAGAGCTGCTCGAGGACGGCCTCGGGGTTGAAGCCGTTCTTGACCTCGATGACGAGTCGCAACCCGTGCTTGCGGTCGGTGAGGTCCTTGACGTCGCTGATGCCCTGGAGCTTCTTGCCCTGGACGAGGGCCTTCATCCGCTCGATGACCTTCTCGGGGCCGACGAGGTAGGGCAGCTCGGTGACGACGATTCCGGACTTGCGCGGGGTGATCTTCTCGATGCGTGCGGTGGCGCGGGTGCGGAAGGTGCCCTTGCCGGTGAGGTAGGCGTCGCGGATGCCGTCGAGGCCGACGATGCGGCCGCCGAGCGGGAGGTCGGGGCCGGGGACGAACTTCATGAGGTCGTCGAGGCTGCAGTCCGGATGCGCGATGAGGTGGCGCGCGGCGCCGATGACCTCGACGAGGTTGTGCGGCGGCATGTTGGTCGCGAACCCCACCGCGATGCCGCTCACGCCGTTGACGAGGAGGTTGGGGTAGGCCGCGGGCAGGACCCCGGGCTGGAGCAGCTGGTCGTCGTAGTTGGGGACGAAGTCGACGGTGTCCTCGTCGAGGCTCGCCGTCATCGTCAGCGCCGCGGGGGCGAGGCGGGCCTCGGTGTAGCGCGAGGCGGCCGGACCGTCGTCGAGCGAGCCGAAGTTGCCGTGCCCGTCGACCAGCGGCAGCCGCATCGTGAACGGCTGGGCCATGCGCACCAGGGCGTCGTAGATCGCGGTGTCGCCGTGCGGGTGGTACTTGCCCATGACGTCGCCGACGACGCGCGAGGACTTCACGTGGCCGCGGTCGGGCCGCAACCCCATCTCGCTCATCGAGTACAGGATCCGACGCTGCACCGGCTTCAGGCCGTCACGCACGTCCGGCAGGGCCCGCGAGTGGATGACCGACACGGAGTACTCGAGGAAGGCGTTCTGCATCTCGAGCCCGACGTCGATGTCGACGATGTTCTCGGCGATCTCTGCGGGCGGAGTGCTGCTGGTGCGCTTGGCCATGGGGCGGTGCTGGTCCTCAGTGCTGTCGGTGCCTCGCGGGCCTGGCCCGCGAGCGATCACTGCATCTTCCCTCAGCCGTCCGACGGTCCCGTGGCCGACTCGCCGAACCTGCCGACGTGCAGCACGTCCTGCAGCGGCCGGCGACCCCGGGCCAGCGAGGGGCTGCGCACCCGCTCCGTCTCGTGACCCAGCGCGATGACGCCGACGACCCGGCGGTCGGGAGGGACGGCATACGCCGCCTTGACCGCCTCGTGGCGCGCGGCCGGAACGCCGAAGAAGAGCGCCCCCAGCCCGGCGTCGACCGCCCCGAGGAGGACGAGCATCGCGGCCATCGCCGTGTCGGTGTCCCAGTAGGGGATGGGCCACCGGTCGAGCGAGCGGTCGGTCCAGCCCTTGTCCGGCTCCGCATAGCGGTCGAGGTATGCCGTCGGGTCGGCCAGCATGACCAGGAGCACCGGCGCTGCGGAGACGCCGCGGAGCCATGCGTCCGGCTCGCGGCCGGTCTCCCGGGTGGCCTCCCGGGTGGCCTGCCAGAAGCGGGCGCGGTCGGCCGGGTCCACGAGCGCGAGGACGTCCCAGCCCTGGGTGTGGCCGGCGCTGGGAGCCCGCTGGGCGAGGCGGACGAGGTCGGTCACGGTCTCGATGGGGACGGCGCGGTCGGGGTCGAACCGGCGCACCATGCGGCGGCGCGACACCGCGTCGAGAAGCTCCATGCCTCACATCGTCTCGTGGAACGATGGCGGGCATGACCTTGGACGTCGAGCTCCCCCCGGGCTACCCGGTGCAGTGGGAGGCCGACGTCGTGTTGAGGGACGGCAGCGTGGCCCACCTGCGGCCGATCCGGCCGAGCGACGAGGCCGCGATCCACGAGTTCCACTCGCGCCAGTCGGAGGAGTCGATCTACCTCCGCTTCTTCGCGCCGCTCAAACGGCTGTCCGACAAGGACGTCCACCGCTTCACCCACGTCGACTACGAGGATCGGGTCGCGCTCGTCCTCACGCTTCGCGACGACATCATCGGGATCGGGCGCTACGACCGGATCGACCCGGGCTCGGCCGAGGTCGCCTTCAACGTGAGCGACCACTACCAGGGGCGAGGTGTCGGGTCGGTGCTCCTCGAGCACCTCGCCGCCATCGCGCAGGAGTTCGGCATCACCCGCTTCACCGCCGAGGTGCTGCCGCAGAACCGCAAGATGCTCACGGTCTTCTCCGAGGCCGGCTACGAGGTGAGCCGCAAGGTCGAGGACGGCATCGTCGCCCTCCACTTCGACATCGAGCCCACCGACCGGTCGAAGGCCGTCGCGATGTCGCGCGAGCACCGCGCCGAGGCCATCAGCGTGAGCCGGATCCTGCGTCCGCGCATCGTCGCCGTCATCGGTGCCAGTCGTTCCGAGACATCGATGGGGCACCACTTCCTCAAGAACCTCCTCGACGCCGGCTTCACCGGCGAGGTCCACCCGGTCAACGCCAAGGCGAGGAAGATCCTCGGGCGGCCGGCATACGACACGATCGCGGACGTCCCCGGACCGGTGGACCTTGCGGTCGTCGCGGTGCCGGCCGAGAAGGTCCTCAAGGTCGTCGACGACTGCGCGGTGGCGGGCGTCGGCGCGCTCCTCGTCATCAGCTCGGGCTTCGGCGAGGGCGGGGGAGAGGGCGACGAGCGCCAGGCCGAGCTCGTGCGCCGGGTCCGCGGGTCGGGGATGCGGATCGTCGGGCCCAACTCGTTCGGCCTCATCAACACCGACCGCGAGTTCTCGCTCAACGCCTCGCTGTCCCCGGTGATGCCCCCGCCGGGGCACCTCGGGCTCTTCGCCCAGTCGGGTGCGCTCGGCATCGCCGTGCTCGCATCGGCGGCTCGGCGCAACCTCGGCATCTCGGTCTTCGCCTCGGCCGGCAACCGCGTCGACGTCTCGGGCAACGACCTCATGCAGTACTGGATCGACGACGACGGCACGCACGCGGTGGGGCTCTACCTCGAGTCGATGGGCAACCCGCGCAAGTTCTCGCGGATCGCCCGCAACCTCGGTCTCATCAAGCCCGTCATCGTCGTCCAGTCCGGTGTCTCGTCCTACGGGGTCCCACCCGGACACCGGGTCCGCACGACGAAGGTCCGACCCGCCGTCTTCTCCGCGATGCTCCGCCAGGCGGGCACGATCCGGGTCTCCAACGTCCACCAGATGTTCGACGTCGCCCAGCTCCTCATCCACCAGCCGCTGCCGTCCGGACGACGCGTCGCCATCGTCGGCAACTCCTCGGCCCTCGGCGCGCTGTCGGCCGGCGCGGTGGCCGGGCGCGGGCTCACCGTCACCCACGGCCCGGTCAACCTGCCCTCGGAGGCGAGCGCGGAGGAGTTCCGCGCGGCGCTGGCTCGCGCGTTCGACGACCCCGACGTGGACTCGGTCCTCACCTGCTTCATCCCGCCGATCGTCGCCCACGACGAGGACGTCACCGACGCGGTGCGCCGGGCCGCCCGCGGCTCTGACAAGACGTGCGTGGCGACCTTCCTCGGCATGCGCGGCGTCGGCTCGTCGACGTCGATGGACGAGGGCGGCGACACGGGCCAGGCCATCCCCATCTACGCCATGCCCGAGGACGCTGCCTACGCACTCGCCAAGGCGACGAAGTATGCCGAGTGGCGCAACAAGGACCACGGCGTGCCCGTGGCACCCGCCGGCATCAACCGCCGGGTGGCGGAGGACGTCGTCCACACCGTGCTCTCGGTGAGCCCCGAAGGGCGCCGGCTCGACGCGGACGAGACGGCGGCGCTGCTCGCGGCATACGGGATCGAGGTCTGGCCCTCGCGGAAGGCGACGACGGTCGAGGAGGCCGTGGCCGCGGCCGACGAGATCGGCTACCCCGTCGTGCTGAAGTCAACCGCACCGATGCTGCGGCATCAGGGCGGCGTCACCGGGGTGCGGGTCGACCTCGGGTCGGAGCACGCCGTGCGCGAGGCCTGGGCGTCCCTGCACGAGCGCCTCTCGCCGCTCGCCGCCGGGCAGCTGGAGGTCCAGCGGATGGCGACGCCGGGCGTCGCGTGCGTCGTCACCGCCGACGAGGACGCGCTCTTCGGGCCGGTGGTGAGCTTCGGGGTGTCGGGGCTGCCGACGGAGCTGCTCGACGACATCGCCCACCGGATCCCGCCGCTCACCGACGTCGCCGTCTCCGAGCTCATCTCCTCGGTCAAGGCCGCGCCGGTCCTGCACGGCCACCGGGGCTCGACGCCCGTGCACCGGGCCGCGCTCGCGGACCTCATCGGGCGCGTGTCGGTCATCAGCGACGACATGCCCGAGGTGGTCTCCCTCAAGCTCAACCCGGTCAACGCCCACCCCGGTGGTGTCCAGGTGCTCGGCGCCGAGGTCACCGTGGCCCCGGTCGCACGGCGGGCGGATCCGGGACGGCGCTCGCTCACCTGAACCCGTCGTCGCTCCTCAGGGTCCGACGGCACTCGACCCCGGCGTCGACCGGGTCATCGGGCGGGTGCGGCAGAATGGCCCGCATGAAGCGCTCGTTCGACGTCCCGACCCTGCCGGGAGACCTCACCGACGCGATCGAGCGGGCCGGCTACTACCCCGCGCTCGTCGCCGATGTCGTCTCGGCGGCCCTGGCCGGTGAGACCGTGCGCTCGCACCTCGTGCACCTCGAGACGACGTTCGACCGCGACGTCATCCGGCGCCACGTCACGGTCCTCGTCCTCACCGGGACGCGGCTCGTCATCGCCCACGCGGACGACCACGCCGACGAGGCCGCGGGGGCCGCCGAGCAGGAGGTCGCGACTGCGACGACCGAGAGCGTGCCCCTGTCCGCCGTCCGCGGCGTCATGCTCACCCATGTCGTCGCCGACCCGCAGAACTACGTCCCGGGCTCGCTTGGCCGCGAGCTCACCCTCACCCTCGGGTGGGGCGCCGTGAGCAGGGTCGACCTGCTGCCCGCCAGCTGTGGTGAGCCCGGGTGCGACGCCGACCACGGCTACGACGGCACGATCTCGAGCGACGACCTCGCCCTCCGAGTGTCGGCGACCGCCGACGGGGACCCCGCCCTCGAGCAGGCCATCGCCTTCGCGCACGCCCTCTCTGCCTCGCTCGGCGAGTGACCTCGCCGGTGCCGGGCCCCGCGCCCGCCCCGGCCTACGCCGAGGGCGGCCTCGCCGACGTCCTGCCCTCGGTCGTGGCGGCGATGGGTGTGTCCGGTGCGACCACCGCCTCCGGCGCCCCCGCGCCACACTGGGAGCTTCCGCCGGCGCGCAGCGCGGTCGTCGTCCTCGTCGACGGCCTGGGTCACGACCTCCTCAGGCGTCGCGGCGGTCACGCGCCGTGGCTGCGCTCGCACTTCGCCGGCGCGCGCCGTATCGCCTCGGGCTTCCCCTCGACGACCCCGGTCTCGATGGGCTCGTTCGGCACGGGGCTCGCGCCGGGCTCCCACGGGCTCGTCGGGTTCGAGGTGCTCGTGCCCGGCGAGGACCGTCTCCTCAACGAGCTGTCGTGGGAGGACGGCCCGGTCCCCGAGCGGTGGCAGCCGCGGGCGACGTGGTTCGAGACGGCCGCGGCCGCCGGGGTCGACGTCGTGCGCATCGGTCCCGGGTTCTTCGACGGGTCGGGGCTCACCCGGGCCGCCCTGCGTGGCGGGAGGTTCGTCGCCGCCCAGGACCTCGACGCCCGGGTCGACGCGACGCTCGCGCACGCCCGCTCGCGCGGCCGCACCCTCACCTACCTCTACTGGGGCGACCTCGACAAGGTCGGCCACGTGCATGGCTGCGAGTCCTGGCAGTGGGGCGACGAGCTCGAGACGATCGACCGCGCCCTGGCCCGGCTCGCCGACGGCCTGCCCGACGACTGCTCGCTGACGATCACCGCCGACCACGGCATGGTCGACGTGCCGATGGCCAACCGGCTCGACCTCGCCCACGACCCCGAGCTCGCCGCCGGCGTGCGCCACTCGGGCGGCGAGCCCCGCGCGCCCCAGCTCTACTGCGAGCCCGGCGCCGTCGACGACGTCCTCACGACCTGGCGCGCTCGGGTCGGCGACCTCGCCTGGGTGCTCTCGCGCGAGGAGGCCGTGGCCGGCGGTCTCTTCGGCGCGGTGCACACCGAGCACCTGCCGCGCATCGGCGACGTCGTCGTGGCGATGCGAGGACCGCACGCCATCGTCGACTCGCGCCACCACCGTCCGGAGCTGCTCGCGCTCGTCGGCCTCCACGGGTCGCTCACCGACGACGAGGTGCCCGTGCCGATGTTCCACGTCGCGGCCCGCGCGACATAGGGTGTCGGCTCGTGGCTGAGCTCGTGTTCTTCTCCGGGACGATGGACTGCGGCAAGTCGACCCTCGCCCTCCAGATGGACCACAACCACCGGGCGCGCTCGCGGGTCGGCCTCATCTTCACCAAGCTCGACCGCATGGGCGAGTCGGTGCTCAGCTCCCGGCTCGGGCTCTCGACCGACGCCCACGAGGTCGGTGACGACCTCGACTTCTGGGACGTCGTCGTCGAGCACCTCACCCGCGGGCAGCGTGCCGACTACCTCATCTGTGACGAGGCCCAGTTCTACACCGCCGCCCAGATCGAGCAGCTCGCCCGGATCGTCGACGAGCTCGGCATCGACGTCAACTGCTTCGGCATCACCGCCGACTTCCGCACCGAGCTCTTCCCGGGCTCCAAGCGGCTCTTCGAGCTCGCCGACCGGGTCCAGGTCCTCCAGGTGGCGGCCCTCTGCTGGTGCGGCGGTCGCGCGACCCACAACGCCCGCATCATCGATGGCGTCATGGTCGTCGAGGGCGAGCAGGTCGTCGTCGGTGACACCGCGGCAGCCACGGACGCGCTCGTCGAGTACGAGGTGCTCTGCCGGCGCCACTACATGCGGCGCATGAGCAGCCACGCCGCCCGTCAGGCCTCGGCCACCCCCGACGTGCTGCCCTTCGACCTCGACGTCTGCCCCGTCCCGCCCCAGGGCTGACCTTCCGGGCCCAGGCCCGTATGCCGTTCGCTCGCCTCGCTTGCGTCGGTCACGTTTCGCTGTTGGTCGCGGTCAGGTACTGGTTCGCCGCAGGTCCATCCGCACGTCGCGCGCTGAGCGCGCTCCGCGCGCCCACGCAGAGCGTGGGACCCGCCGCCAGTCCCAGCCAGCGGCGAACCAGCACCTGCTCGCTCCCGCTGGAACGGCACCTGGCGTACGAAGGCTTGACGACGGCATACGAGGCGCCTTTTGCTCTTCTACGAGGTTCGGTTCGCGCTCGTCGCGACGGGCCCAGGTCAGGAGCTGCTGGCTCCGCGTCCTCCGCCGAACATGATGTCGTCCCAGCTGGGGACGCTCTTGCGGCCGTTCTTGCGACCAGAGGTCTTGCGGGCGGGGGTCGGCGGGGGTGTGGGCGTGGGCTCCTCGACCTCGACCTCGGCCTCGGCCACGGGGGCGGGCTGGTCGGCCGGCTCGTCCTCGGGCGCGGTGTCGCCCAGGTCGAGGTCGTCCGTGTCCTCGACGAGGTCCTGGTCCTCGTCCGGGGTGGCGGAGTCGTGGGCGCGCTCGTCGAGGTGGGCGGCGACGGGGTGCTTGCCGCGGGCCGCGGGGGGCTCGGGTGCGTCCGTCGGGTCGACGGTGAGGTCCTCGAGGGGGAGGGCGTCGTCGCGGGGTGACTCCTCGCCGGGGGTGTGGGTGGGTGCGGGGCGACGGGCCCGGCCGCGGCGGGACCGGTGCGACTGCTCGCGCATCGCCGCCATGAGGTCGATGGGCTCCTGCGAGCCGGAGCGGCGCGTCGGGCGCGCCTCCTCGACACCGCCCTCGGCCTCGACGTCGAAGACCGCGCTCGCCGCGTTGGCCGTCGTCGCCACGTGCGGGGTCGGGATGGCGGAGTCGCCCCGCGACTCCTCGCTGAGCCAGCGGGCCTCGTCGTTCGTGGCGAGCAGCGACTTGAGGCGGGGGTCGAAGGTCCACGCCGCCGAACGCTCGCGGCCACCGGCGGGGAACGTGGCGGTCACGGTCCACCGACCGTCGTCGAGGCGGGAGGAGTCCCACCGGACGAGCTCGCCGGCGACGCCGCGGCCCTTGAAGCGCTCGTCGGCCCGGGACGCGAGCGTCTGCTCGGTGACCGTGCCCGCGCTGGGGCCGGAGGCGACCCGGGTCGTGCCGACGACGCAGGCCCGGGCCTGGTTGGCGACGTACTCGCGCTCGGCGAGGACAGGCCCCTCGAACCGCTGCACCTTCTCGACGGTCCACCCGGCGCGGTCCGCGACCTCCTCGGTCGAGAGGCCGGCGCGGATGAGGGCCTGGACGTCGCGGGGACGCAGGCCGCCGTCGATCTCGATCTGCAGCTGGCCGAGGCGCGGACGGTCACGTCGAGCGGCGGCACGCATCGCCTCGTCGAGGGGCACCCGGTAGCGCTGGCCCTCGACATCGGAGAGAAGGACGTGCTCGCCGTCCTCGTGGACGCCGATGAGACGAAGGTCCTTCATCTGAACTCCCGGGCCGTGGACTGGACACCTCGACTGTGCCACCTCGGACCCTCGTGACAAAGCAGCCCACGCCGGGGGCGATCGGCGATCCGCCGCTCGTTAGGTTGTCGTCATGGCCAACCCGACCGACGACGACGCCCTCGCCCCCTACGACGCAGTCCTCCTGCTCTCCTTCGGCGGGCCCGAGGCGCCCGACGAGGTCATGCCGTTCCTGCGCCGCGTGACGGCCGGGCGCGACATCCCCGAGGAGCGGCTGCAGGAGGTCGCGACCCACTACCACCACTTCGGTGGTCGCAGCCCGATCAACGACCAGAACCGCGCGCTGCTCGAGGCCCTCCAGACGGAGATGGCCGCTCGCGGCTCCCGCATCCCGGTGCTCTGGGGCAACCGCAACAGCGACCCCTTCGTCGTCGACACCCTCCGGGCCGCCCGCGCCGAGGGCCTGCTGCGTCTCTGCGTCGTCGTCACGTCGGCCTACTCGTCCTACTCCGGCTGCCGCCAGTACCGCGAGGACCTCGCGGCCGCGACCGAGGAGCTCGGCGTCGCCGCGGCGGACCTCGTCATCGACAAGATCCGGCCCTACGCCCTGCACCCGGGGTTCGTCGCGGTCAACACCGAGCACCTCGTGAGAGCGGTCGAGGGACTCGAGGACCTCGACCCGGCGACGACCCGCCTGCTCTTCGTCACCCACTCCGTGCCCGAGGCGATGGACGACACCTCCGGACCCGGCGACGGCGACGGCAACCTCTATGTCGAGCAGCACCTGCGCACCGCCGCACTCGTCACCCAGGGCCTCTCCGAGCGCACCGGGGTGGCCCTCGAGCAGGAGCTCGTCTTCTGCTCACGCTCCGGCAGCCCGCGCACGCCCTGGCTCGAGCCCGACGTCAACGACCGGATCGAGGAGCTCGCCGGCGAGGGCGTGCGGACCGTCGTCCTCGCTCCCATCGGCTTCGTCTCCGACCACATGGAGGTCGTCAACGACCTCGACCTCGAGGCTCGCGAGACCGCCGAGCGGGTCGGCGTGCGCTTCGCCCGCGTTCGCACCGCCGGGACGCACCCGCTCTTCGTCGAGGCGCTCGTCGACCTCGTCCACGAGCGCGCCGCCGAGGCGCGTGACGAGGTCGTCATCCCCGCCCAGGCCGATGCCGGGGACGTGCGCCCGTCGGTCTGCGCGAGCGGGTGCTGCCCCAACCTGCGTACGGCCAAGCCGGCGCTGTGCGGGCGTGACTGACGTGGACCTCTCCCTGCCCGACGACACCCTCGCCGCGGCGCTCGAGGCCCTCGCCGCCGACGTCGCCCGCTCGGCCGGCCGGCTCGTCGTCGACGAGCGCCCCGACGCCGTCGAGGTCGCCGCGACCAAGTCCACCGCCACCGATGTCGTCACCGCCATGGACCAGGCCTCGCAGGACCACCTCCTCGCGCGGCTGCGCGAGGCGCGCCCCGACGACGCCGTCATGGGCGAGGAGGACGGGGGAGCGGCGGGCACGTCCGGCATCACGTGGGTCGTGGACCCGATCGACGGGACCGTCAACTACCTCTACGGCATCCCCGCGTATGCCGTCTCGGTCGCCGCTGTCGTCGGCGACCCGACCGAGCCCGGCGGGTGGCGTCCCTTCGCCGCCGCGGTCTACAACCCGGTCACCGACGAGCTCTACCGCGCGCGGGCCGGCGGCGGCGCCTTCGTCGTGGTGGGGGACGAGCAGTCCCTGCTCGTGCCCACCTCGTGCGACTCGCTCGGGCAGGCGCTCGTCGCCACCGGCTTCGGGTATGCCGCGGAGCGCCGCGAGCGTCAGGGCCACCTCCTGCTCGACCTTCTGCCGCAGGTGCGCGACATCCGGCGGGCGGGCAGCGCTGCCCTCGACCTCTGCGCGGTCGCAGCCGGTCGGGTCGACGCCTACTACGAGACCGGTCTCAACCCGTGGGACCTCGCCGGCGGCTGGCTCGTGGCGCAGGAGGCCGGTGCCCTCGTCGGCGGGTTCGACGGCCCTGGCGAATCCCTCACCTGGGCCTGTGCGCCCGGCCTGCGGACGAAGTTCGCCGAAGTGGTCGAAGTCGGCACCAGGAGGCACTTGGAGGGCTAGTGTCAGCCCCGCTGTGGAGGGATCCACGGCGATGGTGCACAATCGCCGCTCGCACGGGCACAAAAACGACCGTCCGTGCGTTGACTGGGCGAAGCAGGGACGGCAGGGACCGGAGAACGACTCCGGCACCCGCCCCACGGACATTGGGAAGGAGCGCAATGGCGACCGACTACGACGCGCCACGCAAGACCGACGACGAGCTGTCCGAGGACTCCATCGAGGAGCTGAAGACCCGTCGCAACGACAAGCGGTCCTCCAGCGTCGACGTGGACGAGACCGAGCAGGCCGAGGGCTTCGAGCTCCCGGGGGCTGACCTCTCGGGCGAGGAGATGTCGGTGCGGGTCATCCCGCGCCAGGCCGACGAGTTCACGTGCTCGAAGTGCTTCCTCGTGCACCACCGCAGCCAGCTGGCCTCCGAGAAGAACGGCCAGATGGTCTGCAGCGAGTGCGCAGCCTGAGCACCGGTGAGGGCGGTCCGCGAGGACCGCTCGGCGAGATAGGGTCAGTCCCCGTGACTGGCCCTTCTCGCATTCCGGTCGCCTTCCGGCGGCTCGTCCCGGAGGCCCGTGTCCCGGCATACGCGTCCGAGGGGGACGCCGGCGCCGACCTCACGGCGGTGGCGGAGGTCACCCTCGCCCCGGGTGAGCGAGCCCTCGTCCCGACGGGGATCGTCGTCGCGCTGCCCCCGGGCACCGTCGGCCTCGTCCACCCGCGCTCGGGCCTCGCGGCGCGGCACGGCGTCACCGTCGTCAACGCCCCCGGCACCGTCGACTCCGGCTACCGAGGCGAGATCCTCGTCAACCTCGTCAACCTCGACCCGCGAGAGCCGTTCACGGTCTCCGTGGGCGACCGGATCGCGCAGCTCGTCGTCCAGGAGTACGCGCACGCCGACTTCTCGGAGGCCGACTCGCTCCCGGAGAGCGTCCGGGGGGACACTGGACATGGATCCACCGGGGGATTCGGCACCACGCCCCCACCCAACCTCGAGGAAGTGACCACGCAGTGAGCATCTTTCGCCGGCGCAAGGCCGACGCGGAGACCGCAGCAGACACCGGGACCGAGACGGAGCTCGACGTCGTCGACGGTGCCGAGGACGTCGACACCGACACCGACGCGCCCGAGGTGACCCCGGACCCGCCGGTCGACCGGAGCGCCGGGCCCTTCGACGCCTCGGAGGTCGAGGACGACGACGGCCGGCTCGACCTCGGCGCGCTGCGGATCCGCGGCGCCGAGGGCATGGAGCTGCGCCTCGAGATCGACCAGGAGCAGCAGCACGTCATCGCCGCGACCGCCGTGATCGGCGAGTCCGCCCTCCAGCTGCAGGCCTTCGCGGCCCCCCGCTCCGGTGGGGTGTGGGCCGACATCCGCTCCGAGATCGCCGCCGCCATCGAGACCCAGGGCGGCACGGCCGATCTCGAGGACGGCCCGCTCGGCACCGAGCTGCGCACGCGCATGCCCAGCGCCGGCCCTGACGGCCGCACCGTCTTCGCGCCCGCGCGCTTCCTCGGCATCGACGGTCCGCGCTGGTTCCTGCGCGGTGTGATCTCCGGTCGCGGTGCCATCGACGACGACGCGGCGGCCCCGCTGCTCGACGTCTTCCGCGAGACGGTCGTCGTGCGCGGCAGCGACCCCATGGCGCCGCGCGAGCTGCTGCCGCTGCGCCTCCCGCAGGAGGAGGCCACGCCAATGCCAGCCGTCCCCGGCGCCGAGGGTCCGACCTCGACCGACGAGCTCAACCCCTTCGAGCGCGGACCCGAGATCACCGAGGTGAGGTGATGGGCCTCAAGGAGCGCATCCGCGACCTCGCCCGCACCGAGTCCCAGCTCGAGGCGGACGAGATCCGCGAGCGCACCCTGTCCGACCCGGGCGCCGCCGTGGCCTGCGCCGGCGAGCTCGTCGAGCGCCGCCCGGCGATGGTGGCCGGCTGCATCCGGTGCATCACGACCCCGCCGCGCCAGAGCGTCCCCGTCCTCGTCGCCGAGCTCTTCGACGGCGAGCGCTCGGTCAACCTCGTGTGGGTGGGGCGCCGCCACATCGCCGGCATCGACCCGGGTGTCTTCCTCACCGCGCAGGGCCGGATCGCGAAGGTCAAGGGGCAGCCGACGATCTTCAACCCGACCTACCAGATCGTCCCGACCAAGTGAGCCGTGACGTGACCCCCGAGGTGACGCCGGCCGACCGCGCTGCCGCCGAGACGGTCGAGCAGCTCATCCGGCACCGGTTGTCGCACGCCCTCGGCGGCTGGCGCGGCTCGATCGAGACCGCGCTCCCGACCGTCGCCTTCATCGCCATCTGGAGCTGGCGTCAGGACCTCAAGCTGGCGGTCTGGTCCGCTGTCGGCGTGGCCCTCGTGCTCGCGGGGGCGCGCATCCTGCAGCGCTCGAGCCTCCAGCACGTCCTGGGGGCCGTCTTCGCCACCGGCATCGCCGCCTTCTTCGCGATGCGCAGCGGCAAGGCCGAGGACGCCTTCCTGCCCGGCATGCTGCTCTCGGGCGCCTACCTCGTCGGCACCCTCATCTCGATCCTCGCGCGCTGGCCGGTCGTCGGCTTCCTCGTCGGCGCCGGTGACCCGCGCGCCGCCGAGGACCCCTTCGCCTGGCGGCGCGACTCCGGCATGGTGCGCGTCTGCTCGCGCCTCACGTGGGTCCTCGTCGCGCTGTATGCCGTGCGCCTCTCGATCCAGGTCCCTCTCTACCTCGCCGCGCAGGTCGAGGCCCTCGGGGTCGCCAAGATCGTCCTCGGCTGGCCGCTGTGGATCGCCGGCGTCGCCGTCATGGGGTGGCTGCTCATGCGGGGGAGCACTCCCCAGCAGGTCGTGGCCCCCGACACCCAGCCGGCCGCCGACGACGACTGACCCGGACACAGCCCGACCCGACCGCACTTCTTGCGCAGGAGCGACATCCGAGCCCCCGAAGCGGACCTCGCGGTGTCGCTCCTGCGCAATCAGTCGGCAGACTGACCGCCCGTATGCCGGGTGGTCGTCTTGCGTCAGTCGTCGATCTCGCGCTTCTGGCGAGTGCCGGGGCTGAGCATGGACTCGAGGTCGGACTCGCCCTCGGTCGTCGTGATGAAGAGCAGCTCGTCGAGCGGCTCGAGGGCGTCGTCGCGGCTCGGCGCGATGGGGTGGCCACCGCGGATGATGCCCGTGAGGACGGTGTCGGGAGGGAAGGCGATGTCGCCGACTCGCGTGCCGGCATACGGGCTCCCGGCCGGCAGCGTCATCTCGACCATCGCGGCGTGACCCTGCTGGAACTCGAAGATCCGGACGAGGTCGCCGACGGAGACGGCCTCCTCGATGAGGGCGGTCATGAGCCGCGGGGTAGAGACGGCGACGTCGACGCCCCAGGCCTCGTCGAACATCCACTCGTTCTTGGGGTTGTTGACGCGGGCGACGGTGCGCGGGACGCCGAACTCGGTCTTGGCGAGCAACGAGACGACGAGGTTGGCCTTGTCGTCGCCTGTGGCGGCGACGACGACGTCGCAGTCGGCGACCCCTGCCTCGGTGAGGGCGGAGAGCTCGCAGGCGTCGGCCTGGAGCCATGCCGCGTCGGGGACCTTGGCGACGCGCTCACCGTCGGCCTCGCGGTCGATGAGGAGGAGCTGGTGGCCGTTGCGGATGAGCTCGCGGGCGATGGAGCGGCCCACGCTCCCGGCCCCGGCGATGACGACGCGCATGTGCTGGTCCTTGGGTGTCGGGAGGGTCAGTGCGCCGGGGGAGCGGCGTCGAGGGTGCGCTCGGCCTCGGCGAGGCGGGCGCGGTCGAGCGAGAAGTGGACGAGGTCGCCGTCCTGGTAGACGGTGTCGGTGGTCGGGAGCATCCCCTCGCCGAGCCGGCTCAGGTAGGCGACGCGACCGCCGACGGCCGTCTCGAGGTCGAAGAGCCGGCGGCCCACCCACGCGGGGTTGACGGGCATCTCGGCGATGACGATCCGGCCGCTGGGGTCGGTGTACTCGGGGACGTGGCCCTGGGGGAGAAGGCGGCGCAGGACCTGGTCGCTCGTCCACTTCACCGTGGCGACGGTGGGGATGCCGAGACGCTGGTAGATCTCGGCGCGGCCGGGGTCGTAGATGCGGGCGACGACGTTCTCGACGCCGAACTTCTCGCGCGCGACCCGGGCGGCGAGGATGTTGGAGTTGTCACCGCTCGACACCGCCGCGAAGGCGTAGGCGTCGGCGATGCCGGCCTGACGCAGCGTGTCCCGGTCGAAGCCGACCCCCACGACGCGACGACCCTCGAAGGAGGCGCCGAGCCTGCGGAACGCCGTCTCGTCCTGGTCGATGATGGCGACCTCGTGGCCGGCCCGTTCGAGGGCCCTGGCCAGTGACGCACCGACGCGGCCGCAGCCCATGATGACGAAATGCACGCTCCGACGCTACACCGGCTCGTGCGTGACGCGAGCAGCCTCGCGGGTGCATAGAGTGGCGCCCGTGACTTCATCTGGTCGCGTGGTCAAACGCGTCATCCTCGGCCGGGCCATGCGCTCGGACCGCTTGGGCGAGACCCTCCTCCCCAAGCGCCTCGCCCTCCCCGTGTTCGCCAGTGACGCGCTGTCCTCGGTCGCCTACGCACCGGACGAGATCCTCCTGACACTCGGTCTCGCGGGAGGTGCTCTCGCCGCCACCCACTCGTGGGAGATCGCCCTCGCCGTCGTCCTCGTCATGGCCGTCGTCGTCATGAGCTACCGGCAGAACGTCCACGCCTACCCCTCGGGCGGGGGTGACTACGAGGTCGCCAGCGTCAACCTGGGGCCCAAGGCGGGGCTCACCGTCGGCAGCGCCCTGCTCGTCGACTACGTCCTCACCGTCGCGGTGTCGGTCTCGGCCGGGATCCAGAACGCCGCGTCGGCCTTCACCTTCCTACGTGGTCACGAGGTCGCCGCTGCGGTGACGCTCGTCGTCCTGCTCACCGCGATGAATCTGCGCGGCGTGCGCGAGTCCGGCAAGGCCTTCGCCGTTCCGACCTATCTCTTCATGGTCACCGTCATCGGCATGGCAGTCGTCGGCTTCTTCCGCGAGGCCGCCGGCACGCTGCCCGAGGCCGAGAGCGCGGGCCTGGAGCTGGCCCCCGAGCCAGGCATGGGCGCGCTGGGCACGGCCGCGATGGCGTTCCTCCTGCTGCGGGCGTTCTCGTCGGGCTGCGCCGCCCTCACCGGCGTCGAGGCGATCTCGAACGGAGTCCCGGCGTTCCAGAAGCCCAAGAGCCGCAACGCCGCGACCACCCTGCTGCTCATGGGTGGCCTCGCCATCACCATGCTCGCCTCGATGATCGCCCTGGCGCGGTGGACCGACGTCAAGATCGCGGAGGACCCCGAGACCCAGCTGCTCCGGGACGGCGTCCCCGTGGGTGACGGCTACGTCCAGGACACCGTCATGGGCCAGGTCGCCAAGGCCGTCTTCGACGGGTTCCACCCCGGCGTGGTGCTCGTGTCCGTCGTCACCGGCCTCATCCTCTTCCTCGCGGCCAACACGGCGTTCAACGGCTTCCCCGTCCTCGGCTCGATCCTCGCCCGAGACGGGTTCCTCCCACGCCAGCTGCACACCCGCGGCGACCGGCTCGCCTTCTCCAACGGGATCCTCATCCTCGCGGGGGCTGCCGCCGCGCTCATCGCGCTGTACGACGCGCAGGTCACCAAGCTCATCCAGCTCTACATCGTCGGCGTCTTCGTCTCCTTCACGCTGAGCCAGACCGGCATGATCCGGCACTGGAACCGCCACCTCGCCGTCGAGCGTGACCCCCGGGTCCGCGCCCGGATGCACCGCAGCCGGATCATCAACGCCGTCGGCGCTGGGATGTCGGGCATCGTCCTGCTCGTCGTCCTCGCGACGAAGTTCCTGCACGGCGCGGGCTACGCCATCGCGGCCATGGCCGTCCTCTACGTCCTCATGATGCGCATCAAGCGCCACTACGACCGGGTGCGCGCCGAGCTGCGCGTCGAGGAGTCCGACACCAAGCAGCAGATGCTCCCCTCACGGGTGCACGCCATCGTCCTCGTCTCCAAGATCCACAAGCCGACGCTGCGGGCGCTCGCCTACGCGCGGGCCACTCGGCCCTCCGTCCTCGAGGCGCTCACCGTCGATGTCGAGCCCGAGGAGACCAAGAACCTCCAGGCCGAGTGGGACCGTCGCCAGATCCCGGTCCCGCTCAAGGCGCTCGACAGCCCCTACCGCGAGGTGACGCGTCCGGTCGTCGACTACGTCAAGTCGATCCGGTCGGGCAGCCCGCGCGACATCGTCGTCGTCTACATCCCCGAGTACGTCCTCGGCCACTGGTGGGAGCAGGCCCTGCACAACCAGAGCGCGCTCCGCCTCAAGGGCCGGCTGCTCTTCACCCCGGGCGTCATGGTGTCGAGCGTGCCGTGGCAGCTCGCCTCGTCGGCCGGCATGGAGGAGCGCCTCGACGGCCCGGTCGCCGGCGACGTCCGGCGCGGCGAGGGATGAGCCAGCCGCACGAGCCCGTGCTCGCTGACGACCTCACCGTCGGCGACGAGGTCGAGGTCGACGCCGGGCCCATCGCCCACGGCGGCTTCGTCATCGCCCGCCACGAGGGCAGGGTCCTCTTCGTCCGGCACGCGATCCCGGGCGAGCGGGTGCGAGCCCGCATCACCGAGGGCGGTCCCGGCGACCGCTTCCTTCGCGCCGACGCCGTCGAGGTGCTCGGCGCCACACCCGAGCGCGTGACGCCTCCCTGCCCGTATGCCGGCCCCGGACTCTGCGGTGGGTGCGACTTCCAGCACGTCGCCCTCCCGGAGCAGCGCCGCCTCAAGGCGGCGGTCGTCGAGGAGCAGCTGCGCCGGCTCGCCCACGTCGACCGGGAGGTCGTCGTCGAGCCGGTCCCGGGCGACACCGAGGGCCTGCGCTGGCGGACCCGCACGGAGTTCGCCGTCGACGGGGACGGGCGCGCCGGCATGCGCCGGCACCGCAGCCACGACGTGCTGCCGGTCGACGACTGCCTCATCGCGGGGGAGCGCGTCATCGGCACGGGTGTGCTGCACGGGACGTGGGTGGGGGAGAAGGTCGTCGACGTCGTCGCGCCGTCCGAGGGCCCGCCCGTCGTCGTCCGCGTCCCCTCGGACGAGCTCGAAGCTCCGGTCGTGACCGAAGCCGTTGCGGCACAGGCCCTCTCACGCGACTTCGACGTGAGCGCGCGTGGGTTCTGGCAGGTCCACCCCGGCGCGGCAGCCACGTTCGTCGACGCGGTCGTCGACGGGCTGCGACCCCGCGAGGGAGAGCGGTGCCTCGACCTCTACGCCGGCGTCGGGGTCTTCGCGTCCGCGCTGGCCGAGGCGGTCGGACCGACCGGTCAGGTGGTCGCGGTCGAGTCCGACGCCACCGCCGTCGCTCAGGCCCGGCTCAACGTCGAGCGGACCCCGTGGGTGCACTACGTCCAGGGCCGGGTCGACCACGTCTTCGGCGTCGAGTCCACCGGCCGCGTCGCGGGGTCGCGCCGGGGCCGTCGACGCGGTGCACCCCGCCGCCCGCACAGCGACCTGCCGCCATCGGCGGACGTCGTCGTCCTCGACCCGCCGCGTACCGGCGCCGGCAGGGCCGTCGTCGAGGCCGTCGTCGCCCTGTCACCTCGGGCCCTTGCCTACGTCGCCTGCGACCCGGCAGCGATGGCGAGGGACACGGCATACCTCCTCGAGCGCGGCTACGCGCTCACCTCGCTGCGGGCGTTCGACGCCTTCCCGATGACCCACCACGTCGAGTGCGTCGCGATCTTCGAGCAGGCGGAGGGGTGAGCGCCGACGCGGCCTTCCGCGTCCTCGACGCAGGGACCCGCGCCTTCTGGCGCACCGTCGGGCGTCGCGTCGACCTCGACGGCGAGCACGCCTGGCTGCGCGCCCCCGCTGCCGAGGCCGGCGCCATCGGCCCGTCGTGGCTCGACGCCGCGGCGACAGCGGTCGGCGGCACCGTCGAGCGCGGAGGTGAGCGCGGGCTCGTGCCCCACCTCTCGGTGCTCGACGGACCCGGCCTCGACACGGGCCGCCTCGACGCGCGGGTCCGCGAGTTCTACGAGCACACCGACCGCTGGACGATGGACGCCTGGTCGAGCTGGTCGCCCCTCTTCCAGCCCGGTGGGATGCTTGTGGAGCACCTCTTCGGGCGCCGCCTCCAACAGCTCGCGCTCCCCGTTCAGCCGCTCGACGTGAGCCACGGCATCGACAGCGAGATCGTCGGCATCGTCGACGGAGACGGGGTCCAGGTCGCCGCGGCGTGGCTGCGCCGCCTCCGCCGGACCGGCCAGTTCCTCTTCAGCGGTGCGTATGCCGTCCGCTCGCTTCCCGGTGCCGACCGGCCGAGCGTCCACGTGACCTTCCCGCTCGAGAAGGGCAACGTCCAGGTCTTCCTGAGGCCCGAGGCCCGACCGGACGGGGCGCTCGTGCTGTCCTCGGCGAGCCGCGCGTTCGGGGGCGACGGTGCCTATGTCGTCGTGCACGGGCCGGCCGGGCAGGCGTGGGCGGCGCGCACGCCGATCTCCGAGGGATTCGTCGTCCATGTCGACGACGCCGGCGAGCTGCGCACCGACCACGAGCTGCGGGTGGGGCGGGCTCGGGCCCTCCGCCTGCACTACCGGATGACCAGGTCCCGTCCCTGACGAGGGCCGTCGACGCTGCCGTTCGGCGACCTGAGGTCTTTCACAGGCTTTTCCCACCTCCGGGTGGCGGTTTGTCGCGCACTCTTGAGAGGTGGGAGCAGTCCGCCCCTGCCGTGTGCCCCCACCTCGCGCACCTCTCTTCCCAGGAGGACCACCTTGAGCGACCACGCCGACCACCTGCCGGGGCCCGCGCTCCCGGGCCCGGACGAGCAGGAGAGGCGTCGCCGCGTCGGTGCGGCCGACCTCGAACGCGCACTCTTCGAGGTCAAGAAGGTCGTCGTCGGCCAGGACCGGATGGTCGAGCGGATGCTCGTCGGCCTCCTCGCTCGCGGGCACGTCCTGCTCGAGGGAGTGCCCGGTGTGGCCAAGACACTTGCCGTCCGCACGCTCGCGGACGCGATCGGCGGGACCTTCGCGCGGCTCCAGTTCACCCCCGACCTCATGCCGGGCGACATCACCGGGACGCGGGTGTGGCGGCCGTCGACCGACGCGTTCGACACCGAGCGCGGGCCGATCTTCGCCAACCTCGTCCTCGCCGACGAGATCAACCGGGCGCCGGCCAAGGTGCAGTCGGCCCTGCTCGAGGCGATGGCAGAGCGCCAGGTGACGATCGGCGGGACGACGTTCCCGCTGCCGCGGCCCTTCCTCGTCCTCGCGACGCAGAACCCCATCGAGTCCGAGGGCGTCTACCAGCTTCCCGAGGCCCAGCGGGACCGCTTCCTCCTCAAGGTCGACGTCGGCTACCCGAGCGACGTCGAGGAGCTGACGATCCTCCAGCGGATGAGCGTCGACCCGCCGCGGGCCCAGCTCACCCTCGACCTGGAGCAGGTCGAGGAGCTCCAGCACGCCACCGACCGCGTCTTCGTCCACCACGCCGTCGCGCAGTACGCCGTCGCCCTCGTCGTCGCGACCCGCGAGCCGCACCGCTTCGGCCTCGGGCACCTCGACGGCGTCGTCGACTTCGGGGTCAGCCCGCGGGCGACGCTCGGCCTCGTCGCAGCGGGCCGGGCGCTCGCCCTCCTGCGCGGCCGCGACTACGTCCTGCCGGGCGACGTCTCCGACATCGCCACCGACGTCATGTCGCACCGTGTCGTGCTGTCCTTCGAGGCCGTCGCCGACGGGGTCGACCCGCGGTCGGTCGTCGGTGCCGTCCTCGCGGCGGTCCCGGTGCCCGAGGTGGCGCCGGGCCAGCACGACCGGGCGCCGGCCCCGCACGACCACGCCCGGACGGGACCGTCCGGTCATGTCTGAGCCCCTGCGCGACCTCCCGCGGGACGGGGACCGGGCCTTCCGCTCCCTCGACCTCGTCGTGCGCCGACGCCTCAACGGCCTGCTCCAGGGGGATCGCTCGGGGATGCGCCTCGGTGCCGGCTCGGAGCCCGAGGAAGTCGTCCGCTACCGGCCGGGCGAGGACGACGTGCGCCGGATGGACTGGAACGTCACCGCCCGCACCGGGGACCCGCACGTCTGGCGGCCGCTGGCCGAGCACGAGCTCGACACGTGGGTGCTCGTCGACGAGACGCCGAGCATGGACTTCGGGACCGCGCTCTCGGAGAAACGCGACGTGGCCGCCCTCGTCGCCGCGTCCGTCGGCCTCCTCACCGACGGCCCGGGCAACCGCGTCGGCGTGGCGCACCTGACGCCCAAGGGCCTCGAGTGGGACGCCCCCCTGCCCGGCCGGGTGAGCGCCCGCCGGACCCTGCGCTCGGTCGCGGGGGCGCCGCGTGCCGACCTCCAGCTCGACCCGACGACGCTGGGGGAGGCGGTCGGAGCGCTCGAACGGCGGCACCGGCGACCCGGCCTGCGCGTCGTCGTGAGCGACTTCGTCGACCCCGAGGGTGCGCACGAGAGGCCGTTCGCGTGGGAGGCGGCCCTGCGCCGGCTCGCCGCGAGGCACGACGTCGTCGTCATCGAGGTGCTCGACCCGCGCGAGCTCGAGCTTCCCGACCTCGGGCTCGTCGTGCTCCGGGACCCCGAGTCGGGGCGGGCGCGCGAGGTCCACACGAGCCCGACCGTCCGCCGGCGCTACGCCGAGCTCGCCGCCGCCCACCGCGCCGCGGTCGCTGACGCCGTCCGCGCGGCCGGAGCCGGGCATGTCGTCGTGCGCACCGACTCGGACTGGGTCAGGGACCTGGCCCGCTACATCCTGTCGCGGCGCCGCACGCGCCGGGTCGACCGGAGGGTGCGTTGATGGACCTCCTCGCCCCGCTCTGGCTCCTGCTGCTCCTTCCCCTCCTCGCGCTCGCCGTCACCTACGTCGTGCTCCAGCGCCGACGACGCAGGTATGCCGTCCGCTTCGCCTCCCTGCCGCTCCTCGAGAAGGTGGCCCCCGAGCAACCCGGGTGGCGGCGGCACGCTCCCGCGGCGGCCTTCGTCCTGGCGCTCGGCGCCCTCGCCCTCGCTGCGGCCCGCCCCGTCGTCGACGTCCGCGTGCCGCACGAGCGGGCTACCCTCATCGTCGCGATCGACGTGTCGCGCTCGATGCAGGCGACCGACGTCGAGCCCTCACGCATGGAGGCCGCCCGTCAGGCTGCGGCGGCGTTCATCGAGAGCCTGCCCGAGACCTTCAACGTCGGGCTCGTGACCTTCTCGGGAGCGACCTCCGTCGTCGCCACCCCGACCACCGACCACGAGGCCGTGGCCGCCGCGCTCGAAGGACTGCCGATGGCCAACAGCACCGCCATCGGCGAGGCCGTCTTCACCTCGCTCGACCAGGTCGCCGCCATGGCCCGGGGCGAGGAGGACGTCGACGTCCCGGCCCGGATCGTCCTCCTGTCCGACGGCACGAACACCACCGGACGCAGCCCCGACGAGGCCGCCATCGCGGCCATGGAGGCAGCGGTGCCGGTGTCGACGATCGCCTACGGGACCCAGGACGGGACGGTCGAGATCCAGGGCAACATCGTGCCCGTGCCCGTCGATGTCGAGGCCCTGGCCGGGCTCGCCGAGGACACGGGAGGGCAGGCCTACACCGCGGAGAGCGGGGACGAGCTGGCCGAGGTCTACGACGACATCGGGTCCTCTATCGGGTGGCGCACCGAGTCCCGCGAGATCACGCCCTACCTGTCGGCCGCCGGCTTCCTCCTCGGCCTGGCCGCCGGTGCCATGTCGCTGCGTTGGTTCGCGCGGCTCCCGTGAGCGGTCCTCGAGCCACAGAGAGGCGATGGCAGCGATGACGCACCCGCCGACGACACCTCCACCCGAACGGTGGGACCCTCCTCCGCCCCCGTCGCCCGAGGCCTTGCCGCCGTACTCCTCCCCGTATGCGGCGCCCCATGCGGCGTCGGCGCCTTCGGACGGCTGGCGCGGTCTGGGGGAGCCGGCCGGGCCGGACTTCCTTCGCCGGGCCCTGCCGTCGCCGGTGCGACCCGGGCCGACCGAACCACCCGAGGTCACGGAGGACGCGGTCGACCGCGAGCGGCGTGGCACCAGGTTGCCGGCCCTCCTCCTCGCAGCGGCGCTGAGCGGGGGAGTCGCGGGGGCGGGGGCCGCCCTCGTGCTGGGTCCGGACGAGGCGCCGTCCCGGTCGCGGATCGCCGTCGAGCCCCCGGCCTCACGCGCCCCGGCGTCGGCCGGGGGCACCGAGGAGGCCGCGGCCCAGGCGATCCTGCCCAGCGTCGTCCAGGTGCGGGCCGGAAGCGCGACCGGGTCGGGCTTCGTGCTCGACGACCGCGGACACGTCATGACCAACCACCACGTCATCGACGACGCGACGTCGGTGACGCTGCAGCTCGCGGACGGCCGGCTCGTCGACGCCCGGGTCATGGGGAGCAGCGAGGCGGACGACATCGCGATCCTCGAGACCGACCCCGTGGGGCTCGAGCCCGCCAGGATCGGGCAGTCGGGGTCGTTGCGGATCGGTCAGCCGGTCATCGCGGTCGGCTCGCCGCTCGGTCTCGTCGGCACGGTGACCGGCGGCATCATCAGTGCGGTCGACCGTGACGCCCGCCTGGGGGCGGGAGCGAGCCAGCGGGTCATCCAGACCGACGCCTCGATCAACCCCGGCAACTCCGGCGGCCCGCTCGTGAGCCTCGACGGCCAGGTCGTCGGCGTCAACACCGCCATCGCGACGGTGGGCGGCCGGGCCGCCGGCTCGATCGGCATCGGCTTCGCCGTCCCCATCGACCGAGCGGTCGACGTGGCCGAGGACATCATCGGGTGAGCGAACGGCATACGCGCTGGTGAGCGGGCGGCATACGGCGGGTGAGTGGACGGCATACGCGTGGGTGAGTGGACGGCATGCCGATGGCTGCGACGCGCGCCGGGCGCGAGGCGGCGCTTGCTGCTGTTCCACCGTCCGCACCGGCGTGGGAAGGTTGGACACGACGACCTCCGGCCTAGTATCTTGATGTCAAGATAAATCAGGTGGACCGACACACGCGATGACGCGCGGAAGGAGCAGGCTCGTGACGAGCACTGACAGCTTCAAGGCACACGGCGAACTCCAGGTGGGCGACAAGGCCTACGACATCTACCGCCTGTCGGCGGTCGAGGGCAGCGAGACGCTTCCCTACAGCCTCAAGGTTCTCCTCGAGAACCTCCTGCGCACCGAGGACGGCGCCAACATCACGGCGGACCACATCCGCGCGCTCGGCGGCTGGGACGAGAACGCCCAGCCCGACACCGAGATCCAGTTCACGCCGGGGCGCGTCATCATGCAGGACTTCACCGGCGTCCCGTGCGTCGTCGACCTCGCGACGATGCGTGAGGCCGTCGCCGACCTCGGTGGCAACCCCGAGAAGATCAACCCGCTCGCACCGGCCGAGCTCGTCATCGACCACTCGGTGATCATCGACGTCTTCGGTCGCTCCGACGCGTTCGAGCGCAACGTCGAGATCGAGTACGAGCGCAACAACGAGCGCTACAAGTTCCTCCGCTGGGGCCAGACCGCGTTCGACGACTTCAAGGTCGTGCCTCCGGGCACCGGCATCGTCCACCAGGTCAACATCGAGCACCTCGCGCGCACGGTCATGACCCGCGAGGTCGACGGCCGCACGGTGGCCTACCCCGACACCTGCGTCGGCACCGACAGCCACACGACGATGGTCAACGGCCTCGGCGTGCTCGGCTGGGGCGTCGGCGGCATCGAGGCCGAGGCGGCCATGCTCGGCCAGCCCGTCTCGATGCTCATCCCGCGCGTCGTGGGCTTCAAGCTCTCGGGCGAGATCCCGCAGGGCGCGACGGCGACCGACGTCGTCCTCACGATCACCGAGATGTTGCGTGAGCACGGTGTCGTCGGCAAGTTCGTCGAGTTCTACGGCGAGGGCGTCTCCGCGGTCCCGCTCGCGAACCGCGCGACGATCGGCAACATGAGCCCGGAGTTCGGCTCGACCTGCGCGATCTTCCCGATCGACGAGGTGACCCTGGACTACCTGCGCCTCACCGGCCGGTCCGACGAGTCGGTCGCCCTCGTCGAGGCCTACGCCAAGGAGCAGGGCCTCTGGCTCCAGGCCGGACCGGGCCAGCCGGAGGCCCGGTACTCCGAGCGCCTCGAGCTCGACCTCTCGACGGTCGTCCCCTCGATCGCCGGCCCGAAGCGTCCCCAGGACCGCATCGCGCTCTCTGGCGCCAAGGGACAGTTCCAGGCGGACCTCAAGAACTACGTCGTGGACGGCAACGGCATCGAGAAGAGCGCCGTCGACGAGGAGCTCATGGAGACCTTTCCGGCGTCGGACTCCCCGTCCCACGACGCGAACGAGGCGTCCCAGCAGGCAGGTCGGCCCACGCACTCGGCTCCGCTCACCAACGGCCGCCCGAGCAAGCGGGTCCCGCTCACCATCGACGGCCAGTCCTGCGAGGTCGACCACGGCATCGTCGCGATCGCGTCGATCACGTCGTGCACCAACACCTCGAACCCGTCGGTGATGATGGCGGCCGCGATGCTCGCCAAGAACGCCGTCGAGCGCGGGCTCACGGTCGCCCCGTGGGTCAAGACGTCGATGGCCCCCGGCTCCAAGGTCGTCACGGGCTACTACGAGAAGGCCGGCATGTGGCCCTATCTCGAGAAGCTCGGCTTCCACCTCGTCGGCTACGGCTGCACGACGTGCATCGGCAACTCGGGCCCGATCATCGACGAGGTGAGCAAGGCGGTCAACGACAACGACCTCGCCGTCGTCTCGGTCCTCTCGGGCAACCGCAACTTCGAGGGGCGCATCAACCCCGACGTGAAGATGAACTACCTGGCTTCGCCGCCGCTCGTCATCGCCTACGCCCTCGCCGGCACGATGGACTTCGACTTCGAGACCGACGCGCTCGGTCAGGACACCGACGGCAACGACGTCTTCCTCAAGGACATCTGGCCGCGCCCGGCGGACGTCGAGGCGACGATCGCCGGCGCGATCAGCCAGGAGCTCTTCACCAAGGACTACGCCGACGTGTTCGCCGGTGACGAGCGCTGGCAGGGCCTGCCCACCCCGGAGGGCAACACCTTCGACTGGGACGCCGACTCGACCTACGTCCGCAAGCCCCCGTACTTCGACGGCATGCAGATGGAGACGACGCCGGTCACGGACATCGAGGGCGCCCGCGTCCTCGCCAAGCTCGGCGACTCGGTGACGACCGACCACATCAGCCCCGCTGGTGCGATCAAGACCGACAGCCCCGCGGGCAAGTACCTCGCGGACCACGGCGTCGAGCGCAAGGACTTCAACTCCTACGGCTCGCGTCGCGGCAACCACGAGGTCATGATCCGTGGCACCTTCGCCAACATCCGGCTCAAGAACCTCCTGCTCGACGGCGTCGAGGGTGGGTTCACCTGCGACTTCACCAAGGGCGGCGAGCAGAGCACGATCTTCGACGCCTCGGCGAGCTACCAGGCTGCGGGCACCCCGCTCGTCATCCTGGCCGGCAAGGAGTACGGCTCGGGCTCGTCGCGTGACTGGGCCGCCAAGGGCACCGCGCTCCTCGGCGTCCGCGCCGTCATCACCGAGAGCTACGAGCGCATCCACCGCTCCAACCTCATCGGCATGGGCGTCCTCCCGCTGCAGTTCCCGGAGGGCCAGAACGCCGAGTCGCTCGGCCTCGACGGCACCGAGACGTTCTCGATCACGGGCGTCACCGAGCTCAACGAGGGCCGCACGCCGAAGACCGTCAAGGTCGTCGCGACCAAGGACGGCGGCGAGCCCGTCGAGTTCGACGCGGTCCTGCGCATCGACACCCCCGGGGAGGCCGACTACTACCGCAACGGCGGCATCCTCCAGTACGTCCTGCGGTCGCTCGTGAAGTAGTTCCGACCGCAGTCGCAGACGACGACGCCGGTATGCCGTGAGCCCACGGCATACCGGCGTCTCCCGTGTGCGAGCCAGGAGACTTCCCGTACCGGGTCCGTGAAAACCACCCGTTCGGGTGATGTTTTCCGCCCCTGACCTGCGCTTTGGTGTAAACAAGAAGCCTGTACTAGTTCGGGTGGGGGGGTGAACCGATGACTTGGTGGTCCCGGCGCGTCAGTCCGGTCCGGTTCCTGCTCTGCGCCGTCTTCATGGGCATCGCTTTCATCCTCGCCTCGTGGACGTCCGCCCGGGCCGACGACAAAGGCCTGCTCGCCTCCGTGACCGAGTCGGCTCCCACGGTGGGGAAGGTCGTCGTGTCGACGTCCGCTGCCGTTCCCGTCGCCGAGCTCGAGCCGGTGGTGGCGCCGGTGGTCGCCCAAGTCGAGAAGGCCGTCGAGAAGCCGGTGGCCGCGGTCGAGAAGGTCGTCGAGAAGCCGGTGGCCGCGGTCGACCGGACGACTGTTGACGTCGTCGAGACGACGTCGAAGACGGTGTCCGACACCACTGCTCGCGTCACCGACACCGTGAAGGACGTCGTTCCCGTCACTGCGGCTGTCGTCGACCCGGTCGTCGATGTCGTCGACGTGGTCGTGCCCGAGGCGCCACTCGACGAGCCGGCTCCGCTGCCCGACCTCCCGGGCCTCCCGGGCCTCCCGGATGTGCCGGTCGTCGCTGACGACGTCGACCTCGACGCCGTCCGGCCGGAGGGCTCGCGAGCGAGCTCGTCCGGCCCCGCGGCAGCTGCTGGAGGGACGTCTGCCTCCGAGGTGTCCGGACTCGGCGTGCCGACGACACCGACGGTTCTGGCACAGTCTGCCGCGGATGTGACTGGTTCTCCTACAACGGTTTTGCACGCTCCCACGGCGGTTGCCGGCGTCACGATGAGGGCCGCGCGTGCGGCCGCCTCACCGGCGGAGCGGCTGCCCGCGGGTGCGCCGCAGGGCCCGCTCGCGGTGACCGGTGGGTCTGCGCCTGCGCTGGGAGGGGCATCCTCCTCCGGCGCGCCGGACGCCGGGCCGACGCCGTCGTCGTTCGAGCTGCCCCTGCTCGTCCCCTTGGCTGTGTCGAGTGAGCAGTCCTGTCATGCCCCGGGTCCGTGTTCCGACCCGGGTTCCCGACCTGGTTGATGCCGCTCCGGCGCCGTTCGACGGTGCCGTCCGAGCAGTGCCCGCGGTTGCGGGCGTCCCACGCATCAACTTCGAAAGGAACGACCATGCATGCATCCATGAGACGGGGGCTCCAGATCGCCCTCGTGGTCGGTGGCGGAGTGCTCTTCTCCGCGCAAGCGCAGGCAGACGACACGACGGGGTCGCAGAGTCTGATCGGCGGCAACCAGGCGGTGGTGCCGGTGTCGGTGCCGGTGAACGTCAGCGGCAACTCCATCTCGGTGGTGGGGGACTCGCGGTCGGAGGGTTCGGACGCGGAGTCCTCGTCTGATGGCGGTGAGGCTGCCTCGTCGACCACGTCCGGTGAGGAGTCCACGGCCGGTGGCAACCAGGCCGCGGCTCCGGTGTCGGTGCCCGTGAATGTCAGCGGCAACTCCATCTCGGTGGTGGGGGACTCGCGGACGGAAAATTCGGACGCGGACTCGTCATCCGGTGGTGGCGGTGACGATGCCTCGTCCTCGACGTCGGGTGAGGACTCGGCGCTCGGTGGCAACCAAGCGGACGCCCCAGTCGCCGTTCCGGTGACGGCTGGTGGCAACGCGGTCTCTGTCGTCGGTGACTCGTCGACGTCCGGCAGTGACGCGACCTCGACCGCCGGTGGCACGTCCGGTTCGACCGCTCCCGGTGAGACCTCGGGTGAGGACTCGGCAGTTGGCGGCAACCAGGTCGGTCTGCCGGTGACGGCTCCGGTGACGGCTGGCGGCAACGCGGTCTCCGTCGTCGGTGACTCGTCGACGTCCGGCTCAGAGTCCACCTCGGGCACCGGTGGCACGTCAGGTGGTTCGACCGCTCCCGGTGAGACCTCGGGTGAGGACTCGGCAGTTGGCGGCAACCAGGTCGGTCTGCCGGTCACGGCCCCGGTGACGGCCGGCGGCAACGCCGTCTCTGTCGTCGGTGACTCGTCGACGTCCGGCAGTGACGCGACCTCCGGCATCGGTGGCACGTCAGGTGGTTCGACCGCACCCGGTGAGACCTCGGGTGAGGACTCGGCCGCGGGTGGCAACCAGGTCGGTCTGCCGGTCACTGCCCCGGTGACGGCTGGCGGCAACGCCGTCTCGGTCATCGGTGACTCGTCGACGTCCGGCAGTGACGCGACCTCCGGCACCGGTGGCACGTCGGGTGGTTCGACCGCTCCCGGTAAGACCTCGGGTGAGGACTCGGCCGTGGGTGGCAACCAGGTCGGTCTGCCGGTCACTGCTCCGGTGACGGCTGGCGGCAACGCCGTCTC
>NZ_JBMBWF010000005.1:0-80450 GCF_048606415.1 Knoellia tibetensis
GGCCGTGGGTGGCAACCAGGTCGGTCTGCCGGTCACTGCTCCGGTGACGGCTGGCGGCAACGCGGTCTCTGTCGTCGGTGACTCGTCGACGTCCGGCAGTGACGCGACCTCCGGCATCGGTGGCACGTCGGGTGGTTCGACCGCTCCGGGTGAGACCTCGGGTGAGGACTCGGCCGCGGGTGGCAACCAGGTCGGTCTGCCGGTCACTGCTCCGGTGACGGCTGGCGGCAACGCCGTCTCGGTCATCGGTGACGCGTCGAGCTCGGACTCGGACACGTCCGCACCGGCAGCCGGTGGCGGGAACTCGGGAGAGCCGGGTACCTCCGGTGACGACTCGCTCGGCGGCGGCAACCAGGTCGTCGTGCCGGTCACGGTCCCGGTCGTCGTGGGTGGCAACGCGGTGAGCGTCGTCGGTGACGCCACGACCGAGGGGTCCAGCACCCCGAACACCCCGACCGAGCCGACCACTCCGACCGACCCGGGCAACCCGACCGTGCCCGGCGAGCCGACGGACCCGTCCGACCCGACCGAGCCCACGGACCCGTCCAACCCGACCGAGCCCACGGACCCGTCCAACCCGACCGAGCCCACGGACCCGTCGAACCCGACCGAGCCCACGGACCCGTCGAACCCGACAGAACCCGCGAACCCGACGGACCCCGCGAACCCGGCGAACCCGACGGACCCGAGCAGCGATGCGAACGATCGTGACGACGTCCAGGCCGCGAGCCGGAGCAACATCCCGGCCCGAAGCTCGGTCACGGCGATGTCGGCCGACGCGGCCATGGGCGAACTCGCCCAGACCGGGACCGACGTCTCCGTCCTCGTGGGGTGTGCCCTCGCACTGCTCCTGCTCGGCGGTCTCCTCACCAGCACGTCGCGTCGTCGGCTCGCGGCGGTGGTGCAGGCCTGACCTGAGCGGTGGCTCGGCCGGGGTCGCGTCCGCACGACGCGTACCCCGGCCCAGCCGCGCCCTGCGCCCGGGTCGGACGCGAGTGTCAGACCGCCACCCAACCGGGGAGGGCAGGGGGTCCCGCATCCTCCTCCTCGAGATCGAGGCCGACGTGCGCGGACAACGCCGACGTCGCGAGCGGTGGATCTCAGCCCTTCGCGAGGTCCACGACGTCGCCAACGACGACGACCGCCGGCGACTCGACCCGTCGGAAGAGCGCCGTGTCCGCGATGTCCGCGAGGGTCCCGAAGGTCACGCGCTGGTCGGGGAGGAAGCCGCGCTCGATGATCGCCACCGGGCAGTCGGCCCGCCGACCGGCCGCCACCAGCCGCCTGGCACTGTCCCTCAGCGTCGAGACGCCCATGAGCAGCACGAGGGTGTGGTCGCTCCCCGGCGGGAGCGCCGGGATCTGCTCGTGTCCGGAGACGACCGTGAAGGCCTTGGCCACGCCCCGGTGGGTCAGGGGGATGCCCGCGGCCGCGGGCACGGCGACCGCGCTCGTCACCCCGGGAACCACCTCGACCGGTATGCCGTGTGCCTCGCACGCGAGGCGCTCCTCGCCTCCGCGTCCGAGGACGTAGGGGTCGCCACCCTTGAGCCGCACGACGCCGTGGCCACGGCTCGCCTCCTCGACGAGGATCTCGTTGATCCGGTGCTGGGGCACGGGGTGGTGGCCAGGCGTCTTGCCGACGTCGATGACGCGCACCGACTCGGGCAGCCGGGAGACGACGGTGCGTGGGGCGAGGCGGTCCACGACGACGACATCAGCGGTGGCGAGCAGCTCGTGGCCCCGGTTCGTGAGCAGGCCGTCCGAGCCGGGCCCGCCGCCGACGAGGGCGACCCAGCCGTGCTCGCGACGACGCGCGGTGCGCAGGTCCAGGGTCCCGGTGTGCAGCGCGAGGTCGATCGAGTCCCGCACCCGTGCCGAGCGGTCGTCGTCGCCCTCGGCGTGGACGGCGACGGTGACCGCACCGTCCGGCGTCGTGACCCGCGTGGCGGCCGGGAGGCTCGCCGTGCTCGCGCCGATGTCGGTCGCGTCGACGCACCACACCCGCAGCGCGTCGGCCGCAGCGCGCACCTGTGCGTCGACCTCGAGGTCGCCGGTCGCGGTGTGCACGAGCCACGCGCCGTCGAGGTCGGCCGGTCCGGCCCAGTCTCGACGCACCCAGGTGGTGCGGTCGGGATGAGCTTCGAGCAGTTCCGAGACCTCCTCGCAGACCCAAGGGGAGACGACGCGGACGAGGGCTCCCTGGTCGAGGAAGGACCGCACCCGCTCGCCGGTGACGGGACCGCCACCGAGGGCGACGACGAGCCGACCGCCGAGGTCGAGGACGACGGGGAGGGCGCCGCTCAGATGTCCCACGGCTCGTCCCCCTCCGGTCGGCTCGGGGCGTCGGCCGCGGTGGGCAGCGTGGCGCCGACCATGCCTGCGGCGACCGTCCGGCCGTCGTGGGCGTCGATGAGGAGGAAGGAGCCGCCGCGCCGTGACGTCGAGTAGTTCTCGACCGGGACCGGGCTGGCGAGGCGAAGCCGGACGAGCCCGATGTCGTTGAGCGACAACGTCTCTGCTGCGACGGAGTGCAGCCCGTCGAGGTCGAGCGCGCCTTCGATGGCGCGCACGGCGGTCTGTACGGTGCGCGACCCGTGCTTGAGCAGCAGCCGCTGACCCGAACGGAGCGGTGCGTCGCCGAGCCAGCAGACGACCGCCTCGATGTCCTGGGTGGGATCGGGGGCGTCTGCTGACGCGATGACGTCGCCGCGGGAGATGTCGATGTCGTCGGCGAGCCGCAGGGTCACCGACTGCGGGGCGAACGCCTCCGCGAGCGAGCGCTCGGCGAGGTCGATGCCGACGACCCTCGACCGCGTCCCGGACGGCAGCGCGACGACCTCGTCGCCGACCCGGACGACACCGGAGGCAACATGACCGGCATACCCCCGGTAGTCGCGGTGGGCGGCCTCGCGCGCCGCGCCCTGCGGACGGATGACGAGCTGGACGGGCAGGCGGAACGCCTCGTGCTCGGGGTCGTCAGCAGGCGGCAGGTCCTCGAGGAGCTCGAGGAGGCTGGGGCCGGCATACCAAGGGGTTCGCGTCGAGCGCTCGGCGATGTTGTCGCCGTCGAGGGCGCTCACCGGGATGGCCGTGGCGTCCTCGACGCCGAGCTCGCGCGCGACGGCCTGGACCTCGGCGTTGACGCGTTTGAAGACCTCCTGCGAGAAGTCGACGAGGTCGATCTTGTTGACCGCCACGATCACGTGCGGCACGCGCAGCAGAGCGGTGACGGCGAGGTGCCGGCGGGTCTGCTCGAGGACGCCGCGGCGGGCGTCGACGAGGAGGACGACGACGTCGGCGGTGGAGCTGCCGGTGACCGTGTTGCGCGTGTACTGGACGTGGCCGGGGCAGTCGGCGAGGACGAAGCTGCGCCGGGCGGTCGCGAAGTAGCGGTAGGCGACGTCGATGGTGATCCCCTGCTCGCGCTCGGCACGCAGGCCGTCGGTGAGCAGCGCGAGGTCGGCGGCGGTGAGCCCGCGGTCGCGCGAGACCCGCTCGACGGCGGCGAGCTGGTCGGAGAGCACCGACTTCGTGTCGTGGAGGAGGCGGCCGACGAGCGTCGACTTGCCGTCGTCGACGGAGCCCGCGGTCGCGAGGCGGAGCAGGGTGCCGGTCCGGGGAAGGACGTCGTGCTGGCTCGTCGTGGCGCTCATCAGAAATAGCCTTCCTTCTTGCGGTCCTCCATGGCGGCCTCGGAGATCCGGTCGTCCGCCCGGGTGGCGCCGCGCTCGGTGAGGGTCGAGGCGGCGACCTCGACGACGATGTCGGCGTTGGTGCGCGCAGGCGACTCGACGGCGCCGGTGCACGACATGTCGCCGACGGTGCGGTAGCGCACGACGCGGGTCTCCACCTGCTCGCCCTCCCGCGGCTGCGAGTGCGGGCCGACGGCGAGCCACATGCCGTCGCGGGCGAAGACCTCGCGCTCGTGGGCGTAGTAGAGGGAGGCGAGCGGGATGTCCTCGCGCTCGATGTAGCGCCAGACGTCGAGCTCGGTCCAGTTGCTGATGGGGAAGACGCGCACGTGCTCGCCGGGCCGGTGGCGGGGGTTGTAGAGGTTCCACAGCTCGGGCCGTTGGTTCTTCGGGTCCCACTGGCCGAACTCGTCGCGCAACGAGACGATCCGCTCCTTGGCGCGGGCCTTCTCCTCGTCGCGGCGGCCGCCGCCGAAGACGCCGTCGAAGCGGTGCTCGTTGATGGCGTCGAGGAGCGGCACGGTCTGGAGGGCGTTGCGGAGCCCGTCGGCGCGCTCGCGCAGACGCCCGTCGTCGACGTAGTCCTGGACGCGCGCGACCTCGAGGCGCAGGCCGAGTCGTTCGACGGTCTCGTCGCGGTAGTCGAGCACCTCCGGGAAGTTGTGGCCGGTGTCGACGTGGAGGACGGGGAAGGGGATCGGCGCCGGCCAGAAGGCCTTCGCGGCGAGGTGCAGCATGACGACCGAGTCCTTGCCGCCGCTGAAGAGCAGCACGGGACGCTCGAGCTCGCCGACGACCTCGCGGATGATGAGGATGGCCTCGGCCTCGAGGGCGTCGAGCTGGTCGAGGACGTGGGCGCCGGGCGCCACACCCGGGGTGTCGATGGTGTCGAGGGTGTCGGGGACGGTGGCTGCGCTCATGTGTGGATCCCGCATTCGGTCTTGGCGAGGCCGGACCAGCGTCCGGCTCGGGCGTCCTCACCCGGGGCGACCCGGCGCGTGCAGGGCTCGCACCCGATCGACGGGTAGCCGTCGAACATGAGGAGGTTGACGGGCACGGAGTGCTCGGTGGCGTATGCCGTGACGTCGTCGAGCGACCACGTCACCAGGGGGTTGACCTTGACGAGGCCGTGCTTCTCGTCGAAGGTCACGAGCGGGGTGCCGGTCCGGGTGGGTGCCTCGTCGCGACGGACGCCGGTGACCCAGGCCTCGTAGCCAGCAAGGGTCCTCGCGAGCGGCTCCATCTTGCGCATCGCGCAGCACAGCGCCGGGTCGCGGTCGTGGAGCCGCGAACCGAACTTCGCGTCCTGCTCGGCGACGGTGAGCTCGGGCAGGACGTCGACCACCGTGACGTCGAGCTCGTCGGCGACCCGCGCACGGGTGCCGATCGTGTCGGAGAAGTGGTAGCCGGTCTCGAGGAAGAGCACGTCGACACCCGGCGCATGCTGCGAGATCAGGTGCGGCAGAACGCCTTCGGCCATCGAGCAGGCCACGGCGAGCGTGCCGGGGAAGGTCTCGGCGGCCCAGCGGGCGACAGCCACCGCGTCGGTGTCGTCGAGCTGTGCCCCCTCGGCGGCGAGTGCCCGCAGCTCCTCCTCGCTGCGCTTCGTGCCCGCGGTCGTCGTGACGCTCACGTCAGCGCCTCCTCGTCGGCGCGGTGGGCCCAGGTGGCGAAGGACTCACCCTCGGTTCGCTGGTCGACGAAGCGCCGGACGAGGCGCTCGACGTAGTCGGTGAGGTCGGCCGCCGGGACCTTGAGCCCGCGGACGGTCCGCCCGAGCCCGGCTTCGTCGCGCTCGGGGGAGGCGAGGCCACCACCGAGGTGGACCTGGAACCCGGGCACGCTCTCGCCGGCGTCGTCGGTGGTGATGAGGCCCTTGAGGCCGATGTCGGCCGTCTGGATGCGGGCGCACGAGTTCGGGCACCCGTTGACGTGCAGCGCGATCGGCTGGTCGAGCTCGATGCCGGCGAGGCGCTCCTCGAGCTCGGCGATGACGGCGGTCGCGGTGTCCTTGGTGTCGACGATGGCGAGCTTGCAGTACTCGATGCCGGTGCAGGCCATGGTGGAGCGGCGGAAGGGGCTCGGCGTCGCGCTGAGTCCCAGCTCGGCGAGCCCGGAGACGAGCTCGTCGACCCCCTCGCCCGGCACGCCGAGGACGACGAGCTTCTGGTGGGCGGTGAGCCTCACGCCGTCGCCACCGACCCGCTCGACGAGGTCGCCGAGGCTCGTGAGGATGGTGCCGCTGACCCGCCCCACGGTGGGCGCGGCGCCGACGTAGAACCGGCCGTCCTTCTGGGGGTGCACGCCGACGTGGTCGCCGGGGCCCTTGGCCGGGGCCGGCGCGGGGCCATCCGGCAGAGCCCGGCCGAGGTACTCGGTCTCGAGGACCTCCCGGAACTTCACCGGGCCCCACTCCGCGAGGAGGAACTTGAGGCGGGCCTTGGTGCGCATCCGCCGGTAGCCGTAGTCACGGAAGATCGAGATGACCCCGTGCCACACGTCAGGCGCGTCGGCCTCGGAGACGAACACCCCGAGGCGCTCGGCGAGACGCGGGGCCGTCGAGAGGGCGCCACCGACCCAGAGGTCGTAGCCGGGGCCGAGCTCCGGATGGACGACGCCGACGAGCGAGACGTCGTTGATCTCGTGGACGACGTCGAGGCTCGGGTGCCCGGTGATCGCGGTCTTGAACTTGCGGGGGAGGTTCGACAGCTCGGTGTCGCCCAGCCAGCGTGAGGTGATCTCACGGATGACCGGCGTCGGGTCGATGATCTCATCGGCGGCGACGCCGGCCACCGGGCTGCCGAGGAACCCGCGAGGCGTGTCGCCGCACGCCTCGGTCGTCTGGAGCCCGACGGCCTCGAGCCGGCGCCACACCTCGGGCACGCTCTCGATCGCGATCCAGTGGTACTGGATGTTCTGGCGGTCGCTGATGTCGGCGCTCTCGCGGGCGAAGTCGGTGGAGATGCCGCCGAGGACGCGCAGCTGCGTGGGGGAGAGAACCTGGCCGTCGGTGCGGACGCGGAGCATGAAGAACCTGTCCTCGAGCTCGTGCGGCTCGAGCTGCGCGGTGCGCCCGCCGTCGATGCCGGGCTTGCGCTGGGTGTAGAGGCCCCACCAGCGGAAGCGGCCGCGGAGGTCGTCGCCGGGGATGGAGTCGAACCCCTCGCGCGCGTAGGTCGTCTCGATCCGCTCGCGGACGTTGAGTCCGTTGTCCTCGGCCTTGAACGCCTCGTTGGGGTTGAGCGGCTCCCGACCGTCGACGGCCCACTGGCCGTTGGACCGGCCGGTGCGCGGCGGCCGCAGGGTGCGGCCGGAGGCGACGCTCGTCATGGGGTCCTCGATCCGTGATAGGTGCCAAATGCTGATCGAAAGCATAAGAGCGAGTTATGACACTCCGAGAGGGCGGTCCACGATGTGGCCGCGTCGAGACGGGCGCCCGCCGCCGTCGGCGAGAGGTACCATCGAACACATGTTCGACCCCTCGACGCCGCCCCCGTTGCGGCGTTCGGCGAGCCCCGGGGCGCCCGGGGGCTCGCGCCGGCCGGGGCCGCCGGGCTGGCCCGACCGCGTGCCGCCGCCCGAGGCGCCGGGGTGGCAGGTCCCGGCCGTCGGCTGGCTGCTCGACCACTGCCCGTCGGACTACCGCATGTATGCCGTGTGGCGCCGCCACCCGGTCGCGCTCGCCTGGGTGACCACGCACCATCTCGACGCGCAGCTGGGAGCGATGAGGACGGCATACAGGGGGCTTCGGGTCGACCTCGCGGACCATGTCGAGCCCGAGGGGATCGCGGCCTCGCTCGCCGCGCTCGAGGCCGAGGGGGCTCGCCTCCTCGCGGCCCGCCGGGCTGCCGGGCTGCTCCTCGAGGCGATGCAGGGGCACACGTTCGTGCCACGTCTCTGAGGGCGCTTGACCGAGGTATACGTTGAGTAAGAAGTTCCCCAAGTCCCTTCCGTGGCGACATCGGGAGCGGTTGTGATGAAGGACGTCGCGCCGACCGCGCGACATCTCTCGACACGACAAGGAAGTCCCATGCGTCGATCGCTCTCCGCCCTCGCCTGCCTCGCCGCGGGCTCGGCAGTCCTGGCCACCGCCGTCCCGGCGACGGCCCGGCCCGCCGATCCCGTCGGTCCGCTCCGTCAGCTCGACGTCGCCTCGGTCGGCGCGACCGCCGAGCAGGCCCTGCGCGCCGCTCCGGGCCTCGTGCGGCTCGCGGCCGGTGAGGACCTCGTCGCGACGTCGGCGCTGGGTGAGGCGTCCGGTGAGCGGCACGTCCGGATGAACCGCACCTACCGCGGTCTGCCGGTCCTCGGCGGCGACCTCGTCGCGCACCTCGGCGCCGACGGTGCCGTCGACTCTGTGAGCCAGACGCTCACTGCCCCGGTGAGCGTCGGCACGACGCCCTCCGTCTCGGCGGCGAAGGCCCGGTCGGCGGTGCGCCCGACCCTGCCGGCCGGGGTCTCGCTCGACAAGGCCGCGCCCACCCTCGCCGTCGACGCCGTCGAGGGCACGCCCCGGCTCGTCTGGGACGTGCGGGCCAGTGGTGTCCGCGAGAGCGGCACCCCGAGCCGGCTGCACACATGGGTCGACGCGACCACCGGTGCGGTCGTCGGGTCGGCCGACGAGATCCACGAGGCCGACGGCAGCGGTGCGTCGCTCTACAGCGGCAGCGTGACGATCCAGACGACGCTGTCCGGATCGACCTACCAGCTCAAGGACGCGACCCGAGGCAGCTCGCAGGTCACCGACATGGGCAACAAGACCGACAGCGCCTTCTGCACGATCTTCGGTGTCGGCTGCTCCACCGGGACGCTCTTCACCGACGCCGACAACGTCTGGGGCAACGGCACCAACGCCAACCGGCAGAGCGCAGCCGTCGACGCGGCATACGGGCAGGCCCGCACGTGGGACTACTTCAAGAACACGCACGGCCGCAACGGCATCTGGAACACCGGTCAGGGTTCGCCGAGCCGGGTCCACTACGGCTCGAACTACGTCAACGCCTTCTGGGACGGCAAGCAGATGACCTACGGCGACGGCGACGGCACCTCGTTCGGCCCGCTCGTCTCGCTCGACGTCGCCGGGCACGAGATGAGCCACGGCGTCACCGAGAACTCGGCCAACCTCACCTACTCCGGTGAGTCCGGTGGCCTCAACGAGTCCACGAGCGACATCTTCGGCACGATGGTGGAGTTCAGCGCCGACAACCCGAGCGACCCGGGCGACTACCTCATCGGTGAGGAGTTCGACCTCGCAGAGGGCCTCGGCTTCCGCCGCATGGACAACCCGAGCAGCGACGGCAAGTCGGTCAACTGCTGGAGCTCGTCGGTGGGCAACCTCGACGTCCACTACTCCTCGGGCGTCGGCAACCACTTCTTCTACCTGCTCGCCGAGGGCTCGGGCAGCAAGACCTTCGGCGGCAAGGCGCACAGCTCGACGACGTGCAACGGCTCGACGCTCACCGGCATCGGGCGGGACGCCGCCGCGAAGATCTGGTACCGCGCGCTCACCGTCTACATGACCTCCTCGACGAACTACGCCGGGGCGCGCACCGCCACGATCCTGGCGGCCGGTGACCTCTACGGCGCCGCGTCGTCGCAGGCCACTGCGGTCGCCCAGACCTGGGACGCCGTCTCGGTGAAGTAGGACCGGCGGGGCGATCACGGGCTCCACACCCTTCCCGCACGTCGGGGAGAGGTGTGGGGCCCGTGAACGTTTCGTGCAGGGGTGGGCGCGAGCCCGGTGGGGGAGCAGTGCCGTGCCCGGGAGCACCTAGACTTCAGCGGATGGACATCGGCACCGAGAGGGAGAGCGCGTGAGCGTGTTGGAGCGCATCCAGGGACCTGACGACCTCAAGGCCCTGACCCGACCCGAGCTGGAGACGCTGGCCGGCGAGATCCGGACCTTCCTCGTCGACGAGGTCTCCCGCACCGGCGGCCACCTCGGTCCCAACCTCGGCGTCGTCGAGCTGACGATCGCGATCCACCGGGTCTTCGACAGCCCGCGTGATGCTGTCGTCTTCGACACCGGCCACCAGTCCTACGTCCACAAGCTCCTCACCGGTCGCCACGACTTCTCGGGCCTGCGCAAGCAGGGTGGGCTGTCGGGCTACCCGAGCCGGTCCGAGTCCGAGCACGACGTCGTCGAGAGCTCGCACGCGTCGAGCTCGCTGTCGTGGGCGCACGGCATCGCGGCCGGCCGCGTCGTCAGGGGCGAGCGTGACCGGCATACGGTCGCGGTCATCGGCGACGGCGCACTCACCGGCGGCATGGCCTGGGAGGCGATCAACAACATCGCCGCCGAGCGCGACCTGCCGCTCGTCATCGTCGTCAACGACAACGAGCGCTCCTACGCGCCGACCCGTGGCGGCCTGGCCGACCACCTGGCGACGCTGCGCACGACTCGCGGCTACGAGCGGTTCCTCGACTGGGGCAAGTCGACGCTGCACCGCACGCCCATCGTCGGTGGCGCGATGTACGAGACGCTTCACGGCGTCAAGAAGGGGCTCAAGGACATCGTCGCGCCGCAGGGTCTCTTCGAGGACCTCGGCCTCAAGTACATCGGCCCGGTCGATGGCCACGACGAGGCCGCGCTCGAGCAGGCGCTGCGTCGCGCCCGGGCGTTCGACGGGCCGGTGCTCGTCCATGTCATCACCCAGAAGGGCAAGGGCTACGACCCGGCCGTCAACGACGAGAGCGACCAGTTCCACGCCGTCGGCGTCATCAACCCCGAGACCGGCCTGCCGCTCGAGATCTCCGGTCGCAGCTGGACCGACGAGTTCAGCGACGCCCTCGTCGAGCTGGGGGAGGAGCGCGAGGACGTCGTCGCGATCACGGCGGCGATGATGATCCCGGTCGGGCTCGACGCCTTCGCGAAGCGCTTCCCCGAGCGAACGTTCGACGTCGGCATCGCCGAGCAGCACGCGACGACGATGGCCGCCGGACTCTCGTATGCCGGCCTCCACCCTGTCGTGGCGATCTATGCCACGTTCCTCAACCGAGCCTTCGACCAGCTGCTCATGGACTGCGCCCTGCATCGCGCGGGGGTGACGTTCGTCCTCGACCGCTCGGGCATCACCGGTCCCGACGGGGCGTCGCACCACGGCATGTGGGACATGTCCATCGTCGGTGTCGTCCCCGGCCTGCACCTGGCCGCGCCGCGTGACGGCGAGCAGATCCCCAAGGCGCTTCGCACGGCGGTCGACATCTCCGACGCCCCGTCGGTCATCCGCTTCCCCAAGGGGTCGGCGGGTGACTCGATCGAGGCGGTGCGGTCGGTCTCGGGTGTGGACGTGCTGGCCGAGCCCGACGAGCACTCGGTCGACCTGCTGCTCGTCGGTGTCGGGTCGATGGCCGCGACCGCGCTCACAGTCGCCGACAAGCTCACGGCCGAAGGGCTGCGGGTCCGGGTCGTGGACCCGGTGTGGGCGCTGCCGGTGAACCCGGGGCTCGGCGAGCTGGCCGGTTCGGCCGGTCGCTTGGCGGTCGTCGAGGACAACTCCGTGTCCGGTGGAGTCGGCTCACACGTCGTACAGGCCTTGCGGGACAACGGTTGCGACGTCCCGGTCGAGCTCTTCGGCCTGCCCCGCGAGTTCCTCGACCACGGGTCGCGCGGTCAGGTCCTCGACCGCGTCGGCCTCACGCCCGAAGCGATCTCGACCAGGCTCCTCGACGCGCTGCGCTGACCCGATCCCGCGGCCGTGGTGCGGACCAGACGGGTCTGCCGCCTAGTCCAACCAGAGCCGTAGGGCGCTGGCGTTCGCGACGTAGGCCACGAGCAGGACCACGGACATCGTGACCGTGCTGCGGTGCAACCACCGGGCCCGACGCGTGAGGTCCGGTCCCCCGGTCCACAGCGCCACCCCGCTGGCGTACGCCGCCAGGCCGGCGCCCACCGGGCCGAGGAACGCACCGACGAGGAACCCGACGTGCCAGAGCCACTCGAGCGCGACGGGGACCTCGAGCGCCCCCACCCGGACAGGCACCGCGACGAAGATGAGGAAGGCGAGGCCGCAGGTGACGGCCACGGCGCAGCCCAGGACCGCGTCGTGCTCCGCCTGTCGCGACGTCGCCGCCCGAGCGCTCGCCATGCTGCCAGCGTGGCAGCCCCGACCTCACCTGACCAGCCCCAGGGATGCACCGTGGAGTGCCAACCGCTGACTCGGGAGTGGATCGACGTGGCCGGACCTGGCGACCGTGCGGGAGTTCCTGCAGGCGAAGGCCGCGCTGCCCGCAACGCCGGACGCAGAGCCGGCTGAGATCAGGGGTGGTCGCCGGAGATGCTCACGGCCTCACGTCCGTGGGGACCGGCCTCCTGCTCGGACAGCTGGACCCGCAGCGCACGGGCGAGGCCGATGAGCGCCAGGTTGACGAGCACGGCCAGGTACCCGAGGAACTGTGCGTCGAGGAGCTGGAAGAACTGCACGACCAAGAGGTCGAGGAGCAGCGCCACCTCGAAGATGCGCAGGGACTCCTGGCGCCGGCTCCGTGCCCATGTGGTCAGCCCCAGGAGGCCGACGACCACGGCGACTCCGGCGCACGCCAGGTAGACGACGTTGCGTGCCGAGGGATCGGCGAGCACGAGCCGCACCGGATGCGCCAGCGACCCGGCGAGGAACACAGCGAAGAGGGCCACGGACGCCCGGCGAACCGCCCGGGCCCGGGGAAGGTTGACGATGACCGAGCGACCCGCGAGGTAGGTGCGGGCGGGCCACGAACGCCGGACGGGGTGCGGAGGGACGTCCTCGAGCACGTCGGTGAGGAGCCGCACCGTGTGGTCGGTCTGGTCCGCCTTGCGGAGCAGGGAGAGCGCGCGGTCCCGCTCGAGCTCGTCCATGTCGTGGGCCGCCGCCTCCTTGAGCAGGTCCACGGCGTTGACGACGAGCTCGACGTGGCTCAGGGGCTTGCGGTGCACGAGCAGCTCGACGACGAGGCCGAGCGTCACGAACGTGCCGTAGATGATGGCGGGGACCGGCTCGAAGAAGTAGTTGTTGTCGCCGGTGACGAACTTGCCGACCTCGTCGATGAACAGGCCGAAGCCGATCCCACCAAGAGTCGCCGCGACCGTGTGCGCCGTCCTGCTGATGAAGAGCAGCAGGACGAGGATGGCCGCGAGCATGCCGAGCCCGCCCCACAGCAGGTGCGCCAGGTGGAGTCCGCCGCCGCCGAGCTGCGGGTAGCCGGCCAGCTCGAGGTAGATCCGGGTGACGGCGATCGAGAGCACGGCGCTGACGACGAACAGCTCGAACCGGTCGCCGCCGTCCGCGTCACGCAGTGGGAGCCGCGAATGACCGGGCGGAAGACCACTCATCCGGCCCATCCTAGGTCGCCCACGTATCCGCCCACGGCGTGCTCGTGGGCGTAGCGTCCTGTGACATGGACGGTGAGAGTGGCTCGACCCAGTTCGACGTCGACGAGATCCGGCACGGCTTGCAGACCGACGGGATCATCGCCCGCAGGGGTGCGTTCGCCCCGGCCTGGGTGCAGCAGGTGCGTGAGGACATCGACGCCGCATTCGAGGAGGCGAGGTCCCGTGAGGGAGGCGCCGTCGGCCGTGGCCCGAACCGGTGGTACGTCGAGATCCACCCGGAGGCGCTGCGTGGCTTCGTCGACCTCGTCGACCATCCGTGGGTGCGCACCGTCTGCGAGACCGTCCTCGGCCCCGAGTACCGCATCGTCGAGGTCGGGTTCGACACCCCGTTCCCGGGTGCGACGTTGCAGCCCTGGCACCGTGACTTCCCGAGCCCGACGGAGACCAAGGACGGCGGCCGGCTCACCTCGCTGGCGTTCAACCTCACCACGGTGGACACGACCGACGAGATGGGACCGTTCGAGATCGCGCCCGGGACGCAGTGGGACCGGGGGGACGACTTCGACCACGAGCAGTTCCCGCCCACCTCCGCGTACGAGCGCTACGAGCGCTTGGCCCAACGGAAGTACCCGAAGGTGGGCGACATCTCCGCCCGCTCGGCCCTGACGGTCCATCGAGGGACGCCCAACACCTCGACGGTCGCCCGCCCGGTCCTCGTCCTCGGGGTCGATGCGCCGGGCGCCGGCAACGACGCCCACCACGATCTCGCCGTGACGACCGGCTACTGGGAGAGCCTGCCGCAGCGGGTGCGGGACCACCTCGCGTGCCCGGTCGTCGACGAGCTGTCGCCCATCACCCAGAAGCACGACATCGAAGGGCTCGTGATGGGCTGACGCCGGTCCGTGCCCCCCGCCGGTCGGACATGCCCGGTGTGCACACAGGTCGGTTGCGGATGTGGGTCCGGAACCCATGAGCGGGGGTGGGCGGACGGCATACGGTGCTCGTCCGGGGGCGGCGACCAGCGGCCCGCAGCGCGGAGGTGAGCCAGTGAGAGTCGTCCCGGCCTTCACGGTGGAGGTGGACACCGGCACGCTCGCGGTCCACGACCTCACGCCCGGCGCCTACCGTGTCGACGTCCCGGTCGTCCTCGCGCTCCACGGCATCACTGCGAACGGCCTCGCCTGGCAGGCCCTCGCCGACGAGCTCGTCCGCCGCCACGGGGTCGGGGGAGTGCGGGTCCTCGCGCCGGACCTGCGCGGCCGGGCCGCGAGCAGCGGTGTGCCGGGCCCCTATGGCATCGCCGCGCACGCCGCCGACACCTCAGCGATCGCATCGGCCTTCGGTGGCCACCCCGTCCTCGTCGGCCACTCGATGGGCGCGTTCGTCGCCGCGTCGGCCGCGGCCAAGGACCCCGACCGCTACCGCGCGCTCGTCCTCGTCGACGGCGGACTGGGCTTCCCCGTGCCGGGCGGACGCGACGTCGACGAGGCCCTGTCGGCCGTCATCGGGCCGGCGATGACCCGGCTGTCGATGGTCTTCGACTCACCCGACGACCACCTCGCCTTCTGGCGGCGGCACCCCGCCGTCGGCCCGCTCCTCGCGGGTGCGGGGGGCCTGTGGCTGCGCCGCTACCTCGACCACGACCTCGTCGAGGCGCCGGACGGCTGGCGGTCCAGCTGTGTGCTCGAGGCGGTGCGTGCCGACGGGCGTGACGTCCTCGTCGACCCAGACACCCTGGCCGCCGCCGGTCGCGCCGTCGACTCCGGCGTCCCCACCGAGCTGCTCTGGGCGCGCCGCGGCCTGCTCGACGAGCCGCAGGGCCTCTACGACGAGGACCGGTTGCGCGCCCTCGCGCTGCCACCGGCCCTGCGCACGACCCAGGTCCCGGACTCGAACCACTACTCGGTCATCCTCGAACCTGCCGCGATCCAGCGGCTCGCGGACGTCGTCGACGCTCAGCTCGCGACGAGGTGACGCAGCCTCAGCGCGAGCTGCAGCTCGAGCGCGCGGTCCGGTGACTGCCAGCCATCGCCGACGAGCCGGGTGATCCGCTCGAGCCTCTGGGCGACGGTGTTGGTGTGCACGTGCAGGCTCGTCGCCGCGTGCCGCGGGCTGGCACCCGCGAGGAAGTAGGCCTCGAGCGTGCCCACGAGGTCGGTGCCCCTCGCCTCGTCGTAGTCGACGAGCGACCCGAGGACGGAGTCGACGTATGCCGTGACCTCCGGTCGTGTGCCCACGATGAGTCCCGCAAAGCCCAGCTCCGCGGCAGAAGCGCCGTCGCCACGCCGACCGAGCGCGACCAGGGCCTCGGCCGTCCGCAGCGCCTCGGTGTGGGCGGAGGCCAAGTCGGCCGTGAGCGTCGAGCGAGACTCGTCCACCGGGCCGGCGGCCCCGACCGTGACGCAGTGGCTCCGCGAGAGGCGGGCGGCGAGATCCGCTGCGAGAGAGCCGGGTTCGCCGCCGGGAATGAGGGTGACGACGTGGCCGTCGACCTCACCGACGAGCGCCTGACCACCGAGTGCGGCGTTGACGGCGAGGACGAGCGAGCGCGTGCTCCCGCCGTCGTCGCGACGGACCGCGAGCAGGCAGGTGGGCTCGCGCAGGTCGAGGCCCAGGGAGCGCGCCGCGGGCACGAGCACGGCCGCGTCGCCGTGGCCCCCGACGAGCCCGGCCACGAGGTCGGTGCGCTGCTGCTGGCGGGCCTCGGCGCGGTTGCGCTCACCGAGCAGCACGAGGGCCGTGACGACGGCCGCGCGCTCGACCGTGCGCTCGTCGGACTCGTCCATCGTCGAGACGTCGCCGATGACGAGATAGCCGATGGCCTCGCCTGTCGCGGTGATGCCGATCGCCCACACGTCGTCGTCGAGGCGGGAGAGACGCACACCATCGGCCCGCTCGACGACGTCGGCGGCGAGCCTGTGCAGGGCATCGCCGCTCGGCGGGTCGTCGCCCGCGACGCTGCGGGGCACCCCCTCGTCGTCGAGCAGGATCGCCCAGCCGCCGAGGAGCCGGGTGAGCGACTCGGTGAGGTCGTCGACGCCACCACCCTCCAGGACGATCTCGGCGAACCGGTCGTGCGCGGCGGCGGCCCGCTCGATGCCGGCGGCGTAGCGGCTCACGCTCTCGGTCGCCTCGGACAGGGCCGCGAGTGTGCGCGCTGACTCCTCCGCCGCGCGGACCTGGACGATGGTCACGGCCGCGAGCGCGGCGAGCGAGCCGAGCAGGGCCACCTCGTCGTGGGTGAAGGGACGCGGGGTGCGGTTCGAGGCGAAGAGGACGCCGACGAACTCGTCCTTGACGATGAGGGGAGTGCCGCAGATGGCGACAAGGCCCTCGTCGCCGACGGCGCCGTCGATCGAGCTCGTGTGCTTGAAGCGGGCGTCCTCGAAGTAGTCGGCCGTCCAGTAGGGCTTGCGCGACTGGGCGACGAGGCCGCCGAGCCCGGCACCGAAGTCGAGACGGACGACCTGGAACTGTGCCGACACCGAGCCGGCTGTGGCCCGCATGAAGGTGTCCTCGTGCACCGGGTCGTAGAGCGTGAGGTAGGCGACGTCGGTCCCCATGAGGGCCCGGGCGCGGCGGACGATCGCGTCGAGGACGACGGAGGGGTCGCTCATCGACGCGAGCTCACCCGCGGTGTCGACGAGGGCGGCGAGCTGCTGCTCGCGACGGCGCTGCACGTCGAAGGCGCCGGCGATGCGCAACGCGAGGTCGCGGGCGTGAGGGTCCACGTCGAGCGCGGCGAGGTCGGCCGCCGAGGCGCCGGAGGCGAGCAGCTCGAGCAGGCGCGTCCCTGCATCCACGTCGTCGTGCATGTCGCCGATCCTAGGGGGCCGATGAGCACGTTGCATGGTGCGGCGAACCACGACCGCGGCGAGACAGTGGTGGGGGACCCCATGAGGCCCGCGAAGGCCCCGTCCTAGGGTGATGCCTCACCGCCTGCAGAACCTCTGCGGTGCGGAGCACAAGGAGGTGCAGGTGAGTCCGAGCGCATCGACGTCCACGTCCCCGACGACGGCGTCCGCGTCCAGCCCCGGGACGGTCATGCTGCAGACGGTCGGCCTGACGAAGAACTTCCGCGGGTTCACTGCCGTCAACTCGGTCGACCTCGACGTCGCCGAAGGCACGATCCACGCCCTCGTCGGCCCCAACGGTGCCGGCAAGACCACCCTCTTCAACCTCCTCACCGGATTCCTGGCGCCGACGTCCGGCCAGATCCTCCTGCGCGGGAACGACATCGCGGGCAAGCAGCCGGAGCAGATCGCCCACATGGGTGTCGCCCGCTCCTTCCAGATCACGAGCCTCTTCGAGCAGATGACTCTGCTCGAGCACCTCGAGCTCGCCCTCGCCTCGCCGACCGGCCTGGGCTACCGCTTCTGGTCCTCGCGCAAGCAGCTGAGCCGCTTCAAGGCCCGCGGCATGGAGCTCCTGGACGAGGTCGGCCTGGCCGACCGCAGCGGCGTCACCGCCGGCTCCCTCGCCTACGGCCAGAAGCGGGCGCTCGAGATCTCGCTGGCCCTGGCCAACGACCCGGCGCTGCTCCTGCTCGACGAGCCGACCGCCGGCATGGGCCTCGAGGACGTCGACCGGACCATCGCCCTCGTCAAGAAGGCGTCGAAGGGCCGCACGGTCGTCTTCGTCGACCACAACATGCACGTCGTCGGGTCGCTCGCCGACCGCGTCACGGTGCTCCAGTCCGGCGAGGTCCTCGCCGAGGGAACCTACGACGACGTGAGGAACGACGAGCGCGTCATCACCGCATACCTCGGAGACACGGGAGGCGAGCATGGCTGAGCCGGCCACGACCACCAGGGCAGAGGAGGACCGGACCACGACGCCACTGCTCACCGTCGAGAAGCTCTCCGCCTTCCACGGCGAGGCACAGGCGCTGCGTGAGGTCTCGCTCGACGTCTCACCCGGTGAGGTCGTCACGCTCGTCGGACGCAACGGCGCCGGCAAGACGACGCTGCTCCGCTCGATCATGGGCCTGCACCGCAACGTCCGCGGCACGGTGACCCTCGACGGCCAGACCCTCGACGGCCGGTCCGCGGACAAGCGGGCCCGCGCCGGTCTCGGCTGGGTGCCCGACGACCGCGGCATCTACGCGACGCTCACCGTCGCCGAGAACCTCAGCCTCCCGCCCGTCGTCGACAAGGGGGCGGCCTGGAGCCTCGACCGGATCTACGAGCACTTCCCGGTGCTGCGCGAGCGCCGCGACTTCCCCGGGACCAAGCTCTCCGGTGGTGAGCAGCAGATGCTCGCCATGGCGCGACCGTTGCGCGCCGGGTCGCGGCTCCTGCTCCTCGACGAGCCGAGCGAGGGGCTCGCCCCCGTCATCGTCGACAAGATCGGCGAGATCATCCGCGACATCAAGAGCCAGGGCGTCGCGGTCCTGCTCGTCGAGCAGAACGTGAGGTTCGCGGGCACGGTGGCCGACCGCCACAACCTGCTCGCCCAGGGGGAGATCGTCGAGAGCCTCCCCAACGAGGAGTTCCGCTCCCGCACCACGGAGCTGCTCGAGCACCTCGGCATGTAGCTCCGAGTCCGCGCTCCCTGCGCACACCCGGACCGTCGCACTCCTCGCGGCGGACGGCACCCCACGACAACCGCACGACTCACAGTTGACCGCCGGGCACGGCATACACACCCCAGGAGGGGCACATGCGACACACCAAGAAGACGACGCTCGCGGCGATGGTGGCCGGTTCCGGCCTCCTGCTCTCCGCCTGTGGCAGCGCCGGCGGCGGCCCGTCCTCGGGCGGCGGCAAGATCTCCGACGACAAGATCGTGCTCGCGGTCCTCAACGACCAGTCGGGTGTCTACAAGGACCTGTCCGGCCCCAACTCCGTCGAGGCCGTGAAGATGGCCGTCGAGGACTGGAAGGCCAAGCACAAGGACGACGCCGTCTCCAAGAACATCGAGGTCGTCACGGCCGACCACCAGAACAAGCCGGACATCGCCAACACCAAGGCGCAGGAGCTCTACGACCGGCAGAAGGCCGACATCATCCTCGACGTCCCGACCTCGTCGGCGGCCCTCGCCGTCGCGACGCAGGCCAAGACGAAGAAGAAGGTCTACATCAACATCGGCGCCGGCACGACCGCGCTCACCGGTGCGCAGTGCAACAAGTACACGTTCCACTGGGCCTACGACACCTACATGCTCGCCAAGGGCACCGGTGGCACGCTCACGAAGAACGGCGGCAAGAGCTGGAACGTCGTCTACCCCGACTACGCCTTCGGCCAGGACATGACGAAGTCGTTCGAGGCGCAGGTCTCCGGCGCCGGCGGCTCGGTCGCCCAGAAGGTGCCGACGCCGTTCCCCAACGACAACTTCGCGACCTACATCACCAAGGCCGCGGCCGACAAGCCCGACGTCATCGGCACCATGCACGCCGGTGGTGACCTCATCAACTTCGTCAAGCAGTACAACCAGGCGGGCATCAGCGACCAGATCAAACTCGCCGTGGGCCTGATGTTCATCACCGACATCCACAGCCTCGGCGCCGACCAGTTCAAGGGCGTCACCTTCACCGACGCGTGGTACTGGAACTTCGACGAGCAGAACCGCGAGTGGGCCGACAAGTTCCAGGCGAAGACCAAGACCCGCCCGTCGTTCGCGCACGCCGCGAACTACTCCGCGGCCTTCAACTACCTCGAGGCCGTCCAGGAGGCCGGCAGCGACACCGGTGACGACGTGGTCGCCAAGCTCGAGGGCAAGAAGATCAACGACGTCTTCCTGCGCAACGGTGAGGTCCGCAAGGGCGACCACCGCGTCATCCACGACGTCTACCTCGCCGAGGTCAAGCCGCAGGCCGAGGTCAAGGAGGAGTGGGACTACGAGAAGATCGTCGCCACCATCCCCGCCGCCGAGGCCTTCAAGCCGGAAGCCGAGTCCGGCTGCTCCATGTGAGCCGCTGACTCCACCGAACCGGAACTCCTAGAGGTCACCAGAGGTAGGCGATGAGCGCATTCATCCAGTACACCCTGCAGGGTCTGGCGACGGGCGGTTTCTACGCCCTCGCCGCCCTCGGGCTGGCCGTCATCTTCGGCGTCATGGGGGTGGTCAACTTCAGCCACGGCGCCATGTACATGCTCGGGGCCGTCGGCTCGGCCGTCCTGCTCGACGTGCTCGACGTGCCGTTCTGGGGTGCGCTCGTGATCGTGCCGGTCCTGCTGTTCCTCTTCGGCATCGCCGTCGAGCGCCTGCTCGTCCGGTGGCTCCTCGGGCTCGACCCGCTCTACAACTTCCTCCTCACGTTCGGTCTCACGCTGCTCATCGTCGACCTCGTCAAGCGCCGCTACGGCGTCTCGGGGCTGCCGTACGAACTGCCGGCCGGGCTCGAGGGGCGGGTGAGCGTGGGCGGGTTGAGCCTGTCGAGCTACCAGCTCTTCGCGGCGTTCTTCTCGGTGGCGCTCTGCCTCGCCGTGTGGCTGCTGCTCACGAAGACGCGCATCGGCATGATCGTGCGCGCCTCGACCGAGGACGCCGAGCGCACCCGCGCCCTCGGCATCAACGTCGGGCGCTGGGTGACGCCGGTCTTCGGCTTCGGCATCGCCCTGGCCGGTGTGGCGGGGGTCCTCGCGGCCCCGTTCCGCGCCATCACCGCCGACATGGGCAGCAACTTCATCATCATCCTGTTCGCCGTCGTCGTCATCGGCGGGCTCGGCTCGATCCTCGGCGCGGTCGTCGCCGGGTTCCTCGTCGGGCTCGTCGAGGCGTACGGCCAGGCCTACGCGCCGTCGTTCGCGCAGGTCCTCATCTTCGTCCTCATGGCAGCGGTCGTCCTCGTCCGCCCGGCGGGACTCTTCGGTCGCGAGGAGGCCTCATGAGCGCCCAGCTCACCGAGACGACGCGGGTCGAGACCGCGGCGTCCGCAGCACCCGAGCGCAAGGTGAACCCGTTCCTGCGGGCCGGCCTGCTCCTGCTCGCGCTGCTCGTCGTGCTCGCCCTGCCCTGGTACATCTACCCGCCGGTGGCGATGGACATCCTCGCGTGGGGACTCTTCGCCATCTCGATCGACCTGCTCCTCGGCTTCACCGGCCTGCTGAGCTTCGGCCACGCCGCCTTCTGGGGCACGTCGGCCTACGTCACCGGCATCATCGCCATCCGCAGCGGGCTGCCGTTCCCGGTCGCCGTGCTCGGTGGGGCGCTCGTCGCCATGCTCCTCGCGATCCCGACCGGCTACCTCGCCGTGCGTCGCACCGGCATCTACTTCGCGATGGTGACGCTCGCCTTCGCACAGATGCTCTTCTTCATCGCCAACCAGGCCCGCGACCTCACCGGTGGCGAGAACGGCCTCCAGGGCATCCCGAAGTCGTTCTTCGGGATCGAGCTCGTCGAGACCGACCCGTTCTACTTCTACTACGCCGCACTACCGCTCATCCTCATCGGCGCCTTCGCGGCCTGGCGCACGGTGTCGTCGCCCTTCGGTCGCGTCCTGCTCGCCATCCGCGACAACCCCGCCCGGGCGCGGGCGCTCGGCTACGACGTCGAGCGCTACAAGATCATGGTCTTCGTCATCTCGGCCGGCATCGCCGGTCTCGCCGGTGGCGTCTTCTCGGTGAGCCACGGCTTCGCCTCGCTCCAGGAGCTCATCTGGACGACGTCGGGCAAGGTCGTCCTCATCACCGTCCTCGGCGGCATCGGGACGCTGTGGGGTGGGCCGCTGGGTGCCGCCGTCGTCGTCATCCTCGAGGACCAGCTCGCCTCCTCGGGCTTCAACGGCATCGGCATCATCACCGGCACGATCTTCGTCCTCATCGTCCTGCTCTTCCGCAAGGGCATCTGGGGCACCGGAGCCGACCTCATCGCCAAGGTGCGCAACCGCGGCCGCTCCACCGGCGGGCGGCGCGATGCTTGACGGCCGCACCGCGCTCGTCACGGGCGCCGGCAGCGGCATCGGCGCGGCCGTGGTCGAGCGGCTGGCGTCCTCCGGGGCGTCAGTCCACGCCGTCGACATCGACGGGGACGGCCTCGACAAGCTCGTCGCCCGCGTCGGTGACGGCCGGGTCACGCCCTGGGTCATCGACCTCTCGGACCTCGACGCCCACGACATGCTGCCCACCGACATCGACGTCCTCGTCAACAACGCCGGCGTCCAGCACGTCGCCCCCGTCCACGAGTTCCCGGTCGACGAGTTCGAGCGGATCCACCGGATCATGCTGCTCTCGCCCTTCCGGCTCGTGCGGGCCTGCCTCCCACACATGTATGCCGGTGGGTGGGGTCGTGTCGTCAACGTCTCGTCCGTCCACGGGTTGAGGGCGAGTGCCTTCAAGTCCGCCTACGTCGCGGCGAAGCACGGGCTCGAGGGGCTGAGCAAGGTCGTGGCGCTGGAGTCCGGGGACAAGGGCGTGACGAGCAACTGCATCAACCCGGCCTACGTCCGGACCCCGCTCGTCGAGAAGCAGGTCGCCGACCAGGCCGCCGCCCACGGCATCCCCGAGTCCGACGTCCTCGAGAAGATCATGCTCACGCCCGTCGCCGTGAAGCGGCTCATCGAGCCGGGCGAGGTCGCCGATCTCGTGGCGTTCCTCTGCGGGCCCTCGTCGGACTCCATCTCGGGCAGCTCGTTCACCATGGACGGCGGGTGGACGGCTCACTGAGCACGTCGTCCACCTTCCACGTCGCGTGGACAAGCGTGTTCGCCGCATCCATCCGCAGCTCGCGCGCTGCGCGCACTCGCCGCTCCCGCCAGTCCCAGCCAGCGGCGAACACACACGTCCGCGCTCCAGATCCGCTCACCTTCGGCGTCCTGCGCCCGCTTTTCAGCGCTTGGTGGAGACGGTGACAGTGAACTTGGGGGTTCGGGTCGCTTGCCGGGTCGGGCCGACAACGCGTTCGAGCGTTGGCCGGTAGGCGAGGTGGGAGTTCCAGACGCACCAGAGCTCGCCGCCGGGCTCGAGGACGCGTCCGGCGTCGGTGAAGAGGCGCTCGGCGAGGCCGGTGTGGAGGGTGGCTCCGACGTGGAACGGCGGGTTGAGGACGACGAGCTTGGCCGAACCGTCGGCAGCTGTCTCGAGGCCGTCGGCACGGACGACCTCGACGCGGTCGGCGACGCCGTTGGCGTCGGCGGTGGCGGCGGCCGAGTCCACGGCGGCGGCCGACTGGTCGGTCGCGAGGACCTGTAGGTCGGGGCGGGCGAGAGCGAGCGCGGCGGCGACGACGCCGCTGCCGCAGGCGAGGTCGACGGCTCGGGAGGTGGGGTCGACGGCTCGCATCGACGGGATGGCATCGAGGAGCAGGCGGGTGCCGATGTCGATGGAGGTGCCCGCGAAGACGCCACCGTGCGCCACGACGGTGAGCCCGACGTCGTCGTGACGCTCGCGTCTCGGCCACGCCGGCACGACGCCATCTCGCGGTGACGACGCGTGCAGCACACGTGACTTCTGACGCGCGAGACTGGCGTGGACGTGCGAGAACGACTGTGCGAGAACGTCGTTCATCGAGCGGGACATGTGCTTGACCCGGCCACCAGCGACGACCCGAACGTCGGGGCGGGCGTGGACGGCCACGAGCGTGGCCACCTCGTCGAGCGTGTCCAGGGACCGCGGCAGCTGGATCAGGACGAGTCGGGCACCTTCGAGGAGGGACGCGCCGAGACCGTGGTGGGAGAACGGCATACGGGAGCCGTCGCGTCCGAGACCACGACGGGTGGCGTTCGCGACGAGCGCACGCTCACCGAGGACGCCGTCCTGGTGCACGCGCACGCCCGACGCGCCCCGCGAGACCGCACCGAGCGTGAGGGCGCCGTGGCGGTCGCCGATGACGACGACGTCACCGTCATCGGTCGGCAACGGACCGGCCTCGTCGAGGACGAGCCGGTCCGTCGCGTCCCACGCCTGGAGGTTCGGCGCGTCGACGTCGGGCCAGCGGCGCAGGTCGGACCAGTCGGGCGCGGACTGGTCGGCCGGGCCGGACGGGTCGGGCAGGTCGGTCACCGCCCCGTCAGATGTCGCGGAAGATCTCGATGGTCGCGCCGAGGGCGTTGAGGCGCTCGGCGAGGTCCTCGTAGCCACGGTTGATGACATAGACGTTGCGCAGCACCGACGTGCCGTTGGCGGCGAGCATCGCGAGCAGCACGACGACGCCGGGGCGCAGCGCCGGCGGGCACATGACCTCGGCGGGACGCCACTTCGCGGTGCGACCGGTGATCATGACGCGGTGCGGGTCGAGGAGCTGGACCTGCGCGCCGACCTTGGTGAGCTCGGTGAGGTAGATCGCGCGGTTCTCGTAGACCCAGTCGTGGATCATGGTCGTGCCCTCGGCGCACGCCGCGATGAGCGCGAAGAACGGCAGGTTGTCGATGTTGAGGCCGGGGAACGGCATCGGCGCGATCTTGTCGATCGGCGCGGTGAGCGAGCTCGGTAGGATCGTGAGGTCGGCGAGGCGCGTGTGGCCGTTCTTGGCGAGGTACTCCTCGGACATCTCGTACTGCAGGCCCATCTGCTCGAGCGTCGCGAGCTCGATCTCGAGGAACTCGATCGGCGCGCGCTCGATGGTGATCGACGACTCGGTGACGACCGCGGCGGCGATGAGGCTCATGGCCTCGATCGGGTCCTCGCTGGGGGAGTAGTCGACATCGACGTCGATCGACTCCCGGCCGGTGACGGTGAGGGTCGTCGTGCCGACGCCCTGGACGTCGACGCCGAGGCGCTGGAGGAAGAAGCAGACGTCCTGCACCATGTAGTTGGACGACGCGTTGCGGATGACCGTCGTGCCCGGGTTGAGGGCGGCGGCGAAGAGCGCGTTCTCGGTGACGGTGTCGCCGCGCTCGGTGAGGACGATTGCGCGCTCGGGGCGCACGGACCGGTCGACCTTGGCCTCGTAGAAGCCGTGCGTCGCCGTGACGTCGAGGCCGAACGACTGGAGCGCGGTGAGGTGCGGCTCGACGGTGCGGGTGCCGAGGTCGCAGCCGCCGGCGTAGGGCAGCGAGAACGTGTCGAACTGGTGGAGCAGCGGGCCGAGGAACATGATGACGGTGCGGGTGCGGCGGGCCGCGGCGATGTCGATCGAGGCGAGGTCGAGCGTCGCCGGCGGGATGATCTCGAGGTCGCTCGTGCCCTCGAGCCAGCGGACCTTGACGCCCATCGAGGTGAGCACCTCGATGATCCGGTTGACCTCCTCGATGCGCGCGAGGTTGCGCAGCGTCGTGCGGCCCTTGTTGAGCAGGGCGGCGCAGAGGAGGCCGACGGCGGCGTTCTTGCTCGTCTTGACGGGGATGGATCCGGAGAGCTTGGCGCCGCCGACGATCCGCAGGTGCTGGGGGCCGCTGTGGCCGAGGGAGACGAACTCGCTGCCGAGCGTCTCGCCCACGCGGGCGAGCATCTCGAGGCTGAGGTTCTGCCGCCCCTGTTCGATGCGCGCGACGGCGCTCTGGCTCGTGCCGAGCTTCTCGGCGAGCTCGTTCTGGGTCAGGCCCTGGTGGCGCCGGGCGTCCCGGATGAGGGTCCCGATCCGGGTGAGGTAGCTGGACTCAGTCATGCGTTCCAGCGTATATCGGATATGAGATAACGCAAGCCTGAGGGTCGACGCGAAAGCGGGCGGACGGCATACCTGCAGACCAGGTATGCCGTCCGCCCACTCGTGCGCTCAGGCTGGGACGCTCGCCGCGCCCGGGGGGAGGAAGCGACGGCCGAGGACCTTCTCGGAGACGCCTTCGCGGTCGAGCAGCGGGCTGAGGCCGCCGTTCCAGAACTGGAAGCCGGCGCCCGTGATGAGCGCGAGGTCGATGTCCATCGGCGCCTGCGCGACGCCCTCCTCGAGCATGAGACCGACCTCCTCGGCGAGCACCGACAGCACCCGCTCGCGGACCTCGGCGACATCGAGCTCGACCGGGTTCTCGGGGGCGATGTGGGCCGCCTCGACCTCCGGGTCGACGACGGGGCGGCCGTCGACGAGCTGGTAGTAGCCGGGCTTCCTCATCTCGACGATCTTGCGCAGGTTCGGCGAGACGTGGAAGCGGTCGCCGAACGCCCGGTGGAGCGTCTCGCTGTTGTGCAGCGCGATCGCCGGGCCGACGAGCCCGAGCAGGACGAAGGGCGGCATCGGGGCGAGGCCGGCGACCGCCTTCTCTGCGACGAGGACGGGCGTGCCCTCGTCGACGATCCTGCTGAACTCGCCCATGAAGCGGCCGAGGAGACGGTTGACGATGAACGACGCCGAGTCCTTGACGAGGATCGTCGTCTTCTTGAGGCCCTTGCCGGTGGCGAACGCCGTGGCGAGCGCCGCGTCGTCGGTCCGCTCGCCCGAGATGATCTCGAGCAGCGGCATGACGGCGACGGGGTTGAAGAAGTGCAGCCCGACGACGCGCTCCGGGTGCGTGAGGTCGGCAGTCATCTCGGTGATCGACAGCGAGCTCGTGTTCGAGGCGAGGACGCACTCGGGCGAGACGACGGCCTCGACCTCGGCCCAGACCTGCTTCTTGACCGACATCTCCTCGAAGACCGCCTCGATGACGAGGTCGGCGTCGGCGAAGCCGTCCTTGGAGGTGGAGCCGGTGACGAGGCCCGCGAGGTGGTTGGCCCGGTCGCGGCCGATCTTCCCCGCCTCGAACGACTTCGTGATCTCTCCGTGCACCCACGCGACGCCCTTGTCGACGCGCTCCTGGTCGAGGTCGGTCATGACGACCGGCACCTTGAGGTTGCGGGCGAAGAGCAGGGCGAGCTGGCTGGCCATGAGACCGGCTCCGACGACGCCGACCTTGGTGACCTTGCGCGCCAGTGCCTTGTCGGGCGCGCCGGCGGGACGCTTGGCCCGCTTCTGGACGAGGTCGAACGCATAGAGGCCGGCGCGGAGCTCGTCGGCCATGAGGAGGTCGGCCAGCGCCTGGTCCTCGGCGGCGAAGGCCTCGTCTCGGGTGGCGGTGCGCGCGGCCTCGACGAGTGCGAGGGCACGCAGCGGGCCGGGGGAGCGGCCCGCCGTCTTGGCGAGGACGAGGCCCTTGGCGGCCTTGAGCGCCGCGGCCCACTCGCTCTCGTCGCGCGAGACCTCGGGGCGCTCGACCGTGGTCTCGCCGGAGAGGACGCGGGCGGCCCAGGCGATCGACTCCTCGAGGAAGTCGGCCGGCTCGAGGAGCACGTCGCCGAGGCCCAGCTTCGCCGCGGCGGGGCCGGAGAGCATGCGGTTGGTGTTCATCGGGTTCTCGATGATGACCTTGAGGGCGTTGGCGGGGCCGACGAGGTTGGGGAGGAGGAAGCAGCCGCCCCAGCCCGGCACGAGGCCGAGGAAGGTCTCCGGCAGGGCGATCGCGGGCACGCCGGCGCTGATCGTGCGGTAGTCGCACGACAGGGCCACCTCGACGCCGCCACCCATCGCCGCGCCGTTGACGAACGCGAAGGTCGGCACCGGCAGGTCCATGATCGCGGCGAACGCGGCGTGGCCGGCCCGGGCGATCCCGAGGGCCTGCTCGCGGCTGCTCACCGTCGGTACGCCCGAGAGGTCGGCGCCGACGGCGAAGATGAACGGCTTGCCGGTGATGGCGACGGCTTGCACCTCGCCGGCCTCGGCGCGGTCCCGCAGGGTGTCGACGGCCCGGTGGAGCTCGGCGATCCCCTCGGGCCCGAACGTGTTGGGCTTCGTGTGGTCGAAGCCGTTGTCGAGCGTGATGAGCGCAAGGGTGCCGCCGTCGCCGGGGAGGGCCACGTCCTGGACGAGGGCGTGGGTGACGACCTCGCCGCGCGGCGCGCGCTCGGCGGGCGCCGCGGCCTGCGTCCCGGTGGGGGCGTCGGCGGTCGTGGTGGTGGCGGCCATGTCAGGCGTCCTTCCCGTAGTCGGCGTGGTGCGGGTTCTCCCAGATGACCGAGCCGCCCATCCCAATGCCGATGCACATCGCCGTGAGGCCGAAACGGACCTCAGGGTGCTCCTCGAACTGGCGGGCGAGCTGGGTCATGAGCCGCACGCCGGAGGAGGCGAGCGGGTGGCCGGTGGCGATGGCGCCGCCGTACTCGTTGACGCGGGGGTCGTCGTCGGCGATGCCGAAGTGGTCGAGGAAGGCGAGCACCTGCACGGCGAACGCCTCGTTGAGCTCGAAGAGCCCGATGTCCTCGATGGTCAGCCCGGCCTTGGCGAGGGCCTTCTCGGTCGCGGGGACCGGACCGATGCCCATGACCTCGGGCTCGACACCGACGAAGCCGAACGACACGAGCCGCATCTTCACCGGGAGGCCGAGCTCCTCGGCCGCGGTCTCGGACGCAAGGATGCAGGCCGTCGCGCCGTCGTTGAGGCCCGCGGCGTTGCCCGCGGTCACCGAGCCGTGGGGGCGGAACGGCGTCTTGAGCCCGGCGAGCTCCGCGACGGTCGTGCCGGGGCGCGGCGGCTCGTCCTTCGTGGCGAGGCCGGAGCCGCGCTCGGAGTGGCGGGTGGCCATCGGCACGAGGTCGGGCTGGATCTTGCCGTCCTCGTAAGCCTTGGCGAGCTTGGTCTGGCTGCCCACCGCATACGCGTCCGAGCGCTCCTTGGTGAGCTGCGGGAAGCGGTCGTGGAGGTTCTCGGCGGTGTTGCCCATCGACAGTGCCGACTGGTCGACGAGCTTCTCGGCGAGCAGGCGCGGGTTGGGGTCGATGCCCTCGCCCATGGGGTGGCGGCCCATGTGCTCGACGCCGCCGGCGATGGCGATGTCGTAGGCACCGAAGCCGATCGAGCTCGCGACGTTGGTCACGGCGGTCATCGCGCCCGCGCACATGCGGTCGACGGAGTAGCCGGGGGTCGTGTTGGGCAGGCCCGACAGCAGGGCGGCGAGGCGGCCGAGCGTGAGGCCCTGGTCGCCGGTCTGGGTGGTCGCGGCGATGGCGACCTCCTCGACGCGGTCCTTGGGGAGCTGGGGGTTGCGCTTGAGCAGCTCGCGGATGCAGCGGATGACGAGGTCGTCGGCACGGGTCTGGGCATACATGCCCTTCTCGCCGGCCTTGCCGAACGGGGTGCGCACGCCGTCGACGAAGACGACCTCATTCAGGGTGCGGGGCACGGTGGAGCCTCTCTGGTCGGAGTGTGGTGCTCCGCTCAGGCTACTAAGCGCCCGCTTAGTCGGGTATGCCGGTCGGCCGTGAGAGCCGTCACCTCACCCGGCGTCCGGGTGGGCCTCGAAGGCCCGGGCGAGCATCGGCGCGACGATGTCGGCCTGCCACTGACGGACGCCAAGATCGCGCAGCTCGGCGGTGAACCCCTCGACGTCACGCGTCGACGGGGGCCGCCACACGACTCGACGCAGCGGGTCGGGGGAGCAGACGTTCTCGACCGGGATCTCGTGCTGCTCGGCGAAGGCGGTGAGCTCGGCCCGCACGTCCGTCAGCCGGGCCGCGGCCACCGGGTCCTTGTCGGCCCATGAGCGTGCAGGCGGAGGACCGTCGGAGCGCAGGGTCCGCTGCGGCAGGTCGGCCTCGTCGATGGCGTTGGCCCGCTTGACGGCTGCGACCCACTGCCGGCCGTAGCGGGCGATCGCCCGATGGCCGCTCGGCAGGTCGGACGTCGAGGTCGGTGCGGCGGTCGCGATGGAGACGAGGCCGGCGTCCGGGAGGATGCGCCCGGGTGAGGTGTCGCGGTCCTGGGCGATGTCGTCGCGGGTGAGCCAGAGCTCACGGACGACGGCGATGCCGCGACGGCTGCGGATCGTGTTCATGCCGCTCGTGCGCCGCCACGGGTCGACCTTCTCGGCCGGCGCCCACGACAGCAGGGCCTCGAACTCCTGACGTGCCCACTCGGACTTGTCCTGCCGGGCGAGGTCGACGCCCATAAGGTTGCGCAGCTCGGTGAGCACCTCGACGTCGAGCGCGGCGTAGCGCAGCCACGGCTCGGGCAGGGGACGCGTCGACCAGTCGACGGCCGAGTGCTCCTTGGCGAGTGCGAGCCCGAGGTAGTGCTCGACGACGGCGGCGAGGCCGACCCGGGGGAGCCCCAGCAGCCGGGCCGCGAGCTCGGTGTCGAAGAGCTGGCGCGGGCGCAGCCCGACCTCGGCGAGGCAGGCGAGGTCCTGGGTGGCGGCGTGCAGGATCCACTCCGCGCGCCCGATGGCGTCGTCGAGAGGACCGAGGTCGGGGCAGGCGATGGGGTCGATGAGCCACGTGCCCGAGCCCTCGCGGCGGACCTGGACGAGGTAGGCGCGCTGGCCGTAGCGGTAGCCGGAGGCGCGCTCGGCGTCCACGGCGACCGGCCCCTCGCCGGCGGCGATGGCGTCGGCGGCCTCGGTGAGACCGCGCTCGGAGTCGACCACGTGGGGCACTCCCTCGGAGGGCTCGTCGAGGGGGATGGGCGCCGGAGCCTGCTCGGCGTCGGGGGTGTCGATGGTGTCGGAGCTCATCTCAGCGACGCGGCCCCGGGAGGGCGACGACGCCCTCAGGCAGCGGGGGCAGCCCCGCGATCGTGCAGAGGAGGTCGGACCAGGCGAGCAGGTGGGTGCCCGCGTCGGGTCCGATGGGGGTCCACGACGCACGCACCTCCATCTCGACGCTCGCGGGGCGGTCGGCGAGCCCGGCGAAGCTCTGGCTCACGACGCGGGTCACGGTTCCCGCCTCGGCCGTGGCTGAGACGCCCCGACCGGCGAGGGCGTCGACGAGCCAGGTCCAGCCCACCTCACCCAGCAGGGGGTCGGCGGCGAGCTCCGGCTCGAGCTCGGCGCGCGCGAAGGTCACCGCGCGCCACTCGCCACCCCACGGCTCGGGTGCGGACGGGTCGTGCAGGAGGACGAACCGGCCGGAGGCCAGCTCCTCGTCGTCGCCCGCGGAGCCGAGGACGTCGGCGGTGAGCGCGACGGCATACGGAGCAATGCGCTGGGGCGCGGGCACCTCGGTGATCCGCACCTCGGGACGCAACCGGACGTGCCTCAGGGCCTCGAGCGCCGCGGTGAACTCCGGGGACTCGCGGCCGGGAAGGGAGCGTGTTGCCACCCGACGAGGGTATGCCGGGACGCGCGTTTCGGGGGGATTCGCCGCGCCGGAGGGCCTTAGGCTGCGGGCGTGCTCTCCCTCCTCGCGCTGGCCTCGTCGGCGGTGTGGGGGACCTCGGACTTCTTCGGAGGGGTCGTCGCCAAGCGGCTGCCGGCGATCGCCGTCGTCGGCGTGACGCAGGGCCTCGCCTTCGTGCTGCTCAGCACCATCGTCCTCGTGCGGCTGGGGCTCGGGCACCCGCCCGAGTGGGGGCCGTGGGTCGGATGGGCGATGCTCGCCGGGATCGCCGGGGCGAGCGGGCTCGTCGCGTTCTACACCGCGCTGGCGAGCGGGACGATGGGCGTCGTCGCCCCCATCGCGTCGATGGGGGTCGTCGTGCCCGTCGCGCTCGGCGTCGCCAGCGGCGAGACCCCGAGCACCTGGGTGTGGGTCGGCATCCTCGTCGCCGTCGTCGGCATCGTGCTCGCATCGGGGCCGGAGCTCTCCGGTGCGGTGTCGCCGCGACCGGTCCTTCTCGCAGGGTGCGCGGCGCTGTGCTTCGGGACCGCGCTCTTCTCCCTCGACCGGGCCGCACGCGACTCGCTGATCATGGCGCTGTGGGGCATGCGGGCGACGTCGGTAACGCTCTTCGTCATCGTCGCGCTCGTGCTGCGGTCCGTCGGTGGGACGCGGCGCGGCGACCTGGTGCAGCTCGCGCTCATCGGCTGGGCCGACCTGCTCGCCAACGCGCTCTTCGCGACCGCGTCCTCCTGTGGTCAGGTGAGCATCGCGGCGGTGCTCGGCTCGCTCTACCCGGTGGCGACGATCCTGCTCGCCCGGCTCGTGCTGGGAGAGCGGTTGCGTGGGATCCAGCAGGTGGGGGTCCTCTGCGCGCTCGCCGGGGCGGCGGTCATCTCGCTCTGACGGGGTGCGGGCGGCGCCGCGCCGAATGAGAGGATTCGGCGGTGATCGCCGACAGCCCGCTCGTCCTCGCCGCCACCCGTCGACCCGTGCCGCACACGCCCGCGTGGTTCATGCGCCAGGCCGGTCGCTCGCTGCCCGAGTACCGCGAGCTGCGCGAGGGCACGGACATGCTCGACGCCTGCCGCACGCCCGACCTCGTCACCGAGATCACCCTCCAGCCCGTCCGTCGCCACAAGGTCGACGCCGCGATCTTCTTCAGCGACATCGTCGTGCCGGTCGCAGCCGTGGGCGTCGACCTCAGCATCGTCCCCGGCACCGGACCCGTCGTCGCCGCGCCCTTCCGGACGCGCGCCGACCTCGACCGGCTGCCCGACCTCACTCCGGACGCCATCCCGGACATCACCGAGTCGGTGCAACGCCTCGTCGCCGAGCTCGGCTCGACGCCGCTCATCGGGTTCGCCGGCGCCCCCTTCACCCTCGCGTCCTACCTCGTCGAGGGCGGCCCCTCCAAGACGCACGAGCGGACCAAGGCGCTCATGCACGGCGACCCCCAGCTCTGGAACGACCTGTGCGAGCGGCTCGCCCAGATCTCCGGCGCCTTCCTCCGGGCGCAGGTCGAGGCCGGCGCCAGCGCCATCCAGCTCTTCGACTCGTGGGTGGGCGCGCTTCCGCGGGCCGACTACACGGCATACGTGCAGAAGCACTCGACCGCAGCGCTCGCGGCGGTGGCCGACCTCGGGGTGCCACGAATCCACTTCGGCGTCGGCACCGGCGAGCTCCTCGACCTCATGGGCGAGGCCGGTGCGGACGTCGTGGGCGTGGACTACCGCGTCTCGCTCACGGATGCGGTCGCGCGCCTCGGAGACTCGTATGCCGTGCAGGGCAACCTCGACCCGGCTCTCCTCGGTGCCCCGTGGGAGGTGCTCGAGGCGCGCGTGCGGGCGATCGTCGACGAGGGCCGCAACGCGCCCGGGCACATCTTCAACCTCGGTCACGGCGTCCCGCCGCACGCCGACCCCGACGTCCTCACGAGGATCGTCGAGGTCGTGCACGAGCACTCAGCCCGCTGACGGGGGCGGTGGTCCGACGGGCCCGCCGGGCCCGGCCGGTCCCGCGGGCACGGCCTGCGGGATGAGGGGCGCGCCGCCGTGGCGACGCCGGCGGAGCCACCACACGACCGGCGCGAGGACGAGGCCGATCGCGACCGCGAAGGGCAGCACGGCCCCCACGACCGTGGCGAGGACGGCGGCCGAGGTGACGAACGCCTTCCACCCGGACGTGAGGCCCGAGAGGAACCCGCCCGCGGCGACCGGCTCGTAGTCGTCGGTCGAGAGCGTGACCGAGACCGGCGACATCGAGACCGAGTCCTTGAGGCTGTCGAGCTGGGCGGTGAGCGCGTCGAGCTCGGCCTGACGCTGGGACAGCTCGTTCTCGAGCGCGACGAGGTCGTTGACGTTGGACGCGCGCGAGAGGAGGTCGCGGATGCGCGCCACGCTCGCGGTCATCGACGTCACGCGTGCCTGGGTGTCGACGTAGGTCCCGGTGACGTCCTCGCTCGAGCTGTTGCGGAACTGGACCTCGCCCACCTTGGCGATGAGCTCGATCGTCGCGTCGAGCTGGGCGGCGGGGACGCTGATCGTCACCGTGCCCGAGGTGTCGCGACCGCGCTCACCGGAGTAGAGCTCCTCGCTGACGACGACGCCACCCTGCCGCGCCGCGATCGAGCGGATCCGCGAGGCCGCGTCGGGCAGCTCCTCGACCTTGAGCTGGAGGTTGGCGCGGCGCACGAGCTTCTGGCCGGCGCTGGCCCGGGCGGACTCGGGGGAGACCGCCCCGACCGCCCGGTCGCCGTCCGCCCCGCCCTTGGCCTGCGGCCCGGCGACCGAGTCCTGCTGCGACGACCCACCGGACGCGGCGCCCGAGTCGGCCCCCGACTCGTCGCCGCCACCACCGCAGGCGGCGAGCGAGCCGGTGACGAGGAGGCCGGCGAGCGCCGCCGTGGCGAGGCGGCGTCCGTGCCGCCGGGTGGGACGCAGGCCGTGGGTGCTCATGACGCTCTCCATCTCTCCGGGCGCGCCCACCCCCTGCGGTGGGCCTGTCGATGGTGAGACTCCTCCGACGGGGTCACCGGTTCCACACACTCGGGTCACGATGCGGTGACGGCCTCTGAGAGAGTGGCGAGGTGACCGCCGAGCGCCGAGACCCCTCGTCCCGCACCGTCGTCGTCATCGGAGGGGGAGTCGCCGGGCTCACCGCGGCGCGCGACGTCCTCGTGGCCCGGCCGGGAACCCGGGTGGTCGTCCTCGACGCCTCCGACCGCGTCGGGGGCAAGCTCCGCCGCGAGTCGATCGGGGGCCACCTCGTCGACGTCGGCGCCGAGTCGATGCTCGCCGTCCGGCCCGAGGCCGTGGCGCTCCTCGACGAGGTGGCGGACCCCGCCGACGTCGTCGCACCCGCGACCACCTCGGCTCGTGTCTGGTCGCGTGGCGAGCTGCACCCGTTGCCGCGAACCCGGATCGGCATCCCCTTCGCCGACTCCGACGTGAAGGGGCTCCTCACCGAGGCCGAGGCGGCGAGGATGCACGCGGAGTCGCCGGCACCCGAGGTGGGCAGCGACGTGTCGGTGGGCGACTACGTCGCGGCACGGCTCGGTGACGCCGTCGTCGACCGCCTCGTGGAGCCGCTCCTCGGCGGTGTGTATGCCGGCCGGTCCCGTGAGCTGTCCCTGCGCGCGACGATGCCGGCCGTCTGGACCACCGCGCGGGAGCGCGGGTCGCTGCTGGCGTCGCCACCGGTCGACCCGCAGGTGGGGCAGGCCCGCCCGGCGTTCGTCGGGCTGCGCGGCGGCGTGGGGAGGCTGCCCGAGCTGCTCGCCGACGACGTCGTCGGTCGCGGGGGACTCGTCGAGACGGGGGTCATCGCCCGCGGTGTCGAGCGGACGTCGTCGAGGTGGTCGGTGCTCACCGGCCCGACGACCGAGCCCCGCCTCGTCGAGGCCGACGCGGTGGTCGTCGCCGTGCCGCCGGTCGCCGCCGCGCGGCTCCTGCGACCGCACGCGCCGGGTGCGGCCGACGAGCTCGGCGCGGTCGAGGTGGCGTCGGTCGGTGTCATCACGCTCGCGGTGCCTGCCGAGCAGGTCGCGTCGTGGGCGGGGTCGGGCTTCCTCGTGCCACCCGTCGACGGCCGCGGCATCAAGGCCAGCACCTTCAGCTCCGCCAAGTGGGGGTGGCTGGCCGCGGAAGGGGCCGACACGGCATACGTGCGGGCGTCCGTGGGGCGAGCGGGCGAGAACGCGACGCTGCAGCGGGACGACGCCGACCTCGTCGCGCTCGCCGCACTCGAGATCGCCGAGGCGGTCGGGTCGGGGCCCCTGCGCATCCTCGACAGCCACGTCCAGCGCTGGGGCGGCGGGCTGCCGCAGTACGCCGTCGGGCATGTCGACCGCATCGAGCAGGTGCGCGCTGACGTGGCGCGGGTGCCCGGTCTCGCCGTGGCGGGAGCGGCCTACGACGGCGTCGGCATCCCGGCGGTCGTCGGGTCGGCGCACCTCGCGGCCGACGTCGTCCTGACCCACCTCCGGGCGCTCGGGGACCGCGCGGGAGAATGAGCGCATGAGCACCCCGTCCGGCCGTCCCGCCCCGAGCAAGCCCACCCCCGCGCGCATGCGCGAGATCAACGAGACGATCCGCTACACGATGTGGTCGGTCTTCGAGGTCACCGAGCGGCTGGGCGACGGGGACCGCGCGGCGATGGCCGCCGAGGTCGAGGAGCTCGTGGCCGAGCTCGAGTCGCGCGACGTCGTCGTGCGCGGCTTCTACGACGTCGCCGGTCTGCGCGGCGACGCGGACCTCATGGTGTGGTGGCACGCCGAGCGGATCGAGGACCTCCAGGACGCCTACCACCGGCTGCTGCAGACGTCGTTCGGCGCGCACCTGTCGTCGGTGTGGTCCAACGCTGCCCTGCACCGGCCGGCGGAGTTCAACAAGAGCCACATCCCGGCGTTCCTCGCGGGCGAGGAGCCGCGCGACTACGTCTGCGTCTACCCGTTCGTGCGGTCCTACGAGTGGTACCTCCTCGAGGACGCCGAGCGCCGCGACATGCTGCGCGAGCACGGGCAGATGGCACGCGACTACCCCGACGTGCGGGCCAACACCATCGCCTCGTTCGCCCTCGGCGACTACGAGTGGGTGCTGGCCTTCGAGGCCGACGAGCTGCACCGCATCGTCGACCTCATGCGCGAGCTGCGTGCGTCGCGGGCCCGGTTGCACGTGCGCGAGGAGGTGCCGTTCTTCACCGGCCCGCGCGTCGAGGTCGCCGACCTCATCTCCCGCCAGCGCTGACACCTGGTGTGGGCGCGCCGGCCTGCGCGTCGGACCGAGCGGCGCAGAACGTGACGAGGGGCGCACCCATGGGTGCGCCCCTCGTCAGTTCGTGCGCCGCTGGCCGCGGCGACCTGTGGGTCAGGCCTTGTCGCCCTCGCCGCCGGCGGGGCGGAGGTTGAGGGCGATGCTGTTCATGCAGAACCGCTGGTCGGTCGGGGTGTCGTAGCCCTCGCCCTCGAAGACGTGCCCGAGGTGGCTGCCGCAGGAGGCGCAGCGGACCTCGGTGCGCGGGCGACCCGGCAGCGAGCTGTCCTCGAGGTACTCGACCGAGTCGCCGGCGAGCGGGGAGTAGAAGGACGGCCAGCCGCAGTGGCTGTCGAACTTGGTCTCGGAGGTGAAGAGCTCGGCACCGCAGGCGCGACAGGAGTAGACGCCCTCGGTCTTGGCGTCGGTGTACTCACCCGTGTAGGGACGCTCGGTGCCCGCCTGGCGCAGCACGGCGTACTCCTCGGGGCTCAGCTCGGAGCGCCACTCCTCATCGGTCTTGGTGACGGCATACGTGCGGTTCGAAGGCTCCATGTCATGAGCCAACCACGAGACCCTCGGGAACGTTCCCGGGGGCCTCGTGCGGTCGCGGACGCGGCCGAGGCCGGTGCTGCGGTGAGCAGCGGGTGGCGCCGACGAGCGTGCGGGCGACGAACGGTGCGGCGGCGGTGGCGCACGTTCGGGGGGTGGCCGGGGACATGGACGGCCCCGGTCAGCCCGGGTCGCCGCGGCTTCCGCTGCGCTGTCGTGCGGCGTCACTAGGGTGTGCCCATGACGGGTGCCACGACGCTGGAGATCGACGGACCGGACGGGGCGCGCGAGGTGCGGCTCTCCAGCCCGGACCGCCTCATGTGGCCCGGCGAGGGGATCACCAAGGGCGACCTTGCGGCATACGTCGTCGCGGTGGGGGAGCCGCTCGTCCGGGCGATCGGTGACCGGCCGGTGACGCTCCAGCGCTTCCCCGAGGGGATCGAGGGCGAGGAGTTCTACCAGAAGAACCCGCCCAAGGGCATGCCCGACTGGATCCGCACCGTCTCCTGTCGCTACCCGTCGGGGCGGCGTCACGACCAGCTCGTCGTCGACGAGGTCGCGGCGGCCGCCTGGGCGGTGCAGATGAACACCGTGACCTTCCACCCGTGGCCGGTCCGCACCGCCGACAACGACAACCCCGACGAGCTGCGGATCGACCTCGACCCGCAGCCGGGTCGCTCGTTCGAGGACGCCGTCGAGGCGGCGTTCGCGCTGCGCGAGGTGCTCAGCGAGCTGGGACTCACCGGCTGGGCCAAGACCTCCGGCAACCGCGGCGTCCACGTCTTCGCCCGGGTGAGGCCGACCCACGAGTTCCTCGACGTACGCCACGGCGTCATCGGCATCGCGCGCGAGCTCGAGCGCCGCCTGCCCGACCTCGTGACGACGAGCTGGTGGAAGGAGGAGCGCGGCGAGCGCGTCTTCGTCGACTTCAACCAGGCCTGCCGCGACCGCACCATCGCCTCCGCCTACAGCCCGCGCCCGCTGCCCGGCGCCCCCGTGTCGATGCCGGTGACGTGGGAGGAGCTGTCCTCGGTCACGCCCTCCGACTTCACGGTCCGGACGGTGCCGGGGGTCCTCGCCGACCGCGGCGACGCCTGGGAGCGGATGGGGGAGTCGGTCGGCGACATCACCCCGGCGCTCGCGCTCTGGGACGCCGACGTCGAGCGCGGGCTCGGCGAGCTCAACTTCCCGCCGGACTACCCCAAGATGCCCGGCGAGCCGCCGCGGGTGCAGCCGAGCAAGCGGCGCACCGACCGCGCCGACGAGGACTACATGAAGCCCAAGGCCGAGCGTGACGCCGAACTGCGCGAGCAGTGGGGGATGCCGGTCGTCCCGCCGATCCCGCCCATGCTCGCCAAGCCGTCGAAGAAGCTCGTCGAGGGCGACGTGAGCTACGAGCCCAAGTGGGACGGCTTCCGGTCGATCATCTACCGCTCCGGCGACCGGGTCGAGATCGGCAGCCGCAACGAGAAGCCGATGACCCGTTACTTCCCCGACGTCGTCGAGGCGGTGCTCGCCAACTTCCCCGACAGGTGCGTCGTCGACGGCGAGATCATCCTCGTCCGGCCGGGCGAGGACCGGCTCGACTTCGACCTGCTCCAGCAGCGCATCCACCCGGCGGCGAGCCGCGTCAAGAAGCTCGCGGCCGAGACGCCCGCGCGCTTCGTGGCGTTCGACCTGCTCGCGCTGGGGGAGCGCGACCTCATGGGCGAGCCCTTCTCGGTGCGGCGGGCCGAGCTCGAGAAGGCGTTCGCCTCGGTCGAGGCGCCCATCCACCTCACCCGGGCCACCCGCGACCCCGACGAGGCACGGAAGTGGTTCGAGCAGTTCGAAGGCGCCGGGCTCGACGGCGTCATGGTCAAGCCGCTCGACGGCACCTACGAGCCCGACAAGCGCACGATGCACAAGTTCAAGCACGAGCGCACCGCCGACTGTGTCGTCGCCGGCTACCGCACCCACAAGAGCGGCGACGACCTCATCGGCTCACTGCTGCTCGGGCTCTACGACGACGAGGGCACGCTCGCGAGCGTCGGGGTCATCGGGGCGTTCCCCATGGCCCGGCGCAAGGAGCTCTTCAAGGAGCTCCAGCCGCTCGTCACCGACTTCGACGACCACCCCTGGGCGTGGGCCAAGCAGGAGGAGGGCACGCGCACCCCGCAGAACGCGGCGCAGTCGCGGTGGGCCGCAGGCAAGGACCTGTCCTTCACGCCGCTCCGGCCCGAGCGCGTCGTCGAGGTCCGCTACGACCACATGGAAGGCGTGCGGTTCCGGCATACCGCGCAGTTCGTCCGGTGGCGCGAGGACCGCGAGCCGGAGTCGTGCACCTACGCCCAGCTCGAGGAGCCGGTGTCCTACGACCTCGCCGACGTGCTCGATGGCTGAGTCCCGCGGTGTGCGTCGCGCGGCAGTGGCGGCAGCAGCGGTGGGGGCGACGACGACGCTCGCGAGCGCGGCCGGCTCGCTGGCCGCGGCGGCATACTTCGCCCGTCGCGTGCTCACCCCCGAGCGGCAGCGACCGGACGACACCGAGATCCTCGAGCTCCGCGACGGGCGGGTCCTGCTGACCGCGACCGACGAGACCGTCGTGCCGGGTCGCTACGGTCTCTGGCTCGACGGCGGCGCGGGGCACGTGCGCATGGGCGACATCACCGCAACCGACCCGGCGGCCGGCACCGTCGAGCGTGAGGTCCACGGCACCGACCACGGCGAGCTGCGGACCGGAGGTGCCCGCTTCGACGGCTACTACTACGCCGGCACACCCGAGCAGGCGCTCGGCCTGCGCACCGAGTCGGTCGACTTCCCCGGTGAGCTCGGCCGGATGCCGGCGTGGCTCGTCCCGTCCCCCGAGGGGCGGGGGAGCAGGTGGGCGGTGTGCGTCCATGGCCGCGGCGCCCAGCGCCAGGAGACGTTGCGCGCACTGCCGGCGCTGCACGCCGCCGGGTGGACCTCGCTCGTCCCGACCTACCGCAACGACGAGGACGTTCCCGCCGGACCCGACGGCCGCTACAACCTCGGGCTCTCGGAGTGGCGCGACCTCGAGGCGGCGGTCGAGTATGCCGTCCGGTCCGGTGCCGAGGAGGTCGTCCTCGTGGGCTGGTCGATGGGTGGGGCGATCGTGCTCCAGTTCCTCGACCGCTCGCCGATGGCCGACGTCGTCTCGAGAGTCGTGCTCGACGGCCCGGTCATCGACTGGGGCGACGTCCTCGACCACCACGCCCGCCTGCACCGGCTGCCCAAGGGGGTGGGAACCCTGTCGCGCTCGATGATGGGGCGCGGCTGGGGCAAGCGGTTCGTCGGGGTGCACGAGTCGGTCGACGTGGCTCGCACCGACTGGGTGAGCCGCGCGGGCGAGCTGCGCCACCCGATGCTGCTCATCCACTCGGCCGAGGACGAGTTCGTGCCCGTGGGTCCGTCGCGCGCGCTCGCACAGCACCGGCCCGACCTCGTGACCTTCGAGGAGTGGCAGGTCGCCCGGCACTGCAAGGAGTGGAACACCGACCCGCAGCGGTGGGAGCGCGTCGTCGGCGACTTCGTGCGCTGACTCACGGTGGGTTCGCGTGGGTTCACGCGCACTCTCGGCGTGTCGGGAATAGCCCCGGCGCCTACCCGGTTGCCGCCCCTGTGTGCACCCCGACGATGACTCCTGCCCTGTGGCGGCGTCTGCACGTGGACCTGAGGCTGGACGCCAGCGACCGCTGTCGCGGCTGACCGCCTCCGCCCTCCACGTCCCCTTCTCCTCAGGAGTCCGTCATGTCCAGCACCACCCCTGACCCCGTCGCGCCCGCGGCCGGTTCCTCCGCGCGCGGCGCCGCCCCGCGACGACGCATCCCCTTCTGGGCCCAGGTCTTCGTCGGCCTCGTGGCCGGTGTCGTCCTCGGGTTGATCGCCCGTTCGTTCGACCAGCCCTGGCTCGCCGAGACGCTCAAGACCGTCGGCGGCATCTTCGTCCAGCTGCTCAAGGTCATCGTCGTCCCGCTCGTGCTCACCGCGATCATCGTCTCGATCGCCAACCTGCGTCAGGTGACCAACGCCGCGCGGCTCGCCGGCGAGACCCTCGTCTGGTTCGCCGTCACCGCGGCCGCGTCCGTCGTCGTCGGCATCACCCTCGGGCTCGTGACGAACCCGGGCGCCAACGCCACCCTCGACACCGCCGCCGGTGAGGCGCCGAGCAAGACCGGCAGCTGGCTCGACTTCCTCACCTCGATCGTGCCGGGGAACTTCCTCGGGCTCGAGGTCTCGACCTCGGCCGAGGAGGGTGGCGCGCTCAGCTCGAGCCCGTCGTTCAACATCCTTCAGCTCGTCATCCTCGGCATCGCCATCGGCGCCGCGGCCCTCGCCGTCGGCGCCAAGGCCGACCCCTTCGTCGAGCTGACCCGCAGCGCGCTCGAGATCTTCAGCAAGCTCGTCTGGTGGGTCATCAAGCTGTCGCCCGTCGGCACCGCCGCGCTCATCGGCTCGGCTGTCGCCAACTACGGGTGGGACCTGCTCGGTCCGCTCGCGATCTTCACGGCCGACGTCTACCTCGGCTGCGCCATCGTGCTGCTCGTCATCTATCCGGTCGTGGCGCGCGCCAACGGACTCAACCCGGTGCGGTTCTTCGCCGGTGCATGGCCCGCGATCCAGTTCGGCTTCGTCTCGCGCAGCTCGATCGGCACCCTGCCGCTGACCCAGCGCGTCGTCACCCACAACCTCGGCGTCTCGCGGGACTACGCCTCGTTCGCCGTGCCGATCGGCGCGACGACGAAGATGGACGGCTGCGCCGCGATCTACCCTGCGCTGGCCGCGATCACCGTCGCCCAGCTCTTCGGCGTCGACCTCGGCATCACCGACTACCTGCTCATCGCCTTCGTCTCGATCGTCGGCTCCGCGGCCACGGCCGGTCTCACCGGTGCGGTCGTCATGCTCACGCTCACGCTGTCGACGCTCGGGCTCCCGCTCGAGGGCGTCGGGCTGCTGCTCGCGATCGACCCGATCATCGACATGATCCGCACCGCGACCAACGTCGCCGGCCAGGCCCTCGTGCCGACGATCGTCGCCAAGCGCAACGGCCTGCTCGACCAGTCCGTCTACGACGCCAACACCTTCGGTGGGGCCGACCGGCGGCTCGAGCTCGACGAGGACGAGGCCGCCCCGCTGGCCGCGCACTCCACGACGGCCACCGAGGACAGCCGCGTGGCGGTCTCCGCGTGAGCCCCGCAGGACCGCGGCTGTCGTTGCTCGACCTCGCCACCGTCGGGCGCGACCAGCCCATCGGTGAGGCGCTCGAGGCGAGCACGGTGCTGGCGCAGAAGGCGGACTCACTCGGCACCTTCGAGCGGCTCTGGTTCGCCGAGCACCACAACATGCCCTCGATCGCGTCGGCGGCGACCGCGGTCCTGCTCGCGCATGTCGCTGCCCGGACCGAGCGGATCCGCGTCGGTTCGGGCGGCGTCATGCTGCCCAACCACTCACCGCTCGTCATCGCCCAACAGTTCGGCACGCTCGCCGAGCTGCACCCGGGCCGGATCGACCTCGGTCTCGGACGGGCTCCCGGCACGGACCAGGTGACGATGCGTGCCCTGCGGGCCGACCCGCGGGCCTCGGAGCATTTCCCCGACGACGTGCTCGAGCTCCAGGGCTACCTCTCCGACGAGAGCCTCGTCCCGAGCATCAACGCCATTCCCGGGCGCGGGACCAAGGTGCCCCTCTACATCCTGGGCAGCTCGCTCTTCGGTGCACAGCTCGCGGCGCGCCTCGGCCTGCCCTACGCCTTCGCGAGCCACTTCGCCCCGGACGCGCTCGTCCAGGCCGTCGAGGTCTACCGGCGCGAGTTCCGCCCCTCGGAGCAGCTCGCCGAGCCCTATGCCATCGCCGCGCTCAACGTCGTCGTCGCCGACGAGCAGGAGCACGCCGAGGCCCTGGCCGCCTCGGCGCTCCGCTCGCGCGTGCGTTCGCTCGCCTCGCGCGTGCCGGCGTATGCCGGTCGGCTCGACGACGCTGCCGTCGACGAGCTCATCGACTCGCCCGTGGGGATGCAGGCCCGGCACATGATGACCTACTCGGCCGTCGGTGACCTCGCCTCGGTGCGCGACTACCTTGGCCGCTTCGCCGAGCACGCCCACGCCGACGAGCTCATGGTCACCAACGCCGCCCCCGGCCTCGACAACCGCCTCCGCGCTCTGGAGCTCCTCGCCTCCGACTGACCCGCCAACCGCCCTGCAGAGTCCGCAGGGTTCTCAAGGTAGGCAGGGTCCTTCAGCCTGCAGGTCCCGTGCACAACTCACCAATTCCTCCCGTTCGGCACACAAAGCACCGTGCGGAACGGGAGGAATTGGTGAGTTAGGCACGGGGGAGGTGCCAGAGGCCGAGGAGGGTGCCATCCTCCTCGACGAGGTGGCGCAGCTCGGCGTCCAGCCCCGACGGACCGCCGAGCCCGGCACCGGCGACGATCCGGGTGTGGTCACCTCCGACGATGCGTGGCGCGAACGTCAGCGCCACCTCGTCGACGAGCCCTGCGTCGAGCAGGTCGTGGAAGAGGCTCGGACCGCCCTCGGTGAGGACGGACGGCATACCGGTGTCTCGGAGGCGGCCGACGAGGGCGGCGAGGTCGACGCTCTCCTCGCCGAGCACCCACACGTCGTCGGCCGCGTCGCGGCCTGAAGCGGCGCAGGTGACGAGAACGACCTCGCCGTCGCCGGAGGCGAGCGACTCGGGGAGCCGGCCGTGTCCGCTCACGACGAAGATCGGGGTCGCACCGGGCCGGTAGCCCTCCGCACGTGCCGTACCCGCGCCGACGAGGACGCAGTCGGCGAGCTCGCGCTGGAGGTGGAAGACACGGCCGTCGGCCTCGGTGTTGATCGAGCCGCTGCGGCCGTCACCGCCGACGCCGGAGCCGTCGAGCGTCGACACGAAGTTGGCGCGGACCCCTCCGTCGTCGGGCCACGCGTAGAGCCGCGCGAGGGCGTCGTCGTCGACCGGACCGGGCACGTCACCGGTGGAGCCGGTCTCGAGGAGGAGGCGCACGCCGGAAGTCTGTCACCTCGCGCCGCCCCCACGAGGTCGGCGGCTGACAGGATGCGGGGATGGCGAAGAGCGCGACCACGTCCACGGCATACCGCGACGCCCTCAGGGCAGGGGAGGGCTTCGACCTCGCAGCGATCGACCCGCGGTCGACACCCGGGTTCGACGGCGACAAGGCCGCCGGTGAGGAGGCGCTCGCCGGTCTCGGGGACCGGCTGGCAAACCTCCAGGAGCGGCTCTACGCGGAGTCGCGCGGCGGCGGCACCCGCTCGGTCCTCCTGCTCATCCAAGGCATGGACACGTCGGGCAAGGGCGGGATCATGCGCCACGTCGTCGGGGCGTTCGACCCGCAGGGCGTCGAGATCACGTCGTTCAAGGCACCGACGGACGAGGAGAAGAAGCACCCGTTCCTCTGGCGCATCCGCAAGGCGCTGCCCGTCCCCGGCGACATCGGGGTCTTCGACCGCTCGCACTACGAGGACGTGCTCATCGTGAGGGTCCACGACCTCGTGCCGCAGAGCCAGTGGTCGCGCCGCTATGCGCAGATCAACGACTTCGAGGCCACGGTCGCCGAGTCCGGGACGACGATCATCAAGGTCCTGCTCCACATCTCGAGTGACGAGCAGAAGGAGCGGCTCACCGAGCGGCTGGAGCGACCGGACAAGCACTGGAAGTTCAACCCGGGCGACCTCGACGAGCGGGCTCACTGGGCGGACTACCAGGAGGCCTACCAGGCCGCGATCGAGAAGTGCTCGACCGACGTGGCGCCGTGGTTCGTGGTGCCCGCCGACCGCAAGTGGTACGCCCGGCTCGCCGTGACGAACCTCGTCCTCGAGCACCTGGAGACACTTGACCCGCAGTGGCCGAAGGCCGACTTCGACGTCGAGGCGGAGAAGCGGCGGCTCTCGCTCATGCCCTGAGCGGGGAGGCTCGCGCCCGACGTCAGGCGAAGGCGCGTTCGAGGATGCTCGTCACGTCCGCCGCGCCGACGTCGTCAAGCGAGCCGAACGTCGTGCCATGACCACCCGGCTCCAGCCGGGACGCGACGAACGTCTCGGACACGGAGGCGGGCGAGTGCTGGGTCAGCAGTGCCGCCTGGAGGGTCACGGCCAGGTGCCCGACGATGCGGCGCGCATGCCACGGCCCGGCCTCGCTCGCGGCGGCCGCAACGAGTGCGGGCACCCCGTCGATGGCGCGGTCGAGCCGGCGGTCGTGCCCGCGGGCCCCGGACAGCTCCTTGTCGAGGGCGGCGACCGTCGCGGGCTCGCGCGTCATCGCCCGGAGGACGTCGAGCGCGCCGACGTTGCCCGACCCCTCCCAGATGGAGTTGAGCGGCGCCTCGCGGTAGAGGCGGGCGAGGCCGTTCTCCTCGACGTAGCCGGCGCCGCCGAGGCACTCGAGCGCCTCGGCGACGACGGCGGGGGTCCGCTTGCACACCCAGAACTTGCCCAAGGCCACGCCGAGCCGCGCCAGCTCGGTCTCGCCGGTGTCCACGGCGTGCGCCATCCGCAGCCCGAGCACCTCGGCCGCCTCCACCTCGAGCGCGAGGTCGGCGAGCACGTTGCGCATGAGTGGCTGGTCGACGAGGAGCGCGCCGAACGCCGAGCGGTGCCGGGCGTGGTGGACGGCGCGCACGACCGACTCGCGCATCGTCGCGGTGGAGCCGAGGACGCAGTCGAGCCGGGTCGACGACACCATGTCGAGGATGGTCCGGATCCCGCGGCCCTCGTCGCCGACGCGCACCGCCAAGGCCTCGTCGAGCTCCACCTCGGACGACGCGTTGGAGCGGTTGCCGAGCTTGTCCTTGAGCCGCTGCAGCCGCAGTGGGTTGCGGGTGCCGTCGTCGAGCACGCAAGGCACGAGGAAGCACGTGACGCCCGCCGGCGTCGTGGCCAGCACGAGGAACACGTCACTCATCGGCGCCGAGAAGAACCACTTGTGGCCGGTGAGGCGGTAGGTTTCGCCACCCTCGACGGGACCGTCCGGCACGGGGACGGCCCGAGTGACGTTGGCGCGCACGTCGGAGCCGCCCTGCTTCTCGGTCATCCCCATCCCGGCGATGGCGCTGCGCCGCTCGGCGACCGGCCGCAGCACCGGGTCGTAGTCACGCGACGCGAGCAGCGGGACCCACCGGTCCGCGAGGGTGGGTGCCGCACGCAGGGCCGGCGCCGCGGCATACGTCATCGACACGGGGCAGAGGTGACCCGCCTCGGCGCGGGACCACGTGACGAAGCCCACGGCCCGGCGCAGGTGTGCGCCGCTGCCCTCCGGCCGGGTCCACGCCTCGGCAGTGAGCCCGTGGCCGACGGCGACGCGCATGAGGTCGTGGTACCTGCGGGTGTAGTCGACCTCGTCGACGCGGCGCCCGGTGCGGTCGTGGGTCCGCAGGCGCGGGGTGTCGCGGTGCGCGTCGTCGGCCCAGCGCTGGACCTCGGCGCTGCCGGCGAGCACACCGAGCTCGGTGAGCCCGGCGACGTCGTCCGGGTCGCCCCACCGCTGCACCGCCTCGACGGCGACGGCATCGGTCGTGAAGAGGTCGTGCCCGGTGAAGTCCGGCACTTGGTTGACGACGTCGGAGGTGCGCACGGCCCGAACGCTAGCCGCCCCAGGCGCTACCGGTGGGCTCGGCTCGTCGTGATCGGCTCGTGTCCGCCGCCGCACCGTGTCAGGGCCCGGGCGTGCACCGTGGGCGGCTAGCGTGATCGGGTGACCGACGCGAAGCGACGCCTACGGCGCTGGCTGGCGCGGTTCCCTGCCCTGGAGGCGCTGGCGCGGCTCACGGTGGAGACGATCCGGATCTGCCTGCGCTACCGCGTCACCGGGCTGGCCTCCGAGGCCGGCTTCTTCGCCCTGCTCTCGCTGCCGCCGCTCGTCCTCGGGCTCTTCGGCGGGGTCGGCTACGTCGGCCGCTGGCTCGGCACCGACACGGTCGAGACGGTGCGCAACGGCATCACCGAGTTCGCCGGCAGGTTCCTCACGACCGACGTCATCTCCACGACGTTGACGCCGACGGTGGACGACGTCTTCACGTCGGGCCGCTTCGACCTCATCTCGGTCGGATTCGTGCTGTCGCTGTGGTCGGGGTCGCGCGCCCTCAACGTCCTCGTCGACACCGTCTCGATCATGTACGGGCAGTCGGGGGTGCGCGGCATCGTGCCGACCCGGGTGCTGAGCTTCTCCCTCTACGTCGTGGCCCTCGTCGTGGGGATCGTCACCATCCCGCTGGTCCTCATCGGCCCGACGCTGCTCGGGCAGTTCCTGCCGGAGCGCCTGGACGCCCTCACCCTGCTCTACTGGCCGGTCGTCTCGCTGCTCGTCATCGCGACGTTCACGAGCCTGTACCACGTGTCCACGCCCGTCCGGAGCCCGTGGACGCACGACGTGCCCGGAGCCGTGCTCACGCTCCTCATCTGGGTCGTCGCGTCGTTCGTCGTGCGCGGGTCGATCGCGGCCTCGCTCGACGGCACCTCGATCTACGGCCCGCTCAGCGCTCCGATCGTCCTGCTCATCTGGCTCTACATGCTCGCCATCGCGGTGCTCATCGGGGCCGCCCTCAATGCCGCCATCCGCAACCTCTGGCCGTCGGCGGACGAGCGGGGGCTGCGCGAGCGGGTCGTGGGCCGGCTCCGTCGCCGCGAGCGCCGAGCCACGTCCGTCCGCACCGCCGACGGCGGTGCGGGGGAGGGCCTCGACGAGGACGGTCGGACCGGCGAGGGGGAGGTCGACGACGACCTGGAGCTGGACGGCATACGGGAGGCCGCGAGGCGTCCGCTCACCCCGATCAACGACGACGAGACCCTCGTCATCCCGCGGATCAGGGTCGGCTCCGGGCGCTGACCGAGCCGGTTTGGAGTTCGCGCTCGGAATCAGTTAAGTTTCTCTCCGCACGCAGGAAGGAAACTTCGGGCGTCGCGCGGATGTAGCTCAGTTGGTAGAGCGCAACCTTGCCAAGGTTGAGGTCGCCGGTTCGAACCCGGTCATCCGCTCGGAGGGTTAGCCACCCCTCAATGGTGGAGTGGCCGAGAGGCGAGGCAGCGGCCTGCAAAGCCGTTTACACGGGTTCAAATCCCGTCTCCACCTCGAGTAGTACCCCTCACGGGCGATTGGCGCAGTGGTAGCGCGCTTCCTTGACACGGAAGAGGTCACTGGTTCAAACCCAGTATCGCCCACCAGAGAGACGAAGGCCCCGGACCGCACAGCGGACCGGGGCCTTCGTCGTCACCCTGTGTCGCCGAGCGGAGAGCCGGCGGGTCGAGCGCCGTCGGCGCCACGCGGCCGACAGCCCGCCTCGGGCCGCCCGGCCTGACCGCGCGACCCGGCGACAGGGCACGCACGTAGCCTGTGCGCCATGACGAACCGCGACCGAGTGAGCGTCGAACGCCTCGTGCCCGCACCGGCCGACCAGATCTTCGACCTCCTCGTCGACCCGGCGCGCCACCTCGACATCGACGGGTCGGGGACCGTCCGGCGGGCGCGCTCCGGCGGGCGCCGGCTGCGCCTGGGCGACTCCTTCGGCATGGACATGAAGCTCGGCGCGAGGTACTCGACCCGCAACGAGGTCGTCGAGCTCGTCGAGAACGAGCGCATCGCATGGCGCACGCTCGCGCCCTTCCCGCTGACGCTGCTCTTCACCGGGCGCACCTGGCGCTACGAGCTCGAGCCGGTCGAGGGGGGAACCCTCGTGCGCGAGACCTGGGACCTCGGCACCGAGGCGTGGCCGGGCCGCCCGGTGGTCCGGCGCATGGCGGGGACGACGCGGCGCAACATGGAGCGCACCCTCGCCCGGATCGAGGAGCTCGTCAGCGCCTGAGCGGTCTGACGGCTCGCCTGTCCGGCCACAGGCCAATCTTGACTTGTTCCAGAAAGTGCGTGATGCTGCAGGCGTGACGACGGACCCGAGGATCGAGCTGCAGCAGGCCTCGCTGCGCGTGACCCGGCCCCGTCTCGCGGTCCTCGAGGTGCTCGGCGACGAACCGCACCTCGACACCGACACGATCATCGGTCGCGTCCGCGAGAAGCACGGCTCGGTCTCGCACCAGGCCGTCTACGACGTCCTCAGGGCGCTCACCTCCGCCGGCCTCGTCCGCCGCATCCAGCCGGCCGGCTCGAACGCCCGCTACGAGGCGCGCGTCGGCGACAACCACCACCACGCCGTATGCCGTTCGTGTGGTGACATCGTCGACGTCGAGTGCGCCGTCGGTCACGCCCCCTGCCTCACCGCCCCGGGCGGCCACGGTTTCGTGGTCGACGAGGCCGAGGTCGTCTACTGGGGCACGTGCAGCGCCTGCGCCGCCCTAGCCACCTGACGCTCGTGCCGGCCACCCACCGGACCGGCGAACCCACCCGTTCCACCGACCGACCAGACCCACCGAAGTGACAAGCCGGAAGGAAGCACGATGACCGACAGCCAGGCCGACCCGACCCCCGCGAGCCCCCAGGGGGTGGACCGGAAGGCCGAGGGTGGATGCCCCGTGATGCACGACTCCGTCACGGCTCAGGGCAGTGAGAGCGAGAACCCGGCGATCGACTCGCCGACCCCGAAGACCGGCGGACGTCCGCACGGCATCAAGGACTGGTGGCCCAACCAGCTCGACCTCTCCGTGCTGCACGCCCACTCGTCCAAGGGCAACCCGCTCGCCCCCGACTTCGACTACGCCAAGGCGGTCTCGACCCTCGACGTCGAGGCGGTCAAGCGCGACATCACCGAGGTCCTGCACACCTCGCAGGACTGGTGGCCCGCCGACTTCGGCCACTACGGCGGCCTCATGATCCGCATGAGCTGGCACGCCGCGGGCACCTACCGCATCTACGACGGCCGCGGCGGCGCGGGTGACGGCGGGCAGCGCTTCGCCCCGCTCAACAGCTGGCCCGACAACGCGAACCTCGACAAGGCCCGCCGCCTGCTGTGGCCGGTCAAGCAGAAGTACGGCCAGCAGATCTCGTGGGCCGACCTGCTCGTCCTCGCCGGCAACGTCGCGCTCGAGGACATGGGCTTCGAGACCTTCGGCTTCGCCTTCGGTCGCGAGGACGTCTGGGAGCCCGAGGAGATCTTTTGGGGCCCCGAGGACACCTGGCTCGGGGACGAGCGCTACGCCGGAGAGCGTGAGCTCAACGAGCAGCTCGGTGCCGTCCAGATGGGTCTCATCTACGTCAACCCCGAGGGTCCGAACGGCAACCCGGACCCGGTGGCGTCGGCGCGCGACATCCGCGACACCTTCGCCCGCATGGCGATGAACGACGAGGAGACCGTCGCGCTCATCGCCGGTGGCCACACCTTCGGCAAGACCCACGGCAAGGGCGACCCGGACCTCATCGGTCCCGAGCCCGAGGGCGCCCCGCTCGAGGAGCAGGGCCTGGGCTGGCGCAGCAGCGCCGGCAGCGGCAAGGGCACGGACGCCATGACCTCGGGCCTCGAGGTGACGTGGACCGACCGCCCGACGCAGTGGAGCAACCGCTTCTTCGAGATCCTCTTCGGATACGAGTGGGAGCTCAGCGAGAGCCCGGCCGGCGCCAAGCAGTGGGTCGCCAAGACGGAGGACCGGATCATCCCGGACGCCTTCGACGCCGACACCAAGCACCGCCCGACGATGCTCACCTCCGACCTCGCGCTGCGCATGGACCCGGAGTACGAGAAGATCTCGCGCCGCTTCCTCGAGAACCCCGAGGAGTTCCGCCTCGCCTTCGCCAAGGCCTGGTACAAGCTGCTCCACCGTGACATGGGTCCGGTCTCCCGCTACCTCGGCCCGTGGGTCGCGGAGCCGCAGCTGTGGCAGGACCCCGTGCCCGCCGTCGAGGGCGACCTCATCGGTGACGCGGACGTCGCCGCGCTCAAGGAGGCCGTGCTCGGCGCCGGCATCGACACCGCCGACCTCGTCTGGACTGCGTGGGCCTCGGCCGCGAGCTTCCGCACCACCGACAAGCGCGGTGGCGCCAACGGTGCGCGGATCAACCTCGAGCCGCAGCGCGGCTGGGCTGCCAACGACCCGGAACGGATCGCGCCGGTCCTCGAGGCGCTCGAGGGCGTGCGGTCCGAGTTCAACGGCCGCGGCGGCGCGCAGGTGTCGCTCGCCGATCTCATCGTGCTCGCCGGCTCCGCTGCCGTCGAGAAGGCAGCGAAGGACGCCGGTGTCGAGGTCACCGTCCCGTTCCACGCCGGACGCACCGACGCGACGCAGGAGCAGACCGACGTCGAGTCCTTCCGGGTGCTCGAGCCGCGGGCCGACGGCTTCCGCAACTACATCCGCGAGGGGGAGAAGCTCCAGCCCGAGGTGCTCCTCCTCGACCGCGCCTACATGCTCGGCCTCACCGCGCCCGAGATGACGGTGCTCGTCGGCGGACTGCGGGCCCTTGGCAACAACCACGGTGGCGTCGCTCACGGCGTGCTCACCGACAAGCCGGGCGTCCTCACCAACGACTTCTTCCGCAACCTGCTCGCCCCGGGTACGCAGTGGAAGGCGTCGCAGGATGCCGAGAACGTCTACGAGATCCGCGACCTCGCCAGCGGCGACGTGCGCTGGACGGCGACCGCCGTCGACCTCGTCTTCGGCTCGAACTCGCAGCTGCGGGCTCTCTGCGAGGTCTACGCCAGCGAGGACGCGCGCGAGAAGTTCGTGCACGACTTCGTCGCCGCGTGGGTCAAGGTCATGGACGCCGACCGCTTCGACCTGGTCTGAGCGGCTCGCTCACCCGTCCTGACGGGTGAGGCACAGAGGGGGACGGTCCTTCGGGACCGTCCCCCTCGCCGTGTCCGGGACGGTCCGTCAGGCCGGGAGGTCGCGATCGCACCGGGTCGCGGGTCGGGGCGTCAGGGGAAAAGGTCCCCCACGGGTGGACGGAAAATGACGGTCAGAGGTCGAGCAGCCGGCTCTCGTCGAGCGCGAGGTCGTGGAGCACGAGCCGGCTGCGGCACTCGCGCACCCCGTGGTTGCGCTTGAGGGTGTCGACGACGCCCTCGAACTCGGTCGCGTCGATGCAGACGACCCGCAGCTGGAAGTCGTACTCGCCGGTGAGCCGGCTGCCGGCGACGACCTGGGGGATGGCGTCCAGCCCGCTCTCGAAGGCATGGCGGTCGATGCCCTCGCTGAGCCGCACGTCGGTGACCATGACGAGCTGTCGGCCGAGCGCGGCCGGGTCGAGCTCGGCGCGGTAGCCCCGCACGACACCACTCGTCCGCAGCCGGCGGACCCTCTCGGAGACCGTGTTGGCCGAGAGCCGGACCGCCTTGCCGAGGTCGTGGTACGTCGCGCGGGCGTCGGTGTGGAGCAGGCGGAGGAGCGAGCGGTCGATGGCGTCCATGGGGCCAGTCTCGCAGGATCCTCGGGCGAACATGCTGTCCGCCGCAGAATGCGCGACGCAGTTGCCCGACGCCTGACGAAGTACGAGCCAACCGTGGCGCGCATCGTGGAAACGTCCAGAGCATGGAAAGTCTCGTCGTCCGGCTCGTCCTCCCACCCCTCACGGTCCTCCTCGCCGGCTGGCTCCAGGCCCGTCTCGGCCCGGGCCTCTCCGGTCGCCTTGTCGGGCTCCCGCTGACGTCCGGCCCCTTCCTCGCCGTCCTCCTGCTCGCCGACGGTGTGCCGACCGCCGTCACCGCGGCGCAGGGCGTCACCGCGGGCCAGCTCATGGTCGTCGGCTTCACCGCCCTGTATGCCGTCTGCTCCCTTCGTCTCTCGCGCGCCGGCTCGCTGCTGCTCGCCGTCGCGTTCGTCACCGTGCTGGCCGGGACCGTCGCGGCCGTGGCCGAACGGCTGCCGTGGCCGGCGCCGGCAGTCGTCGGGATCGTCGCGCTGGGGGTCCTGCTTGCCTGGCGCCCCGAGGTCGTGACGTTTGCCCCCGGCACGTCGGGTGAGACGCCGAATACGGGCGCCCTCGCCGGGCGGGCGGTGCTCACCGGCGCACTCGTCGCCCTGCTCGCCGCGTGCGCACCGGTGCTCGGTGCCTCGCTCGCCGGCGTGCTCGCGTCGCTTCCCCTCGTCATCTGCATCGTGACGCCGGCGACCCACCGCGGGGGAGGGGCGCGAGCGGCGCGGGCGCTGCTGCGGGGGACGCTCGCCGTCGTGCCGGGCACGGTGACCTTCGCGGCGGTCGTCGCCTCGACCCTCGCCCTGCTCGACGCATGGCAGGCCTTCGGGCTCGCCACGGCGGCGATGGCGGCGACGAACGCTGCTGTCGCTGCGGCGGACTCGCGGCGGGGCCGCTGACGACGGGATCGTGACGTGGACGGCCCCCGGCGCGCGTGTCGCCGGGGGCCGTCGTGACGACTGGGTTCAGCCGTCGTGGAGGGGTTCAGCCGCCGTGACTGTGGCCGAGGCCTCCGTCCTCACCGGCGAAGGTGCCCTCCGGTCCGGCGGGCGCCGGCAGGGTGAAGGCCGGTCCGGGGACCTTCTTGCCGGGCACACCGTTGACCGACTCGGTGGAGTAGGTGAACGTCAGCATCGCGAACGCGATGAGGTCGCTGTTGACCTCGAGCGCGTGCATGTCCAAGTTCGCGATCGTGTCGCAGGACTCGTGGTAGCACGGGTCGTACTGCTCGCCCGCCGTGCCACCCCAGATGGCCTCCTGCTCCTCGGTCTTGATGCCCTCGGCGCCGGTGAAGAGACCGCTCGAGGGGATCCCGGCGAGGATGAACGCCTCGTAGTCGCTGCGACCCGAGAACTCAGTGTCCTCATAGGGCTCGCCCACCTTCGTGTAGTACGACTCGTAGACGTCCTCGATGGCCTCCGACCCGGCCGGCACGGGGACCGGCGCCTCGAACGTCGACTCGTCGGCGTCGTAGACCATGAAGATGTAGTTGGGCGAGCCGACCATGTCGTAGTTCATGTAGAGGGCGATCCGGTCGCGTTCGGCGGCCGAGAGACCGGCGACGTAGTCGGCCGACCCGACGAGGCCCTGCTCCTCGGCGGCCCACCAGGCGAAGCGGATCGTGTTCTCCGGGGTCAGGTTGGCCATCATGAGCGCGGTCTCGAGCAGTGCGGCGGAGCCGGAGCCGTTGTCGTTGATGCCGGGTCCCTCGATGACGCTGTCGAGGTGGGCGCCGGCCATGACGACGTTGTTCGTGTTCTTGCCCGGCAGCTCGGCGATGACGTTGTAGTCACTGCGCGTCTCCGAGGGAAGCACCTGCACGTATGCCGTCGAGCCGGGTGCCGAGAGGGCGACGCCGTCCGCGAAGCTCGCGCCCACGACCGGAATGCCGTGCGTGATGGGCCCGGGCGCGCCAGGAATGGGCTCGTCGATGCTCGTCCCGTCGGCGACGATGAGTGCCTCGCGGCCGGGCGTGTTGCCCTGGTTCATGATGATGACGGCCTCGGCGCCGGCCTGCTCCGCGTAGTACGCCTTGGTGCCGAAGAAGCAGGTGCCACGCTGGACGAGGGCGATGTCGTCGTCACCGCTCCAGTCGAGGCCCGCGAAGTCAGCCGCCTCGCAGCCGCTCGTGGACACGGCGTCCTCACCCTTGTCGAGGTTGAAGTCGATGGCGTGGACCGTGCCCTGCTCCACGGTGCCGGAGCCGCTGCCGGTGAAGACGCCGGTCTCGTACTCGGCCTGGACCGGGGTGAGCTGGCGCAGCACGGCGGGGAAGTTGAAGGTGATGTCGACCGGGTCGAGGGTGACCTCGTAGCCGGCGTCGCGCAGCAGCCCCGCGACATAGTCGACGCTGTCGTCGTAGCCGTCGGTGCCCGCCGCCCGCGTCCCGGGATAGACCGGGTCGGTGCTGTTGTCGGCGATCTTCTGCAGCGCCTCCAGGTGGTCGTGCACACCCTCGACGGTGACGCACTCGAGAAGCTTCTGGTAGGTGTTGTTGGCCCGGTCGGTGCAGGCGTCGGCGGACGGTGCCGCGGTCGCGATCTGCGGGACGAGGGCGGTCGTGAGTGCGACGGCGGCTGCCAGGGCGGTCAGCCGCAGGGCGCTGGTGCGTGCGCGAGGGGTCTGCGTTCTCGTCATGATCATCCACTCCGTTGTGGGTCGGCGACGCCGATGCTGATCCCCTTGACGCTAGGGCAGGCCCGAGTGCCCGGGCAATGGTCAGTCGGGCCACCCGGTCGGGGGCGGCAGCACGTGCCGGTCAGGTGCTGAACCCGCCCTCGGCGCGGCCCTGGACGATGTCGTAGTGGCGGACCGTGTCGAAGCCCGAGCGATAGCCACTGTCGGCCTCCTCGGCCACCACCGGGTCGGCGCCGTCCCACTCGTCGTAGCCCTCGAGCAGCCCCGACCTCTCGCTCGCGCGCACGACCGAGGTCGCGAGCCGGTCGAGGACGTCGGCGGGCAGGTGGGCGATGACCGACCCGGCCCGGCGCCGCTCACCGAGGAGCGCCAGCCGTGAGATCTCGTCGGCGCGGTCCACTCCGAGGCGCGCCCCGGACATGAGCTGGGTCTGGATCGTCGTCAGCAGGACCTGCCGGTCCCCGTCGTCGAGCGCGGTGACTCCGGCGCGGTGGACGTCTCGCACGACGTCATCGCCGGTCATCCTCAGCACGAAGCGGTAGCGGCGCGCGATCGGACTCTCCTCGGGGGAGGCCGGCGCCACGTGGGAATGCCGACGGGTCCACATACGCGGAGGCTAGACCCGATCCGGACAGTCCCGGAACGGCCCGAGCGGGCCTGCCCGTGGGGTTCTCGGGCCATGGGCCGTTCAGGGGGCGAGCGCCGGGGTCGTCAGCCCCTCACCCGTCGCCAGGTCCGCACGGCCGCCCACCCGGCGAGGATGGCAGGGAGACTCACGATGACCGGGTCGAGGACCTGGTGACGGTCGACGCGTCCGTGACCGCGACGCGAAGCAATCCCGTGGCCCGTGAGCTCGGACCGGATCCCGGTCTCCTCGACAGGGTTGTCGGGACGACGGCTGAACATGGACCGCACGAGGTGTTGCTTCGACTCGATCCGGTCCGCGCCGAGCAGCAGCAGCCAGTGCGCGGCGCGCGCCTCGCTGTAGCGGGAGTAGGCACGCCTTCGCACGGCGCCGGGCAGTCCGGTGAGCGGGGCCACCGTGCCGAAGACCGGAGTCAACCTCGCGTGCTCGATGGAGCGCTCGCGTGCACTCGTCGTTACCTGCTCCTCCGGGAAGTCCCACGCCACCCCGTCGGGCCTCCCGTCGTCGAGCTCCTGCGGCACGGACGGCCGGTCGGCCGGGTCGAGATCGGCTCCCCATCCGGGGATGCGGGCCCGCAGCTCGTCCGGTGACGGGATTCCCGCCCGCGGTCCGCTGACATACGGAACCTTGGTCATGGCCTTGCTCCTCACGATGTCGGGACGAGGACGGGCTTGATGCATCCGTCGAGCTTGCTCGAGAACAGGTGGTAGGCCTCGGCCACCTCGTCCAGCGGCACGCGGTGGGTGATGATCTCTCGCGGGCTGAGGTGGCCGTTGCGAATGTGCTCGAAGAGCCTCGGCCACTGTCGTTTCACCGGGCACTGGTTCATCCGGAGGGTCAGCCCCTTGTTGAGCGCGTCCCCGAACTTCACGGCGCTGAACATGGGGCCGTACGCGCCCATGACCGAGACAGTGCCGCCCTTGCGGACCGAGTCGATCGCCCAGTTGAGGGCGACCGGCGACCCGCCCTGCAGCTTGAGCTTGGCCGAGGTCAGGTGCTGGGTGAGGTTGCCGTCGGCCTCGGCGCCCACGGCGTCGATGACGACGTCCGCGCCGATGTCGTCGGTGGCCTTCTTGAGGTGGACGACGACGTCGTCGACCTGGCCGAAGTTCACCGTCTCGGCATGGGCGAAGGACGCTGCGAGCTGCAGGCGCTCCGGGATGTGGTCCACGACGATGACCTGTCCGGCGCCCATGAGCCATGCGGACTTCGCCGCGAACAGCCCGACCGGCCCGGCACCGAGGACCACGACCACCTCTCCCTGCGTGATGCCACCGAGCTGGGCGCCGAAGTAGCCGGTCGGCAGTGCGTCGGTGCACATGAGCGCGTCCTCCTCGTGCATCCAGTCCGGGACGACCGTCGGGCCGACGTCGGCGAAGGGCACGCGGACGTACTCGGCCTGGCCTCCGTCGTAGCCGCCGCTGGTGTGCGAATAGCCGTAGATCCCGCCGACAGCCGTCGCGTTGGGGTTGACGTTGTGGCAGTTCGAGTACAGGCCCTTCGCGCAGAACCAGCACGAGCCACAGAAGACGTTGAACGGCACCATGACCCGGTCGCCCACCTGAAGCCGCTGGACCGACGGGCCCACCTCGTCGACCACGCCGATGAACTCGTGGCCGAACGTGGTGCCGACGCGTGTGTCGGGCATCATGCCGTGGAACAGGTGGAGGTCCGAACCGCAGATCGCGGCACGGGTCACGCGGACCACGGCGTCGTTGGGGTGCTCGATGCGCGGGCGTTCCTTCTCCTCCACCCGGACCCGGTAGGGGCCTCGGTAGACCATCGCCTTCATCGCTCTTCTCCGATCGACGTGGTGGACAGGGCCAGGTCTGGCTCGAGTGCTCGCCGCGTGGAGCGGTGCTCACCGGCGCGTGAGGGCTTTCGACGCTCGACGAGACGTGCCAGTCGGGCGGCACCTCGGCTCAGCTGGGCTGCCGGCGCCTCCAGCCGCGGGGAGGACTCGGCGATGGAGTCGAGCCGGTCGCGGGCGCGGTCGGTCAGGGTGAGGGGTAGGGCGGCGACGACGTTGCCCGGAGGTCGGCGGGACACGAGGACATGCGGACGGGTCGGGGACAGCCGGCGCACGACCTCCCACGCGACGCCGAGCGCGCGAAGCTGCGTCCTCGAGCGTCCCTGCTGCAGCACCGGCAGGAGGACGTCCTCCTCGTCACGGACGTCACTACGGAGCACTTCGGCCAGTCGCTCGAGCAGCGGCCGACGGCGGTCGTCATCCGGAGTCAGGCGCTCGAGCGAGGCCCACAGCTCGTTGACTTCCTGGTGCTCCTGTTCCACCCTCAGCGTCAGGGCCTGGCCGTCGGGGACGACGCGACGCAGGAACGGCCACAGGACGGACTCCTCGGCGAAGGCGTGCGGGAAGACCACCCTTGCGAGGCGTCGTAGCGCCTGCCGCTGGGCGTGACCGGTCGGACTGTCTGCGAGGTCGTCGAGCAACCGATCGAGCCGTACGTGGTCCCGCTTCTGGCGACTGAGGACGCTGAGAGGTCCACCCAGCTGCGCAAGGCCCTGGTCGGCGATTGACGTCATGCCGAGGTGTACCCCGCCCGCCGTCGTCGAACCCCCACGAGACGATCCAGGTCGCGAGCCGGACGCGGGCGGACTCAGCGAGCGGCAGCCGGCGGGCCCGCGGCGGGGAGGAAGGCTCCCACGCGCGGAGTCGCACCGTCGTCACCCCAGGTGAGTGCGGCGGCATACATGACCCGGCGCTTGCCCGGGTCGGTGACGACGCCCTCGAACTGGCAGGGCTCGTCGGTCGGGCCGCAGACCCAGCCGTGCAGCACCATGCGGCTCGGGGTGTCCTCGCCGACGACGAGGTCGGCACCACCCGGGCCGCACACCCCGGTGCTCGCCTGGTCGAGCAGCACGTGCTCCTCCTTGTCGGTCCACGACCACATGTCGTCGGAGCGAAGCCAGACGGTGCTGTAGCGGCACTGGTCGTACCAGTTCGCCGCGGCGAAGAGGACGTACTGGTCACCGCGCTGGACCATGACGGGGTTCTCGATGCTGTCCGAGTGGCGCAGCAGCTCGCGGCTCGGCGGCCCGCTCACGTGGAGCCCGTCGTCGGTGACTCCCACCATGCGCAGCGTGCCCGGCGTCTTCTGCGTCTTGTAGAGCAGGTAGCGCCGGCCGTCGGACGCCTGGAACGGCGAGGGGTCGATGACCCCGGCGGTCTGGTCGGGCCGGTCGACGACCGGGTCCTCGCCACCGAGGATCGGGCAGATGAGGGGAGTGGCAGCCGGCTCGTAGGGACCGGCCACGTTCTCGGAGACCGCTGTGCCGATGCACCGCTGGCCGGCGAAGCCCTTGGCGCGCGCGGAGTAGTAGAGGACCCACCCGGCGGACGTCTTCACGGCGTCGGGTGCCCACACCGCGCCGGTGCCGTTGGCCCACGCACCCCTGCGGGCGAGGGCGTCGGGCAGCGACGTCCAGGGTCCCTGCACGTTGTCGGCGCTGGCCACGCTGCCGAGCCCACCCGTCGAGAACGCGTAGTACTTCCCGTCGCTCTCGACGAGCCCCGGGTCCGCGGCGGCGTCGCGCCCCGGGGAGTAGACCGGCTCCGGTGCAGGTCGCGCACTCGCCGCCGCCCCCACTCCCACGCCTGGGGCCGACCCGGTGAGAACCAGTGCCGCCGCGACGACGAGCCCTCTCAGTGCCCTGGTGTGCCTTGCTACCCCCATGACGTCCTCCGTCTGCTTGGTTAGTTTTGGGACGAAACTAACCTAGCCGGGATCCGGAGACCTGTCGCGTGAAGACGTGGGTCAGACCGGTGCCAGGACCAGCTCGCCCACCTCGTCCTCGAGGAGTCGGCGGGCCGTCGGTCGCAGGCGCGAGTCGGTGACGAGGACGTCGACCTCGGGGAGCGCCACCACCGAGTGCAGGCTCACCGTCTGCCAGCGGCTCGACTCGACGGCGCACAGGACCTTGGCGCCGAGCGAGAGGAGGGCCTTCTCAGCCACGGCCTCGGCGCGGTTCGGCACGGTCAGTCCGGCTTGGTCGTCAATTCCGCGCGCGCCCAGGATCGACCACGCGGCGCCGAGGCCGATGAGGCTCGCCGCGACGACGGGACCGACGAGGAGCCCGCTGCGGGTGCGCCGCCCGCCGGTGAGGACGACGGTGACGTGGGGCCCCCCGGCCGCGGTGAGCGCGTCGGCGGCGGGGAGCGAGTTCGTCACGACGGTGAGCCCTTCGACCGCGCCCAGGGCGACGGCGACGTCGAGCGTGATCGAGCCGCCGGTGAGTGCCACGGTCGTGCCCGGCTCGATGCGTGCCGCCACCTCGGCTGCGATGGCGGAGCGGACCTCGGAGCCCGGTCCGCGTGCGGGGCCATCGAGGGCGCGGGGAGCGGGCACGCCCGGGAATGCTCCGGCGTCGACACTCGTGGCGCCACCGTGGACCCGCGCGACGAGGCCCTGCTCGGCCAGGGTGGCGATGTCGCGCCGGACCGTCATGTCCGAGACGGCGAGCTCCTCGACGAGGTCGGAGACCCGCACGCTCCCGGTGAGCCGGACTCGGCGGAGGATGCGCTCCTGGCGCTCGGTGGCGAACACGGCCCCAGCGTGTCGGCCGGTCAGGTGGCTGTCAACAAGGCCGACACGTAAGTTCACGTCAGGAACTATCTGTTCGCCCCGGGGTGGACCTGCCGACGACCCGATGCCGAGAGTGGAGACGCAGGACGTGGACCGACAGCCCAACATCGTGCTCCTCATGACCGACCAGCACCGCGCGGACCTCACCGCGGGGTCGGGCTTCGCGCTCGACACCATGCCGTGCCTCGACTCGCTCGCGGATGGGGGAGCGCGCTTCGCGAAGGCCTACACGACCGCTCCCGCCTGCGTCCCGGCGAGGACGAGCCTGCTCACCGGGCGCTACCCGAGTGCGCACCGGGTCCGGCAGAACTGGACCGGCGAGCACGTCACCCGCGGGGACGACCTCCTCGACGTGTTGCGCGCGGCGGGCTACTCGCTGCACTTCTCGGGGAAGCCGCACATGTACCGCAGTCGGGACGACTTCGACACGTGGTGCGGCCCGTTCATGCACACCTCGGCGCCCGCGGGCACGCAGGCAGATGAGGAGTTCGGACGCTGGCTCGTCGACCTCGACCACGGCCCGAGCACCGAGGCGACGCCCTTCCCCGTCGAGCAGCAGTACGCCTCGCGCATCGTCGACGGCGCGATCGCCGCGCTGCAGTCCCGCGACGACAAGCAGCCCTTCTTCTGCTGGCTCTCCTTCCCCGAGCCGCACAACCCCTACCAGGCTCCCGAGCCCTACTTCTCGATGTTCGCCCCCGACGAGCTCCCGGAGCGGGGCGCCGGGCCCGAGGGTGCGCGGGGCAAGGGCGACGCGTGGCGGTGGCTCCAGGACGTCGTCGAGGCGAAGCGACCGGGCCACGACGAGGCGTGGCGCCGCTACCGCGCGACCTACTGCGGAATGCTCCGCATGGTCGACGACCAGGTGCGGCGCTTCCTCGACCACCTCGCCGACGCGGGCCTGCTCGACGACACCGTCGTCGTCCTCGTCAGCGACCATGGCGACTACGTCGGCGACTACGGCCTCCAGCGCAAGGGTGCCGGCATGCCGGAGGTCCTCATGCGCGTCCCCTTCGTCGTCCACGGACCGGGTGTCCGGGCTCGGGTCGACGAGGACGCCCACGTGAGCCTCGCGGACCTCCTCCCGACGGTCTGCGACCTCGTGGGGCAGCCCATCCCGCTGGGCGTCCAGGGCCGCAGCCTCTGGCCGCTCCTCACCGGAGAGCGCTGTCCCGACGCCGACTTCTCGAGCGCCTACGCCGAGCGAGGATTCGGCGGTCTCCCGTATGCCGTCTCCGACCGTCCGCCGCTGCACTTCGCCTACGAGGGGGCGACCTACGACGAGCTCAACACGGTGACGCAGAGCGGGTCGAGCGCCATGGTCCGCAGTGGGCGCTGGAAGCTCGTCTACGACGTGACCGGCACCGGGGAGCTCCATGACCTCGACACGGACCCGATGGAGCTCCGGAACCTCTGGGACGACGCGGCGTGCGCGCAGGTGCGGGCCGAGATGGTCGAGCTGCTGCTGTGGTGGCGGCTGCGGGTCTCGGACGACCTGCCCCAGGGGCGCTACACCACTCGGACAGCGCCCCATGGATGGGTGCGGGCTGCCGCGGTGGGCAGAAGCGGCCCCACCGAGAGCACCGCCGTCGAAGATCGGCCCGCAGAGGTGTTGGCCGTCGACGCGGTCAGCTCCGGTCGAACCCCGTGAACGCCGCTGGGTCCCGGTAGAACGCGTCGAGGAAGAGCGCGGCCGACGAGAACATCACCGCATGCGGGCCGAAGGACGTCGTGCGCACGAGCTCCTCGACCGGTTGCGCGAGGGGTCGGCGCACGCCGTCGGCGACGGCCCGGCGGATGTCCTCGAGGTAGGTGGAGCCGAGGATGACGCCACCCCCCACGACGACGACGTGCGGGTCGAGCACCTCGACGAGGAGTGCCACTGCCGCACCTACGAGCTCGGCCCGGCGTCGCAGCAGCCGGTCGGCGGTCGCGTCGCCCGAGGCGGCGAGCTCGTGGAGTCGCTCGAGGTCCTCGTCGGGGCCGAGCAGGCCCTTGCCGCGGGCCTCCTCGACAAGGACGATGTCGCTGGCCGATGCCGCGAGGCAGTCGTCCCGACCGCACGCACAGCGTCGCCGCGTCCGAACCCGCGTCGGCAGGTGGTCGAGGTAGCCCGCGGCGGCGGAGGGGCCGAGCAGCGGCTTGCCGTCGACGAGCAGTGCCGCGCCGACGACGTTGCCGACGAAGACATGGAGCATCGACGGGACCGCGCCCCGGCCGCCGAACCAGGACTCGGCCAGGGGAAGGGCGCGCATCGTGCTGTCGAGGACGACGGGAAGTCCCACTCCTGCTGCAAGGGCGTCGCGCAGGGCGACCTCGCCCCAGCCGAGCGCGGGGTGCTCGGGCACGACGCCGGTCGCGGGGTCGACCATCCCGCTGAGGCTCGCGCCGACGCCGAGCACGGCGCCGTCAGGCTGGGCGTCGACGAGGGCGCGCAGGGCCTTGACCGCCTGCCGGACGATGCTCTCCGGACGACGGCTGCGGTGGGTGAGCCGTCGCTCCTCGACGATCCCACCGGCGAGGTCGACGAGCCCCACCGTGGTGCGCAGGAGGCCGATGTGAACCCCCGCCGCCCGCAGGTGGCCACGGTCGATGGCGACCGGGACACGGGGGCGTCCCGGCTGGCGCTGGGCCTCGTCGGTGGGCTGCTCGTGGACGATCCGGGCCCCGAGCAGCTCGGCCGTCAGCTTCGTCACCGTGCCGGGCGCGAGGCCAGTGATCCGGGCCAGGTCCGCGCGCGGTGTGGGACCGTTCGACTGCAGCGTGTGGAGCAGGACCGAGAGGTTGCGCCGGCGCAGGTCCGGGGGCTGCGCGGCGAGACGGGGCAGGCTGCTCATGAGGGGAGTTCCGCCACCGGCACCGCACTTCGCGTCGTCGCCACCGCACCGTCCTCCGCTCGACCGCCTGACGGCCACAGGATAGGGCGTCGTCGGGGCGACCCATGCGGAGGTCGCGCCGCGCGCCATCGTTCGGCAGGCTTCCGGTCGCCACTGTGATCGATGCGCCGCCGACATTGATCATCAGAAGAAACTCACGTAGCCGAGACGGGGGCTGGTCACCCACACCGGCAGGCGGGCGGCCGAGATGGAGCGCGCGATCACGGTCGCGACGTCGAAGGCGCGACGGTCGCCGCCGCCGACGTTGCCTTCCCGGACTGGAAGCCGAGGAACGACGACCCCTACGCCTGGCGCGGACCGGTCAGGCAGAGCGGGCGCAGCGGAAGCCGAGGTTGCCGCCGGAGCTGTCGGGGGTGTTGGAGCTGCGGGCAGCCACCCGGTAGCGGTTGCAGTAGGAGTCGTGACACAGGTAGGAGCCGCCGCGCATGACCCGAGCCGACCCCTGCGTGGGTCCGCGCGGCGAGCGCCCGGAGCGCGACTCGAGCGCCGTCGTGCTGAACCAGTCCTCGCACCACTCCCACACGTTGCCGGCCATGTTGTGCAGCCCGAAGCCGTTGGGTGCGAAGGCCGACACCGGTGCGGTGCCGGCATACCCGTCGTCCTTCGAGTTGCGCACGGGGAAGCGGCCCTGCCAGATGTTGCACCGGTGCTCGCCGTCGGGCGTGAGCTCGTCACCCCACGGGTAGCGCGCCTGGTCAAGCCCCCCGCGCGCCGCGAGCTCCCACTCCGCCTCCGTGGGGAGCCGCTTGCCGGCCCAGCGCGCGTAGGCCCTGGCGTCGTTCCAGGACACATGGACGACCGGGTGGTCGATCCGATCGGTGAGGTCGCTGCCCGGACCTTCGGGCGTGCGCCACGCCGCACCCTCGACGCCGGCCCACCACGGCGTCTGCGGGACCCGCCTCGCCGTGCGCCGCACCGCAGCCGGCAGGAAGCCCGCGAAGACGAACGACCACCCGATCGTCTCCGCCTCGGTCACGTATGCCGTCTCGCCCACGAAGCGCTCGAAGTCGGCGTTGCTGACGGCGCACCTGTCGAGCCAGAACGGGTCGAGGATGACCTCGCGCACCGGCCCCTCGCCGTCGGCGAGAAACCCGTCGCGGTCGTCGGTGCCCATCCGGAAGGCGCCACCGTCGAGCCGCACCATGCCCTCCGTCGACGAGGACGGAGACGTGCCGAGGGAGGCCGCGAGGACCACGGGAGCGGTCGTCGCCGCACCCCGGGACGGGGCGCAGCAGGCTGCACCCGGGGAGGTCGCGTCCGGGTCGTGTCCCGTCACTCGCTGCCGCCGGAGGACTCCCGCACGACGAGCTCGTGCGGGATGACGACGGCGTCGGGGCGGTGGCCCGCCGTGCCGTCGAGCCTGGAGGTGAGGCGGTCGATGGCCGCCTCGGCGATGCCCTGCTTGTCGGGGCGCACCGAGGAGAGCGTCGGGTTCGAGTAGGACGCCTCCTCGACGTCGTCGAAGCCGACGATGGCCACGTCGTCGGGCACCTGCACCCCTCGCTTCCGGAGCGCGTGCATGGCCCCGAACGCGATCGCGTCGTTGAAGCAGAAGAGCGCGTCGGGTGGCCGGGGGAGGTCGAGCAGCCGGTCCGCGGCCTCGGCGCCGCTCTGCCGCAGGAGGCGTCCGGTGGGCACGACGAGGGCGGAGTCCTCCAGGCCGGCGCCCTCGAGGGCCTCGCGGTAGCCCCGCAGGCGCACCGAGCCGGTGCCCGTCGACACGTCGAGCGGCGCCCCGACAGCGGCGATCCGCCGACGTCCGAGGCCCACGAGGTGCTCGGTGGCCTCGCGGGCGGCGACGACGTTGTCGATGACGACGTGGTCGACGGAGGAGGGCGCGTCGCGTTCACCGAGGAGGACCATCGGCGTGCTGCCGGAGGCGGCCGAGATCTCGGTGGGGGTCATCGTGAGCGGGCTGAAGATCAGGCCGTCGATGAGGTGCTCGCGCAGCCCGGCGGCGATGCGCTGCTCGCGCTCGAGGAGCCCGTCGGTCTGGTCGATGAGGATCGTGAAGCCGCGCTTCTCGGCCGCGACCGTGACGAGGGTGGCGAGCTCGGCGAAGTAGGCGGCGGCGAGGTTGGGGACCGCGAACGCGATGATCCCCGTGCGGCCGGTACGCAGCGTGCGGGCCGTGCTGTTGGGCACGTAGCCGAGCTCCTCGACGGCCTGCTGGACGCGCGAGCGCATCTCGGGGGAGACGTGGATGTAGCCGTTGATGACGTTGGAGACCGTCTTGGGGGAGACGCCGGCCCGTCGGGCGACGTCGACCATGCGGGGTCGCACCGGGGCCACCTCCGTCCGCGCGTCGTGGGCCGTGGGGTCGGCCGGGCGCCTCATGCTGGCATCGGCCGGTGGGAGAGTCAACATGTTCCAACACGGAGCCGGAGCGTGTCACGGGGCTGGAGGGCGCGGCATACGGGCGGGTGGCGTGCGACAAGCCTTGACACGGACGGGAGTGCGAGCGGATTGGAAGTTTCAGTCAAAAACAAAACCGCCCGCGCAGACCCTTTGCTTCGTTGTGTACATCGGTGTAGAAACGGTGCAACCCGCGGCAACAGGTTCCGTGGGCAGAGCGTGAGGTAGGTGTCCGGTGGGAGCCGAGATGGTGCACACAACACGACGACAGATGTTGCGGGGGGCCGGGCTGCTGGCCGGGGTCCTCACGATGGCCGCGTGCGACACGGCGCCCCCGCAGGGTGCGACCGGGGGCACGGGTGGGGCGTCGGGCTCCGGTGGGCCGCTCGCGTGGTGGGACCAGTTCAACCCGCTCCAGGACCTGCACAAGAAGACCTTCGCCGCCTTCACCAAGGACGGGGGACCGGCGGTCCAGTACACCGTCTACAACCCGGCCGACCAGGGCAAGGCGCTGCAGCTCGCGTTCAGCAGCAAGCAGATGCCCGACGTCTTCACCCTCGCGGGCATCGACGTGCCGCCGTCGGTCCTGCTCGAGCAGGGTTGGTTCGCGCCGCTCACCAACCAGGACGCCGTGACGGCCGCGGTGCCCAAGGGCGCCCTCGTGCCCGGCATCCACCTCTTCGACGGCAAGCTCTACTCGTTCTCGATCTTCAGCTTCCGGCAGTACGAGACCCTCGTGTGGGGCAACCAGCAGCTCCAGGAGAAGGCCGGTCTCGACCCGGCCCGGCTGCCGGCCACGTGGGACGACATGCGCGCAGCCGCCAAGAAGATGACCGACGCCGGCGGCTCCGGCATCATCCTCCCGCTCAAGTTCGCCCAGCGGATGGGCACGTTCGTCCACGAGCTCGCGCAGACGGCGGGCTTCCCGGGCTCGCGGCTCGGCGGGACCGACGGCATCGACCTGCGCACCGGTGAGTACCGCTTCCACGACGACGCGTTCGTCGAGTCCATCGAGTTCCTGCGCTCCTTCCAGAAGGACGGCACCCTCTTCAAGGCGAGCACCTCGCTCGATGCCCGGTCGGGTCGCGCCCGGTGGGCCGCCGGGGGCTCGGGGTACTTCCTCGACGGCCCGTGGAACTCCGGCGTCGTCTCGGGCGACTTCAAGGCGATGCTCCCCAACCTCACCGTCGGCTCGATCCCCACACCGAACGGCGACAAGCCGGTCATCACCCGCCCGCCGATCGGTGGCACGTTCTGGGTGTCCAAGCAGTCGAAGCAGGCCGACAAGGCCTCGGCGCTCCTCGAGGACTTCCTCGGCAAGGAGTACCAGACGGCGCTGGCCGTCGCGATGGACCAGCCGCCGCTCGACCTCGACGCCGTCGCCGGCTCCGACGCCCACGAGACCTACAAGCAGGCGATCGAGAAGTTCAAGGCCGAGGTCTTCCTCGGCCCGACGCCGCAGGCCCGTGAGGGCGTCACCGCGGTCGAGGCCGCGATGCCGCCGTCCGAGCCCGGTCTGGGCGGCATCGTCCAGGGTGTCTTCAGCGGCCAGGTCAAGGATGTGCGCGGCGCCCTGCAGAAGCTGAGCGACGACCGCACCAAAGCCCGCGAGGCCGCGATCAAGAAGGTCGGCGGACCGGCGACGGTGGAGTCCTGGGCCTTCCCGGACTGGAGGCCCGGCGAGGACTTCGGCCCGGAGCGCTACCTCACGTGAGCGCCACGACTCAGGTCCGGCGGGGCGGAGGGGCCCCGTCGAGCCTGCGACGTTCGAGCATGCGGGGACGGCTGCACGGCTCGTTCTGGCCGTGGGTGTTCCTCACCCCGACGGTGGTCCTCTTCGGTCTCTACACCCTGTGGCCCGTCGTGGCCTCGTGGTGGTACTCGCTGCTCTCGTGGAGCGGGTTCGAGGCCGAGAAGACCTTCGTCGGGCTGCAGAACTACCGCGACGTGCTCGCCGACCCGCTCTTCTGGAACTCGTTCAAGGTGACGATGCTCTTCATGGTCGTCACGGTGCCGCTGCGGGTCGGCCTCGGGCTGCTCATCGCGCTGTTGCTCAACCACCCGAAGCTGCCGCTGCAGCGGCTCTTCCGGACGGCGTTCTTCCTGCCGGTCGTCACGACGACGGCCATCGTCGGCGTCGTCATGCAGTTCATCTTCGACCCGGCGAGCGGGCCGGTGAACCTCGGCCTCCAGCGGGTCGGGCTCGATGGCGGGGTGGACTTCCTCGGCTCGTCGAGCACCGCGCTGTGGACCGTCATGGGCGTCCACACGTGGAAGTGGGTCGGCGTCACGATGATCTACTGGCTCGCCGCGCTCCAGACGGTGCCGCGCGACGTCCTCGAGGCGGCCCAGGTCGACGGCGCCTCGCAGTGGCGCACCTTCCGCCACGTCACGCTGCCGCTGCTCGTCCCCTTCCTCGTCATCATCACGCTGCTCACGGTCGAGCAGAACCTCCAGATCTTCGACCTCATGCTCACGATGACCGGCGGCGGACCGTACTACTCGACCGAGGTGATCGAGATCTACATCTACCGGTGGGCGTTCGCGGCCACGATTCCGCAGCTCGGGTTCGCGTCGGCGGCCGCCGTCGTCCTCGGGCTCGTCCTCCTCCTCGTGGGGGTCGGCCAGCTCTGGGGCATCCGCGCCGCGCGCCGCATGGCCGGAGGCGGGTCGTGACCGCCCTCGACGTGCGCAGCGAGAGCCGGACCGAACCGGGGGGCGAGAGCCCGCCGAAGCGGCGCCGGTCGATCGACCGAGCCAAGCTGCGGCGCAAGGCGCCGATGTGGGCTCTCACCGCGGGCCTGCTCGTCTTCGCCGCGTTCTGGGTGTACCCGTTCGTGTGGGTGGTCTCCGCCTCGCTCAAGGAGCAGCTCGAGGTCTTCACCGCCGGGCTCGGCCTCGTGCCCGACAAGGTCATCTGGGAGAACTACCAGCGGGCCTGGGTGGACGCGAGCTTCAGCAAATACATGCTCAACACGCTCATCGTCACGGTGATGACCGTCGTCCTCGTCGTCATCCGGTGCGCGATGGCCGGCTACGTCCTCGCCCGCTACCAGTTCATCGGCCGCAAGGTCGTCGTCGGCGTCCTCGTCGCAACCCTCTTCGTGCCGGCCGGCTACACGATCATCCCCGTCGTCGAGGTCACCCAGCGGCTCGGGCTGCTCAACTCGCTCACCGGCATGATCATCGCCCTCGCCGGCGGCGGCCACGTTGCGGCGGTCCTCCTCTACATGGGCTACTTCCGGGGCATCCCGCGCGAGCTCGAGGAGGCTGCGGTCATCGACGGCGCCGGGTTCCTCACGATCTTCTTTCGCGTCATGATGCCGCTGGCCGGGCCGGTGACGGCCACCGTCGTCGTGCTCACCTTCCTCGCGACGTGGAACGCGTTCTTCCTGCCGCTCGTCTTCACGTTCAGCCGGCCGGACCTGCGGACCCTGAGCGTCGGCATGCAGGCGTTCGTCGGCGAGAACTCCGTCGACTGGCCGGGGATGGCGGCCGCGGCGACGCTCTCGCTGCTGCCGATCGTCATCCTCTTCCTCGTCCTGCAGAAGTACTTCTTCGAGGGCATCGCCGGGGCGGTGAAGTCGTGACCGCGCCCAACGTCCTCATGCTCTGCACCGACCAGCAGCGCTTCGACGCGCTCGGGGCGGCCGGCAACCCGCACATCCACACGCCGAACCTCGACCGACTCGCCGACGAGGGCGTGCTGTTCGAGAGCTGCTACGTCCAGAACCCCGTGTGCTCGCCGTCGCGCGCCAGTCTCATGACCGGTCGCTACGTCCCGAACCACGGGCTGCACGCCAACGGCGTCGACCTCGACCCCGGCACCGAGCTCTTCACGCGACGGCTGGCCGACAGCGGCTACGACTGCGGTCTCGTCGGCAAGCTCCACCTGGCGTCGTGCCACGGCGGCCGGCTGGAGCCGCGGGTCGACGACGGCTTCCGGGTCTTCCGCTGGGCCCACGACCCCTACCCGGGGTCGTCCGAGAACGCCTACCACCGCTGGCTCCGGGCGAGCCATCCCGAGCTCCACGACGCGGCGATGCGCGGCGACGAGGGCGACCCGACCTGGGACACCATGCCGACCGAGGCCCACTACAGCCGGTGGATCGGCGACGAGACCATCGACTTCCTCACGACGTCGCGGCACAAGGACAAGCCGTTCTTCTTCGTCGCCAACTTCTTCGACCCGCACCACGGGTTCGGCGCACCGCAGGAGTACGTCGACCTCTACGACCCCGCGTCGCTCCCGCGACCCGTGACGACCGAGGACGAGTTGTCCTCCAAGCCACCGATCTTCGAGGACGCCTCCAAGAAGTCGTATGCCGGCCACGCACGCGGGTTCGTCGAGTACACCGAGGACGAGCTCCAGGAGGTCCGGGCCGCCTACTACGCCATGGTCACCCTCGTCGACGCCGAGGTCGGGCGGATCCTCGACGCCCTCGACGCCGAAGGCCTCGCTGACGACACCATCGTCGTCTTCACGAGCGACCACGGTGAGATGCTCGGCGACCACCGGCTCATGCTCAAGGGCCCGTTCATGTACGACTGCGCCGTCCGGGTGCCGCTCATCATCCGCTGGCCCGGTCACGTGCAGCCCGGCCGACGCACCGAGCTCGTCCAGTGGGTCGATCTCGCGCCGACCTTCCTCGACGCGGCTGGGGTCGAGGCGCCCTCGACCTTCCAGGGCGCGAGCCTCCTGCCGCTGCTCGGCGGCGACGCGGACGGGTGGCGCGACTGGGCACTGTGCCAGTACCGCGACAGCGGACACTCCTACGACCCGCCGGTCCACGTGACGATGCTGCGCCACGACCACTGGAAGCTCGTCGTCCACCACGGCAGCCCGGCGAGTGCGCGGGCCCGCACCGGCGAGCTCTACGACCTCGACGCCGACCCGCAGGAGCTGACGAACCTCTGGGCCGATGCCGACCACGCCGGCACCCGCGCCGACCTGCAGTCCCTCCTGCTCGACGTCCTCGTCGCGACCGAGGACCGCAGCAGACCGAGGCTGGCACACTGGTGAGTGGTCGCGTGAGCCCTCCACCACCCACGCCCGACGGGCACCTCGAGACGAAGGACGAGACCGACGTGACCGACGTCAGCACCGAACAGACCCAGGCCGAGCTGACCTACCCCCGGCCGCAGCTCGTCCGCGACCGCTGGCAGGACCTCTGCGGGGAGTGGGACTTCGCCTTCGACGACGACGACCTCGGCCTGGCCGAGGGATGGATGTCGGGCGGAGGTGCCTTCGACCGGCGCATCACCGTGCCCTACCCGCCGGAGTCCAAGCTCTCGGGGGTCCACGACACGACGCCCCGCCCGGTGGTCTGGTACCGCCTCCGCGTGGCACTCGACCGGCCGACCGAGGGGGAGCGGCTCCTGCTCCATCTCGGCGCGGTCGACCACAGCGCGCGGGTCTGGCTCAACGGGGATCTCCTCGGGCGGCACGAGGGCGGGCACACCCCGTTCTCCTTCGACGTCACCGAGTCCCTCGTCGAGGGAGAGCAGGTCCTCGTCGTCCGGGCCGAGGACCACGCCGACGACGTGACGCAGCCGCGGGGCAAGCAGGACTGGCTCGAGGAGCCGCACGGCATCTGGTACCACCGCACGACCGGCATCTGGCAGCCCGTGTGGACCGAGGTCGTCCCGCAGGTCCGGGTCGACGCACTGCACTGGACGCCGGACGTCGTGGGCGCTCGGGTCCGGGTCGAGGCGACGCTCTCGCGGGTCCCGGCCACCGGTGGCCGCGTCCGGGTCCGCCTCCGCCTCGGCGAGGAGCTGCTCGCCGAGCAGGAGGTGCGGCTGCTCGACCGTCACGTGGCCTTCGACGTCGCCCTGCCCGCGGCCCGCCACGGGCAGTATCGCGGGCGGCTGCTCTGGTCGCCGTCGAACCCGAACCTCGTCGACGCGGTCGTCGAGGTCGTCGAGGACGGGCGCACGGTCGACACGGTCCGGTCCTACTTCGGCTTCCGCAGCGTCGGGGTCGAGGACGGACGGTTCGTCCTCAACGGCCAGCCGTGCTTCCTCCGGCTCGCCCTGGAGCAGGGCTACTGGCCCGAGTCGCACCTGGCCGCACCCAGCGCGGAGGCGCTCAAGCGCGAGGTGGAGCTCGTCAAGGAGCTCGGGTTCAACGGCATACGGATCCACCAGAAGGTCGAGGACCCGCGCTTCCTCGCCTGGTGCGACCGCCTCGGTCTCCTCGTGTGGGGCGAGATGCCGAGTGCCTTCGAGTTCGCGCCGCGCGCGATCGAACGGGTCACCCGCGAGTGGCTCGAGGTTGTGCGCCGCGACCGCAGCCACCCGTGCGTCGTTACCTGGGTGCCGCTCAACGAGAGCTGGGGCGTCTGGGACATCGGCGAGGTCGAGGAGCAGCGTCACTACGCGACGGCGCTCTACCACCTCACCAAGGCGCTCGACGGCACGCGGCCGGTCATCTCGAACGACGGGTGGGAGCACACCGACAGCGACATCTGGGGCGTCCACGACTATGCCGCTCACGGCGCCTCCCTCGCCGCCCGGTACGACGGGCCCGACGCCGTCCGGCGCGTCCTGTCCGACCGCCGGCCGGGCCGCAAGCGCGTCGTCCTCGGCGACCCGGTCGACCGCGGTCAACCTGTCGTCCTCACCGAGTTCGGGGGCCTCAGCTACACGCCGAGCGAAGGCGAGAAGTGGTTCGGCTACGCCACCGTCGGCTCGGTGGAGGAGTTCGAGGACCGCCTGCGCGAGCTCGTCAGCGCCGTCCTCGACAGCAGCGAGCTCGCGGGGTTCTGCTACACCCAGCTCACCGACACCGAGCAGGAGAGCAACGGCCTGCTCACCGAGGACCGCAGGCCGAAGCTCCCCGTGGAGGTCATCCGGGAGATCCTCACCCGTCCGGCGCGGGCCATCCCGCCGGAGGAGATCGACGCGAGCCGGCGAGCAGCCGCCCGGGCCAGCCTCGACATGATGCCACCGGTGGAGTGAGGGGGAGGGACGTGCCGACCCGCCCGGCGAAGGTGGCCGGACGGCATACGGCGTGCTCCGACGTGGCAGCCGACCGTCAGCGGGGCGAACCGCATACGATCGCCGCGTGACTGGTTCTGCACGTTCGGAGCGGCCACCGGCGGGCGCGGGCGCCCCGGACGGGGGCCAGCGCTGGCCGCTCTCGTCGCTCGAGCTCGACGACCTCGTCGAGGAGCTGCGGGCGAGGGCCGACAGCGCGCGCGTCTCCCAGGAGAGGCTCGGCTCGCTCCTCGACGCCGTCATCGCAGTGAGCTCGGACCTCGAGCTCGCCGAGGTGCTGCGCCGCATCGTCGTCGCCGCCTGCGAGCTCGTCGACGCGACCTACGGAGCACTCGGGGTCCTCGGTCCGAGCGGTGAGGAGCTCGTCGAGTTCGTCACCCACGGGGTCAGCGAGGAGCAGCGGGCCGCGATCGGTCCGCTGCCGCGCGGGCACGGACTGCTCGGCATGGTCATCGCCAGCCCGCGGGCGCAGCGGGTGCCCCACATCGGGCAGCACCCGGACTCCTACGGCTTCCCACCGAACCACCCGCCGATGACGAGCTTCCTCGGTGCGCCGGTGCGGATCCGCGACCAGGTCTTCGGCAACCTCTACCTCACCGACAAGCGGTCGGCGCCGGAGTTCAGCAGCGACGACGAGGCGGTCCTCTCGGCCCTGGCCGCCGCTGCCGGTGTCGCGATCGAGAACGCGCGGCTCTACGAGCGGGCGCGGACGCAGCGGCTCTGGGGCGAGGTCATCGGCGACGCGACGCAGGCGCTCCTCGAGGGCACCGCGCAGGAGCAGGTCCTCGCCGACGTGACGGACTCCGTATGCCGTCTCGCCCGTGCCGATGCGTGCTTGGTCGCGCTGAGGAAGGGCTCCGACATCGTCGTCGCCGCGTCGTCGGGTGCGGTCGACCCGGACGGGGAGCCCGGGAAGACTGTCCGGGAGCCGAGGATCCTCTCGGCGATGCTCGGGCCGGCGCACACCGAGCCCGGGGCGCAGGGCGCGACCCGGGCGATGCTCCCGATCGCCCTCGGCGAGAGTCCTCTCGGGGTGCTCGTCGCCGACTGGGCCCGCGAGGAGCCGACCGTCCACGTGCCGCACCTCGAGCTCCTCGGGCGCAGCCTCGCGGTGTCGCTCGGCGCGGCGAGCGCGCGCACCGACCGCGCCCGGTCCGAGCTCCTCGAGGACCGCGACCGCATCGCGCGCGACATGCACGACAACGTCATCCAGCGCCTCTTCGCCACGGGGATGTCGCTGCAGTCCGCGGCCCCGATGAGTCCCCCCGAGGTGAGGGCCAAGCTCGACCGGGCGGTCGACGAGCTCGACGCCGCGATCACCGACATCCGGCACACGATCTTCGCGCTGCACCGCGTGCCCGGTGGGCGCCCGCTGAGCGCCGAGATCGCGACGGTGTGCGGGGACGCCGCCGTCACCCTCGGGTTCTCGCCCGAGCTGCGCATGTCGGGTCCGCTCGCGGACGTCCCGGAGGCCGTGGCCGCCGAGCTCCTGTCGGTCGTGCGCGAGGCGCTGAGCAACGCGGCCCGGCACGCGGCCGCCTCCTCGGTCACCGTCGTCGTCGAGGTGGGTGACGACGTGTCCGTCGTCGTCACCGACGACGGCCGCGGGCTGCCCGAGGGCGTCTCGCGCTCCGGACTCGGCAACCTCGCCCGTCGGGCCGAGGGGCGCGGTGGGTCCTTCTCCGTCGGGCCGGCCGACGGCAGCGGGACGCGGGTGCACTGGCGCGTGCCCCTGGGAGCCGACGACCGGGCCGGGACCTAGGGCCCTGTCGGGCCGGTCGGCGCCACCGCAGGCTTGCCGCATGGCTGATCTGCACATCGACCCCGCGGTCCTTCCGCAGCAGGAGCTGCCCGGTGCCACGACCGGGACCGTCGTCGTCGGCTACGACGCGACGCCGGAGGCGGGGCTGGCGCTGGACTGGGCCGCGGACTGGGCCGAGCTGCACCGGAGCCGGCTCATGGTGGCCTGCGCGGTCGACCCCGTCCTGTCGCCCGGACCACGGTCGGTCGGCGGGCCGGACGTCATCACCTTGCGACGGGCGGTCGACCGGGTCGCCGTTCAGGGGGTCGAGATCGTCCGTCCGGCGCATCCGGGCCTCGACGTGCGCAGCGTCGGTGCGGTCGGACACCCCTCGGCCGAGCTCGTGGCCCTCTCGGAGGACGCCGAGCTCGTCGTCGTCGGACGCCGCACGCGGCTGGAGAACCCGGCGGCGAGCGTGGGGTCGGTGTCGTTCGCCCTGAGCGCCCACTCGCGGTGCCCCGTCGTCGTCGTGCAGGGCCAGCGACGGCTCACCCAGGGACGCCCGGTCGTCGTGGGGGTGGACGCGTCTCGGCCGTCGATGCGTGCGGTGGCCTTCGCCGCGCAGGCCGCCGCGGCGGCCCACACCGACCTCGTCCTCGTGGCGGCCTGGTCGGGACGTGACGTCATGCCGTGGCTCGACGAGCTGTGGGGCGACCTCGGCCGCGGCCCCGACCGCGTCGAGGCCGAGCACGAGCGCGCGACCTGGGCCGTCGCGGAGGCCGAGCGGTTCGTGCGGGAGTCCCACCCCGGCATACGGACGACGCGACGGACTCCCCAGGGGCACGAGACCGACGCGTTGCTCGCCGAGTCGCAGGACGCCGGCCTGCTCGTCGTCGGTGCGCGGGGCGGGGGAGGGTTCGCGGGGCTGCTGCTCGGCTCGGTCAGCCGCGGCGTGCTGCGGCGCGGCGAGCTGCCGGTGGCCGTCGTCAGGGCCGGTGCGCTCTGACACGCGCCGTCCTACGATGACGCCAATTGCGAGGAGGGTGTGTCGATGATCCGGGTCTACCTGTTGGACGACCACGAGGTCGTGCGTCGTGGGCTGCGCGAGCTGCTCGAGGTCGAGGACGACCTCGAGGTGGCGGGCGAGTCGTCGACGGCTGGCGAGGCGACGCGGAGGATCCCGGCGCTGCGGCCCGACGTCATGGTGCTCGACGCGCGCCTGCCCGACGGGTCCGGCATCGACGTGTGCCGCGACGTCCGCTCGGTCGACCCGTCGGTGGCGGGCATCATCCTCACGTCCTTCGACGACGACGACGCACTGCGCGCGGCGGTCATGGCCGGTGCCTCCGGCTACCTCCTCAAGGACATCCGCGGCACGCAGCTCGTCGACTCGATCCGCCGGGTGGCGTCCGGTGAGTCCCTGCTCGACGACGACGTCGTCGCCCGGCTGCGCAAGCAGTGGGGGCACGACGTCGAGGACCCCCGCCTGGCCGATCTCTCGCCTCAGGAGCGCCGGATCCTCGAGCACATCGCCGAGGGCCTGACCAACCGGCAGATCGGCGAGACGATGTCGCTCGCCGAGAAGACGGTGAAGAACTACGTCACGTCGGTGCTGGCCAAGATGGGGTTGGAGCGCCGCACGCAGGCGGCGATCTACGTGACGAAGCACGGTTCCCAGGGGTACTGAGGCGGGGGTCACCGGCGCCCCGGGGTCAAGGGCCCTGTGGCGGCGGGTGACGGGCATCGCGTCGGTCGTCGACGACGAGGAGGCCGAGGCCGCTCTCGAGGCCGCGGACCGCGTACCCCGGACCGTGGGTGACCCGGCGACGTCGGTCTGGGTCCGGATCCGGCCGGACGCCATCACCGGGCGCGAGCTGCTGCAAGTGTGACCGGGAGAGTCCGGTCTCACCCGAGCCGGACGCTCCGCACGCCGGGGACCGTGGCGACGACGGCGACCGCCGCCTCGTCGAGGCCGTCGTCCGTCGGCGTCACCGTGACGTGGCCGGACTGCACGACAAAGGCCCGCACCGGGAGCCCGGCCGAGGCGAACGCCCGACCGACGGCGTCGGTGAGGGCCGCGCTCGAGACGGACATGGCGCGCAGGATGTCGCTGCGGCTCACCACGCCGACGAGGCGGTCGTCCTCGACGACGGGCAGGCTCTTGAACCCCGTGCGCGCGAAGAGGGCCGCGACCTCGGCCGAGTCGTCGGAGGGGGCGACGCACTGCGGGTCCCGCGTCATGACGTCGGCGAGGGTGCGCGACGGTGCGCTCGACGGCGCCGTCGACCAGAGGTGGGCCCGCGGGTCCCGGGGCAACGGCTCGCGCAGGACGTCGGCCTCGGACACGATGCCCACACACCTGCCATCGTCGTCGACCACCGGAACCGCGCTGATCGAGGAGGCCCCGAGGAGCTCGACGGCGTCGTCGAGGGTGGCGTCGCGCGACAGCGACAGCGCGGGCGAGGTCATGACCTCGGAGACGAGCATCTGTGCCTTCTTCCTCTCAGCGGGTGTACTCAGCCTGCTGGGTTCAGGCCTGCCTCGACAAGGCCCCTTGTCCGGTCCTGCGCCGAGCGCCACGGCGCGTTGAGCATGAAGAGCTCGACCTCGTCGACGGTCTCCTCGAGCACCCGCAGCAGCGTCCATGGCACCGAGGCGTTGCCCCCGGCGACGACGCGCAGTGGCCGGTCGAGGCGCCGGGCGGTCGCTCTTGGTGCGGTCGCGAGCGCCGCGGTCGTGGACGGCGTCACGGGCGCCGGACCCCGCCGGAGACCCGGATACGGCGCCCGGTGACGGTGTCGGGGACGAGCCGCATGAGGTGGGGTTTTGAGCCCTCCGCCCACGGGATGAGCGGCAGCGACATGACGGCGATCGAGTCGTCGACGTCGCGCACCTCGACGGCCGTGCCGCGGGCGACGACGCTCCAGGCCTCGGCCCGGTCGAGGTCGTAGCCGTCCATCTCGAAGGCGACCGGGCGGTTGCGCGCGGCGTCGTACTTCGTACCACCGGCAGTGCGAAGCACGATCGTCCCGTGGTCGACGGTGTAGTTGACCGGGAAGATGTCCGGGGCGTCGTCGTGGACGACGGCGAGCCGGCCGATGACCGACTGTCGCAACAGCTCCCACGACTCCTCGGTCGTCAGCGCGCGTGTCCCGCGATCGGGCAGGGGAGCGGGGTCGTGTCGGGTGTCCGTGTCCATGGCCTCATCGTTCCGGGGCGTGGAGGCGGGACACAGGGTCCTAGGTCCTGTCGAGCCGGCTGCGGACGACGAGCGGCACGAACAGCCAGTTGACGAGGAAGAGGAGGAGCGCGAGCCCCGCGGCGGCATAGGCGGCACCACCTCCGACGACGACGTCGAAGATGAGCCAGGTGACCGTGACGATCGTCGCGGCGAGCGCGACGAGACCGGCTTGCGCGGAGGCGTCGGCGAGCCGGACGAGCTCCTGCTTGGCCCGCTTGCGGAAGAGCAGCCGGTGCGCGCTCACCGGGGCCACGAGGAGCGTCGTGGCGAGCACCGCCGTCGCGAGGGCGACGAGGTATGCCGTCCGCTGACCGTCCGTGAGGTCGGCGAACCTCTGCTGGAAGGGGATCGTGAGGAGGAAGCCCGCGAGGATCTGGACGCCCGTCTGGGTGACCCGCAGCTCCTGGAGCAGCTCGTCCCAGTTGCGGTCGAAGCGCTCGGTCGCGGTCTCGTTGCGCTCGGAGTCGCGCTGGGACTGGCGCGGGGACTGGCGCTGGGTGTCGCGCTCGGTGTCGTGGGGCGTGGCGTCCATGCACCGAAGGTACCCAGCCTGCCGGTCGTCACACGGCGGCGCGTTCCGACTCCCCAGCCGCGCGCGGCGTCGCCGGGGTTGGTCAGCCGATGCGCTGCACGAGCATCGCCACGCCCTGGCCGCCGCCGACCGCGATGGCGGCGAGGCCGAGCTCGGGCCCGTCACGACGAACCATCTGGCTGAAGAGCCGCACCGCGAGCACTGCGCCGGACGCTCCCCAGGGGTGGCCGAGGGCGAGCGCACCGCCCTCGACGCAGACGCGCTCCTCGTCGAGTCCGAGGTCGTCGCAGCACGCGAGCACCTGTGCCGCGAACGCCTCGTTGACCTCGATCGCGCCGACGTCGTCGAGGGTGATCCCGTTGCGCTGCAGAAGCGCTCGGACCGCGGGCACCGGTCCGACGCCGGGCAGGTTCGGGTCGACGCCGACCGTCGCCCAGTCGAGACACGCCAGACCCGGTATGCCGTCCGCCCGCCTTCGCGCCTCGCTCACCACCGCGACCGCGGCCGCGCCGTCGTTGATGCCGCACGCGTTGCCGACGGTGACGGTGCCGCCGTCGGTGAAGGCGGCGGGAAGGCGCGCGAGGGTCGCGGCGCGAAGGTTGTCGCGGACCCGCTCGTCGTGGTCGAGCTGGGGAAGGGGCACGAGCTCCTCGTCGAAGGCTCCGCGCGCGCGAGCGGCTGCGGCACGCGCGTGGGAGCGGACGGCATACGTGTCCTGCCGTTCTCGGGTGATGCCCCAGCGAGCGGCGACGGCATCGGCGGCCGCGCCCATGTCGGGGTCGCCGATCTCGATTGGGGAGAACGGTGCCCGCGTGTAGCGCGTCGGCTCGCCGCCGTCGCGCGGGGGCCACAGGCGCCACGGTGCGGTGCTCGCGCTCTCGACTCCGCCGGCGAGGACGATCTCCGCCGAGCCGGACCGCACGAAGGCTGCCGCGGTGGTGATGGCGGCGAGCCCGCTGCCGCACTGGAGGTCGACGGTGAGTGCGGGGACCTCGGTGCCGAGGCCGGCAGCGAGGGCGCTCACGCGCGCGACGTTGCCTCCGGGGCCCATGCAGTTGCCGAGGACGACGTGGTGCGGAGTGCCGAGGTCGGCGTCGCTGAGGAGCGTCGAGAGGACCGGGGCGGCGAGGGCCGTTGTGTCGACCTCGCGCAGCGCCAGCCCTGCTGTGCCGATGGGGGTGCGTCGGGCGGCGACGATGACGGGGGTGTCGTCGTTCACGTCGTGACCTCGGCTCTGCTCGCGAGGATGCGGGCGCGCACCTCGGCGCGGTCGACCTTGCCGGCAGCGGTGAGGGGCAGGTCCGCCCAGGCGTGCCAGCGACGCGGCAGCTGGGTGCGGTCGAGCAGGTGGGCGGCGGCCTCGCGCACGTGGGTGATGCCGGGGAGCGTGGCGTCGACGTCTGTGGCGTCGACGTCTGCGGTGTCCGGGTCGGTGCCGACGCCGAAGGCCTCGACGACCTCGCCGACACCGGGGTGCGGTATGCCGACGACGACGGCCTCGACGACCTCGCCGAGGCCCGGGTGCGGTGTGCCGACGACGACGGCGGCGGTGACGCCCGGCAGCGACAGCAGCGCGGCCTCCACGTCGGCACACACGACGGTCGCGCCGCCGGTGGTGACGACGTCGTCGCCGCGTCCGACGACGACGAGTCCGCTGCCGTGGTCCCAACGGCCCAGGTCGCCGACGGTGGCGAACCCGTCGTCGTCGCGGTGCAGAGGGCCGGACTGCCCGCGCGCGTAGCCGTCGGCGAGCCAAGGGCTGCGTGCCCAGATGACGCCTTCGCGGATCTCGAGGTCGACCTCGGGGAAGGGTTCGAGTCGTTCGCCCGCGCGCATCGCGACGAAGCTCAGCTCCGCCGCGCCGTAGTAGTCGACGACCCAGGCGCCTGCCTTGTCGGCTTCGCGGCGGGTGGACTCGGGCAGGGAAGCTCCTGCGCACACCACGGTTCGCACGTCGCCGAGGCCACGGTCGAGGAGGGTCGCGAGCATCGCGGGGGTGAGGTGCGCGGCGGTGCAGGTGCGCACGGCCTCGGTGGCCGCGGCCGGGCTCCAGCGGTCGAGGGCCACGACGTCGGCGCCGAGGTGAGCGGCGTGGGCGTGGGCGAAGGCGAACATCGACCCGCTCGGCGGTGCCGGCACGAGGACGCGGTCGGCTGCGGTGAGGCCGGTCAGCCGGGTCACGTGGTCGAAGCTGTCCTCCCACGACGCCAGCGACCGCACGACGGTGCGTGGGACGGCACTCGTCCCGGACGTCGTGAGCTCGAGCCACACCTGGCCGTCCTGCTCGCGCAGGAGGCCCATCGCCCGCAGGGTCTCGCGGGCCGCAGTGTCACGCACGGCGCCACGGTCTCACATGCGCGGCAGCCGGCGTAGCCACGCGATCCCGTTCACCCTCCGGGCAGGCAACCACGCTTCGCTCAGAACGGTGGAGGCAGCGGTTCCGGTCTTGACGAGGGTAGGTCGATGGTCGGGATGTCGACCGCAGCGTTCCATGGTCCGAAGTGGCACTCCACCGCGAGTGAGGCTCTTCGTGGTGGTGGTTCGGGGCGTCGCTCGATCGAGGTGTCCTCGTCCGGGCTGACCTCGTCCGGGGAGTGGTCGACCGAGGCAAGATCGAGGAGGCGGGCGAGGGCGAGCTCGGCGAGGCTGTGCGCCGCCACGGGTGGACTCGACATGAGTGCAACGAGGGTCGACTGCGTCAGAGTCGGCGGCTGTTCGGTCCCCAGCGCTGGAGCAGGGAGGGCTGAGGCAGCGGACGGGTCGAGGTGAAGGACGCGGTCGAGGTGGTCGACGGGTGCGGTGGTGGTGTGGCGG
>NZ_JBMBWF010000006.1:0-218516 GCF_048606415.1 Knoellia tibetensis
CCGCCACACCACCACCGCACCCGTCGACCACCTCGACCGCGTCCTTCACCTCGACCCGTCCGCCGACGCCACCTTCCCTGCACGAGCCCTGAACACCTATCAGCTGCCGACTCTGACGCAGAGAACTCTCGCTGCGCTCATGTCGAGTCCACCCGTGGCGCCGCACAGCCTCGCCGAGCTCGCCCTCGCCCGCCTCCTCGACCTCGTCTCCGTCCCGCACTCATTGGACGAGCTCAGCCCGGACGAGGACACCTCGATCCAGCGACGCCCCGAACCACCACCACAAAAGGCCGCACTCGCGGTGGAGTGCCACTTCGGACCACGGAACGCTGCGGTCGACATCCCGACCATCGACCCACGCCCGTCGAGACCAGAGACGAGTCCCCCGCCGTTCTGACCCGGCCACCCGCGTGGCCCGGTGGCCATGGCGGAGAGGAGCCCCGGGAAGCGAGGCCCCGAGGTTGCGGTTGGGCAACGGCCGCAGAGTGATGGAACCAGCACCAGGGCATCCCCGTCCGACCGGGCATGAGAACCCTTCCCGCAGCGTTGCTGGCCGGCATCGTCGTCGTCGCCTCCGGGTGCTCGACCTCCGTTGGGTCCGACGGGTCCGCCGACGCGAAGAGCTACTACGACAGCTACACTGAGCAGGGCGGCGACTCCAGCGGCTCGACCGGCTCCGGACGCAACGGATCCGCGAGCAGCGGCTCGGGACAGGGCGGCCCGGGACAGGGCGCCTCGCCACTGGGCGGTTCACCGCAGGGCGGGACCGCGCCGAACGGCCCGCCCGGCCCGTACGCACCGTCCGGACCCACCGGACCCACCGGACCACGCCAGTCGTGGCCGGTGCCACCCACTGACCCGCGTCCGACCGACCCCGATCTCCGCGATGTCGAACCCGGTGGCTTCGTCGAGACACGAGTGCGCCCGACGTCGACCTTCGGGGCGGACGTCGACACCGGTTCCTACCGGTTCGCGCGAGCCAGTCTCGACGAGGGCGTGCTGCCCTCCCCGGACACGGTGCGGGTCGAGGAGTGGCTCAACGCCTTCGACAGCGGCTTCCCGACACCGGCCCGCAAGGACCTGGAGCTGCGCTCGGACCAGGCGCTCTCCCCCACCGGCGAGACGCGGCTCGTGCGAATCGGCCTGCAGGCCAGGCAGATCGACAAGAGCGACTGGCCGCCGGTGGCGCTCACCATGGTCGTCGACACGTCCGGCTCGATGGACAGCCGGGAGCGCCTCGGTCTCGTCAAGGCCTCCCTCGCCGTGCTCGTCCAGAACCTGCGCCCCACCGACACCATCGCCATCGTCACCTACGAGACCGACGCCCTGCCACTGCTCGAGCCGACCCCGGTGCGGCACACGGACACCATCCTCACCGCCATCGACCGACTCCGGGCCGGCGGCAGCACCAACCTCGAGGCAGGGCTCCTCCTCGGCTACGACCGGGCCCGGGAGGCCTTCCGCTCCGACGCGACCAACGTCGTCCTCCTCGCCTCCGACGGCGTGGCGAACGTCGGCGTCACCGACGGCCGCGAGCTCGCTTCGGCTATCCGCGACAACGGTCGTCGCGGCATCCACCTCGTCACCGTCGGCTACGGCATGGGGAGCTACAACGACCACCTCATGGAACAGCTCGCCGACCGAGGCGACGGCTTCTACGCCTACGTCGACACCTTCGAGGAGGCCCGACGCCTCTTCGTCGACGACCTTCGGAGCACGCTCACCCCGGTCGCGAAGGACACCAAGATCCAGGTCGAGTTCGACCCCGAGACCGTGTCGGCCTACCGGCTCGTCGGCTACGAGAACCGAGCCCTCGCCGACGAGGACTTCGACGACCCCACCGTCGATGCCGGCGAGATCGGCGCAGGTCATCGCGTCACCGCGCTCTATGAGGTCCGCACGACGAGGCTGGCCGACGATGGGGTCAGTCTCGGCAGCGCACGGGTGCGATGGCGCTCGACCGTCGACGGCGAGCAGAACGAGGACGCCCTCACCCTCCGCCTCGGACCGACCGAGCAACCACGAGGCGCGCTCGGTGTCGCGGCGGCCGTCGTCGACGTGGCCCGCCTCGTCCAGAGCGGCCAGAGCACCCTCCCCCGTGACCTGGTGCGCCGGGTCCAGGCCCTCGAGGACGAGGAGGCCCCGGGTGCGACGGAGCTCGCCTCACTCGTCGAGGCCGTGCGCTCGGTGGACTGAGCAGCTCGGGCCGTCTCCTTCCCCGAGCCGGCGCCCCCACCCCACCCGCAGCCGCAGCCCCAACCACCACACATCTCTCAGCTGCGGCCCGGCAGGTGCGTCGGCAGGGTGAAACGAGGGCCACGCCGCGGTCGCATCGCCCCGGCGAGCTCGAGGAGGCGCTGCACCCGGTAGCGGTGGCCGGCATACGGTTCGAGGAGCTCCGCGAGGCCCTCGTCGTCGACCGGTGTCCCCGTCAGCGCCCATCCGATGTTCTTCGCGACGTGGTAGTCACCGAAGCTCACCGCGTCGCCGTCGCCCAGCGCCCGCTGCGCGACCTCGGCGCTCGACCACCGGCCGACACCCGGCAGGGACTCGATCCGGCGACGCGCGTCGGGCAACGGCATACCCACCGTCTCCTCGAGGCGACCGGCTCGGGTGGCGACGGTCACCGCGGGACGGGAGCGGGCCCCGTCCACCCCCGCGCGCAGCCACTCCCACGACGGGATGAGCGCCCACGTGCGTGGCTCCGGCGGCACGACGAGCCGCAGGTCGGCGCCGATCCCCGGAGCAGGAGTTCCGTTGTGGCGCACCAGCATCCGGTATGCGGCGAACGCCTCCTTGCCAGTGACGCGCTGCTCGATGATCGTCGGGATGAGGGCCTGCACGACGAGTCCGGACGCGGGCACCCGCCAGCCGTCGAAGCGCCGCCGGGCCTCACGCACGACGTCGTGGTGCGCGACGAAACCGCTGCCGTCGTCATCCTCGCCGAGCAGTGACGGGAGCCGGTCGAGCATCCACTCAGCCCCCTCGCCCCACGCATGGGCCTCGACCTCACCGAGACGGGGGTGGTCGACGAGGCGCAGCGTCACCGGCCCGGTCGGCGTCCGCCATGCGAAGACCCACGCCCGGCTGCGGTCCGACCACGACGTCGGGTCGCCGGCGCCGCGCATGAAGATCCGGACCACGGCCCCGAGCTGGAGCGGCCGGCTCGGTCGGAAGGTCCGGGTGAGGTCCGGGGCCGCCGTCATCTCGGCCGAGAGGTGAGGACGTGCCGAGGCGCCACCCGCAGCCTGGGCCCGGCCGGCCTCGACGGCGAGCGGAACGCCAACCAGACGTAGGTCGGGACGAGAGGGAGAGCCGCGGCCAGAGCGCGCTCGGGCACCCGCCCCACCCACTCGGGGATGACGTCACCGCCGGAGAACGCCTCGGGGTCGGCGAGGACGGGCAGGGTGTAGTCCCAGACGTCGAAGGCGGCGAACATGCGCCTCAACCCCGCGGGCGTCGCGTACTGCTCGTAGTAGTGGTCACCCTTGCCGGTGAGCCGCATGTAGCGGTCGGCGGCGCGCTGCGGCAGCCACGACAGGAACGGCAGCCGGTGGTGCGGCTCGATGACCTGCCAGCGGTGGCCGATACCGAGGTAGAGGACGCCCGTGGGCGCGAGCACGCGGTGGATGTCGGCGACGACGGCCTCGGGGTCGACGACGTGCTCGTAGATGTGGTTGAGCACGACGACGTCGACGGACCCGTCCTCGAACGGCAGGTCCTCGCCGCGCGCGAGCCGGAAGTCGACCCGCGACCCGAACCGCTCGCGCGCCTTTGCCAGCCCCGGCTCGTCGATGTCGACACCGGTCGTCCGCGCCCCCGCGAGGGCGAGCTCGTCGGCGATGAACCCGGCCGAGCAGCCCACGTCGACCGCCGTGAGCCCGGCGAGCGGACCACCGGGGTCGGCGCCCGACCGGCCCAGGCCGTGGGCGATGACGGAGATGAGCTTGGCGGCCTTCTGCCGACGGGCCTTCTCGTCGAGCATCTTGTCCATGAGCTCGGAGTAGGCGAGCTGCTCCTCGCGCGCCGGCCTGCCGGCCCCGTCGTTCGGCTGCTCGCTCATGTCCGCGATCCTAGGAGGTGGTGGGTTCGGGCCCAGCCCCAGCCGACGGCCGCGACGACGACGTCGGCCGCCACCGAGAAGAACCGCGAGACGACGACGACCGCGATCGCCGCGGGGAACGGCATGAGCGCCCCAAGCAGCAGCGCCAGCACACCATCGCGCACACCCACCCCGGCGGGTACGAAGATCGAGAACATCCCGATCGCCGACGCGAGCGCGAAGCCGCACACCGACGTGACGACGAGGTCGCGTACCGGCGTCCCCGACGACAGCGCGTGCGCGAGCAGGAGGATCGACGTTCCCGCGCTGAGCCAGGCGAGGACGAACCACATGGAGGTCAGCGCGATCGCCGGTGCGGTGAGCGAGTGCTCGAGCGGTTCGCGCCGCAGCAGCCGCAGCAGCGTGGCGATCCCCCAGTTGAGCAGCCGCGGCCACAGGAGCAGCAGCAGGACGACCGCCGGGGCGAACCACCACAGCGACGTCACCTCGCCCGAGCGCGCGACGAGCAGCGGCACCGCCGGGATGCCGACGATGGCACCGGTGATGACCGACAGCAGGATCGACAGCAGCCCGACGACGCCCATGCGCCGGCGCGGCACCCCGAGACGAGACCCCATGTCGGCCTGCGCGACGACGCTCCACACCGAACCGGGGAGGTACTTGCCGAGCTGCCCGACGAAGAAGACGCTCGCGCCGGCGGGCAGAGGCAGCCGCGTTCCGAGGTCGGCGAGCAGCACCCGCCACCCGAGCTGGGTGAAGACCGGCGACGACAACGAGAGGACCAACGCCGCGACCAGCGTGCCCAGGGGGATGTCACCGAGGTGGTCCGACACGTCGGACCAGTTGCGCCACACCGCGACGACGACGGCGACGAGCACGAGCAGGGCGACGACGATGCGGACGAGGTCGAATCCCCGTGAGCGCGTCACCTCGTCACCCGGGCCGTCGGAGACACCGGGTCACCGGCGCCGGAACGTCAGTCGCAGGATCCCGTATGCCGGCGTCGCACCCTCGCGACGCCCCTCGGGTTGCGCTGCACGCACCTCGCGCGCCGAGGTCGAGGCCGCGCGGATGCGCTCGGTGATGTCACCGTCGACGTCACCGACGAGCACGAGCCCGAGGTCGTCGGCACGGGCGAGGACCCCGCGGATGTCGGCCGGGCTCACCGCCCACTCCGGGTCGCCCTCGCCGATCGGCAGGGTGAGGACGAGCAGACCGCCCGAGCGCAGCGCCCACGACGCCTGCCCGACGGCGTGGTCGATGTCGTCGGCGCCGCAGCCACCGGGGTGGATGCGGGCGATGACGTCGAGGCTCGCGGTGTCGACGTCGAGCACCTCGACCGACGTGCGGCGACCCGTGAGCTCGAGCTCGACCGGCTCGAAGCCGAGGGCACGCACCCACCGTGAGAAGGGGCTCTTCGTGCCCGACTCATCGACGATGACGGCACCGCGCCGGCCGTCGTCGCGGATGCGGAGCACGGCGGCCACGGCACCCACGGCGGCCCACGCCGCCACGGCGTCGGAGCACTTCGGGAGCCCGAGGTCCTTCGCGAGCGCCTGCGCGTCGAGCGCGTCGCTGTCGAGGGCGAGCACGTCGGAGGCACGCACCCACTCGGGGAAGTCGCTCGGCCTCAGGCTCAGCCGGTGGCGTCGGCGCAGTCGGACGGCCGTCACCAGGTCCTTGGCCCGCTGCACGACGGTGTCGGCCGGCACGGGCTCGTCGCCCTCGTCGTCGGAGTCGGCGAACGCGTCGGACTCGGCGCTCGCCAGCGCCTCGATGCCGCCGACGTAGTGCGCCCACGGTCCCGACAGGTCCGGTGGGCGGACCCCGGAACGCAGCTCACCGGCATACGAGCGGTCGGAGAGGCGACGCAACGCGTCGACGAGGGCGTCCCGGTCACTGGGCGGGACGAGGAGCCCGTCGACACCGTCTCGGACCTGTGAGCCGAAGGTGCCGACGTGGGTCGCGAGGACGGGCAGGCCGTGGCGGCGGGCGAGCAGGACGTTCTGCGAGGCGGTCGCGGAGCGGTAGGTCAGGGTGAGGACGTCGTGACGCGCGAGAAGAGAGGCGATGCGGTCGGCGGGGACGTAGCCGCTGTGGACCTCGACGCGGCCGGCGAGGCGGGGGTCGGCGGCCAGCTCCTTGACGCGGCGGCCGCTGTCGCCCCACATCTCGCCGGCGACCGTGAGGCTCACGTCGGGGACGTCGAGCATCGCGTCGAGGAGCAGGTCGACGCCCTTGTAGTCGCGGACGATCCCGAGCGCGAGCAGCCGCGTCGGTCCGGTCGAGTCGACGTGCTTCTCGGGCTCGCCACCGGGCAGGTGCGGCGGCAGGTCGAGCTCGCGGACGTGGCCGGCCCCGAGCTCGGTCGCGAGCTTGGCCTGCGAGTCCGAGTGGACGACGACCGAGTCGACGCGGCGCAGCAACGCCTCCATGAGCCGGCGGTCACCGGGCCGGGCCTCGTGCGGCAGGACGTTGTGCGCGATGACGATCGAGCGCGGACCCCGACCCGACGACGACGTGCGACCGACACCGGCGGCGCGCAGCACGGCGAGGTTCGACGGCACGCCCTGCGGGATGACGTGGACGACGATGATCGCGTCCATGTCGCGCAGGCGGCGACCGGTGCGCACCCACGTGTCGGGGCGGGACCACGACAGCGCGCGGACGGTGCGCGGGAAGGGCTCGACGTCGGGCGCGCCACCGGGCACGGCCTGCTCGCCGGGGTAGAGGAACGACGGATAGAGGTGGCTCCACGAGACGAGCGTGACGTCGTGGCCGGCCTCGGCGAGCTCGTGGCACAGCTCGGTCGTGTGCGAGGCGACGCCGCCCTTGTAGGGGTGGGTCGGCCCGACGACGGCAACCCGCAGCGATGCGGAGCCCGGCGCGGCGTCAGACACCGTCGCGAGACCTCACGACGAGGTCGGACAACAGCGCGAGCGAGCCGATCATGATGCCGCTCACGACGAGCAGCACCGTCGACGCCGGGAAGTAGAACGGGTGACGGACCATGTCGACGACGCCCTTGACGAAGCCGATGACGACGAGCCACAGCGCCGGCGGCATGAGCACCTTGAGCGGGTCGAAGTACATGACCATCCGCAGCACCTGGAGGATGTAGCGGTAGGCGTCGTTGACGAAGTGGAACTTGCTCACGCCGGCGCGCTTGGCATAGGACGTCTCGACGTACTTGATGTCGTGCTGGTTGCTGAGGAACGCGATGGTGATCGTCGTGACGCACGAGAACCCGGCGGGCAGCAGCCGCAGGTAGGGCAGCGAGACCTCGCGACGGAAGGCCCGGAGCCCCGAGTTGAGGTCGGGGATGCGCGTCTTGGTGAGCCACTGGGCGATGTTGCGGATGAGCCACTTCGCCGGGACGCGGGCCCACTTGTGCGTGCCCTCCTCGGTGGTGCGCGCGCCGACGACCTGGTCGTAGCTCGGGTCGTCGCGCAGGATCCGGACGAGCTCGGGGATCCGCTCGTTCTCGTAGGTCATGTCCGCGTCGGTCCACACGACGATCTCGCCGTGGGCCTGCTGGGTGCCGATGCGCCGGGCGGTGCCGGAGCCGCCGTTGCGCCGGAACGGCATGATCCGCAGGTTCGCGTAGTCGCGCGCCGCCTGCTCGAGCACCGCGAGGGTGTCGTCGGTCGAGGCGTCGTCGATGCAGAGCAGCTCGTAGGTGAACTCACTCGCGTTCATCGCCGTCGTGATGCGGTCGATCTCCTTGAGGACGTGCGCGCCCTCGTTGTAGCAGGGCAGCACGATCGTCACGTAGGGCCGCTCGCTGCCGTCCTCGAGCACCTTGGGTCGCGGGTCGAGCGCCGTCGTGGTCTGGAACGTCGGGTCGTATGCCGGCCGCGCGGCGAGCGTGCCGACGTCGCCTGGGTCGTCGCTCCCGCCCGCGAGCTCGCCCGTGCGCACGGTGATCGGCTCGGTGGCCGGGGCGGGCTCGACGGTCGCGGGCTGGGCGGTCGGGGCCGGCGGGACGACGGTCGGGGCCGGGGTCTGCGGGTGCTCGTTCATCGGTGTCGAGACTACCCGGCGGTGACGCGTTCACCCGCCGTCGGCAGGGCGCGCGGCAGGGTGAGGCAGAAGGCGGCTCCGACGAGGGCGACGAGCCCGAGGACCAGCCAGATCGTCGCGGTGCCGTGCTCGAGCAGCCATGTGTAGGCGACCGGTGCGACCGTGCCGCCGACCCCCCAGACGAGCTGGACGAGACCGAGGTAGCGCCCGCGCAGGTGGTCGGGTGCCGCCTCGGCCGCGGTGGCCGAGAAGACCGGGCCGCCCGCGAGCTCGCCGCTCGTGTAGACGACCGCTCCCAGGAGCATCGCGGCGACGGCGAGCCAGACGGGCAGCACACCGGCGAGGACGAAGGTCGCGTAGCCGGCGAGGAAGAGCAGCTGCGCGAGCGCCATCATCCGGGCGCGCACCCGGCCGGTCATCCACCGGACCATGAGCCCCTGCCCGAGCCCGACCATGACCGTGTTGAGCGTGAAGATCGCCCCGACCAGCCAGCCCGGCAGCGCGAGCGTCTCGGCGGCATACACGGGCAGGGCGAAATTGAGCACCATGATGCCGACGACGAAGGTCAGCTGGCCGAGGACGAGCCGCAGGTAGGCCCGGTCGCGAAGGACGACGCCCCAGCCCCCGCCCGTCGCGACCTGGTCGGCGGGGACGGAGCGGTGGTCGGGGACGTCGAGGAGGAGGACGAAGGCGACGACGAAGGTCAGCGCGTTGGCGACGACGACGGTCCTGAAGGCCGTCTCCGTGCCCACCTGGAGCGCGATGCCGGCGAGCACGCCGCCGACGGCGTACCCGAGGTTGCGCAGCGCCTGCAGGAAGCCGAACCACAGCTCGCGCTCCCCCGGTTTCGTGATCGCGGTGACGACGTTGCCGAACGAGCCCCAGAACGCCTGACGACCGAGGTTGAGGAGGACGGTGCACAGCGCGACCGGCCAGAACTCCTCGACCCAGAGGTAGCCGAGCATCCCGACCGCCTGGACGACGTTGCCGAGGAGCATCATCCGACGGCCACCGAGCCGGTCGACGAGGGTGCCGATGACGAACGCGGCCGGCATCGTCAGAAGCGCCGAGATGCTCAGGGCCGAGCCGACCTGCACGAGGGTGAGGTCGGTGACCCTGACGAAGTAGAGGATCGTCAGCGGGAGGAAGAGCCCGCTCCCGACGGTGTCGGCGACGATCGCCGAGACGAACCTGCGATGCTCCCCCACCCGCGGGAATCCCAGTCGCTGCAGCACGTCCGCATCCTGCCGCATGCCGCTCCCGGACGAGACCCGCCCGTATGCCGTCCGCCCACTAGCCTGCTCGCGTGAACTCGCTCGCCATCCCCCTCTGGCTCGACGTCGTGGCCGTCGGGTTCGGTGGGCTCGCGGGTGCCCTGGCGGCGCGCCGGCAGGGGTTCGACATCGTCGGCGTGCTCTTCCTCGCGGTCATCGGCGGGCTCGGCGGGGCGCTGCTGCGCGACCTCCTGCTGCAGGTGCCGGTGCGCGCGCTGACGTCGCCGTGGCTGCTGCCCTCGGCGTTCGTCGGCGGCGTGCTCGTCGCGCCGCTGCTCAAGCTCGTCGGGCCGCTGCGGTTCCGGCGCGACGTCGCGTTCACGATGCTCGACGCGATGTCGCTCGCGATGTACTCGATCCTCGGCACCGACCGGGCGATCAGCGTGGGGCTGCCGCCCATCTCGTGCGTCTTCGTCGGAACGGTGGCCGGCGTCGGCGGCGCGCTCATCCGTGACGTCCTCATCAACACGACGCCCGAGCACTTCAAGCCCGGGTCGTTCTACGTGCTCGCGGCGGTGCCGGGGTGCGTCGCCTACTTCGTGCTCCGCGCGCTCGAGATGCCGGTCCTCGTGTCGGCACTCGTCGGAGTAGGCGTCGTCATCGCGGTGCGCATGTCGTCGTGGTCGCTCGACTGGCAGACCGGACGGGGACGACGCGTCCACCGCTGAGGCGAGCCGGACGGCATACCGCCCTCAGACGGCCTCGAGGACGAGGAAGAGAAAGCAGATGAAGGCCTCGCCCTCGAAGCCCGGCGGCCGCAGCTCGGGCGGGGTGTCCGGCGACAGGGGCGGCTCGCTGAGGACCGCGATGCGGAACCCGGCCTCGCTGAACGAGTCGCTCATCGCGCTCAGCGGGCGATGGAAGAACGTCAGAAAGACCTCGCGCCCGTCGAACCGGTAGTCCTCGGTGTACTGCGTGACCGTGAAGTAGTCGGCGTCGGGATAGACGACGGCGTATGCCGTGGGGTGGTTGACCGCGACGAGGAGGCGGCCGCCGGGGCGCAGGACACGCCGGAGCTCGGCGAGCGGCCCGCCCCAGTCCTCGAGGTAGTGCAGGACGAGCGAGCAGATGACGTCGTCGAACTCGCCGTCGTCGTAGGGCAGTGGCTCCTTGAGGTCGTGCACGAGGAGGGCGGTGTCCTCGCCCAGCCGCTCCCGGGCCAGATCGACCATGGCCGCGCTGACGTCGAACCCGGCGACCTCGGCCCCGGCAGCGCGCATCGACTCCATGAGAGGGCCCGAGCCGCAGCCGGCGTCGAGCACCCGGCGCCCCGCCACGTCACCGGCGAGGCTGACGATCGCCGGGCGCGCGTAGTGGGCGTTGAAGAGGCCCTTCTCGTTCTCGGCCGCGTAGGCAGCGGCGAAGTCGTCGTAGTCGGTTGTCATCGAAGCCCCCCGGTTCGCATCACAGGCGTGGACGTCCTTCGTACCGCCGGCGCGATCCTCGACCAAGCCGACAGACCGGGACGCGCCATCTGCGGGGAAAGCGTGGACATGCCTCGCGCGGGACCGACACCATGGGGCATGGACACGACCAGGGGAATCGCGTGCAGGATCGGCTCGCACCGTTGGCATGTTTCCCTCGAGGACGAGATGCAGGTGGGAACCTGCACCCGATGCGGGCGTCGGCGCTACCACGGCGCGGCGCCCGGCACGAAGGCCCCGGAGGCGAACTGGGGCATGAACTACACCGGAGGCGGGGGCCTCGGCGGCGACGGTTCCTGAAGAGTCACGTTCATGGCCGATCGCGCCACTGGGTGCGGGTTCGACCCCATGACCGGCGGGGGTCTGCGGAAGGACGAGACCCTCACCCCTCGTGGATGGGCTCCTTGGGCAGCTTGCGGACCTTGGCCCGACGACGACGGCGCTCGGGGATCATCGACCGCATCTCCTCGAGCTTGCCGAAGCAGAGCAGCCGGTCCTGCGCCTCGAGAGCGGTCCGACGACGCGGGTTGGGGATGACCGAGGTGCCACGGTGCAGCGTGAGCACGGTGATGTCGCGGTCCTCCAGCCCCGACTCCGCGATCGTCTTGCCGACGAGGTCGGCCGACCCGTGCACGACGAGCTCGGCCACGCCGTAGCCCGTCGAGACGGTGAGCCGCTGGCGCACGTCGATCTCGGGGAAGGCGACCTGGTTGCCGATGTAGTCGATGATCGCGCCGGCGACGTCGAGCTTGGTCGCGGCCTCGATGCCCTCGAGGCCGGGCGAGGAGTTGACCTCCATGACCTGGGGGCCGTCGGCGCCCTCGAGCATGTCGACACCGGCGACGCGCAGACCCATGATCTGCGCCGACCGCACCGCCGCCTCCTCGAACGCCGGGTCGAGCGTGACCCCCTCGACCGAGCCGCCGCGGTGGACGTTGGACCGGAACTCGTCGCCCTGCGCCGTCCGCCGCATCGCCGCGACGACGCGGTCACCGACGACCAGCGCACGGATGTCGCGGCCCTTGCTCTCCTTGACGAAGCTCTGGATGAGGACGTTCTGGCTCGTGCTCTGCAGCGTCTCGATGATCGCCTCGGCAACCTTGTTGTCGGGCGCGAGGATGACGCCGATGCCCTGGGTACCCTCAAGCAGCTTGATGACGACGGGCGCCCCACCGACCCGCTCGATCGCGGCCGGCACGTCGGCGCGGTTGCGCACGAAGGTCGTGGCCGGCATACCGATCTGGTGGCGCGAGAGGATCTGGGTCGCACGGAGCTTGTCGCGCGAGTTCGAGATGCCGTTGGCGGTGTTGGGCGTGTAGACGTCCATCTGCTCGAACTGGCGCACCACCGCCGTGCCGAAGTAGGTCACCGAGTTGCCGATGCGCGGCAGGATCGCGTCGTAGTCCGACAGCGCGCGTCCGCGGAACTGCAGGTCGGGCTCCGGCCCGGAGAGGTCGATCGCGAAGCGCAGCGTGTTGAGCACCTTGACGTCGTGCCCGCGGTCGAGGGCGGCGGTGCGCAGTCGCTGGGTCGAGTAGGCCCGCGGCGCGCGCGAGAGGATGGCGAGCTTCATGTGGGGTACCTGCGAGGATGGTCGGGTGCACGGAGCAACCCATCCAACCATCCACGTCGGATGGCGTGAGTGGGTGCGTATGCCGTCCGCGAACGTCCCATGGATCAAGACGAAGATCGACACCGGAGCCCGCTCGTCGGCCGTCCACGCCTTCGACCTCGAGAGGTTCGAGCGCGACGGTGACCCGTGGGTCCGCTTCTCGATCCACCCCTGGCAGTCGAGCGACGACGACGCCGTCGTGCTCGAGCGCCCGGTCGTCGACGAGCGCGTCGTGCGCTCCTCCAACGGCCACTCCGAGACCCGACTCGTCGTCGAGCTCGAGCTCGTCCTCGCCCGCCGCCGCCTCACCACCGAGGTGACGCTGAGCCGCCGTGACGAGATGGGCTTCCGCATGCTCATCGGGCGCGAGACGCTGCGCCACGGGTTCCTCGTCGACCCCGCCGAGTCCTACCTCGGCCCACGCCCCAAGCTGCACCTGCGGCGCCGCAACCGGGGTCGGGCATGAGCCCGGTCACCAGGCCGTCCTTCGCCATCGGCGGGGTGAAGATCCGCCCCGGCCAGACCCGCGAGATGGGGCTGCCCATCACCAAGCTCGTCACCGGCGCCGAGGTGAGCCTTCCCCTGCGCGTCCTCCACGGCCGCCAGGACGGGCCCGTCGTGTGGGTCAACGCCGCCATCCACGGCGACGAGGTCGTCGGCGTCGAGGTCATCCGCCGCGTCCTCGCCAGCCTCTCGCCGCGCACCTTCCGCGGCACGCTCATCGCCGTCCCTATCGTCAACGTCCACGGCTTCATGGCTGGCGACCGCTACCTGCCCGACCGCCGCGACCTCAACCGGTCGTTCCCCGGCTCGGCCCGCGGCTCGCTGGCCGGACGGATCGCGAACCTCATGATGCGCGAGGTCGTCGACAAGTCCGAGGTCGGCATCGACCTCCACACCGGCTCGGACCGGCGCACGAACCTCCCGCAGATCCGCGCCGACCTCGACGACCCGCGCACCCGCGGCCTCGCCGAGGCGTTCGGCGCCCCGGTGATGCTGCACGCGAAGCTTCGCGACGGGTCGCTGCGCGCCGCCGCCCGCGAGCGCGGTGCGACGGTCCTGCTCTTCGAGTCGGGCGAGGCGATGCGGTTCGACCAGTGGGCGATCGAGGCCGGCGTGTCCGGCGTGATGCGCGTCCTCGCCGCCCTCGACATGGTCGACGCCAACGGCGGACCGACTCCCCCGCCGAGCCTCGTGAGCCGCCGCGGCGGGTGGCTGCGGGCCGGGCGCAGCGGCATCGTCCACCTCGACGCGACGCTCGGCCAGCGGGTCGAGGTCGGTGACCGCCTCGGGGGGCTCAGCGACTCCTTCGGCAAGACCCTCCGTCTCGTTCGCGCCGACCGCGCCGGACTCGTCATCGGGCGCACGACCGCACCCCTCGTCAACCGCGGCGACGCGCTCGTCCACATCGCCGAGATCGAGGGCGCCGAGCCCCCCGGCGTGCCCGACCACCCGGACGCCGCCGAGGCCTTCGACGCCCTCGACGAGATCCCTGTCCTCTGACCGGCGAGGTGCCCCATGGCCGAGAAGGTTCGCTTCCCCAGCAGCTCCGGTGAGCTCCTCGCCGGACTCGTCGACATGCCGCACGGCGACGTCCGCGGCTGGGGCGTGTTCTCCCACGGCTTCACGCTCGGCAAGGACTGCCCCGCCGCGTCGCGCATCTGCAAGCAGCTGGCCGCCGAGGGCATCGGCATGCTGCGCTTCGACAACCTCGGGCTCGGCGACTCGGAGGGCGACTGGGGCGACGGTTCGTTCTCGCACAAGGTCGCCGACACCGTCGAGGCGGCACGGTTCATGGCGTCGACCGGCCGGGCCGTCGAGCTCCTCGTGGGCCATTCCTTCGGCGGCGCGGCCGTGCTGGCGGCGGCCGGTGACATCCCGGAGGCGCGTGCCGTGGCCACCGTCGCTGCGCCGTTCGACCCCTCTCACGTCGAGCACAACTACGACGCGGTCCTCGACCGCGTCCTGGCCGAGGGCGAGGCCCCGGTCCGGCTCGGCGACAAGGCCCTCACCCTCCGCCGGGACTTCGTCGAGGACGTCCGGCGGGCCGACCTTCGCGACTGCATCCGCACCCTGCGCCGTCCGCTGCTCGTCATGCACTCCCCCACCGACAACACCGTCGGCATCGCCAACGCGAGCGAGATCTTCCGCACCGCGCGCCACCCCCGCAACTTCGTCTCGCTCGAGGGGTCCGACCACCTCCTCACCGCGCCGGGCCAGGCGCGCCGCGCCGGACGCATCATCAGCGCGTGGGCCGACCAGTACCTCGCCCTCGGCTGACCACCCAGGCCTCCGGCTCTCGCACGACCCGTATGCCGTGGGCGTACCCGATGTGCCACCGCGCCACCACCTGTGGAAGCGTGTGTGCCCGTGGACACAGGCGCAGTTCTCGAGCTCATGAAGCAGGTGGCCGCCGAGGTCATCACCCCGCGGTTCCGATCCCTCGCCGACGGTGAGGTCATCGAGAAGAACCCCGGCGACCTCGTCACCGTCGCCGACCGAGAGGCCGAGGTCCTCATCACCCGGGCGCTCAACGAGGCCTATCCCGACGCCGTCGTCCTCGGCGAGGAGGCTCACGCGGCCGACCCGCGCATCCTCGAGCGCTACCTCGGCGCCGACCACGCCTTCACGGTCGACCCGGTCGACGGCACGAAGAACTTCGTCCACGGCAGCCCCGACCACGCCGTGATGATCGCCGAGACCCGCGCGGGCGAGACGACCCGCGGGTGGATCTGGCAGCCCGAGCACGAGGTCGCCTGGGTGGCCGAGCGAGGCGCCGGGGTCGAGCGCGACGGCGAGCGCATCACCCGCCGCCCGGTGGCCGACGAGGACGACCCCCGTGGCGCGACGTCCATCTGGTCGCTGCGCGGGCACGCGCTGGATGACCTGCCCGCCCTGCGCCCGTCGTGGGTGTGCTGCGGCGTCGACTACCCCAAGCTCCTCGAGGGCGAGGTCGACTACATCCTCTACAGCCGCTCCAACGCCTGGGACCACGCGCCGGGATCGCTCATGGTCACCGAGGCCGGCGGGCACGTCGGCCACCTCGACGGTGTCACCTACGGACCGCGCTCGACCCAGCCCGGGCTCGTCGTCGCCGCGGACCGGACGACCTATGCCGCCGTCGCGCGGCGAATGCCCAAGGACCTCAGCCGCCGCTGAGCGTGCCCTGGGGGCCGGTCCGCAAGGGCGCCAGCCAGACCTGCAGCGGCAGGGTGACGAGGTGGTCGGGCCGCCGCTCGAGGAGCCGCATGTCCTCGAGGACGGTCGTGTCGAGCACCGGTTCGCCCGATCCGGCGTCGATCGACTCCAGCGCGGCCGTCGAGTCGGCGGCGAGAAGGACCAGGCGCCCTCCGTTCGCCTGGACCGCACCGGCCACCCGAGCCGCCGCGACCCTGAGGGCATCGGGGTCCTTGCGCAGTGCGCTCGTCGTCGACAGCGCCGGGCGCCCGCACTGGCCGCGCACCACCTGGGGCCACTCGTTGGCGGCGCGTGAGTCGACGGCGAGCACGACGTCCTCGGGTTCCAGTGCCTGGCACACTCGCTCGACGGCCGCGAGCTCTCCCAGCTCGACCCTCTCGGAGCGGTGCGGCCACGTGGCCGCTGCCGTCGGCACGAGGGTGGCCACCAGCAGGGCCGTGCCGGCGGCGACCGCGAGCAGGACGGGCGCTCGTCGCGAGAGATGGCGGACGGCATACGCGGCGGCTGCCACGCAGAGGACGACGACGAAGGGCAGCGCGATGAGGAGGCGACGCTCGGCCCACGGGTGGTCGGGCGTGATGCCGGGACGCCAGAGGGTGAGAACGGTCGAGCCGGCAGCGATGAGGAGCGCGCCAGTCCACGACGGCAGCCGCTCCCCCTGCGTCCAGCACGTCGTCGCCGTCCGCACCGCCCACGCGAGCGAGCAGAGCGCGATGACGAGTGCCGGGACCCCCACCCACCACGACAGCCAGGCGACGGTCTGCTCGGCATAGGTCCGCCCGCCGTCGACGACGAGTCCCTGCCGCAGCTGGAGCCCCGCGACGACCCGCGAGCCCGGGTCGTCGGGTGACTGGCGCACGGTCTGCCACAACGGACGGCTCGCGAGGAAGAGCCCGAGGACCACGACCGCCAGACCGAGCGCGTCGGGCAGGCGTCGCGAGATCGCCTGTGGCACAGCGCCTCCACGCCGTTGCCACCAGAGCAGCGCCGCCGTCCCGGCGCCCATGAGGACGCCGAGTGCGACGAGCGGGACGAGGCTGGCGGCGATCGTGCCGAGGTACTCGTTCGAGAGCCACAGGGCCGAGAGGCCGGCGAGCGCGGTCGAGGCGCCGGCCCCGAGGAGCGTCGTCCGCATCCACCGGTGCCCCTGCGCCAGCGCGAGGGCGGCGACGGGGATGAGCAGGATCGTCTCGCGCAGCCCGTCGATCCGCACGAAGGCCGTGCCGCCGATGAGCACGCCGGCGAGCAGTGCGGCCCGCCCGGCCTCACCGCGTGCGCTGCGGCGGGAGGCGACGGTGAGTGCCAGCAGCCCGCCGCCGAGGGTGACCATCGCGAGCGGCTCGGAGTAGGTCGAGCGCGCGGTGTGCAGCACCGGGAAGAGCAGCGCCACGCCCGCCGCCGCGACCGGCGACCATCGGGGCGCGCCACACCGTGCCATGAGGAGACCGATGCCGAGGAGCCCGACAGCCGAGGCGAGGGCGGGCAGGAGCATGGCCGCACCCGGTCCGCCGAGCCACACGCCGAGCGACCACACCGCCCCGGGCCCGATGACGAACTGCGGCTGGACAGAGGGCTCCTCGTCGCTGCCGACCTCGTAGAACGCCGGGCTCGACAGAGTGATTCCCTCGAGGGCGAGCACCTCCGGACCGCCGACGTCGGCGGCGTCGACGGGCACGACCCGGCGGTGGGTCTCGGCCATCGAGACCGCCGTCTGGAGGTAGCTCGCCGAGTCACGCCTCGGGACCACCTGCTCCGAGTGCGTCGCGGCGGTCCAGATGCCGGCGCCTGCACACACGGCGACGAGGAGCGACGCGGTCCACACGGGCAGGGACCGAGCAGGTATGCCGTGTGCCCACCACCCGCTCGCGCCCGCGGCGACGACCGCGAGCGGCAGGACGAGCCATGGGAACCAGGCGCCGAGGCCGGCGAGGACGACGGCGAGGAGCGACATGACGACGACCCAGGTCGCCGCACCGAGGACGACCGTCTGCAGCCACTGCCCCACCCGCCGCTCGAGGGTCGTCGTCGGTAGGTCCTCGTCAGCGACCAGCGGCGAGCGGCTCATGATGCCCCACCGTATCCGTCACCCCACCCTCCCCTGCGTCCGCAACTCCGGTGGCCAGGTCGTCGTTCTGCCGGACGCAGCACAGAGGGGCCTACCCTCGGGTGCGTGACCCGACCCGCAGACGTCCTGCAGCAGATGCTCCGCTCCGACTCCGCCAAACCGCGGATCACGACCTACGACGACACCGACGGACCCACCCGCGGCGAGCGCATCGAGCTCTCCGCTCGCGTCCTGTCGAACTGGGTGAGCAAGGCCGCCAACGCGCTCCAGGACGAGCTCGACGTCGCGCCCGGCTCCGTCGTCCGGCTCGATCTGCCGCCGCACTGGCGGACGGCCTACTGGGCCCTCGCGACGTGGTCGGTCGGCGGCACGGTCGGCGTGGGCACGCCGGCACCGGGTGACGCGCCCGACGACGTCCTCGTCACGACCGAGCCGGAGGCCGCCCGCGCTGCCGGCGACGCCGGCACTCGTGCCGTCCTCGTCACCCTCGCCGCCCTCGCGCGGGCCGCGAGCGTTCCGGTGCCAGCCGGCGCCATGGACGAGGCGCGGGAGCTGAGCACGCACGGCGACCAGTTCGACCCGTGGGAGGAGCCGGACGACGACGACATCGCGCTCGTGCGCGGAGGTGAGCGGACGGCATACGCGGATCTCGTTGCGCCGCAGGAGGACTCGGCCGAACGCCGGCACCTCACCACGACGGACACGGCCGACTTCCTCTCCGCCTGCCTCGCCCTCTGGGCGGCAGACGGCTCGGTCGTGCTCAGTCGCGGCGAGGCGCCGGCGGACGTCCTCGCGGAGCGGTCCCGGGTCGAGGGCGCGACCGGCCCCTGAGCGGCGCGTCGCCTCGACCCGGGCGCTGGCTCACATCTGCTTCTCGAGTGCCTTCCACGTGAGCGTCGCGACGACACCGGTGGTGGCGAGCTTGACGCGCGTCTGGAACGCCTTGACCGCGGCCTCCGTGCCCGGCCCGAACGAGCCGTCGGCGGTCAGGCGCAGGGCCTTCTGGACGGCGACGACGTGTGCGCCGCGCGAGCCGCGCTTGGCGACGGCGTTCCAGTAGGGCAGCAGCGGGTGCACCTTGAGCTCGATGCGGTCCCACGTGCGGCGGTCGACGATCCCCGTCATCGGCAGGCCGACCGAGCGCTGGAAGGCGTTGACCGCGCCGGCCGTGTGCGAGCCGTAGGAGCCGTCGACGGCGAGACCGCCGAGGGCCGCCTGGAGCGCCTTGACCGCGACCCCGGTGGAGCCGACCCTGAGGGTGACCCCCTTGTATGCCGTGAGCTCGGTCGTCGGGAGTCCGCTCGGCGCGGGCGGCGGGGTGGTCGTCGTCGGCGTGCCGGTCGAGGTCTGGCCCATGAGCGCGGCCCAGGTCGTGGCGGCGACGACGCCGGTCGGGGTGAGGCCCTTCGTCTTCTGGTAGGCGATGACCTTGGACTCGGTGCCGGGGCCGAAGGAGCCGTCGGCGGCGATGCCGAGCGCCTTCTGGAGCGCCGTGACCGCCACACCCTTCGAGCCGCGCTGGAGGACCTGCGAGGCGAACTGCGCGAGGGGGTGCGCGGTCGGCGAGGTCGGCGTCACGCCGATGAGCGCGTTCCACGTCGAGGTCGCCACGACACCGGTCGGCGTGATCCGCTTCGCCGCTTGGAAGGCCTTGACCTTGGTCTCCGTGGCGGGACCGAAGGCACCGTCGGCCGAGAGGCCGAGCGCCTTCTGGAGCGCGACGACGGCCGAGCCCTTCGAGCCGCGCTGGAGGACGACCTTGACGTAGGCCGACAGCGGGCTCGTCGTCGTCGTCGACCCGCCGTTGCGCGAGGGGACGAGCTTGAGCGCGACCATCTTGGTCCACGTCGCGTTGTCGAGCTGGCCGGTCACCGGGACCGCGTTGCGGGTCTGCCACGACTTGAGCGTCGTCTCGGTCGCCGGCCCGAAGGACCCGTCCTTCGTGAGCCCGAGGACGCCCTGGGCGAGCATGACGTCCTTGCCCGTGTCACCACGCTTGAGCAGCGGGTAGCCGCTCGCCGTCAGCGGTGGCGTGACGACCGGCACGGGGACGTCGGCACCCGAGGTCGGGCCGGTGTAGCGCACCTCGGTGAGGGCCGTGCCGGTCCACCACGAGGTCTGCTTGTAGGCGCCGTCCCACGTGAAGGAGATGTGGATGTGGTCGGTGTGCGGCGAGGCGCCGCTGTAGGGGGCCCAGCCGCGGGCCGGGTCGTAGGCCCGCCACATCTGGCGGTTCCAGATGATGTAGTTGATGCCGAAGCGCCGGGCCATCGCGCCCGGGCGGCCCTGCGAGTCGGGAGCGGAGAGCCAGCGCGTGATGGCGTTGCCGAGCTCGAGCCCGTCGGCGCTGTAGGCGTTGACCATCCAGTCGAGCGCGCGGCCCTCGCCGTGCTCGGCCGCGCAGGTGCGGTTGATGCCGTAGATGTGGCGCCCGTAGTGGCTGTTGAGCAGCTGCGCGAACGCCGTCGGGCCCGGCAGGTCACCCGTGAGGCAGCGGTAGCCCGCCTGGTACTTCGGGGCGATGTCGAGGTCGGCCGGCAGCGGCTTCGTCGGAGGCGACGGGACTCCGGCCGCGACGGCAGCGGCGCTGCCGGTGGCCACGGAGATCCCGAGCGGGATCGACAGGAGGGAGACGGAGACGGCACCGAGGGCACGGACCGGTCCTCGGTGCGACGTGGCAGGCAGGGTGGCGCGCGTCAACGGGGGCTCCTCAGGGGCGAGCGGAGTTCTCAGGGAAAAAGACGGTGGTCAGGTGGCCGTTGCGACGTCACAGGCGTCACTCCAGACACGTTGGCCAGTCAGTTGTCCCATCCGTCACACTGGTTGCGCAAGCCAAACGCGGAAATTACACGGATGTACTTCGTCCGACCCCCATAGTTACCGAAGGATCTTCGGTGACCAGACCATATGGCCGGATGATCCACGGCGCGTGTCGTCACCCCATGATCCGGCAGGACCACTGGACCCCGGCCACATCGGACCCCTGACGGGCGGTGGTTAGAGTTCGGCGCATGGACAAGGTCGTTCCCTCTGCATCCGCAGCCCTCGAGGACGTCCGCGACGGCGCCAGCCTGGCCGTCGGCGGGTTCGGGCTCTGCGGCATCCCCAGCGTTCTCATCGGCGAGCTGCACGCGAAGGGGGTGCGGGACCTCGAGGTCTTCTCCAACAACTGCGGCGTCGACGACTGGGGCCTGGGCATCCTCCTCGGCGCGAAGCAGATCCGCCGCATGGTCTCCTCCTACGTCGGGGAGAACAAGGAGTTCGCGCGTCAGTACCTCGAGGGAGAGCTCGAGGTCGAGCTCACGCCGCAGGGCACGCTCGCGGAGCGGCTGCGCGCCGGCGGTGCCGGCATCGCCGCCTTCTTCACCCCGACCGGTGTCGGCAGCCAGGTCGCCGACGGCGGCCTCCCCTGGAGGTATGCCGCGGACGGCAGCGTCGCGGTCGCCTCGCCTCCCAAGGAGACCCGGACCTTCGCCCTCGGCGGTGAGGAGCGCACCTTCGTCCTCGAGGAGGGCATCGCCGCCGACTTCGGGCTCGTGCGGGCCTGGAAGGGCGACCGCCACGGCAACCTCGTCTTCAACAAGTCCTCGCGCAACTTCAACCCGCTGTGCGCCATGTCGGGCCGCGTGACGATCGCCGAGGTCGAAGAGCTCGTCGAGCCCGGCGCGCTCGACCCCGACGAGATCCACCTGCCCGGCATCTACGTCCAGCGCGTCGTCGAGCTCACGCCGGAGCAGGCCGCCGAGAAGCGGATCGAGAAGCGCACGGTGACCACGCAGACCACGAAGGAGGCCTGAGCGATGGCGCTCACGCGAGACGAGATGGCGGCCCGCGCGGCCTCGGAGCTCACCGACGGTTCCTACGTCAACCTCGGCATCGGCCTCCCGACGCTCGTGCCCAACCACGTCCCCGACGACGTCGAGATCGTCCTGCAGTCCGAGAACGGCATCCTCGGCGTCGGCGCCTACCCGACCGAGGAGGCCGTCGACCCCGACCTCATCAACGCCGGCAAGGAGACCGTGACGACGCGCCGCGGCGCGAGCTACTTCGACAGCGCCACGAGCTTCGGCATGATCCGCGGCGGCAAGGTCGACGCCGCCATCCTCGGCGCGATGCAGGTGAGCGCCGCCGGTGACATCGCCAACTGGATGATCCCGGGCAAGATGGTCAAGGGCATGGGCGGCGCGATGGACCTCGTCCACGGCGCCAAGAAGGTCATCGTCCTCATGGAGCACGTCGCCAAGGACGGCAGCCACAAGATCGTCGAGCACTGTGACCTGCCCATCACCGGGCTCGGCGTCGTCCAGCGGATCATCACCGACCTCGCCGTCATCGACGTCACCGCGGACGGGCTCGTCGTGCGCGAGCTCGCCCCCGGCGTCACCGAGAACGAGCTGCGCGAGAAGACCGGGCCTGCGCTCACGTTCTCGCTCTGAGGGTTCAGCTCGGCGGGAGCAGCTTCCACGCCGAGGCGTCGGGCGAGTCGAACCCGAGCTCGGCGTAGGGGGCGAGCGTGTCGGCGTGCGCTTGGAGCTTGTCGACATAGACCCAGCGCACCCCGAGGTCCCACAGCCGCTGGCGCGCCTCCTCGGTGGGCGCGGCGATGAAGCCGTCGTTGAGCTCGAGGATCTCGGGCTTCCAGTAGTCGACGGTGATCGACTCGCGCCCGACCGGGGCCCGCTTCGTCGCCTCGGGCGTCGCGGTCCACCCCTCGACGAGCGACTGGCGCTCGCTGAAGGCGGTGACGACCCAGCGCCTGCTGTCGCAGCCGTTCCGCGGCTCGCGCACCACCGTGCAGTGCCGGTTGGTCATGACGAGGTCGTCGGCGTCCGAGTGGTCGCGGATCCACCGCGCGGCGTCGATCTGGGCCTGCGAGACGGCGAGGCGCTGCGTGAGCGAGGTCGGGGGCTTGGCCGCCGGGAAGAGCGGGTTGCGCACCGAGTCGGCGGCGGCGAAGCCGCCGGTCGCCAGGCCCGCCATCGCCACAGTCGCCAGCGCGGCGGCCACCCGGCGACCCCGGCGGGCGAGGAGGAAGCCGGCGACGGCGACCACCGCGACGACCGCCGCAGCCAGGAGGACCGTGTCGTAGAAGATCCCGTAGGTCCCTCGCCGGATGGTGCCGAGGACGCCGGTGGGCCCGTGGAAGACGAGCCCCGCGCCGAGGACCGCGACGGGGATGAGGACCGCCATCTGGCGCCAGCCCAGGGCGCGGACCAGGGTGCGTGCCCCGAGTGCGGAGCCGAGCGCGGCGAGCGGGATCGCCGTCGTGAGGAAGTAGCCCTGGCTCAGCCCGGGGTGCGAGAAGATGCCCACCGCGAAAGCGCCCGCGATGGCCGCCCCGGCGAGCAGCCACGGCATCGGGTCGCGCCGCGACGTCCGACCGAAGAGCGGCGCGAAGGCGAGGGCGGCCCGGGTGAGCCCGCCGATGATGACGAGTGCCGCCGCGGTGACCTGGAGCTGGTGCGTCGGCAGGTCCCCGAGGATCGCTCCGAGGTAGGTCTGCTTGGCGGCCGCGGGCACGCCGAGCGCGAGCCCGGCACTCGACCCGTGGAAGACGACGATGACGGCGAAGACGAGCCCACCGGCGACGACGAGGAGGTCGACGACGACCTGCTTGAACAACGACCTGTTCCACAGGAGCATCGCGGCGGCGGCGAGGCCCAGACCCGCGACGACGAGCGGTGAGGTGGCGCCCTTGGTGCCGGCCGCGATGACCGAGAGCCAGGGCACGAGGAGGTAGCCGGTGCGAGACAGGTCGCCGCGCCAGCGCTGGTCGAGGAGGAGGACGAGCGCGAGCAGCGTGGGGACGCCGAGGGCGAGGGTGGGCGAGTTCGGGTCGAGGGGCAGCGAGACGCTCGCCACCGAGAACGCGTTGCCGGCGGAGGCGCAGAGGGCGAGGACGACGGCGAGGAGCGAGACCTTGGCGCTGCCGCCGGAGAGGCGCAGCCCGGCCACCATGACGCACACCGCCACCGTGAGCGGCATGAGGGCCGGCATGACCCGCAGGAGGACGAGGTCGAGGTCGACGCCCGAGACGGCGGTGACGTGCGCCAGCCAGGCGTGGGTGAACCAGTGGTAGCCGAGGTCCTCACCGGCGACCGTGGGCCAGCTCGTCGGGCCGCGCTGGAGCAGCTGGGACGCGAGCGCCTGGTGGAGGTAGGCGTCGATGTGGGGGCCGCCGATCCGGGTCCACGTCACCTCGTCGTTGCGGATGTAGCTGACGAGCTGTCGCACCGTCCACAGCGACACCACCGACACGAGCGGGGTGAGCCACCACGCCAGGGGTGCCCACTGCGCGGACCGGATGCGCCGCCTCGTCGCAGGGGTCAGCAGGAGCGCGGCGGCGACGAGCAGTGGGAGCAGAACCGCCAGCCACCGCTGGCCGGTGAGCCCCGCGACGACCTGGGTCGGGACCGACAGGGCGATGCCGATGGCGAACCCCATGGCGAGGTCCTCGAGCAGCCACCCCGAGCGGGGGCGCACGGCGCGCCACACGAGGGCGCCGGGTAGGACCTGGGTGACCGCGATGGCGGCGAGCGACGACAGAGCGGCGCCCACGGGCAGGCCTGTGCGGACGGCATACGCCATGTAGCCGGACACCGCGAGGAGGAGGACGAGTCCGGAGACGAGGTTGTCCCGAAGGGCCGCGGGGGCGGCTTCCGACGAGGGACGCCCGGGGAGGGCACGGGCACGCGTCTGTTTCACGTCACTCCTGCTGGCGGACACGGGCGGTCGACGCGTGGGCCGACCTCGATCACGGTGACTGTTAGAGTCCCCGGGTCATCCTTACACCCCCTGCGCAGGAGTTCGAAACGACCATGTCGATGGAGTCCGGCACACCCGACAGCTCGTCCGGGGTCTACACACCGGGGTACTTCGAGACCCGTCTCAAGCAGGATGCAAGCAGGGCCAAGGTGTGGGAGCACCTGTGCACCTACCTGGGCCGGTTCGTCCCCGCTGACGCCGACGTCCTCGAGCTCGGCGCCGGGTGGTGCGACTTCTCGAACCAGGTCAAGGCCCGCCGCGTCGTCGCGATGGACCTCGACGCCACCGTGCACAAGGCCGCGGCCGAGCACGTCGAGTCGGTCGTCGGTGACTGCACCGACCTGTCCCGCTTCGAGGACGACAGCTTCGACGTCGTCTTCGCGAGCAACCTGCTCGAGCACCTCCAGCGCGACCAGTCCGACTCGCTCCTCGCCCACGCGCGGCGGGTGCTGCGTCCCGGCGGGCGGATCATCCTCATGCAGCCGAACTTCCGGCTCAACCCCGGTCGCTACTTCGACGACTTCACGCACGTCGCGATCTTCACCGACCAGTCGCTCAGCGACTACCTCGTGGCGCAGGGCTGGTCGATCGAGAAGGTGCTGCCGCGGTTCATGCCGCTCACGCTCAAGTCCCGCGGGTCCAAGCTCACCTTCGTCGTGCCGTGGTACCTCCGCTCCCCCATCAAGCCCCTCGCCGGGCAGATGCTCCTCGTCGCCAACCCGGAAGGGGCCTGACCTCCATGTGGCAGGGCAAGACTCTCGCCGTCGTTCTCCCGACCTACAACGAGAAGGACAGCATCGCCGAGTGCATCCGGCGGTTCGAGGCGATCCCCGAGGTCGACCAGGTCATCGCGATCAACAACAACGCCGCCGAGGGCACCTCGGAGGAGATCGCGACCACCGGTGCGACCGAGATCGTCGAGACGACCCAGGGCTACGGCGCGGCGATCAAGCGCGGCATGCGTGACGCTCAGACCGACCTCATCGCCATCTGCGAGCCCGACGGCACCTTCGCCCCCGAGGACCTCACCAAGCTCCTCGCCTTCCTGCCCGAGTGCGACGTCGTCATCGGCTCGCGCACGGTCTCGAACTTCATCTGGCGCGGCGCCAACATGGGCTGGTTCCTCCAGTGGGGCAACTGGGCGGTCGCCAAGCTCATCGAGGTCCTCTACAACACCAACCACCTCAGCGACGTCGGCTGCACCTTCCGCGTCATGACCAAGGAGCACGCCGAGGTCATCCTCGAGCGCTCGCGTCTCGACGGGTCCGCCTACGGCCTCGAGATGCTCCTCATCTCGGTCATCAGCAAGGCCCGGATGGTGCAGATCCCGGTCAACTACCACCCGCGCGTCGGGGTCTCGTCGGTGACCGGCGAGCTCGGCAAGACCATCGCCCTCGGCACCGAGATGATCCTGCTCACCCTCAAGATGCGGCTGCGGGCGCGCTCGATCCGCCGTGGCCTCCGCACGCCCAAGGGCCCGCACCGCCAGGTGCGCCCCAGCTGACGAGCCGGAGCACGAACGGCTGAGGGCGGGGAGCATGGCTCCCCGCCCTCCGCCGTTGTCGTCCTGCGTGTGCCCGGTCAGGCGCGCGGGGTGCTGGGCTCCTCGTGCGCGAGGTGTCCCTCGGCGATCTCGCTGAGGCCGCTGTGGTCGCCGTGCTGGCTGAAGACGTGGCGCCGGTAGGCCCAGAACCGGAAGCCGGTCGCGAGCACCATGCCGATCCCGTTGGCCGAGATGTTGTCGGCGAGCGGTGAGCGGAAGCCGAGGCCGTAGTGCGACACCCAGAGGCACCCCATCGAGATGAGCGTGCCCAACGCGGCGACGGCCGCGAAGAGGAGGAACTCGTGGTGCGCCTTGTCCCGCCGGGTGCTGCGGAAGGTCCAGAAGCGGTTGCCCAACCACGCCACGAGCGTGGCGAGCACGCCGGAGACGACCTTGGCGCTGAGCGGGTAGTCGTGCAGGGGTCCCTCGCCCCCGCCGAAGCGCAGCAGGTTGAAGACGCCGACGTCGGTGGCGAAGCCGAGGGCACCCACCACCCCGAAGCGGGCGAGCTGTCGGACGACGGAGGAGGAGATCAAGCGGGACGCCACCGGCAGCCTTTCGTGAAGGAGAGAGGCCAACCGTAGCAACCCGCCGGTCAGCTCTCGATCACCGTGATCTGCCCGGTCGCTCGCTCCCAGCGGATGGTGCCGCCCTCGAAGTCCTGCTCCATGCCGCCGCTCCAGGCGTGCTCCTCGTTGAGCGGGAAGCCCAGCGACGAGCTCGCGCCACCGACCCCGACGTAGCGGCCGTGGATGCCGCCGACCGTCGACCAGGCGCCGGTGCCTGGCTGCGACCAGAGGGCTCCGCCCTGGAAGGCCTGGGTGATGCCGCCGCCGACCTGCTCCTGCTCGGCCTTCGGGTAGCCGAGCCGGCCCGCGGGTCCACCCAGCTGCCAGAGCCGGGCATAGAAGGTGCCCTGCACCGAGAAGGCGCCGGTCTGGCCGGTGTAGTGGACCTGGCCGTTCTCGAACGTCTGGATCCAGCCGAGCGTCGTCGGCTTCCACATCTCCGCGGCCGGCATTCCGCGCTCGGAAGTCGGGCCCCCCTTGGCGTCCCAGTAGGTGCGGATGCCGCCGTGGACGGAATGCACCCGTTCGAGCTCGTCGGACCGGACGGCCGAGACGCCCTTGGAGAAGTCGGTGCGGCTGCCACCGATGATGGTCCGCTCATCGGCCGTCGGTGCGCCCCAGCCGTCCTCGCCGTCCTGCGCCTCATAGAACGACGTCGTCTCGGGTCCGATCTCGAAGACCCCGCCCGGCGTCGACCAGAGCGAGACGTCGGACGTGAAGATCGTGCGCACGCCGAAGGGCGTCGGCCGCTCCCCCACGCTCACCCAGCCGAGCTCCTGGGCACCGCCCTTGGCCATCCAGCTCTGGTAGACCGGGCTGTCGCCGTAGCCGGCGATCTGGGCCACGGCCGTGCGCAGGGCCGGCAGGCGGGAGTAGAGGTTGGCGCCGGGGCATGAGGTCTTGTTGGTGTCGCGGTGCCCGCTGATGAACTGGAGGGTGACCTTGGTGCCCTTGGGGAACTTCGAGCCGGAGTCCGCGCTCGTCAGGGTCGTCGTCGTGGCCGGCCACTTGTAGAACGAGCTGGTCCGCCACGCGATGACCTTGGCGAGGGTGGACATCGTCGCCGAGGTCGGCGTCGCGGTCTCGTAGTTGCCGAGGACGGAGACGCCCCACGTGTCGGTGTTGAAGCCCAGGGCGTGGGCGCCGGTCACGGGGCGGTCGAGCCCTCCGGCCCGTCCCTCGAACGCCTGGCCGTACTTGTCGACGAGCACGTTGTAGCCGATGTCGCACCAGCCCAGGCTCTTGGTGTGGTAGGCGTAGATGCCGCGGATGATCGACGCCGACTGGGCCGCCGTGTAGCTGTTGGACCCCGCGGTGTGGTGGACGAAGACGCCACGCAGGGTGTCGCCGTAGTTGGGGCCACAGGTGCGCAGCGACTCGTCGGCGCCCCAGCCCTGGCGCGAGACGATCGAGGGACGGCTCGCGACCGCCCGCGCCCCGGTGAGCGAGGAGCCCTGGTCGTCGGCGGGGCTCGTGCCCGGGTCGATGAGCTCGACCCGGCCCTTTTCGGCGCCGTCCTGCGCGGCAACGCCCTTGGGGAGGCGGACCTGGACGGCCTTCGGCTCCATGCCGAGCCACACCGGTTCGGTGCCGACCCGCTGGGTCCGGCTGGTCGTCGGGTCCTTCGTCGCCTCGACCGTGGTCTCGAGCCAGGCGCCCCAGCCGCCCTTGGCCGCCCGCGCCCGCACGAGGACCGTCGACTCCGCCGGCGGCGCGCTGTCGGCGCCCCAGGTCACGGCGACGAGCGGTGCCCCACGGTCCACCTCGAGCGTGTCCGGCGCGACCGTGCGCGCGTCGTCGAGGGCCACCCGGGCGACGGACGGCGAGACGGGACGCGGCGCGGGAGCCGCGGACCCGGTCACCGGAAGAGCGGTGAGCCCGAGGGCTCCGAGGCTGGCGAGGACGGTGAGCCGGGCGACGCGACGGAGTGCGCGGCGGCGGTGCACGGACACGGAAGTGGGCATGGGAGAGGCCTCCGGTACTGGGGTGCGGTGCCCGACCATTGAACCCGGGAAGTAGTTCGTTCGGGTTAAGCAACAGGTAAAAATGTCACCATGTGAACCACCTGTCACATGGTTCCCACGTGCGAAAGCCCATGGTCAGTCCACGGCAGCCAGTCCGACGACCAGCCAGATGCGCCACTCAGCCGAGCCGCCCCACGGCAGCCCAGCAGCCTCAACGGCGCGACGCGAGCGCCGAGGTGAGCACCGCACCGTCCCGGGCCGGGACGGGCGCCGGGAGGAAGGCGTCGAGCAGGCTGCGTTGGTCCCCACCGAGGGCCGACTCGAGGTGGTCGAGCTCCGCCAGCGACACCCGCAGCGCCCGCTTCCCGTGCACGGCTGCGAGGTTGAGGAGCGCGGTGCTGTCGGTGCCGAGGACGACTGCCCCGGCCAGTACGTGCGGGTCGAGCTCGGCCGGTCGCGTCCGCGGCAGCTCGCGCCACGCCGCGTAGCGCCCACCCGCCTCGGCGGGGTGGGGCCGCACCGCGAACGCGAGTCCCGCTGCCTCGCAGGCCGCGGCGACGTCCTCGAGGTGGCGACGGTAGGCGTCCTCGCCGAGCAGGCCCATGTCGACCCACGGCTGGGTGAGGTAGACCGCTGTCGGCTCCTCGGCCGGCAGCTCCACCGACGTGAAGGCGGCCGCCACCTCGGGCACGACCCGCCAGGCCGCCCCGGTCCTCTCGTAGAGCGCCCAACGCCGGTCGGTGAGGACCCGAGCAGCCGTCGAGACCGCAGCGGCCCGCACGGTCGGCCACGGCTCGCGCCCGCCCTGGCGTCGCCAGGCGTCGCGCCTCGTCCGCCAGTCGCCGTAGGTCCCGATCCCCTCGTCGATGACGACGACCTCGGGCCGGGTGCGCTCGCGGGCCACGAGGCGCAGGAAGGGCTTGATCCCCGGAGCGCCGACCGACAGCAGGACCCGGCGCTCACCCAGCACGGGGCGACCGTGGTCCGGCGCGCCGACGGGACGGAGCCGGACCCGCGGGCCGTCGGGCAGGAACTCGCGGACGTGCTCCTCGGCGACGTTGTCCCGACCGAGGAAGGAGCCCGAGCCGAGGTAGTCGACGACGACGTCGGCGTCCTCGTGGGCGAGCAGGTGCCGGAGCCAGCCTCCCGCGTGGACGAGGTGGGTGGCGCTGCGGACGCCGGCGAGCGTCACCCGCACCACAGGTGCGCTCGTCACACCACCGGGGGCCGGCCGGCCCGGGTCAGCTTCCACACCGTGCTCCACCGCATGGGGTGCCGCTCGCCCGGGTCCGCGCTCCAGCCCTCGCGGAACCCCTTGAACCAGACCTTGAGCGGCTCGACCTGGCGGACCCGGACGAGCGTCGCACCGGTCCACACGCCGAGGTAGACGGGGACGAGCGGGGCGGGCAGGTTGCGGCGCGCGACCCAGACCCGGTTGCGGGCGTTCATCCGGTAGAAGACGGCGTGCCGGGCGGCCTGCGTCGCCGGGTGGTGGACGACGACGTCGGGGCAGTACTGCAGCCTCCACCCCGCGTCGATGAGCCGGAACGCGAGGTCGATGCCCTCGTGGCCGTACCAGAAGTGGCCCGGCCACCCGCCGACCTCGTCGAAGGCCGATCGCCGGATGAGGCAGACGCCCTCCCAGAAGACGACGACCTCACCGGGTGCGCCACCGCCCTCGGTGCGCAGACGGGGAACCCACCGCCGCGGGGACGGCCGACCGTCGGGGTCGGCACCGCGGGGCTGGGCGACCGCCACCGCCGGGTCCGCCATCGCGGCCGAGAGCCGGGCGAGGACATGGGTCGTGGGCAGGTGTGCGTCGTCGTCGTAGAAGAAGAGGTACTCACCGCGTGCCTCCCGGGCGCCGACGTTGCGACCCTCCGGGATGCCGACGTTCTCCTCGAGGTGCACGGTGCGGACGCCGTCGGGCAGACCGGTCGGCAGCCAGCCGTTGCCGACGAGGACGACGTCGAGGTCGACGCCCTCCTGGGCGAGCAGCGTCTCGAGGGCCTTGGCGAGCTCCTGCGTCCGGTCGCCCATCGAGAGCACGACGGCCCCGATGCTCGGTCTGGCTGTCAACGCGTCGGCCTCCGGGTCTCGGGCACGGGTGGGGTTGGCGGCTACTGTAGGGCACCGCGGACAGGCCTCCGCGCGACGCCGAGAACGAGGAAGGCCGCAGTGCTGCCACACGAGATCGACCCCGGTTCGGGCGTGCGGATGGTCGGCGGCGAGATCCCCGAGTGGTCCGACCTCACCCCCGACGCGACCCCCGCGGCCGTCGAGCGGCTCGTCGTCGGCGCGGCCGAGCGGCTCGCCCCGGGAGCGCGCGTCCTTCTTGCCGGTATGCCGTCCGCCCGCCTCCGCGACCGCCTCCCCGATGCGCTCGACGTCTCGGTCCTCGTGCGCGGGCTGCCCGACGCCCGGGCCCTCGCCGACGGGTCCGGCTCGTCCGTGGGTGGGACCCCGTCCGTGGAGCCGGCCCGATCGGGCATGGCGGTCATCGCCGGTGCGCTGGACCGGCTGCACGCCGCCGGCGACACCTTCGACCTCGTCGTCGCTCTGGGGGGACCCGAGGCCACCCTGGCGCCGGACTCGACGACTCCGGGCGCGCGGTCGTGGCTCCGCGTCGTCCGCGAGCTGGCCGGGGCCGGCGGTGCCGTCGTCGCCTCGGTCGCCAACCCCGCCGGTCTCGACCGACTCGTCGGTGTCGGGCGCCCCGACGGCGACGAGGCCTGGGCGAGCGTCGGCGACCAGCACGAGGAGCCCCTCGCCCTCGCGACCTTCGAGGCCGGCTGGGACGTCCTCGCCGCCTACCCCTCGCTCGAGGAGCCGGACCTCGTGGTCTCCGCGAAGGACATCGCGACATCGACCGGTGCCGGGCAGCTGGCGGTTCGCGCGCTCGCCGCGCACCTCGACGAGCGGGAGAAGGTGCGCGACGTCTGGTCGACCGCGACGACGCTCCTCGACACCGGCCTCGGCCTGGCCCTCGCCCCCGCGTGGGTCGTCGTGCGCGGCGGCGCGCCCGAGGCGCCCGCACCCGCCGTCCCGGCGGAAGCGCAGCTGGTCGAGTCGCGGCTGCGTGAGGCCGTCGCCAGCCGCAGCCACAACCGCACCCGGGCGGTCGTCACCGCCTACGCCGCCTGGCTCGCCGGGCTCTCCGACTCCACGAAACCCACCGACTCCACCGGAGCAGCCCATCCCGAGGCACCGTCCGAGACACACCCCGCGACTTCGTCCGCGGACCTGCGCGACGTGCTCGTCGACGGTGCGGGCGTGCACTCGCTCGTCGACGGTGCCGCGCCGGCCGTCGCGGGCGGCGACGACCTCGAGCGGGCTCTCACCGACTTCGCCGAGCGCGTCTGCGCCGACGGCACCGCGCGCCTGTGGGTCGCCCCCACTCCGGCGCTCGTTCTCGCCGACCTCCTGTCGATGGTGGGCGCCACCTCCGGCACCTCCTCCGCCCCCGCGGCGAGCGGTGCCGAGGCGGCTGCCCACCCGAGCGAGCCCATCAACGGGTTGGACGCCATCGACGACGCCGACGCACGGCCCTCCCCCACGTCGCGCCAGGCCCTCCTCCTGCGGCTGCGCTCCGCCGAGGAGTCCCTCGGCGAGACCCGCCGACAGGTGACGTGGCTCGAGGGGACCCTCCGGGCGCGGGACCGCCGCATCCGCACGCTGGAGCGCGCGATCTCGGTCGAGAGCTCGGCGGCATACAAGGTCGTGCACCAGCTCGGGCGGCCGGTTCCGGCGCTCAAGCGGCGGGCGCGCGCCTACCTCGACCGTCGCGAGCGCAGCTAGGCCCCGAGGCGGCCGAGGCTGACGACGAGGCCCTCGACCCGGTGGGTCGCGAGGTGCAGCCTGTGGCCGTCGACGACGAGATCGCCCTCGTCCGGCCAGGGACGGGTCGTCACCCACACGAGGATCGGGACGTCGAGGAGCTTGGCGCACACCTCGGCCCGGGTCCACGCCCCCCACGGGTCGTGAGCGACCTCGTCCGGCATCCGGCGCGCGAGGGACGGCGGCAGCGGTTGGTCCGCCCACTCGGCGTCGACGGCATGCCGCCCGGTCGCGTCGGGTCCGGGCTGCCAGCAGACGGTGCCGCCGTCGGCGAGGTGGCTGTGGGTGCCCGTGACGCACGCGTGCCCGGTGCCGGGGTGCAGTCGCAGCCCTCCGGCACCGGGCACGTCGAGGAGGGTGCTCAGATGCTGCTTCCGCCGTCGATGGTGATGACCTGGCCGTTGAGGTTGGTGTCCTCGAAGAGCAGGGTGCGCACGACCGGCACGATGTTGTCGGGCTCGACCATCCGGCCCGACGGGGTGCGGCGGGCGATCGTCTCGAGCTGCTGGTCGCCGAGGACCGACGACATCTCGGAGGCGAAGAAGCCCGGGGCGACGCTGTTGACGAGCGCGCGGCCGTGCATCTCGCGGGCGAGGGTGCGCATCGCGCTGTCGAGCCCGCCCTTGGTGGCGGAGTAGGCGACGAGTCCGGAGTAGCCGCGCTGCGCGCAGACCGACGTCACCATGACGACGCGACCGCGACCGCCACGGGCCATCATCCGGCGGAGCACCGCGCGGGTGAGCACGAGCGGAGACGTGAGGTTGGTCGTGATGATGTCGGCGATCTGCTGAGGCGAGGTGTGGATGTGCATCGAGTCCTGGCCGACCGCCGCGTTGTTGACGAGCCCGTCGATCGGACCGAGGGCAGCCTCGGCCTCCTTGATGAACGTCGTGAGCGCCGTGGTGTCGTTGACGTCGACCGACGAGACGAAGACCCGGTCGGGGTGGGCGTCGGCCAGCTGCTGGAGCTCGGGCGTGATCGTGCGCGCGAAGGCCGCGACCTTGGCGCCCTTGTCGAGGATGTCGGTGACGATGGCCAGTCCGAGGCCGCGTGAGCCACCGGAGACGACCACGACGGACGCGGGACCGATGGCGGGGATGGGGTCAGACATCGCTCTTCAGGGTCTCCTTGATCGGGATGGAGTCGAGGAACCGCACCCGTCGGGGCACGGAGTAGTCGGGGAGGCGGTCGCGGGCCCACGCGCCGAGCTCCTCCTCGGTCAGCGGGCCCGACGGCACGACCTCGGCCGTGACGATGTTGCCGACGATGGGCGCCTTGCGTCCCTTGACCGAGGCCCAGGCCACGGCGGGGTGGGCCTGGAGGACGTCGCGCACCTGCGACGCCGACGCCTTGGAGCCGCCGACGTTGATCTCGTCGGAGGCGAGGCGCCCGGTGATGAGGACGCGGCCGTCGACGACCTCGACCCGGTCGCCGGTGCGCAGGTGCTCGTCGATGCCCTCGCCCCGCTTGGGCGAGGCGATGACGAGCTCGCCCTCGACGATGCTCAGCCGGGGCCGGCCGGGGACGTCGCGGTCGAGCCACGCCTCGGGGAAGCCGGCCGTGCCGTCGTGGACGGCGATCGAGGCGCCGGCCTCGCTCGACGCATAGATCCACGAGACCCGCGCCTTGGGAAAGAGCTCGGTGAGCCGGTCGAGGATGGCCTGGTCGACGGGCTCGCCACCGAGCGTCACCTGCTCGAGCGGGAGCGCGGCGACGGCCTCGGGGTCGCGGTAGAGCGCCTGCCGCCAGAAGGTCGGGGTGCCGGACGCCGCGGTGACACCGGCGTCGAGGGCGGTGCGCGGCCACGAGTCGAGCTCGTCGGGCTCGATGAAGACGACGTCCTGGCCGGGCACGGTGAGACCGAGGGTCACGACCTGCCACCAGGCGTAGGCGCCGTGGGCATAGGGGCACAGCCAGGTGCGGGCCGGCTGGTCGCCGCCCACGGTCGTGAGCGAGTCGAGCGTGTGGGCGACCCGCTTGGGCCGGCCCGTGCTGCCGCTCGTGAGGAGCCAGATGCGGCCGGGCTCGGCCGCCCGCTCGAGCGTCGCCGGCTGCACCTCCGAGCCGCTGACGAGCGCGAGGCCCTCGCCGCGCAGGTCGTCGGCGAGCTCGGGCGTGACCCGGGTGCGCGAGGTGACGAGGGTCTCGCGCGAGGTCGTGGCGTGCGTCCAGACGGCGCGGGCGGCCTGGAGGTTGTCCTCGACGAGGACCCCTGCCGCCTCGGGGAGGTCGAGCGTCTCGAGCTCGGCCCACGTCGTGTCGGTGCCGCGGGTCACGAGGCGGTTGCCCGCACCCCACGGAAGGCCGGCGGGGGTCGCCTCGCTCACGCGGCCTGCAGCTGCTCGAGGAAGTCGAGGACGTCGGCGACGGTCTGGATCTGGCGCAGGCCGGGGGCGTCGAAGTTGAGCTCCTCGCCCGTCTCGTCCTCGACGCGCAGCGCCAGCTCGGAGAAGTCGAGCGAGCGGAAGCCGAGCTGCTCCAGGTTGGCCGTGTCCTCGGCGGGCATCTCCTTGCCCTGCGAGGCGAGGACCTCCGCCATCATCGTGCGGATCTGGTCACGGCTCAGTGCGCTCATCGGTTGCCTCGAAGTTGGGGGAATGGGGCCTGAGGTAGTGTAACGAAGTCCCCGCATCCGACCGATGTCGCCGTGACCAGCCGCGCCGCGACGTCGAGGTGCGTGCCCCCCAGACCTCGACGGAGTGCGCATGCTTCGCCCTGCTGCTGACGCCGACATGGATGCCGTCCTCGCGTGGCGCAACCACCCCGACGTGCGTGCGGTGTCCCTCACCCGCCACGTCATCGCGCCCGAGGAGCACGAGGCGTGGTGGTCCTCGACGAAGGACCGCGACGACCGCGAGGTCCTCGTCTACGAGCGTCACGGCGTCCCCTCGGGCGTCGTGACCTTCTTCGACCTCGACCGTGAGGCCGGTTCGTCGTGGTGGGGCTACTACCTCGACAACGACGGGCTCACCGAGCGTGGTGAGCTGCTGCCGGCGTGGATCGAGATCCAGCGGCAGGCGGTCCGGTTCGCGTGGGACGAGCTCGGTCTGGCCGAGCTGCACGGCGAGGTCCTCGACGACAACGCGGCCGTGCGACGCTTCAACAAGCGCAACGGCTTCGAGGAGATCGAGACCGACGAACGAGAGATCGACGGCGAGCGCGTCGTGGTCCACCACGTCCGCGCGACTACCCCACGGGAGACCCAGTGAGCGACGAGTCCAGCACCACCCCCCGCGTCCGGATCGGCGACCGTGAGGTCGGCGTCCACGCGGAGCCCTACATCATCGCCGAGATGTCGGGGAACCACGACGGAAGCCTCGACAAGGCGCTCGACATCGTGCGCGCCGCGGCCGAGTCGGGTGCGCACGCGGTCAAGCTCCAGACCTACACCGCCGACACGATCACGATCGACGTCGACTCCCCCGACTTCCGGCTCAGCGACGACCACGAGCTCTGGGGCGGTCGCAGCCTCTACGACCTCTACGAGGAGGCTCACACCCCGTGGGAGTGGCACGAGCCGATCTTCGGCCTCGCCCGCGAGCTCGGGATGCACGCCTTCTCGAGCCCGTTCGACCCCACCGCGGTGAGCTTCCTCGAGAACCTCGACGTGCCGGCATACAAGATCGCGTCGTCCGAGATCGTCGACCTGCCGCTCATCCGGCTCGCCGCCGGCACGGGCAAGCCGGTCATCATCTCGACCGGCATGGCCTCGATGGGCGAGATCGCCGCTGCCGTCGAGGCCGCGCGCAGCACCGGCAACGACCAGATCATCGTCCTGTCGGCCACGACGAGCTACCCCGCCGACCCGCGCCAGTCCAACCTGCGCGGGCTGCCGCTGCTCTCCGGTGCGTTCCAGGTGCCGGTCGGCCTCTCCGACCACACGATGGGCATCGGTGCCGCCGTCGCGGCCGTCGCCTTCGGCGCCTCGGTCGTCGAGAAGCACGTGACGATCTCGCGCGAGGGCGGTGGCGTCGACTCGGCCTTCTCGCTCGAGCCGCAGGAGCTCGCGCTCCTCGTCTCCGAGACGCGCACCGCGTGGCAGGCGCTCGGTGAGGCCAAGATCGCCGCTCGCGAGTCCGAGCAGGAGGGGCTGCGGTTCCGCCGCTCGCTCTTCGTCGTCGAGGACGTGAAGGCCGGAGACCCCGTGACGAGCGCCAACGTCCGGTCCATCCGCCCCGCCGGCGGCCTCGCGCCCGACCTCTTCGGGCTCGTCGAGGGCCGGACCTTCCGCACCGACGCCGCCAAGGGGACGCCTCTCTCGTGGGACCTGGTCTGAGCGGGGAAGGGGTCCTGTGAGCCCCGAGCTGAGCGTGGTGGTGCCGTTCTACGGCGTCGAGGACTACTTCGCGGCCTGCCTGGAGAGCATCCGCCGACAGAGACTGCAGGACATCGAGGTCATCCTCGTCGACGACGGCTCGCTCGACGGCAGCCGGGCGATCGCCGAGACGTTCGTCGCCCTCGACCCGCGCTTCACCCTCGTGACGCAGGAGAACGCCGGGCTCGGGCCGGCCCGCAACACCGGGACCTCGCACGCCACCGGTGAGTACCTCACCTTCGTCGACTCCGACGACCTCGTGAGCGCCGGCGGCTTCGAGACGATGGTCGGGATGCTCAACTCCTCAGGCTCATCGCTCGCCGGTGGCAACGCGCGCCGCTTCAACAACTCGTCGGGCATCCGCCAGTCGTGGTCGCACCGGCAGGCCTTCGCCGAGACCCAGGTCGCCACGCACATCCTCGAGTTCCCCGTGCTCGCACGTGACCGGATGGTCTGGAACAAGATCTACCGCCGGACCTTCTGGGACGAGTACGGCTACGCGTTCCCGCCGATCCGCTACGAGGACTACCCGGTGACGTTCAAGGCGCACCTCGACGCGGTCACCGTCGACGTGCTGTCGGACCCGATCTACTACTGGCGTGAGCGCGAGTCCGGTGACTCGATCACCCAGCAGGCCTACCGCTACGACAACCTGCTCGACCGAGTCGTCTCCGCCGAGATGGTCCTCGACCAGGCCGACACGTCCTCCCCCGCAGTCCGGTTCGAGGTCTACGACGCCCTCAAGGACTCCGACTTCGTCACGATCGTCCAGGCGTTCGCGACGGTGCCGGACTCCGACGTCGCCTCGCTCCTCGCCCTCGGCGAGCGGCTCGCCGACCGCCTCGGCGAGAACGCGCTCAACCACGGGCACCCCTACACGTTCCTCCAGTACCGCGCGCTGCGCGCCGGCGATGCGGACCTGCTCCGCGAGCTGGCCGAGTTCCGCGGGGGTGGCGGGCTCCAGGGCCGGGCCCGCGGCTCGCGTCACCCTCGCCTGCCCTGGCGCCTCGAGTTCCCCTACCCCGGGCTGGGTTCCGCGTCGGTCCCGAGGTCGATGTATGCCGTCCCGCGCGACCAGGTGTCGCTGCGCACCACCGTGGCCGACGTCGTCGACCGCGACGGCGACCTCGTCCTGCGCGGCACCGCCGAGGTGCGCCACCATCGCAGCGACGACGAAGCGCGAGTCGAGATGCGGGTCGGTGGCGGGCGCCGGTGGCACCCGCTCGATGTCACGCTCCGCGAGGCCCAGGACTCGCACGGCGACATCTCGCGGGTCGGCTTCGAGGTCGTGCTCGACGCGGGACTCCTCGCCACGCTCGAGGCCGCCGGTGACCCGGTGAGCTCCATCGAGGTCACCGTGCACGCCGGGCGCACCACCCGCAAGGGGCGCCTCCACGGCGCCGGTCCCGGCGCGCCCCAGTGGACGCCGTCGGTGCAGGTGGGCCACGACGTCTGGGCCCAGCCGGCCACGACGAGCCAGCGGCACTTCGTCGTCTCCTGGCTACGCGCCCCGTGGACGGTGAGCCACGTGGAGGCGGGCGACCGCGGCCTGCGCCTCACGCTGGCGGGCACCGGTGCCCTCGGACCCGCGCCGACGTTGCGGGTCGACGCCCGGGCCGGCAGCACCGACCCCGACCTCGTCTTCCCCGCGAGGCCCCTGCCGCGGGGCGAGGGCTCGACGACCGAGGTCACGGTCGACATCGCCGTCGCCGACGTCGTCGGGTCGATCTCGGGTGACGACCCCTTCCTCCACCAGTCGGTCCGCGGCCTCGCTCTCGATCCCGACCTCGGCACCGACGAGGCCCCGCAGCTCCTCCTCTGGCGCGCGCCCGAGCACGGCGTGGGCGTCACCCTCGGCCAGCACCTCGTGCGGGTCACGCGCTCGCCGGGCAACCGGGTCAACCTCATCGAGAGCCCGGTGCGCCTCGTCGCCGAGACGGCCGGCGTCCAGGACGGCGAGCTCGTCGTCGGTGGCAAGAACTGGACCGGCTCGAGCGAGCTCCATGTCGCGTGGCGCCAGTACCTCCCGAACTCCGACGACTACATCGAGCAGGAGAGCGAGCTCGTCGTCGCCGATGGCACCTGGAGTCTGCGCACCCCGCTCGCGCCGCTGCTCGAGACGACGGCCGACGCCCTCGACCTGCAGCACCGCGGCGAGTGGGTGCTCTTCTGCGCCTGGGACGGCCGGGACGCGGCGGCCGTCGTGCCCGACCCGTTCCTCCTCACGACGCTCCCGCTCGTCGAGGTCGCGGGTTCGCGCACGGGTACCCTCCTGCCCATCGGAGAGACCCTCCACTTCCGGGTCAGCGACCGCGGCTGAGCGGAAGGACGAGACGATGCACCACCACAACCACTACTACGGGCACTCCCACATCCTCGCCCGCTACTGCGGGCTCCCCGACCTTCACCCGCCCCGGATCCGCGGCTACCTCCAGCACGGCTGGAACGTCGGCGACGGCTGGAACCCGCAGCACGAGTTCTTCGACGGGGCGTGGCGCTGGACGTGGAGCGACGCGCCCCGCCGACGCGGTCACATCCTCGGCCGCCGCAACTACCACGCGATCGGTGCCCCCTGGCTCTACCTCCTCGAGCAGGAGCCCGACCTCGGCGTCGTCCCGGAGGCCGAGCGCGAGGGGACCCTGTGGTTCCTCTTCCACGGCTGGGAGGGCGGCAAGATCGAGGGCGACCACAAGCGCCTCATCGACGAGATCCGCGAGACCGAGCCGGGTCCGGTGACCTTCAGCCTCTACTACACCGAGTACGAGCGCCCCGAGATCCGTCGCGCCTACCTGGACGCCGGGTTCGACGTCGTGAGCTTCGGCAAGCGTGGCTTCTCCTACGAGGGCACCGACCGCAAGTTCCTGTTCAAGCAGCTCGAGGCCCTGCGCCGGCGCAAGAGGGTGGCCGGCAACCGGCTCGCGACGGCGATGTTCTACGGAGCGTCGGTCGGGTGCGACGTCGCGGTCTACGGCGACCCGATGACGATGGGCGGCGAGGACCCGCTCTTCGGTGGCAACGCCCGTGTGCAGCGGCTGTGGCCCGAGCTGCACGGCAAGGACATCGACCAGGCCGTGGCCAAGGAGATCGTCTCCGAGGAGCTCGGCGTCCCGTGGCTCATGCCGCCCCACGAGCTGCGCCCGATGATCTTCGACGGAGAGGCACCATGACCGACCTGGCCCCCACCACCGTCCGCGCCGTGCCCGGTGAGATGCAGCCGTGGACCGACCTCGGCCCGCAGCCCGGTCCGGTGCGCGGCGCCGCCGTCCGCGCCTGGCTCGAGGACGTCCTCCCGACCGGTGGGCGGTGGCTCGTCGTGGGTCCGCACGACCCCGAGCTCCTCCGTGGGCTGGTCACGCGCGCCGACTCGGTCACCGCGCTCCTGCGCTCCCCCTCCGACGCCGACGCGGTCCGCGAGGCCGTCCCCGAGGGTCTCGACCTGGTCGTCGGCGCCCTCGACGGGGTCCCGGAGACCGAGGGGCCCTTCGACGTCGTGCTCGCGACCGATGGGCTCGACCGGGTGCTCACCCCCGACAGCGAGGACCTCTCGTGGACCGAGCGGCTGGCTCGCGTCAGCGCGCTCGCCGGACCCGACGCCGTCCTCGTCCTCGGCCTCGCCAACGAGTTCTCGCTGAGCACCGTGCTCGACGCCCGCGTCGCGCGCGACCGCCACGGCGACGAGGAGTGGCGCCCGGTCCACAGCGACCGGCGTCGTCCGTGCTCCCCCGCCCAGCTCGTCGCGGCCGTCGGCGCGACCGGTCGGTCCGTCGCGAGCCTGTGGGCCACGTACGGGCCCGAGGCCCGCCCCGGCCTCGTCGCCTCCGTCGACGCCACCGACGCCGCTCTCGCCGATGGCTTCGTCACGACGATGGCGAGCGCCGCGAGCCGGACGACGACGGCTCCCCTGCTCGCGCTCCCCGACGAGGCGCTCGTCTCGGCGGCCCGGGCCGGTGCCCTCTCCACCGTCGCCGACGGCTTCCTCGTCGTCTGCGGCCGGACCGCGGCGACGACCGCCACCGCCTACGGCTCCGCCGGCGACGCCTCGTGGACCGGACGCCTCGCCCCCTCGGAGGACGGGCCGCGCTGGACCGTGACCGCGCCGGGCGGCTCGGCGACCGAGTTCGTCGACGCCCCCACCGTCGAGAGCGAGCTGCGTGACCTCGCCGAGCGCGAGGACGTCCCGGCATTCCGTGCGTATGCCGGCCGCCTGGGTCAGTGGGTCGGCTCCCGTGGGAGCGGTCCCGCCCTGGCGCTGGACCGGCTCGTGCGCGACGGTGAGGACGGGTTCGTCGAGGTCCTCCCCCGCTCCGACGAGGCCGCCGACGTCGAGCCGCCCCAGGCGCTGGCCGCCGGCTGGTTTCGGTTCCAGGACCGGCTCCTGCACGAGCACCGGCGCCACCCGTGGCCGCCGTGGGTCCTCGGCGAGGACCTCACCGCGATCTGGTCCTCGATGTCGGGCGTGACCGCTACCGTCGAGGTGCTCGAGTCCGCCCGCGGCTTCGCGACCGAGACCGCCGAGCCGCGTCCCGAGATCGTCGACGTGCGGACGGCACGCGCCGACGTCGAGGAGGCGGTCAAGCAGCTCCACGAGGCGCACGGCCACATCGCCGGGCTCGAGCGCACGATCGGCTTCCGCGACAAGCAGCTCCTCACCCGCGAGGAGAAGATCCGCAAGCTGCACTCCGACCTCCAGAAGGTCGAGCGGATCCGCAACCACCCGGCATACCAGGTCGTCCGCAAGGCGGCGAAGGTGAGGGACCCCAGGAAGTTCGCGGTCGCGGTCAAGAAGCGCGCCGGCAAGGAGCTGCGCAAGCGGCGCTGACCCGGTGGGCGGGACCGCGGGTCAGCCCGCGGCGTCCTCCCAGCCGAAGGTCCGGCGGACCTCGGCCGGTGACAGGACGACGTCCCAGCCCAGCTCGGTGACGACGGCCTGGCGTGCGACGGCGGCGGGCACGGCCGCCTGGTGGAGCTCGGGGAAGAGCCGCTGCTGCTTGGCCATGCCGCCGAGGACCGCGTGGTCGTTGCCGATGACCATGGGGTCGCCGTAGACGCCGATCTCGGCGCCCACGGACGCGCCGTAGAGCAGGGCACTGCCGAGCCGGTTGCTCACGACCCGGCGGTGGCGACGGAGCTCGACGAGCTGGCGGCGCAGGAACTCTGGGTCGTGCCCGACGCCCATGTAGCCACGCCGGCCATGGGTGATGACCCGGAAGCCGTGGCGCTCGTAGGTGCGGCGGATCCCGGCGTCCTCGAAGTCGTTGAAGTAGAGGCACATCGTGATCGGCACGTCGCCCTCGGTGTCGCGCAGGACCCGGGCGTACTCGTCGTGGCTGCCGACGATCTGCTGGCCCTCCCACCCGTGGAACGGGTAGACGATCGTGCCCTCGCGCTCGTGGCCCGCGTTCTCCGTCTCGGGCTCGAGCAGGACGAGATAGTGCCACGGGGCCGAGACGACCTTGAGGTGGCGCAGGCCGGTCGCCCACGCGCGCCGCGCGACGACCTCGGACCACACGAGGCGCGGGTAGACCGGCGCGAAGGCGGTGCCGACCGCGAAGCCGTCGTGGAGGTTCCAGCCGTGCTGGAGGTAGCCGAGGATCGGCGGGGTCTCGTCGAGGCCGGCATACCGGGCCATGATGGCCGCGTGGCCGTAGAAGTGGTTCGCGTGGTGCACAGGCGTCAGCCTGCTACGGCAGTCCGCACCGCGTCGATGACCTGGTCCACCTGCGCGTCGGTGAGCTCGGCATGCATGGGCAGCGAGAGCTCCTCGGCGTAGAAGGCCTCGGCGTTGGGGCACATGCCGCGCTGGTAGCCCATGTCCTCGAAGAGGGGGTGCCAGTAGACCGGCATGTAGTTGACCTGGACGCCGACACCGGCCGCGCGCATCGCGTCGAACACCTCGCGGCGGCGTCCGTCGAGGACGCGCAGCGGGTAGAGGTGCCAGATCGGGTCGACGTGCTCGCGCTGCACGGGCAGGCGGACGCCGTCGAGGCCGGCGAGCCCCTCCTGGTAGCGGGCGAAGACCTCGGCGCGGCGCGTCTTGAACGCCTCGAGCCGGCGCAGCTGGCTGAGGCCGAGCGCGGCGAGCACGTCAGGGAGACGGTAGTTGAGGCCGTACTCGTGGACCTCCTGGTGCCAGGGGCCCTCGTCGGGGTAGCGCATCCGGTCGCGGTCGCGGACGAGCCCGATGAAGTGGAACTCGTGGGCGCGCTGGCCGAGGTCGGCGTCGAGCGTGGCGACGGCCCCGCCCTCGGCGCTCGTCATGTTCTTGGTCGGGAAGAACGAGAACGTCGTGAGGTCGGCGAGCGAGCCGACCGGGCGGCCCTTGTAGGTCGAGCCGATCGAGTGCGCCGCGTCCTCGAGGAGGAGGGCGCCGACGCGGTCGGCGACCGGGCGCAGCGCGTCGACCTCGATGGGGTGGCCGGCGTAGTCGACACCGGCGACGACCTTGGTCGCGTCGGACACGACGGCGTCGACGGCCGCCGGGTCGATGTTGGCCGTGTCCTCCTCGACATCGACGAAGGTGATCCTCGCGCCGAGGGCCACGGCGGACGAGGCGGTGGCGACGAACGTCATCGGGGTGGTGACGACCTCGTCACCGGCACCGACGCCGGCGGCGGCGTAGGCGACGTGGAGCGCGGCCGTGCCACTCGTCGCGCTGACGACGCGCGTGGCGCCGCTCAGCTCGGCGAGCGAGTCCTCGAAGGCGGTGACGGTGGGACCGGTGGTGAGCCAGTCACCCCGCAGGACCTCGGCGACCGCCGAGATGTCGTCCTCGTTGATCGACTGGCGGCCGTACTGGATCATCCTCAGAGACCCTCGTCGCCGAGGATCTCGAGCATCTGCTCGCCGGAGAACCACTGGTCGTTGTTGTCCGACGTGTAGTGGAAGCCGTCGGGCACCGGCTCGCCGTCCTCGGGGGCGGAGTAGCCCCACGACGCGAGGTCGGGCTGGAGGACGTAGCGGTCACCGATGAGGAGCGCGCGACGACCCTCCTCGGCGGAGATCATCTCCTCGTGCAGCTTCTCGCCGGGGCGCAGGCCGATCTCGTGCATGGCCGCACCGGGGGCGACGGTCTGCGCGAGGTCGACGATCTTCATCGACGGGATGCGCGGGACGTAGAGCTCGCCGCCCTGCATCATCTCGAAGGAGTCGGTGACGAACTTCACCGCCTGGGGCAGGGTGATGAAGAAGCGCGTCATGCGCAGGTCGGTGATGGGCAGCGACTCGCCCGCGTCGGCGAGGCGGCGGAAGAACGGGATGACCGAGCCGCGGCTGCCCATGACGTTGCCGTAGCGGACCACGCAGAAGCGGGTCGGGTAGGCGGCGGCGTAGTGGTTGCCGGTGATGAAGAGCTTGTCGGCGGTGAGCTTGGTCGCGCCGTAGAGGTTGATCGGCGAGGACGCCTTGTCGGTCGAGAGCGCGACGACCTTCTTGACGCCGGCGTCGATCGAGGCCTCGATGACGTTCTGCGAGCCGACGACGTTGGTCTGGACGAACTCCCAGGGGTTGTACTCGGCCGTGTCGACCTGCTTGAGGGCGGCGGCGTGGACGACGTAGTCGACGCCGTGCATGGCACGGTTGAGGCGGTGCCGGTCGCGGATGTCGCCGATGAACCAGCGCAGACGGGGGTCGTCGCCGAAGAGCTGGCGGCACTCGTACTGCTTGAGCTCGTCGCGCGAGAAGATGACGATCCTCTTGGGGTTGAGGTCGTCGAGGGCCTTGCGGATGAAGGCCTTGCCGAAGGACCCGGTGCCTCCGGTGACGAGAATCGACGAACCCTCGAGAATGCTCACGCGCGTTAACTCCTAGACGTTCTGGCTGCGGGGCGGCACGTCGCTCGCACGAGCGTCGCAAACCCGGCTGACCGAACGAAGGCCAGCCGCGAGGCTAGCATCTCAGATGCCCGACGCCCGCTCGACCACGACGCGGGCGGACCCGAGGAGCGCCATGAACCAGCCCACCGTCGGTATCCGCGCGGACGCCTCCCCCACCATCGGGGTCGGGCACGCCGTCCGGTGCCTCGCCCTCGCCGAGGAGCTCCTCGACCGGGGCTGCGCCGTCATCCTCCTGGGCGAGGTGTCCGTCGACTGGCTGCGCGCAGCAGTCGACCTCATGGGACTGCGCGTCGTCCCCGCCCCGACGTCCGCGGACGACGTCGTCGCGCTGTGCCGCGAGCTCGGGCTCGACGCGCTCGTCGTCGACGGCTACGAGCTCGACCCCGACCTCGGTGCCACCGCGCGCCGGGACGGGCTCGTCGTGCTCGCGCTCCACGACGGCGAGTTCGGCGCGGCCCAGGAGGCCGACGTCCACCTCGACCAGAACCTCGGCTCCACGCCCCACCCCGCTGGCGGCAGGGGGCACGTCGCGCTCGCCGGGGTGGAGTACGCCCTCTTCCGTCGGGGGGTGCTCGACCTCGCGTCCGCACCCCGGCCCGACGACGGCGGGACGACGGTGCTCGCCGTCTTCGGGGGCACCGACCCCCGCGGCGCGGCCGAGATCGTGGCCCCGCTCGTCCTCGGGACCGGCGTCGACCTCGAGCTCACCTGCATCGTCGCCCGGCCCGAGGTCGGCGAGGTCGTCGCGGCGTTGCCCACCACTCCGGGCCAGTCGGTGCGGGTGCTCCCACCCACGCCCGACGTCATGGCGCTGGCAGCGGCGAGCACGGTCACCGTGAGCGCGGCCGGGTCGTCGGTCTGGGAGCTCCTGCTCCTCGGGGTCCCGACCGGGGTCGTCGCCGTCGCCGACAACCAGCTCGCGAGCTATGCCGACATCTCCGGCCGCGGCGTCGTCGCGCCCGTCGGCGCCCTCGACGACCTCGTGTCCTCCCCGCGCGCCCGTCAGGCGGCGACGGCCGAGCTGACCCGGCTGCTCACCGACGCGGCCCACCGCGAGCGGCTCAGCGCGGAGGCGCGCCGGCTCGTCGACGGTCGGGGCAGGCAGCGAGTGGCCGACGCCCTGCTCGACGCGGTCGCCCGCCGCCGCTGACGGAGGTCGCGCAGCGCGCCGCCGACAGTCCGGGGCCGCCCACGCCTCGGCGGGTAGCCTTGGCGCGCCGATCCAGCCACCCGACCGGAGGAACCATGCGGACCCGAGTCGTCATCCAGTCACGGCTCAACTCCTCCCGGCTCCCGGGCAAGGCGCTGCTCAGCCTCGCCGGCATGCCCCTGGTCGAGCTCGTGGCCCGCCGCGCCGCCAACACCGGGCACGAGGTCGTCGTCGCGACCTCGGACGAGCAGTACGACCGGCGCATCGCCGAGCACCTCGAGTCCGTCGGCATCGACGTCGTTCGCGGCTCCCTCGACGACGTTCTCGGCCGCTTCGTCACCGCCACCGAGGGCCTCGACCCGACCGACCGCGTCGTCCGGCTCACCGGCGACAACCCCGTCGCCGACGGCTCGCTCATCGACGAGCTCCTCGCCGCGGTCGACGCCTCCCCCCACGACTACGGCCGCGTCGACATCGACCGGGTCCCCGAGGGCTTCGGCGCCGAGGTCTTCTCGGCACGCGTCCTGCGCGCGGCGGCGGCCGAGGCCGTCGCCCCCTACGACCGCGAGCACGTGACGCCGTGGATCCGCCGGACCGGCGAGCACCTCTTCGTCCCCGAGGACGCACCCACCGACCTCCACGCCTACCGCTGCACGGTCGACTGCCTCGACGACTACGACCGCGTGTGCGGCGCCTTCGCGGGCGTCACCGACCCCCTTCGTATGCCGTGGCGCGAGCTCGTGGCCCGCATCGGCGAGCGCGTCCTGGCAGAAGGGCCGGTGCTGCCGCGCGTCGCTGGAGTGTCACCAGTCATGCTCGGCTCGTCCGCCCTGCCGCAGGACGGCGCCGCCCTGCGCTCGCTCCTCACCACGGCCGTGACGCACGGGGTGAGCCACGCCCTGCTCGACGACGCCACGGCCCGGGCACGGTTCCGCACCGGCAGCGACCCGGCCCTCAAGCAGCGGATGTCGGTCGTCGCGCGGGTCGTCCTGCCGATGGACGCCTCCCCGGCTGCACTCGACGTCGAGGTCGAGCGCATCCTCGGTGACCTCGCGCGCCGCGTCGACACCCTGCTGCTCGACGCCGGGGACGACCTCGACCGGGCGGCCACGGCCCTCGGCCGGCTCGCCTCTTACGTGGAGGCCGGTGCGGCGGTCCGGCTCGGCCTCGCCCTCCCCGTGGGCGCCCACGTCACCGCCGAGCTCCTTGCGCGAGTCGGGTGGCTGCACGTCAAGGATGCCGACAAGGCCGCACGCCTCGCCGAGCGGGTCGGCAGTGGTGCGGTCGTGTCGTGCGACCTCGACGCCGCCGACACCCCGGCGCCCGCCGGGGTCGTGGGTGTCGTGCCCGCCGGCACGCCGGCCGACGTCCTGGCAGCCGTCGAGCGCGCGGCGGAAGGTGCCCACGGTACGGGGACAAGCACGCGGCCCAGCGCCTGACTCGGCCCGCGAGGGCCGGACCGCGGGGGGCGTCAGCTGCCCGCGGACTCCCGGCGGTACTGACCGAGCACCGCGTCCATCGGCCCGTCGGCGACGAGCTCGCCGCGGCGCAGGTAGATGCCGCGGGTGCAGAAGCGACGCAGGTCGTTCTCCGAGTGCGAGACGAGGAAGAGCGTCTTGTTCTGCGAGAGCAGCTCCTCCATCCGCTTGTAGCACTTCTCCTTGAAGGCGACGTCGCCGACCGCGAGGACCTCGTCGACGAGGATGATCGGCTCGTCGAGGGTCGTGATGACCGCGAAGCCGAGGCGGACCTGCATGCCCGACGAGAAGTGGCGGAAGGGCATCTCGAGCCCCTCGCGCACCTGGGGCCCGGCGAAGTCGACGATGTCGTCGAAGCGCTCGTCGACCTGCTCGCGGCTCAGCCCGTGGAGGCCGGCGGTGAGGTAGATGTTCTCGCGGGCCGAGAGCTCGCCGAGGAACCCGCCGGTGAGCTCGATGAGCGGCGCGACGCCCTCGTTGACGCGGGCGTGCCCCTCGTCGGGGATGAGGACGCCGGCGATCGTCTTGAGCAGCGTGCTCTTGCCGGTGCCGTTGGAGCCGACGAGGCCGACGGCCTCACCGTGCCCGACGGTGAAGTTCACGTGGCGCAGGGCCCAGAAGGTCTCCTTCGGGGCGGTGTTGCGGCCCATGAGGACCATCTCGCGAAGCGAGAGGTTGCGGCGACGCGACCGGTAGAACTCGATACCGAGGTCCGCGACCTCGATCATGACGTCGGGCATCAGATCTCCTTGAGGACCGAGCGCTCGAGACGGTTGAACATCCACGTCCCGAAGAAGAGGAACAGCACGGTGACGGCGAGGCAGGCGAGGATGGGCTCGGCCTGCATGGGCTCGTCGAAGAGACCGGCTCGGTAGAACTCGAGGACACCGCTGAGCGGGTTGAGGTAGAGCAGGGTGCGCAGGCTGTCGGGCACGGTGTCGAGGCTGTAGATGATCGGCGTGCAGTAGAACGCCATCCGCATGACGATCCGGACGACACGCTGCGTGTCGTCGACGAGCACCGTGAGCGGGGCGAGGAGCAGGCCGATGCCGATCTGGACGAGGAACTGCAGCGCGAACCCGACGGGGATGAGGACGAGCCGCCAGTTGGGCGTCGTGTCCCCGGTGATCATGTAGACGATGACGAAGGCCACGAGGATCGGCAGCGACAGGAGGTACTCGACGCCCTTGGCGATGACGACCCGGATGACCCAGAGCTCACGCGGGAGGCTCGTCGAGCGGACGAGCTTGGCCTCGGCGAGCAGGGCCCGCGAGGTCTCGGTGACCGAGGAGCTGAACCACTGCCAGGCGAGCAGGCCGACGAGCAGGTAGAGGAAGTACGGGTGGTAGCCGGCGTCGGGGCGCTTGAAGATGACCGCGAAGATCATGAAGTAGATCAGTGCCATCGCCAGTGGGTCGAGGATCGTCCACAGGTAGCCCAGGACGCTTCGGGCGTAGCGGACCCTCAGGTCGCGACGCACGAGGGTGCCGAGGATCTCCCGACGGGCCCACAGGGCCTTGAGGTGGCTGATGTCCACCGACTGCACTCTCCTCGTTCCCGACGTCACACGGCCGCTCAGTCTGTCACACGGGGGGCGGCGGCTCCGCCGACGAGTCGCCGGTCGGTAGCCGACGGCTGGTGAGGAACCCCACACCCCACGACCAGTGCATCGTCGCGAGCGCGAGCGGGGTGCGCAGCCGGACCGCAGCGCGCTCGCCGCGGCTGATGGCGACGCCCCCGACACCGATGGCGACGGCATACGCGGCAGGGACGGCGAGGGTCACGGGCCAGACGAGAGCAGCGAGCGTCGCGGCGGTCGTGCCGACGACCATTGCCGGCGGCGCGAGGTAGCGGGCGCTCGCCGTGTCGGGGTGCTCGCGGATGACGACGCGGCGCCAGCGGCCGTACTCGAAGTACTGCCGGGCCAGCGACCCCACGGTGGAACGCGGGCGGTAGACGACGGCCATGTCGGGGGTGAACCACACCGTCCCGCCCGTCTGTCGCAGGCGCAGGTTGAGGTGCCAGTCCTGGGTGCGGGTGTAGCGCTCGTCGTAGCCGCCGACCCGCTCGAGCGCGCTGCGGCGGAAGGCACCGAGGTAGACGGTGTCGACCGGCCCGGCCGACCCGCCGACGTGGAAGGACCCGCCACCGACGCCGATCCGGCTGCGCATCGCCCGCGCGACCGCGCGCTCGAACGGCGTCTGCCCGACCGCCTTCATCATCCCGCCGACGTTGTCTGCGCCGGTCTCGGCGAGGGTGCGGACGGCGGTCGCGAGGTAGCCGTCGGGGATCTCGGCGTGGCCGTCGACCCGGACGACGATGTCGTGGCTGGCGGTGCGGATGGCGGCGTTGAGGCCGGCCGGTGTCCGGCCGGTCGGGTTGGCCACCGTGCGCACACGCGGGTCCTCGGCGGCGAGCTCTGCCGCGACCTCGTCCGTGGCGTCCGTCGACGGCCCGAGGGCGAGGACGACCTCGACGTCACCGGCATACGCCTGTCCGAGCACCTGGCGCACGGCGTCGCGAAGGTGCCGCTCCTCGTTGAGTACCGGGATCACCACGCTGACCGGAGGGGCCGCCGTCGCTGCGTCGTCGGTGGGGGAAGGCGCATTCATCGCGACGATCATCCCTCAGGCGGGGACGGCTCCGGGAAGGGGTGGGGTCCGGCGCGCCGTTTTGCGTCGCGGGTCACCCCGCGCTCACTATGGGGCGTGCCCGATCGCCCCAGTCGCGGAGACGACGCCCGCCCGATCCCCCAGCGAGGACGCCCCGACGCGTCGCGCCCGGGGCACGAGGACGACGCCGTCTACACCGTCGACACCCGCGGACGGCGCCGGACGAGCTCCTCGCTACCCCCTCGCGAGCGCCGACAGGAACGACCGACCCGTCGTCCCGACCCGCGCGACGCCGCCCGCACCGTCGATGGCCGCGCCCAGCGCCCCGAGCGCGTCCAGCGTCCCCCTGAGCGCGTCGAGCGCGTCGAGCGCGTCGAGCGCGTCGAGCGCCCGATCAGCCCCGTCGACGACGCACCCCGCCGTCGCCGCCGCTGGTGGCGAATCGTCCCGGTGGTCCTGCTCGCCTGGCTGGCCTTCCTCGTCTTCAGCCCGCTGCACGCATGGGGGACGGTCTCGCGCGTCGACGACATCCCTTCCGGCGAGCGCCCGGCAGAGACGCCCGGCAACACCTACCTGCTCGTCGGGTCGGACTCGCGCGACGACCTCACCGCCGAGCAACGCAAGGAGCTCGGCACGGGCAGCGCCGAGGGCCGGCGCACCGACTCGATCATGCTCGTCCACGTCCCCGCGGGCGGCGGCAAGTCGGTCATCATCTCGATACCGCGCGACAGCTACATGCCGATCCCGGGCCACAACCGCAACAAGGTCAACGCGGCGTTCTCGATCGGCGGTCCGCAGCTCCTCGTCCAGACGCTCGAGCAGGTCACCGGGCTGCGCATCGACGGCTACCTCGAGATCGGCTTCGGCGGCTTCGCCGACGTCGTCAACAGCCTCGGCGGCGTCGACATCTGCGTGCCGTTCGACATGGACGACCCCAAGGCGCACATCGACCTCAAGAAGGGTTGCCAGGTCCTCGACGGCAAGAACGCCCTCGGCTTCGTGCGCGCCCGCTACTCGGACCCGCGCGGCGACATCGGCCGCGCCGACCGCCAGCGCCAGTTCCTCGGCGCGATCATGAAGGGCGCGGCCACGCCGTCGACCGTCCTCAACCCGTTCCGCTACTGGGCGTTCACGCACACGGCCGCCGGCGCCGTCGGCGTCGGCCAGGAGACGGGGATCCGCGACGCGGCCAACATCCTGCTCGCGATGCGTGGTGCCGGCAACGGCTCCACGCTCAGCCTCACCGTGCCGATCCAGAGCGCGAACTTCCAGACCGCCGCCGGCTCCTCGGTCAAGTGGGACACCGAGCGCGCCAAGGCGCTCTTCACGATGCTCCGCGAGGACCAGCCGCTCGAGGCGCCCCCGGCCGGCACCGACGGCAAGCCCAGCGAGGGCTGACCGGCGCCTCCAAGGGCCCCAGCCACAAAGCACAAGGTATGCCGTCCGCCCACGTGGGCGGACGGCATACCTGCCTCTGTGGTCGGGTCAGCCCTTGAGCAGCTGGCGGGCCATGACGATGCGCTGCACCTGGTTGGTGCCTTCGTAGATCTGGGTGATCTTGGCGTCGCGCATCATCCGCTCGAGCGGGAAGTCACGGGTGTAGCCGGCGCCGCCGAGGAGCTGGACGGCGTCGGTCGTCACCTTCATCGCGACGTCGGAGGCGTAGCACTTCGCGGCCGCGCCGAAGAAGGGCAGGTCGGCGTCGCCGCGCTCGGACTTCGCGGCGGCGACGTAGACCATCTGCCGCGCGGCCTCGAGCTCCATCGCCATGTCGGCGAGCATGAACTGGATGCCCTGGAAGTCGGCGATGTGCTTGCCGAACTGCTTGCGCTCCTTGACGTATGCCGTGGCCTGCTCGAGGGCGCCCTGGGCGATGCCGACCGCCTGGGCGCCGATGGTGACGCGGGTGTGGTCGAGCGTGCGCAGCGCGATCTTGAGGCCCTCGCCGGGCGCGCCGACGATCCGGTCGCCGGGGATGCGGACGTTGTCGAAGATCAGCTCACGGGTGGGGCTGCCCTTGATGCCGAGCTTGCGCTCCTTCTCGCCGAAGGAGAAGCCCTCGTCGGACTTCTCGACGACGAACGCGGTGATGTTGTTGCCGCGGGCGCCGTCGGGGTCGGTGACGGCGAGGACCGTGTAGTACTCCGAGACACCGGCGTTGGTGATCCACGACTTCTGCCCGGTGAGGACCCAGTCGTCACCGTCGGCCTTCGCGCGGCACTTCATCGCGGCGGTGTCGGAGCCGGCCTCGCGCTCGGACAGGCCGTAGGAGAAGCCGGCCTCGCCGCGGGCGAGCGGCGGGAGGTACTTCGCCTTGACCTCCTCGGAGCCGCCGAGGATGACGGGCATCGAGCCGAGCTTGTTGACCGCGGGGATGAGCGAGGAGCTCGCGCAGACGCGGGCCACCTCCTCGATGACGATGCACGTCGCGAGCGCGTCGGCGCCGACGCCGTCGTACTCCTCCGGCACGTGGGGCGCGAAGAAGTCGGAGGCGACGAGTGCGTCGTGCGCCTCCTGCGGGTAGCGCGACTCCTCGTCGACCGCGGCCGCGAACGGCGCGATCCGGGCCTCGGCGATCTCGCGGACCGCCTCCCGGATCGCCTCGTGGTCCTCGTTGACCTGGAACAGGGGGAAGTCGGGGTTCGCACTCACGCCGCGAATCCTACCGACGCGTATGCCGTGTCCCCGCCGCCTCCGGTGTGGGTCCCGCCACTCGCCACTGGACCTCGGCCCGGCGTCCCCGGGCCCGACGCGGGCCGTTGTGGGCTCAGCGGTGGTCCCGCAGGGCCGGGATGACCTCGCGCTCGAAGAGCTCGACGCCGGAGAGGTCGTAGGCCGACTCGACGAAGTTCGTGATGGCGTAGGTCATCCCGAGGTCCTGCATGTCGGCGAGCGCGCTCGCGACCTGGTCCGGGGTGCCCACCGCTGTGCCCTTGCGGTAGTCGTTCATCGAACGCGCCACCGCCTCGTCGGGGACGCCGGCGCCGCGCAGGTGCGACTCGATCCACCGGAACCGCTCCTCGACCTCGCGCTCGTTACGCCCGATGACGACGTTGAAGTTCGACGACCGCACGATCGAGTCGAAGTCGCGGCCGACGTCGGCGCAGTGGCCCCTCAGGATCTCGCTCTTGTGCGCGAAGACGTCGGGCTGCCCGAGGAAGTTCGTGTAGTCGGCGTACTCCGCCGCGATCCGCAGCGTCTTGCGCTCGCCGCCGCCGGCCACCCACATCGGGATGCCGTTGCGCTCCGAGCCCTCGAACGCCGTGCCCTGGAGCGGCCTCGGGAAGCACATCGCCCCGTCGACCTGGTAGTGCTCGCCGGCGAGGGTCGCCGTGCCGGTCGTCCACATCTGCTGCATGATCTCGACGCCCTCGCGCAGCCGGGCAAGGCGCTCGCCGGCGCCCGGGAAGCCGTAGCCGTAGGCGCGCCACTCGTGCTCGTACCACCCGGCGCCGATCCCCATCTCGAGCCGGCCCTCGGAGATGACGTCGACGGTCGCCGCGACCTTGGCGAGGTAGGCCGGGTTGCGGTAGCTCATGCACGTGCACATCTGCCCGATCCGGACGCGTCCGGTGACGCCGGCGAAGGCGGCCATGAGCGACCACGCCTCGTGCACGGCCTCCTGCGTCGGGTGCGGCACCGGGTGGAAGTGGTCGAAGACCCAGATCGACTCCCAGTCCCGGATGCCGTCGGCCCGCCGGGCGAGACCGGCCATGACGCCCCAGTGCTGGTCGGGGTCGATGCCGACGAGGTCGTGACGCCAGCCCTGCGGGACGAAGATGCCGAATCTCATGCCCCCACCCAACCCGCACACCCCGTCCTCCGCAAGCCCGTCCGCGGGGCATGATGCAGTGGTGACGCTTCGACACCGCAACGACCCCGACACGATCCGCGAGCTCCTCAACGACCCCGGCACCTGGGTGGTCGTGGGACTGAGCACCAACCGGCAGCGGCCGGCATACGGCGTGGCCCAGTGGCTCAAGCACGAGCTGCACAAGGGGATCATCCCGGTCCACCCCAAGGCCGAGACCGTGCACGCCGAGCAGGGCTACGCGAGCCTCGCCGACATCCCGGACCAGGACGTCAAGGTCATCGACTGCTTCGTCAACTCCGACCACGTCGGTGCGGTCGTCGACCAGGCCATCGAGCACAAGGACCGGCTGCAGATCGACGCGATCTGGATGCAGCAGGGCGTCGTCGACACCGCTGCCGCCGAGCGGGCCCGCAAGGCCGGACTCGAGGTCGTCATGGACACGTGCCCGCGCATCGAGTGGCCGCGGGTGAGGGGCGAGGGCTCCGCCCGCTAAGTCGCAGCAGGTCGGGGTCAGGCGCGGCGGCGCTCGCGCAGGGCGGCGCCCTTGGCGTGCGCCTCGTCGCGCAGCGTGGTGCGGAACTCGCCCATCGCGGCACGGATCCGGGCTGCCTCCTCGCCCTGGCCGGCGCCGAGGATGCGCGCCGCGAGCAGCCCGGCGTTGCGGGCCCCGCCCACCGAGACAGTGGCGACCGGCACGCCGCCGGGCATCTGGACGATCGAGAGCAGCGAGTCCATGCCGTCGAGGTACTTCAGCGGCACCGGCACGCCGATGACCGGCAGCGACGTGACCGAGGCGAGCATGCCGGGCAGGTGGGCCGCTCCCCCGGCGCCGGCGATGATGACGCGCAGCCCGCGCTCCTCCGCCTGCTGGCCGTAGGCGACCATCTCGTCGGGCATGCGGTGGGCCGAGACGACGTCGACCTCGTGGGCGATGCCGAAGTCGTCGAGGGCCGTGGACGCGGCCTCCATCACGGGCCAGTCGCTGTCGCTGCCCATGACGACGCCGACGACCGGCGGCCCTGCGGCGCTGCTGCTCATGCTCGTCATTCTGTGATCGCTCCCTCGATGTAGTCGGCCGCGTGCCGCGCCCGCTCGCGCAGGTCGGCGAGGTCGTCGCCGCTGACGTTGACGTGCCCGATCTTGCGACCCGGCCGGACCCCCTTGCCGTAGAGGTGCGCCTTGACCTCGGGGTCGCGTGCCATGACATGACGGTATGCCGGGTAGAGCTCGGTGTGGTGCCCGCCGAGGACGTTGCCCATGACGGTCCAGCGGTGCCGCGGGCGCGGCGAGCCCAGCGGCAGGTCGAGGACGGCGCGCAGGTGCTGCTCGAACTGGCCGGTGACCGCGCCGTCCATCGACCAGTGGCCGCTGTTGTGCGGGCGCATCGCGAGCTCGTTGACGACGAACTCGCCGCCCGGCAGCTCGAACATCTCGACGGCGAGGACGCCGGTGACGCCGAGCTCGCCGGCCACGCGCAGGCCAGCCTCCGTGGCCCGCGCCGCCAGGTCGTCGTCGAGGTGGGGGGCCGGGGCGATGACCTCTGTGCAGATGCCGTCTGTCTGCACGGTTTCGACGACCGGCCACGCCGCGGCCTGGCCTGAGGGGCTGCGGGCGAGGAGGACGGCGATCTCGCGGGTGAAGGGGACCTTCTCCTCGAGGAGCAGCGGCGAGTCCTCGCCGGCGGCACGCTCCAGCCAGTCGGTGAGCTCGTCGGCGGACCCGACGACGCGCACGCCCTTGCCGTCGTAGCCACCGCGTGGGGTCTTGGCGACGACGGGCCAGCCGACCTCGTCGCCGAACGCGGCCACCTCCTCGACGGTGGTCGCCGCGGCCCAGCGCGGGCACGGCACGCCCAGCTCGGTGAGGCGGGCGCGCATCTCGAGCTTGTCCTGCGCGAAGACGAGCGCCTCGGGGCTCGGGTGCATCACCGTGCCGGCGTCGGCGAGTGCCGACAGCACGTCGGCGGGGACGTGCTCGTGGTCGAAGGTGACGACGTCGCACTCAGCGGCGAAGGCGAGCACGGCCTCGGCGTCGTCGTGCGCGCCGACCGGGGCCGAGGGGATGACGAGCGCCGCGCTGGCGTCGGGTGCCTCGGCGAGCACGCTGAGGGTGATGCCGAGCTCGGCCGCGGGCGCCGCGCACATCCGCGCGAGCTGCCCACCGCCGATGATGCCGACGACGGGGAATCCTCCGGGGGCGCGCAGCGGGGCAGTCACCCCGGGAGGATATCGGCGCGTGGTGGGCGGACGGCATACGGGACCGGGTTCGGCGGCTACGCTCGGCCGGTGACGTCCACGACCCCCGGTGGGGGGCTCCTCGACCGGCTCCGCGGAGCCATCGACGTCCTCTACCGAGAGGCGATCAAGTTCGGCGTCATCGGCCTGCTCGCGTTCGTCATCGACATGGGCACCTTCAACGTCCTGCGCCGCACCCTCCTCGAGGAGAAGCCGACGGCGGCGGTCATCGTCTCGGCGTCGGTCGCGACGGCGTTCGCGTGGGTCGGCAACCGCACGTGGACCTTCCGGCACCGGCGCAACCGGCCCGCGCACCACGAGGCCGCACTCTTCGCCGGCACCAACGGCGTCGCGCTCGTCATCCAGGCGGCGGCGATCGCGTTCGTCCACTACGTCCTCGAGCTCGACTCGCTCACGGCCGACAACATCACCAAGGTCGTCGCCATCGGGCTGGGGACGCTCTTCCGATTCTGGGCCTACCGCAAGTTCGTCTTCTCCGGTGAGCCGATCGACGAGGACACGTCGCCGCTCGCCGAGCTGCGCCACCACGACCGCTGACGCGGCTGAGGTCAGTCGGCCTCGGAGAGGAACACGGCGAAGACGGCCGGCTGGGTGCTCACGAGCTCGAGCCGGCCGCCGTTGTCCTCGGCGAGGTCGCGCGCGAGGGTGAGGCCGAGGCCCGAGCCGGTCGACGACACGGAACGCTCGAAGATGTGCGGAGCGAGTCCGGGCGCGACGCCCTCGCCCTCGTCGCCTAGCTCGATGACGACCGAGGGTCCCGTGCGGCGCGCCGCGATGTCGACGGTGCCGCGACCGTGGGCGAGCGCGTTCTCGACGAGGGTCGAGAGGATCTGGGAGAGCGCCACCGGCGTCGCACGCACCCGCAGCCCGCGCTCGCCGTGGATGCGCATGCTCCGCTTCGAGGAGGCGAAGGCCGGCTGCCACTCGCGCTGGAGCGAGGCGAGGACGGCGTCGAGCGAGACGCTGGGGCGGGTCGGGTCGCTCACCCGGGTGCGGCCCATGAGGTCGTCGACGACCTTGCTCAGCCGCTCGACCTGCTCGATCGCGACCTGGGCCTCCTCCTGGACGACGCCGAGGTCGTCGGTCGAGGCGATCTCGTCGAGCCGCATGAGCAGGGCGGTGAGCGGGGTGCGCAGCTGGTGCGAGGCGTCGGCGGCGAAGTCACGCTCGGCGGCGAGGTTGCGGGTCACCTGGTGCGCGCTGCGTGAGAGGACGTCGCTGATCCGGTCGAGCTCGCCGATGCCCGAGTCGAGCGGCATGAACCGGGACTCACCCGCGCCGAGGCGCTCGGCCCGAGCGGCGAGCTCGGTGAGCGGGTCACCGAGGAGCCGGGCTCGTCGCTGCGCCACGAACCAGCCCGCGGCCAGCCCGAAGAGGACGAGCACGAGGACGAAGCCGGTGACGATGAGCACCCCGGGGGCGCCGGTCGTGCGCGAGACGACCTCGGAGCGACTCTCTGCGGGCGCGAGCGTCACGAGGATGCCGACGACGAGGATCGGGATGCCGAAGATCGCCAGGGCAGCGCCGACGGCGGCGAGCGTGGACCTCAGGAGGAGTCGACGCATCGAGCGTCATTCCCCCGCGGGGTCGAACCGGAAGCCGACACCCCGGATGGTGGTGATGTAGCGCGGCTGCATCGCGTCGTCGCCGAGCTTCTTGCGCAGCACCGAGATGTGCATGTCGAGGGTCTTGGTCGAGCCGTACCAGGCGGTCTCCCACACCTCGCGCATGAGCTGCTCGCGCGAGATGACCTTGCCCTGGTTGCGGGCGAGGACGCGCAGCAGCTCGTACTCCTTGGCGGTGAGCTGGATCTCCTCGCCGTGGAGGAAGACCCTGCGGGACTCGGTGTCGACCCGCACGTCGACGTCACCGGGAACCGGCGCCTCGGGGATGCCCCGCCGCAGGAGGGCGCGGGAGCGCGCGAGCAGCTCGGCGAGGCGGAAGGGCTTGGTGACGTAGTCGTCGGCGCCGGCGTCGAGGCCGACGACCGTGTCGACCTCGTCGGCGCGGGCGGTGAGGACGAGAACCGGCACGGTGTAGCCCTCACCACGGAGCCGGCGGCACACCTCGAGGCCGTCCATCGTCGGCAGGCCGAGGTCGAGGACGACGAGGTCGGGGTTGTCACGAGCGGCTTCGAGGGCCTCTCGCCCGTCGTTGCGGACCTCGACCTCGTAGCCCTCACGGCGCAGGGCCCGGGCGAGGGGTTCGGAGATCGCCGGGTCGTCCTCGGCGAGCAGCACACGGGTCATGCGGCGATGCTAGTGGTGGGACGCGGTTCACGCGTGGTGGTCCCAGGGGCGCGCGCGCCGCGCCCCCGTGGAGCGGGCCAGCTCGAAGGGCCGGACCTCTCCGATCCCGCGCAGGTGGCGCGGGCGCTGCTCGACCATCGAGAAGCCCGAGAGGGCGGCGAGGCGGCGCGCCACCTCGTCGTCGACGAAGACCCGGCCGGGTGGCGTCACCGCGGTGAGGCGGCTCGCGCGGTTGACCGTCGTGCCGAAGACGTCGCCCAGCCGGCTGATGACCTTGCCCGAGGCCATGCCGACCCGCACGTCGGGCAGCAGGGGATCCTCGGCCATCGAGTCGACGAGGTCGAGGCCGATCGCGGCGGCGGCGTCGGCCTCGGCGTGGACGAAGAGGACCTCGTCGCCCACGGTCTTGATGATCCGCCCGCCGTGCGTGGTCACGACGTCGCTGGCGAGCTCCTCGAAGCGCTGCACGAGCGTGCCCAGCTGGCGCTCGGTCATCCGTCGCACGAGCGTCGTGAAGGAGACGAGGTCGGCGAACCCGACGACGCGCAGCGGCGCGCTCGGGTCGTGGTCGGTGTCGCGTGCGTCCTCGAGCATGCGGGTGATCGCGGAGGTGAGGTGGCGCCGCCAGACATAGACCATGAGCGGCTCGAGCTGGTCGACGAGGTCGGCGAGCTGGGTGGCCGCGGCCTCGGCGACACCGCGCTCGGGGACGGCGCGGGCGTCCTTCTCCCCGATCTCGGCCTCCTGGTCGGCCGGGGTGAGGTACTCCGCGACGAGCTGGGTCTGCCACACGGCGAGGCGGTCGGAGGTGCGGGCGAAGGCCCGGGCCATCGAGAGCGCGAGGTCCTCGTCGAGGTCGTTGTCGCGCACGAGGTCGGAGACCCGGATGAGCGCCCCGAGGTCGGCCTCGGTGAACATCACCTCCTCGTCGTCGACGATCTGGAACCCCAGGGCGTGCCAGAGCTTGCGGGCCGACTGCACCGACACCGACGCCTCACGGCTGATCTCGCGTCGGCCCATCGTCGCGCGACGGCCGAGAAGGCGCTCCTCGATCTCGGCCTCGAGGTCGCGGGGCTGCTCGGGCACGTGGACCCTCCTCGGGGCTCGCGGGACTACCGGACGTGGACGACGTCACCGGCAGCCACGGCACGCGTGCCGGACCCCGTCGTCAGGGACAGTCTGCCGTCTGGGTCGACGTCGGTGGCGACACCCGCGATCTCCGACCCCGGCAGCAGCACCCGCACCTGCCGGCCCACGGTGTCGCACGCGGCGACGTAGGCCGAACGGACGGCATACGGGTCGGCTTCGAGGTTGCCCAGAAGCCTTGCGAGAGAACGAAGGTATGCCGTGAGCACGGCTTCTCGGCTGACTCCCGGCGCGCCGGCGAGACGGAGGGAGGTGGCGGTCTCCACCGGCAGGTCGGATCGCTCCTGGTCGATGTTGACGCCGGTGCCGACGACGACGCCGTGCGGTGTGAGCTCGGCGAGGATGCCCGCGACCTTGCGCGAGCCGTCCGCCGGGAGGAGGAGGTCGTTGGGCCACTTGAGGGCGACCTCGACCCCCGCCACGGACGTGAGGGCGTCGCGCAGGGCGAGGCCGACGACGAGCGGCACCCAGCCGAGCGGCGCGCGCGAGGGACGCGGCACGAGGACGCTCGCCGCGATGCTCGTGCCGGGCGTCGTCGTCCACGCCCGGTCGAGGCGGCCACGCCCCTCGGTCTGCTCCTCCGCGGTGACGACGCGCCACGGTCGCGGGTCGGCCGCGAGCACGGCGTTCGTCGACCCCACGCTGTCGCGGACGTCGGCCGGCAGCCACGGCGGGCCCGGTGTGATGAGGGACGCATCCATCGGACGGGAGGCAGCAGGAAGGGTCACGGGGTCAAGGCTAGAGTCGCCTGCATGGCGCAGACCGACACCCAGCCCATGGGCGGAACCGACCTCCCGGACGCCGACACGGGCATCGACATCCACACCACGGCCGGCAAGCTCGCCGACCTCAAGCGGCGCGTCGGTGAGGTCGCCCACGCCGGATCCGAGCGTGCGGTCGAGAAGCAGCACGCGCGTGGCAAGAAGACCGCCCGCGAGCGCCTCGAGATGCTGCTCGACGAGGGCTCGTTCGTCGAGATGGACAAGTACGCCCGGCACCGCTCGGTCGCCTTCGGCCAGGACGCGAACCGCCCCTACGGCGACGGCGTCGTCACCGGCTACGGCACGGTCGACGGGCGCACGGTCGCGGTCTTCGCGCAGGACTTCACCGTCTTCGGCGGCTCGCTCGGCGAGGTCTTCGGCGAGAAGATCACCAAGGTCATGGACTTCGCGATGAAGGTCGGCTGCCCCGTGGTCGGCCTCAACGACTCCGGTGGAGCCCGCATCCAGGAGGGCGTCGTCTCGCTCGGCCTCTACGGCGAGATCTTCCGGCGCAACGTCCACGCGTCGGGTGTCATCCCGCAGGTCTCGCTCATCATGGGCCCGTGCGCCGGCGGCGCGGTCTACTCCCCCGCCGTCACCGACTTCACGGTCATGGTCGACCAGACCTCACACATGTTCATCACCGGGCCCGACGTCATCAAGACCGTCACCGGCGAGGACGTGGGCTTCGAGGAGCTCGGCGGCGCGCGCACGCACAACTCGAAGTCCGGTGTCGCGCACTACATGGGGACCGACGAGGAGGACGCCGTCGAGTACGTCAAGGCGCTGCTGTCCTACCTGCCCTCCAACAACATGGAGGAGCCCCCGACCTTCGGCGACGAGGAGCTGTCGCTCGAGGTCAACGACACCGATCGCGCGCTCGACCACATCATCCCGGACAGCCCCAACCAGCCCTACGACATGCACCAGGTCATCGAGACCGTGCTCGACGAGGGCGAGTTCCTCGAGGTGGCGCCGCTCTTCGCGCCCAACATCATCTGCGGGTTCGGCCGGGTCGAGGGCCGCTCCGTCGGCGTCGTCGCCAACCAGCCGATGCAGTTCGCCGGCACGCTCGACATCGACGCCTCCGAGAAGGCCGCGCGCTTCGTGCGCACCTGCGACGCGTTCAACGTGCCGGTGCTGACCTTCGTCGACGTGCCGGGCTTCCTGCCGGGCACCGACCAGGAGTGGGACGGCATCATCCGCCGCGGCGCCAAGCTCATCTACGCCTACGCCGAGGCCACCGTCCCGCTCGTCACCGTCATCACCCGCAAGGCCTACGGCGGTGCCTACGACGTCATGGGCTCCAAGCACCTCGGTGCCGACATCAACCTCGCGTGGCCGACCGCGCAGATCGCCGTCATGGGCGCGCAGGGCGCGGTCAACATCCTCTACCGCAAGCAGCTCGCAGCCGCCGCCGAGCGCGGTGACGACGTCGACGCGGCCCGCCAGAAGTTCATCACCGAGTACGAGGACACGCTCGCCAACCCCTACGTCGCGGCCGAGCGCGGCTACATCGACACCGTCATCACGCCGTCGAACACCCGGATGAACGTCACCAAGGCGCTGCGGGCGCTGCGCACCAAGCGCGAGACCCTGCCGCCGAAGAAGCACGGAAACATTCCCCTATGACCTCTTCGCAGGCTCAGAGCTCAGGGGGACCCGGCGCTCTGATGATGTCGCAGTCCGAGCAGGAGCAGCCTGTCGAGGCCGTCACGACCGGCGCGCCCGTCATCGAGGTCGTCGGTGACGCGACGCCGGAGCAGGTCGCCGCGCTCGTCGCGGTCCTCTCGGCAGCGGCGGGCGCCGCGGTCACGGAGGCGCCGGCACGGCATACGTCCGCGTGGTCGTCACCGGCCGGTCTCGTGCGCCGCCCCGTGGCTCCCGGCCCCGGCGCCTGGTCGCGCTCGCTCCGCGCATAACTCGCCAATTCCTCGGGTTCGGCACGCCCGGGAGCGCGCCCACCCTGCCGTGCACAACTCGCCAATTCCTCGGGTCCGGCACGCCCGGAGGTGCCCCCATCCTGCCGTGCACAACTCGCCAATTCCTCCCGTTCCGCACACACAACCCGTATGCCGGGCGCTCCCCTACGCCGTCCGGCGGGCGTGCTTCCGGGCGAGTTCGGCGTGCCCGGCCGGCGGCAACACCGCTCCGTCGAGCATGGCCTGCGCCAGCTCGCGGTCACCCATCCAGGCCCGGAAGGCCATGGGCACCGTGAAGCCGTGCCCCGGACGCCAGAGCACCTGGATCTCGTCGCCGGGACGGATCGTGCCGGGTTGGGTCACGGACAGGTAGGCGCCCGTCCGCCCCCGGGCCGTGAACGCCTTGACCCACCCGCGCTCACCCATGTGCGCCGAGAAGGTCGCGCAGGGAACGCGCGGCGCCGTCACGGTGAGCACCACCGAGCGCCCCACCCGCCACTGCTCGCCGATGACCGCGGCGTCGACATCAAAGCCGGCTGTCGTGAGGTTCTCGCCGAACATCCCCGATCCGAGGTCCCGGCCGAGGTCCAGCCCCCACCAGTCGAGCTCCTCACGCGCGAACGCGTACACGGCCTGGTCGCTGCCGCCGTGGTGCCTGCGGTTCATCACCGCGTCGCCCTCGACACCGCTGCCGCCGCGGCCCTTCGGGCCCGGATCGGCGACGTGGATCTCGTCGGCGGGGCGCTTGTCGATGCCCGTGGGCCGCTTGATGATTCCGTCCCTCGGCTGTCCGACGTTGACCGAGAGCACATGCGCTGACATGCCCCGCATCCTAGGCACGCTGTGGATAACTCCGCCTCGATGTGGCGCTCGTTCGGCACAGTCGGCCCATGTCCGACTTCGACCCGCGGCGTCCGTTCCGTACGGACTGGGCCCTGACGGCTGGGGTGACACGACGTGAGCTGGCGGGGCCGGCATACCGGCAGCTCTTCCGGGGCATCCACATCGATGCCTCGGTCCCCGACACCCTGGTCGTGCGTGCCCGTGCCGCGCTCCTTCGCGCTCCCGAGCACGCGCTGCTGAGTCACGACACCGCGGCTCAGCTGTGGGTGCCGTCGTGGCCGAGCTCGAGCGACGTTCATCTGGCCTTCAGTCGCAGCGTCAAGACGATCGGGGACGGCATCCGCACCCATCGCTTCCGCTATCCCATGGAGCGGTGGCACAGGCACGGGATGCCGACCACGGGGCCCGCGATGACGTTCATCCACCTCGCCGTGCGGCTGGATCTCATCGAGCTGGTGTCCTTCGGTGACCGGCTGGTGGCACGTGAGGCGATCTCCACCGTCGACCTCGTCGCCGCCGCGGAGGCATGGCAGGGGCATGGGCGCCGCGCTGCGATCACCGCTGCGGGACTGGTCCGGGAGCGATCGGAGTCGGTGCCCGAGACGCAGTCGCGGCTGCTCATGGTGTTGGCCGGGCTGCCCGAGCCCGTCTGCAACCACCCCTTCCTCGTCGACGGCGTGGAGCGCTTCCGACTCGACCTTGCCTGGGTGGGGGTCAAGGTGGCCCTCGAGTATGACGGGCGGTGGCACGAGGATCCGGAGCAGCGCGAGAAGGACGAGCGTCGGCGGGCGGAGATGCGCGCGGACGGCTGGATCATCATCGTCATCAGGGCCCAGGACCTGTACGACGCGCCCGACTCGGTGGTGGACGAGGTCACCGCCGCGCTCCGCGGCCGCGGCTGGGACGTGCGGCCGAACCGGCGCTACCGGCGTTGGTTCCAGCCGCGTGGCCGGGTGGCCTGACGCCGTGCCGAACGGGAGGAATTAGTGAGTTGCGCACGGGAGGGGTCAGACGGCATACCGGCTCGTGGTGTACCGAACGGGAGGAATTGGTGAGTTGCGCACGGGAGGGGTCAGACGGCATACCGGCTCGTGGTGTACCGAACGGGAGGAATTGGTGAGTTGCGCACGGGAGGGGTCAGACGGCATACCGGCTCGTGGTGTACCGAACGGGAGGAATTGGTGAGTTGCGCACGGGTCGGGGCGGACGGCATACCGGCTGGTGGTGTACCGAACGGGAGGAATTGGTGAGTTGGGCGCGAGAGGGCCGGGGTAACGTCCGTCGGGTGACCGACTCCCCCACCACCGTCCAGCCCGGGACGCCCGCCCCGACGCGCACGCCCACCGCCGTCGACGCCGTCGCCGAGGCGCACTTCGACGCCGTCATGGAGAACAGCCCGATCGAGGCGACCTACCTCGGTGTCGACGTGCGCCAGGACGAGCTCGACGACTTCTCGCCCGAGGGCTACCGCGCCCGGGCCGACCTCGCCCGCGCGACGCTCGCCCGGCTCGAGACGGTCGAGCCCGCCGACGACATCGACCGCGTGACCGTCGCCGCGATGCGTGAGCGCCTCAGGCTCGACGTCGACCTCCACGAGGCGGGGCTCGACCAGTGCGACCTCAACGTCATCGCCTCGCCGATGCAGTCGGTGCGCGACGTCCTCGACCTCATGCCGACCGACACGCAGGAGCAGTGGGCGACGATCACCCGCCGCCTCGGCGCGATCCCGCAGGCGCTCGAGCAGTGGCAGGGCTCGCTCCTCGCCTCGGTCGACGCCGACCCGGCCCGGATCTCGGCGCGCCGCCAGGTCGAGTCGTGCATGCTCCAGTGCGACGACCTCGTCGGCGACAAGGGCTTCTTCGCGACCTTCACCGCCCGGGCGCGGACGCAGGACGGCGAGCACCTGCCCGAAGCACTGGCCGCCGATCTCGCCGCCGCCGGGCGCCGCGCGGCCGACGCCTACGCCGAGCTCAAGACCTTCCTCGGCGACCAGATCCTCCCCCGCGCCCGCGTGGAGGACGCCGTGGGGCGCGAGCACTACGAGCTCGCCAGCCGGCACTTCCTCGGCGCCACGGTCGACCTCGAGGAGACCTACGCCTGGGGCCAGGAGGAGACCGCGCGCATCGCCGCGGAGATGCAGCGCACCGCCGAGCGCATCCTCCCCAGGTCGACCGTCAAGGAGGCCATGGCCCACCTCCACGAGGACCCGGCCTACCGCCTCCACGGCACGGACGCCCTCCAGGCCTGGATGCAGACCAAGGCCGACGAGGTCATGGACCTGCTGGACGGCACCCACTTCGACATCCCCGGGCCGGTCCGCACCATCGAGTGCCGGATCGCGCCGACCCAGACCGGCGGCATCTACTACACCGGCCCCAGCGAGGACTTCACCCGCCCGGGCCGCATGTGGTGGTCGGTGCCCAAGGGCGTCGAGACCTTCGGCACGTGGGCCGAGCTGAGCACCGTCTACCACGAGGGTGTCCCCGGCCATCACCTCCAGGTCGCGCAGACGACCTACCGCGCGGAGCTGCTCAACCGCTGGCGCCGGATGCTCTGCTGGGTGAGCGGTCACGGCGAGGGCTGGGCGCTCTATGCCGAGCGCCTCATGGTGGAGCTCGGCTTCATGGACGACCCGGGCAACTACCTCGGCTTCCTCGACGCGCAGTCGCTGCGCGCCGCCCGCGTCGTCCTCGACATCGGCATCCACTGCGGCTTCGAGGCGCCCGCGGAGGTCGGCGGCGGCGACTGGACCTACGACAAGGCGTGGGAGTTCCTCTCGGCGCACGCCGGCAACGACGAGGCCTCCCTGCGCTTCGAGCTCGACCGCTACCTCGGCTGGCCCGGTCAGGCCCCGAGCTACAAGATCGGCGAGCGCATCTGGATGCAGCTGCGCGACGAGACCGCAGCCGCGCAGGGCGACGCCTTCGACCCCAAGGCGTTCCACCGCCGGGCGCTCGACGTCGGCTCGGTCGGGCTCGACGTCCTCGTCGAGGCCATGCGCGCCTGACGCTCGGGACAACCGATACGACGCAGGTATGCCGTCCGCCCACTCGGGCGGACGGCATACCTCTGTCTGTCAGACGCGTTGCGGGCGAGGCATGCTCACCAGATCGCCCAGCAGCCGTTGACCTGTGGGAGCCCGGCGAAGCGGGCCTCGAAGAACGCGTAGCTCTCGGCCGACGACGGGGCGACGCCGCCGACGTGGAGCGGGACGACATTGGTGGAGAGCCGGACGTTGGCACCCTTCTCACACCAGTCCTTGGCGAGCTGGCGGCCCACGGCGTAGGGGATGACGTCGTCCAGCCCCGAGTGCGAGACGAGCACGGGCACGGCCGGCTTGATCCGGCCGATCCGGCTGTCGGCGACGATCGACGCGAAGGGTTCCTCGGCGAGGTAGGCCGTGAGCGGGCGGCCGTCACGGGTGAGGGTGCTCGACTTCTGGAAGGCGGCCGTGGCGAGGTCGAAGACGCAGTGGTTCTCGGTCGCCGCTGCGACGGCCCGGCCCCTGTCGTTGAGGTAGTCGTCGATGTCGACGCCGTAGCCCGCCGAGAGACCGAGGAGGGCGAAGTTGAGGAACTCGGCATAGAGGCTGCCGTCGAGGTTGGCCGCGACCCTGGTGAGGTCCGCAGGTGGGGCGCCGGCCAGCGCTCCCTTGACGCGGAGCTCGGGCGCATAGGCCGGCGCGAGCTCGGCGGCCGCGGCGGTCGCACCGCCGCCCTGCGAGTAGCCGTAGAGCCCGACCGGCGTCGACGCCGTGAGCGAGGTCCCGCTGCGGCGCAGGGCCGCCCGCGCGATGTCGAGGACGGCGCGGGCCTGCGCGACCCGGTTGACGTAGGTGTGCGTGCCCGGGGTGCCGAGGCCCTGGTAGTCGGTGAGCGCCACGGCGTAGCCGCGCACGAGGTAGCCCTTGAGGAGGTAGTGCTCGTACTCCGTGAGCGTCTCGGCCATCTGCCGCGACGGGGCACAGCGGTCGCCCATGCCCTGGGTGCCGACGGCATAGCTGATGAGGGGACGTGCACCGAGGCCGACCCACGGCGTCCTCGGCTCGAAGACGGTCCCGGTCACGGCGATGGGTCGGTCGAGCCGGTCGCGGGAGGAGTACATGACGCGCGTGGCGCTGAGGCTGACGTCCGAGAGCCCGAGCGGGTCGAGAAGGAAGGTCGCCGGCTCGGTGCGGATCACCGTTCCCGGCGCTCCCGGCACGGTCGCCGGCGGCTCGTAGAACGCCGGCCGTGCCGGTTCGGGCGTGTCCGTCACCGTCGTGGCACCGGCGGTGCCGGGCACCGAGTCCGGGCCGGCGGAGGCCGGCGCCGCGAGGGCGGCGAGCAGCCCGAGGGCGGCGAGCGGGACGAGGGTCCGGCGGAACACGCGTGACGTCATTGTCAGCCTTCGTTCGGTGGGTGGCGTCGACCGGGACGGATACGCCTCCCGTGAAACTACCGAGGAGTAACCAGTGCCGCAACAGATGCGGACCCGGTCCGAGGCGGACGCGGCGTGGGGCCTGCCCCACAATGTGCGGGTGACCCTCGCCCTCACCCTCGTCGCGATCGCCGTCACGGTCATCGTCGTCGCGCGCCTCTGCGCCCCGGTCGGCCTGCCCTCCCCGATCGCTCTCCTGCTCGTCGGACTCGTCGCCTCGGTGCTGCCCTTCGTGCCCGAGGTGTCGCTGGAGCCAGACGTCGTCCTCCTCGGCCTGCTGCCGCCGCTGCTGTATGCCGCCGCGCGCGGCACGTCGCTCGTCGACATCCGCGCCAACCGCCGCGCGATCCTCGGACTCTCCGTGGGCCTCGTCCTCTTCACGACCTTCGGCGTCGCCCTCGTCGCGTGGTGGCTGCTGCCCATCCCCTTCGCCGTCGCCGTGGCGCTCGGCGCCATCGTCGCTCCCCCGGACGCGGTCGCCGCGACGGCCGTCGCTCGGGGCATCGGGCTGCCCCGACGGGTGACGACGATCCTCGAGGGCGAGTCGCTGCTCAACGACGCCACGGCCCTCGTCACGCTCCGCACGGCGATCGCGGCAGCGGGGCTGGCGACGTCACACCACGGGTTCGCGTCGCACGGCGAGGTGGGTGTCGGCTCCGTCGCCCGCGACTTCGGGCTCGCGGTCGTCGGCGGCGTCGGGGTGGGGTGGGTCGTCTTCGCCCTCATCGGGCTCATCCGCAAGCACCTCACCGAGGCGTCGTCGGACACCGCGCTGTCGTTCACGGCGCCCTTCCTCTCCTACCTGCCGGCGGAGCTGCTCGGGGCCAGCGGCGTCCTCGCCGTCGTGACGACCGGCCTGCTGCTCGCCCACAAGGCACCGGTGCTCCAGTCGGCGGCGTCACGGCTCAGTGAGAGCGTCAACTGGGCGAGCATCACCTTTCTGCTCGAGAACGCCGTCTTCCTCCTCATCGGGCTCCAGCTCTCGCGGCTCGTCCAGGACGTCGAGGCGAGCGAGATCTCGCTGGGCCGTGCGGCTGTCGTCGGCCTCGTCGTCCTCCTCGCGGTGCTCGTCCTGCGACCGCTCTGGATCTTCCCGTTCTCCTGGCTCGCCGGACGGCTGGGCTCGGCCGAGCGAGCACCGCTCGACGTGCCGAGCACGAGCGTCACCTCGTGGGCCGGAATGCGGGGCGTCGTCACGCTCGCTGCGGCCCTCACCCTGCCGGAGTCGACCGAGCACCGTCCCGCACTCGTCCTCATCGCCCTCATCGTCACCGTCGGCACACTCGCCCTGCAGTCCTCGACGCTGCCCATGCTCGCCCGGGCCCTCGACGTCCGCGGTCCGGACCCGCGCGAGGACGCCCTGCAGGAGGCGACCGTGGTCCGCGCGACGACCGGCGCCGGGCTCCGGGCGCTCGACGCCCAGCCCGACCTCGACCCCGACATCCAGCGCGACCTGCACGGCAGCGCGGAGCTGCGCGTCAACCGGATCTGGGAGCGGCTCGGCACGCTCGGCCCCCGGGACGCGGAGACGCCGAGCGAGATGAGGCGGCGGCTGCGCACCGTCATGCTCGAGGCCGAGCGAGCCGAGCTGCTCCGCATCCGCGACGAGGACGACGTCGACGTCGACCACGAGATCCTCTCGGGCGTGATGAACCAGCTCGACGCCGAGGAGGCCGCCCTGTCGTGGGGCTCGGCGAGGAGCGCTCGGCTCGGCCACGCCGAGCTGCGCGCACCGGACCAGGTCGCCACGGCCTGCGAGCACCTCGAGTCCGAAGCGGACTGCGCCGTGCCCAGCACCTCCGAGGGCTGCGTCGACTGCCTGCGCGAGGGCCTCACGTGGGTGCACCTGCGGATCTGCACGCGGTGCGGCAACGTCGGTTGCTGTGACTCCTCACCGGGCCAGCACGCGAGCCGTCACTTCGAGGCGACGGCGCACCCCGTCATGCGCTCGCTCGAGCCGGGCGAGGCCTGGCGCTGGTGCTTCGTCGACCAGGCGCTGGGCTGACCGACCAGGCGTCGGGCTGACCGAACATCCGTCGGGCTGACCGACCGGCCACAACCGGCCACGACCGGCAGCGAACGGCCGGGGGCGGTATCTCGACGCTGCGGGATGCGGCGTCGCGCCCGCTCAGCTGGCGGCTCGTCCCCCGTTGCCGAAGAGGTCGAGAAGCCCGCCCAGCATCGAGTCGTCGTCCTCGCTCGGCGACGGCTTGGGCGAGCTCGACGGGGTGGGCCGCGGGGAGCGCGGTCCACGGGTGGGGGTCGCGGTCTCGGTGTCGCTGGGCTCCGGCGACGTCGTCGGCGGAGCCGTGCGGGTGGCGGACCGGGAGGCGGGCGTCGAGCGGCTGACGTCAGGCGCGACGGTGGTGGTGCTCGGAGAGGCGGTCGGCGCGACGTCCGGCCTCTCGGGCCCCGACGGAGAGGACGCCTCAGTCGGCACCGATACCGCGGCGGACGTCGCCGACCCGGTCGGCGTCGCCGTGGAGGGCGAGACGGCAGACGGCGACGCCTCGGCGGCGTCCTGGGCCGCGGGCATCCGGTCGGCCTCGAGCGTCTGACGGACCTCGGCGGCCGCCCCGACGAGGACCAGCGCGGACCCCAGAACCAGGATCCGTCGGGTCGCCCTGAGGGCACGGGTGCGGTCCCGTCGGCTCGTCGATCGCATGCGCACTTCCTGTTCGTCGTTCGGTCGTCCCCTGCGGGTCTTCTTCACACAAACGCCCAACACCATACGGTGTGGGACGTGTCAGCACACCCTCCGGTCGCCACCGCCCTCGTCCTCGCCTCCGCCTCGCCCGCCCGCCTCGCGACGCTCCGAGCCGCCGGCGTCGAGCCCCACGTGCACGTGAGCGACGTCGACGAGGACGCCGCGGTCGCGTCCGCCGAGAAGGTCCACGGCCGGCTCGAACCAGCCGATGTCGCGCTGCTCCTCGCGCGGGCCAAGGCCGAGGCGGTGGCCGGCGTCCGCCGCGGCGCCGAGGAGGCAGAGTCGCTCGTGCTCGGCTGCGACTCGGTGCTGGAGCTCGCCGGCGAGGTCCACGGCAAGCCCGCCGACGCGACCGAGGCGACGGAGCGCTGGCGCCGGATGCGTGGCCGGTCCGGTGTGCTCCACACGGGGCACTGGGTCATCGACGACCGCAGCCCCGACGACGGCGGCACGCGTGGAAGCCTCGGCGCGACCGCGTCGACGACCGTGCACTTCGCCGACCTCGACGACGAGGAGATCGCCGCCTACGTCGCGACCGGCGAGCCGCTGCGCGTGGCCGGCGCCTTCACCCTCGACGGGCTGGGCGCGCCCTACGTCACCGCGATCGAGGGAGACCCCTCGAACGTCGTCGGCGTCTCACTCCCGCTGCTGCGCGAGCTCCTCGCGGACCTCGGTGTCGCGTGGCGGGACCTTCGCACCGGCTGAGCCGGACCGAGCCACGACGCAGGTATGCCGTGACGCACGACGTGCGCCACGGCATACCTGCGCTTGCGTCAGCGGGCGGACGCGACGGCCGCCTGGGCGTCGACGACGCCGTAGCCGTAGAGCGGGCTGAACTGGCCACGCACCCCGAGCACGGGCGTGCGCGCGGTGGTGAGGATGGCCTTCTCGGTCTGGTCGACGGTGCGACCCTGCGCGAGCAGGAGCGCGGCGACGCCGGCGACGTGCGGGGTCGCCATCGAGGTGCCGGCGAACGCGTCGTAGCCGGCGACACCACAGCTGCTCGTGGCGCCGGTGGGAACGGTCGACCACACGTCGTCGTCGCACGCGCCGAAGGCGAAGCCGCCGGGAGCCGAGACGACCTTGAGGTCGGGCTTGACGGGGAGCTCGGAGAAGGCCGAGTGGAGCTCGTTCTTGTCGGTCGAGCCGACGCAGATGCCGGTGCTCGAGAAGCCCGGGCTCGTGCACGCGACCGTCGAGGTGTTGCCCGCGGCGATGACCGAGACGGCACCCTTGGTGCGGGCGTAGTCGATGGCGTCCTCGACGTCGGTGTCGAGACCGGTGATCGAGAGCACCTGCGTACCCGGGAGGGAGCCGAGCGAGAGGTTGATGACGTCGGCGCCGTGGTCGGCCGCCCAACGGATGCCGTTGGCGATGTCGACGGTCGTGCCCGAACCGTCCTCGAGGACCTTGATCGGCATGATCTTCGCGTCGGGCGCGACACCGGCGACGCCCGTGCCGTTGCCCGTGATCGCAGCCGCGATGCCAGAGACGTGGGTGCCGTGCGAGTCGACGTCCTGACCGACACCGTCGGTGCCCTTCCAGTTGCCGTCGCTGCAGACGGTGGTCCTGACGCCACAGCCGACGAAGGTCGCGCCGGGCACGAGCTTGGCGGCGAGGTCCGGGTGGGCGAGGTCGACACCGGTGTCGACGACGGCGATCGTCGCGCCGGCGCCGCGGGAGGTCGGCCACGCCTGCTCGGCGCGGACCTGCGTGAGGCCCCACTGCTTCGAGCGCAGTGGGTCGTTCGTCGCCGCGCTCGCTGGCGTGGCGGTGGCGGCGAGTGCGGTGAGCCCGAGGACTCCGGCAAGGGCGGTGGTGCGGCGGAGGGCGCGCATCAGGGGAACCTTTCGCTGGCTTCAGCCTCGACGTTGAGGCCTGACCTGTCGAGGTTACCCAGAGAAACCATTGTCGCGCGACCGACGTGGCAGGCGCAACGACCGTCAGACGGGCGGTATGCCGCGTCGCTTGGTCGCGAACGCACGGTCCCGCCCCGCGGCGTAGCGCAGCCGGTGGACGAGCTCCTGACGCAGGTCCTCCGGCTCGACGACGTGGTCGATGACGAGGTCGGCGGCGAGGCGCTCGAGGTCGACGTCCTGCTCGTACTCCGCCCGGCGAGCCGCCACGAACGCGTCGCGCGCCTCGGGCCCCTCGGCGGCCTCGACCTCGGCGATCTTGTTGGCGTAGACGGCGTTGACGGCCGCCTCGGGACCCATGACGGCGATGCGGGCCGTCGGCAGGGCGAGCGTCGCATCGGGCCCGAAGCCCGGCCCGCCCATGGCATAGAGGCCGGCGCCGTAGGCCTTGCGGACGACGACGCAGAACTGCGGCACCGTCGCGGAGGACACGGCCGAGACCATCTTGGCCCCGTGCCGGATGATGCCGCCGCGCTCGACCTCGGAGCCGATCATGAAGCCGGGGACGTCGGCGAGGTAGACGAGCGGGATCGAGTAGGCGTCGCAGAGCCAGATGAAGCGGGCGGCCTTGTCGGCGCTGTCCGTGAAGAGGACCCCGCCCTTGACCATCGAGTTGTTGGCGACGATGCCGACGGTCTCGCCGTCGATGCGGCCGAGCCCGACGACGAGCTCGGCGGCGAAGAGGGCCTTGATCTCGAAGAAGCTGTCGTCGTCGACGAGCCCGTCGATGACCTCGTGGACGTCGAAGGGCTGGCTCTCGCGCTCCGGGACCGATGCGCGGGTGAGGGGCACGGAGGGCTGCTCCACGGCATACGAGGGCAGGGGCGAGCGCCAGTTCTGCGGCATGTAGGAGAAGTAGAGGCGGGCGAGCTCGATCGCCTCGGCGTCGTCCGACGCGAGGATGTCACCGACGCCCGAGACGGTGCAGTGCATCCGCGCGCCGCCCATCTCCTCGAGCGAGACCTTCTCCCCCACGACCATCTCGGCCATGCGCGGGCTGCCGAGGTACATCGAGGCGTTGCCCTCGACCATGATGAGCAGGTCGGTGAAGCTCGGGATGTAGGCGCCACCGGCCGCGGACGGGCCGAAGAGGCAGCAGATCTGCGGGACCTTGCCCGAGAGCGCGACCTGGTTGTGGAAGATCCTGCCGGCGCCACGGCGACCGGGGAACATCTCGACCTGGTCGGTGATGCGCGCCCCGGCGGAGTCGACGAACCAGAAGACCGGGAGCTCCTCGCGCAGCGCCATCTCGGTGGCCCGCACGATCTTCTCGACGGTGCGCGAGCCCCACGACCCCGCCTTGACCGTCGGGTCGTTGGCGATGACGACGACCGGCCTGCCGTCGACCGTGCCGCGGCCGGTGACGACGCCGTCGGCGGGCAGGCCCGTCGCGAGGGCGTTGGCGTAGCGGCCGTCCTCGACGAAGCTGCCCTCGTCGACGAGCAGCGCGATCCGGTCCCGGACATAGAGCTTGCCCTGCGCGGCCAGCTTGGCAGCGGCCTTCTCCGGCGCCGATGCCGACGCCGCGTGGGCCGCCTCGAGGCGGGCGCGGACGTCCGCGACGCGAGGGTCGCTGGACGAGGACTGCTGCGACGGGTCGCTCACCGGCATGGGCTCACTCTCTCAGTGCGGTGCAGGCTCAGGCGGTCGGGAGACCGAGGTGGCGCGCGATGACCATCCGCTGCACCTCGCTGGTGCCCTCGCCGATCTCGAGGATCTTGGCGTCGCGGTAGAAGCGGGCGACGGGGTACTCCTCCATGAAGCCGTTGCCGCCGAAGACCTGGGTGGCGATGCGGGTGGCACTCACGGCGGCCTCGCTCGTGTAGAGCTTGGCGATCGCTGCGGCCTTCTTGACCTCGGCGACCGAGCGGCGGCCGGCGTCGTGCTCGTCCTTGAGCCAGGCGGCCTTGTAGGTGAGCACGCGGCTCGTCTCGGCCATGACGGCGAGGTCCGCGAGCTGGAACGAGATGCCCTGGTTGACCGCGATCGGCTTGCCGAACGCCGTGCGCGACGAGGCGTATGCCGTGCTCTCGGCGAGCATGCGCTCGATCAGTCCCAGCGCGAGGGCGGAGATGGCGATACGTCCGTCGTCGAGGGTCTTGAGGAACTGCTTGAAGCCGCTGCCCTGCTCGCCGAGGAGGTTGGCGGCCGGGACGCGCGCCCCGGCGAAGCTGAGGCCGTGGGTGTCCGAGATGTGCCAGCCAAGCTTGTGGTAGGGCTCCTCGACGGTGAATCCCGGTGTGCCAGAAGGGATCATGATCGCGCTGATCTCGGGACGGCCCTTGTCGTCGGTGCCGGTGCGGGCGGTCACGGTGACGACCGAGGTGATGTCGGTGCCGGAGTTCGTGATGAACGCCTTGGCGCCGTCGACGACCCACTCGTCGCCGTCGCGGACGGCCTTGGTGCGCGTGGCACCGGCGTCCGAGCCGGCGTCGGGCTCGGTGAGGCCGAAACCGGCGAGCGCGCGGCCGGCCACGAGGTCGGGCAGCCACTGCTGCTTCTGCTCGTCGGTGCCGTAGCTGAGGATCGGGTTGATGCCAAGACCCACGCCGGCGCTGAGGGTGATGCCGATCGACTGGTCGACCCGGCCGAGCTCCTCGATGGCGACGCAGAGGCTCGTGAACGCCCCGCCCTCCTCGGGGTCGAGGCTGCCGCCGAGCTCCTCGGGGACGACGAGCCCGAAGAGACCGAGGTCACCCATCTTGGGCACGAGGTCGGTCGGGAAGTGCGCGTCGCGGTCCCACTGCGCGACGTGCGGCTCGACCTCACGCTCGGCGAAGTCGCGCACGACCTTGCGGAAGTCCTCATGGTCCTGGCTGAGCTCGAACATCGTCGTCCTCTCGTGGCGGTCAGGTCTTGACGTTGACGTCAACGTAAAGCAGCATGTGCTCCCATGGCAAGCCGCGCCGACGACGAGCAGACCTGGACGATCCGTGAGGTCGCCGAGGAGTTCGGCGTGACCCACCGGACCGTCCGGCACTACGAGGAGCTCGGGCTCATCACGCCCGAGCGGCGTGGGACGACTCGGGTCTACCGCCGGCGCGACCGCACCCGCCTCGGGCTCATCCTGCGCGGCAAGCGGCTCGGCTTCCCCCTCGACGAGATCCGCACGATCATCGACCTCTACGACGCGCCCCGGGGCCGGCGCAGCCAGCTCGAGTACGTCCTCGGCCAGATCGACGAGCGGCGCTCGGACCTCGAGCAGCGACGCCGCGACCTGGACGACGCCTTGACCGAGCTCGCCCGCTTCGAGGAGCGTTGTCGCGAGGACCTGTCGAGGATCCCGCGCTGAGGTCGCCCTGACCTTCGCCCGGTCCGTCGTTCCCGCCCCACCACCACGAGGAGAGCACCATGGACCGCTCGGACGAACCGTCCGCGTTCGCCTGGATCATGTCGGGGACGGTCGCCGTCGTCGTCGCCGGCGGACTGGGCAAGTTCCTGCTCGACCGCCGGCACGCGAGGGCCGCCCAGGAGGCGGAGGCCGCTGCGGCCACGGCAGCCGACGAGGCGGAGCAGGCGGAGTCAGAGGGCCACCCCAGCTGATCTTCCCTGAGGTCGGCGCGCTGACGAGGCCGGCGCCCTGAGGAGAAACGCCGGCCTCGCCGGTCCTGTGGACCTCGGTGGGACCGAGCCGGAGCCCCCAGAGGGGAGGGAGCCCCGACCCGGCCGTGGGTGGGACCGAGTCAGCCAACCTGCCGGGACTGGCTGCTGATGGTGCCGCCGTGGCTGATCGTCGCGACACGTGTCTTCTCGACGGCGCAGGGGCATGGTCATGAGATGAGGAGGTCGGGTGCCGGCTCAGGCGACCTCGGGGACGCGGAGGCGTCAGGCCCAGGTGCCGCCGGCTCGGCGCCGCAGGGGTGGCTCCGCCACGTTTCTCAGCATGCACCCTTCGAGGTCCCGGCGTCCACGGTTCCGGCCGATGGCGGCAACCTGCCACCGGGTGTCGCTGGGCGACACCGGCCACCTTGCGCGAGCTCGCCGACAGGTCCGCGCTTTCGTTGGTGTCGGGGCAGGCCGCACGACCCGAGACTGGCTCGGTGCACGTCCTGAACTCCTCCCTGCCCGGATCGCGTCGAGCGACCTCGACGCGCGTGCGGCAAGATTCCACCCGTGGTGACGACGAGAGGCTCCGGCGAGGGAACGCGGAGCCGCTGGACGGCATACGCCGGTCCGCTGCCGACCACGACGCGAGGCACGGAGTACGCCGTCGCGCTCCTCGTCCTCGGCGTGCGGCTCGGCACCCTCGTCCAGATGGTCCCCGGTCTGCTCCAGGGCATCTCGGTCTCGCCACGACCGACCCTGTATGCCGTGTGCTGGGCGGCCGCGGCGGCCAGCAGTCTCGTGGTGAGTGTCGTCGTGTTCCGTCGTGGCGGTCCGCTGACCCGGCGCGGCTTCGCGGTCGACCTGTCGGTCGCGATGGCGCTCATGCTGCTGGGCCCGCTCACCGTTCCGGACGCCTACCTCATCGGTTCGTGGGTGGCGCCGTTCCCTGCGCACCTGCTGGCGGTCGTCTGCTCGGGCGCGACGGTGCTCCTCCCGCGGTGGCAGTGGGTCGCCTGGGTGGCTGCGGCCATCGCGTCCAGTGCCGTCTTCACCTCACCGGCGTGGACCCGCGACACCGCGACGACGATCGTCGCCAACGTCCTCACGCTCGTCGTCCTCTCGAGCGTGGGCCGGCTCATCCTCGGCTACTTCCGACGGGTGGCCGAGGACGGGGACCGCGCCCGGGCCGAGGCGACCGAGCTCGGCCGGCGCGAGGAGGAGCGACGCGCCCAGCTCGCGATCCACAACGGGGCGGCGGTGATCCGGATGCTCAGTGACCCGACCATCGACGACGAGACCCGGGTCTTCCTGCAGAAGGAGGCGCAGCTCGAGTCCGCCCGCATGCGCTCCTACCTCCAGGGCCGTGGCACCAGCGACGACGCGTTCGCGGCCGGCGCCGACGGCGTCGAGCTGCGGGCCGTCGTGAGCGCCACGTGCGACCGCTTCCTCGACCTCCCGCTCCAGCTCAACGTCGACCTCGCCGAGGGTGCCCGTGTCGACGCAGCGCGTGCCGCGGCCCTCGACCAGGCGCTCGCCAGCCTCCTGCTCAACGTCCGCGACCACGCCGACGCGGAGTCGGTCGTCGTGCACGCCGACGCTCCCCCGGTCGGGCCCGGCGAGGACGAGACGTGGGTCGTCACGCTCCACGACGACGGCGTCGGGTTCGACGTGTCCCAGGCGACGATGGGCGTCGGGCTGCGTGAGGTCGTCATCGGCGAGATGCGCCGGCGCGACATCGACGTCTCCATCACCTCGACGCCCGGGGTCGGCACGACCGTGACCCTCACCGGACCGTGCCTGACCATGTCCGGAGAGGGGGCGCGGTGAGGACCGTCGCCGTCGTCGACGACGCCACCGTCATCCGCGAGTCGCTGCCCGCCCTCATGCCTCGGCTGCGGTTCGCCGGCGGGTGGTCGACCATCGAGGAGATGCTCGCGGCCCGACCCGTCGCCGACGCGCTCGTGCTCGACCTCCACCTCAGCAACGCGAGCCAGCCAGACGTCCGGCAGGGCGTCGCGGCCATCCGGGCCGCGGTGTCGGCGGGCTACCGCGTCTGCGTCTTCAGCCAGGAGGAGCGCCGCTTCGTCCTCGCCGCCTGCCTCGCGGCGGGCGCGAGTGGCGTCGTCTCGAAGTCTGCGCCAACGGCCCGCGCCGAGGAGGTCATCACCGCGGTGGCCGAGGGCGAGGTCGTCGTGCCCCCGTCGGTCATCGGCCTCGTCGAGGTGCTCGTGCGCCGCAACAGCCTGACGATCCTCTCGGAGCGCCAGCGGCAGGTGCTCGCCGGCCGGGCGCGCGGGCTCACCTACGCCGAGATGAGCAGCCAGCTGCACCTGTCCGAGTCGACGCTGCGCGGCTACTGGGCCGAGGTGAGCCGCAACGTGTCCGAGCACTTCCAGCGCGTCGTTCCTGCCGAGCTCGAGCACGCCCTGGGCCTCGGTCCGGGCGACCTGCTCGAGTACTGGCCGGACCCGGTCGCGACCGTCGCCGCCCCGGCCGTCGCCGAGCGGCGCGCGGCACCGTGGTGGCGGCTGCGCCCCACGAGGTGAGCGGACGGCATACGGGCAGTGCCTCGTGTGGGGGTCAGTTGCGCGCGGCGAGGAACGCGTCGATCTCCGCGGCCGTGGGGGCCGTCGCGGGACCGCGCCGGGTCACCTTGACCGCTCCCCCGGCGTTGGCCCGGCGCGCGGCCTCGACCCAGTCCAAGCCGGCGGCGCGGCAGGCGACGAGGACGCCGGTGTGGGTGTCGCCGGCTCCGTTGGTGTCGACCGGCTTCTGGGGATAGCCGTCGAGGTCGGTCGTCGTCCCGTCGGCGTGGACGGCGCAGCCCTCGGGGCCGTCGCGGACGATGGCGACGGCGTCAGTCGGCAGGTGCGCGATGCAGGCGGCGGCCGCCCGGACGATGTCGGACTCGCCGGTGAGGGCCTCGCTCTCCTCGGCGTTGCCGGTCCAGACCGTCGTGAGGTCGAGCATCGCGCGGCGGGTCCCGTCGTCGAGCTCGGCGAAGATCGCGCCGGGGTCGAGGACGACCTCGACGCCGTCGGGCAGCCCGGTGAGCCACTGCAGCAACGGGTCCCGCGTCGTGCCGGTGAGGCTGTAGCCGCTCACGCAGACGAGGTCACCGGCCTCCGGACGTGAGGTCTGGAGCGACGCGACGCTGATGTGGCGCTCGGCCGCCTGGGTCGTGACGAAGGTCCGCTCGGCGGTGGGCTCGAGCATGACGACGCAGATGCCGGTGTCGAGGTCGGGGACGACGGGGCTCGACACGGTGACGCCCTCGGCCGCGAGCGCCGACCGGACGAGGTCGCCGTGCGGACCGGTGCCGGTCGCGCCGGCGTGGACGCACTCGGCGCCCTGCCGCGCGGCGGCGAGGAGGATGTTGACCGCTCCCCCGGCATACTCCTTCGGCGGCGGCGCCATGACGTTGCCGCCCCGGCGCGGGATCGACGGGACCTCGACGACGACGTCGACGAGGGCCTGCGCGGTGTGGATCACCCGAGGAGACATGGACCGCAGCGTATGCCGGATGCTCCCGGCTGCGAGGATGTCGCGGTGAGCACTTCGGCCCCTGAGGTTCCTGAGGTCCCCGAGGCCCCCGGCGCACGTCGCTTCTCGTCGATCGACGAGGTGCGCGACCGGCTGGGCGACACCGGCTACCTCGCGTCCGACGCCATCGCGACGACGACCTTCCTCGCCGACGCACTGGGGAAGCCGCTGCTCGTCGAGGGGCCGGCCGGCGTCGGCAAGACGGAGCTCGCCAAGGCGGTCGCGGCTGCGACGGATGCCCGGCTCATCCGGCTCCAGTGCTACGAGGGCGTCGACGAGTCGCGGGCGCTCTACGAGTGGAACCACGCCAAGCAGCTGCTCCGCATCACCGCCGAACGCGACGCCTCCGATGGCTGGGATGCGTTGCGGGACAACATCTTCAGCGACGAGTTCCTCCTGCCGAGGCCGCTGCTGGCCGCGATCCGCAGCGACGAGCCGGTCGTCCTGCTCGTCGACGAGCTCGACAAGGCCGACGTCGAGATCGAGGGACTGCTGCTCGAGATCCTCGGCGACTTCCAGGTGACGGTGCCCGAGCTCGGGACGATCACCGCGACGCACCGGCCGTTCGTCGTCCTCACCTCCAACGCGACGCGCGAGCTGTCGGAGGCGCTCCGGCGACGCTGCCTCTTCCTCCACATCGACTACCCCAGCGCCGAGCTCGAGCAGCGCATCGTCACCCTGCGGGCTCCGGGTCTCGACGACGCGTTGGTCGCCTCGGTGGTGCGGCTCGTCCAGCGGCTGCGCGAGCTGCGGCTGCGCAAGGCGCCGTCGGTCGCCGAGACCGTCGACTGGGCCCGCACGCTGCTGGCCCTCGGAGCCACGGCCGACGGCGACCTCAGCGCTGGGCTCGTGCGCGACAACCTCGGCGTCCTGCTCAAGCACCGGGACGACATCGAGCGCGCCGCCGTCGCGCTCGACCTGCCGGCGAGCTGACCCGCGCGGCCGCCGAGTCCACCGTGTCCACCGTGTCCACCGTGTCCACCGCCCTCGACTCCCGGCTCGTGGGGTTCGCGCGTGCCCTGCGCGGGCACGGCGTCGTCGTGGGCACGAGCGAGGTCGTCGACGCAGGGGCCGCGGCGCTCGTGCTCGGCCTGGAGGACCGGGCCCGGTTGCGCGAGGGCCTGGCCTCCGCGTTGCTGCGCCGCGCCGGTCAGCGACAGGTCTTCGACGACCTCTTCGACGTGTGGTTCCCCGCTGCCGTCGGTGGGCGTGCCGGGGTCTCGACCGAGGCGCCGCCGACGACGTTGCCGGACAGGCGTGCTCGCGCGGCGGAGCTGCGTGACGAGCTGTCCCGCGCCCTCGCCGCGGGGGACGCGCGCGCCCTCGAGGAGCTCGCGGCCCGTGTCGTCGCCGAGCTCGGCGCTCTGGCCAACGCCGCCGGCACGGGGTCGTTCTCGGCGCAGCAGGCCCTCGACACCCTCGCGCCGCAGACCGCCATCGCCGGGGCGCTGACCCGGCTCCAGGACGCGGGGTTCGACGCACCAGGAGGGTCGGGCGACGGCAGCGGGGGTGCGGGTGGTGCGGGCGCCGGCGTGTCGGGTCCCGCGTCAGGCCAGGGCTTCGCGTCGCGCTTCACCCGCGACAAGCTGCGGACCGAGGTCGCGGCCTTCCGCCGCCGCGTCGAAGCCGAGACCCGCCGCCGCAACGCCGAGGTCCGCGGGGCCGACCGGATCAGCCGGTATGCCGTCCGCGCACCTGCCGAGCAGACGCCCTTCCTCCTCGCCGGGCCGGCCGAGCTGGAGGAGCTGCGCGGCGCGATCCAGCCGCTGTCCCGCAAGCTCGCCACCCGGCTCGCTGCTCGCCGTCGCCGGGCGTCCCGCGGCTCGATCGACATCCGACGGACCCTGCGCCGCTCGCTGTCGACGGGTGGGGTCCCCATCCGGCCGGCGATGCAGCACGCGAGCCCGCACCGGCCCGACCTCGTCATCCTCTGCGACCTCTCGTCGTCCGTCGCCGGGTTCTCGCGGTTCACGATCCTTCTCGTCCAGGCGCTGGCGGCCCAGTTCCGGCGCGTGCGCATCCTCGGGTTCGTCAACCGCGTCGACGACCTCACCGACCGCGTCATCGGCGCCCCACCCGGCAGCGACCTCGGTGACGCCTTCGACGACCTGTCGCGGATGACCCGCTGGCACCGCAACAGCGACTACGGCGCGGTCTTCGCGGACGTCGTCGAGCACCACCTCGACGCCATCGGCCACCGCACCGCGGTGCTCGTCCTGGGCGACGCCCGCTCCAACCACACCGACCCTCAGTTCGACATGCTCCGTGAGATCGCCTCGCGCGCGCGGCACGTCTCGTGGCTCAACCCCGAGCCGGCGCGCATGTGGGGCAGCGGCGACTCCGTCGCGCTCGGCTACAGCGAGATCGTGGACATGCACGAGTGCCGCAACGTCGCCCAGCTCCGCGAGTTCGTCTCCCGCCTCCTCCCCGTTTAGGCTCGCGGCGGCCCACCGACTCGGTGGACGCACCCAGTGTCGGAGAACTGGGTCATCGCACACGACGGAGACCCCCGGGATCCGACTCTCGTCACCATCCACAGCGCGACGCTCCAGTGGCAACCGTCCACAGGTGCCCGACCACAGGATGCCCCACCGCCTCGCCGAGGCGAGCCTGTCCGGCATGGCCCGCCGACCCGCACCTCTGCCCGACGCACTGCGACCCACCTTCACGACGGCGCAGGCCCACCGCGCCGGGGTCCGACCCGACCGACTCCGAGCGAAGGACCTGCGAACGCCCACGGCGGGAGTCCGTTCCCCAGCAGCAGCCGAGGTGGACGTGCACAACACGGCGCGGGCCTACGCCCTGGTGCTGCCGCCACCCTTCGCTTTCTCCCATCTCACGGCGGCTCGCCTGCTCGGCCTGCCGACACCTCGACCCTGGACGCCGGACGAGCGCCTTCACGTCATGCGCCCCAAGGGCACCTCATTGCTGACGCGCGCAGGAGTTCACGGCCACCGGGGGCTGGAGCGGCGGCTCACCGACTTCGTCGACGGTCTCGCCGTCACCGACCCGCTCGAGACCTGGGCCGACCTCGCCCACGAACTGGCCGAAGACGACCTGCTGGCGATCGCGGACGACCTGCTCGCCCGCGACCGGACCCGGCCGAAGGACCTCGAACGCATCGCGGCGGACCGGAGCACGCGCGGCTCCGTGGCCCTGAGACGGTGCGCATCCCTGGCCCGCGCTGGTTCGGCGTCGCCGTGGGAGAGCAAGGCCCGCCATGCCTTCCTGACATGGCGACTCCCCGAGCCCGAGCTCAACGCGGACGTCCACACGTCCGACGGACGATGGCTCGCGCGACCGGACTTCCTGTGGCGGGCTCGTCGGGTCGTCGGTGAGTACGACGGCGACCAGCACCGGACGGATCGCGCTCAGTGGCAGTACGAGCGTGAGCGCCGGGCGCGCCTCGAGGACGCCGGATTCACCTACGTCGAGATGACATCCCTGAGCCTCACCTCGCCGCGGCACCGCGACGCGCTGCGCGAGCGGCTCACCCGCCTGTTGCTGGGCTGACCCGTCGAGCCCGGCCGAGTGTCGGGGATCCGGGCCTTCGTATGGCACAGAAGCCCCGAATCCCCGACACTCGTGAGCCTCGCCAGGCGCCGTGCAGGAGCCGGGCGAGGCTGGAGCCAGTGGTCAGCCGTTGAACTCGTCGGGGTTGGGGCCGGTGCGGAAACCTCGGTCGAGCGCGGCGATCTCGGCCATGTCTGCCTCCGACAGCGACAGCTCGGCCGCCTCGAAGTTCTCGGTGATGCGCGACGGCGTGACGGACTTGGGCAGGACGACGAACCCGCGGGCGATGTGCCACGCGATGACGACCTGGGCCGGGGTGGCGCCGAGCCGCTCGGCGATGCCGCCGATGACCGGGTCGTCCAGGACCTGCTTGCCCGAGGCGAGCGGGCTCCACGACTCGGTGACGATGCCGTGCTCGGCGTTGAACTCGACGACCTCGCGCTGCTGCAGGTAGGGGTGCAGCTCGACCTGGTTGATGGCGGGCCACTCCCCGGTCTCGTCGAACAGCCGCTGCAGGTGGTCGACGTGGAAGTTGCACACGCCGACGGCACGCACCCGTCCGGCGTCGCGCAGTGCCTGGAGCGCCTTCCACGCCTCGACATAGCGGCCCTGCTCGGGGAACGGCCAGTGCAGGAGGAACAGGTCGAGCGTCTCGAGCCCGAGCCGGTCCATCGAGGCGTTGAACGAGTCGGTCGTCTCCTGCGCGCCGTACTCGCTCGGCCACACCTTGGTCGTCACGAAGATCTCGTCGCGCGACACGTCGGTCGCCGCGAGCGCCCGGCCGACACCGGACTCGTTGTTGTAGAGCTTGGCCGTGTCGATGTGCCGGTAGCCGGTCTCGAGGGCCGCGAGCACCGCCGCGTCGACCTCGTCGTCGGGGACCTGCCACACTCCGAACCCGACCTGCGGGATCGTGACCTGCTGCGTGCCGGACGTCAGGGTGATGTCGTTGATGGGCATGCCTCCACCGTATGCCGGGTGCCCACCTCACGCGTCACCCCACCTCCCCCAGCGTCTGCGGATCGGGCCGCTGGAACCGCCGAGGACGCGGACGCAAGGAGGTGGCGGGTCTGGGGTTGCGCGAGGACGACGCTCCCGAGGACGAGCAGCATGCCCAGGAGGTGGACCGGTCCGAACGGCTCACCCAGGAGCACGACGCCGAGGAGGGTGCCCGCGACGGGGTTGAGCAGCCCGATGACGGCGACGGCGCCCGCGCTCATCGAGGCGAGCCCCTTGAACCACGCGACGTAGGCCACGCCGGAGCCGATGAGCCCGAGGTAGGCGAGCGCGAGCCAGCCCGACAGCGGGAGCGACGGCGGCGCGCCCTCGACGAGGAGGGCGACCGGAGCGAGCACCAACCCGCCGGCGACGAGCTGCCACGACGTGGTGACGAGGACACCCTCGCTCGAGGTCCACCTCTTGGTGAGGACGAAGCCGGCACTCGCCGACGTCACCGCCCCGAGCGAGGCGAGGACCCCGAGGAGGTCGACGTGCCCCGCCCCGTCGCCCTGGACGACGAGAAGGACGACACCGAGCGCTCCGACGACGGACGCGACCAGCGTCGCCCTCGTGGCCCGCTCGCGCAGGATGCCCCAGGCCAGCGCGATCGTCACGAGCGGCGCGACGGCGGTCATCGTCGCGCCCAGGCCGCTCGGCAGCCGGGTCGCAGCCACGAAGAGCAGGGCGACGAAGAGCCCCATTGTCAGCGTGCCGAGAACGACCGAGCGCCACCACCACGACCCCCGCGGCAGGCGCCGGTGCCACGCGAGCATGAGCAGCCCGATCGGCAGGATCCGCATGACGCCCGTGAAGAGCGGGCGGTCCGGCGGGAGCCAGAGGTGCGTCACGGCATACGTCGACCCCCAGACGACCGGGGCGACCGCGGTGAGGGCGACGAGCCCCAGCCCACCGAGCGGTCTGCGCGAGATAATTTCCACGGAAGACACAATACCTTCCAAGGAAGGTATATTCCAGCCATGCCCACCGACCTCGCCCCGGACCGCGCCGCCCAGATCGTCGAGCAGTGGCGCGCCGAGCGACCCGACCTCGACCCGACGCCGTTCCTCGTCATCGGCCGCCTGCACCGGGTGGCCGCGGCGCTGACGACCGAGCTCGTGCGGGTCTACAACGAGCACGGTCTCGGCGAAGGCGAGTTCGACGTGCTCGCGACGCTGCGCCGGCAGGGCGGTGACTGCGCGCTCACCCCCTCCGACCTCTCCGAGCAGACGGTCGTCACGAGCGGTGCGGTGACCAAGAGGGTCGACCGGCTCGTCACCCTCGGCCTCGTCGAGCGGCGTCCGAGCGGCACCGACGGCCGCTCGCGGCTCGTCGCCCTGACACCGAAGGGACGCGACCTCATCGACCGCGCGTTCACCGCGCACATGACCAACGAGGCGCGCCTGCTCGAGGTCCTCTCCCCCACGGAGCGGGCCGGGCTGGAGCGTGGGCTGCTCGCCCTCGCGCGCTCGTTCGGGGTGTGACGGACCCCGCGAGACCTTCGACGGCGGCTCCTCAGCCGACCCACTACGCTCCGGGGCATGGCCATCAGCAAAGTCCTCATCGCCAACCGCGGCGAGATCGCCGTCCGTATCGCCCGCGCCTGCAAGGACTCCGGGATCGGCTCCGTCGCCGTCTACGCCGAGCCCGACCGTGACGCCCTCCACGTCAAGGTCGCCGACGAGGCCTACGCGCTGGGCGGCTCGACCCCCGGCGACTCCTACCTCCTCCAGGACAAGCTGATCGAGGTCGCCAAGGAGGCCGGGGCCGACGCCGTGCACCCCGGCTACGGCTTCCTCGCTGAGAACGCCGAGTTCGCCCAGGCCGTCATCGACGCCGGGCTCACGTGGATCGGGCCATCGCCCGAGGCGATCGACGCCCTCGGCGACAAGGCCAAGGCCAAGCACATCGCCGTCAAGGCCGACGCCCCGCTCGCGCCCGGCACCAAGGACCCGGTCAAGGACGCCGACGAGGTCGTCGCGCTCGCCAAGGAGTTCGGCCTCCCCATCGCCATCAAGGCGGTCTACGGCGGTGGCGGACGCGGGCTCAAGGTCGCCCACACCCTCGAGGAGATCCCCGAGCTCTACGACTCCGCCGTCCGTGAGGCCGTCACCGCCTTCGGTCGCGGCGAGTGCCTCGTCGAGAAGTTCCTCGACAAGCCGCGCCACGTCGAGACCCAGTGCCTCGCCGACCAGCACGGCAACGTCGTCGTCGTCTCGACCCGCGACTGCTCCCTCCAGCGACGCAACCAGAAGCTCGTCGAGGAGGCGCCCGCGCCGTTCCTCACCGACGAGCAGAACGCCGAGCTCGTCCGCGCCTCCAAGGCGATCCTCAAGGAGGCGGGCTACGTCGGCGCCGGCACCTGCGAGTACCTCGTCGCCAAGGACGGCACCATCAGCTTCCTCGAGGTCAACACCCGCCTCCAGGTCGAGCACCCGGTCACCGAGGAGGTCACCGGCATCGACCTCGTGCGCGAGCAGTTCCGCATCGCGAACGGCGAGGAGCTCGGCTTCGACGACCCGGCCCCGCGCGCCCACTCCTTCGAGTTCCGCATCAACGGCGAGGACGCCGGCCGCAACTTCATGCCCGCGCCGGGCACCGTCTCGCGCATGGTCGTGCCCCACGGCCCGGGTGTCCGCTGGGACGCCGGCATCGTCGAGGGTGACACGGTCGCGGGCGCGTTCGACTCGATGATCGCCAAGCTCATCGTCACCGGCCGCACCCGCCACCAGGCGCTGGAGCGCTCGCGCCGCGCGCTCGCCGAGCTCGAGGTCGACGGCATGCCGACGGTCCTGCCCTTCCACCAGGCCGTCGTCAGCGACCCCGCGTTCGCGCCTGAGGGTGACGAGCCGTTCACCGTCCACACCCGCTGGATCGAGACCGAGTTCGACAACCAGATCGCCCCCTTCGCCGGCGAGGCCGCGGCCGCCGACGGCGAGGAGGCCGGCGAGCGCCAGCGCGTCACCGTCGAGGTCGGCGGTCGCCGGCTCGAGGTCGTCCTCCCCGCTGGGCTCGCGCTCGGTGGCGGGGGTGGCGCCGCCGCGAAGAAGAAGGCGCCCAAGCGCTCGGGCGGCGGCAAGTCCGGCGCCGCGGCCTCCGGCGACTCGCTCACCGCTCCCATGCAGGGCACGATCGTCAAGGTCGGTGTGGAGGACGGCGCGACGGTCGCCGCGGGCGACCTCGTCGTCGTGCTCGAGGCGATGAAGATGGAGCAGCCCATCACCGCGCACAAGGCCGGAGTCGTCAGCGGCCTCGCCGCCGAGGTCGGTGCGACGGTCACCAACGGCCAGGTGCTCTGCGAGATCAAGGACGCCTGACGGCATACCGGCTTCGGCTGGCAGTCCACACGCGCACACGGCGCCTCCCAACCGGGAGGCGCCGCGCTCTCGTCCCGGCTGAAGCCGGTCAGGCGAGAACACGAACGCCCCGTATGCCGGTCAGCCGGCACACGAGGCGTTCGCTCGTCGGGTCGTGGTCGCGTCAGCGACGGGGCGGCGCGCCCCCACCGCCGGAGACGTCGTCCTGGCCGAGGTCGATCCGGCCACCGCCGTCCTCGGGCTGGGTGCCACCCGGCGCCGTCGTGGACCCGGGGTCGCCCTGCTGCGTCGTCCCGCCCTCGGGCAGGCCGCCCTGCTCTCCGGGGCTCGGTGAGCCCTGCGGCGCGGGCCCGGCGTCGGCCGGCGGGAAGGAGGGGTCCGGGGCCTGGTCGAAGCCGTCGCCGGGGATCGTCGACGGCGGCGTCGTCGTGTCGGGACCGTCGACCGGCGCGGTCGGGTCACCCGGTGCCGTGGGGTCGCTCGGCGCGGTCGGGTCGCTCGGCGCGGCCGGGTCCTGCTGCGGCTGCGGGTCGTTCGTGCCGGGCGAGGGGTTCGGTGCCGGGACCTCTGACGGCTGCTCCGGTGTCGTCGGGGTGCCTCCGGGGTCGGCCGGCGGCGCGCTCGGGTTGGTGGGCAGGCCGGGGTCAGACGGCGTCGGTGTCGGTGACGGTGTCGGAGTGGGCTCCGGCGTGGGCGTCGGTGATGGCGCCGGTGTCGGAGTGGGCCCCGACGGGTCCGAGGGGGCTGTGCCGCCCTCGTTGCTCGGCAGGCCGAGCGACTTCTCGACGAAGTCACCGCCCTTGTCGATGGCCCCGGAGAACGTGCCCCCGGTCTTGGAGTCGAGGAAGTCCTCGACCTTGTCGATGGCGCTGCGGGGGCCCTCGGGGTTGTCCCTGGCGTACTCCTTGGCCTTGTCGAAGGCCTCGTCGCCGCTGATCGGACGCTTCGGGTCGCTCATCACTCTCACTCCCACTGGTTCGAGAAGCTTCGGATGCTCCCCAAACTAGCCACGAGCCGCTGCCCTGTGGGACTTGTGGCCCGCGCGGTCAGCTGCCGGTCGTGTGCAGGCGCCGAGCCGCCTCGGCGATCGAGCCCGAGAGGGAGGGATAGACGGTGAACGTGCTCGCCACCTGGTCGACGTTGAGCCGGTGGTGGACGGCGAGCGTCACCGGGAAGATCAGCTCGGAGGCTCGGGGGGCGACGACGACGCCACCGATGACCGCGCCGGACCCCTTCTGCGCGAAGAGCTTGACGAAGCCGTCGTTGATCCCGGCCATCTTGGCGCGCGGGTTGCGGGACAGTGGGAGCGTGACGACGTCACAGTCGACCGTCCCCTCGTCGACCGCCTTCTGCGAAATGCCGACGGTGGCGATCTCGGGGTCCGTGAAGATGTTGGCCGACACGACCCCGAGGTTGAGCGGCGCGACGGCGTCGCCGAGCGCGTGCGACATCGCGATGCGGCCCTGCATGGCGGCCACGGACGCGAGCGGCAGGACCCCGGTGCAGTCGCCCGCGGCATACACGCCTCTCACCGACGTGCGCGAGACACGGTCGACGGCGATGTGCCCCGACGGCGTGAGCTCGACACCGATCTCCTCGAGCCCCATGCCGGCGGTCTGCGGGACCGAACCGACGGCGAGCAGGGCGTGCGAGCCCTCGACCTCACGGCCGTCCTCGAGGCGGACGACGACCCCGTCGCCGCGACGCTCGACCCCGGCCATGCGCGAGCGCCCGAGGACCTCCATGCCGCGTCGCTTGAAGACGTCCTCGATGACGGTCGCGGCGTCGGGGTCCTCGCCGGGCAGGACCCGGTCGCGCGAGGAGACGAGGACGACGTCGGCGCCGAGGCCGAGGTAGGCCTGGGCGAGCTCGGCGCCGGTGACGCCCGAGCCGACGACGACGAGCCGCTCGGGCAGCGCGTCGAGCTCGTAGATCTGCTGCCACGTGAGGATGCGTTCGCCGTCGGGCCTGGCCGTGTCCATGACCCGGGGCGTCGCACCGGTCGAGACGAGGACGACGTCGGCCTCGATCGTCTCGGTGCCGCCACCGGCGAGCGTGGCCTCGACACGGGTCGGCGAGAGGAAGCGGCCGGTGCCGGAGACGATGCGGACCCCGACCTCCTCGACGCGCTCGGTGATGTCGCGGCTCTGGGCGGCGGCGAGGTCCTTGACGCGGCTGTTGACCTCGGCGAGCTCGGCCTTGGCGTCGCTCACCTCGTCGCCCTCGCCGTCCTCGAGGTGGACGCCGAGGTGGGCGGCGGTCTCGAACTCGGACATGTAGTCAGCCGTCGAGATGAGCGTCTTCGAGGGCACGCAGTCGGTGAGCACCGCCGCCCCGCCGAGCCCGTCACGGTCGACGATCGTCACCTCTCCACCGAGGTGGGCGGCGACGAGGGCCGCCTCGTAGCCGCCGGGACCGCCACCGAGGATGACCACTCGGGTCGTTCGCGCATTCACGCGGACCATCCAACCACGCTGCGGATACCCTGCTCGCGTGACCGACACCGACGCCGCCCCGGGCCCTCTCGACCTCGCCGACCCCGGCACCGACCCCTTCGCCGTCGCGGAGGCGGCTGCCGCCGTCATCCGCGAGCGCACCGGCGTCGAGAGCCACGACGTGGCCCTCGTCCTCGGCTCGGGCTGGGGCCAGACCGGCGACCTCATCGGCGAGACCCTCACCGAGATCGACAACACCGACGTGCCCGGGTTCGGCAAGGCCGCGGTCGCGGGCCACTCGGGGACGATGCGCTCGGTCGCCATCGGCGACACCGGCCGCCGCGCGCTCGTCTACGGCACCCGCACCCACTTCTACGAGGGCCGTGGCGTCCGCTCGGTCGTCCACGGCGTCCGCACCGCCGCCGCCCTCGGCTGCCGCACCGTCGTCCTCACCAACGGCTGCGGAGGCCTGCGCGAGGAGTGGCCTCCCGGGACCCCTGTCCTCATCCGCGACCACATCAACCTCACCGCGCACTCCCCCATCGAGGGCGCGAACTTCGTCGACCTCACCGACGTCTACACCCCGCGCCTGCGCGACCTGGCGCGCGAGGTCGACGCCGACCTCGACGAGGGCGTCTACGTCCAGTTCCGCGGCCCTCACTACGAGACCCCCGCGGAGGTGCAGATGGCCAAGGTTCTCGGCGGCGACCTCGTCGGCATGTCGACCTCGCTCGAGGCCATCGCGGCCCGCCAGAGCGGCATGGACGTCCTCGGCATCTCCCTCGTGACCAACCCCGCGGCCGGCATCTCCAAGACGCCGCTCAACCACGAAGAGGTCCTCGAGGCCGGCAAGGCGGCAGCCGAGCGCTGCGGCCGCCTTCTCGCCGCCGTCGTCGCCAAGATCTGAGAGGCAACCGCCATGTCGTATGCCGGCCGCCACGAGTCCGCGCCCACCTCACCTGCCGGCGGCGTCGCCGACTCCTCCGAGCTCCTCGCCGCCGCTCAGGCGTGGGTCGAGGACGACCCGGACGAGGCCACCCGCGCCGAGCTGCGTGACGTCGTCGACGCGGCGAGCGCGGGCGACGAGGCGGCACTGGCCGATCTGGGCGACCGGTTCGCGGGGATGCTCGAGTTCGGCACCGCCGGGCTCCGCGGCGCGCTCGGGGCCGGTCCCAACCGGATGAACCGCTCGGTGGTCATCCGAGCGGCAGCCGGCCTCACGGCATACCTCCAACACAGCGGAGCTCGCCGTGCTGAGCCTTTTGTGGTCGTCGGGTTCGACGCCCGCACCAACTCCGACGTCTTCGCACGAGACACCGCGGCGGTCGTCGTCGGTGCCGGTGGCCGCGCGGTCGTCCTGCCACGGCCGCTGCCGACGCCGGTGCTCGCCTACGCGATCCGGCACCTCGGCGCCGACGCCGGCGTCATGGTGACGGCGAGCCACAACCCGCCCCAGGACAACGGATACAAGGTCTACCTCGGCGACGGCTCGCAGATCGTCTCGCCGTCCGACGTCGGGATCGCCGCGGAGATCGCGCGCGTCGACCGCGTTGCCGACGTGCCGCTGCCCGACGACGGCTGGGACACGCTCGACGACGAGGTGCTCGAGAGCTACCTGCGCGAGGTGACCGGCGTCGTGTCGGCGGACTCGCCCCGCGACCTCGTCGTCGTCCACACGGCCCTGCACGGGGTGGGGTCGGAGACCGTGGCGCGGGCGTTCGAGGCGGCCGGCTACGCCGCCCCGCTGCCGGTCCCGAGCCAGGCGCAGCCGGACCCTGCGTTCCCGACCGTCTCCTTCCCCAACCCGGAGGAGCCGGGCGCGATGGACGCGGCGCTCGAGCTCGCCGAGCAGACCGGCCCCGACGTCGTCATCGCCAACGACCCCGACGCCGACCGTTGTGCCGTCGCGGTGCCCGGCCCCGGCGGCTGGCGGATGCTGCGCGGTGACGAGGTGGGCGTGCTGCTCGGCGCGCACCTGCTCGACCGTGGCGTCGGTGACGGCGACGTCTTCGCCAACTCGATCGTGTCGTCGCGGATGCTCGCCACCGTCTGCCGGGCGCGGGGAGTCGCGCACGAGGAGACCCTCACCGGCTTCAAGTGGATCTCGCGGGTGCCGGGGCTTCGCTACGGCTACGAGGAGGCTCTCGGCTACTGCGTCGACCCGGAGCGCGTGCGCGACAAGGACGGGGTGTCGGCGGCGCTCGTCGTCGCCGAGATCGCGGCGTCGCTCAAGGCCGAGGGCCGCTCCGTCACCGACCGCCTCGACGAGCTCGCCGTCGAGCACGGTGTGCACGCGACCGACGCCTTCTCGGTGCGCGTCCAGGACCTCTCGCTCATCGACACGATCATGGCGCAGCTGCGGGCCGAGCCGATGAGCAGCGTTGCGGGAGTGGAGGTCTCGCGCGTGGACGACCTCGCTGCTGGCGACGGCGGACTGCCGCCCACCGAGGGGCTGCGCTGGTTCCTCGCCGACGACTCGCGGGTCATCGTCCGGCCGTCCGGGACCGAGCCCAAGCTCAAGGTCTACCTCGAGGTCATCGAGCCGGTCGACGGCGACGACCTCGGCGGTGCCCGCTCGCGCGCCGCCGAGCGGCTGGCCGCGATCCGTGCCGACCTCGAGGCGCTGACCGTCCCCTGACGCGGCCCCTCAGCGGCGGCCCAGCCACTCCTCGGCGGTGAGCTCGTACTCCACCTCGCCGAGCTCGGCACCCGGCAGCGGCTCGTCCCACGCGCCGTCGAAGGTGCGCACGTAGTGGAGGCCCACCTTCTCCATGACCGCCCGGGACCCCGCGTTGACCGCCATTGTCTGTGCGATGACCCTGCGCAGGCCCACCGTCCTGAAGGCGTGCTCGACGAGCTCGGTGGCGGCCTCGCTGGCATAGCCGCGCCTCCAGTGCCGTCGGAAGATCCGGTAGCCGAGGTCCGCGACGGTGAGGTCGTCGGGCTGGTCCGGGCCGTGTGCCGGAGGCAGCATGAGAAGGCCGACGCACGCGCTGTCTGCTGTGAACGCCATCCAGTACCCGAGCCCGTCCACCTTCCGGCCGAGCGCCATCCGCCGGCCGTGGCTGGCGACCACCTCCTCGCGAGTGCTCGCCCGACCGGAGAGGTAGCGCATCACCTCAGGGTCCGAGTCGAGCTCCACCTCCAGCTCGAGGTGCTCGTCGGCGAGCGGGACGAGGTCGAGACGCGCGGTGCGAAGGTGCAGCTGCGGCATAGCGGCAGGATGCCCAAGGCACCGGCAGCGGCACCAACGCTTTTCCGGGCGCCACGCACAATGGGGTCATGGCCTTCCACGAGTCGTGGGTCGAGAAGCTGATCCGTGAGGCGCAGGAGCGCGGCGAGTTCGACGACCTGCCCGGCGCCGGCAAGCCGCTGCGCGGACTCGACGACCCCGACCCGGACTGGTGGGTCAAGAAGATGATGGAGCGCGAAGGGCTCGACGCCTCCGACGCCCTGCCGCCGGTCATGCTCCTGCGCCGAGAGCGCGCGTCCTTCCCCGAGTCGCTCGTGGAGATGCGCTCCGAGGAGGGGGTACGCGAGGTGCTGCGCGACTACAACGCCCGGGTCGTGGAGGACCGTCGCCGCCCCGCCCTGGGCCGGGACGCGCCCGTCTGGGCGCCGACCGTCGACGTCGAGGACATGGTCGAGCAGTGGCGGGCGCTGCGGTCGTCTGTCGCCCCGCCGCCCCCACCCGAGGAGGGCCCTCCGGAGACTCGTCCCGGGCCTCACGGGTGGCTGGCCCGGATGACTCGCTCCTTGCGTCTGCGGAAGCGGCGGTTCTGACCACCGAAAGCGCAGACGCAAGCGCTGCCGAGGGGCCCGTCGACGCGGTAGGAGGCCCCCGTCCCCGCCGGTAGACTCCCGGGGTGAGCACCACCACTGACAGCACCACCGTCGACACCGCGGTCGACGGCACCGCCCGGGCCCGCGACCTGATCGGCGTCTCGCGCCTCACCAACCAGGCCCTGACGACCTGGCTGCACGGCCTGCCGGGCGTGGACCAGGTTGGCTGCGAGGCCCGCGCCGCCGCCCTCGGCACCCGCTCGATCAAGACGACGAGCAAGCAGTGGGCCATCGACCTCGCGATCTCCATGATCGACCTCACGACGCTCGAGGGCGCCGACACCCCCGGCCGCGTCCGGGGCCTCGCAGCCAAGGCCCTGCTGCCCGACCCGAGCGACCACAGCACCCCGCGCCCCGCCGCCGTCTGCGTCTACGGCGACATGGTCCCGACCGCCAAGGAGGCCCTCGGCGCCAGCGGCGTCAAGGTCGCGGCCGTCGCCACGGCCTTCCCGAGCGGCCGCGCGAGCATGGCGGTCAAGCTCGCCGACACCCGCGACGCCGTCCGCGCCGGTGCGGACGAGATCGACATGGTCATCGACCGGGGCGCCTTCCTCAGCGGCGACTACCTCACCGTGTTCAACCAGATCGCCGAGGTCAAGAAGTGGTGCGGCGACGCGCGGCTCAAGGTCATCATGGAGACCGGCGAGCTCGTGACCTACGACAACGTCCGCCGCGCCTCCTGGCTGTCGATGCTCGCCGGCGGCGACTTCATCAAGACGAGCACGGGCAAGATCCAGCCCGCCGCGACGCTCCCCGTCACGCTCATCATGCTCGAGGCCGTGCGCGACTGGCGCGACCTCACCGGCGAGATGGTCGGGGTCAAGCCCGCTGGCGGCATCAAGACGAGCAAGGACGCGATCAAGTTCCTCGTCACGGTCAGCGAGGTCGCCGGCGAGGACTGGCTCGACAACCAGTGGTTCCGCTTCGGCGCGAGCAGCCTGCTCAACGACCTGCTCCTCCAGCGCCAGCGGATGACGACCGGCGCCTACTCCGGCGCGAGCTACATCGCCGACGACTCCCCCTCCACGGCCTACTGAGCACGGAACAGAGGAACGCACAGATGCCCACCTTCGAGTACGCACCGGCCCCCGAGTCCCGGTCCGTCGTCGACCTCCGGACCAGCTACGGCCTGTTCATCAACGGCGAGTTCGTCGACGGCGGCGGCACCGCCTTCAAGTCGATCAGCCCGGCCACCGAGGAGGTCCTCGCCGAGGTCTCCGAGGCGACCGACGCGGACGTCGACGCGGCCGTCAGGGCTGCGCGGACGGCATACACGCGGGTCTGGTCGCGGATGAGCGGCGCCGACCGCGGCAAGTACCTCTACCGGATCGCACGCATCCTCCAGGAGCGCGCCCGTGAGTTCGCGGTCCTCGAGAGCCTCGACAACGGCAAGCCGATCAAGGAGAGCCGCGACGTCGACATCCCGCTCGCGGCGGCGCACTTCTTCTACAACGCCGGCTGGGCCGACAAGCTCGAGTTCGCCTCGCTCGGCCCGAACCCGCGCCCGCACGGCGTCGTCGGCCAGATCATCCCGTGGAACTTCCCCATGCTCATGCTCGCGTGGAAGATCGCCCCGGCGCTGGCCACCGGCAACACCGTCGTCCTCAAGCCCGCCGAGACGACCCCGCTCACCGCGCTGCTCTTCGCCGAGGTGTGCCAGCAGGCCGACCTGCCCCCGGGCGTTGTCAACATCGTCACCGGCGCCGGCCCGACCGGCCAGGCGATCGTCGACCACCCCGGCATCGACAAGCTCGCGTTCACCGGCTCGACCGGCGTCGGCAAGATGATCGCCCGCGCCATCGCCGGCACCCGCAAGAAGGCCACGCTCGAGCTCGGTGGCAAGGCCGCCAACATCGTCTTCGACGACGCCCCCATCGACCAGGCGGTCGAGGGCATCGTCAACGGCATCTTCTTCAACCAGGGCCACGTCTGCTGCGCCGGCTCGCGCCTCCTCGTGCAGGAGTCGATCGCCGGAGAGGTCGAGCGCCGCCTCAAGCGCCGCCTCCAGACCCTGCGCGTCGGCGACCCGCTCGACAAGAACACCGACGTGGGTGCCATCAACAGCCGCGCGCAGCTCGACCGCATCGTCGCGCTCACCGACGCCGGTGAGTCCGAGGGCGCCGAGCGCTGGGACAACGGCTGCGAGCTGCCGAGCAAGGGCTTCTGGTTCCGGCCGACCGTCTTCACGGGCGTGACCCAGACGCACCGCATCGCGCAGGAGGAGATCTTCGGCCCGGTGCTGTCCGTGCTCACCTTCCGCACGCCGCAGGAGGCCGTCGCGAAGGCCAACAACACGCCCTACGGCCTGTCCGCGGGCATCTGGACCGAGAAGGGCTCGCGCATCCTCTGGATGGCCGACCAGCTCAAGGCCGGTGTCGTGTGGGCCAACACGTTCAACAAGTTCGACCCGACGAGCCCGTTCGGTGGATACAAGGAGTCCGGGTACGGCCGCGAGGGCGGTCGCCACGGTCTCGAGCCCTACGTGAAGACGGGAGCCTGAGCGTGAGCCGCGTTGACGTGAAGAAGACCTACAAGCTCTACATCGGCGGGAAGTTCCCCCGCAGCGAGAGCGGCCGCTCCTACGAGGTGTATGCCGCGCCGTCCGGTCGCGCGCGTGCCGGCTCAGCTCCGCGCTTCCTCGCCAACGCGGCGCAGGGCTCGCGCAAGGACGCCCGTGACGCGGTGACCGCAGCGCGCGCCGCGCAGCCCGGCTGGGCGAGCGCCACGGCATACAACCGCGGTCAGGTCCTCTACCGCGTCGCTGAGGTCATGGAGTCGCGTCGCCCGCAGCTCGTCCAGGAGGTGCGCGACGCCGAGGGCCTCACCGCCGCTGCCGCGGAAGCCGTTGTCTCGCAGGCGATCGACCGCTGGGTCTGGTATGCCGGGTGGTCCGACAAGTACGTCCAGATCCTCGGTGGGCTCAACCCGGTCGCGGGGCCGTACTTCAATATCTCGGCGTCCGAGCCGACCGGCGTCGTCGCCGTCCTCGCGCCGCAGGAGTCGAGCCTGCTCGGCCTCGTGTCGGTCATCGCCCCGGCGATCGTGTCGGGCAACACCGTCGTCGTCGTGACGAGCGCCGACCGGCCTCTGCCCGCGATCACCCTCGCCGAGTGCCTCGCCACCTCCGACGTCCCCGGAGGGGTCGTCAACATCATCAGCGGCCGCGCCGGTGAGATCGCGCCGTGGCTCGCGAGCCACCGCGACGTCAACGCCATCGACCTCGCCGGCGCCGCCGGTGCCGAGGGCGTCGACTGGGCCGCCCTCGAGGAGGCCAGCGCCGACAACCTCAAGCGCGTCGTCCGGCCCGCCGGCACCGGCGCCGAGGCGGTCGAGCCCGACTGGACCCAGACGCCCGACCTGTCCCGCCTCACCGCCTTCCTCGAGACCAAGACGGTCTGGCACCCCAAGGGCCGGTGACCGCGGAGCAGACCGGTCGGGCGCGCGTCGTCGTCCTCGCCGGGCCCAGCGGCGCCGGCAAGTCCCGGCTGGCCGAACGGCTGCACGCCGCCCACGGCTGGCCGATCGTGCGGCTCGACGACTTCTACCGCGACGAGGACGACCCCTCGATGCCCAGGAGCGAGGAGCTCGGGATCATCGACTGGGACCACCCGGACTCGTGGAACGAGGCGGCCGCCGTCGCCTCGCTCGTCGAGCTCGTCGACACCGGCTCGACCCGGACCCCGGTCTACGACCTCTCGCTGAGCCGCGCCGTCGACTCGACGACAGTGGCCGTGCGCGACGGCCAGCTCGTCCTCGCGGAGGGCATCTTCGCCGCCGAGGTCGTCGAGGAGCTGCGTGCGGCGGGGATCCTGCACAGCGCGTGGTGCATCCATCACCGGCCGCTCGTCACCTTCGTCCGGCGGCTGGCCCGCGACCTCAAGGAGCGTCGCAAGCCGCCGATGGTGCTCGTCCGCCGCGGGCTCGCGCTCATGCGGGCCGAGCCGGAGGTCATCCGCCGGCAGGAGGCGCTCGGCGCCGCCTCGGCCCGCGCCAAGGACGTCGAGGCGCGGCTCAGCCACGCGCACGGCTGAGCCGTTCCGACCGTGGCGGGCGGACGGCATACGGACAAGGCCTGTGGAGGCCCTTGCGCCCGGGGTTAGCGTGGAGGAGTGACTGCACCCGAGCCCCGCACCGTCGGCCAGCTCCGCGCGGCCGGCCACGAGCCGAAGCGACTGCGTCAGGAGATCCGCGACAACCTCCTCGAGAGGCTGCGGTCCGGGCGGGACCCGTGGCCGGGCCTGCACGGGTTCTCCGAGTCCGTCATCCCCCAGGTCGAGCGGGCGTTGCTCGCGGGCCACGACGTCGTCCTCCTGGGTGAGCGCGGGCAGGGCAAGACCCGCCTCCTGCGGGCGCTCGTCGAGCTGCTCGACGAGTGGACGCCGGTCATCGAGGGGTCGGAGCTCGGTGAGCACCCGTTCGAGCCGATCACCCCGGGGTCGATCCGGCGCGCGGCCGAGCTCGGCGACGACCTGCCGGTGACGTGGCGGCACCGCTCCGAGCGCTATGCCGAGAAGCTCGCCACCCCCGACACGAGCGTCGCCGACCTCATCGGCGACGTCGACCCGATGAAGGTCGCCGAGGGGCGCAGCCTGGGTGATCCCGAGACGATCCACTTCGGGCTCATCCCGCGCAGTCACCGCGGCATCGTCGCCATCAACGAGCTGCCCGACCTCGCCGAGCGCATCCAGGTCGCGATGCTCAACGTCATGGAGGAGCGCGACATCCAGATCCGCGGCTACGTCCTGCGGCTCCCCCTCGACGTCCTCGTCGTCGCGAGCGCCAACCCCGAGGACTACACCAACCGCGGTCGCATCATCACCCCGCTCAAGGACCGCTTCGGTGCCGAGATCCGCACCCACTACCCCCGCGAGATCGCAGAGGAGATCGCCGTCATCGCGCAGGAGGCCGAGCTCGTCGCGCGGGTGCCGGACCACCTGCTCGAGATCCTCGCCCGCTTCACCCGCGGCCTGCGGGACTCCTCGAGCGTCGACCAGCGCTCCGGCGTGAGCGCCCGGTTCGCCATCGCGGGTGCCGAGACGATCGCCGCCGCTGCCCTGCACCGCGCGACGACCCAGGGCGAGGACACCGCCGTGGCCCGCGTCGTCGACCTCGAGACGGCCGTCGACGTGCTCGGCGGCAAGATCGAGTTCGAGACCGGTGAGGAGGGGCGCGAGTCCGCGATCCTCACCCACCTCCTGCGCAGCGCGATCGCCGACACGGTCCGGGCGCACCTCGCCGGGGTGGACCTGCGCCTGCTCGTCGAGGCGATCGAGGACGGCGCGATGGTGACGACCGGTGCCCGCGTCGGTGCCCGCGACTTCCTCGAAGGGCTGCCGGTGCTCGGCGAGTCCGACCTCTACGACGAGGTCACCGACCGGCTCGGCGCCGACGACGACGGGACGAGGGCCGGAGCGATCGAGCTCGCCCTCGAGGGGCTCTTCCTCGCGCGCCGCATCGGCAAGGAGTCCGGTGGAGGCGAGACCGTCTATGGCTGACACCCCGACGCACGCCGGGTGGTCCCGACCGTGAGCCGCTACCGCCGCTACGACGGCGGCGACCCGCTCGCCCCACCGGTCGACCTCGCCGAGGCCCTCGACGCCATCGGCCAGGACGTCATGGCGGGAGCCTCCCCCGAGCGGGCCATGCGCGAGTTCCTGCGGCGCGGCAGCGACGGGCAGCCGGGCCTCGACGACCTCGCCCGCCGGCTGGCCGAACGACGCCGAGACATCCTTCAGCGCCACGATCTCGACGGGACGATGCGCGAGGTCGCGCAGCTCCTCGACAAGGCGGTGACCGCCGAGCGCGGTCAGCTCGCCCGCGACATCACGATGGACGACGACGACCGGGCCTTCCGCGAGATGCAGCTCGACGGGCTGCCCGCCTCCACGGCCGCGGCGGTGAGCGAGCTGTCGTCCTACGACTGGCAGAGCTCGGACGCGCGCGCGGCCTACGAGCAGATCAAGGACCTCCTCGGCCGCGAGCTGCTCGACCAGCGCTTCGCCGGCATGAAGCAGGCCCTCGAGGGCGCCACCGACGAGGACCGCGCCGCGGTGCAGGAGATGCTCTCCGACCTCAACGACCTTCTCGAGAAGCAGCGGCTCTCCGACGGGTCGCCCGAGGACCGGGCCGAGGTCGACCGAGCGTTCGAGCACTTCATGGACAAGCACGGCGACTTCTTCCCCGAGAACCCCAAGGACATCGACGAGCTCATGGACGCGCTGGCGTCCCGGGCCGCCGCCGCCCAGCGGATGCTCGCGTCGATGACACCGGAGCAGCGCGATGAGCTTCTGCAGCTGTCGCAGCAGGCGTTCGGGTCGCCCGGGCTCATGGAGCAGCTCGCCCGCATGGACGACAACCTGCGCGCGCTGCGCCCGGGCGAGGACTGGTCGGGCTCGGAGACCTTCGAGGGCGGCGAGGGGCTGGGGCTCGGCGACGGCACCGGCGCCCTCCAGGACCTCGCCCAGATCGACGCGCTCTCCGACCAGCTCTCCCAGTCCTACTCGGGCGCGCGGCTCGACGACCTCGACCTCGACGCCCTCGCCCGGCAGCTCGGCGACGAGGCGGCCGTCGAGGCGCGCACCCTCCAGGAGCTCGAGCGGGCGCTCCGCGACAGCGGCTACCTCAAGCGCGGCTCCGACGGCGAGCTGCGCCTCTCCCCCAAGGCCATGCGCGAGCTCGGCAAGGCCCTGCTGCGCGACGTCGCCGAGCGGATGAGCGGCCGAGCCGGCACCCGCGAGTCGCGCACGACCGGTCTCGCCGGCGAGCCCTCGGGTGCGTCGCGGCGGTGGGCGTTCGGCGACACCGAGCCGTGGGACGTGCCGCGCACGATCACGAACGCGGTCCTGCGTGACGGCGGTCCACGGCTGCGCGACGGTGGGTCGCGACTGCGGCTGCACATCGACGACGTCGAGGTCGTCGAGACGGAGGCTCGCACCCAGGCTGCCGTCGCGCTGCTCGTGGACACGTCGTTCTCGATGGCGATGGACGGGCGCTGGGTGCCGATGAAGCGCACCGCGCTCGCCCTGCACCAGCTCATCCGCTCACGCTTCCGCGGCGACCACCTGGAGCTCATCGGCTTCGGCCGCCACGCCGAGGTCATGGAGATCGAGGAGCTCACCGCCCTCGACGCCAGGTGGGCCAAGGGGACGAACCTCCATCACGCCCTTCTCCTCGCCAACCAGTTCTTCCGCAAGCACCCGAACGCCCAGCCGGTCCTCCTCGTCGTCACCGACGGCGAGCCGACCGCCCACCTCGAGGCCGACGGCGAGGTGTGGTTCGCCTATCCCCCGGACCCGCTGACGATCGCGCACTCGGTCCGCGAGCTCGACGCCTCGGCCCGCCTCGGCGCGCAGGTGACGTTCTTCCGCCTCGGCGAGGACCCGGGGCTGGCCCGGTTCATCGAGTCGATGGCCCGCCGGGTCGACGGCCGGATGGTGAGTCCCGAGCTCGACGACCTCGGCGCCGCCGTCGTCGGGTCCTACCTCGGCTCGCGCGGACCGGGCACGTCCTACCGCGACCACTTCGGCGACTGGGGCGGCGGTCGCGGCTTCTGGGTCTGACCCGTCGCGGCACCGCCCCTCGGTTAGGGTTCTGACCAGTCAGCGCCACGGGGAGGCACGCACATGAGCGACCAGGGTTGGACCGCACCGGGAGCGCCCTCCGGGCGTCCTGAGCCGGACCCGTATGCCGGCCGCCCCGGTCCCGGTCCCGTCCCCGGTCCCGCCGTCCCCCCGCCCGACCAGGCCTACGCCACACCGCAGGGCCACGCGGCACCGCAGGGATATCCACCGCCGCAGGGATATGCGCCCCCGCAGGGCTACCCGCCGGCCCACCCCGGCCAGCCCCGTCCCCCGGGCCAGCAGCCGCCCTACGTGTCGCCGCCGCAGCTGCCGCGCTACGTCGACTTCCGGCCGGGAATCATCCCGCTGCGCCCGCTGACGATGAACGACCTCTTCGGTGGGGTCTTCCGCGCCGTCCGCGGCAACGTCGCGGCGACGGTGGGCCTGGCCGCCCTCACCTCGCTCGTCTTCCTCGTCCCCTTCACCGCGTTCGGCGCGTGGGTGTCGAGCACCGAGGAGTCGGTGACCCTCGAGGAGTCGGTCGCCGACGGCACCGCGGGGCTCGTCGGCACCGCCGGCTCGATGATCCCGTCCATCGGGTCGTGGTTCTCGACGATCCTGCTCGCCGGGTTCCTCGCCTACGTCATCGGCCAGGCGGTCCTCGGCCGCAAGGTGAGCGCCGGCGAGACGTGGCGTGGCACGATTCCGCGCATCTGGGCCCTCGCCGGTGCCACGCTGCTCAGCTCGCTCGCCATCCTGCTCACGCTCGGCGTCATCCTCGGCATCCCCGTCGTGCTCCTCGTGGCGGGCGGGGCCGGCGGCGACGACAGCACCGTGGCGGCGGGGTTCGTCCTGCTGCTCCTGGCGTTGGCCCTCGCCATCCCGGCGCTGCTCTTCATCTGGACCCGCCTCGCCTTCGTCACCCCGTCGGTCGTCCTCGAGAACCTCGGGGTCGGTGCAGCCTTCGCCAGGTCGTGGCGGCTCACCGGCTCCGGCTTCTGGCGGTTGCTCGGCATCCGGCTGCTCGCCGCGATCTGCATCAGCATCGTGGGCTCGCTCATCACCGCGCCGCTCGCGATCCTCGCTGCCGCCCTCACCTTCACGGGCCTGCCACTGGACCAGGTCTTCATCTGGCAGGCGGTCATCACCGGCGCCACCGGCGTCGTCGCGGGTGCGATCACGACGCCGGTCACCGCGGGCATCGACGCGCTCCTCTATGTCGACCAGCGCATCCGCCGCGAAGGCCTCGACGTCCACCTCGTCCAGACCGCGCAGGGCACCGCCGCGCCGCCGTGGCCCCGCGCCGCTTCATGATCCTGGACACGCCACCGCTCGACCCCACCCGGAGCGAGGGCCGTCGCCTGCTCGAGGAGGAGCTCGCCAAGCCGCGGTATGCCGTCGAGCCCAGCCTGTGGGACCGCTTCCGTGAGTGGCTGCTCGGCCTCCTCGACACGACCGGCCCCGGGCTGCCCTCGTGGGTCTTCGCCCTCGTCGCGCTCGTCGTGGTCGCGGTCCTCACCCTCGCCGTCATCCTGCTCCTGCGACCCGAGGCCCGGGCCAAGCGGTCGGCGACCGACCGCGGGGTCCTCGACGAGCGCGGAGTCGACGCGACGGCATACAGGTCGCGCGCGAGCGACGCCCTGCGACAGGGGCGCTGGGACACGGTCGTGCTCGACGGCTACCGCGCCGTCGTCGCCGAGGCGGTCGAGCGCACCGTGCTCGACGAGCTCCCCGGCCGCACCGCCCACGAGGCCTCGCTCGCCCTCTCCGGGGCCTTTCCCGACGAGGCGGAGGCGCTGCGCGCCGCCGCGGACCGCTTCGACGCCGTGAGGTACGGGCACGGCCGGGCCACCGAAGTCGAGGCCCGCGAGGTGCTCGCCCTCGACGAGCGCCTCACCCGCGCCCGCCCTCGCCACGTCGATGCCGGAGCGCTGCGGTGAGCCGGCTGAACCGCTGGCGCCGCACCGGGCTCTGGGCCCTCGCCGTCGTCGTGGGCATCGCCGCCCTCGCCGCGATCGCCATCGCCACGACGCCACCGGGCGCGGCGATGGACCCCGACGACGTCGGGCCGGGTGGCGGTGCGGCCCTGGTCGCCGTCCTCGAGCAGAACGGCGTCGACGTCGAGACAGCGACCTCGATCGGGGACGTGCGCGACGCCCTCGCCGACCGTGACGACGACACCTCGCTCGTCGTCGCCAACACCAGCAACCTCGGTACCGGGGCGGCGAGCACGCTCCGGCAGGAGTCGCTCGGGCTCGACCGCCTCGTCGTGCTCTCGCCGTCGACCGAGCAGCTGCGCGCCCTGCGCGCCGACGCGACCGCCCTGCCCATCGGCGCCGCTGTGCGCGTCGAGAGCCGGTGCGACATCGGCACCGTCGACGAGGGCGACTCGCTCGTCGGCATCGACGTCCGCTACCAGCCCGGCAGCGGCGTCCCGTCGTCCGCGGTGTGCTTCCCGCTCACCCTCGACGGCAGCGAGGGTGAGGACGATCACGGCGTCGGGCTCGTCCAGCTGCCCTCGACGTCGGCCCACCCGCCGATGACGGTCGTCGGCACGACGACCGGCTTCACCAACGGCGCGATCACCGAGGAGCACAACGCCGCCATCGCGCTACGGCTGCTCGGTGGCTCCCCCCGGCTCGTCTGGTACCAGCCCGACGTCGCCGACCTCGCCGGCTCGGACGACGCGGACGAGGGCGGATCGTTGCTGCCCGGCTGGCTCGCACCGACCCTCGGGCTGCTCGGCGCCGCTCTCGTCGTCCTCGCGCTCGTGCGCGGGCGGCGGCTCGGCGGTCTCGTGCGCGAGCCGTTGCCGGTCGTCGTGCGCGCGGTCGAGACGACCGAGAGCCGCGGACGGCTCTACCGGCGCGCGCAGGACCGCCCGCGCGCCGCCGCCGTGCTGCGCCTCGCGACGCTCGACCGGCTGCGTGGCAGGCTCGGCCTGCGACGCGGCGACTCCGTCGAGACCGTGGCGCGCGCCATCGCCGCCGCCAGCGGTCGCCCGGTGTCCGGGGTCCTCGACCTCGTCGCCGGCCCCCCGCCCCGTGACGACGCCGCCCTCGTGCGGCTCGCCCAGGACCTGTCCGACCTCGAGGAGAAGGCACACCGCCCATGACCGAGACACCCAGCACCCGGACCCCGGCGCCGCAGGCCGCCGCCCCCGAGGCACGCGACGCGCTGCTACGCGTGCGGGCCGAGGTGGCCAAGGCCGTCGTCGGGCAGGACGCCGCCGTCACCGGCCTGCTCGTCGCCCTGCTGTGCCGTGGCCACATCCTCCTCGAGGGGGTGCCGGGCGTCGCCAAGACGCTCCTCGTCCGCTCGCTCTCGCAGGCGCTCGACGTGCAGACCAAGCGGGTGCAGTTCACGCCCGACCTCATGCCCGGAGACCTCACCGGCTCGCTCGTCTTCGACGCGCGCACGAGCGACTTCACCTTCCGGCAGGGGCCGGTCTTCACCAACATCCTGCTCGCCGACGAGATCAACCGGACGCCGCCGAAGACCCAGTCCGCGCTGCTCGAGGCGATGGAGGAGCGGCAGGTCAGCGTCGACGGCGAGCCGCACGCACTGCCCTCGCCCTTCATGGTCGCGGCGACCCAGAACCCGGTCGAGTACGAAGGCACCTACCCGCTGCCCGAGGCCCAGCTCGACCGCTTCCTGCTCAAGGTGACGCTGCCGCTGCCGCCGCGCGCGGACGAGGTCGCCGTGCTTCGCCGGCACGCCGAGGGCTTCGACCCACGTGACCTCTCCGCGGCCGGCCTGCGACCCGTCGCCTCCGGGGCCGACCTCGAGGCCGGCGCGCGCGCCGTGCGCCAGGTCGAGGTCGGCGACGACGTCGCCGCCTACGTCGTCGACATCGCCCGGGCGACGCGGACCTCGCCCTCGCTCTCGCTCGGCGTCAGCCCGCGCGGTGCGACCGCGCTCATGTCGACCGCGCGGGCGTGGGCCTGGCTCAACGGCCGTGGCTACGTCACGCCCGACGACGTCAAGTCGCTCGCCCACGCCACGCTCGCCCACCGGCTCGCCCTGCGTCCCGAGGCCGAGCTCGAGGGCGTCGACGTCTCTGCCGTCCTCGACAGCGCGCTCGGCGCCGTCCCCGTCCCCCGCTGAGGCCCGCACCCGCGTCATGGCCCTGACCCCGAGAGCCCTGTGGCTCGTCCTCCTCGGCATCGTCCCGGTGGTGCTCCGGCCCGCCGCGTCGACGGTGTGGCTGTGGCTGCTCCTCTGCGCCGTGGTGGTGATGGTGGACGTGCTGCTGGCACCTCGGCCGAGGTCTCTCCAGCTCGAACGGGAGCTGCCGACCTCGGTCCGCCTCGGTGACAGCGCGCGCACCTCGGTCCTCGTGACGAACCCGGGGACGCGGGTCGTCCGGGGCGTGCTGCGCGACGCGTGGCCGCCGTCCGCGGGGGCCGGGAGCACCCGGCATACGCTCCGGCTTCCCGGCGGGGAGCGCGCGCGTCTCACGACGGTCCTCACACCGACCCGTCGCGGCGACCGGGTCGCCGACCGCGTCACGCTGAGGCTGCGTGGCCCGATCGGCGTCGCCGCCCGACAGGCGTCGGTCGAGCTGCCCGGCACCCTCCGGGTCCTGCACGAGTTCCCGTCGCGGCGGCACATCCCGAGCCGGCTGGCCGTGCTGCGCCAGCTCGACGGCCGGGCGGCCATGCGGACCCGCGGCCAGGGCACCGAGTTCGACTCGCTGCGCGACTACGTCGAGGGCGACGACGTGCGCTCGATCGACTGGCGGGCGACCGCCCGGCGGCGCGACCTCGTCGTGCGGACGTGGCAGCCCGAGCAGCACCGACGGATCGTCATCGTGCTCGACACCTCGCGCACGAGCGCCGGCCGGATCGACGACGCGCCTCGCCTCGACTCCGGCATGGACGCCGCACTCTTCCTCACCGCCATCGCCGGTCACGCCCGCGACCGCGTCCACGTCATCGCGGGCGACCGCGAGGTGAGGGCGCACGTCTCCGGCCATGACCGCGTCGGCGTGCTCCACGACGCCATCTCCGAGCTCGCGCCCGTCGACGCCCGCCTCGTCGAGGCCGACTGGCGGCTGCTCGCCTCCGAGGTCGCGCGAGTCGGGACCCAGCGCGCCCTCGTCGTCCTCATCACCCCGCTCGAGTCATCCGCGCTCGAGGAGGGTCTGCTGCCCGTGCTCCCAGCCCTCGCCGCCCGGCACCGGGTCGTCGTCGCCTCGGTCGCCGATCCCGCCGTCGACCGGATGCGTCGTGGCCGCGACTCCGCCACGGACGTGTATGCCGCAGCAGCGGCCGAGCGCACCGTCGCCCTGCGGGAGCGGACCGCGGGAGCGTTCCGCTCGCTCGGGGTCGAGGTGCTCGACGAGGTCCCCTCACGGCTGCCGCTCGCCCTCGTGGACCACTACCTGGCGCTCAAGCGCCAAGGCCTACTCTGACCCTTCGCCACCAGAGAGGAGCACCCGTGGGTTCGCACCACGCCTCACGGCACGCTGCACCGGAGTCCTCCCGGATGCGGCGGCTGGCCGTCGCGGTCGTCGTGCCGCTCGCGCTGCTCACCCTCGCAGCCATCGTGTGGATGTGGCCCGATCCCCTGTCGAAAACCAGGAGCTCCGAGGCCCTGCCCCAGGTGGCGGCGGTCGTCACGTCCGTGGAGTCGGCGCCCTGCCCGCCACCCGAGGGCGGGAAGCCGGACCCGACCGCGCCGACCGACTGCGGCACGCTTCAGGTGCGGATCACCGAGGGCGCGGGCGAGGGCGAGGTAGTGCAGGCGCCCGTGCCCGGCGGCCCGGGCGCGCCCGAGGTCGAGGAGGGCGACCAGGTCTCGGTCGCTCCCTCGCAGGGCGCCGACGGCACGGAGTTCGCGATCGTCGACCACCAACGGGCCAGCGGGCTCTGGGTCCTCGCCGCCGCCTTCGCGCTCGCCGTCGTCGCCTTCGGGCGGCTGCGCGGCGTCACCGCGTTGCTCGGGCTCGCGGTCACCTTCGCACTGCTGCTCGTCTTCGTCGTGCCGTCGATCCTCGGCGGCGCCTCCCCGGTCGTCGTCGCCCTCGTGGCCTCGTCGGCGATCATCCTCACCGTCCTCTACCTCACCCACGGCTTCTCGCTCTCGACGACGGTCGCTGTCGTGGGCACCCTCGCCAGCCTCGGTCTCACCGGCCTGCTGTCGTGGCTCAGCGTCGAGGCCCTCCACCTCACCGGCATCACCGACGACATCTCGACCTACCTCGGGACGCAACACCGCGTCGACATGCAGGGTCTGCTGCTCGCCGGCATCGTCATCGGCTCGCTGGGTGTCCTCGACGACGTCACGGTGAGCCAGGCCGCGACCGTCGGCGAGATCTCGCGCGCCAACCCCGGCTACGGCGTCGGACCGCTCTACCGCGCCGGCATCCGGGTCGGTCGGGCGCACATCGCATCGGTCATCAACACGATCGTGCTCGCGTATGCCGGATCGTCCCTGCCGCTCCTCGTCCTCATCGTCGCCGACAACAGCGGCATCGGCGACGTCGTCACCGATCAGGTCATCGCGCAGGAGATCGTCCGCAGCGCGGTCGCGACCATCGGGCTCATCGCGGCCGTGCCCATCACGACGCTGCTCGCCGTCCTCGCCGCGCACGAGTCGGCGCCGCGGGACCCCGCCCCAGCGTGAGCGTTCAGGCGGCGGTGGGGGCGGCGGCCGCCTGCTGGCTGTCGTCGACGTCACCGGTGACACCTCGGCGGGCGGCGCGCCTGCCGATGACGAGGACGTAGACGAGGAAGACCGACTCGGCCACGACGCCGATGAGGATGCGCGCCCATGTGGGCAGCCCCGAGGGGGTGACGAACCCCTCGATGCCACCGCTGACGAAGAGGACGGCGACGAGCCCGAGCGCGACCGCGGCGGCGGTGCGCCCCTCGGCCGCGAGCGAGTCGAGCCGGCTGCGCGCCCCCGGCTCGATCCACGACCAGAAGAGCCGGAGCCCGACGGCGGCGGCGACGAAGATCGCGGTGAGCTCGAGCAGGCCGTGCGGGAGGATGAGCCCGAAGAAGAGCGAGCCGCGGTCGTGGCTCACCATGAGCGCACCCGCGAGGCCGACGTTGACGACGTTCTGGGCGAGCACCCACAGCACTGGCAGACCGAGCACGCCGAGCGCGATGCACTGCGCTGCGACCCAGGCGTTGTTGGTCCACACGAGCGTGGCGAACTCGTGGTGCGGGTACTCGGAGTAGTAGTTCTCGAAGTCGGTGCCGACGTAGGCGTCGATCTCGGCGCGCGTCATCTGCTGGGTGAAGACCTCGGGGTGGCGCACCGCCCACGCGCCGACGACGAGCGCGAGCAGCACGCTCCCGAACGTCGTCGCGAGCCACCAGGCCCGGGTCCGGTAGAGGGCGGCCGGGAAGGTCTCGGTGAAGAACCTGGCCCCGTCACGCCACGTCGTCGCCCGCGAGCCGGTGGCCGTGTGCCGGGCCCGGGCGAGCAGCGCCGAGAGGTAGCTGACGACCGAGGGGTCGGGGCTGGAGGAGCGCACGAGCGAGAGGTGCGTCGAGACGCGCTGGTAGAGGTCGAGCAGCTCGTCGGACTCGGCCCCGGTGAGCCGGCGCCGCCCCACGAGGTCCTCGAGACGACGCCACTGGCCCACATGGGTGGCGATGAAGGCGTCGAGGTCCACGGCGCCACTCTATGTCGGGCGGACCGGCGCTAGCCTCGGTCCATGAGCATCGACGGGGGCTACCGCACCTATGCCGGCGACGACGTCGTCACCGGCGAGGGTGTGAGCGTCGAGGTCCCCGTCGCGGGTGTCGTGAGCCGTGTCGCCGCACGCCTCATCGACCTCGTCATCACCTTCGCCCTCGCCGTCGGCGGGGTCTTCGCCGTCGGCATGCTCGTCGGGTCGATGTCGGACGCCGTCGGGCAGGCCGCGGTCATCGTGCTGGTGGTCGGCATCACGGTGATCCTGCCCGTTCTCTTCGAGGTGCTCACGAAGGGCCGCAGCCCGGGCAAGTACGCGCTCGGACTCTGCGTCGTCCGTGACGACGGTGGCCCGATCACGGTGCGGCACAGCGTCATCCGGCACCTCGTGGGGTTCGTCGAGTTCTATCTCCTGCAGGGTGCGCCGGCGGTCGTCGCCGCGGTCGTGCACCCACGCGCCAAGCGTCTGGGCGACATGGCGGCCGGGACCTACGCGATGACACTGCGACACAAGCTGCAGGTCACCGCTCCGCCCGAGGCGCCCCCGGCACTGGAGCACTGGGTCCGCGGCACCGATCTCGGCCCCATGCCGGCCTCGCTGACGATCGGCGTGCGGCAGTTCCTCACCCGCACCGGTGGCCTGACGCCGCAGGCCCGGGCCCACCTCGGCCACGACCTCGCCGCGCAGGTGCTGCGGCATGTCTCTCCCCCACCGCCGTCGGGCGTCCACCCCGAGTGGGTGCTGCGCGCGGTCCTCGCCGAGCGCCGTCGCCGCGACCTCGACCGGCTCGGCTCCGAGTCGGACCGGGCCCGGCGGCTCCTGCCCCCCGACCCCTTGGGCTGAGCGTCAGGTCGCGGCGGACAGGGCGGCGTACCCCGGCTTGACGACGCGCTCGATGATCGCGAGCCGCTCGTCGAAGGGGATGAACGCCGACTTCATCGCGTTGATCGTCGCCCAGCGCAGGTCGTCGAGGGTCCAGCCGGCGTCGTCGACGAGGAGCTGCATCTCGCGCGACATGGACGTGCCCGACATGAGCCGGTTGTCGGTGTTGATCGTGACCCGGAAGCGCAGGTCCTTGAGCATCGTGATCGGGTGCTCGGCGATGGACTCGGCCGCGCCGGTCTGGAGGTTGGACGTGGGGCACATCTCGAGCGGGATCCGGCAGTCGCGCACGTATGCCGCGAGGCGGCCGAGCGTGTGCGTGTCACCCTCGCTCGTGATGTCGTCGACGATGCGGACGCCGTGACCGAGCCGGTCGGCGCCGCACCACTGGATCGCCTCCCAGATGCTCGGCAGCCCGAAGGCCTCACCGGCGTGGATCGTGAAGTGGGCGTTCTCGCGCCGGAGGTACTCGAAGGCCGAGAGGTGCCGGCTGGGCGGGAAGCCCGCCTCCGCGCCGGCGATGTCGAACCCGCCGACGCCCTGGTCGCGGTAGCGCACGGCGAGCGCGGCGATCTCGTCGCTCTTGGCGGCGTGACGCATCGCCGTGAGGAGGGAGACCATGCGGATCGGTGTGCCGGCGGCCGCCGCCTCCTCCTCGCCCTCGCGCAGACCGGCGAGGACGGCTTCGACGACCTCGGGCAGGTCGAGCCCGCCCTCGACGTGCAGCTCGGGCGCGAAGCGCGACTCGGCATAGACGACACCGTCGGCGGCGAGGTCGAGCGCGCACTCGCGGGCGACTCGGCGGAGCTGGTCCGGCGTCTGCATGACCGCGACGGTGTGGCTGAAGGTCTCGAGGTAGCGGACGAGCGAGCCCGAGTCGGCGCTGTCGCGGAACCACGTGCCGAGCGACTCGGCGTCGGTCGCCGGCAGCCCGTCGTAGCCGGACTCGCCGGCGAGCTCGAGAATGGTCTGCGGCCGCAGGCCGCCGTCGAGGTGGTCGTGGAGGAGCGCCTTGGGTGCGCGCTTGACGAGGTCTGCTGAGGCCGGCACGCGCTCACCCTAGCCGCTCGCCGCTCGACCCTTGCCCGAATCGAACGACCGTGCTTTTATGGATACATGTCGAAGGGGCTCCAGACGCGGGACACGGCGTTGCGTGAGGCGCTCGCACAGGCGAGCCACGTCGGCCTCAAGAACATCACCATCGGCACCCTGGCCGACTCCCTCTCGATGTCGAAGAGCGGCCTCTTCGCCCACTTCCGCTCCAAGGAGCAGCTCCAGGTCGACGTCCTCGACCACGCTGCCGACCTCTTCACGCGGACCGTCATCCAGCCCGCCCTCAAGGAACCGCGGGGCCTCGAGCGCCTGCGCGCCCTCGTCGACCTCTGGCTCGGATGGGACGGCTACGCCGACTGGGCCATGCCCGGCGGGTGCATCTTCATCTCCGCGACGATGGAGTTCGACGACGAGCCCGACGGGCCCGTGCGCGACCGGCTCGTCGCCCAGCAGACGCAGTGGTTCGACTCGATCGAGACTGTCGTGCGCGGCGCGATCCGCGAGGGCCAGCTGCGCGAGGACCTCGACACCCTCCAGTTCGCCCACGAGCTCTATGGCCTCATGCTCGGCCACCACGTCGCCAGCCGCCTGCTGCGCGACCCCGCCGCCCGCGAGCGCGCCCACACCGCGCTCGACCGGCTCGTCGCCGGCGCCGCACCCGACGCCGCCTCCCCCGCCCCGGCCTGACCGGGCGGCCCACCACCCCCACCGCACTGCAGGAGTCCCGTCGTGTCACCTCAAAAAAGCATGAACGTTCGTTTGCTTGCGTCGCTCTTCGCCACCCTGGAGCACCGCTCCGCGACCCTCGGCGGGCACCTCGCCACCCGGCTGTGGTTCCGCCTCCCTCCCCGTCCGCCGGCCGCCGCGCGCGACCGTCGCACCCCGGCTGGTGGCGAGCCCTTCGAGGTCGCGGCCGGCCACGGCGTCGTGCGCGGTCGTGTCTGGGGCGACTGGGGCCGGCCGACGGCCTACCTCGTGCACGGCTGGGGCGGCTGGTGGCAGCAGCTCGGCGCTCTCGTCCAGCCGCTCGTCGACGAGGGGCTCTGTGTCGTCGCCTTCGATGCCCCCGGACACGGCGCGTCGGACCGGGGTCGTGACGGCCGACGCACGACGACGTTCCTCGAGATGGCCGCGGCCCTCGCCGCCGTCGAGCGCGAGTTCGGGCGACCGACCGTCGTCGTCGCCCACTCGGCCGGCGCCCTCGCGACGATGACCGCCATGGCGCGCCCCACCGACCCGGCCGAGGGTCATCGCTCCCTGCCGCACCCGGAGGCGCTCGTCCTCGTCGCGGTGCCGGCGAGGATCGACGACATGGTCGCGACCTTCGTGCGCGCGCTCGGCGTCGGGCCGCGCTCGACCGCGGTCATGCGCACCCTCGTCGAGCGCCGGATCGGGCGCCGCATGGGCGAGTTCGACCTGCTCTCCCTCGCCTCGTCCCACCCACGACTGCCGCGCCTGCTGCTCGTCCACGACGAGGACGACCCCGAGGCGCCCTTCACGGGCGCGCTCGACGTCTCGAACGCCTGGCACGCCTCACGCCTCGTCGTCACCCGCGGCCTGGGACACCGCCGGCTCCTGTGGGACCCGGAGGTCGTCAAGCAGGTGACGGAGTTCGCGGGCTCGGCCGCGGACGGCATACGGGCCGAGTCGGCACGCGCGAGTCGCGCCTGAACGCGACCGCGCGTCAGGAGATGCGGTCGATGAGGAGCGGCAGGAGGTCGGGCCGCGAACCCTCGGGGGCGATGGTGAAGCCGCCCTCGAGCGCCTCCTTGGCCCGCTCGAACTTCTCCGGGGTGTCGGTGTGCAGCGTCATGAGCCTCTCGCCACCACGCACGACCGCGCCCGGCTTGGCGTGCAGCTCGATGCCGGCACCGGCCTGCACTGGGTCCTCCTTGCGGGCCCGGCCCGCGCCGAGGCGCCACGCTGCGACCCCCACGGCATAGGCGTCGAGCTCGGTGAGGACACCGTCCGCGGGCGCGAGGACGTCCTCCGTATGCCGTGCCACCGGCAGCTCGGCGTCCGGGTCGCCTCCCTGGGCCGCGACCATCCGGCGCCAGGCGTCCATCGCCCGGCCGTCCTTGAGCGCAGCGCCGACGTCCTCGCCGCCACGACCGGCGGCCTCGAGCATCTCCTGCGCGAGAGCGACCGTGAGCTCGACGACGTCCTCGGGACCGCCTCCGGCGAGCACCTCGACCGACTCGCGGACCTCGAGGGCGTTGCCGGCTGTGAGGCCGAGCGGAGTCTGCATGTTGGTGAGCAGCGCCACCGTCTTGACCCCCGCGTCGGTGCCGAGCTCGACCATGGTGCGGGCCAGCTCGGTCGCGTCCTCGCGGTTCTTCATGAACGCGCCGGACCCGACCTTGACGTCGAGGACGAGCGCGCCCGTGCCCTCGGCGATCTTCTTGCTCATGATCGAGCTCGCGATGAGCGGGATCGCCTCGACGGTGCCGGTGACGTCGCGCAGTGCATAGAGCTTCTTGTCGGCGGGCGCGAGGCCCGACCCGGCAGCGCAGATGACGGCACCGACGTCGTCGAGCTGGGCGAGCATCGCCTCGTTGGTGAGGTCGGCGCGCCACCCGGGGACCGACTCGAGCTTGTCGAGGGTGCCGCCGGTGTGCCCGAGTCCGCGCCCGGACAGCTGCGGGACGGCGACGTCGAAGACCGCGACGAGCGGGGCGAGCGGGAGCGTGATCTTGTCGCCGACCCCGCCGGTCGAGTGCTTGTCGGCGGTCGGGCGCGACAGCGAGGAGAAGTCCATCCGCTCGCCGCTCGCGATCATCGCCGAGGTCCACGTCGCGATCTCGCGGCGGTTCATGCCGTTGAGCAGCACGGCCATCGCGAGTGCGCTCATCTGCTCGTCGGCGACGACGCCTCGCGTGTAGGCGTCGATGACCCAGCGGATCTGGTCGTCGCTCAGCTCTCGCTTGTCGCGCTTGGTCGTGATGACGTCGACGGCGTCGTGGCTCTCGCTCATGGCGTCATCATGTCACCCGCGCGGAGGGCGCCGACCGGGCTCAGGGACGCTGGGCGAGGTTGTCCGGGCCGAACGCCTGGGGCAGCACCTGGGTCATTGGATGGACCCCCTCGGGAGTCATGAGGAGGCACTCGGCGCCGCCGTTCTCCCAGAGCAGCTGGCGGCAGCGGCCGCAGGGCATAAGCGCCTCGCCGCGTCCGTCCACGCAGTAGACCGCGACGAGCCGGCCGCCACCGGTCGCGTGCAGCTCGGAGACCATGCCGCACTCGGCGCACAGGGTCACGCCGTAGCCGGCGTTCTCGACGTTGCACCCGGCGACGACGCGACCGTCGTCGGTGAGGCCGGCGACCCCGACGGGGTAGTTCGAGTACGGCGCGTAGGCACGCTTCGTCATCTCGATCGCCCTGTCGCGCAACGCATCCCAGTCGATGTCACTCATGAGCACCCGTCCTGATGTCGATGATGTCGCCGCCTGCCTTGACCGTGTGCGCGACCACGACGGAGGCGAGCAGGCGTGCGCCGCAGCCGATGGCGTCCTCGTCGACGACGACGTCACCCTGGTGCAGGTCGTAGGTCCGCCCGCCGGGCGTGCGGGTGCCGAGCCGGGCCATGGCGCCGGGCGCGTGGGCGAGGTACCAGGAGTAGTCCTCACCGCCGAGCGACTGGATCGTCGGCGCGATCTGCAGCCCCGTGCCGAGGCACGCGAAGCGGAGCGCGTCGATGGCGTCGGCCTGGTTGACGACCGGCGGGACGCCCTTCACGCGCTCGAGCCGGGCCTCGACACCGTAGGGCGCCACGACGCCCTGCACGATCTCGTCGAGGAGCGGCCCGACGGACAGCCAGGCGTTGGCGTCCAGCATGCGCAGGGTGCCGCTGCACTCCCCCGTGCTCGGGATGACGTTGCTCGCGGTGCCGGCTCGCACGGTGCCCCAGACCAGGGCGGCTCCGGCGCGCGGGTCGAGCCGGCGCGACAGGGCCGCCGGGACATCGGTGACGACCTTGGCGAGGGCGTAGGTGAGGTCCTCGGTGAGCTGCGGACGCGACGTGTGCCCACCGCGACCGGTGAGGTGGACGCGGAGGTGGTCGCAGGCCGCGGTGATGGGACCTTCACGCAGCCCGACCTGGCCGACGTCGAGCGACGGGTCGCAGTGCACCGCGAAGACCGCGTCGACACCCTCCATGACGCCCTCGGCGATGGCCTCGAGGGCACCTCCGGGGATGACCTCCTCGGCGGCCTGGAAGATCGCGCGCACCGCCGTGCCCCGCTCGAGCAGCGCCTGCTCCTGCTCCTTGAGGGCCAGCAGAGCACCCAGGAGCGCGGTGACGTGGACGTCGTGGCCGCACGCGTGCGTGACGCCGTCGGTCACCGAGGCGAACGGCAGCCCGGTGTGCTCCTGGACCGGCAGCGCGTCCATGTCTGCGCGCAGGGCGACCCGGTATGCCGGCTGGTCGGCTCCGAGGTCGGCGACGAGTCCCGTGCCCGAGAGCCTGCGGACGCGGATGCCCGCCTGCTCGAGGCGGGCGGCGACGATGCCGGTGGTGCGGGTCTCCTGACGGGAGAGCTCAGGGTGGGCGTGCAGGTCCCTGCGGATCTCGAGGAGCTCGGGCAGCGCCGAGGCGACGCTGGCGCCGAGGGCGGAAAGGGTGTCAGTCATGAGGGCACCCATGCTACTGGCGCGACGACGCCCCCTCAGCGCGTCGCCTTGCGTGCCTCCCACCGCTCGAGGATGCCGCCCATCTCGTCGGTGACGAACTCGAGGAACTCGCGGGAGAGCTGGAGCCGCCGGCCCGCCTGCGAGCCGGCGCCGAGGTGCTCGACGCCGTCGGCCAGCGCGCGGATCATGCCGGCATAGACCTGGTCGGTGTTCGTCAGCGCGCCGTGGAAGGCGTCGTCGAGGACGACGAAGACGTCACGGCGCCCTCCTCGCTCACGCTCGCGGCGGAGGAGGCCGACGTGGGAGAGGTAGCGGACGGCGCCGGAGACGGCGGCCGGACTCACCGACAGCTCCGCGGTGATCTCGGCCGAGGTCATCCGGCCGTCCTCGTCGACGAGCAGCGCGGCGAAGACCCGCGCCGGCATGGGCGGGAAACCGGCCGTCGCGAGGGCTGCCCCGAGTCGCTCGACGACGGCGTGCGACGCACCCGTCCCGGGCTGGGAGGCGGGGGCGGCAGGGGCGCGGCGGGACGGCATACGGAAGAGTTTAGAGCATTCACGCAATTCTGAAAGAAGAGTACGCTCGAGCGCGTGGAGAACGTCATCGAGACTCGCGAGCTGCGCAAGACCTTCGGACCCACGGTCGCCCTCGACGGGCTCGACCTCACGGTCGCTCGCGGCGAGGTGCACGGCTTCCTCGGCCCCAACGGCGCCGGCAAGTCGACGACGATCCGGGTGCTGCTCGGGCTCCTCCGCAGCGACTCGGGCGAAGTCCGCGTCCTCGGCGGCGACCCGTGGGGCGAGGCGGCCGACCTGCACCGGCACATCGCCTACGTCCCGGGCGACGTGAGCCTGTGGCCGAACCTCACCGGCGGTGAGGTGATCGACCTCCTCGGCCGGATGCGCGGCGGGCTCGACGAGGGCAGGCGGGCCGAGCTCCTCGAGCGCTTCGACCTCGACCCGACGAAGAGGGCGCGGACCTACTCCAAGGGCAACCGGCAGAAGGTCGCCGTCGTCGCCGCCTTCGCCTCGCGCGTCGAGCTGCTCCTGCTCGACGAGCCGACGTCCGGCCTCGACCCGCTCATGGAGGAGGAGTTCCGGCGCTGCGTCCACGAGGCCAGGGCCGACGGCGCGACGGTCCTGCTGAGCAGCCACATCCTCGCCGAGGCCGAGGCGCTGAGTGACCGCGTGACGATCATCAAGGCCGGACGGGCCGTCGAGTCGGGCACGCTCGCCGAGCTCCGCCACCTCACCCGGACCACGGTCACCGCCGAGACGGCCTCGCCGCCCGCCGGGCTCGCCGACCTGCCCGGCGTCCACGAGCCGCAGGTCTCCGACGGGCGCATCGCCTTCGACGTCGACTCCGACCACCTCGACGGCGCCGTCGCCGCCCTCTCCCGGCTCGGCATCCGCTCGCTCACGGCGCATCCGCCGACCCTCGAGGAGCTCTTCCTGCGCCACTACGGCGAGCAGCCGCGCGACGACGTCGAGGTCGGGTCGCGGTGACCGGCGCCCTCACCGGCAGCCGCCACCTCCTGCGGCTCGTCCTCCGACGCGACCGGGTCCGGCTGCCGCTCTGGCTCGTCGGACTCGGCGGCACGATCGCGTGGAGCGCACTCGCCGTGCCGACGGTCTACGACACCCCTGCGAAGGTCGCGGGCTACGCCGCCACCGTCGGCGCGAGCCCCGTCAGCCATCTCATGTCCGGCCGGCAGCCGGGGATCGACACCATCGGCGGCATCACCGCCAACGAGATCTCGCAGGTCGCGCAGCTCGGCGTCTGCCTCATGGTGCTCTTCCTCGTCGTGCGGCACACCCGCGCCGAGGAGGAGTCGGGGCGGGCGGAGCTGCTGCGCTCGACGGTCCTCGGACGGCACGCGGCCACGCTCGCCGCGCTCGGCTACGCCGTCACCGCCGCGGTAGCCATCGGCGCGCTGACGACCGGGACGATGCTCGCGGCCGGCCTCGACGCAACGGGGAGCGTCGCCTACGGCGTCGGGCTCGCGTTCCTCGGCACGTGCTACGCCGCCGTCGCCCTCGTCGCGGCGCAGGTCTCGGGCAGCGCACGCGGCGCCCTCGGCATCGGCGGCTCGCTCGTCGCGCTCGGCTACCTCGCGCGCGGCGTCGGCGCCATGCAGGACAACGCCCTCGTCTGGCTCTCCCCCTTCGGCTGGGCCCAGTCGATGAACGCCTTCGGCGACGAGCGGTGGTGGCCCGTACTGCTGCTCGCCGCCGCGACGGCTGGGCTGCTCGCCGCCGCCGCCCGGCTCACCGCCCGTCGCGACTTCGGCAGCGGCCTCGTGCAGCCCCGCCCCGGCCATCCGCGCGCGAGCAACCGGCTCGGCACTCCCCTCGGTCTCACCGTGCGGCTCCAGCGCGGGACCGTCCTCGGGTGGTCCGTCGGCATGTTCCTGCTCGGTCTCGTCTACGGCGCGGTCCTGCCGACCGTGCCGGACCTCCTCGCCTCCAACCCCGACATCGCCGACTACATCGGCGCCGGCGGTGCGGCCGAGGATGCCGTCACCGACGCCTTCCTGCGCTACATCCTCCTCTTCATGGCCGTCGCCTCGACCGGGTATGCCGTGTCGAGCGTCCTGCGGATGCGTTCCGAGGAGGAGGCGGGCCGGTCCGAGAACGTGCTCGCGACGGCAACGCCACGCGGCCGATGGCTGGCGGCGACGGTCCTCACTTCGGCGGCCGGGACACTCCTCGTCCTCGTCCTCGCCGGCGTCGGCCTGGCCATCGGACGCGGGCTCGCGGGCGGCGGGTGGTCCGGCTCCGTCGCCTTGGTCGGGGAGCAGGTGACCTATGCCCCGGCCGCGCTCGTCGTCGCCGCCGTCGCCGTGGCGGCGGTCGGACTCGCGCCCCGGCTGGCGCTCGTGGCGTGGGCGGTCGTCGCCTTCGTCGGGCTCCAGGTCATGCTCGGCGCGATCCTGCGCCTGCCCGACGTCGTGAACGGGCTGTCACCGTTCTGGCACCTGCCGGGCGTGCCCGAGGACGACCTCGTCGTCCGGCCCGCGCTCGTCGAGCTCCTCGTCGCCGGGGCGCTCGTGGCCCTCGGTCACTGGGGCTACCGCCGCCGGGACCTCGACAACGCCTGATGCCCGACGCCGTCCCGGTCGGAGCCGTCAGGTGAGGTCGGTGCGGCCCTGCTCCTTGAGGCGCTCGACCACCTTCTTGACGTCCTGCGCCCGGTCCAGCGTCGTCACGAGGACAGCGTCGCCGGAGTCGATGACGACGACGCCCTCGAGCCCGACGACCGCCACCGGGCGACCGCCGCGGGGCGACACGAGGCCGGTCGAGTCGACGGCGTGCACGAGTGCGGCGTCGCCGAGGACCCGGACCCCGTGCTCGTCGCCGGGCTCCGGCAGGAGGGCCGAGAGGCTGGCGAAGTCACCGATGTCGTCCCAGGCGAAGTCGCCGGGGACGACGGCGACGACGCCGGCGTCGGCAGCGGGCTCGGCGACCGCGTGGTCGATGGCGATCTTCTCGAGCGTCGGCCACACCTCGTCGAGCCGGGACGGGTCGGCGGCGATGACCCGCAGGCCCTTGGCGAGCTCCGGGTGCCAGCGGTGCAGCAGATCGAGCAGCGTGGCCGCGCGGACGACGAACATGCCTGCGTTCCAACGGAACTCGCCGGTGGAGAGGTAGGCGGTCGCCCGGCGCGCGTCGGGCTTCTCGACGAACTGGCGCACCCGCCGGGCGGTCGGGGCCCCGGGGATCGGCCGCCCCATCTGGATGTAGCCGAAGCCCGTCGACGGGTGCGTCGGCTCGATGCCGATGGTGACGACCTGCCCGTCGCGGGCCACCCCGACGGCCTCGGCGACGCAGGCCCGGAACGCCTCCGCGTCGGGGATGACGTGGTCGGCGGCGAACGACCCGATGATCGCCTCGGGGTCACGTGCCTCGACGAACGCGGCCGCGAGGCCGATCGCGGCCATCGAGTCGCGAGGGGACGGCTCGGCGAGCAGCGAGTCCTCGGCGAGAGACGGCAGCTGCTGGCGCACGGCGTCGGCGTGGGCGACCCCGGTGACGACGACGACCCGCTCGACCGCGAGCGGCTCGACGCGGTCGAGCGTCTCCTGCAGCAGGCTCCGCCCGGACCCCGTGAGGTCGTGGAGGAACTTGGGGTGGCCCGCCCGCGACAGGGGCCACAGGCGGGTGCCGGCGCCCCCCGCGGGGATGACCGCCCAGAAGCCGGGAATGTCAGACATGGCGTCAGGCTAACGAGTCACATGGCACCCTCTTAGGATCCTTGGGCACGTCGCCGACGCGGCGGCGACGACGAGACACGGGGAGGTGCTGGCGGTGGACCTGCTGGAGCCGGTGCTGTTCAACGACGCGTGGGGCTCCCACGTGTCGATCGCCAGCCTCCAGGGTCGCCCGATCCCGAGCGCCGAGCCCGAGTCCGAGCTCTGGATGGGCGCCCACGAGAGCGGGCCGTGCGGCATCACCCGCGACGGCGTGGCCACCACCTTGGCCGACGTCATCCGGGCCGACCCCGAGGGCGAGATGGGCGCGGAGTGCTGCACGGCATACGAGGGGCGGTTGCCCTTCCTCCTCAAGGTGCTCGCGCCCGGTCGCGCGATCTCGATCCAGGCGCACCCCACGGCCGAGCAGGCGAGCGAGGTCCGCCGCAGGGACCGCGAGGCCGGCGACGCGGACGCGACCTACGTCGACGACTGGGCCAAGCCCGAGATGCTCGTCGCCATCTCGCCGTTCCGGGTCTTCGTGGGCATGCGCACGCCGGAGGAGACGGCCGACCTCGCCAAGCGGCTCGGCGTACCGCGGTTCTCGGGACTCGTCGACGACGTCTCGTCGGCCCCGGACCCGGCCCACGCCCTGCTCGCCGCCGTCCTCGCGATCCCCGAGGCGGAGCACGCCGGGTTCGTGCGCGAGCTCGTCGCGGCCTGCGTCCGCGTCTCGTCGAGCCCGGACGCCGAGGGACACCACTGCGCCGCCGTCGTCCGCGTCGCCGAGGACCACCCCGACGACATCGGGCTCGCCGTGCTGCTGCTCATGAACCACCGCGTCCTCGAGCCCGGCGACTTCATCGACGTTCCCGCCGGGGTGCTCCACTCCTACGTCGGCGGCCTGGGGATCGAGGTCCTCGCCAACTCCGACAACGTGGTTCGGGCCGGGCTCACCGGCAAGGCGCGGAACGTCCCCGAGCTGCTGCGCATCGTCGACCCCGAAGCCGACGGCCACGCCGGGCGCGCCGAGCCGGACCCCGACCTGCCGGCGACGGTGCGCTTCCCCAGCTGCTCGGACCGGTTCGCGCTGCGCCGCATCCACGACCCGTCGGGGCTGCTGCTCCCGGGCAACGGCACCCCGCGCATCGTCTTCTGCCTGCACGGTGAGGTCGTGCTCGCCACCTCCGACGACGGACCGGGGTCGACGCTGACCCTGGGGCCGGTGCGCGCGGCCTTCCTCTCGGCGCGCGACGCCGACGTCAGGGTGACGGGCAGCGGCGAGGTCTACCTCGTCACGCTGCCCTCGGCCTGACGTTCACGCACTGCTCACCCGACGTCCCACAGCACTCTGCTCGTGCGGCACGTCCGTCCGCGACGGTGTGGACGTGCGAGTCGCCATGGTGACCGAGTCCTTCCTGCCGACCCTCAACGGCGTGACGACAAGCGTCTGCCGGGTCGCGCAGTCGCTGCGTCTCCTCGGCCACGAGGCGGTGATCCTCGCGCCGGGCCCCGCCCCGGTGACCTTCGAGGGGTTCTCCGTCCGCGGCCTGCCGTCGGTGACGGTGCGGCAGTTCCCGACCGGGGTGCCCACGCCTGCACTGCGCCGGGCGCTCGACGAGTTCGCCCCCGACGTCATCCACGCCGCGTCGCCTTTCGTCCTCGGTGCGCGCGCCCTCCAGCTCGCCGACCGGAGCGGAACGCCCGCCGTGGCGATCTACCAGACCGACATGCCGAGCTACCTGCGCCAGCACGGTCCCGGCCGGCTCGGCACCGGCGCCGCGAGCGCCGCCTGGCGCTGGATCCGCCGGATGCACGCGCACGCCGACCTCACCCTGGCTCCGTCCCGACCCACCCTCGACGAGCTCCGCGCCCACGGCGTGCCGCGCACCGACCTCTGGGCGCGGGGCGTCGACACCGGCCAGTTCTCGCGGCGCTGGCGCGACGACCCGGGCACCGCCGAGCTGCGCCGCGCCCTCGCACCCGGTGGTGAGGTGCTCCTCGGCTACGTCGGTCGCCTCGCGCCCGAGAAGGAGCTGTGGCGGCTGGCCGAGGTGGCGCGGATCCCGGGCACCCGTCTCGTCATCGTCGGCGACGGGCCAGGCCGCGCGCAGATCGGCGCCCGGCTCACCGAGGCCGTCGCCTCGATGCCCGGGCGACCCAACCGCTCCCCCGTCTTCCTCGGCCGCCGCTCCGGTGACGACCTCGCCCGTGCGTATGCCGTCCTCGACGTCTTCGTGCACACCGGCACCCGCGAGACGTTCGGGCAGACGCTCCAGGAGGCTGCGGCGACCGGACTGCCCGTCGTGGCGCCGGCCCGTGGCGGGCCGCTCGACCTCGTCGACCACGGCCGCACCGGGCTGCTCTTCGACCCCGACCGGCCCGGGTCGCTCCACGACCACGTCGACGCCCTCGTCGGGGACCGGCGGTGGCGCGAACAGCTCGGCGACGAGGCCGAGCGGACGGTGCGCGGCCGTTCGTGGGAGACGCTCACCGAACGCCTCGTCGGCCACTACGACGCCGCTCGGGCCACTCGCTCGCGGCGGGTCGCGTAAGGTCCTTCGAGGCCCGTTTCGCACGATGCGGGCGGGTCGAGAGGAGGCCGGATGCGCACCGGTGCGCTCGCTGCCGCAGCCGCGACGTTCGCGGTCGCGGCCGTCCTGGGGTCCTCACCCGCGGTCGCCGCCCCGACCCCGACGCCCCGTCCTGCCGCCCCGACGACCGCGTCCCCGAGTCCCAGCGCGACCCTGCCCGCCGTGACGCGCGTGCTCGACCCCGAGCGCAGCGTCGGCGGGCCGGGCCTGGCGCCGATGGACACCGTGCTCGTCGACGCACCGGCCGGGGTTCCGGCGCCCCCGGCGGTGGCCGACGTGGCGTGGCTCGTCGCCGACGCCGACACCGGTGAGATCCTCGCCGCCCGCAACCCACACGCACCGCTGCTGCCCGCGAGCACGCTCAAGGCGCTCACCGCGATCCACCTCCTGCCGCGGGTCGACCCGGCGAAGGTGCTCACGGCGACCTCGACCGAGGCCGACGCCGACGGCACGCGGGTGGGCATGGTCGCCGGCCAGACCTACAGCGCCGCGCAGCTGTTCGAGGCGCTCGTCATGTCGTCGGCCAACGACGCCGCCTATGGGCTGTCCGCGCTCAACGGTGGCATCCCGACGACCGTGGCCGAGCTCAACGCGCTCGCCGACGAGCTCGGCGCCCACGACACCGTCGTCGTCGACCCGAGCGGGCTCGACGCCCCCGGCCAGCAGAGCAGCGCCTACGACCTCGCGCTCATCGGTCGCGCCGCGATCGCGAACCCCGACTACGTGCGGCTGGCGACGACGAAGACCTCGACGTTCCCTGCCCGGATCGACCGGGCCTCGCGCACGCGCCCGACCTATGCGATCGGCAACCACAACCGGCTGCTGTGGAACTACCCCGGCACCATCGGGGTGAAGAACGGCTTCACCAAGGCCGCCCACCGGACCTTCATCGGAGCCGCGCGCCGGAACGGCCGGACCTACCTCGTCACCGAGATGTACGGCACCGGCAGCAGCTGGCGCCCGGCGGCCTCGCTGCTCGACTGGGCCTTCGTGCACGGCGACGAGGTGCGGCCCATCGGCCGGCTCGTCGAGCGCGGCGAGGTGCCCGCGCCGCCCGCGCCACCCGCCCCCGCGACGGCTCGCAAGGAGACCGCACGCGGTGCGACTCCCCGTGACGACTCCGTCGTCGCCGCCGTCGCGCCCCACGCCCCCAAGGGGGCCGTGACGCCCTCGCTGATCCCGATCGCGGGCGGTGCTGCCCTGGTCGGCCTGCTGCTCGTGACGCGGTTCCACCGGCTCCGGGCCGGCCGGGTGCGGCGTGAGCGAGCCCACCGAGGACCTGGGGGCCGGCACCGCGACTGACGACCCACTCCCCGCCCGGGTGCGAGGCCGAGGGAACGGGCCAGCGGGGCGTCAGCCCCGGCCGTGCAGCTCCTGCCACTGCTCCCAGGTGGGCAGCAGCCCGCTCTCGCGCGCCTGCGCCAGCGTCGGCGCAGCCTCGTCCTTGGGCGACAGGGTGACCTCGAGGCCCTCCGGGATCGCGAGGCCGACCTCGGGGTCGAGGGGGTGGATGCCGTGCTCGCCCGTGGGGTTGTAGGCGGCGGTGCAGAGATACATCGCCGTCGTGTCGTCGTCGAGCGCGCAGAAGGCGTGGCCGAGCCCCTCGGTGAGGTAGACCGCTCGCCGGTCGACCGTGTCGAGGTGGACCTCCTCGACGCGTCCGAACGTGGGCGAGCCCTCGCGCAGGTCGACGACGTAGTCGACGAGGCTCCCGCTGAGCACGGTGATGTACTTCCCCTGCCCCGGCGGGACGTCGGCGAAGTGGATGCCGCGGACGGTCCCCCGCGACGACACGGACACGTTCGTCTGGACGATGTCGGGGCGGTGGCCCAGGTGCTCGGCGAGCAGGTCCCCGCGGAAGGACTCGAGGAAGACACCCCGGTCGTCGGGGAACTGGCGCGGGGTGACGACGAACGCACCCTCGATGACGAGCGGCTCGAACTCCATCAGCGCAGCCCCTTGCCCTCGGCGAGGCACGCGTGGATGTAGTCGCCGTAGCCGCTCTTGACGAGGGCGTCGCCGAGCGCCGCGAACTGCCCGTCGTCGATCCACCCCGCCCGCCACGCGATCTCCTCGACGCAGCCGATCTTGGTCCCCTGCCGGGCCTCGATGACGTGGACGAACTGGCTCGCCTCCATGAGCCCGGTGAAGGTGCCGGTGTCGAACCACGCCGTGCCGCGCGGGAGCACCGTCACCGACAGCTCACCCCGCTTGAGGTAGACGTCGTTGACCCCGGTGATCTCGAGCTCGCCGCGCGCGCTGGGGGTGAGGCCACGGGCGATCTCGACGACGTCGTTGTCATAGAAGTAGAGGCCCGGCACGGCATAGCTCGACCTCGGCCGCTCCGGCTTCTCCTCGATCGACATGACCGTGCCGTCGTCGTCGAACTCCACGACGCCGTATGCCGTCGGGTTGCCCACGTGGTAGGCGAAGACGTGCCCGCCGTGGACGTCGGTGAGGCCGCGCAGGGCGCGGCCCAGGCCGGTGCCGTAGAAGATGTTGTCGCCGAGGACGAGGGCGACGGAGTCGGACCCGATGAAGTCGGCACCGATGACGAACGCCTGGGCGAGGCCGTCGGGACTGGGCTGGACGGCATACGAGATCTCGATGCCCCACTCGCTGCCGTCACCGAGGAGCCGCTCGAACTGGTCGTGGTCCGCGGGGGTCGTGATGACGAGGATCTCGCGGATGCCGGCCATCATGAGCGTCGCCAGCGGGTAGTAGACCATCGGCTTGTCGTAGACCGGCATGAGCTGCTTGCTGATGCCCTTGGTGATCGGGTGCAGACGCGTGCCCGAACCGCCGGCGAGAATGATGCCCTTCATGGGGCGCCACCCTACTGACCGGCCGCCGCACTGCCGACCGGACGCTCGTCGCGGCTCCGATAGCCTGCGGCCCATGAAGGTCCTCGTCACCGGCGGCGCCGGGTTCATCGGGTCCAACTTCGTCATCCGGGCCCGGCAGGTGCGGCCGGACTGGCGTCTCACCGTCCTCGACTCGATGACCTACGCCGCGAACATCGGCTCGCTCGACCCTGTCATCGGCGACGTCGACGTCGTCAAGGGCTCGGTGACCGACGCCGACCTCGTGGACGAGCTCGTGGCCGCCCACGACCTCGTCGTCCACTTCGCGGCCGACTCGCACAACGACAACTCGCTCGACGACCCGTGGCCGTTCATCGACAGCAACATCATCGGGACCTACCAGCTCGTGCAGGCGGTCCGCCGGCACGACAAGCGGCTCCACCACATCTCCACCGACGAGGTCTACGGCGACCTCGAGCTCGACGACCCGGCCCGCTTCACCGAGACGACGCCGCTCAACCCGTCGAGCCCCTACTCCGCGTCGAAGGCGAGCGCCGACCTCCTCGTGCGCGCGTGGGTGCGGTCGTTCGGGCTGCGCGCCACGCTGTCGAACTGCTCCAACAACTACGGCCCGCGCCAGCACCCCGAGAAGCTCATCCCGCGCCAGATCACCGGCGTCATCGACGGCATCCGGCCCAAGCTCTACGGCGAGGGCCTCAACGTGCGCGACTGGATCCACGTCGACGACCACAACGACGCCGTCATCGCGATCGTCGAGCAGGGGCGCGAGGGCGAGACCTACCTCATCGGCGCCGACGGCGAGATGAACAACCGCGACGTCATCGCGCTCATCCTCGAGCTCATGGGCAAGCCCGCCGACTGGTACGACCACGTGCCGGACCGCCCCGGTCACGACCTGCGCTACGCCATCGACGCGTCGAAGCTGCGGGCCGAGACCGACTGGCGCCCGGCCCACCCGGACGTCCGCTCCGGCCTGGCCGACACCATCTCGTGGTACCAGGACAACGAGGACTGGTGGCGCACCGCCAAGGTCGTCGCCGAGGCCCGCTACGACCGGCTGGGACGCTGATGGCCCGCTGGCTCGTCACGGGGGCGGGCGGCATGCTCGCCGCCGACCTCCTCCCCCGGCTCACGTCGGCCGGCCACGAGGTCACCGCGCTGCGCCGCGCCGACCTCGACGTCACCGACGCCGGCGCCTGCGCCAGCGCGGTCGAGGGCCACGACGTCGTCGCCAACCTCGCCGCGTGGACGGCTGTCGACGACGCCGAGAGCGCCGAGGCGGACGCCTTCGCCGTCAACGCGGTCGGCGCGGCCAACCTCGCCTCGGCATGCGCCCGCAGCGGCGCACGGATGGTGCACGTCTCCACCGACTACGTCTTCGCCGGCGACTCCACCATCCCGTATGCCGTCGACGCACCCGTCGCTCCCCGCTCGGCCTACGGGCGGACCAAGGCCGCAGGCGAGTGGGCGGTCCTCGCCCACTGCCCGTCGGCGCTCGTCGTGCGCACCGCCTGGCTCTACGGTGCGGGCGGGCCGAGCTTCGCCGCGACGATGGCCCGGCTCGCCGGCGAGCGCGAGACCCTCGCCGTCGTCGACGACCAGCGCGGACAGCCGACGTGGACCGCCGACCTCGCCGACGCCCTCGTGCGGCTCGTCGACGCGGACGCCCCCGGCGGCATCTGGCACGGCACGAGCGCGGGCGAGACGACGTGGTTCGGGTTCACCCGCGCGATCTTCGAGGTGCTCGGCCTCGACCCCGAGCGGGTGACGCCGACGACGACCGAGGCCTTCCCGCGGCCCGCGCCACGGCCAGCCTACTCCGTCCTCGGCCACGACCGCTGGCAGGAGGCCGGGCTCGATCCGCTGCCGGACTGGCGCGACGCCCTGCGGCGCGCGGCTCCGACGGTCCTCGGGACCGTCTGAGCGGGAGCGATCAGCGGCGCCGGAGCCCGCGGAGCAGCCGGCCCGCGAGGCCGAGCCCGGCCGCGGCCGAGGCGCCGAGCGCGGCACCGAGGGCGAGGTTGACCCGGTCGTCCGCTCGGCGGGCGCGGGGCACGACGACCCGGTCGGCCGAGCGCCCGGTCGTGCCGGCATGCCGCGCCCCGGGGTTCGGCTCTGGCGGCACGCCGAGCCACACGGGGTCGGGGGCGGCGGGGTCGAGGGCCGCGGACACCGGCACCTCGGGTCCCTCGACCATCTTTGTCCGCTGGCCCTCGCTGAGGTCGGCGACCGCCTCGGCCTCGAGCGAGTTCGCACTCCACGCGGCCGACAGCAGGATGATCCGCGACATGAAGTTGAGCCACGCGAGCAGGCCGACGACGAGCGCGACCGAGGCGAAGAGCGGGTTCTGCGTCGTCCCGGCGATGAGGGTCGTGCCGAGGACCTTGAGCACGGTGAGCCCGATGCCACCGACGACCGCGCCACCGAGCAGCCCGCGCCACGGCACGTCGACCCCGGAGAGCAGCCGGAGCATGACGAGGACGACGAGTCCGTCGAGCGCCGCACCGATGACCAGGGCGATGCCGCGCAGCAGCCACTGCTGTCCGCCGAGACCGATGGCCTCGGCGATCCAGCCCGTGAGGGCACTCGCCACGCCCGTCACGGCGGCCGAGACGACGATGGCGAGCCCGAGGAGGACGAGCACACCGAGGTCGCGCAGCTTGGCGGTCACCGCGTTGCCCGGGGCGCCCTCGGCCCCGAAGACCGTCCGGATGCCGTCGCGCAGGGCACTCAGCCAGCCCAGACCGGCATACAAAAGGCCCGCGAAGCCGATGAGACCGGCGAGGGTCAACGCGTTGTCGCCGGGGGCCTCGAGCGGGATGAGGCCCTTGTCGCCGTCCTTGATGAAGCCCGGCAGCGTCTCGTTGAGGTAGTCCCTGATCTGCTCGATCCACTGCGGGTTGTCCTGGAGGAGGACGCCGAAGACGGTGAACGCGAGCGCCAGCACGGGGAAGATCGAGAAGAAGGCGAAGTAGGCGATGCCGCCGGCGAGCAGGTTGCCCCGGGCGTCGCCGTAGCGCTTCCAGGCGTGCCAGAGGCGAGTTCGTTGGAGCGCGGTCCACCAGGTCTTGAGGCGGTCCACCCCTCACCCCTCCAGGGGGAACGTCGAGAGGGGACGCCAGACGCCGTCGTCGGTCTGGTGGAAGAGCTCGAACGAGGTGACCTCGAAGCTGCACCGGTAGTCGACGAGCTCGTCGAAGGCGGCATCGAGCGCCTCCTCGGCGAGGTGGTGCGCCACCGTGACGTGCGGGTGGTAGTTGAACTCGAGGTCGCGCTCGACCGGCCCGCTGCGCACGGCCGTCTCGAGCAGCTCGCACTGCGAGATGCCCGACGAGACCTGGACGAAGACGACCGGTGAGAGCGGCAGGAAGGTGCCGGTGCCGGACAGCGTCATCCGGAAGGGCGCGTGCGCCGCGGCCACGACGCCGAGGTGGGTCTGGAACGCCTCGAGCGACAGCGCGTCGATCTCGGTCGGTGGCAGCAGGGTGATGTGCGGCGGGATGAACCTCGCCAGCGGGTCGCCGAACCTCTCACGCGCGTCCTGCAGGACCGTCCCGTGGGGTTCGGGCACGGTGATGGCCACTCCGTGGGTGGGCATGCTCCCGACCCTACCGGGCGGAAACCGTCACGGCAGCGGGGAGGAGGCCGACGCGGTCGCGCACGCGCTGCATCGTCGCGCGGGCGACCTCGCGGGCACGGTCGGCACCCGTGGCGAGGATCCGGTCGAGCTCGGCCGGGTCGTCGAGCAGCTCGCGCATCCGTGCCTGGAAGGGCTCGATCGCCGCGACGACGACGTCGGCGACCTCCTTCTTGAGGTCGCCGTAGCCACGACCGGCGAACGCCTGCTCGAGCTCGGAGACCGGCGTGCCCGAGAGGACCGAGTGGATGACGAGCAGGTTGGAGACGCCGGGCTTGGCGTCGACGTCGTAGCGGATCTCGGCCTCGGTGTCGGTGACGGCGGACCGGATGTTCTTCGCGATCCTGCCCGGGTCCTGCATGAGGTCGATGAGGCCCTTGGGCGACGACCCGGTCTTGCTCATCTTCGCCGTCGGGTCCTGGAGGTCCTGGATCTTCGCCGCACCCTTGACGATCCACGGCTCGGGCACGACGAGGCCGCCACCGAAGCGGGTGTTGAAGCGCTCGGCGAGGTCTCGGGTGATCTCGAGGTGCTGGCGCTGGTCCTCGCCGACGGGCACATAGGCGGCGTCGTACATGAGGATGTCGGCGGCCATGAGCATCGGGTAGGTGAGCAGCCCGACGTTGGCGTTCTGGCCCTTGGCGACCTTGTCCTTGAACTGCGTCATGCGCCGCGCCTCGCCGTCGGCGGTGAGGCAGTTCATGACCCAGCCGAGCTCGGCGTGCTCGGTGACGTGGCTCTGGCAGAAGACCGCAGAGCGCTCCGGGTCGACCCCGCCCGCGATGAACTGGGCCGCCGTCTTGCGGGTGCGCTCGCGCAGCACCGCCGGGTCGGTCGGGACGGTGAGCGCGTGGAGGTCGGCGACGAAGTAGTAGGCGTCGAACTCGTCCTGCAACGTGACCCAGTTGACCAGTGCCCCGAGGTAGTTGCCGAGGTGGAGGGAGTCACTGGTGGGCTGCATCCCGGAGAGGATCCGGGGAGCCGCCTGCGGGGTCACGGGTGCGGACATGCGCGTCATTGTGTCAGGTGGCTGCACCTAGACTCGCACCGTGCCGCGCCTCCCGGAGACCTTCAGCGACCTCTACGGCCACGCCCCGGACGGCGTCTGGTCGGCGCCGGGCCGCGTCAACCTCATCGGCGAGCACACCGACTACAACGGTGGCCTCGCCCTGCCCATCGCCCTCCCCCACCGCACGTCGTGCGCGGCCTCGGCGCGTGACGACGGTGTGCTGCGGATCGCCTCGCTCCAGGAGGAGTCGGCCGTCGAGGTCAGCCTCGACGAGGTGGCAGCCGGGCACCCGAGCGGGTGGGCGGCATACGTCGCGGGTGTCCTGTGGGCGCTTCGAGACGCCGGGTATGCCGTCCGCGGCCTCGACGTGCTCGTCGACGGCCGGGTGCCCCTCGGGGCGGGCCTGTCGAGCTCGGCCGCGCTCGAGTGCTCGGTGGCTGCCGCGGCCTCGGACCTCTTCGGGCTGGGTCTGCTCGAGTCGGCGGAGGGCCGGGCAACCCTTGCCGCCGCCTGCCAGCGCGCCGAGAACGACATCGCCGGAGCCCCGACGGGCGGCATGGACCAGGCCGCCGCGATGCACTGCACGCCGGCGCACGCGCTGCGGCTCGACTGCCGCGACGGCGCGTTCTCGCAGGTGCCGTTCGACCTCGAGGCGCACGACGCGGTCCTCCTCGTCACCGACACCCGAGCGAGCCACGCGCTGGCCGACGGCCAGTACGGCGCGCGACGGGACGCCTGCGAGAAGGCGGCGGACCTGCTCGGTGTCGAGTTCCTCCGCGACGTCGTCGGGCGGCCGATCGACGAGACCCTGGACGCCCTCCCCGACGACGAGCTGCGCCGGCGCACCCGTCACGTCGTCACCGAGATCGAGCGCGTCGACGCGGTCGTCGATGCGCTGCGCGACGGCGACCTCGACGAGGTGGGCCGCTTGTTCGTCGCCTCGCACGAGTCGCTGCGCGACGACTACGAGGTGTCCTGCACCGAGCTCGACCTCGTCGTCGACACCGCCGTGGCGGAGGGTGCCTTCGGCGCGCGGATGACCGGTGGAGGGTTCGGCGGCTCGGCCATCGCCCTCGTGCGCGCTGCCGACGTCGACCGCGTGACGCGGGCCATCGCCGACGCCTTCGCCGAGGCGCGGCTCACGGCGCCGGTGTCGTTCGCCGTCACCGCGGCCGGCTCGGCCGCACGGGACGCGGTCAGCCCAGAGTGAGGTCGTAGTCGACCATGAGCGGTGCGTGGTCGCTCCACCGTTCGTCGTATGCCGCCGCGCGGCCGACCTCGGCACGCGTCGCCAGTCGCGCGAGCGGGGCGCTCGCGAACTGGTAGTCGATGCGCCAGCCGGCGTCGTTGTCGAACGCCTTGCCCCGCCACGACCACCACGTGTACGGACCGGGACCCGCGCCGTGGAGGGTCCGGTGCACGTCGACCCAGGCGTGGTCGCAGACCCACCGGTCGAGGTGCGCCTGCTCCTCGGGGAGGAAGCCGGACTTGCCGACGTTGCCCTTGGCGTTCTTGAGGTCGTGCGCGGAGTGGCAGATGTTGAGGTCACCGGTGAGGACGGCATACGCGCCGTTCTCGGTGAGTGACGCGAGACGTGAGCCGATGGCGTCGAGGAAGCGCAGCTTCTCGTCCTGGCGCGGCGTGCCCGCCTGGCCGGTGTGGACGTAGGTCGAGATGACGGTCACCGGCCCCTCGGGCCCGCGGATGTCGACCTCGACCCAGCGGCCGGCGTCGGTGAACTCGACGTGGCCGATGTCCGAGCTCGCGCGCAAGGGTGCCTGCCGGGTGAGGACGGCGACGCCCGCGTGCCCCTTGACCCGGCCCGGCGCCGACGCGACGTGCCAGTCGCCGAGACCTCCGTCGGCGAGGACCTTGGCGAGCTGGTCGTCGTCGGCGCGCACCTCCTGGAGGGTGATGACGTCGGCGTGCTGCGCCTGCAGCCACTCGAGGCCTCCCCTGCGTGCTGTCGCGCGGACTCCGTTGACGTTGGCCGAGATGAGACGCATCGCCGGAAATGCTAGCCCTCCGGTGGATACCCTCCACACATGGCCGGTCGGATCCACCTCTCGCGACCCCACATCACCGAGCTCGAGGAGGAGCTCGTGATGGAGGCGCTGCGCTCGGGTTGGGTCGCGCCGCTGGGCCCGATGGTCGACCGCTTCGAGGCGGCGGTTGCGGAGCGCACCGGGGTCGCGCACGCGCTCGCGCTGTCGTCCGGGACGGCCGCGTTGCACCTCGCGCTGCTCGAGGTCGGGGCCGGGCCGGGCACCGTCGTCGTCGTGCCGTCGATGACGTTCGCGGCGTCGGCCAACGCGGTGACCTACACCGGTGCCGAGCCGGTCCTCGTCGACTCCGGCGAGGACGCCAACGTCGACCCCGGGCTGCTGCTCGACGCCGTCCGCACGCTGCGGTCGGAGGGCGTGCGCGTCGCCGCCGTCATGACGGTCGACCTCATGGGCCGGTGCTGCGACTACGACGGGCTCCTCGACGGCCTCGCCGAGCTCGACGTGCCCGTCATCGAGGACGCGGCCGAGGCGCTGGGCGCGTCCTCCTCGGGGCGTCCGGCCGGGTCCTTCGGCGTCGCCGCGGCACTCTCCTTCAACGGCAACAAGATCCTCACCACCTCCGGTGGCGGCATGCTGCTCAGCGACGACGACAAGCTCATCCGGCACGCGCGCCACCTCTCGACCCAGGCCCGCGAGCCGGTGCCGTGGTACGAGCACACCGAGGTCGGCTACAACTACCGGCTGTCCAACGTCCTCGCCGCCCTTGGCGTCGCACAGCTCGAGCGGCTGCCCGACATGGTCGACCGTCGCCGCGAGATCCGCGACCGCTATGCCGCGGCGCTCGCCGACGTCGACGGGGTCGAGCTGCTGGGGCGCAACGGCGGCCGCTCCGACGCCGAGGACAACTGCTGGCTCACCGCACTCCTCCTCGACCCGTCGGTCGTCGACGCCGATCCCGGCTCGGTCATCGAGGCGCTCGGTGCCGACGACATCGAGGCCCGCCACCTGTGGAAGCCGATGCACCTCCAGCCCGTCTTCACCGGTGCACGGGCCTTCATCACCGGCACCTCCGAGCGGCTCTTCCGCACCGGTGTCACCCTCCCCTCGGGGTCCGAGCTCCCGGACGACGACATCGACCGCGTCATCGCCTCGCTCCGCGGCGCGCTGGGGGTCCGGTGAGCCGCCGGTGAGCCGCCTCGACGCCCAGCGGGTCCTCGACCTCGCGTTCGCCACTCCCGCACTCGTCCTCAGCCTCCCCGTGCAGGCGGTCGTGGCCGTCGCGGTGCGGCGGCGGCTCGGCTCGCCCGCGCTCTTCCGCCAGGAGCGACCCGGACTGCACGGCGAGCTCTTCACCATGCGCAAGTTCCGCACCATGCGCGACGTCGACGAGGCCCACGGCCTCGTCACCGACGAGCAGCGGCTCACGCCCTTCGGGTCCTTCCTCCGCTCGACGAGCTTCGACGAGCTGCCGACCCTGTGGAACATCGTCCGCGGTGACATGAGCCTCGTCGGGCCGCGGCCCCTCCTGCCGCAGTACCTCGACCGCTACACCCCGGAGCAGGCCCGCCGCCACGAGGTGCGGCCCGGGCTCACGGGGCTGGCCCAGGTCTCGGGTCGCAACGCGCTCACGTGGGAGGAGCGCCTCGCCCTCGACGTCGAGTACGTCGACACCCGTTCGATGGCGCTCGACCTGCGCATCCTGTGGCGCACGGTCGCCACCGTGCTGCGACGCGACGGTGTCACCGCGGAGGGCCACGTGACGATGCCCGAGTTCATGGGCAGCCCTCCGCCCGCCGTCCGGGACCACCCGAGCGAGGCGTCGGCCGGATGAGGCGGCTCGTCGTCTGCGGCGCCGGGGGGTTCGGGCGCGAGGTCGTCGCCCTCGTCGCCGCCGTCAACGCGGTCGACCCGACGTGGGACCTCGTGGGGGTCGTCGACGACGACCCGAGCCCGGCGGCCGTGGAGCACCTGGCCCGGCTGGGGGTCGACGCGCTCGGCGGGCTCGACTCGCTCGAGGGCCACGTAGGCGACGGCGCCGCCGTGCTCGCCATCGGCAGCCCGCAGGTGCGCTCGAGCCTTGCCGCCCGCTGGCCCGGTCTCGAGTGGGCGACTCTCGTGCACCCCGACGCCACCGTCGGAACGGACGTCGAGCTGGGCGCCGGGAGCGTCGTCGCCGCCGGGGCGCGCCTGAGCACCAACATCACCGTCGGCCGGCACGTCCACGTCGACCAGAACGCCACCGTCGGCCACGACGCGACGCTCGGCGACCACTGCCGGCTCAACCCCCAGGCCTGCGTGTCGGGTGCGGTCGTCGTGGGTGATGGCGCACTCGTCGGGGCGAGTGCGACCGTCCTCCAGGGGCTCACCGTGGGGTCCGACGCCGTCGTCGGGGCCGGTGCCGTCGTCACGCGGGACGTGCCTGCCGGGGTGACGGTCAAGGGCGTCCCGGCACGCTGACGGCATACGACGACGTCCGGCAGGACGACCGCCCGGCAACCACAGTTGCGGACGTTGCAGGGACCGCGGTCAGTCGCGGCCGAAGAGGTCGCGGGTGTAGACCTTGTCGGCCACGTCGTCGAGGTCGGCGCTGAGCCGGTTGGCGACGATGACGTCGGCGCGGGCCTTGAACTCGTCGAGGTCGCGGACGACCTCGGAGTTGTAGAAGCGGTCCTCGCGCAGCGCCGGCTCGAAGAGCACGACCTCGATGCCCTTCGCCTTGATCCGCTTCATGATCCCCTGGATGCTCGACACCCTGAAGTTGTCCGAGCCGGCCTTCATGATGAGGCGGTACATCCCGACGACCCGCGGCTTGCGGCGCATGATGTCGGTCGCGATGAAGTCCTTGCGCGTCGTGTTGGAGTCGACGATGGCGCGGATGAGGTTCTGCGGCACCTGGTCGTAGTTGGCGAGCAGCTGGCGGGTGTCCTTGGGCAGGCAGTAGCCGCCGTAGCCGAACGACGGGTTGTTGTAGTGCGACCCGATCCGCGGGTCGAGGCCGACCCCGTCGATGATCGAGCGGGTGTCGAGACCGTGCGACACGGCATACGTGTCGAGCTCGTTGAAGTAGGCGACCCGCATCGCGAGGAAGGTGTTGGCGAAGAGCTTGATCGCCTCGGCCTCGGTGGGCTCGGTGTGCAGCACCGGGATGTCGTCGTCGAGCGCGCCCTCGACGAGGAGCTCGCCGAAGCGGTGCGCCGCGTCGCTCGAGCCGCCGATGACGACCCGGCTCGGGTGGAGGTTGTCGTGGAGGGCGCGACCCTCACGGAGGAACTCCGGCGAGAAGACGACGTCGAGCCCGGGGTGCGCGGCGCGCATCCGCTCGGTGAACCCCACCGGCACGGTCGACTTGACGACGACGGTCGCCTCCGGCGCGAGCCGCTCCACCGAAGCGATGACCGACTCGACCGACGAGGTGTCGAAGAAGTCGCGGTCCGGGTCGTAGTCGGTGGGGGTCGCGACGACGACGAAGTCCGAGCCCGGCAGCGCGTCGTCGGCCGAGGTCGTCGCGGTGAGCGAGAGGTCGTGGTGCGCGAGATGGTCCTCGAGCTCGGGGTCGACGAGCGGCGACTCGCGACGGTTGACCTGGTCGACCCGCTCCGGGTCGAGGTCGACGGCCATGACGTCGTGGTGCTGGGCGAGGACGACGGCGTTGGAGAGGCCGACATAACCCAGGCCCACCACGGAGATCTTCACGGCGCCAACCTACCGGGGCGCGCCGCGGCGCCGACACGGCGCAGCGCCTCCGTCGCATCACCCTCCGGCGGACCGGTTTGGGCAACAATGGCAGCCATGCTGATCCCTGAGATGTCGAAGCGCCTGCTCGCGGAGTTCGTCGGCACGTTCTGGCTCGTCTTCGGTGGGTGCGGCTCCGCGGTCTTCGCGGCCGGCTTCCTCTCGACGCCGACGCTCGGCTCGGGCGCCCCGACGCACCTCGGGATCGGCTTCCTCGGTGTCGCGCTCGCCTTCGGTCTCACGGTCGTGACGATGGCGTATGCCGTGGGGCACGTCTCCGGGGCGCACTTCAACCCGGCCGTGACGATCGGCCTCACCATCGCCAAGCGCTTCGCGTGGAAGGACGTGCCGCTCTACGTCGTCGCGCAGGTCCTCGGCGGCCTGGCCGCCGGCGGCGCGCTGTGGGCCATCGCCCGCGGACGCGACGGCTTCGTCACCACCGGCAACCTCGCGGCCAACGGCTTCGCCGAGCACTCCCCCGGTGGCTACTCGATGTTCGCCGTGCTCTGCGCCGAGGTGCTGCTCACGATGTTCTTCGTCTACGTCATCCTCGGGGTGACCCGGGAGAGCGCCCCGACCGGCTTCGCACCACTTGCCATCGGCCTCTGCCTCACGCTCATCCACCTCATCTCGATCCCGATCTCCAACACCTCGGTCAACCCGGCCCGCTCGACCGCGGTCGCGTTCTTCAACGGCGACGGCGCCCCCGGCCAGCTGTGGCTCTTCTGGCTGGCGCCGGTCATCGGTGCGGCCATCGCGGGTGCGACCTTCCACCTCATCACCGGTGTCGACCGCCGAGACCGCGACATCACCGGCCAGGTCCGGGCCGAGGACGTCGTCGTCCCCGACGGTGTCGACCCCGACGCCCCGCGCACCACGGTCTGAGCCCGACTTCTTGCGACTTCGCAGAGTCGCGAGCGCAGCGAGGGACTCTGCGAAGTCGCCATCAGTCATAGGTGGGCGGACGGCATACGGAGGACTCTCCGTCGTTCGGTAGATTTCGGCCCATGGCCAAGATCATCTACACGCTCACCGACGAGGCCCCGCTCCTCGCGACCTACTCCTTCCTCCCGGTGATCGAGGCCTTCGCCTCCACCGCTGGTGTCGACGTCGAGACGCGCGACATCTCCGTCGCCGCGCGCATCCTGGCCGCCTTCGCGGACCGGCTCCCCGATGACCAGAGGACCGCGGACGCGCTCGCCGAGCTCGGTGACCTGGCCAAGACGCCCGAGGCCAACATCATCAAGCTCCCCAACATCAGCGCCTCCGTGCCGCAGCTCAAGGCCGCGATCAAGGAGCTGCAGGGCCAGGGCTTCGACCTCCCGGCCTACGTCGACGAGCCGACGACCGACGCCGAGCGTGACGCCAAGGCCCGCTACGACTCGGTCAAGGGCAGCGCCGTCAACCCGGTCCTGCGTGAGGGCAACTCCGACCGCCGCGCCCCCGCGTCGGTGAAGAACTACGCCAAGGCGCACCCGCACTCGATGGGCGCCTGGTCCTCCGACAGCAGGACCAACGTCGCGACGATGGGCCACGACGACTTCGCGAGCAACGAGAAGTCGGTCGTCCTCGACGAGGCCGACACCCTGACCATCCAGCTCGTCACCGACTCCGGCACGACCGTCCTCAAGGACGGCCTCAAGGTCCTCGAGGGCGAGGTCGTCGACGCCACCGTCATGCGTGCCGCCGCTCTCGACGCGTTCCTCGAGGAGCAGGTGGCCAAGGCGAAGGCCGACGGCGTCCTCTTCAGCGTCCACCTCAAGGCGACGATGATGAAGGTGTCGGACCCGATCATCTTCGGTCACGTCGTGCGTGCGTTCCTGCCGGAGGTCTTCGAGAAGCACGGCGCCGCCCTCGAGGCCGCCGGCCTCTCCCCCAACAACGGCCTCGGCGCCATCCTCGACGGCCTCTCGGCCCTCGACAACGGCGACGAGATCAAGGCCGACATCGAGGCCGGCCTCGCCGCGGGTCCCGAGCTGGCGATGGTCAACTCCGACAAGGGCATCACCAACCTGCACGTGCCGAGCGACGTCATCATCGACGCCTCGATGCCCGCGATGATCCGCACGAGCGGCCACATGTGGGGCCCGGACGGGCAGGAGGCCGACACCCTCGCGGTGATCCCCGACAGCTCCTACGCCGGCATCTACCAGGCCGTCCTCGACGACTGCCGCGCCCACGGCGCCTTCGACCCGACGACGATGGGCTCGGTTCCCAACGTCGGCCTCATGGCCCAGAAGGCCGAGGAATACGGCTCGCACGACAAGACCTTCGAGCTCGCCGAGGCCGGCCGGGTGCAGGTCGTCAACGCCGCCGGCGACGTGCTCCTCGAGCACGAGGTCGCCGCCGGTGACATCTGGCGGGCCTGCCAGACCAAGGACGCCCCGATCCGCGACTGGGTCAAGCTCGCCGTGACCCGGGCCCGCGCCTCGCGGACGCCCGCGATCTTCTGGCTCGACGAAGCGCGCGCCCACGACGCGAACCTCATCGCCAAGGTCAAGACCTACCTCGAGGACGAGGACACCGACGGCCTCGACATCTCCATCACGTCCCCGGTCGAGGCCACCAAGGTCTCCATCGAGCGCATCCGTCGCGGCGAGGACACGATCTCGGTCACCGGCAACGTCCTGCGCGACTACAACACCGACCTCTTCCCGATCCTCGAGCTCGGCACCTCCGCCAAGATGCTCTCGGTCGTGCCGCTCATGAACGGCGGTGGCCTCTTCGAGACCGGCGCCGGCGGCTCCGCCCCGAAGCACGTCCAGCAGCTCGTCCAGGAGAACTACCTGCGCTGGGACAGCCTCGGTGAGTTCATGGCCCTCGCGGAGTCGTTCCGCCACCTCGCGGACTCGACCGACAACGCCAAGGCCCGCGTCCTCGCCGAGACGCTCGACCGCGCCACCGAGACCCTCCTCCAGGAGAACAAGGGCCCGGCGCGCAAGGTCGGCCAGATCGACAACCGCGGCAGCCACTTCTACCTCGCGCTCTACTGGGCGCAGGAGCTCGCCAAGCAGACCGACGACGCGGACCTCGCGCAGGCGTTCTCCGGCGTGGCCGAGTCGCTCACGCGGGACGAGCAGAAGGTGAACGACGAGCTGCTCGCCGTCCAGGGCTCGCCGGCCGACATCGGCGGCTACTACCGGCCCGACCCCGAGAAGACCTCGGCGGTCATGCGTCCCTCGGCCACGTTCAACGAGGCGCTCGCCTCCCTGTCCTGACCGGACCCGACCACGCACGTATGCCGTGCGCTCCCCTCACCGGGAGCGCACGGCATACGTGCTTGTGGCCTCGGACGCGTGAGGTGTCGGGGATCGGGTTGCACCGCCGGGTGCGTCAGCCCGGATCCCCGACACCCGCGCGGGTCGGGCGTCAGAGCGGGAGCTTCATCCCGACGTGGCTCGGCGCGAACCCGAGCCGCTCGTAGAACCGCTGCGCGTCCAGGCGCGTCGCGTCCGTCGTCAACTGCACGAGCACGGCGCCACGCTCACGCGCCTCGTCGATGGCCCAGCGGAAGAGCCGCTCGCCGAGACCCTGGCCGCGCCGGCTCGACGCCACCCGCACGGCCTCGATCTGGCCACGCAGCGCTCCCCCGCGCGACAGGCCGGGCAGCAGGGTGAGCTGGAGCGTCCCGACGACCTCGCCGCCGTCGTCGAGGACGACGAGCTGGTGCGCCGGGTCGGCGTCGATCATCTCGAACGCCGCGAGGTATGCCGTGTGGTCGCCGGCAGGCTCACGGGTCGCCCCGAGCGGGTCGTCGACGAGCATGCCCACGATGGCCGGGACGTCGTCCCTCGTCGCCCGGCGGATCACCGGCGCGCTCACGGGTAGCCGTCGGGGTTGCCGCTCTGCCACCGCCAGGTGTCGGCGCACATGTCGTCGATGGTGCGCGTCGCCTTCCAGCCCAGCTCGGCCTCGGCCTTGCGCGGGTCGGCGTAGGACTCGGCGATGTCGCCGGGGCGGCGGTCGACGACCTCGTAGGGCAGCTCGTGGCCGACGGCGCGCTCGAAGGCGTGGATCAGCTCGAGGACTGAGGTGCCGCGACCGGTGCCGAGGTTCCACGTGTTGAGCGGGACGTCGGTGGCGGCGAGGCGGTGCAGCGCGGCGACGTGCCCGGCGGCGAGGTCGTCGACGTGGATGTAGTCGCGGACCCCGGTGCCGTCGGGGGTCGGGTAGTCGTCGCCGAAGACCGACAGCTTCTCGCGGCGGCCCACGGCGACCTGCGCGAGGAAGGGCATGAGGTTGTTGGGGTGGCCGCTCGGGTCCTCGCCGATCGTCCCGCTCGGGTGCGCACCCACCGGGTTGAAGTAGCGCAGCAGCGCGATCCGCCAGGTCGGGTCGGCCACGGCCATGTCGCGCAGCACCTGCTCGTTCATGACCTTGGTCCAGCCGTACGGGTTGTTCGCCGAGGTCGGCGCCTCCTCGGTCATCGGCACGACGGGGTTGGCCCCGTAGACCGTCGCCGAGCTCGAGAAGACGAGCTTGCGCACCCCGTGCCGGTCCATCGCCCGCAGCAGCGAAAGGGTCGTGTCGAGGTTGTTCTCGTAGTAGGACAGTGGCTCGGCGACGCTCTCCCCGACCGCCTTGAGCCCGGCGAAGTGGACGACCGCGTCGATCTGGGTGTCGACGAACGTCGCCTCGGTCTTGTCGCGGTCGGTGAGGTCGAAGGAGCGCACGTCCAGCCGCGTGCCGGTGAGCGCCTCGAGCCGCCCGACGACCGACGGCTTCGCGTTGGCGAACGAGTCGACGACGGTGACCTCGTGGCCGGCGGCGACGAGCTGGACGACGGTGTGCGAGCCGATGTAGCCGGCACCTCCGGAGACGAGAACGTGCATGGAGCCAGACTAGGCCCGGGCCCCGTCCCCTCCCTGTCCGGGCGCTGATAGCGTCACGAACGACCACTCTCGTCCCCGCATGAAGAGGTATCCATCGTGAGCCCGACCCCCGTCAAGGTGGCCGTCACCGGCGCTGCCGGTCAGATCGGCTACAGCCTGCTGTTCCGCATCGCGTCCGGCGCCCTGCTCGGTCCCGACACCCCCGTCGAGCTCCGCCTGCTCGAGATCACCCCGGCGCTCAAGTCCCTCGAGGGCGTCGTCATGGAGCTCGACGACTGCGCCTTCCCGACGCTCGCCAAGGTCGAGATCGGCGACGACGCCGAGAAGATCTTCGACGGCGTCAACCACGCCCTCCTCGTCGGCGCCCGCCCCCGCGGCCCGGGCATGGAGCGCGGTGACCTCCTCGAGGCCAACGGTGGCATCTTCGCCCCGCAGGGCAAGGCCCTCAACAAGGTCGCGGCTGACGACGTGCACGTCACCGTCACCGGCAACCCGGCCAACACCAACGCGCTCATCGCGATGAGCAACGCCCCCGACATCCCCACCTCGCAGTTCTCGGCGCTGACCCGCCTCGACCACAACCGCGCGATCAGCCAGCTCGCGGCCAAGCTCGGCGTCCCGGTCACCGAGATCAAGAAGATGACGATCTGGGGCAACCACTCCGCGACCCAGTACCCCGACCTCTTCCACGCCGAGGTCGGCGGCCGCAACGCCGCCGAGGCCGTGGGCGACCAGGCCTGGCTCGAGGGCACCTTCATCCCGACCGTCGCCAAGCGCGGCGCGGCCATCATCGAGGCGCGCGGCGCCTCGTCGGCCGCCTCCGCCGCGAGCGCGACCATCGACCACGCCCGCACCTGGGTCGAGGGCACCGCCGAGGGCGACTGGGTCTCGATGGCCGTCCGCTCCGACGGCTCCTACGGCGTCGAGGAGGGCCTCATCAGCTCCTTCCCCGTCACCGTCAAGGACGGCCAGTGGAGCATCGTCCAGGGCCTCGACATCGACGAGTTCTCCCGCGGCAGGATCGACGCCTCCGTGGCCGAGCTCGCCGAGGAGCGCGACGCCGTCAAGGGCCTGGGTCTGATCTGAGGGCGTGCCTCATCTGAGACACACCTGAGCCGCGCGCGACAGCGCGAAGCGAGCACCCGGCATACCTGCTTCTCACGCAAGGTATGCCGGGTGCTCGCCTTCCCGGGGCCGCTCGGCCGCGTAGTGCCGGAAGAGCAGGTAGGCCGCGGCGGCGCACAGCAGGTGCCACGCAGCGTGCTGCTGGAGCAGCGAGTCCGGGCGACACCACGCGTGGCCGCGCATGCCCGTGGTCCAGATCGCGAAGGCGACGCCGAGGGTGAGGACCGACGCCAGCGCCCACCCCCGGTCCTGCCTGGCCTCGGCGCGACGCGAGAGCACCACTTCGAGCCCGATGGCGACCCACAGCTCGACGGCGAAGGCGGCGTTGCCGACGTGCCCGAGGACGGGCACGTCGCCACCGCGCAGGTGCACCGCCATGCCGGCGAGGACGGCGGCGACGAACACCACGACGAAGAGCCCGGGTCCGCGACGGACGAAGCGCATGAGCGCATGGGCCAGCGCGAAGCCCGACACGAGGAACATGCTCAGCAGGTCGAGGTGGCCGCCGAGGTTGCTCTGGGTGGCGTGCATCGCCATGCTCCCCGGACCCAGCAGGACCACGAGGACCCCGAACGCCACGGCGAGACCGGGGTGTCGGCCGAAGGTGAGCCCCAGGCGGACGCGGTGGCCGGCGTGCGCCGACACCAAGACCCCTGCGACCACGAACCCGAGGTTGCTCCACGTGTTCGCCGGCTGGCGCACCCAGCCGGGACGGGCTGCCTCGCAGAAGCCGTCACCACGGCCGACGTCCGGACCGAGCCACCCCCAGCGGGAGGCCGCGACCACTCCCGCCACCGACGCGACCGCGGTGAGCCCACCCAGCACCACCGGCCGCAGGTCGCGCTCGCTCATGCGCCCCGCCCGTTCACGCCGCCACGCTATCGCTCGCGATACGGACGTTTGGCGCCCCGAGGTCGCGGGTACACGATGGCCCGCAGGTCTGCCCCCATCGTCGACGACCGTCGGGTAGACAGGGCGCATGCCCCCGACCAGCACCGATGCCTTCTCGTTCAGCGGCGACTGGAGCGGACAGCTCGTCGCGACCGCGATCCACACCGGCCACGACCTGCGCGACGACATCGCCTCGCACCTCGTGCTCGACGAGGACACCCGGCTGCGCGAGGAGGACCCCTTCACCGACCTCATCGGAGCCGAGTGCCCGGCCCGGGTCGTCGTCCACCGGTCGCGCTTCGAGATCGACCTCAACCGGCCCCGCGAGCAGGCGGTCTACCGACGCCCCGAGGACGCCTGGGACCTGCACGTGTGGCGAGAGTCGCAGCTGCCGGACGACCTGACGGAGGGCTCTCTCGCCGTCCACGACGCCTTCTACACCGCCCTCGGCGAGCGGCTCGACGCGGTGGCCGCACGGGGCCCGTTCGTGCTCTACGACGTCCACTCCTACAACCACCGCCGTGACGGCGCCGACGAGCCCGAGGCCCCGGGAGAGGAGAACCCCGAGGTCAACGTCGGCACCGGCTCGCTCGACCGCGACCGCTGGGGCGACGTCGTCGACGTCTTCATGTCGACCCTCGCCAGCACCGACACCGCCGGCGGCGAGATCGACGTGCGCGAGAACGTCCGGTTCAAGGGCGCGAACCTCTGCGCCTGGGTGCACGAGCGCTACCCCGACCGTGGCGTCGCCCTCGCGCTCGAGTTCAAGAAGACCTACATGGACGAGTGGACCGGCCGCCCCGACCACACCCGGATCGCCGACCTCTCTCGCGCGCTCGGCCAGACCGTCGACCCGGTGCTGCGCGCGCTCGCCGCCCGTGGTGACGGCTCGGGCCCCGCGCGCGGATGAGCCGCACCGAGCTGTCGGTCGCGGACCTCGCGATCGACCACACCCTCGCCCAGACGGCGGGCAGCATGCAGTTCCTGCTCGACGTCACGCCGGTCAACGCCGACCACGTCCGTCAGGAGTTCGCGGAGGGACGGGTCGGGCCGCCGGAGTTCACCTACCGGCCGCTCGAGGTGTCGCCTGACGTGCTCGCCAAGGCCCTCGACAACATCGACGTCGCGTCCGTCGAGGACCCGACGCTGGGGCACCTGCTGCGCGCCAAGCACCGCGAGCTCGCCCTCCAGATCGAGATGCTCAAGGCCCGCGACACCGACGACTTCAGCGCCCTGAGCATCCAGCTCTACGGCGCCGCGTCGCCCGAGCTGCGGGCCCAGGCCGCAAGCATCCTCGACCGGGTCCACCGCACCGAGGGCCCCGGCGAGAGCCTCGACGCCCCCGCGTTCCTCGCGCTCGCGCAGGCCGAGATCGACCACTACCGCGAGGTCGACCCCGAGATCGACATCCACGCCGAGATGCGCGACGACGTCAACGGCGTCATGGTGAGCGGCAACACCCTGCTCATCGACACCGACTCCGCCGTCCAGGTGTCGCGTGCCAACGCCCTCATCCAGCACGAGGTCGGCACCCACCTGGTCACGCAGGTCAACGGCACCGCCCAGCCGGTGCGCGTCCTCGGGTCCGGGCTCGCGGGCTACGACGAGACCCAGGAGGGGCTCGCCGTCCTCGCCGAGATCGGCTGCGGTCAGCTCACGCCCTTCCGGCTGCGCCAGCTCGCCGCCCGCGTGCTCACCGTGCACCGCATGCACTCCGGCGCCGACTTCGTCGAGGCGTGGCGGGCGCTCGTCGACGAGGGCTTCCCCGAGAACAGCGCGTTCACGACGACGATGCGCGCCTTCCGCTCGGGCGGCCTGAGCAAGGACGCGATCTACCTGCGCGGCCTCGTCGAGCTCCTCGTCCACCTGCGTGGCGGCGGCGAGCTCGACCTGCTCTGGCTCGGCAAGTTCTCGCTGGAGGACCTGCCGCTCATCCGCGACCTCGACGACCGAGGCGTGCTCAACCCCCCACGGCTGCGCCCTCGCTACCTCGAGGACCCCGCTGCACAGACCCGGCTCGCCGCCGCGGCCGACCGGGCCGACGACGTGGCGGGCCTCATCGAAGGAGCAGCATGAAGATCGGATTCGTCGTCAACGACGTCCACAGCGAGAAGCCCGTCTACACGACGACGCGGCTCGCGATGGCGGCCACGCAGATGGGACACGAGGCCTACCTCATGGGCATCGGCGACTTCGCCTACGAGCCGGACGGGTCGCTCACGGCCCGGGCGCGCGGTGGCAAGGCCAAGAACTACCGCTCCCTCGAGCGCTACCTCGACGACGTGCAGAAGCCGGACGTGGAGGAGCGGCTCCCGCTCGGCGAGTTCGACGTGGTCATGCTGCGCAACGACCCGGCCGAGGACGCGGAGGACCGGCCATGGGCCAACACCGCGGCCGTGGCGTTCGGCGAGCTCTTCGCCGCCTCCGGCGTCCTCGTCGTCAACGACCCGACCAACCTTGCCCAGGCCCTGTCCAAGGCCTACTTCCAGCACTTCCCCGAGGCGGTTCGGCCGCAGACCCTCATCTCCCGCGACGAGGACCGCATCGCCACCTTCATCTCCGACCTGGGTGGGCGGGCGGTGCTCAAGCCGCTGCAGGGCTCGGGCGGCAGCGGCGTCTTCCTCGTCAACAGCGACGAGTCGCCCAACCTCAGCCAGATCATCGAGGCGATCGCGCGCGACGGCTACGTCGTCGCGCAGGAGTACCTCCCCGCCGCCGAGGACGGCGACGTCCGGATGTTCGTCATGAACGGCCGGCCGCTCGAGGTCGACGGCCGCATCGCCGCGTTCCGCCGCAAGAGCAGCGGCGACGACCTGCGCAGCAACATGTCGGCGGGGGGCAAGGCGAGCAAGGTGGCGATCACCAAGGAGATGCTCGAGCTCGTCGAGGCGGTCCGCCCGAAGCTCGTCGCGGACGGGATGTTCCTCGTCGGGCTCGACATCGTCGGCGACAAGCTCATGGAGGTCAACGTCTTCAGCCCGGGCGGCCTCGGCTCGTGCCAGCAGCTCTACGGCCACGACTACGCGCCACCGATCATCGAGGACCTCGAGCGCAAGCTCGCCATCAGGCGCCACTACCCCGACGAGCTCACCAACCTGCGCCTCGCCACCCTCTGAGGCAACCTGCGCCTCGCGGCTCTCTGAGGCCGGTCCCACCCCCCCTTTCCGGTATGCCGTCCCGCCAAGCCGGCACCGTGCACAACTCGCCAATTCCTCCTGTTCGGCACCGTGCACAGCTCGCCGATTCCTCCCGTTCGGCACGGCTGGGCATGCCGTTTGCCCTCCCGCCGCACCCAGGTGGGCGGACGGCATACCGGCGTGAGAGGGGAGGCGAGGTATGGATTGCACAAAATCTTGTGCACACCCATTGATTCCCCGCTGACGAGTCGGCAATGTTTGCGTGGGGCCGCGATGGGGCGGCCCACAACCAGGAGGAAAACGTGAACTCGACCTTCATGCGCAAGGCCGCAGCCATCGCCGCCACCGCGACGTGTGCCGTTGCCGCGACCGCCATGACGTCCGCTCCCGCCGGGGCAGCCCCGATCGGGGAGACGTCGTTCCTCGTCGCCCAGGGCGGCACCGGGACCGACAAGGCCGTCGCCGCCGTCGAGGCCGCGGGCGGCACCGTCGTCCAGGAGTGGCCGCAGATCGGTGTCGTCGTCGCGAGCGCGACCGACGACACCTTCGACGACAAGGCGCGCAGCGCGCCCGGCATCGTCGCCGCGGGCCCCTCGCGCGCGATGCAGGCCTACGAGCCCGCCTCGGCCATCGTCCCCGACGGCTCGGTCAAGGGCCTCGGCCCCGGCACTGCTGGTGGTGACGACACCAAGGAGCCGCTCAACGCCAACCAGTGGGACATGCGCCAGATCGGTGCCGACAAGGCCCACCTCAAGACCGACGGCAACCGCGACATCACCGTCGGCGTGCTCGACTCCGGCGTCGAGGCCGACCACCCCGACCTCGCCGCCAACGTCGACGCATCGCAGTCGGTCGACTGCACCGACCGCGGCGTCCCCAACACCAGCCCGACGAAGTGGCAGCCCACGACGTCCGACCACGGCACGCACGTGGCCGGCTCCATCGCCGCCGCCCGCAACGGGGTCGGCATCGTGGGTGTCGCCCCCAACGTCAAGCTCGCCTCGGTCAAGGTCGTCGAGGACGCCGGCTACATCTACCCGGAGTACGCCATCTGCGGCTTCATCTGGGCCGCGGACAAGGGCATGGAGGTCACCAACAACTCCTACTACATCGACCCCTACGCCCTGTGGTGCAAGGCCAACCTCGACGAGAAGGCCGCGATCCTCGCCGTCGAGCGCGCGCTGAAGTACAGCGAGAAGAAGGACGTCGTCAACGTCGCCGCCGCCGGCAACTCGGCCTGGGACCTCTCGAAGCCGATCACCGACACGGGCAGCCCCAACAACACGCCCGAGCCGACGCCGCGTGACACCGACCAGCGCTGCTACGACATGCCCACCGAGGTCGGCAACACCGTGACCACCTCGTCTGTCGGCCCGACGGCGGTCAAGTCCTACTACTCCAACTGGGGTCGCAACGTCGTCGACGTCGCCGCCCCCGGTGGCGACTCGCGCGTCGCCGCGGACACCCCCGACAGGAACGGCCGCATCCTCTCGACCGTCGTCGGTGGCGGCTGGGGCTACAAGCAGGGCACCTCCATGGCCTCGCCGCACGCCGCGGGCGTCGTCGCGCTGATCCGTGGCACCGACACCGGCCTGAACGCCAAGCAGGCGATGAAGACCCTCGAGCGCGAGGCCGACACCCTGGCCTGCCCGGAGTTCTACGACGCCAACCGTGACGGGGTCAACGACGCCACCTGTGAGGGCGGCGCCAACGGCTTCGGCTACTACGGCTCCGGCCTCGTCGACGCCCTGGACGCCGTCACCCCGTGACGACGCTCCTGAGCAGCTGACACCCGGCTGAACCACGAGGCCCGTGTTCCCTCCCTGAGGGACACGGGCCTCGTGCCGTCACGGGTGCGGTCAGCGGATGCCGGCCTGCTTCTCGGCGATCTCGACGACGTTGGTGAGGAGCATCGCGCGCGTCATCGGCCCGACCCCGCCCGGGTTGGGGCTGACCCAGCCGGCGACCTCGGCGACATCGGCGGCGACGTCGCCGGCGATGACCGACTTGCCGTCCTTGACGACCCGGCTCACGCCGACGTCGAGCACGGCGGCACCGGGCTTGACCATGTCGGCGGTGACGAGGCCGGGCACACCCGCGGCGGCCACGACGATGTCGGCGCGACGCACCTCGGCGGCGAGGTCGACGGTGCCGGTGTGGCACTGGACGACGGTCGCGTTCTCGGAGCGGCGGGTGAGGATGAGCGAGAGCGGGCGGCCGACGGTGATGCCGCGGCCGACGACGACGACCCGCGCCCCGGCGATCGGCACGTCGTGGCGGCGGAGCAGCTCGACGACGCCGACGGGCGTGCAGGGCAGCGGCGCATCCTTCCCGAGCACGAGCCAGCCGAGGTTCATCGGGTGCAGGCCGTCGACGTCCTTGGTGGGGTCCACCTCGGCGAGGATGCGGTTCTCGTCTAGCCCGGTGGGCTGCTGGACGAGGAAGCCGGTGCACGCCGGGTCGGCGTTGAGCTCGCGGACGACGTCGAGCACCTCGTCGAGGGTGGACGTCGCCGGCAGGTCGCGCCGGATGCTCGACAGCCCGATCTCGGCGCAGTCCTTGTGCTTGGCGCCGACGTACCAGGCGCTGCCGGGGTCGTCACCCACGAGCACGGTGCCGAGCCCCGGGGTGATGCCACGCTCGGCGAGGGCGGCCACGCGACCGCGCAGCTCCTCCTTGATCGTCGCGAGGATCGCCTTGCCGTCCAGTGTCTGAGCCGTCACGGCCGCCATCCTCCCAGACCACCGGCCGCCGGCTGCCCCACCCCTGCGTCCCGGACCGCGGGGGTCAGGCGCGGGTGGCGAGCGCGGCGAGCGCCGCGGGGAAGCACTCGGCCGGCGGCGTGACGAGTCCCGCGCCGACCTGACCGGTGCCGGCGACCCGTCCGGCCATGCCCGTGTTGATCTGCGGCAGGATCCCCGTCCGCACGACCGAGACGACGTCGATCCCCGTCGGCGTCCCGCGAAAGTCGAGGATCGGCACCTGGTACATCGGGTGCTCGCCGAGGGTGATCTCGTACATCGTCTGCGTCGCCCGCAGCGCGAACGGCACGTCCCCACCGACGAACTTCACGATCGCCGGGGCCGCCGCCATGGCGAACCCGCCGATGCCGGCCGTCTCGGTGATGGCCGAGTCGCCGATGTCGGGGTTCGCGTCGTCGGGTCCGTAGTCGCCGAGGAAGAGGCCCTGAGGGGTGTTCGCCGGACCCGTGAACCACGCGTCGCCGGTGCCCGACACCCGGATCCCGAAGTCGGTGCCGTTGCGCGCCATCGTCGTCACGAGTGACGACCCGGGCACACCGTGGGCGGCCATCGTCGCGAGCTTGCAGGCCGGCATACCGAGGTTGAGGAAGAAGTGCTCGTTGGCGCCCGAGAAGCGCACCGCCTCGGCGATGTCGTCCGACGACGCCTTCGCGGTGATCATGCCGGGGAGCAGCTCGCGCAGGAGCATGAGCGAGCCGGCGCGGTTGCGGTTGTGGCCCTCGTCGCCCATCTGGAGCATCTGCGCGAGGATCGACCGGATGTCGAAGGGGCCGGTCGCGCGCACCGACTGCTGGAGGATCGGGCCGAGCACGTCGGTCATCCAGTGCAGGCGGTCGACGACCTCGGGGCCGTAGGCGCCGTAGCGCAGCACCTTGCCGAGGCCCTCGTTGAGCGAGCACCAGGACCACGCGTCGTGGACCTCGTCGCGCAGGCCGTACATCCACATCGACGGCGACACGACGCCGGCCATGGGGCCGACCGCGTCGCGGTGGTGGCACGGCTCGAACGCGAACTGCCCTGCCGCGAGCGCCTTCTCGGCCGCCTCGGGGTCGTCGGCCAGCCCCTCGAAGAGGACGGCGCCGATGAGTGCGCCCTTGAGCGGGCCCGACATGCGCTCCCACTCGATCGGCGGCCCGGCGTGCAGGAACGTCCCGCGCTCGAGACCCAGTGCGTCCTTGGCCTGCTTGACGTCGCAGAGCTCGGCGCCCGCGGCGACCATCCGCGCGTATGCCGTCGCGTTGGCCTCCGCGCGCCGCGCGTCTCCCAGGACCCGCGCGAGGTCACCCTCGGTGCCGGGCATCGGCGGCTGCCAGTCGGCCTCGACGACGGTGACGGCCTGACCGCGCAGGGCGTCGGCGAAGAGCCCGACACCGGCGGTGGCGACGGTCGGGGACTCTGCGGACAGCAGGCCGCGCAGGGGTGCCGCGCCTGTGGCAGGTCCGGTGGAGGTGGTCGTCGTCATCGCGCGCTCCCGAGGAAGGACAGGGCGTGCCGGGTGGCATCGCGGTTGGAGAGGAAGACCGAGGCGCCGGCAGCGGCGAGCGTCTCGGCGGTGCGGGTGAGTCCCTGCGGGTCGGACTCGGTGCCGGTGACGGAGACGACGACGGGCAGGTCGCGCCCACCGGCCTTCGCTGCCGCCTTGGCCCCACGAATTGCGTCGGCCAGCTCGCCGGCAGGGTCCTGGTGGGCGCCGTGGCCGAGCACGAGGTCGAGGAGCAGCACGCCGCACGTCGGGTCGGCGGCCTCGGCGTCGATCCGCTCCATGCGCAGGGTGGGGTCGATCATCGGGTGGGCCCGGCCCTGGGTGAGGCCGTCGTCGCCGAAGTCGATGACGAGGTGGCCGTCGTCGCGCAGGTCGGCGCCGAGGGCGAGGTCGTCGCGCAGCGGAATGTTGGAGCGGATGTCGCCGAGCGCGTCGGCGGCGAGCAGCATCGCGTCGTCCGCGAGGGTGCCCCCGCAGAAGAGCCCACGGAGGCTGCCCTGCACCGACCTTGCTGCCGGGTCGTCGTTCGCGACCCAGGCCGGCCACTGGGGCACCTCGCGACCCTCGGCCTCGAGCAGCGCCTCGACCGCGGAGGTGAGGTCGGGGCGTCCCGCGCCGAGCGTGGCCCAGCGGACCGGGAGACCCAGCCCGCCGGCATACGCCTCGAGGTCGGTGAGGACGGCCTCGTCCGGCGGCTTCGAGACGACGACGACCGAGGTAGTCGACGGGTCCGCGGCGAGGGCTGCGAGCGCCTGACGGGTGGAGCGGGCGCCGACGGCGTCCTTGAGGTCGCGGCCGCCCACGCCGAGGCAGTGCGAGATGCCGACACCGGCGGCGTCGAGCAGGCACATGACCTGCTGGGCGCCGGTGCCCGAGGCGGCGACCATGCCGATCGGGCCCGCGCCGACGACGTTGGCGAAGCCGAGGGCGACGCCGCTGACGACGGCGGTCCCGCAGTCCGGGCCCATGACCAGGACGTCGGCGGCCGCCGCCGCGTCCTTGAGCCTGACCTCGTCCTCGACCGGGACGTTGTCCGAGAAGAGCATGACCGAGGCGCCGGTCGCAATGGCGTCGAGGGCCTCGGCCGTGGCGAAGCGGCCCGGCACCGAGATGAGCGCGATGTCGGCGTTGCCGGCGCGGACGGCCGCGGCGGTCGTCCTGGGTGCGGGCGCGTCACCGAAGCCGCCGCTCGGCGTCGTGGACCGCGCAGAGAGGGCGGCCTCGGCGGCGGCGATGCCCGCGGCGACACCGGCGTCGTCGGTTGCACGGACCGCGACGACGAGGTCGTTGGCACTCGCTCCCTCGGGGACGTCGAAGCCCATGCCGCCGAGGACCTCGACGTTGAGCTCGGTCGCCATCGCCACCTGCGCCGCCTCGACGCCGTCGACGTCGGCGACGGTGCGTGAGACCTGGAGCAGGGTGACGGAGTCGTGGTAGGCGCCTCGGCGCACGTCGACGTGGGTGACACTCACGACGGGATTCCTTCCGGCAGATGGGTGTTGACGAACTCGTGGATGCGGTCGACACCCTCGAGGAGGGCCTCGCCGGACGTGTGGCCGATCGCGAGGACCCGAGCGCGGGTGGAGTCGATGTCCGCGCACCCGGCGGCCACGGAGGTGACGTGGTCGACGACGGCCGGGACGGCATACCCCTTGGCGGCGGCGGCCACGAGCGATGCCGAGAGGCTCGTCGTGCGGGTGAGCGGCAGCTCGGTGGGCAGGTCGAGGCCGAGTGCACGCGCGGCGAGCAGCGCTCCGCACAGGACGTCGTCCGCCCGCGGGGTGAGCCCCTCCCCCAGACCGACGTCGTCGAGGAGCGGGGACCAGTCGTAGCAGTCGGGGAGCCGGGGCGCCGCGGTCACCTGACGTGGTCGCCATGACCGCACGACCCGTATGCCGTGCGACGGCAGCGACACGACGTAGCCACCGACGTTGACGACGTCACCGACGGCGACGCCCCAGTCGCGCGGGCCCGGCGTAGGCAGGCGGACCGCGGTCGGGAGCACGAGCGCGTCGCTCGTGACGACCGGCAGGACGGTCGCGTGCTCTGGCAGCCCGAGGTAGAGCGCCGTCGGGAACGCCGCGAGGACGACGGCCGGACGGGGCGTGCCCGTGAGGAGTCCCAGCGTGAGCGGTGAGGCCGCGGCCGGGATTCTGGGATGCACGCCACGACGCTAGCCAGCGCGGCTACTCTGACCGGATGGTGAAAGTTGCCAACGATCCGGCTGTCCAAGGCCAGCAGTTGCCATCGGCGCGCCCGGGCACCGTCGAGGACGGCGCGACGGTGGAGTCGCTGCGGCGCGTCGTCGACCACCAGGCCGAGCTGCTGCGACGCGAGGACGAGGTCAACCGCATCCTCGTCCAGACCGTGCTGCGCGGCGGGTCCCTCGGCGACCTGTGCGAGTCACTCGTCGAGCTCTTCGGTGGCGTTGCCCTCGTGGCGACGACCGACGGTCGCGTGCTCACGAAGGCGGGGTCCGAGGACGACGTGGCGACGGTGATCTCGCTGGACTGCTTCGACCGCACCGGGCGGCTCATCGTCGAGGACGAGCCGGTGGGCGTGCGCGAGCCGGGCGACGCGAAGTCCGAGCGGACGATGGTGCGGATCGTCGCCGGCACCTCCGACCACGGGCTTCTCGCGGTCTTCACCCCCGGTGTCGTGCTGACGACGACCGACGTCCACGGGCTCGAGCGAGCGGCGACGGTCGCCGCGCTCGCCATCACCAAGGAGCAGGCGGTCTCGGCGGTCGAGGGCAAGTACCGCGCCGAGTTCCTGCGCGACACGCTCGTCGGGCGTGTGGGAGCGCCGGCCGAGGCCGTGGCCCACGCCGCCTCGCTCGGCTGGGACCTCGACCGCCGCATGGTCGTCGTCGTCGCCGAGACCGACGAGGACGACTCGCACACGTCGCGAGCCAGCGAGGAGGTGCGCTCGCTGCAGGACCGGTTCGTGCGGGCGTGGGTGCAGGCCGTGCGAACCCGCGAGCCCAAGGCTCCGGTGGCCGGCTTCTCGCAGGAGGTCGTCGCCCTCATGCCCGCGCCGTGCGGCGGCGACGGGGAGCAGGACGCCGTCATGCGCTCGGTCGGCGAGGTCATCAAGGTCGTGCGTGGTGACGGAGGCGGCGGGCGGCGCTCCTTCTCGACCGGGGTGTCACGACCGGTCGAGTCGGTCGCCGAGATCCCGCGGGCCTACTCCGAGGCGCTGCGCGCGGTGGCCGTCGGACGGCAGATGCAGGGCGAGTCGGCGGTCATGCACTTCGACGCCCTCGGGATCTATCGCCTGCTCTCGCTCATCCCTGACTCCGCGGACCTGCGGGCGTTCGTCGACGAGGCGCTCGGCGACCTCGCGACCGACGACCAGACGTCCTACGCCGACCTGCGCCAGACGCTCCAGGTTCTGCTCGACACCAACCTCAACGTCGCCGAGACCGCACGCATCCTCTTTTTCCACTACAACACGCTCCGCTACCGCATCGCCAAGCTCGAGCAGATGCTCGGGCCGTTCACGACCGACCCGCAGCTCCGGCTGACCCTGGCCCTGGCCCTGCGGATCCGCCAGATGCGCGGCGTCTGACCCGCTGGCCCCGGGCCCAACCCGGCGCCCAACCCGGTCGACTTATTGCGAGAAAGCGACACTTTTCGGGGCCGAAAGGCCCAGAAAGTGTCGCTTTCTCGCAATAAGTCGGGGTCTGTGGGGCGGGAAATGGGGCGCCGGTCGGGGCGGTCGCGAGGTCAGTCGGTGAGGCCGAGGCCGCGGCGGCCGATCTCGTTGAGCTGCTCGGGCTGGAAGCGGCCCTCCCAGTCGCGCTCGTAGTGCTCCTCCGGGAAGTCGCTGGGGCTGGAACCGGTGAGGAAGGCCTCGCGGACGGAGACGGCATACGCCTCGTTGCGGGGGCACCACGGTGCGGCGGGGATGTACATGACGTTGCCCCAGCCGACCTGGTCCTCAACCGAAGCCACCGAGTGGATGAGGTCGCAGTGCCACCACACCGTGTCGCCGGCCTGGACGTCGGGGATGCCCGAGACCGCCTCCATGAGCAGCGGGTGCCACTTCCACGAGATCGGGAAGGTCTGGTTGTGCGCGATGCCGCAGAGCTCGTCGTCGGCGACGTCGTCGAGCAGCGGGCGGAGCATGAGGTAGGCCATCGCCTCGGGGATCGGCACCGTGTGGAGCACGCCCTGGTCGGAACCCATGTCGGAGAGCGCGGTCCAGCCCTGGAAGGTGCGGAAGGCGGAGCACATCGTCGACGCCGGGTAGTTCACCGCGTCCGTGCGGTGGGCGGCGTCCCACGGGTCGTAGCTGGCGACGTCGCCGGAGAAGAGGTGGCGGAAGACCTGCTGGTAGCCCTCGGTCATGTAGAGGTCGATCGACCCGGTGTCGAGGTGCGTGCCGAGGCCGGCGGAGTCGGTGCCCGGCGGCCGGCGGCGGATGCGGTCGGGATAGAGCGAGTCGCGGTCGGGGTCGAACCACTGCCTGCCCTCGGACTCGTGCTTCCACTGACTGTTGAGGAAGCCCTGGACCGCGGCCATTCGCGGGCTCTGGCGCGCCTCCATCTGGGGCTGCGACCAGTAGATCGGGTAGATCTCGGGCGTGCTCTCCACGCTCGCGAAGAAGTCGTCGGCCGGCCCTGAGTAGGTCTCGAAGAACTTGTTGCGCGTCGTGTAGTCGACGATGTCGCGGTCCCACCGGAGCGCCTGCTCGTGCGGGAACGTGCCGCGCACGACGGCACAGCCGCGCTCCTTGACCTTGGCGACGAGCTCGGCCGGGACCGTGCCGGCCTCGATGTCGGCGAAGTCGATGACCGGCCAGACCTGCTCGCCGGCCTCGCGCTCGGCCTTGATCGCCTCGACACGGCGGGCGATGCGTGCCTCGAGCTCGGCGAAGTGCTCCTCGACGGTGCGCCCGCTCTGCGCGATCCGGGCGCGGAGGGCGCGCTTGATCTCGACCGTGGCGCCGGTGACGTCCTCGGGCTTGGTCTCCCAGTGCGGCAGCGGCTGGGCCTCGACGTTCGCGGTCATCCTCGACCACTCCTCTGTGCTCGGTCGTTCATTGGTTAGGAGTCCTGACATGAACTCGTTGCGCCAGCGTAGCGGCACCGTCTGCTACTTTGCAAGGACTCCTAACGAAAGGATGGCCCGTGGCCGCCGACCTCCCTTCGCTCGACCTGCTGCGCAGCCTGAGCGACCGGCACGTCCTCGCCGCCGTGGCGAGCGCCGGCCGGCTCACCCGGGCCGCCGCCGCGACGAGCACCGGCCTCTCCAAGCCGACGGTCTCGCAGAGCGTCGCCCGCCTGCTCGGCTCGGGCGTCCTCGTCGAGGGCGAGCGCACGACGGGAGGACGCGGCCGTGCCGGGACCTACCTCACCGTCAACGACACCGCCGGCTGCGCCCTCGCCGTCCAGGCGGGCCCGGAGGGTGTCGTCGGCGAGGTCCTCGCCCTCGACGGGCGCGTCCTCGCGACCCGACGGCGCGCCCTGAGCGCGCCCGTCACCCCGGGCTCCCTCGGCCGGGCCCTCACCGCCGTATGCCGTGCGCTCACCGCGGACTCCCCCGGCCCGGTCCGCGCCGCCGCCGTGTCCGTCGCCGACCCCGTCGACCGACGCACCGGACGGGTCGTCGAGCTGCCCGAGAGCCCGTTCCTCGTCGGCGAGCTCGACCCGGTCGCCCTGCTCACCGACGTCGTGCCCGTCCGACCCGTCGTCGACAACGACGTGAGCTGGGCCCTGCTCGCCGAGCACACCGAGGGCGCCGCGCAGGGCGTCGACGACGTGCTCCACCTCTATCTCGACGAGGGCATGGGCGCTGCGATGTGGGCCGGTGGCCGCCCCCTCCACGGCGCGCGCGGCCTCGCCGGCGAGATCGCCTACTCCCGCGCCTCCGTCCGGGGCCGCGGCAGCCGCACTCCCTCCAGCGGCACCCTCATGGAGTGTGTCGACGCGCTCGGCTACCTCACCGATGGGACGAAGTCCGTCGACGTCCCCTCGCTCCTGGAGGACCTCGACCGCGGCACCGGTCAGGCACGCACCCTCGCCGCCTCGGTCGCCGAGGTCGCGCTCGCCCACGCCTACCTGCTCGACCCCGAGGTCGTCGTGCTCAGTGGACGCTGGGGACGGCATACCCAGATCGTCGAGGCGGTGACCACGGCGCTCGGCGCCGCGGGAGGGGTGGCGACCACGGTCGCGGTGGCGGAGGTGACCGACGACGCGCCACTCACCGGAGCTCGGATCTTCGCGCTCGGCGAGTTGCTCGCGACTTGGTCCGCCGAGCCGGGCGTCGTGCCACGATGACGCCTGTGACAGCCGTGTGACACGGGCCACCCCGAGTTGCCAACGGTTCACGGGCTCCCCTGTCACGAATTGACGAATGCCCCCGCGGGACCGCACAACTAGCGTCCTGTGAAACCACGACGACGTGACTCCCTGCCCGTCGTCCGCTGAAGAAAGTAGGCACAGATGGCACTTGGGCTCGGCTGGAAGGTCAAGGAGGGTGCGCTCGGCCTCGACGAGGTCGTCGCGCCCGACGAGCGTCTCGACTGGGGACGCACCGTGGGCCTCGGCGCGCAGCACGTCGTCGCGATGTTCGGCGCGACGTTCGTCTTCCCGCTCGTCATGGGGCTCAACCCGCAGCTCGCCATCATGATGAGCGGCATCGCGACGATCGCGTTCCTGCTCATCGTCCAGGGGCGCGTGCCCAGCTATCTCGGCACGTCCGCCGCGTTCGTCGGCGGTGTCGCGGCGATCCGCGCCCAGGGTGGCGACTCCTCCGAGGTCACCGGCGCGATCCTCGTCGCGGGTCTCGTGCTCGCGCTCGTCGGCCTGGCCATCCACTTCGTCGGGTCGAGCATCCTGCACAAGGTGCTGCCGCCGGTCGTCACGGGTGCCGTCGTCATGCTCATCGGCTTCAACCTCGCGCCGGTCGTGGCCAACATCTACTGGCCCCAGGACCAGTGGGTGGCCCTGCTGACGATGCTCTTCACGATCGTCTGCGCCGTCGCCTTCAAGGGCTTCATCAGCCGCATCGCGATCTTCCTCGCGCTCATCTTCGGCACCGCCCTCTCGTGGATCCTCGACAGGACCGTCGGCCAGATCAACTCCGTCCTCGGCGGTGCGACCGAGGCCACCGACCACTTCCGCTGGAACACCGACGGCATCGGTGACGCGGCGTGGTTCGGCTTCCCGGCCAAGACGATCTTCAACGGCGACGGCACCGAGGTCGCCGGCTGGCACGGCCCGAGCTTCTCGACCGCCGCCATCCTCCTCGTGCTGCCCGCCGTCATCGCCCTTATCGCCGAGAACACCGGCCACGTCAAGGCCGTCGCCGAGATGACCGGCCACAACCTCGACAAGGACATGGGCCGCGCCATCGGCGCGGATGGCGTGGGCACGATGATCGCCAGCGCCGTCGGTGGCTCCCCCACGACGACCTACGCCGAGAACATCGGCGTCATGGCCGCCACCCGCGTCTACTCGACCGCGGCCTACTACGTCGCGGCGATCGTCGCGATCCTCTTCGGCCTCTCCCCCAAGTTCGGCGCGCTCGTCGCCTCCGTGCCCGGTGGCGTCCTCGGCGGCATCACCGTCGTCCTCTACGGCATGATCGGCCTGCTCGGCGCCAAGATCTGGAAGGAGAACGGCGTCGACTTCGCGAACCCGATCAACCTCGTGCCCGTCGCAGCCGGCATCGTCATCGGCATCGGTGACGTCAAGATGAAGTTCTCCGAGGACTTCACCCTGAGCGGCATCGCCCTCGGCACCATCGTCGCCATCGGCGCCTTCCACCTGGCCCGCGCCATCGCGCCGGCAGACCTGCGCGACCGCGCCGACGGACCCGGCTCGGGTGGTCTCGGCGGCACCGCCATCACCACCGGCGACCGGGTCTACGGTGACGAGGACGGTATCGACGACCTCTACCAGTCCGGCCAGCGAGGCGACCACACCCGACGGGACCCCGACCGCGATCGCGACCGACGCGTCTGAGACGTCCCCGCCGCCCCGCCCGGGGCCCGACTCCGGGCGGGGCGGCGGCATTCCCCCCTTCGACCACCAGGCAGGAGCCCCCAGAGTGAAACCGGCACCGTTCGTGCACCACTCCCCTCGCACCCTCGACGAGGCCGTCTCGGTCCTCGGCGAGGTGGGGCACGACGGCAAGGTCCTCGCGGGCGGGCAGAGCCTCATCCCCGTGCTCAACATGCGGCTCGCGCAGCCCGCGCACCTCGTCGACATCAACCGGGTCGCGGGGCTGGACACCGTGACGGTCAGCGGCACCTCGGTCCGGGTGGGCGCCACCGTCCGGCACGCGCAGCTCGAGAAGGACGACGAGGCGTATGCCGTCCTCCCCCTCCTGCGGCAGGCGCTCCGCAACGTCGCCCACCCGGCGATCCGCAACAGGGGCACGACCGTCGGCTCGATCGCGCACGCGGACGCGGCCGGCGAGATGCCGTCGGTGGCCGTCCTCACCGAGGCGGTCATCGAGGCCGTCGGGCCCCGTGGCCGCCGGGAGATCCCGTCCGCCGAGTTCTTCGAGGGTCCGCTCCAGACCGTCCTCGAGGCCGACGAGCTCGTCGAGGCGGTGCGGTTCGGCCGCCTCGCTCCCGGGACGCGCACGACGTTCGTCGAGTCCGCCCGTCGACACGGTGACTACGCCCTCGCCGGTCTCGGCCTCGCGGTCGACGTCGAGGGCGAGGGAGCGGACGCCGTCGTGCGCGGAGCCCGTGCGTCCTACGTCTCCGTGACCGACATCCCGGTGGTGGTCGACCTCACCGAAGCGGTTGCGGGACAGCCGGTCCCCTCGCCGGACTGGAGCGCGGTCGAGGACCTCGTGCAGGCCGCCATCGCACCTGAGGCGGACATCCACGCGAGCAGCGACTACCGGCGCGCCCTCGCGGCCGAGCTCACCCGACGCGCCCTGACCTCACTCACCACCGAGTCCACCGGAGGGGCCGCATGACCGACCTCGACCAGACCGCCCCCACGACCGTCGACGTCACCCTGCGCGTCAACGGTGTCGAGCACACCCGCACCGTCGAGCCGCGCCGGCTGCTCTCCGACTTCCTCCGCCACGACCTGCGGCTCACCGGCACCCACGTCGGCTGCGAGCACGGCGTCTGCGGCGCGTGCACCGTCCTCGTCGACGGCGACCCGATGCGGTCCTGCCTCATGTTCGCGGTGTCGGCCCAGGAGCACGAGATCACGACCGTCGAAGGACTCGGCACGCAGGACGCGATGGGTCCCGTGCAGCAGGCGTTCGTCGAGTGCCACGGACTCCAGTGCGGCTTCTGCACACCGGGGTTCGTCACGACGATCACCGCCTTCATCGCGGAGAACCCCGACCCGACACTCGACGAGGCCCGCGAGGCCGTCTCGGGCAACCTCTGCCGCTGCACCGGCTACCAGAACATCTGCAAGGCCGTCGTCCGCGCCGCCGAGATCACCCGCGAAAGGAACCTGACGCATGACTGAACTTCTGTGGCCATGCTCCTCGGCCTTCCGGGCCTCGCTCCTTCGTCGCTCGTGTCCTCAGGCTGTCGTCGCATGACCACACGCCAGTTCGGCTCCCCCGTCCTGCGCAAGGAGGACCCCCGTCTCGTCACCGGCAACGGGCGCTACCTCGACGACCTGGGGCACACGGCATACGAGGTCGCGTTCGTGCGGAGCCCGCACGCCCACGCGCGCATCGTCGACATCGACGTCGACGGCGCGCTCGAGGTGGAGGGCGTCGTCGCCGTCTTCACCCACGAGGACCTCGACGGTCCCGCCGCTGACCGGCTCCCGTTGCTCATCCCCCACCCGAGCATCGTCGCCGGCCGCACCGGGCACGCCCTCGCCAAGGACGACGTCAACCACGTCGGCGAGGCGGTCGTCATGGTCGTGGCGCGCGACCGCTACCTCGCCGAGGACGCCGCCCAGCGCATCGTCGTCACCTACGAGCCCCTCAAGCCCGTCGTCGGCATCGCCACCTCGCGCGACGGTGACGACCTCGTCCACGACGACGCCCCCGGCAACGTCGCGGCGCACCTCCTCCAGGAGGTCGGCAACGTCGAGGTCGCGATGGCCACGGCCCCGCACACCCTCACCCTCGACCTCGAGATCGAGCGCAGCGCCTGCATGCCGATGGAGGGCAAGGGCGTTCTCGCGCACTGGGACTCGGACGAGCAGCGGATGCGGATCCACTCCTCCACCCAGACGAGCACCGGGGTGCGAGCAGCCGTCGCGGCGAAGCTCCAGCTGCCCCTCGCCCAGGTCGAGTGCATCGCCCCCGACGTCGGTGGCGGCTTCGGCGTCAAGATCATGCACCCGTGGCCGGAGGAGGTCCTCATTCCGTGGGCCGCCCGCCGGCTCGACCACGACGTCAAGTGGACCGAGGACCGGCGCGAGCACTTCACCTCCAGCGCCCACGAGCGCGGCCAGCTCCAGCAGGTCACCGTCGGCTTCGACGACGACGGACGGCTGCTCGCGCTCGACGTGAGGTTCTGGCACGACAACGGCGCCTACCTGCCCTACGGCGTCATCGTCCCGATCATCACCGCGACCCAGCTCCTCGGCCCCTACAAGCCGCAGAACTACCGCGTCGAGTTCTGGTCGATGTACACCAACACCGTTCTCGTGACGCCCTATCGGGGCGCCGGCCGCCCGCAGGGCTGCTTCGCGATGGAGCGGACGATGGACGCCATCGCCGCCGAGCTCGGCATCGACCGCACCGAGGTTCGCTCGCGCAACTTCATCCAGCCCGAGGAGATGCCCTACGACCAGGGCCTGCTCTTCCAGGACGGCCGGCCGCTCAAGTACGACTCCGGCGACTTCCCCGCCTCCCTCGCCAAGCTCAAGGCGCTCGTGGGCTGGGACGACTTCACGGCATACAGGAAGCAGGCGGAGGCCGAGGGGCGCAAGGTCGGGCTCGGCATCGGCTGCTACGTCGAGGGCACCGGCGTCGGCCCCTACGAGGGCGGGCACGTGCACGTCGAGACGAGCGGGCGGGTCAACGTCGCCACCGGCCTCACCACCCAGGGCCAGGGCCACCAGACGATCCTCGCCCAGATCGTCGCCGACGAGCTCGGCGTCTCGATCGAGGACGTCCACGTCACGACCGGCGACACGCGCCGGATGCCGTATGCCGTGGGGACGTTCGCGTCGCGCGGCGCCGTCATGTCGGGCAACGCCGTGGCCCTCGCCGCCCGGGCGGTGCGCGCCAAGGCGCTGCGGATCGCCGCCGACGCGCTCGAGGTGAGCGAGGCCGACCTGCAGATCGAGGACGGCACGATCAGCGTCAAGGGAGCGCCGCACGCGTCGATCGCGCTCTCCACCGTGGCGGTCATGTCGAACCCGCTGCGCTACGCCTTCGACGAGTCGGCCAAGGCGGCGACCCAGTTCGCGGGGGCGTTCGACCCCGACAAGCCGCCGGTCGCCGACGACGACGAGCCCGGGCTCGAGGGCAAGGACTTCTACTCCCCCACGCAGGCGACCTTCGCCAACGGCATGCACGCGGCCGTCGTCGAGACCGACCCCGTCACGGCCGAGATCCGGATCCTGCGCTACTGCGTCATCCACGACTGCGGCACCGTCGTCAACCCGATGATCGTCGAGGGCCAGGTCCACGGCGGCGTCGCGCAGGGAGTCGGCGGCGCGCTCTACGAGCGGATGGCCTACGACGAGTCCGGCCAGCTGCTCAACGCCTCGTTCATGGACTTCCTCATCCCCTACGCCTCCGAGGTCCCGCACATCGAGACCGACCACCTCGAGACGCCCTCCCCGCTCAACCCCCTCGGCATCAAGGGCGCGGGCGAGGCGGGCACGATCCCCGTGAGCGCCGTCATCGCGTCGGCCATCGAGGACGCCGAAGGGTTCCCCATCCGCTCGATGCCGATCAGCCCCACCGAGCTGTGGGACCTGAGGCGGCAGCACGCCCGCACCAACCAGGAGACCGCATGAAGATCACCGGCAACGCGACGATGAAGGCGAGCCCCGAGCAGGTGTGGACCGCGGTCCACGACCCGGCCGTGCTCGCCCGCTGCATCCCCGGGTGCCAGTCGCTGCGCGAGCTCGCGACCGGCCGCTACGCGATGACCGTCGTCGCCGGCGTCGCGGCGATCAAGGGCTCCTACGACGGCGAGGTCGAGGTCACCGACGTCACCGAGCCGAGCGCGTTCACGATGCGGGCCGAGGGGGCGGGAGCGCCGGGCACGATCGCGACCACGGTCGACGTCGCTCTCTCCCCCGGCGACGACGGAGGAACCGCCATCGCCTACGAGGCCGATGCCGTGGTCGGCGGACCGGTTGGTGGTGTCGGCCAGCGGATGCTCGCCGGTGTCGCCCGCAAGATGGCCGGTCAGATGTTCGCCGCGCTCGACGCCGACATCGCCGGCGGGCACCCCGCGGCCGCACCCGCCGGTGCCGGTGCCGCGGGTGCCGCCGGTGCCGCGGTCGGCGCCCAGGGTGCCGCGCCCGCCGAGGTGGGCGGACGGCATACGACCGTGTATGCCGGCTCCGCGGCTTCCGCTGTCGGCGCCGGTTCCGGCTCGAGTTTTGTCCAGGGCGCCCTCTTCGGAGCGGGCGTCGCCCTCGCCGGCGTCGTCGTCGGCTGGTTGATCGGAGGTCGGCGCTGATGCGTCCGTTCACTGCTGCTGCCATCCAGGTCGCGCCCGTGCGGGGGTCGCTCACCCCACAGGTCGTCGAGGCCAACATCGAGCGCTGCCTCGACTTCGTGCGGCGCTGTGTCGCCGAGACCGGCGCGGAGCTCGTCGTCCTGCCGGAGTCGGCGACGACCGGCTTCACGCCCGATTGCTCGGTCGAGGACCTCTGGGACCTCGTGAGCGAGCTGCCGGGAGCGATGTCGGAGCCGTTCCAGGACCTCGCCCGGGAGCTCGGGATCGTCCTCTGCGTGGGGACCTACGAGCGCGGCCCGGAGCGCGGCACGGTCTACAACGCGTCGATCCTCTGCGACAGCGACGGCTCGCTGCTCGGGGTCTATCGCAAGACGCACCCGTTCTGCACCGAGGCGGTCTCCGGCGGCGGCTGGGTCACTCCCGGCGACACGGTCACGGTGTCCGACACCGCACTCGGCCGCATCGGCATGATCATCTGCTTCGACGGCGACTATCCCGAGCTGTCACGCATCCAGGCCGTGCAGGGGGCGGAGGTCATCTGCCGACCGTCGGCGCTGCTCCGGTCGGCCGACATCTGGGAGCTGACGTCGCGGGCCCGGGCCTACGACAACCACGTCTTCGTCGTCGGCGCCAACGCGACGGGCATCGACCCGGCCGGCGTCATCTACTTCGGCAACAGCCACATCGTCACGCCCAACGCGACGATCGTCGCCAAAGCGGCCTCGCACGAGGGCTGGGTGTCGGCCCGACTCGACCCCGAGACGGCGCTGTCGTCGCTCACGCCGGGGTCCAACATCCACCAGGGGTTCGACCACCTGCGCGACCGCAACCTCGACCTCATCCGCGGCCACCGCGAGGAGCTCGAGTCGCCGGCCAAGACGTCGTTCCCGCACGGCGGACCGCGCCCCGACCACAAGCCCGAGGGCGACTGACCCAACCCGCCTGACCACTTCTTGCGCAGGAGCGACGCCAAGGACCCAGGATCAGGGCCCTTCGCGTCGCTCCTGCGCAATCAGTCGCGACCCTCGGTGGCTGCCTGGGCGTAGTGACCTAGCGGGCTGCCAGGCGGCGGCCGATGGCGCCCACCGCCCAGGGGACGCCGAGGGCGACGACGCCGGTGAGACAGCCGAGCGGGATGGGCAGGCAGCAGCCGCCGCACGACACCCGCGTGCCGTTCCTCGTCGTCGTCGAGTAGTGCGGGACGGGACCGAGGCGGAAGCCGCCCCTGGGTGCCTGCGACATGCTCTGCCCTTCCTTCGTGTGGTCGTCGTGGTCGTTGTTGCCTGCTGGTCGGACGCGCAGGTCGGGGGTTACCCGGTCCGGGCCAGGACAAACAGATCCGGGTGGCGGCGGGTGTCGGGTTCCCGGGGTTGGCCCGGTCAGGATGGCCCCGGATGTCCGACACCAGGACGGCGTATGCCGGACCCGGGCTCCAGCGCGCCGGCTCCGGTCATCCTGTGGTGCCGGAGGGCTCGCCGGTCTGGGTTGGCGGGGTTTGAGGCGATACCCGCCATCCGTTGGCACTCATTGACAAGGCGAGGCCCCGGCATACCCGGCTTGAATCTCTGCCATGGCTTCGCGACGCATTCGGATCGGCATCGACACAGGCGGCACGTTCACGGACGTGGTGGCCTTCGACGAGGACTCGGGCGACCTCGTCACGACGAAGACGCCGAGCACCCCCAGCAACCCCGCCGACGGCTTCATCAACGGGATCGACAAGGTGCTCGGCCTGCTCGGCGCGAGCGGTGACGACATCACCGCCGTCTGCCACGGCACGACCGTCGCGACCAACAAGCTCCTCGAGGGCAAGGTCGAGCAGCTCGGCTTCATCACGACCGAGGGCTACGAGTTCATGCTCGAGATCGCCCGTCAGGCCGTGCCCGACGGCTACGGCAACTCCTACTTCTGGGTGAAGCCGGCGCGCATCGTCCCCGCGGACGCCGTGCGCACCGTCGGCGGCCGGTTCGACTTCGAGGGCAACGAGATCCGCCCCTTCGACGAGGAGGGCGCCGTCGCCGCGGCCCGCTGGTTCAAGGAGCACGGCATCACGACGATCGGCGTGTGCTTCCTGCACTCCTACGCCAACGACGAGCACGAGCTGCGGATGCGCGAGATCCTGCGCGAGGAGCACCCCGAGGCGATCGTCTCGATCTCGAGCGAGGTGCTGCGCGAGTACCGCGAGTACGAGCGCTCGATGACGACCCTCGTCGACGCCGCGGTCAAGCCCAACGTCAGCCGCTACGTCACCAACATCCACGAGCGGCTCGACGGCTTCACCGGCGGGACCGAGGGCACGAAGCGCGAGATCCCGTTCTACATCATGAAGTCCAACGGCGGCGTCCTCTCCGCCGACGAGGTCGTCCACCAGCCGATCACGACCGTCCTCTCCGGCCCCGCGGCCGGTGCCCTCGGCGCCGCGCTCATCGCCCAGAAGGCCGGCTTCGACAAGATCCTCACCTGTGACGGTGGCGGCACCTCGACCGACGTCTCCGTCGTCCTCGACGGCGAGCCCACCCTGACGACCGAGGGCACGGTCGGCGCCTACCCGAGCAAGATCCCGATGATCGACGTCGTCACCGTCGGCGCCGGTGGCGGCTCGATCGCATGGGTCTCCCCCGAGGGCGCGCTCAAGGTCGGCCCGCACTCGGCCGGTGCCGACCCGGGCCCGCTCTGCTACGCCAAGGGCGGCACCGAGCCGACGATCACCGACGCCCACGTCACCCTCGGCCGGATCCCTCCGCACCTGCTCGGCGGCGAGATCCCGCTCGACGTCGACGCGGCCCGGCAGGGCATCACCGCGCTCGCCGAGCGGCTCGGGCTCGACTTCGAGCGCTGCGCCACAGGCATCCTCGAGATCTCGGCGTGGAACCAGGCCAACGCCCTGCGCCAGGTGAGCGTCAAGCGCGGCCTCGACGTCCGTGACTTCATGCTCACGACCTTCGGCGGATCCGGCTCGCTGCTCGCCTGCCGCCTCGTCGACATCCTCGACCTCGCCGGTGTCGTCGTCCCGCCGAACCCCGGCAACGTCAGTGCCTTCGGCCTGCTCACCGTCGACGTCAAGAACGACTACGTCCAGACGCAGGTCGCCAAGCAGACCGCCCTCGACCACGCGGCGATCGAGAAGACCTTCGCCTCGCTCACCGAGCGGGCCGCGGCCGCGCTGGCCAAGGAGGGCTTCGCCGCCGAGGAGCACCAGTTCACCCGCACGGTGGACCTGCGCTACTTCGGCCAGGCCTACGAGGTCCGGGTGACCGCGCCTGCCGACGCCGCGATCGACGAGGCGTATGCCGGACACGTCGCCGAGGCGTTCCACGACGAGCACCGTCAGCTCTACGGCTACGACTTCAGGAACGACCCGAGCCAGCAGGTCGAGTGGGTCAACCTCCGCGTCACCGGCGTCGGCCCCATCACGCGGCCCGAGCTGCGCGAGCTGCCCTCTGCCGAGGGCGGATCGGCGAAGGAGCGGGCCCACCGCTCCACCCGCCAGGTCTGCTTCGACGCCGAGGACGGCTACGTCGACACGGGCGTCTGGTGGCGCCCCGACCTCGCCGCAGGCGACGTCGTCACCGGCCCCGCGATCATCGAGGAGTTCGGCTCGACCGTCCCGGTCCACCCCGGCTTCGTCGTCCGCGTCGACACCTACGGCAACCTCGTCATCACCAAGGAGGACAAGTGAGCACCACGGCTTCGACGCAGGCGCCGCAGGCCCCGCAGGCCCCGTCCGGACCGCCGGCCAACCCCGCCGGCCTGCCCACGGCATACGAGCACGGCAAGCGGCTCACCGACCCCGGCACGAGCGTCGACCCGATCCTCGTCGAGATCGTCCAGGGCACGCTGGCCAGCGTCGAGATGGAGGTCGAGACCTCGATCTCGCGGACGTCGCGCTCCCCCATGATCCGCGACGCCCACGACTTCCGCGCCGGCATCCACGACCGCCAGCTGCGCAAGCTCACCGGCCGCTCCTACAGCGCGCTCGTCCACCCGATCGTGCGCGACTTCCCGCTCGAGGAGATGAACGAGGGCGACGTCTTCTTCCACAACGACGTCTACGAGTCCGAGGGCGGCATCGGCCATCTGCCCGACCTCTGCGTCACCGTCCCCGTCTTCCACGACGGCGCGGTCGTCGCCTTCGTCCAGGCCTTCGGCCACCACGACGACATCGGCGGCGCCGTCCCCGGCTCGATGCCGAGCAACGCGACGAGCGTCCACGAGGAGGGTCTCTCGGTCCCGCCGATCAAGCTCTGGGACGCCGGCGTGCCCAACAAGGCCGCCCTGCGCATCATGACGCGCAACTCGCGCATGCCCGACAGCCTCGCCGCCGACCTCGACGCCGAGTGCTCGGCCTGCCTCATGGGCGCCCGCCGCCTCTCCGACCTCTTCGCCCGCTACGGCCGCGACAGCGTCGAGGCCGCATTCGACGCGATCCTCGACAGCACGACCGAGACCTACCGCCGCGAGATCCTGTCCAAGATCCCCGCCGGCACCTACGTGTGGGAGGACTACGCCGAGCATGACGGCGTCGACGAGCCGCAGCTGCACACGCAGCGGATCACGCTCACCAAGGTCGACGACGCCCCGGCCGACCCGGAGACGAACTTCCCCGGCGGCCCGCGCCTCATCGTCGACTTCACCGGCACCGCGCCCCAGGCCAAGGGCCCGATCAACCACTGCGGCGACTACGTCGGGGGCAACTTCCTCAAGAAGTGGCTCGCGCCGATCCTGCGCAACCTCGCCGACACCCCCGAGCGGATGGCCGAGCTCGACGTCAACGAGGGCATCGTGCCGCTCATCGAGATGCGCTTCCCCGAGAAGGGCACGCTGCTCACGCCGATCTACCCCGCGCCGACCAACGCCCGCACGTTCGTCATCCTGCGCCTGCTGGGCGTGCTCGCCGGCGTCGTCGCCAAGGCGGTGGACGGCCAGATGCCGGCCGACCAGGAGACGATCCGCTACACCGGCGTCTACGGCAAGGACCGCGACGGCAACGACTACCTCATGCGCGAGGTCCTGGGAGGCGGCTCCGGTGGCCGCTACTACGCCGACGGCGAGGACACCATCCACGTCGTGCCCGACTCGCGCAACCTGCCGACCGAGTTCACCGAGTCGCGCTTCCCCTTCATCGTCGAGCGCCTGGGCCTCGCCGTCGACTCCGGCGGCGCGGGTCGCTACCGCGGCGGCCTCGGCTACGAGAAGCACATCCGGATGCTCGAGGACGCGCACTTCATGTCGATCGCCGACCGCTCGATCCTCGCCTGCTGGGGCGTCAAGGGCGGCAAGGCCGGTATGCCGTTCCACGTCACCATCGACGTGGGCGGGCCGGACGAGCGCGTCGTCGAGGCCCTCGCCGACGCCGAGCCGGTCAAGGCCGGTCAGGTCATCCGCATCCGCACCACCGGTGGTGGCGGCTGGGGCGACCCCCTCGACCGCCCCCTCGACGAGGTCGAGCGCGACCTGCGCTGGGGCAAGGTGTCCCTCGAGGGCGCGCGGACGGCATACGGCGTCGTCGCCTCGGGCGGCAAGGACGACGTGAGCATCGACGTCGAGGCGAGCGAGGAGCTGCGCGCGCGAATGCGCGAGGAGCGTTCGGACGAGCCGTTCTTCGACCGCGGACCCGGCTATGCGCAGCTCGCGCCGGACGGTGCGCGGGCGAGTGAGTACGACTGGATGTGACCGCATGAGCGAGGTCCTCGTCATCGGTGCGGCCGGCAAGACCGGCCGCGCCGTGACGCGGGCCCTGCTCGCGCGTGGTGCGGTCGTGCGTGCGGCCGTGCGTCCCGGGTCGACGAGCACGCCGTATGCCGGCCCGTCGGTCCACGTCGTGCCTCTCGACCTCGTGTCGGGCACCGGCCTACCGGTCGCTGTGGCGGGGGTGGACGCGGTCTACCACCTCGCGCCCAACGTCCACCCCGACGAGGTGGGCATGGCTCGACGGGTCGCCGAAGCCGCTGCGGCAGAAGGCATCTCGCACTTCGCCTTCCATTCGGTGCTCCACCCCGACGACTCGTCGATGCCGCACCACGTGCGCAAGGGCGAGGCCGAGCGGACCGTCCGGGACGTGGTGCCGAGCGCCGTCGTGCTGCGACCGGCGGCCTACCACCAGAACCTCGTCGACGCGGCCCTCGCGGGGCGGATCGCCGTCCCCTACTCGCTCGACACGCCCTTCACCAACGTCGACCTCGACGACGTGGCCGAGGTCGCCGCGCTGGTGCTCACCGAGGAGGGGCACGAGGGTTCGACGCACGACCTCGCCGGATCCGAGAGCCTCTCCGTCCGGGACCTGGCAGCGGTCGCCACCGAGGTGCTGGAGCGACCGGTCGAGACCGTGGCCGTGCCGCTGCAGGAGTGGCTGGACGGGGCCGCTGCCTCCCTGCCAGAGCAGGCGCGTGACGACCTGGCCGCGATGTTCCGCAGCTACGACCGCGAAGGGCTGGTCGGCGACCCGTCCGACCTGCGGGCCCTCCTTGGTCGTGAGCCGCGCACCTGGCGAGACGTGCTCGTGCGTGCCGCCTGAGAGCCAGTGGCACCATGAGCCGGTGACCGACCACCAGGGCTTCCTCGACCGTGCCGTCGACCTCGCGATCGCCAACGTCGCCGACGGCGGTGGCCCGTTCGGAGCGGTCGTCGTGAGGGACGGCATCGTCGTCGGCGAGGGTGCGAACCGCGTCACCGCCACCCTCGACCCGACCGCCCACGCCGAGGTCGTCGCGATCCGTGAGGCCTGCCGGGCCGTCGGGGACTTCTCACTCGTCGGCGCCACGGTCTATGCCTCGTGCGAGCCCTGCCCGCTGTGCCTGTCCGCCGCCCTGTGGGCACGCGTCGAAGCGGTCGTCCACGCGGCCGACCGTCACGCAGCGGCAGGGGCGGGGTTCGACGACGCCGTCTTCCACGGGCTTCTCGACCCCACACCGGACCTCGCTGCCTGGCCGCTGCAGCGCCTCCACGTGCCGACGCCGCGGTCGCAGGAGCCCTTCGACGCCTGGGCCCGGACCACGGACCGCACCGACTACTGACGCCGCCGCTGTCGCAGAACCCCTCCGCCGCTTCACCCGATGCGCTATCTTGTGTCGCATGGTACCCGGCGACGACGCCATCCTGACGCACCTACGACGCGGTGCGCTGGAGTACTGCGTGCTCGCAATGCTGCGCGACGACGAGCTCTACGGCCTCGACATCGCCCGCCGGCTCAGCACCGACGGCATCCTCCTGTCAGGCGAGGGCACGCTCTATCCCCTCCTCGCGAGGCTCCGCAAGGCCGGGCTCGTCCACACGACGTGGCGCGAGTCCGCCGAGGGACCGCCCCGGCGCTACTACGCCCTCACCCGCGACGGGCTCACCGCCCTCGACACCTTCACCCGCACCTGGAAGCCGTTCCGGGACGCGGTCGACTCCGCCATCCAAGGGGGCCCAGCATGACTCCAGCCACGACGCACCCACTCGTCGCCGCCTGGCTACGCGACCTCGACCTCCTGCTCCACGGCGTCGAACCGGGCGAGCGCGCCGAGGTCCTCGCCGGCGTGCACGAGCACCTCGACGCGACCCTCCCACCCGGGTCGAGCGACGCCGACGTCCGCCGCGTGCTCGCCGACCTCGGCTCACCGCAGTCCGTCGCCGACGAGACGTATGCCGGCCAGCTGGCGAGCGTTGTCACCCGGCTCGGCGCCCGCGCCCCTCGCCGTGGCTGGCTCACGTCGCGTGTTTCCTCAACGCTGCGGGGCTGGCCCTGCTGATCTTGTTGACCCTCCTCCGCTCTCTCGGGTCCGGATCCGTGCAGCCTCATGCCTCCGAGGTCGTCTTCGCGGCCACGGGCTTCCTCCTCCCCTGGTTCTGCCTCGTGGTGCTCACGTCCATGACGGAGGTCTGGGGGGCGGCGGACAAGTTCCGGTCGATCCTTCTCTACCCGGTGACGCTCGCGGCGCTGTCCGCGGCCGGGCTGGCCGACGTCTCACTCCTCAGTCCTGCAGTCTCGGCCCTCGCCCTGGCGATGGCCGTCGGCGTCCTGGTCCGTCTGGTCCGCTCAGCCGGGCGACGCGGCGGGCCGAGGTGAGCACACGGCATACGGCGGGGCTCTTTGGCAGAAGGTGACACCACGACTGCCGCGTCTTGCCACGGATGCACCGAACCCCCGCCGGACGCGGCTCCCTAGGCTCGGCACATGAGTGGACCCCTGCAGGACGTCATCGTCGTCGACCTCTCCCGCGCCCTCGCCGGCCCGCACGCGGCGATGATGCTCGGCGACATGGGCGCGCGCGTCATCAAGGTCGAGTCACCGACGGGTGACGACACCCGCGGCTGGGGCCCGCCCTTCGTCGGGCCGGAGGAGGACCCGATCTCGACCTACTTCCTCAGCGCGAACCGCAACAAGGAGTCGATCACCCTCGACCTCAAGTCCGACGACGGGCGCGACGTCCTCACGCGCCTCGTCGAGCGCGCCGACGTCCTCATCGAGAACTTCCGCCCCGGCGTCATGGACCGCCTCGGCTTCGGCAACGAGCGTCTCCACGACCTCAACCCGCGTCTCGTCGTGCTGAGCATCAGTGGCTTCGGGCACGACGGGCCGCAGGGCGGACGCGCCGGCTACGACCAGATCGCGCAGGGCGAGGCCGGGCTCATGTCGGTCACCGGTCCCGACGCCGACTCCCCCCAGCGCATCGGCGTCCCCATCGGCGACCTCCTCGCCGGCATGTACGGCGCCTATGGCGTCGTCAGCGCGCTGCACGAGCGCAACGCCACCGGCATCGGTCGCGTCGTGCGGACCTCGCTGCTCGCCGCCGTCGTCGGGGCGCACGCCTTCCAAGGCACGGCCTACACCGTCGCCGGGCACGTCGGGCACGCGCAGGGCAACCACCACCCGGCCCTCTCGCCCTACGGTCTCTTCCACTGCGCCGACGGCGACGTGCAGGTCGCCTGCGGCTCGGAGTCGCTGTGGGTCCGGCTCGCGGAGGCGTTCGACATCGACCCCGCCGCCCCCGGCATGGCGACGAACCGCGAGCGCACCGCCAACCGCGACCGCGTCACCGCGACCCTCAACGAGGCCTTCTCGACGTGGCGGCTCGACGACCTCCTCCCCCGTCTCGACGAGCTCGGCATCCCGGCCGGCGAGGTCCGCACGATCGACCGCGTCTACGACTGGGACCAGACCCGCTCGCAGGGGCTCGTCCTCGACGTCGACCACCCCGTGCTCGGCTCGATCGAGATCCCCGGGCCGCCGATCCGGTTGGACGACAACGCCTTTGCCGGAGGTCGTGAGACCCACCTCGCTCCCCCGACCCTCGGGCAGCACAACGACAGCGTCCGGGCGTGGCTCGCCGAGGAGGACCACGCGTGAGCGACAAGCCGGCCCGGCCGACGTCGAGCGAGCTCATCGCCGCCGTCCTCGACGACGGCACGTGGCAGTCGTGGGACGAGGCGCCGCTCGCCGTCGCCCCCGAGGGAAGCCCGTATGCCGTCGAGCTCACCGCCGCTGCCGAGAAGGCCGGCACCGACGAGTCCATCGTCACCGGCGAGGGCCGGATCGGCGGTCACCGCGTCGCGGTCATCGCCGGGGAGTTCAGGTTCCTCGCCGGGTCCATCGGGGTCGCCGCCGCGGAGCGGATCGTCCTCGCCTTCGAGCGGGCGACCCGCGAGCGCCTCCCCCTCTTCGCCGCGCCGGCCTCCGGTGGCACGCGGATGCAGGAGGGCACCCCGGCGTTCGTGACGATGGTGAAGATCTCGGCCGCCGTCGCGGCCTACAAGCGCGAGCACCTGCCCTACATCACCTATCTGCGCCACCCCACGACCGGGGGGGTCTTCGCGTCGTGGGGCTCACTCGGCCACGTCACCGTGGGTGAGCCCGGCGCGACGATCGGCTTCCTCGGTGCGCGCGTCTACGAGGCGCTCTACGGGCAGCCCTTCCCCGAGGGCGTGCAGACGGCGGAGAACCTCTTCGCCCACGGACTCCTCGACGCCGTCCTGCCGGTCGAGCTGCTCACCGCCACGGCCGCGAGGTTCCTCGACCTCGTGCTCGCTCCGCACGACACCCAGCCCGCACCGGACGTGCCCAAGGAGCCACTGCCCGACGTCCCGGCCTGGGACTCGATCATCCGCTCCCGCAACACAGCCCGCCCCGGTGTGCGCGCGCTGCTCAAGCTCGGCGCCACCGACGTCCTGCCGCTCTTCGGCACCGGCGCCGGCGAGTGGGACCGCTCTCTCTTCCTCGCCCTCGCCCGGTTCGAGGGCACACCCTGCGTCGTCCTCGGGCAGGACCGCCGCGGTGAGCAGACCGAGGCTCCGCTCGGGCCGTCGGGATTGCGGGTCGCCCGTCGCGGCATGCGGCTCGCGACCGAGCTCGACCTGCCGCTCGTGAGCATCATCGACACGGCCGGCGCCGCCTTGTCCAAGGAGGCCGAGGAGGGCGGCATGGCCGGCGAGATCGCCCGCTGCCTCGCCGAGCTCGTCGTCCTCGAGGTGCCGACGGTCTGCGTCCTCCTCGGCCAGGGCACCGGCGGCGGCGCCCTCGCGCTCATGCCGGCCGACCGGGTCATCAGCGCGCAGCACTCATGGCTCTCACCGCTGCCCCCGGAGGGCGCGTCGGCCATCCTCCACCGCACCCCGGACCGGGCGCCCGAGCTCGCCGAGCGCCAGCGGGTGCGTTCCCTCGACCTCCTCGAGGACGGCATCATCGACCGGATCGTCGCGGAGCACCCCGACGCCGCGCAGGAGCCCGAGGCGTTCTGCCGCCGCATGGCGCAGGCGATCCGGCACGAGCTCACCGACCTCGGCGAGCTCGACCCGGTCGAACGCCTCGACGGGCGGCACTCGCGATACCGCCGCCTCGGGAGTAGCCCGGTCCTACGATGAGGCGTGGCCGCTGAGGCACCGTCACCACGGCAAGAGATCCGCTTCTGTCGCTCCGCCGACGGGGTGCAGATCGCGTATGCCGTCCACGGACAGGGCCCGCCGCTCCTCGTCGACTCCTGCTGGCTGAGCCACCTCCAGCACGACTGGGTCTCGCCCGTCTGGCGCCACTACCTCGAGGAGTGGGGCCGCTACCGCACCGTCATCCGCTTCGACGAGCGCGGCCATGGCCTGTCCGACCGTGGGGTGACGGACCACTCCCTCGAGCTGCGGCTCGCCGACCTCGAGGCGGTCGTGGACGACGCCGGCCACGAGCGTTTCGACCTCCTCGCCATGGCGCAGGGTGGCCCGGTCGCCATCGCCTACGTCGCGAAGCACCCCGAGCGCGTGTCGCGGCTCGCGTTCTACGGCAGCTACTCCGGCCAGCAGGGCAAGGACGCGACCGAGTCCGAGCTCAACGACACCCTCGACGCGCTCATCAAGGTCGGGTGGGCCCGGCCGGACTCGGCGTTCCGCCGCGTCTTCACCTCGCTCATGATCCCGAACGCGACGGAGCAGCAGCACACCTGGCTCGACGAGCTGCAGCGCGTCTCGACCGACGCCGAGACGGCCCGCACGTCACGCCGCCAGCGCCTCACCGCGGACGCCTCGCACCTCCTCGGGTCGCTCGACGTGCCCACGCTCGTCCTGCACTCGCGCGGCGACCGGATGAACGACTTCTCCGAGGCCCGCTACCTCGCCGCGCACATCGACGGCGCCCGGCTCGTCTGCCTCGACAGCGACAACCACATCGTCCTCGAGGACGAACCCGCATGGCCCGTCTTCCGGGCCGAGCTGCGCGACTTCCTCGAAAACCCCTCTCGCACAGTCGGATCCGTTGCCGCCACGGTGGCGCCGGCCTCCCTCTCCACCCTCTCGACCCGCGAGCGCGAGATCCTCTCGCTCGCCGCCCGAGGTCTCGACAACGACGAGATCGCGGGCGAGCTCGTCCTCAGCACGCGCACCGTCGAGCGCCACCTCAGCAACGTCTACGCCAAGCTCGACCTGCACGGGAAATCGGCCCGCACGGCCGCCGTCGCGCGCCTCCTCAGCGCGACCTGACCGCCTTCCGAGTTCTCCCCGCCGTGGGCCGGCTGCCGGGGCCGCGTACCGGAGGGGAGGAATTGGTGAGTTGTGCACGGCGGGGCACGGGACGGCATACGCGTATGCCGTCAGCGCACCTCCGTGCCCGCGTGCCTCACTGCGTGCACGCGCCGATGCGGGGGTCCGGTCCGCGTTCCTACGTTGGGAGCACCCGAACCACACCGACGAGGAGCGCACCATGAGCACCACCACCACCACCGACCAGACCCAGCCCCCGCCGACGGCGTACGACGACGCGGCGCTCAAGGCGCGGCACCGCGCCATGTGGGCACTCGGCGACTACTCCGCCGTCGCCAGCGAGGTCATCGCACCGCTCGGCCCGATCGTCGTCGAGGCCGCGGGCATCGGACCCGGGCAGCGGGTCCACGACGTCGCCGCCGGCTCGGGCAACGTCGCCCTGCCGGCGGCCCGGACCGGCGCCGAGGTCGTCGCCACCGACCTCACCCCGGAGCTGCTCGAGCGTGGACGGCAGGCAGCCGAGGCCGAAGGGCTCACGGTGAAGTGGGTCGCGGCCGACGCCGAGCACCTGCCCTGCGACGACGGCGAGTTCGACACCGTCGTGTCCTGTGTCGGCGTGATGTTCGCGCCGCACCACGAGGCGGTCGCGGACCAGCTCGTGCGCGTCGTCCGGCCCGGCGGCACGATCACACTCCTCAGCTGGACCCCCGAGGGGTTCATCGGCCAGATGTTCGCGGCGATGAAGCCCTACGCTCCCCCACCCCCGCCCGGCGCCCAGCCCCCGCCGCTGTGGGGCCACGTGGACCACGTGCGTGGTCTCTTCGGCGACCGTGTCCGGATCGAGAGCGCGGTCCAGCAGGACCTCGTCGTCGACCTCTTCGCGACGCCCCGGGACTTCGTCGACTTCTTCAAGGCGAACTACGGCCCGACGATCGCGGTCTACCGCCACATCGCCGAGAACCCGGAGCGGGTGGCCGCGCTCGACGCCGACCTGGTCGCCCTGGCCGAACGGTTCGACCGCGGCACCGGATCGACCGTGCTCGACTGGGAGTACCTCCTGCTCACGGCCACCCGGACCTGAGCGGCTCCCTGCGGCACCCGCACCGACCCCGGCGCACCGTCACACCTGACAAACGAGGGAGCCGCACCTGTCAGGTCATGCCAACGCCCGGCCCCGACCCCCTCCCTAGGCTCGCGTCACGGCATACCGACGGGGTGTGTCCGAGAAGCGGAAGGTGGGGTCGGTGCGGGTACTCGTGGCTCTCGGCGGCAACGCCATGACGGCTCCCGACGGCACGGCCACGCCCGGCGACCAGGTCCGCGCGATCACCGGCGCCATGGAGCACGTCGCCGAGCTCGTTGCCGCCGGGCACGACGTCGTCCTCACCCACGGCAACGGGCCACAGGTCGGCAACCTCTTGGTCAAGAACGAGGTCGCTGCCCACGTCGTCCCGCCCGTGCCACTCGACTGGTGCGGTGCGCAGACGCAGGGGACGATCGGCTTCACGATCCTCGACGCGCTCCAGACGGCGCTCGCCCGACGCGGTGTCGACCGCCCGGTGGCGGCCCTCGTCACGCGGACCCTCGTCGACGCCGACGACCCTCACTTCCAGTCGCCGACGAAGCCGATCGGCCGCTACCTGCCGCCCGACCAGGCCCAGCAGATGATCGACCACGGGCAGCAGTGGGAGGACCGCGGCGAGCGCGGCTGGCGCCGCGTCGTCGCCTCGCCCGAGCCCCGCGAGATCCTCGACCTCGGCCCCCTGCGCGTCCTCGTCGAGGCGGGCCACGTCGTCGTCGCCGCCGGCGGTGGCGGGATCCCGGTCGTGCGCGACGCCGACGGCTCGCTGCGCGGCGTCGAGGCGGTCATCGACAAGGACCTCACTGCCGCCCTTCTCGCCCGGACGCTCGGCTGCGACATCCTCATCATCGCCACCGACGTCGACCACGCGATGGTCGACTACGGCACCCCGGACGAGCGCGCCCTCGGCTTCACCTCCCTCGCGCAGATGCAGGCGTATGCCGCGGACGGCCAGTTCGCGTCCGGCTCCATGGGTCCCAAGGTCGACGCCGCGCTGCGCTTCGCAGAGACCGGAGGCCGCAGCATCATCACGTCCCTCGAGCACATCACCGACGCGGTCGAGAGCGAGTTCGGCACCGTCATCGACACCAGTCCCGAGGACTAGGTCCCAACAAAGAGAGGTTCAGCCGTGCCAGAAGCCATCGAGGTCCGCAAGGTCCCGATCCACAGCGTCTCCGACGCCTCCGAGCTCGCGAAGCTCATCGACGACGGCGTCATGGAGGCGAGCCGCGTCATCGCCATCATCGGCAAGACCGAGGGCAACGGCGGTGTCAACGACTACACCCGGATCATCGCCGACCGCGCGTTCCGCGAGGTGCTCGTCGCCAAGGGCGCTCCCGCCGACCAGGTCAAGCAGGTCCCGATCGTCTGGTCCGGTGGCACCGACGGCATCATCAGCCCGCACGCGACGATCTTCGCCACGGTGCCCGCCGACAAGGCCGAGCCGAGTGACGACCTCCGCCTCACCGTCGGCTTCGCCATGAGCGAGCCGATCCTGCCCGAGGAGATCGGCTACACCGGCATGATCTCCAAGGTCGCCGAGGCCGTGAAGGTCGCGATGGAGCGGGCCGGGATCACCGACCCCAAGGACGTCCACTACGTCCAGACCAAGACGCCGCTGCTGACGATCCACACGATCCGCGACGCCGAGTCGCGCGGCAAGAAGGTGTGGACCCACCACACGCACGAGTCGATGGACCTGTCCAACGGCACGACCGGCCTCGGCATCGCCGTCGCCCTCGGCGAGATCGAGATGCCGACCGACGCCGACGTCATGGAGAACCGCTCGCTCTACTCGTCCGTCGCCTCCTGCTCGTCGGGTGTCGAGCTCGACCAGGCGCAGGTCGTCGTCGTGGGCAACGCCCGCGGTGTCGGCGGCCGCTACCGCATCGGCCACTCGGTCATGCGCGACGCCCTCGACGCCGACGGCATCTGGGAGGCCATCAAGGACGCCGGTCTCGAGCTGCCCGAGCGCGCGCACACCAGCGACATCAAGGGCCGCCTCGTCAACGTCTTCCTCAAGTGCGAGGTGAGCCAGGACGGCGAGGTCCGCGGACGCCGCAACGCCATGCTCGACGACTCCGACGTGCACTGGCACCGCCAGATCAAGTCCGCCGTCGGTGGCGTCACCGCCTCGGTGACCGGCGACCCGGCCGTCTTCGTCTCGGTGTCGGCAGCCCACCAGGGCCCGGACGGCGGTGGCCCCGTGGCCGCGATCGTCGACCTCGGCGAGGGCGAGCCCACCGGCTACGCCGCTCCGGGGGCACCCACCACCTGACGCACCACAGCTTTTGCTCCCCATGGGGGAACGTTGAGGGTCCGGAGGCGTGCAAGCCTCCGGACCCTCAACTTTCCCTCCGGATAGCCGGGGCGGCAGCGACGGTCAGCCCCGGGGTCGGTCGACGTGGGCCGGCCGCTCCAGCCTTCCCCGAGGTCAGTCAGGACCGTTCCACTGCCCCAGCTGGGTCACCGACCCGTCGGCGTGCGCGCGATCGTGCGTCTCGCGGGTGTATGCCGCACGGTCCCTCGCGGTGAGGTCTCGCCCTCCGGTGCGGCGGTCGTAGACCCACGCCAGGAGGAGGACGACGAGCAGAACGATCCCCGTGACGGTCCAGAACATGTGACCACCCCTCTCCGCCGGAGCCCCTGCCTCGGCTGGCCCCCAATGTGCCAGCGGAGCGGAGGGTCGGGAAAGAGGCCGGACCTGCACCATTCCACCCATCCCCACTGATTGCGCAGGGGCGACACGAAGAACCGGAAATTCGGCCCTGAAGTGTCGCTCCTGCGCAATCAGTGCGGAGGCTGCGGCGGAGGAGGTCAGTGGGCGAAGTGGCGGGTGCCGGTGAAGTAGAGGGTGACGCCGGCCGCCTGGGCCGCCTCGATCACCTCGGCGTCGCGCATCGAGCCACCGGGCGCCACGACGGCACGCACACCCGCGTCGAGCAGCACCTGGAGCCCGTCGGCGAACGGGAAGAACGCGTCGGAAGCCGCCACGGCCCCGGCCGCACGCTCGACCTTGCCCGAGTTCGCCCGTGACACCGCGAGGTGGCAGGAGTCGACCCGGTTGACCTGGCCCATGCCGATGCCGACCGACGCACCGTCGGAGGCGAGCAGGATCGCGTTGGACTTCACCGCGCGCACCGAACGCCACGCGAACTGGAGGTCAGCGAGGGTGGCCTCGTCCGCCGCGTCGCCGGCCACGAGCCGCCACGACGCCGCGTCGTCGCCGCCGACGACCTCGCCCGACTCGTCCCGGACGACGGCGTCGACCGCGTCACGGTGCTGCATGAGGAGCCCACCCGAGATCGGCCGGATCTCGGCGCCGGCGCGCGACGGCGCGGCCGTCTCGAGCAGACGGATGTTCTTCTTCGCCCTCAGGACCTCGAGGGCGTCCTCGTCGAACGACGGGGCGACGACGACCTCGGTGAAGATGTCGGCGACGGTCCGGGCCATCTCAACGGTGACGGGCCGGTTCGTCGCGATGATCCCGCCGAAGGCCGACACGGGGTCGCACGCGTGTGCGCGGCGGTGGGCCTCCGCGACGTCGGTGCCGACAGCGATGCCGCACGGGTTGGCGTGCTTGATGATCGCCACCGTCGGCTGGTCGCCGTGGTCGTATGCGGCACGCACCGCGGCGTCCGCGTCGACGTAGTTGTTGTAGGACATCTCCTTGCCGTGCAGCTGCTTCGCCTGCGCGAGCCCGGGCTGGGGCGCGAACCCGTTGGCATAGAGCGCCGCGGCCTGGTGCGGGTTCTCGCCGTAGCGCAGCACCGCCGTCTTCGTCCACGTCGCGCCCGCCCACGCCGGGAAGCCCGACCCGTCGGAGGTGTCGACGTAGGCGTTGCCCATCCACGACGCGACGTGGACGTCGTAGGTCGCCGTGTGCACGAAGGCCTTCGCGGCCAGCGCCTTGCGCTCCTCGAAGGTGAACCCCTCGCCGCGCGCGGCCTCGAGCACCGCGTCGTATGCCGTCGGGTCGACGACCACGGCGACGCTCGGGTGGTTCTTGGCGGCCGCGCGCACCATGGACGGCCCGCCGATGTCGATGTTCTCGACGACGTCGTCGGCCGCAGCACCGGACGCGACCGTGTCGGCGAACGGGTAGAGGTTGACGACGACGAGGTCGAACGGCTCCACCCCGAGCTCACCGAGCTGCGACACGTGGTCGGGCTTGCGGGTGTCGGCGAGGATGCCGGCGTGCACCATCGGGTGCAGCGTCTTGACGCGCCCCTCGAGGCACTCGGGGAAGCCGGTGAGGTCCGCGACCTCGGTCACCGGGATGCCCAGGCCCTCGATGAGCGCGGCCGAGCCACCGGTGGAGACGATCGAGACGCCGGCCTCGTGCAGGCCGCGGGCGAGGTCCTCGAGACCGGTCTTGTCGAACACCGAGACGAGTGCCCGACGGATCGGGCGGCGGTCCTGCGTGGGTCCGGGCGGGGTGACGGAGACGGCCATGCGAAGGCTCCAATTCAGCGACGAGGGGTGCGGGCGTGCGGTCAGGTGGCCGGGTGCACCCAGGCGGGCGATGCGCTCCCTCGTTGACTCCCCGGTGGTGGTCCACCCTCGCCAGTCGTCGCCCCGAGTCTAACGGCCCGCTGGACCTGCCTCGCCGCGCCCCATCGCGCCGACGAGCTCGACGAGCAGCTCGCGCTCCTGCACCTTGATGCGCTCGTGCAGGCTCTCCTCGGTGTCGTCGTCGAGGACCTGGACCGCCCGCTGCGCGAGGATCGGCCCGGTGTCGACGCCCGCGTCGACGAGGTGCGCCGTCGTCCCTGTCACCTTCACGCCGTGGGCGAGGGCGTCGCGCACGGCGTGCGCGCCGGGGAAGCTCGGCAGCAGCGCCGGATGCGTGTTGAGGATCGTCCGACCCTCGAGCGTCGCCGGGCCGAGGATCTTCATGAAGCCCGCCGTGACGACGAAGTCCGGTGCGCGAGAGGCGATCTCGGCGGCCAGCGCCACGTCCCAGGCGCCGCGGTCCGCGAAGTCGCGCACCCGGCATACGAAGGTCTCAACGCCCGCACGCTCCGCGCGGCGCAGGCCCTCGATGTCGTCCCGGTCGGCTCCCACCGCGAGGACTCGAACTCCGTATGCCGGGTCGAGACTCGCGTCGAGCAGCGCCTGGAGGAGGGTGCCGGACCCCGACACGAGGACGACGATGCCGGCGGGTGCGCTCACGCCGAGCACCCTACCGACCGCGGTCGAGAGGTCAGCGGCGCAGTCGCCAGGCGTCCCACGCGACGACGGTGAGCGCGCCGACGAGGAGCTCGAACGCCACCGCCAGCGCGGTCCACCACGCCGGGGTGCCGATGTCACCGAGACGGTAGGCGCCGAGCGACCCGCCGCCGAGGCCGTCGAGGACCCCGACTGCCACGGCCACGAGGCAGCAGGCGACGACGGCGACGGACGCCTTGGTGCGCAGCGAGGAGAGGCGGGCGACCGAGGCGAGCGAGCGGCGACCGACATGGCCGCCGACGAGCACCGGCACGAGGACGAGCAGCCGCACGAACCACGGGAACTCCCCCGGTCCGGGCATCGCGCCGAAGACCGGCACGAGCGGCATGAGCCCGCTCGTCGCCCCAGCCAGCGACGTGTGCGCTCCGTCGACGACGGAGAACCCCGGCCCGGCGAGGAGGCCGACCACCCACAGGGCGAGGTTGGGCAGCGCCGCGAGCTGGGCGGCGACGAGGAGGAGACCGCCGAGGAAGCCGGCACCGAGCTCGGACTGAAGGCTCGTCACCTCACCCCAGCGCAGCGCGACGGCCCCGACGACGACGAGCGAGGCGGCTCCGAGCAGCAGGGCCAGCCCACGGGCGGCCGGACCCGCGGCCCGGCGCACGGTGTCGGGCAGGACGACGGCGTCGAGCCGTGGTCCGAGCACGTCGGCCGCACGGGCGAGGCGGCGGAGGGCGAGCGCGAGCGCGACGAGAGGGACGACGGCGAGCGCCACCGGCAGGCTCAGCCAGCGCAGGGGCAGGGACCCGGCGAGGGTGAGGGCCGCGGCGAGACCGGTGCCGACGGCATACCCGAGCCACCAGCGCCCGGCGACGACGAGGACGGAGCGCGGCAGCAGGTCCGCCGCGAAGGCGTCGTCGACGTCGGCCGTGTCGAGGGCGCGGCCGGCGCCGCGGGCTGCGATCCAGACGACGAGGGCGCCGAGCACGAGGGGGACGAACGCGACGTTGGTCGCCCCGGCGCCGAGGTGCGCGCCGTGGATGAGCAGCCAGAGCGACGCACCGGCGCCGAGGGGGTCGGCGAACGAGTCACCGGCGCGCGGGTCGAGCAGCCATCCGAGGACGGTGGGCACGACCACGACGAGGAGCGAGACGAGAGCAGTGAGCAGGCCGACACCGACGTCACGCACGGGCTCGGGCAGCCACGACGGCGTGGGCTCGCCCCCCGTGTCGTCCGCGTCGGCGGAGGGGCGCGCACCACGAAGCATCTCCAGGACCGTCATCGGGGCCCAGTCTCCCCCGCGACGCGTCCGCGACCCGGCCGCACACGCCGAGCCGGGGCGAATCCGAGGCTCAGGGCTCGCGCACCCACACCACCTGCGGGCCCACCTCGGCGAACCCCGCGTCGACGAGCCGGGCCAGCGCCTCGCCGCGGTCGTAGCCGACGATCGGCAGGCCGGGGTGCAGCACAGCGGCGCAGGCGACGAGGGAGGTGACCTCGTCCGCCCCGTCCGACGTCGCCCACGTGTTCGACAGCTCGACCGCCTCGCCCACGTCGCGCAGGACGGCCCCCGCCACCATCTCGTCGCCGTCGTGCCGCACGAGGAAGGTGAACCGCGGGTGGGTCAGCAGGGCGGGCAGCAGCACGTCCTGCGTGTCGTGGAGCGCGTTCCACCTGGCGAGGTCAGCCGCGTCCCCGACGACCGACCAGCTCTCTGGCCAGGTGGCCCCACCCTCACGAGGGTCACGGTGGACCCAGGACGCACTGAAGAGCCGCCTGAAGCCGTGAGACCCCAGGTCGAGGTCGCCGTACGAGTCCGCCACCGAGCACTCCCGGAACCGCTGCACTGCAGCCACGACCCGCTCGGCCGGCACGCCGGGTCGCAGCGTCTTGGCGGCCGAGTGCCACCGCGGCGGTTCGGCGGCGGCGCTCCACAACCCGTCCTCGGATCCGTTGGGGATTCCGTGCACCTCGAAGACGTCGGCATACCAGGCCGCGCTCGCCCGCACAGCGACCTCGAGCCGCTCTCCCGTCACACCATCACCGCTCACCGCACCATTGTGACGAACGCGAGCGGGCGGCATACCGCAGCCTTCTCGGTATGCCGCCCGCTCGCGGTGCGTGGACGCGTCAGGAACGCGGCTCGAGCCCCATTCCCTTGAGGATCTCGTGCATGAGCTCGGCCGTCTCGGAGGGCGTCTTGCCGACCTTGACGCCGGCGGCCTCGAGGGCCTCCTTCTTGGCCTGCGCCGTGCCCGACGAACCGGAGACGATGGCGCCGGCGTGGCCCATCGTCTTGCCCTCGGGGGCGGTGAAGCCGGCGACGTAGCCGACGACCGGCTTGGTCACGTGCGCCTTGATGTAGTCGGCCGCGCGCTCCTCGGCGTCGCCGCCGATCTCACCGATCATGACGATGGCCTTGGTCTCCGGGTCCGCCTCGAACGCCTCGAGGGCGTCGATGTGCGTGGTGCCCACGATGGGGTCGCCGCCGATGCCGATGGCCGTCGAGAAGCCGTAGTCACGCAGCTCGTACATCATCTGGTAGGTCAGCGTGCCCGACTTCGAGACGAGCCCGACCGGGCCCTTGCCCGCGATGGTGTGCGGCGTGATACCCGCGAGCGACTCCTCCGGCGTGATGATGCCGGGGCAGTTCGGGCCGATGATCCGGGTCTTCTTGCCGATCGAGTAGTTGAAGAACTCGGCGGTGTCCTTGACCGGGATGCCCTCGGTGATGACGACGAGCAGCGGGATCTCGGCGTCGATCGCCTCGATGGCGGCGTCCTTGGCGAAGGGCGGCGGGACGAAGGCGACCGAGACGTTGGCGCCGGTGGCCTCCATGGCCTCCTTGACCGAGCCGAAGACGGGCAGCTCCTTGCCGCCGATCTCGGCCGTCGTCCCGGCCTTGCGGGCGTTGACGCCGCCCACGATGTTGGACCCGGCGTCGAGCATGAGGGCGGTGTGCTTCGAGCCCATCCCGCCGGTCATGCCCTGGACGATGATCTTGCTGTCAGCGTTGAGGTAGATAGACATGTGTGTGCGCTTCCTTGAAGTTCGTCGACCGTCGGCGGGTCAGTTGGCGGCGGCCAGCTCGGCGGCCTTGGCCGCGGCGCCGTCCATCGTGTCGACCTGGGTGACGAGCGGGTGGTTCAGCTCGTCGAGGATCGCCCGGCCCTGCTCGACGTTGTTGCCGTCGAGGCGGACGACGAGGGGCTTCGTCGCGGAGTCGCCGAGGATCTCGAGCGCACCCTTGATGCCGTTGGCGACCTCGTCGCACGCGGTGATGCCACCGAAGACGTTGACGAAGACGGAGCGGACCTGCTCGTCGCCGAGGATGACGTCGAGGCCGTCGGCCATGACCTGCGCGTTGGCGCCGCCACCGATGTCGAGGAAGTTCGCGGGCTTCACGCCGTGCTCCTCACCGGCGTAGGCGACGACGTCGAGGGTGCTCATGACGAGCCCGGCGCCGTTGCCGATGATGCCGACCTGGCCGTCGAGCTTGACGTAGTTGAGGCCCTTGGCCTTGGCCTTGGCCTCGAGCGGGTCGGCCGCGGCCTTGTCCTCGAGCGCCTCGTGCTCGGGCTGGCGGAACTCGGCGTTCTCGTCGATCGTCACCTTGCCGTCGAGGGCGACGATGTCGCCGTCGTTGGTCTTGACGAGCGGGTTGACCTCGACGAGCGTCGCGTCCTCGTCGCGGTAGACGGTCCAGAGCTTCTCGAGGACGGGCACGATCGCGGCGGCGGTCTCGGCGTCGAAGCCGGCGGCGTCGACGATCTCCTGCGCCTTGGCGGTGTCGATGCCGACGTTGGGGTCGACGGCGATGCGCGCGAGGGCCTCGGGACGCTCGACGGCGAGCTGCTCGATGTCCATGCCACCCTCCTTGCTGCACATCGCGAGGTAGGTGCGGTTCGTGCGGTCGAGCAGCACGGAGAAGTAGTACTCCTCGGCGATCTGGGCGCCCTGGGCGATCATCACCTGGTGGACCGTGTGGCCCTTGATGTCCATGCCGAGGATCTCGCCGGCGAGCTGCCCGGCCTCGTCAGCCGACTTCGCGACCTTGACGCCGCCGGCCTTGCCGCGACCGCCGGTCTTGACCTGCGCCTTGACGACGGTGACGCCTCCGCTCTTCTGCCCGATCGTCTCGGCGGCCGCTCGGGCCTCCTCGACGGTGGTGGCGACTGCACCGGCCAGCACGGGTACACCGTGCTTCTCGAACACATCGCGTGCTTGGTACTCGAAAAGGTCCACGGATTCGTTCCCGTCCTCACGTGTCATTGGGTGACCACTGGTCCGTTCGGGCCGACTCTAGCGCCGCCGCGAGGGGCCGAACGCCCGCGGGTCTCGATCCGGACACGTCGGCAACGGTGATTCGCACGACACCCCGAAGGCCCCATGGCGGGAGATACGGTGACCGCACCATGGATGCCTCGATGTGGATGCACCCCGCGGCCCAGCGGGCGTCGACGATGGCTCGCGCCCGCCGCGCCCTCGGATCGGCCACGGCCGCCGCCCGCGGACTGGGGCCGCTCCTCACCCCGCGCGCCATGGTCGGGATGGCCATCGAGACGGCGTGGATGACGACCCACCTGGCGACCTACCCGCTCGGGATCTTCCAGGCGAAGGCCGACGGCGGGCGCGGCTACCGCATCGAGCACCTGGCCCCCGTGCAGCGCGGCCTGCTCATCTCCAACGTCGAGGCGGCGGGGACGCCGATCCTGCTCGTCCACGGCATCATCGACAACCGCTCGATCTTCACCCTGCTCCGCCGCGGCCTCACCCGCCGCGGCTTCGGCTCGGTCTACGCCATGAACTACTCGCCGTTCACCGCCGACGTCCGCACCGCGGCCGCGCAGCTCGGCGAGGAGATCGAGGCGATCGTCGCCGAGACCGGCTACGAGAAGATCCACGTCGTGGGCCACAGCCTCGGTGGCCTCATCGCCCGCTACTACGTCACCCGCCTCGGTGGCGACGAGCGCGTCCACACGCTCGTCACCCTCGGCACGCCCCACCAGGGCACGTATGCCGCGTACGCCTCACCGACGCGCCTCACCGCCCAGATGCGCCCCGGCAGCGGTCTCCTGCGCGAGCTCGACGAGCCCGCGACCGGCTGCTCGACCCGGTTCATCTGCTACTGGTCCGACAGCGACCTCGTCATCGTCCCGCAGGGCAGCGGCGCGCTGCGCCACCCCGACCTGTCGGTGCGCAACATCCGCCTCCACGGCGTCGGGCACATCTCGCTCGCCGTCGTGGGCGACGTCGTCCACGGCATCTCGACCGCGCTCGCCGAGCTGGACCACGACGGCGCGACGGTGACGCCGGGCGTCACTCCGCTCGCGCCACGGGAACGGTCCGGCGGCGACGCGCGCCGGTTCGCGCGCGGGGTGAGCGGACGGCATACGGCGTCGTCCGGAAAGTGACGCGCGTCACATCGCGAGGCAAACATCGTGGTGAGAGCGGCGGAAACAGTGGCCGCGCGCGCTCCCCCGGTCGCTGATTCCCACACCCGGGTTTGGATAACGGTCAGGTCACGGTACGGTGGTCGCTCCCGTGTCCCCTGCACGTGAGGTTTCCCTGCCTTGAGTACCCCCTACGAGGGGCGCCACCGGGGTCGGCATCGCAAACCTGCGACCAGCCGAGTCCCCCGCGCCCTGCACCCGGGCTTCGTGTTGCCCAGCGCCGCTGCCGCTGCGTTGGTCGTCACGGCGACCGGGGCATCCGTTGCCGAGTCGGCACCGCTGACCCTCGACCTGACCGCAGCCCAGGCGCAGACGGCCCGTGACCAGGCCGCGACCGAGGTCGCCGACCAGGCCGACCTCTCCTCCCGCCGTCAGCAGGTCGCCCTCCAGAGCGCGGCCCTGCAGGGCCGTGTCACCGAGCAGCAGCGGGTCGCCCGCAACAACGCCCGCGTCGCCGCCGTCGCCAAGGCCAAGGCTGCCGCCGCGGCCGCCGCCGCCGCGAAGGCCGAGCGCGAGGGCAAGCGGTGGGTCATGCCCATCGAGGGCGCCACCTTCACGTCGGGCTACGGCATGCGCTGGGGGCGCATGCACTGGGGCAACGACTTCGGCACCTCCGTCGGCACGCCGCTCCGTGCGATGTCCAAGGGCACCGTCACCTTCGTCGGCTACCACGGCAACATGGGCAAGCTCGTCCGCATCAAGTACTGGGACGGCACCGAGTCCTACTACGCCCACATGGACAGCTTCTCGGCCCAGGTCGGCGAGTCGGTCATGCCGGGTGACATGGTCGGCCGCACCGGCAACACCGGTCGCTCCACGGGCCCGCACCTGCACCTCGAGATCCACCCGGACGGCGGCGGCGCGGTCAACCCCGCACCGTGGCTGGCCGACAAGGGCCTCCAATGAGCTGAGGCTCACTCCACGTCGCACAGGGCGGCACCCGATGAGGGTGCCGCCCTGTCGTGTATGCCGTCCGCCCAGGTGGGCGGGCGCGGCTCACCCGGGGCGGCCGGGCGCCCGCCGGCGCGGCGTCAGAGCTTCTCGAGCGGGGCGAAGCGCAGCAGGAAGCGCTTGACGCCCGTGTCGCCGCCGAAGTCGACCTCGGCCTGCGTCTTGTCGCCCTCGCCCATCGTGCGGACGACGCTGCCCATGCCGAAGGTGTCGTGGGTGACCTTGTCGCCCGGCGAGAGCGGGATGATCGGGCGGTTGCCCGGCGAGCGCACGCCCGGCCTGGCCGCGAGCGAGGCGACGGCGGGCCGCTGGCCGCGGTTCCCGATGGCGGCGGCGCCGCTCAGCTCACGCTCCCAGCTGAGGAGGTCGCCGGGGATCTCGTCCAGGAACCTGCTGGGCGGGTTGTACTGCGGCGCACCCCACGCCGAGCGCACGGCCGCGCGGGAGAGGTGGAGCCGCTCGCGGGCCCGGGTGATGCCGACGTAGGCGAGGCGCCGCTCCTCCTCGAGCTCCTTGGGGTCGCCGAGCGAGCGCAGGTGCGGGAAGGTGCCGTCCTCCATGCCGGTGAGGAAGACGACCGGGAACTCGAGGCCCTTGGCCGTGTGGAGCGTCATGAGGGTGACGACGCCCTGCTCCTCGGCCTCGGCGGAGTCGGGGATCTCGTCGGCGTCGGCGACGAGCGAGACGCGCTCGAGGAAGTCCTCGAGGCTGTTGACCTCGCCCGTCTCGGCGCGGGCCTCGTCGAACTCGCGCGCGACGGCGACGAGCTCGGCGAGGTTCTCGATGCGGGTCTCGTCCTGCGGGTCGTGGCTGGCGCGGAGCTCGGCGAGGTAGCCCGACTTCTCGACGATGGCCTCGAGCAGGTCGGCGACCCCTGCCTCGTCGTCGTCGCGGACCTTGCCGAGCTCCTCGAGCAGCGCGGTGAACGCCTTGATCGACGTCACCGAGCGGGTGGCGATGCCGGGCGCGTCCTCGGGGCGACCGAGCGCCTCGACGAAGGAGATGCGCTCGCGCTCCGCCAGGGCGGCGACGACGGCCTCGGCCCGGTCGCCGATGCCGCGCTTGGGCACGTTGAGGATGCGGCGGAGGTTGACCGTGTCGGACGGGTTCGACAGCACCCGCAGGTAGGCCAACGCGTCCTTGACCTCGCGCCGCTCGTAGAACCGGGTGCCGCCGACGACCTTGTAGGGCAGGCCGACCCGGACGAAGACCTCCTCGAGGGCACGCGACTGCGCGTTGGTCCGGTAGAACACCGCGACGTCGCCGGGCTTGGTGCCGTGGTCGTCGCCGAGCTTGTCGATGCTCCGCGCGACGAACGACGCCTCGTCGTGCTCGTTGTCGCCGACGTAGCCGATGATCTGTGCGCCGGCGCCGGAGTCGGTCCAGAGGTTCTTCTTGCGGCGCGACTCGTTGCGAGAGATCACCGCGTTGGCGGCGGTGAGGATCGTCTGCGTCGAGCGGTAGTTGCGCTCGAGCAGGATCGTCCGGGCGTCCGGGTAGTCCTCCTCGAACTCGACGATGTTGCGGATCGTCGCGCCACGGAAGGCATAGATCGACTGGTCGGCGTCACCGACGACCACGAGCTCGCTCGGCTCGACCGAGTGCTCGTTCCGCTTGCTCTCGTGCCCGACGAGCTCGCGGATCAGCTGGTACTGCGCGTGGTTGGTGTCCTGGTACTCGTCGACCATGACGTGCCGGAACCGGCGCCGGTAGTGCTCGGCCACGTCGGGGAACGCCTGGAACATGTGGACCGTGAGCATGATGATGTCGTCGAAGTCGAGCGCGTTCGCCTGCCGCAGACGACGTTGGTATGCCGTGTAGGCCTCGGCGAGGAGCCGCTCGGTGTGGGTGCCACCCGGGTTCTCGGCGCTGGGTTCCCCGCCCACGCGGAGGGCATACGTCTCCTCGTCGATGAGCTCGTTCTTGAGGTTGGAGACCTGGTGGCTGAAGGTGCGCGGGTTGTAGCGCTTGGGGTCGAGGTCCATGTCGCGGATGACCATCGACATGAGCCGCTGGCTGTCGGCGGCGTCGTAGATCGAGAACGTCGACCTCATGCCGACCTTGTCGGCCTCGCGGCGCAGGATGCGCACGCACGCGCTGTGGAAGGTCATGACCCACATGGCCTTGGCGCGGGGGCCGACGAGGTCGGCGACGCGCTCGCGCATCTCGGCGGCGGCCTTGTTGGTGAAGGTGATCGCGAGGACCTGCCCGGGCTGGACGCCGCGCGCGGCGAGCAGGTGGGCGATGCGGTGGGTGAGCACGCGGGTCTTGCCCGAGCCGGCGCCGGCGATGATGAGGAGCGGGCTCCCGGCGTGCAGGACTGCCTCGCGCTGCTCCTCGTTGAGCCCTTCGAGGAGCTCGTCGGGGTCGGTGGTGCGACCGCCCCACGCTGGGGCGGCGGCAGGTTCGCCACCCGCCCCCTCGGCGACCGCCCACGACGGGACGCCGGCCGCGTTGACGAGCGCGGCGTGGGCGCTGTCGTGCGTGGCGGGGTCGGTCTGCGGGGCCTTGGCGGAGTCGGGTGAACCGAAGTCCATGCCGTCGAAAAGGGTGCTCATCTCGGGTCCAACCCTACGTCGTCGCGCCCACAGCGCCCGACGCCTCCGCGGCACTCACGCCTGGACCATCACCGCCTGGCGGACCGACGTGCAGCGGCGGCCGGCAGGTGCTCCCGGCCGCCGCTGCATGGTCGTGTCAGTACGGGATGGGCTTGTAGTCGACGTTCTGGCCGAGGCCCTCGACGCCGATGATCTCCGCCGGGGCGTTGCGCAGCCGCAGCCCGGACGCCTCGGCCTCGGCGATCGCCTCCGGCGACCACACCGACGCCCGCCAGATGGGCAGGACGTAGGCCCGGGACTTCATGTACTCGAGGTAGCGGTCGAGGTGCTCGTCGTCGGCACCGAGCGCCGAGAAGAGGGCGATGCGCTGCCCGTCCTTGGGGGCGAGGAGCCACTTCGGGTACTTCTTGACCTCGCTGTAGTGCGGCTGCACGAAGTTGAACGGCCACCGCAGGATGGTGCCGGCCGCACTGTGCGACGTCCGCATGCTCCACACGCCGAGGTCGCCGACCTTGGTGCGCAGCTGGCGGACCTTGCCCTCGGTCGTGTTGACGAGGTTGTGCGAGCCCTCGCGGACGTTGAGGCCGCCGCTGTGGGTGTGGTGGTCCTGGAGGTAGATCCCGAACCGGATCTGGGTGTAGTCGGACTTCCAGTCCGGCGCCTTGGGGTCGGTGCGGTCGGCGTTGTCCTTGTGGAAGCCCGGCGCACCCTCGCGGATGGCGACCGCGCTGTCGCCGTAGTAGACGATGTCGTCGCGCTTGAGGATCTGCTTGGCCACGTCGAGCAGCCGGCCGTCGGTGACGACGCTGCGCAGCGTGGGGTGCGAGAGCAGGTCACCGGAATGCTTGCCCTGCTCCGCGAGCGCCTTCTTGCGGAAGTCCGCGATCTCGGCCGGGGAGTAGACACCCCGGACGATCGTGAACCCCTTCTGCCAGTACTCGTCGACGTTCACACCACTGACGGACACCATTGTCAGTCACCTTTTCCCTGTTCAGCGGGCCGGAGCACCTGTGGCCGGCCCATGATCGACAGCAGTGAAGCACCGCTGGAAGGGGCTGGCAAGAAGCCGCGCGGAGGCGCGCGGACGGCATACGGTGTCGTGCATGGCCTCGAGCAAGGGGAAGTTCGGCGAACCGGTGATCCTCGACGTGGCGGGCCACGAGGTCCGGCTGTCGAGCCCGGAGCGGGTCTACTTCTCCGAGCGAGGCGAGACCAAGCTCGACCTCGCGAACTACTACGTCTCGGTCGGTGACGGCATCGTCAACGCGCTGCGCGAGCGGCCGACGATGCTCCACCGCTTCCCCGACGGGGTCGACGGCGACAAGGTCCACCAGAAGCGCGTCCCACGCGGCGCTCCCCCGTGGCTCGAGACGGTGCGGCTGCACTTCCCGCGCTACGGGTTGCACGCCGACGAGCTGTGCCCGACCGACCTCGCCCACGTCGTCTGGGCCGTGCAGATGAGCACCGTCGAGTTCCACCCGTGGAACAGCCGGCGCGCCGACACCGAGAAGCCCGACGAGTGGCGCATCGACCTCGACCCCATGCCCGATGCCCCCTTCGAGCGGGTCCGCAGGGTCGCGCACGTCGCGCACGAGGTCCTCGACGAGCTCGGCGCGACGGGGTGGCCGAAGACGAGCGGCGGCCACGGCCTCCACGTCTACGTCCGGATCAGGCCCGACCACGGCTTCAAGGACGTCCGCCGCGCGGCCCTCGCCTTCGCACGCGAGGTGGAGCGGCGTGCACCCGAGGACGTGACGACGACGTGGTGGCGCAAGGACCGCGACCCCGAGGCGGTCTTCGTCGACTACAACCAGAACGCCCGCGACCACACGATCGCGAGCGCCTACTCCGTCCGCGGCAACCCGGCCGGCACCGTCTCGACGCCGATCCGCTGGGACGAGGTCGACGACGTCGAGCCGCAGGACTGCACGATCGCCACCGTCCCGGAGCGGTTCGCCGAGCTCGGCGACCTGCACGCCGACATCGACGACGCCGTCTTCGACATCGCGCCGCTGCTCGAGTGGGCCGAGCGCGACGAGAAGGAGGGGGCCGACACCCCGCCCGAGCCCGAGGACGACGACACCGCGCCATGAGCGTTCGCCGGTCATGAGCACGGCCGACGACGGCGTCGTGCGGGTGGGCCCGGACCCGCACCCGGTGACGGGCGAGCCCTTCCTCTCGCCCGTGCCTCCCGGCACCGGCTGGCCACGCGACCCCGCTGACGCGGGCACGCCCGTCGCGCACTCCCCCACCGACGTCACGGAGCTCGCGGCGTCCGCCGTGTCGCTCGCCGACGTCGACGCCCGCGTCTCGGTGTGCCGGGCGTGCCCGCGCCTCGTCGACTGGCGCGAGAGCGTCGCGCGAGAGGGCCGGCGGGCGTCGTTCGCGGGCCAGCCCTACTGGGGCCGGCCGGGGCCGTCGTTCGGCGACCCCGACGCCGACGCGCTCATCGTCGGCCTCGCCCCGGCCGCCAACGGGACCAACCGCACCGGGCGCATGTTCACCGGCGACGCCTCGGGCGACTTCCTCTATGCCGCGCTCCACCGCACCGGCTACGCGAGCCAGCCGACCTCGGTCGCGGCCGGCGACGGGCTGGAGCTGGACGGCATACGGATCGTCGCGGCGGTGCGGTGCGCGCCACCGGCGAACGCTCCGACACCGGCGGAGCGCGCGACGTGTGCGACCTGGCTGGGCCGGGACGTCGAGCTACTCGGCGACCGGCTGCGGGTCGTCATGACGCTCGGCGAGATCGGCTGGCGCGGCGTGCTCGCCGCCGCGACGACGCTGGGCTGGGAGGTGCCGCGCCCGCGGCCGCGCTTCGGCCACGCCGCGGAGACGACCCTGCACACGCCGACCGGCCACCCGGTCCGCCTCGTCGGGTGCTTCCACGTGAGCCCGCACAACACCTACACGGGGCGGCTCACCCCGGCGATGCTCGACGAGGTCCTCATCAGCCTCCGTACCTGACCCCAGTGCCCCTGATGGGCTGCTGACGCCGCAGATGCGGGGCTAAGGTGGTACGCATGCCGCAGATGCGTCTTGCCGAAGCCGCCCAGTTCCTCGGGGTCAGCGACGACACCGTCCGTCGCTGGGTCGACAGCGGAGCCCTCGACGCCGACACCGACGACGCCGGCCGCAAGGTCGTCGACGGGCACGCCGTCGCCCTCCTCGCCCGCGAGCAGGCACGAGCGGTCGCCGACCCGTCGACCGTCGGGCGCAGCGCCCGCAACCGGTTCGTCGGGCTCGTCACCGACATCACGATGGACACCGTCATGGCACAGGTCGAGCTGCAGTGCGGCCCGTTCCGCGTCGTCTCCCTCATGTCGTCGGAAGCCGTCCGGGAGCTGCGGCTCGAGCTGGGTTCGGTCGCCGTCGCCGTCGTGAAGTCGACGTCCGTGATCGTCGAGACCCCGTGAGCGCCGCGCGGACAAGCCGGTATGCCGTCCGCGCGGCCTCCGCGGTCGTCGCCGCCTCCGTGGCGCTCCTGGCCAGCGCGTGCTCGAGTGGCACGGGCACCCTCGAGCCGCTGGGCGGTCCCGACCCACGGGTGACGACGTCGCGCGACCTCACCGTCTTCGCGGCGGCGTCGCTGCAGCGGCCCTTCGAGCGGATGGGCCGGCTCTTCGAGGACACCCACGCCGGTGTCACCGTGCGCTTCAGCTTCGGCGGGTCGTCGGGCCTCGTTGCCCAGCTCTCCGAGGGGGCGCCGGGCGACGTCCTCGCCACCGCGGACGAGCCGACGATGGCCGACGCCGTGGAGGACGGCCTCATCACGGGCGACCCGAAGCCCTTCGCCTCGAACACCCTCCAGGTCGTCGTGCCGGCCGACAACCCGGCCGGTGTGCAGTCGCTCGCCGACCTCGCGAGGCCCGGCACCCAGGTCGTCCTCTGTGCGCCGGCCGTCCCGTGCGGAGCTGCGAGCACCGCGCTCGAGAAGGCGGCGGCCGTCGACATCCGACCGGTGAGCGAGGAGCAGTCGGTCACCGACGTCCTCGGCAAGGTCCGGTCCGGCGAGGCCGACGCCGGGCTCGTCTACGTCACCGACGTGGCCTCCGCCGGCGCCGAGGTCGTCGGCATCGACGTCCCCGAGGCGTCCGCGGTCGTCAACACCTATCCGATCGCGGCCCTGCGAGACGCCGTCGACGCCGACCTCGCGGCCGAGTTCGTCGCCCTCGTCACCGGCGGCGAGGGCGGGGAGATCCTCCTCGACGCCGGCTTCCGGGCGCCGTGAGGACGGGCACCGTGACCCGGCTGGCCCTTCCGCGCTGGCTGCTCGTGCCAGCCGCGCTCGGCACGCTCTTCGTCGGGCTGCCGGTGGTCGCGATGGCGCTGAGCGTCGACTGGGGCAGCTTCGGCTCCCTTGTCACGAGCGACGCCTCGACCGACGCCCTCCTCCTCAGCCTGCGCACGGCGGCGGTGTCCACCGTCCTCTGCCTCCTCCTCGGGATCCCCCTCGCCGTCGTCCTCGCCCGGACCTCCGGGACGGCAGCGACCCTGCTCCGCGCGGTCGTCCTCGTCCCCCTCGTCATCCCGCCCGTCGTCGGCGGCATCGCCCTGCTCCAGGCCTTCGGGCGGCGCGGCCTCCTCGGGTCGACCCTCGAGGTCGCCGGGCTCCAGGTCGCCTTCTCGACGACCGCCGTCGTCATCGCCCAGACCTTCGTCGCGATGCCGTTCCTCGTGCTCAGCCTCGAGGGGGCGCTGCGGACGGCGGGTACGCGGTTCGAGGAGGTCGCGGCGACGCTCGGCGCCGGGCCGACGACGGCCTTCCGCCGGGTGACGCTGCCGCTCGCCCTCCCCGGCCTCCTCTCCGGCACGATCCTCGCCTTCGCCCGATGCCTCGGCGAGTTCGGCGCGACGATCACCTTCGCCGGCAGCCTCCAGGGAACGACCCGCACACTGCCGCTCGAGATCTACCTCCAGCGCGAGAGCGACCCGCGAGCCGCGGTCGCGCTCAGCCTCGTCCTCGTCGCCGTCGCGGTGCTCGTCATCGGCCTCACCCGCGCCCGGCGCGACCCCGTCGGAGTCGTGTCGTGACCCTCCCCCTGCACCTGCGGGTCGGCGTGGACGCCAGGGGTGTCGACGTCGACGTCACCGTGGGCGCCGGCGAGACGCTGGCCCTGCTCGGGCCCAACGGCGCCGGCAAGTCCACCGTCCTGGCCGCCATCGCCGGGCTCGTCGCCCCCGACTCCGGCACGGTGCGGCTCGGCGACCGCACCCTGTCCGACGCAGAGGCGCACACGTGGGTCCCGCCCCACCGTCGCGGCATCGCGCTCCTCGCCCAGGACGCCCGTCTCTTCCCCCACCTCAGCGCCCTCGACAACGTCGCCTTCGGCCCGACCGCCTCCGGCGAGGGGCGGGCCGCGGCCCGCGAGCGCGCGGCGCACTGGCTCGCGGAGGTGGGGATGACGGCATCCGAACGACGCAGGCCACGCGAGCTGTCGGGAGGCCAGGCGCAGCGGGTCGCGATCGCCCGGGCGCTGGCCACCGAGCCCGACGTCCTCCTCGTCGACGAGCCGCTCGCGGCGCTCGACGTCGAGTCCGCGCCCGACGTGCGCGACCTGCTCCGCCGCGTGACGCACGACCGCACGACGGTCCTCGTCACCCACGACGTCCTCGACGCCGCCCTGCTCGCCGACCGGGTGGCCGTCATGCACGAGGGCCGGGTCGTCGAGGAGGGCGAGACCGGGCGGGTGCTGAGCCGGCCGACGAGCGACTTCGGGGCGCGGTTCGCCGGGCTCAACCTCGTGCGCGGCGTCGCCAGCGGCGGGGACCTCCGGATGACCGACGGTCGCGTCCTCCACGGCATCGCCGAGACGCCGCTCGTCGACGGAGACCCGGCGTCGGCGGTCGTCTCGCCGTCGGCCGTGAGCGTCCACCTCGAGCCGCCGCACGGCAGCCCTCGGAACAGCCTCGACGCGACGGTCACCGACCTCGAACCGCACGGACAGCTCGTGCGGGTGCGCACCGACCTGCTCAGCGCCGACATCACGCCGCCCGCGGTCGCCGACCTCGACCTGCGCCGCGGCACCGCCGTCGTCCTCTCGGTCAAGGCGACCGAGGTCCACTTGCACCCGGCATGATCGCCATGGCTAGCCTGAGGTGATGACCTCAGGTTCCGCGCTGCCCGAGACCGCCCCGGCCCTCGTCGTGCCCCGCAACGGCGGCTCCGACGTGCTCGAGGTCCGCGACCAGCCGCTGCCCGAGCCGGGTCCCGCACAGGTCCTCGTGCGCGTGGCCGCCGCGGGCGTCAACTTCATCGACACCTACCAGCGCGAGGGTGTCTACCCGATCCCCACGCCGTTCGTCTCCGGCAGCGAGGGCGCCGGGGAGGTCGTCGCCGTCGGCGAGGGCGTGACCGACTTCGTCGTCGGTGACCGCGTCGCGTGGGGGCAGGGCCTCGGCTCCTCGCAGGCCTACGCCCCGGTCGACACCAGGAACCTCGTCCACGTCCCGCAGGGCGTCGAGCTCGAGACCGCGGCCGCCGCGATGCTCCAGGGCCTCACCGCGCACTACCTCTCGACGAGCACGTATGCCGTGCAGCAGGGCACCGTGGCCCTCGTCCATGCGGCGGCCGGTGGCGTGGGCCAGCTCCTCACGCAGATGGTCAAGCTGCGTGGCGGGCGGGTGATCGCGACCGCCGGCTCGCCCGAGAAGCTGCAGACCGCCAGGGAGCGGGGCGCCGACGAGCTTCTCGACTACAGCCAGGTCGACGACCTCGCCGCCGCCGTGCGCGACCTCACCGACGGTGTCGGTGTCGACGTCGCCTACGACGGCGTCGGCAAGGACACCTTCGAGGCCTCGCTCGCCTCGCTCAAGCCGCGCGGGCTCATGGTTCTCTACGGCGGCGCGAGCGGGCAGGTCCCGCCGTTCGACCTCCAGCGGCTCAACGCGATGGGCTCGCTCTTCGTCACCCGCCCGAGCCTCGGCGCCTACATCGCGACCCCGGACGAGCTGCGGGCTCGCACGACCGAGCTCTTCGAGTGGATCGAGTCCGGCGACGTGAAGGTGACGATCGGTGGGCGCTACCCGCTCGAGGACGCCCGGACGGCATACGACGACCTCGAGGGACGCCGCACGCAGGGCAAGCTCGTCCTCGTCCCCTGAGGGGCGGGACCGGCCCCGTGGCAGGTGTCGTCAGTTCCAGAGGACGGCGACGAGTGTGTTGACGATCGCGAGCGCGCCCGCGGCGTGGACGAGGTTGGGGTTGCCCTGACCGCGGCGCTCGCGACCTGCGGCGATCTCCGCGCACGCCGCGACTCCGAGGGCGACGAGCAGCTTGACGGCGATCTTCGTGTGGTTGACCTCGCCGTCGCCGGCCTCGTTGATGCCGACGAGGACCAGACCGGTGAGGATCTGCGCCCGCGCGCCCCAGACCAGGGCCGGCGTCGGAACGCCCCGCCTCACGACCACGCTGCCGACGATGGCGAGCAGGCCGAGGAGGTGGAGCACGAGCACAACGATCTTGAGGGCATCCATGGCTCGAGGTTAAACACCGAGGTCGCGGCATCCGTGCCCCGGTCACGCCAACGGCGCAGAACCTGACCAACGGCGCCCCCACACGTGCGCCGGTCACCCATCTGAGCGCCGCTCGCGCGACCGGCGCAGAGCCTGCCGGGCCCCTCGGTCAGACGAGACGCCGCCCCATGGCCCACGCCGTGAGCTCGTGGCGCGACGAGAGCTGGAGCTTGCGGAGCACCGACGAGACGTGGGTCTCGACCGTCTTCACCGAGATGAAGAGCTCCTTGGCCACCTCCTTGTACTGGTAGCCGCGGGCGATGAGCCGCATCACCTCGCGCTCGCGCGCGGAGAGCCGGTCGAGCTCCTCGTCGACCTCGGCGATCTCGCCGGCGGCCGCGCCGAACGCGTCGAGGACGAACCCGGCGAGCCGCGGCGAGAAGACCGCGTCGCCGTCGGCGACCCGCCGCACCGCGGTCCCGAGGTCGCGGGCGGTGATCGTCTTCGTGACGTAGCCGCGGGCGCCCGCACGGATGACGGCGATGACGTCCTCGGCGGCGTCCGAGACCGACAGGGCGAGGAAGCGGACCGGCGCACCGGCGAGCGACTCGACGCCGAAGCAGCCGTTGATGACGTCCGCCCCGCCCTTGCCCGTGCCGCCGGGCAGGTGGACGTCGAGGAGGACGACGTCGGGCTGTGTCTCGCGCACGACCTTGACCGCCGACTCGACGTCCGGCGCCTCACCGACGATCTCGATGGCCGCGCCCGCCTCCTCGGCGAGCTCGCTGCGCACGCCGGTGCGGAACATCCGGTGGTCGTCGACGAGGACGACGCGCACGGGGGCCGCGGTTCCCTGCGGCTTGGGCTGGGTGGACATCACTCGTCTCCTTCGAGAGGCGGCAGCGTGAGCTCCACCTCGGTCCCGTCCTCACGGCGGCGGAGCCGGGCGGTGCCGCCGTGTCGTTCCATCCTGCCGAGGATCGAGGCCCGCACGCCGAGCCGGTCCTCGGGGATGTCGTCCATCTCGAAGCCGTCCCCCCGGTCGCGCACGAACGCCTCGACCCCGGTCGGGCCGATCTCGACGTATGCCGTCACCGGCGGCTTGCCGTGCCGCGTCGCGTTGAGCATGGCCTCGCGCATCGCCCGGGCCAGGGCTGTCCCGTGCTCCTCGAGGGGCCGGTCGCCGGTGACGACGAGGTCGATGACGACGCCGCTGTGGTCCTCGACGTCGTGGGCGGCGGCGGTCACGGTCGAGGCGAGGGTCTCGTCGGAACCGGCGGGGCCGGCATACAGCCACGAGCGCAGCTCGCGCTCCTGGGCGCGGGCGAGCTGCGTCACCGAGGCCGGGTCGTGAGAGCGACGCTGGATGAGAGCGAGGGTCTGGAGGACCGAGTCGTGGAGGTGGGCGGCGATGTCGGCGCGCTCGTTCGCGCGAGCGGCGACCTCCTGCTCCTCCCGGTAGTCGCGCCAGAGCCGGACGACCCACGGCGCGGCGATGAGCGCGCAGCCGACGAGGACGGCGACCGTGGCGAGCAGGGCGTCGCCCATCTCGGCGAGCGACCCGCCGCGGATGGTGAGGACGAGGATGCCGATGACGGCGACGACGATGCCGAGACCGAGGCGCAGCCAGAGCATGCCGCGGTCCTGCTGCTGCGTGCCGAGCCACTTGGTGCGCTCGGCGTCGTCGAGGTGCGACCACGCGACGGTGACGCCGACGGCGATGAGGATGAGCGGCAGGAGCACCCCGGCGCGCACGTCGACGCCCGAGAGCTGGAGGCCCACGACGGCCCCGATGAGGACGAGCAGCGCGCCGCCGGCGACGAACAGCCCCCAGCGCGACTCGCCGAGACCGCTCACGGCGCGCAGGGCACCGGGCTCGCGCTGGCCGCCGACGGTGTCGCTCGACGGGGTGACCGCCCAGAGGAAGAGGTAGATCGGCAGGCCCGGCCCGAGGAGGGCCAGCACGACGAAGACGATGTGGACGGCCCGGCGGCTGACGTCGAGGTGCTCGGCGATGCCCACGCACACCCCGCCCACCCAGCGCCCGTCGAGGGGTCGGGTCAGCGGCGGGCGTCCCGGGGTGGGGAGGTCCGCCGGCGTCGTGACGCGCTCGTAGGGGGTGGGCACGAGTCCATCCTGACGCACGATCGCCGTGCTGGTGACCCCCGCAGGGGTGTCGTGGGGGTCCCCTCAGGGAGTCGTCAGGGTCGACCCTCATGGCAGGGGTCGTCGTGGTCGAGCACTCTTGAGGACATGACGCAGACACCGCACCAGGCGCAGACCGGCGCCGCCTCCCAGGAGCGCCCGCAGGGCAGCAGGTTCTGGGACGACATCCTCTCCACCGGGCTCCGCCGCGACCGCTCCCGCCAGTGGTTCGCCGGTGTGTGCTCCGGCATCGCCCGCCGGGTGGACGTCGACCCGGTCCTCATCCGCGCGGCCTTCATCGCCCTCACGCTCTTCGGCGGGTTCGGCATCGTGGCCTACCTCGTCGCCTGGCTGCTCCTGCCGGACGAGAGCGGCCGCATCATGGCCCGCGACGCGCTCGACCGCCAGAACGGCGCCGACGCGAGCGGCGCGATCGTCCTCTCGGTCATCGCCGTCCTCGTCATCGCCGCGATCGTCTTCGGCGACAACGGCATCCTCATCGGCTGGGGCGTGATCCCGCTCGCGATCGTCGGCTGGCTCTTCTGGCGCCACGAGCAGGGCAAGCGCAACGCGTCGTGGCAGTCCGCGCGCGGTGCCGCGAGCCCCGACCGCACCACGACGACGTATGCCGCGAGCGCACCTCCCGCTCCCGCCTGGGCGAACGCTCCGGTCGGCACCACCGCCCCCGGCACGACCGCTCCCGTGGCTGGCGTCCCGCTCGCAGCGGGCGCGACGGCCACGGCCGGCGCCCCGACGGCTCCGACGACCGGCCCGGCCGGTCCGATGGGTCCGGGCGCTCCCGCCGGCCCGTTCGGTCCCGCGACGCCCGGCGGTCACGTGCCGCCGACCGGCTCGTGGCAGCCGCCGCCGGCACCCCCGGTGCCGCCGCGTGCCCACGTGCCGCTCGCACCCCCGCCCCCGCCGCGTCCGCGTCGCCGCACCGCCGGCTTCGCCGGGTTCGCCCTCGTCCTCGGCCTCGCGGTCGTGGGCTACGGCGCCGGGCTCATGCTCGACGGCCCGGTCGGCTTCCCCGGGTCGCGGGAGCTCTTCGGTGGCGTCCTCGCCCTCGGCGCGGCCTCGCTCGCGACGATGATCATCGGCCTCACGGGACGCCGCAGCCTCCTCTCGGCCACGCTCGTCGCCATCCTCGGCCTCGGCGTCGGCACGGCCGGCATCGTCGAGAGCTCGTGGGAGGGCGACCGCGGCCTCCGGACCTGGACCCCGTCGGCGTCGACCACCCCGCAGGAGTTCGACCACAGCGTCGGCCGCACGACGATCGACCTGCGCCCGCTCTTCGCCTCGCTCGCGGCCCGGCCCACGCCGTCCGGTGGCTCGGTGCCCGTCCCCGACCCCGCGGTCGCGCCGCAGGACCTCGACATCGAGCAGGGCGCGGGTGAGATGACGATCCTCGTCCCCGCCGGCGCCAACGCCCAGATCCGGGCCAACGCCGAGTTCGGCGAGGTCCGTGTCGTCGGCAACCTGCCCGAGGGCTTCTCCAACCGCGACGACGGGCGCAACGACGGACCGAGCGAGACGCTGAGCCTCGACCTCGGCACCGGGGCCCCCGACGTCATCATCCGCGCCGACATCACCGTCGGCCAGATCACCATCCAGGAGGGCTGACCGATGAGCCAGCAGCACGACGACACGACCCGCATCGAGACCCTTCTCGACGAGTCCGGCTCGCGCGAGGAGCCCGGCACCACCGAGGACCCCGGCACCAGCGAGACGTCCAGCACCACCGAGGCGCCCCGGACCGCCGAGGCCTCCGGCGCCACCGAGGCGCCCCGCACCACCGAGGCGTCCGGCGCCACGGGCGCGACCACGAGCTGGTCGCCCTACGACGCCCACCGGGCCACGCCCGAGTTCAAGTCGGGTCCGGCCCCGACGACCTCCGTCGTCGGCCTCCTCGGCCTGCTCACCGTCATCGCGGTGCTCGTCGCGCAGGCCACCGATCTCGACATCCCCTGGGGTGTCGTCGGACCCGTCGCCGTGGTGGGCGCCGGAGTCCTGCTCGTCGTCCTCGGGCTGGCGGGTCTGCGTGGTCAGCGGTACAGGGGCTGAGGATCGACGCAGGCACCCAGGTGACGTCCGTTCAGTGCCGACGCCGCGGAAGGCGGAGAGGTCACTGGGCGGGCACGCCGGCGACGGCGAGTGCATCGGGGACCGAGCTCGCGAGCGGCAGGCTCGCGAGCTCGGTCCTCGTCACCCACCTGGCTGCGGAGGTCGACCCACCCACGTCGAGCACGACGGGGTCGGTCGGCTCGTGGCAGGTCGCGGTGTGGAAGAGCCGCACCGCGTGGAAGTCCTCGACCCTCCCGCTCGGCGCCCGACCGACCCAGTGCCGCGTGAGCACGGTGACGAGCCGCACGTCGGTGACCCGCTGACCGGTCTCCTCGTGGACCTCGCGGACGACGGCGTCGACCGGCTCCTCCCCGGGGTCGAGCCCGCCGCCGGGGAGGTTCCACAGCCCGGCCGCGTTGGTCCGCTCGGACAGCTCGGTGAGGAGCACGCCACGGATGCTGCGCACGACGGCATACGCCGCGATGCGTTGGTAGGGAACGGCGTTCGCGACGTCGACCTCGGTGAGACCGTCGTCGCGCGGCACGCTCGGCCCCGGCAATGCGGACAGGTCGCCACGGAAGCGCTTCACGGCATACCGGATCTCGAGGTCGTCGACCGCGCTGCGGTCGGCGGACAGCGGTGAGCCGGTCCAGCCGAGCGCGGCGAGCTCCGTCGCCGGGTCCGCGCCGTGGCCGAGCTCGAAGCGGACCACTTCGTCTCCCCCGTGCAGGGCGACGACGGCGATCACCGCGCCGCCTCATGGAGGGTGCGCGCCCGGGCGTACTCGTCGAGCGTCGCGTCCACGACGCGCTCCCACGACTGTGCAGGCGGCGTCGCGAGGTTGTGGGCGCGCAGCCGCGCCAGCTCCTCGGGGTGGGCAGCGAGCTCTGCGAGGGCGGTCGCGAGCCCCTCGTCGGACGAGCGGAGTATGCCGTCGCGCCCGTCCTGCACGAAGTCGTCGACGCCCGTGCCCTGCCGGGCCACGACCGCGAGACCCGCGGTGCGCGCCTCGAGGGCGGCGATGCCGAAGGCCTCGAGCCGGGCCGTGGTGAGGTAGGCGTCGCTGCGCCAGTGCAGGTCGCGCAGCGCGTCACGGCCGAGGCGGCCCGGGGTGTGCACCCAGTCGAGGCCATGACGGTCGAGCACGGCGCGCACGAGGCGCCGCTGGGGTCCCTCGCCGACGAGGTGCGCCTCGAGCCGGACGCCCGGCGCCAGGGTGTCGAGCCGCTCGCGGGCGCTGCGGAGCACCTCGACGAGGGCACCCGGTCGTTTGCGCCGGACGAAGCGCAGGGCACTGACGACACGCACGACGCCGTCGTCGGGGCGCGGCCTGCCGAGGTCCTGCGGCGGTCGCCAGTGGTCGACGTCGATGCCGTTGCCGACGACGCGCACGTCCGTGGTGCCGGCGACGTCGCCGACCCGCTCGGCGGCCATTCCCGAGACGGCCGACAGCGCCACCCCCGACTCGTGCCAGCGTCGCGCGTGGCCGAGCAGCCGGAAGACCGGCGCGCTGCGGTCGATGACGCAGTGCCACGTCGTCGCCGTCGGCAGGCCCGCCGCGAGCGCGACGCCGACCATGTCGGTGGCGAACGGGCTCACGACGCCCATGTGGGCGTGCGCGACGTCGAAGCGTCCCTCGTCGAGGAGGGCGCGGACCTCGTCCTTGACGAACGGGTTGACCGGCGGCGCCCCGGGGACGGGCAGCGGGAGGCGGTGGACCGTGACGGCCCCCGTGGAGGTCGTCGAGTGCTGCCGGGTCTCACCCGCGGTAGCGGTGACGACGTCGACCTCGTGCCCGGCCGCGGCGAGCCGGTGCACGAGGTCGTGCACCTGGACCTCGATTCCGCCGAGGCGCGGCAGGTAGCAGTCCGACAAAAGGGCGATCCTCACGAGCGACCAGCCTGCCATGCGTCAGGATGGGCGCGATGACTCGCACGCTCGTGGCCTTCCACGCCCATCCCGACGACGAGGCCCTCCTCACCTCCGGCACCATGGCCAAGGCTGCAGCGCAGGGGCACCGTGTCGTTCTCGTGGTCGCCACGGACGGCGCGCTGGGCCTGGCGTCCGAGGACTTCCGCACCGACGGCGACCTCGCCGCCACCCGCCTCGACGAGGCCCGCGCCTCCGCGGAGGTCCTCGGGGTCGACCACGTCGAGTGGCTGGGTTACGCCGACTCCGGCCACGACGGCCCCGTGCCCGCGGACCCGCCCGGGCGGGTGCGCTTCTGCCGGGCCCCGGTCGAGGAGGCCGCCGAGCGCCTCGCCGCCGTGCTGACGACCGAGCGCGCCGACGTGCTCCTCACCTACGACGCGGCCGGTGGATATGGGCACCGCGACCACGTGCGCGTGCACGAGGTCGGCGCCCTAGCCGCCGAGATCGCCGGCACCCAGCGGGTGCTCGAGGCCACCGTCCCGCGCGACACCATCGCGCGGGCGGTGCGGCTCGCGGGCAAGGTCTATCCCTTCCCGAAGGAGTTCGACCCGACGAGCTTCGAGCGCGCGTTCACCGCGCGGGCCGACATCACCCACCGCGTCGACGTCCGCCGTCACATCCCGGCCAAGCGCGCGTCGATGCGCGCCCACGCCTCGCAGGCCTCCAACGACGGCTCGCAGAGCGGGGACCGGACCCTCGCCGCGTTCCTGAGGATCCCGCGCCCGCTCTACGACCTCGTCTTCGGGCGCGAGTGGTTCCGCGACCCGAGCGTGGGGCGCGACGGCGGCGGGTCGGGTGCGGACGGCATACGGACCGATGTCTTCGAGGGGCTCTCGTGAGCCCGCGCGCGAAGCAGGTGCTGCGTGCCGTCATCGGGCTGGCGCTCGCGGTCGCGCTGCTCGGCTGGGGCTTCCCCAAGGTGGCCAAGACGACGTGGGGCGAGGTCTTCGACCAGCTGCATCGGGTGACCGTCGTGGAGTCCCTCGGGTTCCTCGGGCTCGTGCTGCTCGGCCTCGGCTGCTACACCTTCACCTTCACCGGGTCGCTGCCCGGGCTGAGCCAGTGGCGCGCCTTCATCGTCAACATCTGCGGCTCGTCGGTGAGCAACCTCCTGCCCGGGGGTGGGGCGGTCGGACTCGCGGCGACCTACACGATCCTGCGGTCGTGGGGCTTCAGGAACCGCGACGTCTCGACCTCCGCGATCGTCACCGGCGTCTGGAACACCCTCGCGCGGATTGCCTTGCCCATCGTCGCCATCATCATGCTGTGGGTCGGCAACGACGGCCTGCCGAGGTCGCTGACGAGTGCAGCCTGGGCGGCCACCATCTCGGGGCTGGCGATCTTCGCCGCCTTCGTCGCGATCCTCGCCAGCGAGAAGGCCGCCCAGAGCATCGGACGCGGGCTCGACCGGGTGCTCGGCCCGCTCTTCCGCCGGCGCAAGCGCACGATGAGCGTGAGCGAGCTCGTCCACGACATGCGCGGCCGGATCAACGAGGTCGTCCGGACCGGCTGGGTGCAGATGACGCTCGGGATGATCGGCTTCTTCGGGTTCTACTACCTGCTCTTCGTCCTCATCATGCGCACCGTCGGTGTCGACATGCCGCTGGGCATCCTCTTCGCGGCGTTCGCCATCGGCCGGCTGCTCACCGCGGTCGGGGTCACGCCCGGTGGGGTCGGCGTCACCGAGATCGCCTCGGTCGCGGCGCTCGTCGGCTGGGGAGCCCCGCCCGAGGCCGCGGCCGCGGGCATCTTCCTCTTCTCGATCTTCACCCACCTCCTGGAGGTGCCGCTCGGGGCGCTCGGCTGGCTCGCCTGGTCGATGACCCCGCGGGTTACGGGCGCCTCGGGCGAGGACGAGCCGGTGGAGGCCGTCGCCGGCCACTGACCGACGTATTGCGAGTTCTGGCGCTTCCGCGGTCGGTGACGGGCGTCCAGAGCCGCCAGGACTCGCAAGAAGTCGGGGTCAGTCCCGGACGAAGACGATCGCCATCGGGGTCTGCTCGCTGCCCTGCCCGAGCGGGTTGTCGGCGAACATCTCCTCGAAGCGCGCCTTGTCGCCCGGCACGTCGCTGCCGAGGACGTTGCGGCCGATGTCGTTGGCGTCCATGACGATCGTTCCGGCGAACTGCCCCTGGTATGCCGTCGGCACCCGGTCGCGGATCGCGCGCGAGAGCCGCGCGGCGACCCGGTCGGGGTCCTTGGGCGCGAGCTTGGCCGAGACGTTCGACGGGTAGGCGGAGTACTCGGTCGGGCCGTCGATGGCGCTGATGTCGTTGCCGACGAGCTCGTAGAACAGGCCCTTGCGACCGATCGCCTTGCCCACGGCACCACCGGCGGCGGCGTAGAGGACGCGCGGCAGGCCGGCCTCCTCGATGGCGAGCTGCATCGTGAACGGCGAGCCGAGACCGATGCCGGCCGGCGTGCGCGTGACGTACTTGGAGAGGATCCGCGCCGGCTTGCCGACCTTGATGTCCCAGATGAAGTAGGACCGGCCCTGGGTGATGGCGATGATCTTCTCGGAGATGAAGAGGTACCACCGGCCCTTCGTCGCGGCGTCGTGCTCGGGCCCGCCCTCGGGCAGGGCGGCGAAGAACTCCTCGATGCGCGGCAGCACCTTGGCGTCGAGGTCGTCGTCGGCGGCGAAGAGCTCGGTGCGCAGCGGGTAGCGGCGCACGGTCTCCCCGCGCTCGGTCGTGATGTCGAGGACCTTGCCGGCGTTGGGCTCGAGGTCGGACTTCGGCGCGGCCTGGACCTGCGCCTTGTCCTCCTGCGGGGCCTCGTCGAAGAACTCCTGGAGCCACAGCTCGAGGTTGAGGAAGCGCCAGAACATCATCGTGTCGGCGTTGTTGCTGCCCTTGATCCAGCCCTCGAAGGCGTGGAGGACCTCGGTCTGCTCGAAGTAGGGGCGGCCCGCGAAGGACTCGCTGAGGAAGATCGAGTAGAAGTGGTTCTTGAGCCGCATGAACCACTCGGACTGGGGGGTCGTGAAGCCGATCTTGTTGCGGCGACGGTTGATCGACTCGGGCAGCAGGCCGCGGGTGGCATCGCGCAGGATGCGCTTGTTCCAGCCGTCCTTGATGATCGCCTCGTCGGTGAGGCTGAAGATGAACTTCACGACCTCCTTGTCGAGGAACGGCACGCGCCCCTCGAGCGAGAACCGCATCGTGTTCTTGTCCTCGTAGCGCAGCAGGCTCGGCAGGCTGTTGTGGAAGAGGTCCTCGATGAGCCGCTTCTTGAGGTTCGACTGCTCGACGGGGAAGCGCTCGTCGGTGAACTGCGAGGTGAAGTCGCGCTTGAGCAGCGAGGTCACCGGCACGTCCTTGCGGCCCTTGAGCTTGGCCTTGACCCGGAAGCGGCCGAGGCGGAAGAGCACGTCGAGGCTCTTGCTCAGCTCCGCGGCGGCGACCTTGGCACCCTGCGCGCGCAGCTGGCGGAGGTAGACGGCGTAGTAGGGGATGTAGCCGGCCATCATCTCGTCGGCGCCCTGGCCGTCCAGGAGGACCGTGACGTGCTTGGTCGCCTCGCGCATCACCTGGTACTGCGCGTAGGGGCCGCTGGAGATGAGCGGCTCCTCCTGCGTGCGCACGAAGTCGCGCAGGTCGGCCTTGAACTCGTCGGCCGTCGGGAGGATCTTGTGGCCGTCGACGTGCCCCTTGCAGATGTCGAGGACGGCGTCGACGTACTGCTCCTCGTCGTTGATCGAGTTCGGGAAGACGGCGCTGAAGGTGTTCTGCTGCACACCGACCGACTGGGTGCGCTCGTCGCCCTCGTTGATGAGCTGGTTGATGACGACGGCGACGGCCGAGCTGTCGAGGCCACCGGAGAGCGACGTGCCGACCGGGACCTCGGACTGGAGCCGGAGCCGCACCGCCTCGACGAAGCGCTCCTTGTACTCGGCCGCGGCGGCGTCGTCGTAGGGGCGCTGCTCGAGGGCGAGCTCGGCGAGCTCCTCACGCAGGCGGGTGAACATCGAGCGCCGGATGCCGTCGGCGTCGGCCTCGAGCATCTCGCCGGGCTGGAGCCGCTCGATGCCGTCGAAGAAGGTCTCGGTGCCGTCCTCGTGCGCGCGGAAGCGCAGGTAGCGGTAGATCGAGCGCTCGTTGGGCTTCTTCTCGTAGAGGCCGCTGGCGAGGATCGGCCGGATCTCGCTGGAGAAGAGGAGGGCCTCGCCGGTGACGTCACCGTCGGAGGCGGGCACCCGGCATACGTAGACGGGCTTGATGCCGAAGTGGTCGCGCGCGAGGGTGAGGCGCTGCTCGTCGCGGTCCCAGATCGCGAGGCCGAACATGCCGTTGAAGCGGTCGAACGCCTCGCCGCCCCACTGCGCGAAGGCCTGCAGGACGACCTCGGTGTCGCTGTCGGTCTCGAAGGTGCGGCCGAGACCCTCGAGCTCGGCCCGCAGGTCGAGGTAGTTGTAGACCTCGCCGTTGTAGGCGATCGTGAAGCGCCCGTCGGCGGTCGCCATGGGCTGCTGGCCGTGGGCGACGTCGATGATCGACAGGCGCCGGTGTGCGAGGCCGCACGGCCCCTCGACGAAGAGGCCGTCACCGTCGGGACCGCGGTGCTGCTGGCAGTCGTTCATCGTGGCGAGGAGAGCCTCGTCCGCCGGAAGTCCGTAGTAGCCCGCGATGCCGCACATGCGACCAACCCTAATGGCCGTATGCCGGCCGCCCACCACCCACTCGTCCCGGCCCCGCCCGTGGTGGGCGGGACCGGGACGAGGTCAGGGTCAGGGGGTGTAGTAGCCCGCGAGGTCGGCGATGACGTCGACGCTGCCGACGGCGTTGGAGAAGGTCACCTGGTTGCCCGGCGCCACCTTGGCGACGACCATGTTGGCGACCGTCTGGCCGGCGACGTAGTTGAGGTTCGACGCGTTGGGCTTGCCGACGTTGCCCGGGTAGACCGTGAGCCAGCTCGTCTTCGTCGGGCCGGTGGCGGTGACGTTGAGCGCCACCGCGGTGGTGCCCGCCGGGATGCCCGGGACGGTCAGCGTGATCGTCCTCGGGGCCGCGCCGAGCTTGGCCTTGGGTGCGCCGGTGCCGAGGCGGGTGTCGAGCACGCGCTTCGGGGCGACCCCGGTGTACTTGCCGGCCGTGTCGCTGGCGAACCAGCCGGCGAGGTCGGCGAAGAGGTGGGTGCTGCCGCCCGCGTTCCACAGGCGCACCTTGCCGTCCGGGCTCACCCTGACCGTCACGAGGTTGGGCACGGTCTGCCCGGTCGTGAAGTTGAGGCTCGACGCGTTCGGCCGGCTGGCGTTGGCAGGCCAGACGGTGACGTAGCTCGGCGCCGTCGGCTGGGTGGCCGTGACGTTGAGCGTGACCGCCTCGGCACCGGCCGGGAGGTCGGTGATGTCGAGGACGACCTCACGACCCGGTCCGACCTTACTCGTGCTCGAGGTGCCGAGCGCGCTGCGGGTGTCGAGGACTCGCTTGGGTGCGACCGGCGTGTAGGCAGAGCCGAGGTCGGGGGCGTAGTAGCCCGCAAGGTCGGCGAGGACGTCCACAGTGCCGTTGGCGTTGTAGATGCTCACCTGGTTGCCCTGACCGACCTTGGCGATGACCTGGTTGGGGACGGTCGCGCCCTTGGCGAAGTTGACGTTCGACGCCGTCGGGCGTGGCTGGTTGAAGGGCCACACGGTGAGGTAGCTGCTCGCCGTCGGGTTCACCGCGGTCACGTTGAGGGTGACGGCGGTCGTACCGGGAGCGAGGTTCGGCATCGTCACGTTGATGGACTGGCCCGCGCCGATCTTGCGCGCCATGAACGTACCGAGGCCGGAGCGGGTGTCGAGGACACGCGTCGGCGAGATCGCGGTGAACATGCCCTTGTCGTTGTCGACGACGAAGGACTGCCACGTGCTCTCACCGAGGGTCGAGCCGGTGACGTCGAGTGCCGTGACGCGCCACTCCCAGGTGCCGTTGAGGATGGCAGCGGGAGACGCCCACGAGGTGGCGGCCGTGACGACGTTCTCGGCGAGGGTTGAGGAGCCCTTGGCGCGCCGCTCGAAGCGGTAGGTCACGGCGCCGGTCACCTCGGACCAGTCGAAGATCGGGCTGTAGCCGCTCATGGTCGCGCCCGGGGTCGGGGACGTCAGGGCGGGCGCAGCACCCTTCGAGAAGAACCTGCCCGTGGTCGACCACTGGCCGGGGCGGTTGTCCGCATCGAGCCTGGCAACGCGCCAGACATAGGCGGACGCGCTGGCCGGCAACGGCGTCGAGTGGGCGTAGGCGACCTGCTTGCCGGTGACGCTCACCACGCGGTTGGCGGGAGACCAGTTGGAGTCGTTGTTCTTGTAGACCTCAAGCGTGTAGCTGCCTGCGAAGGTCGTCGGAGCCCACTTGAAGGCAGTCAGCCCGGAGGTGCTGACCCCGCCTGTCGGAGTGTCGAGGACAGGTGCGGGGCTCTGCTTGACGAAGGACTGGGTCGGTGACCACGTCAGGCCGTTGTTCGCCGCGTCGACAGCCTGGACGCGCCAGTAGTAGGTGCCCTCGGGGTAGGTGCGGTCGAAGGCGGTGTATGTCGTCTGGTCGACGAGCTGGGTGTCCACGAGCGTCGCGAAGCTCGGCGAGGTCGACACCTGGATGCGGTAGTGCTTCGCGGCCTGCCAGCTGGGAGTGGTGGTGCTGAGCGGGTACCTGGCAGCCTCGTTCGTCTCCAGGTAGTCCTTCCACTCGAAGGTCACCTGGTTCGCTACGCGAGTGGATGGATACGCCTTGGCGTCGAGTGGCTTCTGCAGTTCGACTGCCGGGGACGTCTTGTTGAAGGCGTTCGTTGCCGCGGCCTTCGTCGACACGGGGTCGGGTGCGCAGACGTTCTTCGTCTTGCACGGGCGGATGTACCAGTAGTACGCCTGTCCCGCTTGGCTGTCAGGCAGCGCTGAGGGGATGATCGTGAAGTCGCTCGCGCGCGGCGTCCACATGCTGCCGACCGTGGCCGGGACCTTGTCGTAGATCAGGCTGGTGAGCTCTTGGTCCTGGCCCACGTAGACCTTGTAGAGACCGGCACCAGCCACCGGCGCCCAGTCCAGCACTGGGGTCGCGGGGACGCCCTCGCACTTGGTCGGACCCGACGTCGCAGCGAGCCGGGCAGCACAGAACGCCGGAGAGGCAGGGTCGAAGCCCCTCCCGTTGAGGGCGATCCTCTGCCCGGTGACCGCAGGCAGGTCGAGGATGCGGAAGTTGCTGACGGAGCCCGTGGCGATGACACCGCCCGTGGCGTTGAGGGCCTGAACCTGCCAGTCGTAGAGCCCGGGGTTGAGCAGCACCTCACCCGTGTCCGTCGCCGAGGGGTAGAGGTGGTTGTCCTTGAGGATCGGCGCGTAGTCGCGACCGAAGTAGAAACCGCTGCCGGCGATGCCCATGCTGACGACGTACTGCTTCGCGTCCGGGTGCGGCTCCCACGTGAGGTTCGGGAAGCGCGTCGACTGCGTGCCCGCCGGGGTGAGCGGAGTCAATGGAACCTTACCAGTGGTCGGTGGGGTGCCCTCCAAGGTGAAGGTCCAGTCCGGGGGCCTGGGAGAGAGCCGGTCGTCACCGTCGACGGACTGGACGAACCAGCGGAAGGGACCTTTCGTCGGGTCGAAGAAGCTCGAGCTCGTGGGAGTCCAGCTCAGCGAGTGCGTGTCATAGGTCCGGGAAAGGCCTGCGCTGTTCGTCAGTGTCACGCGGTACTTCACGGCGTCCCGCGCCGCGAGCCACGTCAGCGTCGGCACGGCTGTAGTTCCGCCGTCCACGGGCGACTGGCGCTGGACGACTCCCGACGAGTACACGAAGGACTGGATCGGCGAGAAGATGCCCTGCACGCCCTTGGGCTCGTCGAGGCCCCGCACGCGCCAGTACGTCACCGCCCCTTGGCTCGGCATGCATTTGTCGGTCGGCATCATGTTCGGCGGAACGAGATACCCCGCCGCGTACGTCGTCCCCGCCGTGTAGCAGGTCTGGTACGTGACGTTCTGGCTGGAGAAGTTCGGGTCGGTGCCCACGTCGAGCTGGTACGTCGTCGCTCGGTCGACCGGAGTCCACTGGAAGTAGAAGTCATCCGGGACTGCGGGAGTGAGCTGGTTGAGGGGATGCACGAGCGTCGGAGCACTGGCCCAGCTGCGCTGGAAGTTGTAGCGCTTCACCTCGAGGGAGGACCAGTCGAAGGTCTGGTCCTGGTTGTTCCGTGCCCTCACGCGCCAGTAGTACTGGTCGTTGAGGTAGGTGACCGGCGGGGAGTACTGGGTGCTCTTGATGCCCACACGGGTGTCGACGATCGTATTGAACTGCTGGTCGGTGCTCACCTGAAGGTCGTAGGTCTTCGCGCCCGGGACAGCCGCCCACTTGAGCACGACGTCGTCAATCTCCCCGTCTTCGTTGTCGAGCGGGAACGTGCCTTCGACCTTGGGCAACTGCCCAATCGTGTAACTACGCTCGGGTGAGAAGGCGGTGTAGAGCCCGTTGCTCAGCTGTGCGCGCACTCGCCAGAAGTAGGTGCCGTCGGCCTTGGGGTCGGGGACGACGAATGACGTGCTCTTCGTGGTGTAGCTCGATGCCTCGATGAATTCGGCATCGGAGTCCACCTCGATCTGATAGGCGGTCGCACCGGTCACGCCCAACCACGTCAACAGAGGCGGGTCGGAGGGCTGCTCGAGAGCCGACCTGTCCAAGGGGGTCTTCAGCTGCGGGGCCGTCTGGCCACCAACGGAGTGAGTCGCTGAGGCCCAGGCGCTCGTCGTGGTGAAGCCCTCGACTGCCCGGACCCGCCAATACACCACTCCTCCCGGCAGGAGGACCGTAGGCACAATCATCCGGTTCGTCGTGGACTGCTTGAAGAGCGTCGTCGAGAACGCCGACGACGCCGAGACCTCGACGTCGTACTTCGTCGCCGACGCGACGCGCTTCCACGAGAGAGTCGGCGTCGACGAACCGGAAGGGCTCGACGACAGCTCGGTGGGCGCGACGACCGCGGCCTGTGCGGCCGACCCCATGGCAGGCAGCAGGCTCACGACGAGCGCGAGCGCCAGGATGAGGCGCGCGGGCAGCGCAAGATGACGAGAAGGTGCAGCCATTGGGGGTCCCCCGGGGGAAAGATTCGACGTGTGGCCGTGTCAGGCTAGGGCACCGTCGAAGCGCCTACCACGCGAATGGCGAAACCGGTGGAAACCTCGCGGGCCATCTTCGACGTTGACCCGTCCCCGCAGGTCAGCGACCTGCCGAGGTCACTCCCACTCGATGGTGCCCGGCGGCTTGCTCGTCACGTCGAGGACGACCCGGTTGACCTCGCGCACCTCGTTGGTGATGCGGGTCGAGATCTTCGCGAGCACGTCGTAGGGCACGCGAGTCCAGTCCGCCGTCATGGCGTCCTCCGACGAGACCGGCCGGAGCACGACGGGGTGACCGTAGGTGCGCCCGTCGCCCTGGACGCCGACCGAGCGGACGTCGGCGAGGAGAACGACCGGGCACTGCCAGATCTCGCGGTCGAGACCGGCCGCGGTGAGCTCCTGGCGGGCGATCTGGTCGGCGGCGCGCAGGATGTCGAGCCGCTCCGCGGTCACCTCGCCGACGATGCGGATGCCGAGGCCGGGCCCGGGGAAGGGCTGGCGCCACACGATGCCCTCCGGCACGCCGAGCTCGAGGCCGACCTGGCGCACCTCGTCCTTGAAGAGGAGGCGCAGCGGCTCGATGAGCGTGAACTGGAGGTCGTCGGGCAGTCCGCCGACGTTGTGGTGCGACTTGATGTTGGCCGTGCCGGTGCCGCCACCGGACTCGACGACGTCGGGATAGAGCGTGCCCTGCACGAGGAACTCGACCGGGTGGCCGTCGCGCTCGGCGGAGCCGACGACGTCGCGGGCGGCCTGTTCGAAGACGCGGATGAACTCGCGCCCGATGATCTTGCGCTTCTCCTCGGGGTCCGAGACCCCGGCGAGGGCGCCCAGGAACTGCTCCTTGGCGTCGACGACGACGAGGTCGACACCGGTCGCCTCGACGAACTCCTTCTCGACCTGCTCGGCCTCGCCCGAGCGCAGCAGCCCGTGGTCGACGAAGACGCAGGTCAGCTGGTCGCCGACGGCGCGCTGCACGAGCGCGGCTGCGACGGACGAGTCGACACCGCCGGACAGCGCGCAGAGCACGTGCTTGTCGCCGACGGTCTCCCTGACCTGCTCGACGAGCGACTCGACGACGTTGTGCGCCGTCCACTCCCCCGCGAGCCCGGCGCCGCGCAGGAGGAAGTTCTCGAGCACCCGCTGGCCGAACGTCGAGTGCATGACCTCGGGGTGCCACTGCACGCCGTAGAGCCGGCGCTCGTCGTCCTCGAAGGCGGCGACCGGCGCGCCGGACGTCGTCGCGGTGACCCGCATGCCCTCGGGCGCGGCCGTCGCCGCGTCACCATGGCTCATCCACACCGACTGGTCGGAGGGCTGGCCGTTGAAGAGGGTCGAGTGGGTGTCGGAGACCTGCGCCGGGGTCGAGCCGTACTCGCCCAGACCGGTGCGCTCGACGGTGCCGCCGAGGGTCTGGACCATCGCCTGGAAGCCGTAGCACATGCCGAAGACCGGCACCCCTGCCTCCAGCAGCGAGGCGTCGAGGCTGGGTGCGCCCTCCTCGTAGACCGAGCTCGGCCCGCCGGAGAGGATGATCGCAGCCGGATCCTTGGCGAGCATCTCGCTCGCGGCCATCGTCGAGGGGACGACCTCGCTGAAGACGTTGGCCTCGCGCACGCGGCGCGCGATGAGCTGGGCGTACTGGGCGCCGAAGTCGACGACGAGCACCGGGCGGTCGGACAGGTGGGGGGTCTCGCTCACGCAGACAGGCTACCGGCGGCGGGACCCCGGCCCGGACGCAGTTCCGGCCCCGGGACGGTCCGGTCGGTCAACGGGCGCCCAGACGGCCCTCGACCTCGGCGGCGACGCGGCGCTCGACCCAGAACGAGAGGAACGGGACGCAGCCCGCGAGCATGACGCCGACCATCTTCGGCAGCGACCAGCCCACCTTGAAGCCGAGGTTGGCGGTGGCGACGAGGTAGACCATGTAGATGAAGCCGTGCGGCTGCGGCCACCACCTGAGCGGGTTCTGCTCGCCGCTCATCGACGTGGCGTACTCGAGCACCATCTCGACGACGAGCACGAGCAGCCCGACGCCGACGATGAACGCCATGACCTTGAAGAAGGTCAGCGCCTTGCGCGCCGCCGTCTCGTCCCGGATCCCGCTCTGCGCGCTGGCTTGGCTCACGTCACTCACGCGGCCCATTGTCACTGCTCCCCCTGAGAGCCTCCGCGGTGGCCTCGTCCTGCTTCTCGGCAGCCTCCTCGCCCGGCCCCACACCAGCCGCCTCCGCCTTCGCCTCGTCATCATCCCGCTGCTCGTCGCGCACGATCCGCCACCACATGTAGAGCGCGAAGAGCGCGAAGGCCCACCACTGGAACGCGTATGCCGCGTTGCGCCACTTGAAGCCCGTCTCACCCGACGGGGTGGGCACCCGCTCCATCGAGCCGAGCGTGGCCGGCGTCGCGGCCGGCGACTCCTCCTGCTGGAAGACGAAGGCGTTGTAGAGGTCACCCGGCCAGCGCCCGACGAGGACCGAGGTGTCGACCGAGCCGAGCTGGCCCTCGGGAGGTGACTGGCCGGCATACGGGGACTCGGGTGGAGCCAGCCCACCCGTGACGGTGACCGATCCCGACGGGACCGGCGGGAGGTCCGTGGGCGAGATGACGAAGCCGCGGAGCACGGGCAGCGTCGCACCCGTCGACGCGACGCGCAGCGGGGCGACGACCCAGAAGCCGGGGCGCCCGTCAAGGCGCCGGTTGGCGACGACGACCTGGTCGGTCCCGAACTCGCCGGTCGCGGTGACCGGGCGCGTGCCCAGTTCGCCGGGGAAGTCGGTGTGCGGCCGCAGGACGGTCTCGATGGCCACCGGCTGCTGCGAGCGGGCCTTCTCGAGCGACTCGCGCAGCGCCTCGTCCTCGGCGACGCCGAGCTGCCACCGGCCGAGCTGGACGAAGGCGATGACGACGAGGACGGCGACCGCCAGCAACGCGAGGTTGCGGGGCTTGATCGCGGTCCGGAGCACGTCTGGAGCCTAAACCGCTGACCTGAGCCGAAACTCGGTGGATCGGCGTCGGTGCGGGCTCCTACCGTGGACCTGACATGCCGACGACACCCTGGACCTACTCGCTTCCCGACGAGGCCACTCCCCCACACGACGCCGACCGCCTCCTCCTCTGGCTCGTCCGGTGGCAGTGGCGCACCCTCCTCGCCGGCGCGGCCTTCGGGATCCCGTGGATGCTCTCGATCGCGCTCGTGCCGGCCGCCATCGGCAAGGCCATCGACGACGGGCTCGTCGCGCGCGACGGCCGGGCGCTCGTCCTCTGGTCGGCGGTCATCCTCGGCATGGGCCTCGTCAGCGCGGCGACGACGAACCTGCGGCACTGGTTCGCGGTGCGCAACTGGCTCTTCGCGGCGTTCCGGTCGGCGATCGTCACCGAGCGCGCCGTCCGTCGAGCCGGTCCGGCGCTGACGCGGGAGAAGCCCGCCGGCGAGGTGCTCACCGCCTTCGCCAACGACTTCTGGAAGGTCGGCATGGCCTTCGACGTCTCGGCCCGGTTCGCGGGCGCGATCGCGAGCTTCGTCGTCGTGTCGGTCATCCTGCTCCGCGGCTCGGTGCTGCTCGGGCTCGTCATGCTCGTCGGCGGTCCTCTGCTCCTCGCCTCGCTCGCCTTCGTCATGCGCCCGCTGCAGAAGCGCCAGGAGGCGCAGCGCACCGAGTCCGGTGAGCTCACAGCCCTCGGCGCCGACACCGTCACCGGGCTGCGTGTTCTGCGCGGCGTCGGTGGCGAGGAGACCTTCCTGAGCCGGTATGCCGGCCAGTCCGGTCGCGTGCGTGCCGCCGGTGTGCGCCTCTCGGGTGTGCAAGCGGTGCTGGACGCGTCGCAGGTGCTGCTGCCCGGCGTCTTCGTCGTCGTCGTGACGGGCCTGGGCGCGCACCTGGCGGTGGCCGGGGACATCTCGCCCGGACAGCTCGTCGCGTTCTACGGCTACACGGCCTTCCTCACGATGCCGCTGCGGACGGCGACCGAGTTCGTCAACAAGCTCATCAACTCCCGGGTCATGGCTCGGCGGCTCGTCTCGATCCTCGCGTCCGAGCCCGACCACGCGCCCACGCCGGCGTCGGTCGGTGGGTCGGTTGACGGGTCCCTCGGCTCCGACGTCCTGCCGCCGCCGCGGCCGGAAGACCTCGGGTCGGGGGACGTCGACCTCGTCGACCCGGTGTCCGGGGTGCGCATCGTGCCCGGCGAGCTCACGGCGATCGTCTCCGCCCGCCCGGAGGAGTCCGCGGCGATCGCGGCCCGCCTCGGCCGCACTGTGCCCGGACGCCACGGCGTCACCTGGGCAGGCGTCGCACTCGACGACGTGCCGATCGAGCAGGTGCGGCGCACGATCGTCGTCTCACAGGCCGACCCCCACCTCTTCAGCGGGCCGGTCCGCCGCGAGCTCGGCGCCCTCGACCAGCCCGACGACGACGCCCTGCTCGCCGCGCTGCACACCGCCGACGCCATGGACGCCGTGGAGTCGATCGACGGCGGCCTCGACGGTGAGCTCGAGGAGCGCGGACGCTCTCTCTCCGGCGGCCAGCGCCAGCGCCTCGCCCTCGTCCGCGCGCTCGTGCGCGACCCAGAGGTCCTCGTCCTCGTCGAGCCGACGAGCGCCGTCGACGCGCACACCGAGGCGCGCATCGCCGAGCGGATCCCCAAGCACCGCAACGGTTCCACGACCGTCGTCGTGACGGCCAGCCCATTGCTGCTCGACCGCGCCGACCGGGTCCTCCTCGTCGAGGACGGACGGGTGACCACCGTCGGAACGCACCGCGACCTCGTGCGGAGCTCACCGGCATACAGGCGCGTCGTGCTCCGCGAAGTGGAGGACGAATGATGATGAGGACTGAGCGATGACCCCGATCCTCCAGCAGCTCGGCGAGACCGACCACGCCAAGCGGTCGCTGCCCATCGCGAGCCGGCAGACCGTCGTCGCGCACACCCGCGTGCTGCTGCGCGACCATCGCCGTCCGCTCCTCGTGGTCCTCGTCCTGCACGGGCTCGCCGCGCTCGTCGGGCTCGTCGGCCCGTGGGTCGTCGGCCAGGTCGTCGAGGAGGTGACACGCTCCGGTCCGCGCGCGGCGAGCCTGCAGCGGATCGACGTGCTCATCGCCGTCCTCGTCGCCGCGATCCTTGCGCAGACGGTGCTCACCTGGTTCGCGCGGCGGGCGGCGTTCATCCTCTCCGAGCACGTGTTCGCCCGGCTGCGCGAGGACTTCGTCCGCGACGCCGTGCGCCTGCCGCTGTCGACGCTCGAGCGGGCCGGCACCGGCGACCTCGTCGCGCGCACGACGAACGACATCGACGCGATGACGCACGTCATCCGCTTCGGCATCCCGGCGGTCGTCGTGTCGGTCATGTCGGTGACGGCGACGGTCGTGGCAGCGGTCCTCACCTCGCCGCTGGCCGCGCTGGCGCTGCTCACCCCGCTCCTGCTCCACGTCCCTTCGACCCGGTGGTACCTGAAGCGCGCGGGGCGGGTCTACCTCTGGGAGCACGCGAGCTACGCGCGGCTCAACTCGGTCGGCGCTGAGACGATCGACGGCCTGCGGACGATCGACAACCTCGGCCTCTCGGCCGAACGCGCCGCGCGGTTCGACGAGGCCCTCGAGGAGGCGGGTCGCGCGGAGCGGGTGGGCGTCGGCCTGCGGCTGCGCTGGTTCCCGTGGCTCGAGATCGGCTTCTTCCTGCCCATCACCGTCTCGGTGCTCTGGGGCGGCTGGCTCGCCTGGAACGGTCACGTGTCCATCGGCGCCGCCACCGCGGTCACGCTCTACATCCAGCAGATGCTCGACCCGCTCGGCGACCTCATCAGCTGGCTCGACGAGATCCAGTTCGCCGCGACCTCGCTCGCGCGCGTGCTCGGCGTCGGCGAGGTGCCGCCGGACCGGATCGCCACCGGCGAGGAGCCTCGCGGCGAGACCATCGAGGTCGAGGACGTCCGCTACTCCTACCGCGAGGGCCGCGACGTCCTGCACGGCGTCTCGCTCACGCTGCGACCGGGCGAGCGGCTCGCCATCGTCGGGCCCTCGGGCGCCGGCAAGTCGACGCTCGGCCGGCTCATGGCGGGCATCGACGGACCGCGTACCGGCCGCGTGACCGTCGGCGGCGTGCCGCTCGTCGACCTCCGGCTGTCGACGCTGCGCGGCGAGGTCGCCCTCGTCACGCAGGAGCACCACGTCTTCGTCGGCACCGTGGCCGACAACCTCCGGCTCCCGCGGCCCAAGGCCACCGACGACGACATGTATGCCGCGCTGGCCGCGGTCGACGCGGACGGCTGGGTCCGTGCCCTGCCGGACGGACTCGACACCAGGGTCGGGTCCGGCGGTCACGAGCTGAGCGAGGCCCAGGCACAGCAGCTCGCGCTCGCCCGGCTCGTGCTCGCCGACCCGCACACCCTCGTCCTCGACGAGGCGACGTCGCTGCTCGACCCGCGCGCGGCCCGCCACCTCGAGCGGTCGCTCGCGGCGGTGACCCAGGGCCGCACGGTGGTCGCGATCGCACACCGGCTGCACACGGCATACGACGCCGACCGGGTCTGCGTCGTGGAGGACGGGCGGATCACCGAGCTCGGCACCCACGACGAGCTCATCGAGCGCGACGGTGCCTACGCCGCCCTGTGGCGCGCCTGGCGAGATGAGGAGTAAGCGGGACCGGGTCTCACGCTCTGCGTGCGCGGAGTAGAGGCCCGGGGTCCCACACTCGCGAGTGGGGCGGAGGACTAGGCCCGAGTAGTCCGGAAGGATGATTCTCCATCGTTCGGTCGTAGCGACGCGGGCGTGGCCCGAGACTGCCCTCGGACAGCGCGCCTGCGCGGTCCTTCGTTAGGGGAACCTCGCCGACCTTCGTGTGCCGATGGCGTCCAGGGCTGCCCCGCCGCCGGTACCCGCGAAAGGCCCCTGATGAGGACCACGCTTCGACGCCTTGCCGCCCTGACCGTCGCCGCCCTGGCCCTGAGTGCCGCGCCGGCCCTCGCGAACCAGGCGGTGGCTCCCGCGTCCCAGTCGGCTGTCGCTGCGGCGACCCCGACGCAGCCCGGCTCGTTCGTGTCCCTCGCCCCCGCCCGCGTCCTCGACACCCGCACCAACCTCGGCGCCACCGGACCCATCACCGCCGGCGGCACCGCCCGCGTCACCGTCCTGGGCAAGGGCGGCGTCCCCAC
>NZ_JBMBWF010000007.1:0-5629 GCF_048606415.1 Knoellia tibetensis
GCCCCGCGAAGATCCAAGTGTGGTCGGTTCGGTCGGTAGGCCGGGTTTGACGCCCAAGTGTGGCCGCGGGTAGTTTTGGAGAGTTGCCCTGGAGATCGGCCCTGGTGGGTTGGTTGATGGTGTGCGTCCGATCCTTGAGAACTCAACAGCGTGTCAAAAATCGATGCCAATACCTCGTCGCCGGGGGATGGTGCTGCTCGCCTCGTCTGGGGTGGGTGGTGGTGTTGTCCGGTGCGAATTGATTTCCTTTGGTTGACAATGATCATTCAGCAGTTTTTTGCTGGTTGTTCTTGCTCAGCCGGGTTTCACAACCCTTTGTGGGTATGGTTTTTCCCTGGTTTGTCGTTTCGGCGGCGCTGGGGGATAGCAATCATCAACGGAGAGTTTGATCCTGGCTCAGGACGAACGCTGGCGGCGTGCTTAACACATGCAAGTCGAACGGTGACCCTCGGAGCTTGCTTCGGGGTGAACAGTGGCGAACGGGTGAGTAACACGTGAGTAACCTGCCCCTGACTCTGGAATAAGCGCTGGAAACGGCGTCTAATACCGGATATGACACGCCCTCGCATGGGGAGCGTGTGGAAAGTTTTTCGGTCTGGGATGGACTCGCGGCCTATCAGCTTGTTGGTGAGGTAATGGCTCACCAAGGCGATGACGGGTAGCCGGCCTGAGAGGGCGACCGGCCACACTGGGACTGAGACACGGCCCAGACTCCTACGGGAGGCAGCAGTGGGGAATATTGCACAATGGGCGAAAGCCTGATGCAGCGACGCCGCGTGAGGGATGACGGCCTTCGGGTTGTAAACCTCTTTCAGCAGGGAAGAAGCGAAAGTGACGGTACCTGCAGAAGAAGCACCGGCTAACTACGTGCCAGCAGCCGCGGTAATACGTAGGGTGCGAGCGTTGTCCGGAATTATTGGGCGTAAAGAGCTTGTAGGCGGTTTGTCGCGTCTGCCGTGAAAATCCGGGGCTCAACCCCGGACTTGCGGTGGGTACGGGCAGACTAGAGTGTGGTAGGGGAGACTGGAATTCCTGGTGTAGCGGTGAAATGCGCAGATATCAGGAGGAACACCGATGGCGAAGGCAGGTCTCTGGGCCACTACTGACGCTGAGAAGCGAAAGCATGGGGAGCGAACAGGATTAGATACCCTGGTAGTCCATGCCGTAAACGTTGGGCGCTAGGTGTGGGACTCATTCCACGAGTTCCGTGCCGCAGCTAACGCATTAAGCGCCCCGCCTGGGGAGTACGGCCGCAAGGCTAAAACTCAAAGGAATTGACGGGGGCCCGCACAAGCGGCGGAGCATGTGGATTAATTCGATGCAACGCGAAGAACCTTACCAAGGCTTGACATATACCGGAAACATCTGGAGACAGGTGCCCCGCAAGGTCGGTATACAGGTGGTGCATGGTTGTCGTCAGCTCGTGTCGTGAGATGTTGGGTTAAGTCCCGCAACGAGCGCAACCCTCGTTCTATGTTGCCAGCACGTGATGGTGGGGACTCATAGGAGACTGCCGGGGTCAACTCGGAGGAAGGTGGGGATGAGGTCAAATCATCATGCCCCTTATGTCTTGGGCTTCACACATGCTACAATGGCCGGTACAAAGGGCTGCGAAACCGTGAGGTGGAGCGAATCCCAAAAAACCGGTCTCAGTTCGGATTGGGGTCTGCAACTCGACCCCATGAAGTTGGAGTCGCTAGTAATCGCAGATCAGCAACGCTGCGGTGAATACGTTCCCGGGCCTTGTACACACCGCCCGTCAAGTCACGAAAGTCGGTAACACCCGAAGCCGGTGGCCCAACCCTTGTGGAGGGAGCCGTCGAAGGTGGGACTGGCGATTGGGACTAAGTCGTAACAAGGTAGCCGTACCGGAAGGTGCGGCTGGATCACCTCCTTTCTAAGGAGCACTGGCCACGTTTTGTGGTCCAGGCCCTGTTTCGTCCCCGAGTGTGGGACGGCAGGTGCTCATGGGTGGAACATCGATTATTTGGCGTCGTCACTGGCTTGCTTGCCTAGTACGCCCCACAGGTCACCTTCACTGGTGTCGGGGTCGGAACAGCAGTGGGGTGGGGTCGGCGCCTGACACGTTGTTGGGTCCTGAGGGCTCGGGCGATTCTGCTCGTTTCTTCGGGCCGGCTATGCAGCTGGCTGGGCCTCCTGTCCGTCACATCGGCGAGCACCTTTCGGTGTTCGGGTCTGGTGATGGGGATGCAGGAAGGGCCGCCCGTATGTTGAGAACTACACAGTGGACGCGAGCATCTGATCTTTGCGTATCAAGTTTTTAAGGGCGCACGGTGGATGCCTTGGCACCAGGAACCGAAGAAGGACGTAGGAATCTGCGATAAGCCACGGGGAGTCGATAACCAGACTGTGATCCGTGGATTTCCGAATGGGGAAACCCGGCTGGAGGCAAGTCCAGTCACTCTCACCTGAACACATAGGGTGAGGAGAGGGAACGTGGGGAAGTGAAACATCTCAGTACCCACAGGAAGAGAAAGCAACCGCGATTCCGTGAGTAGTGGCGAGCGAAAGCGGAAGAGGCTAAACCGTATCTGTGTGATAGCTGTCAGGCGTTGCAGGTACGGGGTCGTGGGACCTCTCGGCCGGGACTGACATCCCGGCATGGAGTCAAAAATTCGCGTTGTAGTCGAAGGGCATTGAAAGGCCCGGCACAGAGGGTGCGACCCCCGTAGACGAAACATCGTGAACTTCAGAGAGTTATCCCAAGTAACACGGGGCCCGAGAAATCCCGTGTGAATCTGGCGGGACCACCCGCTAAGCCTAAATATTCCCTGGTGACCGATAGCGGACAAGTACCGTGAGGGAAAGGTGAAAAGTACCCCGGGAGGGGAGTGAAATAGATCCTGAAACCGTGTGCCTACAATCCGTTGGAGCCTCCTTGTGGGGTGACAGCGTGCCTTTTGAAGAATGAGCCTGCGAGTTAGTGCTCAGTGGCGAGGTTAACCCGTGTGGGGAAGCCGTAGCGAAAGCGAGTCCGAACAGGGCGTATGAGTCGCTGGGTCTAGACCCGAAGCGGAGTGATCTACCCATGGCCAGGTTGAAGCGACGGTAAGACGTCGTGGAGGACCGAACCCACTTAGGTTGAAAACTGAGGGGATGAGCTGTGGGTAGGGGTGAAAGGCCAATCAAACTCCGTGATAGCTGGTTCTCCCCGAAATGCATTTAGGTGCAGCGTCACGTGTTTCTTACCGGAGGTAGAGCTACTGGATAGCCGATGGGCCTCACCAGGTTACTGACGTTAGCCAAACTCCGAATGCCGGTAAGTGAGAGCGTGGCAGTGAGACTGCGGGGGATAAGCTCCGTAGTCGAGAGGGAAACAGCCCAGACCACCAGCTAAGGTCCCTAAGCGTGTGCTAAGTGGGAAAGGATGTGGAGTTGCATTGACAACCAGGAGGTTGGCTTAGAAGCAGCCACCCTTTAAAGAGTGCGTAATAGCTCACTGGTCAAGTGATTCCGCGCCGACAATGTAGCGGGGCTCAAGCACACCACCGAAGCTGTGGCATTGACACTTTGCCCGGCCACCACACCTGCGGGTTGGTGGTCCAAGCGTGTTGATGGGTAGGGGAGCGTCGTGTGGCCAGGGAAGCGGCGGAGTGATCCAGCCGTGGAGGCCACACGAGTGAGAATGCAGGCATGAGTAGCGAATGACGGGCGAGAAACCCGTCCGCCGAATAACCAAGGGTTCCAGGGTCAAGCTAATCTGCCCTGGGTAAGTCGGGACCTAAGGCGAGGCCGACAGGCGTAGTCGATGGACATCCGGTTGATATTCCGGAACCGGCGAAGAACCGCCCATGACGAACCTTGTGATGCTAAGCGCCTGAAACCCGCTGACGTCTTCGGACCGATGCGGGCGGAGCGCGCGACCCGAGCAGGTAGTAGTCAAGCAATGGAGAGACGCAGGAAGGTAGCCTCCGCGTGGCGATGGTTGTCCACGTCCAAGGGTGTAGGGAGTGAGATAGGCAAATCCGTCTCACACATGTCCTGAGACCTGATAGTGACCGCGAATGCGGGAAGCAGGGTGATCCTATGCTGCCAAGAAAATCTTCTAGCGAGGTTCGAGCCGCCCGTACCCCAAACCGACTCAGGTGGTTAGGTAGAGAATACCAAGGCGATCGAGTGAATCATGGTTAAGGAATTCGGCAAAATACCCCCGTAACTTCGGGAGAAGGGGGGCCCAGAGGGTGAAGTTCTTCACGGACTAGCCTGAACGGCCGCAGAGACCAGGGAGAAGCGACTGTTTACTAAAAACACAGGTCCGTGCTAAGTCGCAAGACGATGTATACGGACTGACGCCTGCCCGGTGCTGGAAGGTTAAGAGGACGGGTTAGATCCTTCGGGGTCGAAGCTCAGAATTTAAGCCCCAGTAAACGGCGGTGGTAACTATAACCATCCTAAGGTAGCGAAATTCCTTGTCGGGTAAGTTCCGACCTGCACGAATGGCGTAACGACTTCTCCACTGTCTCAACCATGAACTCGGCGAAATTGCACTACGAGTAAAGATGCTCGTTACGCGCAGCAGGACGGAAAGACCCCGGGACCTTTACTATAGCTTGGTATTGGTGTTCGGTACGGCTTGTGTAGGATAGGTGGGAGACTGTGAAGCCGGCACGCCAGTGTCGGTGGAGTCAACGTTGAAATACCACTCTGGTCGTTCTGGATATCTAACCTCGGTCCGTGATCCGGATCAGGGACATTGCCTGGTGGGTAGTTTAACTGGGGCGGTTGCCTCCTAAAAGGTAACGGAGGCGCTCAAAGGTTCCCTCAGCCTGGTTGGCAATCAGGTTTTGAGTGTAAGTGCACAAGGGAGCTTGACTGCGAGACAGACATGTCGAGCAGGGACGAAAGTCGGAACTAGTGACCCGGCGGTGGCTTGTGGAAGCGCCGTCGCTCAACGGATAAAAGGTACCCCGGGGATAACAGGCTGATCTTGCCCAAGAGTCCATATCGACGGCATGGTTTGGCACCTCGATGTCGGCTCGTCGCATCCTGGGGGTGGAGTCTCTCCCAAGGGTTGGGCTGTTCGCCCATTAAAGCGGTACGCGAGCTGGGTTTAGAACGTCGTGAGACAGTTCGGTCCCTATCCGCTGTGCGCGTAGGAAATTTGAGAAGGGCTGTCCCTAGTACGAGAGGACCGGGATGGACGAACCTCTGGTGTGTCAGTTGTTCTGCCAAGAGCACCGCTGATTAGCTACGTTCGGAAGTGATAACCGCTGAAAGCATCTAAGCGGGAAGCACGCTTCAAGATGAGATTTCCATGGACTACGGTCCGAGAGGCTCCCAGCTAGACTACTGGGTTGATAGGCCAGACGTGGAAGTGCAGTAATGCATGTAGCTGACTGGTACTAATAAGCCGACAACTTGATACACACCAACAAGATTTTGCGTGTTCGCGTCCACTGTGCAGTTCCCGAGATACGGAACGGCAACCCCCCACGCCACCGGCACCGGTGGCACGGCGGGGAACCCCGAATATCTCCATAGAGTTTCGGCTGTCATAGCGAAGGGGAAACGCCCGGCTCCATTCCGAACCCGGAAGCTAAGCCCTTCAGCGCCGATGGTACTGCACTGGTGACGGTGTGGGAGAGTAGGACGCAGCCGGACAAACATT
>NZ_JBMBWF010000008.1:0-4240 GCF_048606415.1 Knoellia tibetensis
CCCTGCGCAACGGCTCCACCAGCACCATCCACCTCCTGGGCGACATCGCCGGCTACTACCTCGAGGGAGCCCCCGGTCCGACGTGGACGGTCCGCGGCGCCCCGCTGCCCGCGAACGCAGAGCCCGACTCCGGAAGCCTTGACGACGTCGACTGCCCCAGCCTGACCATGTGTCACGCCGTCGGCACCTTTGCGGACGCGTCTGGCGCCGTGCACGTTTGGGTGAGCTCAAGGTCGAGTGGAGCCTGGACGAGCAAGGACCTGGGGTCTGCGGGCGAGTCCATTTACGAGGGCGACATCTCCTGCGCCTCCTCCACATTCTGCGCCGTCTCGTTCTCCACTTGGGACGAAGCCCTAGAACGGTCCGAGGGATACAACCTCGCCCTGTCCGGGGGAGCATGGAAGGTGCTGAACAGGACAGAAAGCCCGCAGTACGCGCTCGAGTGTCCCGGTGAGGGGACCTGTCACGCCCTGACATGGGCCGCCGACCAGTCCCCCCGTTTTGCGACGTACTCAGGAGGCTCGTGGGCATCCGCGCCCCTCCCTCTGCCGTCGGACGCGACGGGCGAGCCGGGCTACTACGGCCACCTCTCGTGCTGGGCCGTCACCGGCTGCGCAGCGCTGGGCGGTTACACCGCACCGGATGGCCGAGACGCCGGCATCATCAGCAGGATCTCCGGTTCGTCCAAGACCGTGATTCCCGTGCCGACACCTGCGGGTGCCGTCTACGGGCAGTACCTCGATGACTTGTCCTGCACCGCCGCGACCCTGTGCGCCTTCGGCGGCTACTACGTCAACAGCGCGGGCAACCAGGCCCTCAGCGTCGGCACGGTCTCCGGTGACACCGTCGTCTTGAAGCCGGCTCCGCTGCCATCGGACGCCGTCCCCGCACCGGACAGCGAACTTTCGGAGTACGTGATCTCCGCAGTCTCCTGCGGCGGACAGGCTTGCGCAGCCGTAGGCAGCTACCGCGCCAGCACCGGGCTCCGTCCCCTGGCCCTCTCCCTAGTCGACGGCTCGTGGACCGCCAGAAGCGTTGCCAGCCCCGGCGGCTTCGGCTACTTCGAGGATGTCTCCTGCCCCGACGAGTGCATTGCCGTGGGAGTGTCGGGATCGTCCGGTCTGGCCTCGACGGTGCCACTCACGGGAGCGGTCAGCAGCGTCGTACTTGCGCGACTCTTCAACGTCTCTCCGATCTCCTGTCCCTCAACGGCCCTGTGCGTGGCACTCGGCTGGCAGGAGATGGAGGACGGCTCCACCACCTCTGCCATCCTCGAGCGTTCCTGAGGTTGGAAGGAACAGCAGCGACCGCGATCCGCAAGGGCGGCTGCTCGGCATAGGGAAATCCACCCCTCGCCCGTCGACCGCTCGCACTTCGCGCACCCAAGGGTTATGGGAGAAGCGGCGAGTCCGAGGGATGGGCGAGCTGTGACTAGGGAGTGACCATTTTCGTGGCTGTGCGGCGGCGTCGAATCCGAATCGGCTGCGCCGCAGCTCCGCGCGAGGCAAGACTGCGCTCGGCAGTCGCCGCCGTCACACGGTCACGCTTCAGGGGGATCACCTTGCGCGCTCGTCAGCACCTTGCCCGTCTTCTCGCTGTCGCTGTCGGCACGGTGGTGATCGCGGTGGGCGCGTCGCCCAGCGCGTGGGCCGAACCGGAACCCAACGACACGATTGCTGCGGCCACTCCGATCGGTGTCGGGGTCGACGGCATCACCGACGCGTCGATCTTCGCGAGCGGAGACAAGGACTTCTACCGGTTCGAGGCGCCCGCTGCCGGGACCTACACGATCGACATCTACGACGTGGCCTCTGCCATGGGCCGCATGTGCGTGCAGCCCTACCGGTCCGACCAGACCGCGTTCAACCTCGGATGCGGCGGTGGCAACGGCCGAAGCAACGTGCTGCGCACCGTCGAGGTCTCCCTGTCCGGCACCTACTGGTTCAGCGTCTCGACATGGGAGTCCAGCCGCTCTGGAACCTACAAGGTCCGCGTCCTCCCCAGCTACTCCCAAGGACTGACCTGGGACACCCTCGGCGAACCGAACGGGAAGCTCTCACTCGCCGAATCGATCACCGTCGGCTCCACCACCGGTCGAACCCGGGCCATCGACCCCGTGCCCGCCACCGTCGCAAAGTACGAAGACGACGTGGACTTCTACCGGTTCGAGGCGCCCGCTGCCGGGACCTACACGATCGACATCTACGACGTGGCCTCTGCCATGGGCCGCATGTGCGTGCAGCCCTACCGGTCCGACCAGACCGCGTTCAACCTCGGATGCGGCGGTGGCAACGGCCGAAGCAACGTGCTGCGCACCGTCGAGGTCTCCCTGTCCGGCACCTACTGGTTCAGCGTCTCGACATGGGAGTCCAGCCGCTCTGGAACCTACAAGGTCCGCGTCCTCCCCAGCTACTCCCAAGGACTGACCTGGGACACCCTCGGCGAACCCGACGGGACGTGGGACCTTGCGCGGTCTCTGGTCCTGGCCGAGAACCGCGAATCCGCCATCGACGCCGTGCCGTCGACGGTGGCCAAGTACAACGACGACATCGACTGGTACCGCTTCTCGACAAGCTCTGGCTCGACATACTCGGTCACGACCGCTGCACTGGCTCCGTCCGTCGCTGCAGACCCGACCTTGACCGTCTTCGACAGCTCCGGTGACCAGATCGCGGCCAGCTACTCCTGCTCCACCTCGGCCGGCACCTGCAACAGTGTCTCGTTCACCTCGTCGCTCGGAGGCACCTACTTCGCGGCTTTCAGCGCTGGCAGCGAGGCTTCAGGTACCTACACGATCTGTGCCACGCGTTCAGGTACACCCTGCGCCACCCGCTACGACGGATACCAGCCGCTCACGCCAGCTCGCATCCTCGACACCCGCACCGGTTTGGGCGCACCCAAGGCTGTCCTCTCCCCCGGACAGTCGCTCACCCTGCAGGTCAGCGGCCGTGGGGGCGTGCCGGCGACCGGCGCCTCGGCGGTCGTCCTCAACGTCACCGCGGTGTCGCCGAGCGCTTCCGGGTACGTCAGCGTCTTCCCGACGGGCTCGGCGGCCGCCTCGGTCTCGAACCTCAACTTCCCGGCAGGCGTGACCATCGCCAACCAGGCCATGGTCAAGCTGGGCACAGGTGGCAAGGTGACCCTGACAAGCAGCGCGCGCACCAACGTGCTCGTGGACGTCGGTGGCTTCTACCCCACGACAGGCGGCAAGTTCACGCCGCTCACACCGACGCGCATCGTCGACACGCGCAGCGGGTTGGGCGCGCCCCAGTCCAAGGTGGCTGCCGGCGGGACCCTCGCGGTCCAGGTCCTCGGCAGGGGAGGCGTCCCGTCGTCCGGTGTGGGATCCGTCGCCCTCAACGTCACGACCATCGCTCCGACCACCGGGGGCTACGCCACGGTCTGGCCCTCCGGCGTGCCGATGCCGACGACGAGCTCGACGAACTTCCGCCCACGGACCACGGTCGCCGCCTTCGTCCTCGTCAAGGTGGGCTCGGACGGGCGCGTGCTCTACAGCCCGTCGACCTCCGCCGACGTGGCCGTCGACGTCGCCGGATGGTTCCCGACCGGCTCCGACTTCGTGGGCACGACCCCCACGCGCATCCTCGACACGCGCAGCGGCGTGGGCGCGACTGTCGGTGCGGTGCCGGGCGGGAGCGTGGTGACCTTCAAGGTGCTGGGCGTCGGCGGGGTTCCGTCCACCGGCGTCAAGGCGGTCTCGCTCAACGTGACCGCCGCTGGGCCCACCACAGGCGGGTGGCTCACCACCTACCCGAGCGGTGTCACCCAGCCGTCGACCTCGACGGTCAACTACCTCAGCGGTGGCGCGACGAGCAACAGCATCCTCGTCAAGGTCGGCGCCGATGGCCGAGTCGCGCTCTACACCAGCGCCACGAGCAACCTCATCGCCGACATCTCTGGCTACGTCAAGACGTCCTGAACCTCCTCCTCCTCGATCACGCCCGTCTGGAAGGCCCTGCATGACCCCCCTGCTTCGACGACTTGCCGCCCTGACCGCAGCCTGCCTCGCCATGAGTGTCGCGCCGGCCGTCGCCACCCAGCGGGCTCCGTCGGCGGCCCCAGCTGCCTCCACCGCGGCGTCGCCCACACAACCGGGCTCGTTCGTCTCGCTCGCGCCTGCCCGGGTCCTCGACACCCGCACCAACCTCGGCGCCAACGGACCCATCACCGCCGGCGGCACCGCCCGCGTCACCGTCCTGGGCAAGGGCGGCGTCCCCAC